>CAVXJG010000014.1:0-198007 GCA_963762105.1 uncultured Actinomycetota bacterium | reverse complement strand
AGTTGAACGCCTAGCTGCGTCGGGCCGTCAAGAAACCACCGAACAGTGCGTCCCTTCACTCGCGGGCGGGCGATTCGACCTGCCACGCATCCTGATTGGAATAAACCACGTGGTTCGTAGTGGCACAATTATCGCAAGACTGGCGCTGATACAAAATCAACCGCAATGCCGCTCCGTAAACGTGCAGCGTGTCACTGTCAAAAGCGGACGCTAACCAATGTCCGCTTTGTGCCCAAAGATGGGGTAATCGGCCGGCGGCTTGTGGATAGCTGAAGATTTTGGGTGCTGCGCTTCAGGCTGATGGTGAAACGAGGTCCGTGGTGACGGCCTCAAGCATCAGAAGGAGAAGCGCAGCATGGAGCATTTTGCTGGACTGGACGTTTCGGTCAAGGAGACGAGCGTCTGCATTGTGGATGACACGGGCAGGATCGTTCGGGAAGTGAAGGTAGCAAGCGAACCTGACGCTCTGTTGCCGGTGCTGACAAACCCCGCCTACCACTTCAAGCGGATTGGATTGGAAGCTGGGCCGCTGTCGCAATGGCTGTTCAGCGCTCTCGCCGAAGCGGGCTTGCCGGTGATCTGTGTTGAGACGCGGCACATGCGGGCGGCATTGAAGGCGCAGATCAACAAGACCGATCGCAACGACGCGCGTGGCATCGCGCAGATGATGCGGGCGGGGCTTTATCGTCCGGTGCATGTGAAGACGTTGCGCAGCCAGAAGCTGCGGATGCTGCTGACCCATCGCAAGCTGCTGCAGTCGAAGGCCATCGCCATCGAGAACGATCTGCGCGCCACCTTGCGCAACTTCGGCCTCAAGGTGGGCGTGGTGGGGACGGTCAAGTTCGAGGCGCGCATCAAGGAGCTTGTCGAGAACCTCCCCGACTTGGCCGTGCTGGTCGAACCGCTGCTCATTGTCCGGCGTGCGATTCGCGAGCAGATCGGCATCCTGCACCGCCGCTTGCTGGCCATCGTGCGGGACGATGATGTGTGCCGGCGCCTGATGACGGTCCCCGGTGTCGGCCCGGTGGTGGCGCTGACCTACCGCGCCACCGTCGATGTGCCCGCCCGCTTTCGAAACTCCAAGGCGGTCGGGGCGGTGTTCGGACTGACGCCCTCCAAGTATCAATCGGGCGAGATCGACCGAACCGGCGGGATATCACGGTGCGGAGACGAGATGATGCGGGCGATGCTCTACGAAGCGGCCCAGATCCTGCTGGTGCGCACGACGAAATGGTCCTGGCTCAAGGCCTGGGCGATGAAGATCGCCAGGCGCCGCGGATTGAAAAAGGCGATCGTGGCCCTGGCCCGTCGGCTGGCCGTGATCATGCATCGCATATGGGTCGACGGCACCGAGTTCCGGTGGACCCGGGAACAAGCCGCAGCAGCGCATGAAAACCGTGCAGGATCAAATCCGATAGGAGGAAACTCGAGCTCCACCGAGCGGTGGAATGATGTCCCTCGCGGGACGATGGATGAGGTGAGTTCGTATGTCCGCTTGGACCTGCCGTTCAGTCTGACGGCAAGGCCGACCCAAAGATCGTTCCACCTCGTCCTCGAATCCCATGATGGAAGGGCCTTGGTGCCGATTCCGAAGAGAAGCACGAGCCCGCGGGCGACATCGACACTGCAGTGGTGGATAGTCTGAAAGCGCTTGACCCCAACCGGCCGATTAGAGAAGCGGACATTTGAAGTGCCGAATTCATTCGTATCGATGACGTGGCAGTTCGACCCGGAATACCGCCCCGTGCGGCTCGTGTGAAGCTGCCGTTAGTCGTCCGCCATGTGCTTCGATAATCGATCTACAAATCGACAGCCCCAGCCCCATGCCGCTGGATTTTGTCGTAAAGAACGGTTTGAACAGTTGTTCTCCTACCTTCGGATCGAATCCCGGTCCGGAGTCTGCAACGGTCATTACAATTGAATCTGACTGATCAATGCTCGTTTCAATACGGAGAATTCTGCGCCTGTCTTGTGTAGAGTTCATGGCTTCGACTGCATTCATAGTCAGATTCAGAATGACCTGCTGAAGCTGAACCGGGTCGGCCCAAACGACCGGCGGCGGGCTGTCGATGTAGGCCGTTTCCAGCACAATTCTGTTCGAAGCTATCGCTCGCGCCGCGGAAGTCAGAACTTCCTGAACAAGCTCGTTGAGATTGATCTCCTTGTTTGTCTTAGACTCCTTCTTGACCAGGGCGGTGACACTCTTGATGACGTCATCCGCGCGATCCACCTGTTTGAGTATTTTTTCCAAGCTATTCTGGACCTGGTAAAGATCAGGCTTGTTACGCTTTAGCCAATTGATACCGGCACTCCCCAACGTGACGATTGTAGCCAGCGGCTGCCTGATTTCGTGCGCGATCGAGGCGGTGAGTTGGCCAGCGGTGACAACACGATTCATATGAGTGAGTTCAGCCATGAGCATATTTGCATTCGCCTCCGACTTACGACGGCGACGATCTTCATAGAAAAGGGCGGCGATGAGCAAAGTCTGCAGTACCACAACCGCGCTAATCGCCGCCATTTGCCAGAGATATTGCTCCCAAATCGTCAGCTGCCGAAATCTGATTTCGCTACCCGGCGGCAGCGTGCTCTCGCTGATGCCCCAGCGCTGCAATTGTCGCCAGTCGAAAACAGGATTGACGAAGTTGCCCTCGCTGACTGGGATGCCCGCCACTCGCTCGCCCTGCAAAATACGGAGCACTTGCCCGGCAGCGCCCTGGCCAATCGCGGATGGCACGGCGATATAGCCACCAAGTCCAGGACCAAGTTGTGTGTCAGCGGTGACGATAATGGGCCGGTTGGCGACGTCTGAAAACCGCCTGAGGGCTTCCACCGGCGTTAGGTAGGTGCCTTCACCATCGGAGTACATCCCCGGATAAAGGATCGCGCTCCGCGCAGGGCAGGTTTGCTACGCGCGTTCTGATTTCCCGTATTGATTTTCCTGTGAGGTCGATGATTTCCAGCCCCGTTGCAGCCGCAACAGGTATCTCGTCTTGCATATGCCGGTAGGGAACTATGGTGGTTAAGGGGTCTCCCACCAGTGTAATCTGATTGAGGTCGGGCACGACCAGACGCGCGGCCGAGATCATGTCGGATAACTTCAATCTGAATGTTGTACCGGTCACATTTTCCGGGAGCGCATTCAAAAGGGTCGGATCGACAAATGTGAAGACAACTGGCACACCCGGCCAGATTTCTTCGCGTGAACGCAGCACGTATTGCGTTGCGCCAACGCCAACGGCAACGATCACTCCGAGCGGACGAGCTTTGTATTTGGTGATGAAAAACCGCTTGAGACCCAACTCGTATTCCGCGCCATGAAACCGGTGGAAATCGAGATGCTCCATATAAATCGAATATTGATTTGACGGATCGCGATTCACAGCGCCACGTATTGCCGAAACGATGGCCGGATAAAATGGGCCCGCCGCCGCGCCTCCGGAGTCATCCAAAATCAGCACGCCTTGCGGCGCCGCTCGTTGGGCATATGCGGACGAAGCAATTGAACAGAGCAGTCCAGCGACGATTATCCAGGGCCTGCACATGTGCGCATGGCCTCTCAGTGCGCTTTGTAGAACCCAAAACACCACTTTTTGCTGCCGGGCCAACGTCAGGCAGCACTAGATCACCTGTCGGTTCGCACTGTCCAGCCAACCTCTCCACAAGCCTGTAGCGATTGGCGAACGGTACCATCGGACGTGCGTTTAGGCTTGGCTGGTGCGCGGAAGGGGCTAATGCCCGCTTTGTCAAAAGAGGACATTTGCAGCGTCAAGAACTTCAGAAAGAATTCCTCCTTCGCGCTTTGCTAATCGGGGCATACCGTCTGATCGGGCCTGAAGTGCTTGTTTTGATGCGAGATTCTTCCATGGCCGATCGTGCGGCATTTATTGGTTTCAAGCGAGGCCAAACCGCCATGCGGTACAGATGCACTGAAATTGCGAACCATATCTGTCTGCCGCATGATGCGGCGATGAGCACCTTTCCGCGAAAGTTCATGCCGGAGCAGGCCCAAGATTTTTGCCGGAAAAGTGGTATGAGGAGGGACGCATGATCGATCGTCGTCGGTTCCTTGCGATGAGTGCTGCGTTCCGCCGCCGCTGGTTTCATGCGGCAAGCCCAGTGCGCAGATCGCAGGTAACGCCTTTGTTATTTCGGGTTTTCCGCCCGGTGGCATCGGCGACCTGATTGCGCGCCCGATGGCAGAGAAGATGCGCGGGCGCTATGCGACCAACGTGCTAGTCGACAGCAAGGTCGGCGCGGGCGGCCGTCTCGCGGTCGAATTCGTCAAACGGGCCAATCCGGACGGCCTCGACCATCCTGCAGATTCCGGCTTCGATCATGACGCTGTATCCGCATACCTATCGCAATCTGAACTACGATCCGCTCGCCGATTTCATCCCGGTGTCGACCACCTGCACCTATATCTATTCCTTCACCGCAAGCGCGGCACTTCCCGCGGAGATCACAGACGTCGCCGAGTTCGTTGCGTGGGCGCATAGCCAATCCGAAGCTCTCGTCCTATGGCATCCCGGCTGCTGGATCGTCGCTGCATTTTGCCGGCATGCTGCTGCAGCGCGCCGCAAATTTCGAATTCGCCGCCGTACCCTATCGCGGCGGCGCACCGCTGCTTGCCGACATGCTCGCAGGCGTGATTCCCGTGAGTTTCAACGTGCTTGGCGAAGTGCTGCCGCATATCCAGAGCGGAAAGCTGCGCTCGCTTGGAGTCTGCAGCGCGCAGCGCAGCGTCTTCGCGCCGGAAATTCCCACGCTGGTCGAGCAGGGCTATCCCGACATCGCCCTGCAGGAATGGCTGGGATGGTTTCTGCCCGCGAACACGCCCGCGGCGATCGTGCAAGTCGCTGAACGACTTGCTGCGCGAAGGGCTTGCAGGCGCCGGAACTGGTCGAAAGTCTCGCCAAGAGCGCGTTGCAGCCGCGGCACCATGACGCCGGATGCCTTTGCGGCGCAGGTCAAGCAGGATCTCGATCGCTGGGCTCCGATCGTGAAGGCCACCGGCTTTACCGCCACGGACTGACCATGACGCGACCGGCGCGGAAATTCTCGAACGGCTGCTCGCCAATGAAGGCGTGACGACCGCATTCGGCGTGGTCGGCGGCAAGCTCGCGTCGCTGCTGCATGCGATGCATCGCGGGCAACGTATTCGGTTTGTCGGCACGCGGCACGAAGCCGCCGCGCGCGATGATGGCGGCGGCGACCTATGCCGGAACCGGGCGCGTGGCGCTCGCGCTCGGCGAGATGGGGCCGGGCAGTCTCAATCTCGCGGCCGGCGCCGGTGTTGCATTTAACAACAATCTTGCCGTGCTGCTGGTGACGACCAACCAGCATCGCGCGGCAGCCTATCCGCATTCCGGCATGTTCATGGATCTTGATGCCGCGAGTCTGTTCAAGCCGATCACGAAATGGAACGCCGTTGTGAACGATCCGCGACGAATTCCTGATCTGGTCCGCCGCGCGTTCCGCGAGATGCTGAGCGGGCGGCCGGGGCCAGTGCATCTCGATTTTCCGCAGGATGTGCTGTCGGCGACCTTGCGAGATTTCGGACGACCATCTCGACCTGGCGCCGGCGCGTTATCGATCGACGGCAGGGCCGCGCCCGGCACCGCAGCTGGTTCAGGCCGCCGCCGAATTGTTGCGCGCAGGCCCGGCGGCCGCTGATAGTCGCGGGTGGAGGTGTGGTCGCGAGCAGGGCGGAAGCCGCCATGCGTCGCGCTGGCGCAGAAGTCTGAACGCGCCGGTGGTCGCGACGCAGATGGCGCTGGGCGTGGTTGCGACCGACAGCCCACACTTCATCGGTCATGGCGGCATCATTGGCGGAGATGCGATGCATGCGCGCCTTCGCGGAGGCCGATGTCATCCTTTCGCTCGGCTGCCGATTTTCGTCCTGGATGTGGGACGAGCGCGGCGCTCTGGCGAGACGCCGATCAGAAGCTGATCAATGTCAATATCGATCCCTCCGCGCTCTGGGCGCGCCGGCCTCGCATGAGGTCGCGATCCAGGCCGATGCCGGCCTTGCGCTTGCCGATATTCTCGATGTGCTTTCGGGAAGCAACGCTTCGCCGCGGAGACAGGTGGCTGCGGGGCTTGCGAGAAAACGCATGGCCTATGAAGACTCACTCGAACAGGTGAACAGCGGCGGCCCGCGATGCATCCGGCAACGCTGAGCCGGGCGCATCGCGCAGGCCCTGCCGAAAGATGCGATCGCAGTTTTCGACGGCGGTCATACCAGCTTCTGGAGTAATGATATCATGCCGGCTTATGGGACGCGGACCCGCTTCCACGATCCCGGCATGTGCCAGCTTGGTTTCGGATTGCCGTATGCGCTCGCATTTCAGCTGAATATCCGGACCGGCCGGTGGTCAACATCACCGGTGACGGTTCTTTCGGCTTCACCATCCAGGAACTCGATACGGCGCGACGCAACCGGCTTCCCGTCGTCACGATCGTCCACAACAATGCGGCCTGGGGCATCATCCGGGCAGGGCAGCGCGCGCACCTTGATTTTGAATTGGGTACCGCGCTCGACGGCACCGACTATGCGGCCATTGCGCGCGGCTTTGGGTGTTTCAGCGAAACCGTAAAGCGATCCGATGAATTCTCAGCTGCGCTCGCACGCGCGATGCAATCGGGTGTTACCGGCCGTCATCGACTGCCATACGGAATTCATCCCCCATCCAAACCTCAAGGCATTTGGCCGGATGAATGCCTACGGGTTTGACGCTCTGACTTCGTGACGAAAAGGCCGATTGCGCTGCGTCTTCACCATTGACGCGACCATTTCGATCTAAAACATATCCGAGAAGCGGCCCATTAGTGCTATTGGGGCGCACACCCTAGCTATATTTTTCTCGGTACAGCTCGCGCTCCCATCCGGATTGAACTACCGAGTCGATTGCTGGAGGAGCCGTCCACAGCACCACAATCGGAAGCTGGCCAATGTCCGCTTTGTGCCAATTCTGTTGAATAACTCGGCGGCGAGCAGACATGGTCGCTCGATCGCGGGCTGATTTTGACAGCCGCTCTATGTCGCTGGCAGGGGCTGTGGCGTCGAGATCAGTTTTGCGAGCTTCCTGAGGTTCTGGGCGGTTGCAGCGAGGAGGAATTCGTCGTGAGCGCCGCATGGCCCTCTTAGCCTGAGCCGGTCGAGTCGCAGGATGCGTTTGAGATGGGCGAACAGCATCTCGATCTTCTTTCGAAGGCGCCGTGAGGTTTGATAGGTCTCGGTCTTGGCGATGCTGCGTGCCAGATCGCGGGCGTCTTCATGGATTGAGCGCGGCACTTTGCGCGCCGGCGTGTTGGGGCAGCATCGTGCCTTGAGACCGCAGCTGTCGCAGTCATGCTTGCTCGCCCGGTAGAGCAGCGTGGCGCCGTCGTTCACCGGTGTACCGGTCGTGGCCAGCGCTTTGCCACCCGGACAGATATAGGTATCGCTTGCGGGTCGTAGGTGAACTCACCGCGGGAGAAGGTCCCATCGGTGCGCTGGGATTTGTCGAAGACCGGCACATGCGGCTCGATCCTGCGGTCATTGACGAGCCAGTTCAGCATCTCGGCCGAGCCATAGGCGCTGTCAGCCGCCAGCCGTTTGGGATGCAGCGCGAAGCGCTCCTCGGTCCGCTCGATCATGGTTCTGGCGGCGGTCACCTCCGCCTGGCGGACGGCGGTCGAGGCTTCGACATCAACGATGATCGGCATGATCGAGGTCGATCAGGTAGTTCGTGGAATAGGCGAAGAAGGCCAGTCCACCATGCGCGCCGGTCCAGCGTGCCGCGGGATCAGCCGGCGACAGGAACTTCGGCGTGACCTCGGTCGCGGCACCGAAGGCAGCATCGTCCAGGACGGCGATGTACTCATCGATCGCCCGGCTCGCTGCCTCTGGTGGAAGCCCCTTTGCTCCTTCGACACCGCGCTGGCGATTGGCATCGGCCTTGATCAGGCTCGCATCTACCGCAAACCCACTGCCGCCGATCAGTCCCTCTGCCATGCAGCGCCGAACAACAGTCTCGAACACATGACGGAGAAGATCGCTGTCACGGAAGCGGCCGTGCCGGTTCTTGGAGAACGTCGAGTGGTCGGGCACATCGCCTTCGAGACCTAGCTGGCAGAACCAGCGATAGGCCAGATTGAGGTGAACTTCCTCGCACAGCCGCCGCTCGGAACGGATACCAAAACAATAGCCGATCAGCAGCATCCGGATCAGCAGTTCGGGATCGATCGAGGGCCGGCCTGTCGAACTGTAGAACGGCGCCAGCCGTGATCGCAGATCGGAAAGATCGACAAAGCGATCAATCGCTCTCACCAAATGGTCAGCCGGTACATGCCGTTCGAGGGAAAACGCGTAGAACAACGCTTCCTGATTGACCCGTCGCTCGCCCATCATGGCCGTCACTCCAGGCTCGTTGCCTGAGTGAATCAGCGATCCAATGCGTCGACAACGTCAGAGTTCTTCAACAGAATCGGCCAAAAGCGGACGTCGGCCAAGGTCCGCACCGTCGCTGCGTGCCCCGGCGTTCTTCGCAAGTGGCGGCCCAACAACGGCGCACGCTAGT
The DNA here is from genome assembly GCA_963762105.1 of uncultured Actinomycetota bacterium. Lineage (GTDB taxonomy): Bacteria > Actinomycetota > Actinomycetes > Propionibacteriales > Nocardioidaceae > Nocardioides. The sequence goes on along the minus strand of CAVXJG010000014.1, from coordinate 189,443 downwards.
GCTTCCATTCGACGGCTTGGTGCTCGCGAGCGGCGGAGTGGCGCACCATCGTTGGCCTTCGGATTCATCGTCAGTTGATGATGATAGTGTACGGGCGCAAGCCGGAGCGACGATATCTACTAACGGCAGGCCACCGCCGCAGATCGCCATGGCTGACCAACTCGGCCTGCATTGCGTCATCGCCGATACCTTCAAGACCTTTATGGTGGGTTCCGTACACAGCCTCGCCGCGGACCATTCGCGCTGCTTGAGCCGAAGGTGAAACCGGTAGAGTAACTGCGCTCCCCGACGACCGGAACCAAAGGAGCCGGGCGCCGCTGCAGGCGCGTATCTTGCGCCTGCAGATCGCTGATTGCGACCTAAGCCGCGAGTTTCAAGGCGCTCGATATCTCTTTAAGCGTTGCCTTTTCCGCGTCACTGACCAACGTCCCGCCAACTTCGGAGGCAGCCTCTGCTACACCCTGGCTGATCTGGCGGAGCCAGCCCTTGAAGGCGGCAGCGTCGGCGGGAGCCTTGGCATCCACAAGCGCAGCCACCTTGCTCAAGGTCTCGATACAGCGCTTCTTGATCTCGGCGCCGCTAGCGCCGGCAAGCTTGGCCTTCAGTCCGTCGCGCGCGGCGCTACGTCCTTCGGAGGTATCGAAATCGGCCACGATCGCCTTGATCAAGGGATTGCCGCTTTCGTCGAGCTTGACCTTCGCCAGCGCTTTGCCGCTGGCGAAGCTTTCCTTCAACAAGCCCCATAGACCGCTGGGCTCGGCCGCAGAGACGGCCATGCCCGCCATCATTACGCTCTCGAGAAGGAGTTTCCATTCCTCAGGTGAGAAGTTCGACTTGTCGGCCATGGTGGTTCCTCCTTGGATATTCAGGCGCGCGACATGGCGTCGAGCTTTGCTCGCATCGAGTTAATGATAGGCTTTGCCACGCCCGCAACGCCCGGGACTGCAAGCACGCGATCGCATAGTTCATTAAAGGCTGGCATAAGGCCCGCGATCTGATCCGCAATTGTAGATTTGGCCTGCGGCGGAAGACGGGTTGCTGCGCTCTGGATCCTGTCCAAATCCGCATTCATCTGTTGCAGCTGGGGCAAGGCTGCCTGCGCCGATGTAGGATCGGTGATGCCTTGCAGCAGAGTACGCATACCGCTCACAGAAATGGTCACCATACCGGTCAGTTCTGCGGCGGTCGGATTTGCGCTGGCGAGACCCGTCGTCTCGGCGGCGGCTGCCGGCTTCGCCTTTTGCTCGGCCAGTTCGGGCCCTTTGTCCTTTGCGGTCATATAAAGCAATCCGATGCCGGCCAGGATCGCCAGTGCGGCCAACCAAGGCCAGGCTCTGGTACCTTGCGATGCCGAGCTCACGGCGTGTCTCGAGGCGGCATATGCCGCCTCACCCATGTCGCCTGGTCGCTGCGCGGCGGTCGACGCGGTCGACGAGAGGCTCTCCGCCGGCCGTCGGAAATTGTCGCCAAGGGTATCCAGAAAGCCGCTGTCACGCAGCGCGCTGGTGAAGCCTGACGGCAAGGCTGCAGCGATTTGGTCCTTTTGCGACGTTAGCATTGACGCAAGACCACCGGCGTCGAGACCTGACTTGGCCTGCTGTTTTGCCAATCCTCCTATCACAAGGGGACCCAGCAATCCCAACAGCGACTCGCCTTTGCCTGAACCCAAACCCGCATAATCTCCGATTGCAGATGTGAGGGCCTTCAAGGCACCACCGCCCATAACCGTCGACAACAAGTCAAGACCCTGTTCGGAACTCGAACGAACCGCCTGGGAAGATCCGCTCAGCGCGCTGAAAACCGAACTCGAGGCCGCCCGGTTTCTGCTGCGCCAGAGCGCCGGACAATTGCTGCGCACCGTCGGATTTCGATGCGAGGCTGGCGAGGCTTACGAGTATCGCCGGCATCGCCGCCCCGGCCGCCTTCTGAGCCATGGCGCGGTCAAGACCAAGCGCCGACGCGATCTTTGCGATCAAATCGGGAGTCAGCATTCCCATGATGGAGGAGACACAATTCGTTGACATGTTCTTACTCCATTTGCTGTCTGCAGTGAAATTGAACACGGCTGCGTACCGGCGCATGCCGGGACCATCGGCGCGTAAACTGCAAGTTCCGATTTGCGTATGCGACGCAAGTTACAGCACTATGTGGCTTTTCACTCACTTAGTGATGAAACGAGCAAGCTAGCGCAAAGATGCCGATCAATAGGGGCTTGGCGACTAGAAGGACGCACGCCAGCTTCCAGCCGACGCCACCACGTTCCAATTGAACTTCGGTATCTTCTGCCTGAACGATCGTATCTGCTTTGCCAACGGAGAATGAAACTTGATCCTCGCTCCATAGCGATGGCGCGGACCAATGCGATGTCGGCTATGCCGTTAAAGCGACCGCCAATCATAGCCACATGCAGCGATGCGCCAATGGCGGACGTATTGTTGTGGATCTGAGAGAGCGCCTCGGTTGCGATCGCGATAAGGGTCGGAGGAACTGTCAGTCCAAGCGCTCCAAACTCCGGGCCAATAACTGCCTCGGTTTCGCGAGGCGCGGACCGTAGCACAGAGCGCTAAACCCCCTAGGGATCTGGCTGCACGCATGGAATATTGAATTTACTTCGTCGGACCTGACGGCAATTTACTAATCGCAACATATCATCTTGGCGACCGACGCCGCCGTGCAAAAGCTGGCCAAGGGCAACCGCTTCGTCCAAGGATTGCGGCTGCTTGTAGCGCTGTAGCGCATATTCCGAGGTAGAGAACCGGCATCTCGCTCACGTCCGCACCACCAGTTTTCATACCGGCGTCGAGGAAGCGCAAATTCATGTTGATAGAGCACGAAGCCCCAATCGGTCAGCTGGCTTTAACCTTCACATGGTTGTCACGAGGTCCGGCAATCCTGTGTTCGTAGGTTCGTCCCTACAACTACCGAATCCCCCTTGCCCGCTGCGCTAGCTATAACGCAGCGGGCATTTCTGCGTGCTGGACCTTCGTTGCCTTGTGCATTGCGTAACAGCCGCGTGAGTGAACACTCCGCCCTTCTAATCCTCTCGTTACCGGTGAACCCCTTGGAATTAAGGTAAAAATCAAGTCGGGTTAGATATTGGCATATTGCGCGCCTTGGGTCGTGTTAAGGAAGCGATAAATCGAATGGAGGACAACGCCGATGATTTATCGCGAATTCAAATTCGCTTGCTTTGCTGTCGTGCCGCTGCTTGCGCAGTTGTTCGGAGTTGGGCCGGCTTCCGCGGGATGCGGATACTACGCTTGCGGCGGCGGAGCCGTCATCGTTCAGCCGCAAATTGTCGTTGTTCAACCGCAACCCTATGCCTATCAATCCTGTTCGTGCTGCGGATGTGGTACCTCGACCTACTCCTATGGCACTTACGCACCGGCGTATACCTATCAGCAGAGCTACAATTACGGCGGATATGGTGCTAGCCATTACCAGCCGAGCTATTACGGCAATTACGGTGGCGGGGTTTACCGACCACGTTATTATGGCGGATACGGTGGCGGCCTATACAGGTCGCGCTATTATGGCGGCTACCGTGGCGGCCTTTACCGCTCCCGCTACTACGGTGGATATCGGGCAGGCTGGCGTTAGACGTAGGCCCGAAAGGAAGCTAGCGCAATCATCGGGCGATGTCGCAAGCACTACACACTAGCCGGCCGCATCACCCAATAGCGCAAGCCGTCGATCTATTCGTTCAGATTCGTCGACGATACCGCGGGGCTCGTACTCGGAGCGCGCGTGCTCGGTGATCCTCACCTCACGCGGCGGATTTTGTGCGCACCCGCATGGCTTGCTTCGCCATCGCCTCGATATTCGCCGACGCGGCGGCGCTCGGCAGCGCTTCCGGCAGCGCTTCCGGCAGCGCTTCCGGCAGCAAGACAGTCCGCCGGATATCTCGCTGCTTCCCTCGGCGGGATCGACGGATTTGTGTTCACCGCCGGCATCGGCGAGCGATCGGTCGAAATTCGCTCGCGCATTGCTGCGAACGAACGCTGATGTCGTTCCCTAAGTTCCGTTTTGGCTGACACAAACGGGGCTGGCATTCCAAAACCTTCGCAGGCCAAGTTTGTGGTATCTGAGCGGCGACGACCGCGAGAACAGTCGTTAAGCAACCCCCCGCACAGACAGAACTGGATCGCCTTAAAACACTTTATGCTTCAATTACCGACCGCAATCCGGCGAAAACCGAGTGTCTGACAAGGCGTCACGCTCAGACCGCCGATGAGAGGCTTTAGAGCAGTCCCATTGCAAATAGGGCATATGCGGCATTTGGACCATTTGTAGATCCATACGCCTGACGCGCCTCTTTCCAGTCCTCTTTGCCATCGGCCGTCACTTTGGCCGCCGCCATCGTGCCGCATTCAAGATTTTATAATCTTTTCCGCGCTGATCGGCGGCTGATCAACGCCGGCGATGTAAGGTTCGAGGTCGACATGCTGATGCGTATTCTATCTCACGTCATACTGACGCTCGTCATTGCAGCTTTGAATTTGACTGTATCGCGTGCCGATCCGATTTTCGATCCGTTCGGCCTATTTTCACGCGGCGCACCAGCGGGAAGGCCAAGCATGGACGGCACCTCGCCCACCACGCGCGGCTTAGTCTCATATCCGAGCGCCGAGCAGCCCGGAACCATCATTATCAGCACTCGCGAGCGGGGCCTTTACTACATTCTTGGGAACGGCCAGGCGATCCGCTACGGGATCGGAGTTGGGCGCGACGGCTTCGCCTGGGGCGGTGTAAGGACCGTATCGGCCAAGCGCGAATGGCCAAGCTGGACACCGCCCAAGGAAATGCTGAGACGCCGCCCCGATCTGCCACGGTATATGCCCGGCGGTCCGGACAATCCTCTCGGCGCGCGGGCCATGTATCTCGGCTCCACGCTGTATCGAATACACGGTTCGAACGAGCCGCACACGATCGGCCAGGCTGTGTCGTCCGGCTGTTTCCGCATGACCAACGCCGACGTCGTCGACCTCTATAATCGGGTGAGAGTCGGCGCCAAGGTGATCGTGCAGCGATGACGCTCCGCCAAGAGTACAGATGTCGCGTTCAAAAAGAAAAAGGGTAGCGATGAGATGACGGTGCCGCAATTTGCGGTGCCGGAAGAATTTATTGACGGCATTGCGGATGTGATTGTCAGGACATAGAGCGGCACCGACCCAAATCTCGATGGCCGCTTCGAGTGATAAAGCCGACATCGCGGGCTAGCCCTCAGGTTTCACCGTCCTTCAGCTCGCCCGTAGCGACGACTTTCAGGACCCCGTCATTCAGCGGCCGCTGAAGCCTTACCGCCTCGTCTGCCGGCGCCGTAAGCCACGTCTCAATTTCCTCCTCCTTGGTGAGGATTATGCCGTGGCGTGGCGCAGGTGGCGCTCCGCAGCCGGCAGAAGCACGGTCGTCCACAGGCACGAGCGGAGCGGCGGCGGCGGCGGCCAGGTTCCGGGCACCCTGCGCTGATGGAAGAGGCCGCTAGCCGGGAAGTCGTCCGGCTGCTCGCGACGCAGAGCGGTGTGATCGCGCGTCGCCAGGTCGAGGCGGCGGGCGGCCAGGCGCACGACATCGCGCGGATGCTGCGCCGGCGCGAGTGGGTCCGGCTGCTGCCGGGCGTCTACGTCGACCACACCGGCAATCCGACATGGGCGCCAGCGCGCATGGGGGGTGTCCTCTACTTCGCGCCGGCCGCTCTCGCGGACGAGTCGGCCATCCTCGCCGCCGACCCACGCCCGAGCCACCAGCGACGGGCTCGCCGATCGCGATCGCCGTCGACCGCCATCGACACGTGCGCCCACGGACGGGCTACCGGCTGCGTTGGGTGACCGCCTTCGACGACGCCGTGCTGGCTGCGACCAGCCCGCCGCGGATGCGTGTCGAGGACGCTGCGCTCCGAGTTGCCTCGCGCAAGAGGAGCCGGCTCGACGCGGTGCAGGATCTGGCCGGCCCGGTTCAAGCGCGGCTGACGACTCCGGCGCGCATCTCCGACGCCCTCGGTCGGCACCCGAAGCTGCCCCACCGGGTCTGGATCGCCGCAGTGTTGGACGACCTCGCGCAAGGTTCGTGGTCGGTCCTCGAGCACGGCTATCTAGTGCGGGTCGAGCGCGCGCACGGGCTGCCGGTCGGCCTCCGCCAACACCGGACCAGGGTTGGCGGCCGCTCGGTCTACCGCGACGTCGACTATCGCCGTACGACGTGTATGTCGAGCTGGACGGCACGCTCTTCCACTCGTCCATGGCCCAGCGCCACCTCGACCTGAGCGGGACCTCGAGGCCGCCGTGAGCGGACGATCGACCGTGCGGCTGGGATGGGGCCAGGTCTTCGACGGCGCCTGCGCCACGGCTGCGCGGGTCGCCCATCTGTTGCGGAGCCGCGGTTGGGGCGACGCTCCGCGACCGCTGTGGCGCCAGCTGCACCCTCGGCTGAGGATTGGCCGAGCCTAGCGAGGCACCAGGTGGGTCAACGGCTCGGCAGACGGCTACAGCTCCAGCCGCGCGTGGCGGTTGACGTCCTTGTAGAGCAGGTAGCGGAAGGGGCCGGGGCCGCCGGCGTAGCAGGCCTGCGGACAGAAGGCGCGCAGCCACATGAAGTCGCCGGCCTCCACCTCGACCCAGTCGGTGTTGAGCAGGTAGACCGCCTTGCCTTCGAGCACGTAGAGGCCGTGCTCCATCACGTGCGTCTCGGGGAAGGGGATGGCGCCGCCAGGCTGGAAGGTGACGATGTTGACGTGCATGTCGTGGCGCAGGTCGGCCATGTCGACGAAGCGAGTCGTGGTCCAGGCGCCGTCGGTGCCGGGCATCTCGATCGGCGTGACGTCGCGTTCGTTGGTCACCACGACCGGCGGCTCGTCCACGCCGTCGACGCGCTGGTAGGCCTTGCGGATCCAGTGGAACGTCGCCGTCGAGCCGGTGGTGTTGTGCAGCGACCAGTCCACGATCGGCGGCAGGTACGCGTAGCCACCGGGCTCGAGCTCGTAGGAGTCGCCGTCGGCCTTCAGGGTCAGGGTGCCGTCGACCACGAACAGCACCGCCTCGGCGTGGGGGTCCGGCTCGGGGTCCTCGGAGCCACCGCCGGGCGAGACCTCGACGACGTACTGGCTGAACGTCTCCGCGAACCCGGTCAGCGGTCGCGCCAGCACCCACAGCCGCGTCGCGTCCCACCCGGGCAGGTACGACGAGGTGATGTCGCTCAGCGTGCGCGCCGGGATCACGGCGTACGCCTCGGTGAAGGTCGCGCGATCCGTGGTCAGCTCGGTCTGCGGCGGCAGCCCACCCCGCGGCACGTAGTAGTTGGCGGGGTAGCTCATCTGGTTCCTCTCCGGAGCAGTCGTCCCCGAGGGTCGGCGTCGTCATCAAGCCGTACGCCGCGCAGCCAGGTCTGCCGGACCACGCCGGCGAGCCGTCGGCCGGCGTAGGCGGACACGGGGTTCTTGTGGTGCAGCCGGGTGACGTCGACGACGAACTCCTCGTCGGGGGCGAGCACGCACAGATCGGCGTCGGCGCCGACCTCGATCCGCCCCTTGTGCGTCAGCCCGACGCGGTCGGCCGGAGCCGTCGCCATCCAGCGCACCACGTCGACCAGCGAGTGCCCGCGCGTGCGGGCCTGGGTCCACACGGCCGGCAGCCCGAGCTGCACCGAGGAGATGCCGCCCCAGGCCAGCCCGAAGTCGCCGGTCTCGGCGCGCTTGAGGATGGCCGTGCAGGGCGAGTGGTCGGAGACGACCAGGTCGATGTCGCCGGCCGCGAGCGCCGCCCACAGCGCCTCGCGGTTGGCGGCCTCGCGGATCGGCGGGCAGCACTTGAACTCGGTGGCCCCGTCGGGGATGTGCTCGGCGTCGAACGTCAGGTAGTGCGGGCAGGTCTCCACCGACACGTCGACGCCGGCCGCGCGGGCGGCGCGCAGGGCGGGCACGGCCGAGGAGCTGCACAGGTGCACCACGTGGGCCCGGCCGCCGGTGGCCTTCGCCAGGTCGACGACCAGCCCGATCGCCGCGTCCTCGGCCGAGGGCGGCCGCGAGGCCAGGAACCCCGCGTAGTGCGCCCCGTCGACGGCGCCGTCGTCGATCAGCGTGCCGTCCTCGGCGTGCACGATCATCAGCGCGCCGATCCGCGCGGTCTCGGCCATCGCGTCGGCAAACGGCCCGACCTCGAGGTGCGGGAACTCCTCGACGCCGGAGTCGAGCAGGAAGCACTTGAAGCCGAAGACGCCGGCGTTGTGCAGCGGCGCGAGGTCGGCAAGGTTGCCCGGAACCGCCCCGCCCCAGAAGCCGACGTCGATGCGCACCTGGGGGCGCGCCACGGCCCGCTTCTCCGCCAGCGCGGCCACGGTCGTCGTCGGCGGCACCGAGTTGAGCGGCATGTCGATCATGGTGGTCACGCCGCCGGCCGCAGCGGCCCGGGTCGCGCTGGCGAACCCTTCCCACTCGGTGCGCCCGGGCTCGTTGACGTGCACGTGGGTGTCGACCAGGCCTGGCAGCAGCACCTCGTCGTCGGCGAGGTCGACGACCCGGGCGGCGGCGGGCGGTTCGTCGTACGCCGTGACGGCCGCGATGCGCTCGCCCGTGATGCCGACGCAGGCGGCGACCTCGGCCCCGCCCACGATCGCGCGCCGGCTTCGGACGACCAGGTCGAGCTCAGCTGCCACGGTAGGTGGTGAAGCCGTAGGGACTGAGCAGCACGGGCACGTGGTAGTGCTGGTCAGGGTCGGCGACCGTGAACACCACCACGACCTCAGGGTAGAAGTCGTTGCCATAGCTGCCGGTGTCGAACCGGAGCACGTAGTCGCCGGCGTCGAGCCGATCCGGGCCGATCGACGACACCCGGCCGTCGGCGTCGGTGACGCCGCTCCCGAGTTCCGCACCGCCGCGTGCGGACAGCGTGACCGCGATGCCGGCGCCCGGGCAACCGGCCGCAGTGTCGAGAACGTGAGTACTGAGAGAACTCATTCGGCTGAGACCCCGGGGTCCCCGCGGAAGCGCGAGCGAAGCGAGTGGTTTCGTGGGGTGGTCATATGGCTTTCTCGAGTCGGAGGATCGCGATCTGGCGCAGGTTGTCGACGGTCTCGGCGCGTTCGGCCTCGTCGTCGTTGGCCAGCCGCCGGTCGAGCTCGGCCAGCACCTGGTCGGCGTCACGGCCGGCCGCGCGGATCAGGAAGACGTGCCCGAACCGCTGTTCGTACGCCGTGTTGCCGGCCGCCAGCCGGGCGGCCGTGTCGCCGGCCGACGGATCCACGCCGGCCTGCTCGCCCGCCGAGGCCGCGGCGTTGTGGCCGGCTTCGGCCCGCTCCCCGATCCGCGGGTGGCCGGACAGGGCCGCCTCGAGGTCGTCGTCGGAGAGCTGGCGCGCGGCGGCGTCGGCGGCGTCGATCAGGTCGAGCCGGTCGACGTACGGTCTCCCGGCCAGCACCTCCTCGGCCCAGCGCGGCACCGACAGGCAGCCGAGCAGCAGGGCGCGGGCGTCGTCGTCGGGCAGGTCGTTGAACGGCAGCATCAACAGAACCCCGGCACGGCGAGCCAGGCGTCACCGGCGGGCGGCGCGTCGTCGCGGGTCACCTGGGCCTCGATCAGGCCGTAGGGGCGGTCGGCGGCGTGGAACACCTCGCCGTCGTTGCTGAGCCCCTCGAACCGCGAGAAGTCCACCAGGAAGTGGTGCCGGTTGGGCGCCGAGAACCGGATCTCGGCGATCCCCGGGTGGGCGTCGAGGACGGCCGTGCCCATGGCGTACAGGGACTGCTGCAGCGCGTAGGAGTAGGTGGTGGCGAAGGTCGCGAGCAGCAGCGCGCGCACGGCGTCGTACGACGAATTCCAGTCCGCCGGCTCGTCGAAATGCCGCCAGCGCGCCGCCAGCGAGGTCGCCAGGATCCGGTCGTCGGCCTCAGGCAGGGTGGTGAACTCGTCGGTGAGGAAGCCCTTGAACTCCGACCCCGTCGACTTCAGCACCACCAGGTCCTGCAGGCCGGACAACACGTGGGTCTCCCCGCGGCCGACGGTCACGACGCACGTCCGGGTCTCGCCGCCACGGCGGACGAACGCGTGGTCGTGCCCCTGCACACCGTCGGGGCCGTCGACGGCGATGCGGTCCCAGGCGTACTCCTCGACGCGCACCTGGGCGGCGCTCGCCGCCGGGGTGGCCTCGACGAGCCGCTTGCCGAGCGCCAGCGCGTAGTCCTCTGGGGAAGAGACGCCGTGCAGCTTGGCGTAGGCGAAGGCGGTGTTCTTCTGGGTGTCGGTCGGCAGCACGGCCGACTGGTCGCCGGTGACGTGCGCGTCGGCGAAGTCGCCCCGGAGGGACGTCGACACGTTCAGGTCGCGGATCTCGTGCCGTGCGGTGTCACGGACGATGCGGACGACCCGGTTCTCGGCCTTGCCGTACTGGTTGCTGCCGAGCACGTTGGTCATGGCCGTGACCCTAGACGACTTCTAGCGTCGCGCCAGCCGTCGCAGGTCGGCGTCCTCCAGGCCGCTGCCCGACCCGACCTCGTCGAGCTCCACGGCCCCACAGTCGAGCCCGCGCAGCACGAAGTCGGCCAACGCCCGCGCGGTCGCCGGCTCGTCCGCGATGCCGCCTTCCCGCTGCTCGGCGTAGTCGGCGAGCCGCGACAACGCCCCGGGCAGCCCGCCGCGGAAGAAGCCGTACGTCGCGGCGTACCGCGTCGGCAGCTGGGCGGGGTGCAGGTCCCAACCCTGGTAGTAACCGCGCTCGAGCGACCGCTGCACCAGGCGGTGGTGGTTCTCCCACGCGGCTCGGACGGCATCGCCGTCGCCGACCGGCAGCACGTTGGTGGACCCGTCGGAGAGCCGGACGCCGGTGCCGGCCGCGGCGGCCTGCATGACCAGCTTGGCGTGGTCGGCAACCGGGTGGTCGAGCGACTGCTGCTCGGCGGCGATGCCGCAGAAGGCGGAGTAGTCGTAGGTGCCGTAGTGCAGCCCGGTCAGCCGGCCACCGGACGCATGGATCATCCGGGCGACCAGCGCGCTGCCGTCGGGACCGAGGATCGACTGCGGAGTCTCGACCTGGATCTCGAAGCGCAGGCTCCGGTCGGCCAGCCCCAGCTCGTCCTCGAGCCGCGAAGCCGCGTGCACCATCGCCTCGACCTGGTCGACGCTCGTCACCTTGGGCAGCGTCACCACGAAGTTCTCCAGCGAGCCGCTCGCCTCGGTCAGGGCGGCGACGAAGAGGGTCAGCGTCCGGATCCCGCGGCTCCGGGTCGGCCGCTCGAACGACTTGATCCGGATGCCGGAGAACGGCGCGGCAGTGCCGGCCTGCTGCGACTCGGCCAGCGCTCGGGCGGCGGTGCGGGCGTGCTGGTCCTCGACCTCCTCGTCGTCACCGTCCTGGCCGCGGGTGCTGACGACGTAGCCGTCCTCGAAGTCGATGCGCAGGTCCTCCAGCGGCTCCTCGGCCAGCTTGGCCTTGACGCGGCGGATGACGTCGGCGTCCCCGACCACGCTGGCGAACATGTCGGCGTGCTCGTCGAGCGCCGCCAGCGCCTCCCGACCCCACCGCGGCACCGTGTCGCCGGCGTCTGCGGCGTACGCATCCGCCGGCACGTACGCCGTGTGCACCGGCTGCCGGCCCGCCCGCTCGCCCGGGTAGCCCGCCGCCAGCACCGCGTCCGCCTCGGCCAGCCGGTCGTCGAGCTCGCCGGTGAGGCGCGCCGCCAGGTCGCCGGGGTCGGTCATGGGCAAACCCTAGGGGCTCGGAAACAGAGCCGACCCGCCCGAAACCTTCCGGGCGGGTCGGGCTTCTGGGGCGAAAAGGAGGATTTCGAGACGGCTCGCGCCCGCCCGCTGTCGCGTGCGTGCGCCGAGCCTCCTCAATCTCCTCGCTCTTCTCGCCCGGCTCGCAAGCTCGCCTGGCGAGCGCTCGGAAGCTCAGCCTTCCTTGATGACGCTGGTGTTGCCGAACTTGTCGTGCCAGCCCCGCTTGAGCGCGTCGCTGTTGATGGTCACCGCGATGGCGATGACGGCCACCAGCTCGGCCAGCGACGTCAGGATGCCCAAGATCGGGATGGCGCTGAGGATCGCCAGGGCGGCCCAGGAGTTGCGCCGGAGCGACTCCTCCATGGTCGGGTTGGCACCGGTGGCGCCGAGGACCCGCATCTTCAGGAACTGCTTGCCGAAGGTGCGGCCGCGGGTCGAGTCCATGTAGGCGTAGTAGGCGAGGTAGAGAACGCCGCCGATGATGCCGCCGATGAGCGAGTTGGTGATCAGGATGATCACCACCTGCACGATGCCGACGATGATGCCGTCGATGAAGCGGGCCAGGAAGCGCTCGAGCAGACCGCCTGGCTGGGCACCGGCCACCGGCGCCGGGCCGCCCGCTCCGGCCGGGTAGGGCGTCGCGCCGTACGGCGTCTGGCCGGCCACCGGCGGGTTGCCGCCGTAGGGCTCGGCGGGGGGCGGTGGCGTGCCGGCGTACGGGTTCGGCGGCGCGGCCGGCGGAGGCGGCGGCGAAGACCCGTAGGGGTTCGGCGGTGGCGGCGGAGGCGTGCCGCCGCCCTCAGGGGGAGTGCCTCCGGGCTGGCCCGGAGGCGGTGGGGTCTCAGTCATGTCTCCGAGGCTATGTCAATCCGGCCCCGCTGTCGCCGCTCCGCGCGGGTCGGCCAGTCGCCAGGAAGGCGAGGCCAGGGACCGAGCACGTCCGGGAAATACGGCGACGCGCCCGGCGGCCGAGGCCACGGAGCGCGTCGCTGCTGCTGTGTGCTGTTGTGCGGGTGCGCGGTGCGGGAGTCTGCTACTCCTCGCCAGCGATGAAGGCCTCGACCCGGCGGCGGCCCTCGTCGTCGGGCAGCTGCACGGGCGGGGACTTCATCAGGTAGGACGACGCCGAGATGATCGGGCCACCGAGGCCGCGGTCCTTGGCGATCTTGGCCGCCCGGACGGCGTCGATGATGATGCCGGCCGAGTTGGGGGAGTCCCAGACCTCCAGCTTGTACTCGAGGTTCAGCGGGACGTCGCCGAACGCACGACCCTCGAGGCGGACGTAGGCCCACTTGCGGTCGTCGAGCCACGCGACGTAGTCGGACGGGCCGATGTGCACGTTGCGGTCGGAGATCTTGCCGGCGAGCGACCCGTGCAGGTTCGACGTCACGGACTGGGTCTTGGAGACCTTCTTGGACTGCAGGCGCTCGCGCTCGAGCATGTTCTTGAAGTCCATGTTGCCGCCCACGTTGAGCTGGTAGGTGCGGTCCAGGGCCACGCCGCGGTCCTCGAACAGCTTGGCCAGCACCCGGTGGGTGATGGTGGCGCCGACCTGGGACTTGATGTCGTCGCCGATGATCGGCACGCCGGCCGCCTCGAACTTCGCGGCCCACTCGGGGTCGGAGGCGATGAACACGGGAAGCGCGTTGACGAAGGCGACCTTGGCGTCGATGGCGCACTGCGCGTAGAACTTGTCGGCCAGCTCGGAGCCCACGGGCAGGTAGGACACCAGCACGTCGGCCTTGGTCTCCTTGAGCACGGCGACGACGTCGACCGGCTCGGCGTCGGACTCTTCGATCGTCTCGCGGTAGTAGATGCCGAGGCCGTCGAGCGTGTGGCCGCGCTGGACGGTGACGCCGGTCGGCGGCACGTCGGTGATGCGGATGGTGTTGTTCTCCGACGCGGTCGTCGCGTCCGCGAGGTCGAACCCGACCTTCTTGGCGTCGACGTCGAACGCCGCGACGAACTCGATGTCGGAGACGTGATAGTCACCGAACGCCACGTGCATCAGTCCGGGGACATTGGCCTCCGGGTCGGCGTCCTTGTAGTACTCCACGCCCTGGATGAGGGACGTCGCACAGTTGCCGACGCCCACGATTGCTACTCGAACCGATCCCATGTGGGTGTTCCTTCCTACTGCGTGTCAGCCACCGGCGTCGGGGCCGGAGCACTTCTGGGTGGTGTGGCCGACTGGCCCCTGGTGGTGTCGTTGCTGCGCTCTGCGTTGATGAGGTCGGTGAGCCAGCGCACTTCGCGCTCGACCGACTCGATCGAGTGGCGGCGCAGCTCGCTGAGGTAGAGGTCGTCGCCGCCGGCTGCGTGCCGGGCCCGGTCCAGGCGCTCCTGGAGACGAGAACGGCGACCCTCGAGGACGCGCAGCCGGACGTCGGCCGAGGTGCGGGAGAAGAACGCGAACCTCATGTTGAAGCTCTCGTCCTCCCACGCCGACGGCCCGTCGTCGGTGATCTCGAGGCCGAACAGCTCTCGGCCTGCCGGCGTGATCTGGTAGGTGATCCGCTGGCGCAGCGAGACGGCGCCCGGCGAGGCGACCTCGGTGATGACGCCCTCGCGGAGCATCCGCTTGAGTGCGGGGTAGAGCGAGCCGTAGGACAACAGGCGGGTCCAGCCCAGCAGCAGGTTGAGCCGCTTGCGCAGCTCGTAGCCGTGCAGCGGCGACTCGTGGAGCAGGCCGAGCACGGCCATCTCCAGAGCGGCGCCCTTGCGTGCCACGTCGTGCCCCCTGTGCGTCTCGGGTCGGGCGGTCGGACTATCAGTTCAACCTATCGATCAAATGTATCAACACGATACATCGAAACGGAAATCGTTCCCTCCAGGGCGGTCGGCAGCATCACACGCGCGGCGGTTGGGTAGAGCAAGGTGAGGGCCCGTACCCTCGTGAGGTTCGTACCAATCGAGGTCGTGGAGTCATCAGTTGAGCAAGCGTCGCGCAGACGGACCGGCCGTCAAGCGGAAGCCCAAGCAGCCCGGCAGCACCAAGCGCCGGCTCCTCGGCGTCCTCAAGTGGCTGCTGATCGTCGGTCTGGTCGTCACGCTGACCGGGGCCGCGGCGTTCTACTACGCCTACAGCCAGACCAACATCCCCGACCCCAACACCGACTTCGAGACCGAGACGACGTTCGTCTACTACTCCGACGGGAAGACGGAGCTCGGTCAGTTCGCGAAGCAGAACCGCGAGTCCATCCCGCTGGACACGATGCCCGCCAACTGCAAGGACGCGGTGGTGGCCGCCGAGGACCGCACGTTCTACACCAACAGCGGCATCGACCCCAAGGGCATCATCCGGGCGGCCTTCAGCAACGCCAGGGGCAACAGCACCCAGGGTGCCTCGACCATCACCCAGCAGTACGTCAAGATCCTCTACCTGACGCAGGAGCAGTCCCTCAAGCGCAAGGCCAAGGAGGCCTTCCTCTCGCTCAAGATCCAGCGCGAGCAGAGCAAGGAGGAGATTCTCGAGGGCTACCTCAACACGATCTACTTCGGCCGGGGGGCCTACGGCCTGCAGGCAGCCGCGAAGGCCTACTTCGACATCCCGGCGAGCAAGCTCAACCTGCAGCAGTGCGCCGTGCTCGCCAGCGTCCTCAACGACCCCAACGACCTCGACCCGGACAACGGCAAGGACGCCAAGGCCGAGCTGCTGGAGCGCTACCAGTACGTGATCGCCAGCATGGCGGACACGGGCTACATCGACGCCGCCAAGGCGGACCGGGTCGCTCGCAAGCTGCCCAAGTTCCCCAAGATCGCGGCCGACAGCCAGTACGGCGGCCAGCGCGGCCACATGCTGCGCCTGGTCCGCAACGAGCTGCACTCGCTCGGCTACTCCGACGAGCAGATCGACGGCGGCGGGCTGCGGGTCACCACCACCTTCACCCCCGAGGCGATGGCCGCCTCCGAGCAGGGCGTGCTGGCCGAGAAGCCCGAGGGCTTCGGCGACAAGGAGCTGCACGTCGCCTCGGCCACCGTCGAGCCGGCCACCGGCGCGCTGCTCGGCTTCTACGGCGGCCAGGACTACCTCGACTCCCAGATCAACTGGGCAGAGGCCGGCGGCATGGTCGGCTCGACCTTCAAGCCGATCACGCTCGCCACCGGGATGACCGAGGGCTTCTCGCTCGAGGACACCTTCCAGGGCGACTCGCCGTACGAGTTCCCCGACGGCCTCGAGGTCAACAACGAGGGCGAGAACGGCGGCAACGACTACGGCAGCACCGTCACGGCGCTCTTCGGGCTCGAACAGTCGATCAACACGGCGTACGTCGACATGTCGGCCTCGATGGTCGACGGCCCGGACAAGATCCTCCACATGGCCAACGAGCTGGGCATCCCGCCGAACAAGCCCGACAAGAAGTACCCCGGCATCCCGAAGATCAGCCGCGACCTCGACGCCGACGCCCTGATCACGCTGGGCAAGGCGCGCGTGAGCCCGATCAACATGGCCAACACCTACGCATCGTTCGCCAACGGCGGGGTGCGGGCCAACGTGCACGTGATCAAGAAGGTCACCGACCTCACCGGCGAGGACCCCTACGTCTACAAGGTCGCCGACAGGGACGTGCTCGACCCCGACATCAACTCCGACGTGTCCTACGCCATGCAGCAGGTGGTGCAGGAAGGCACCGGGCAGGCCGCGCTCGCCCTGGGCCGCCCGGCGGCCGGCAAGACCGGCACGGCCACCAACGACAAGGACCAGGTCTCCTCGGCGTGGTTCATCGGCTACACGCCCCAGCTGGCGACAGCGGTGATGTACGTCCGCGGTGACGGTGACGACCAGCTCGACGGCTGGCTGCCGTCGTACTTCGGTGCCGACTACCCGGCGCGCACCTGGACCGCGATCATGCAGCAGGAGTCGGAAGGCATGGAGGTCGAGGAGTTTCCGCCGCCGGCCCACGTCGACGGCGAGGCGCCCACCGAAGGTCACGAGCCGGAGCCGACTCCGGCCCCGACGAAGCGGCCTACGAAGAAGCCGTCGCCCACCAAGGAGCCGACGACCGAGCCGCCGACCAGCGAGCCGACGAGCGAGCCGACCTCCGAGCCCACGAAGAACCCGACGGTGATCCCGACGGAGGAGCCGACGCCGACAGTCACGCCGTCGACGACAACGCCACTGCCGACGATCACGGTGGTTCCGTCGCCGACCCCCCAGGACCCGACCACGGCGCCACCACCCAGTCAGCAGCCCACGACTGCGGGCGCCACCGCACCGGCGCAGCCCGCGCCGTCGCCGACACCGCGCAACAGCTCGTGGTTCCTGTTCTTCTGGTGAGCGCCGGGTGAACCCGGGCTCGCCGACGCGCGACGGTGCCGTCGCGCCCGTCTCGCCGTCCAACGACGACCCGGGGCTGCGCGCCCTCAGCGAGGGCATCGGCGGGCCGCTCGGCGAGCATGCGGGCCGTCATCCGTGGTGGACGCCGGTGCGGGTGCTGCTGGCCCTGACGGCCGTCTGCTTCGCGCTCGGCCTGGTCAAGGACGCCCCGTGCTACCGCCAGCAGTGGAGCGACTCCAACACCAACTACACCCACATGTGCTACTCCGACCTGCCCTACCTCTATACGGGCCGGGGCTTCGCGGAGCTGAACTGGCCCTACGCCGACGACGAGGCGGTCCGGGCGCGCTACCCCGCGATGGAGTACCCCGTCGTCATCTCCTACTGGGCCTGGTGGGCCGCGGACGTCACGTTGCACCTGGGAGGCATGCCCGACCTCGATGCTCGGGCCGGGATGCCGGTCGACAGCCTCGGCGGTGAGCCCGAGGTGCGCACGGAGATGCTGCGCTTCGTCGCGATCAACGCCATCGGCTTCGGGGCGCTCGCGTTGCTGTCCGCGTGGCTGCTCGCCGGAGTCCATCGGAACCGGCCCTGGGACGCCGCGTTCTTCGCGGTCTCGCCGGCGCTGGCGCTCTCGGGGCTGGTCAACTGGGACATGCTGGCCGTCGCCTGCGTGGCCGGCGTGCTGTGGGCGTGGTCGCGCGACCGACCATTGCTCACGGGCGCACTCATCGGGCTCGGCGCGGCCACCAAGCTCTATCCACTCTTCCTGCTCGGCGGCGTGCTCGTCATCTGCCTCCGGCAGCGCCGGTTCCGTGAGCTGGGCACCGTCGCCGCCGCGACGGTGGGCTCCTGGGTGCTGCTCAACGCGCCGGCGTACCTCTCCGGCGGCAACGACTGGAAGGTCTTCTGGACGTTCAACTCCCACCGCACCGCCGACCTCGGGTCGATCTGGCTGCTGCTCGACCAGCGCCTCGACCTAGCGACGTCGGCGTCGACCATCAACGCGTGGTCGTGGCTGCTCTTCGGCGGCTGGTGCCTGGGCGTCCTGGTGATCGGGCTCGTCGCGCCGGCGACGCCTCGGTTGGCCCAGCTCGGGTTCCTCGTGGTCGCCGGCTTCCTGCTGGTCAACAAGGTCTACTCGCCGCAGTACGTGCTCTGGCTGCTGCCCCTCGCGGTGCTGGCCCGCCCTCGGCTCCGCGACCAGGTGATCTGGCAGCTCAGCGAGATCGTCTACTTCGCCAGCGTGTGGTGGTACCTCGGCAACTTCCTCGCGCCCGGTGACGGTGGCGACGCCGAGTTCTACTGGTACGCCATCGTGATCCGGATGCTGGGCGAGCTCTACCTGATGGCGATCGTGGTCCGCGACATCCTGCGCCCCCTGCACGACCCCGTGCGCGAGTTCGGCTGGTACGCCTACGTTCCCCGGCCCGTGCGTTCGCTCAGTCTCAGGTGACGACGACGCGGTCGAACGTGGTGGCGGTGTAGCGCACGCGCACGCCGACCTCGTCACCCACCGCCGGCACCCGCGCACCGGCAGGCAGGAACAGCATCGAGGCCTGCATGTGTGGCGGTTCGGCGAAGAGCCGCTGCTTGCCGTCGATGGTGAACGGCGAGCGCACGAAGCCGACGGCGTCCAGGCCGCCGCGGGCCAGGGTCGCGGCCCTGGCCTTGAGGGAGGTGGCACCCATCGGCGCCTCCAGGCCGATGCCGTGGGCCGTGCCGCCGCTCACGATCAGGATGTGACCGGACTTGGGGGCGGTGCGGCCGCGGTAGCCGAAGACGTCGCCGCGCTCGACGGGGTGTACGTCGAGCACGCTCGCAGTGACGCGCAGTGCGGACCGGTCGCCCAGCCACAGGTCGGTGCCGATGCGCGGGCGGATCGTGAAGTCGGCGTGGCTGTTGCGCAGCTTGGCCAGCTCGTCGCCCGTGAGGTGGGAGACCCAGATGGTCGTGGGGGTGCTGCCGCCTGCCAGGCCGGCGCCGACCACCTCGTCGACCAGGCGGTTCACCTCGACGAGGTGGGAGCCACTGGCCAGGGGCAGGTGCACGGCGATGCCGCGCAAGCCGCGGCGGCCCGGCGAGGAGTCGAGCACGCTGGCGGCGGCCCTCAGCTCGCGCGGCGCCAGCCCGTGCCGCAGCATGCTGGTGACGAGCTCGAGCACGTAGCTGGCGTCCGGGTCACGGTCGAGCAGGTCGCTCAGGTCGGTCAGACGGGAGACCGTGTGGACCACGCGCCCGCGGAGCGCCTCGGGCACTTCCAGCGCGGCCCCGAAGGGCCGCCACGGCGTGAGCACGAGGAGGTCGCCCGGGAAGCGGCCGGCCACCTCGGACAGCTCGGTGTAGGTCCCGACACCGACGGTGTCGGCACCCAGCCAGGCGCTCTTGCGCGCCAGCCGACCGACGGTGAAGCCGTAGCCGTTGCCCTTGATGACCGGAACGAGGCCGGGGGTGGCGTCGGCAGCCGCGCGGAGGTGCCGTCGCCAGGGCTCGCCGTCGACGGTGAGGGTCAGGCTCATCGCCGGCTCATGGCGAGCTGGAACGCCCGGTAGAGGAGTGGCCGCAGCGGCAGGTCCCACTCGCCGGCGTACTCGACGGCCTCGCCGCCGGTGCCGACCTTGAACTGGATCAGTCCGACGTGCGGGTCGTCGGGGTCGAGCGTGTCGGTGATGCCCCGCAGGTCGTAGACGGTTGCCCCGTGGGCCAGGGCGTCGCGCATCATCGCCCACTGGACGGCGTTGGAGCCGCGGACGTCGCGCTTCTCGGTGGAGGACGCGCCGTAGGAGTACCACGCGTGGGTGCCGACCCGGATCGCGATGGTGGCCGCGACCAGGTCGCCCTCGTGGTGGGCCAACCAGAGGCTGATGCGGTCGGGATCCTCGGCCGACAGGGCGTCGATCATGGTGCGGAAGTAGCCGATCGGTCGCGGGGTGAAGTGGTCGCGCTCGGCGGTGTGTGCGTAGAGGTCGTGGAACGCCTTCAGGTCGGCCTCGATCTGACCGGTCGAGCTTCTCGCGACCTCGACCCCCGCCTTGTCGGCCTTCTTGATGTTGCGCCGCCACTGTTGGTTCATGCCGGCAAGGACGTCGGCCTCGGTCGCCGGCCCGCCGTCGGCGCCGACGAACGGGACCTGGAAGTTGTAACGGGGCTGGCCCGCCGCGAAGCCGTCACCACCCGCGCCCTGGAGCCGCCACCCCAACTCGAGCAGCTGGGAGACCACGCGGGCGCCGACCGCGTCACGCTCTGACGGGACCAGCGCGTCGAGGCGGCGTACGCCGTCGTCGGCGATGCCTTCCTTGACCTGCGCGGCGGACCAGCGGCGGGTGACCACGGGCGGCCCCATCCGCACCGCAAAAGCGCCCTGGCTCTTCAGGTGTGCGGCCATCGGGGCCAGCCAGGCGTCGAGGTCCTCGGCGGCCCAGTCGATGACCGGGCCCTCGGGCAGGTAGGCCAACGAGCGAGGGACCCGGGCCAGCTGCCGGGGCAGCCGTCGGTGCAGCACCAGGCCGGTGCCCACGAGCTCGGAGCCGCTGAACCACCCGAGCGACTCGGGGCGCCACTCCGGCTTGACCGCGGCCCAGGCCGGCGTCTGCAGGAAGCTCGCCCACGGCTGGGCGCGCACGAACGCCAGGTGCTCGTCGGGGCTGATCGCCCGGACGGTCGGCGTCGTGGTCACCCGCCCGAGGCTATCGGCGCATCGCTGCTGGTCGAGCCCGCGAGCGCCAGCGAGCGTGTCGAGACCCGGTGACGTGAAAGGGGTCTCGACACGGTCGCTCGCCGCAGGCGGCTTCGGCCCGGCTCGACCAGCGGTAGGCCTCAGGGCTCGACGGTGACTTTTATGGCCTCGCCGTTCTTGACGATCGTGAAGGCGTCGAGCACGCGGTCGAGCGGGATGTGCTCGGTGATCAGATCCTTCACGGGCACCTGGCCCGTCGAGATGTACTCCAGCGCGCGCTTGTTGTGCTCGGGAGCCGAGCCGTTGGCGCCGTGGATGTGCAGCTGGCGGTAGTGCACCAGGTTGGAGTCGCACCTGATGAAGGGGTCGGTCTTGGGCAGGCCGCCGAAGAAGGAGATCCGCCCGTTGCGGGCGGCCATCGAGATGGCCTGCTCCTGGGTGATGTTGGCGGCCGTCGCGGTGATGATGACGTCGGCGCCGCGCCCCCCGGTCAGCTCCATCACCCGCTCGACCACGTCGACCTCGGCGCCGTTGATCGTCTCGTCGGGCTGCACCGCGTCGGCCGACATCTTCAGCCGCTCGGCGTTGACGTCGACGAGGTACACCGGGCCGCACTGGTGCACTCCTCGGGCGATCCGGATGTGCATGCAGCCGATCGGGCCGGCGCCGAACACGACGACCGTGTCGCCCGGCTCGATGCCGAGCAGCTCCTGGGCGTTGATCGCGCAGGCGAACGGCTCGGCGGCGGACGCCTCGTCGAAACCGACGTTGTCGGGGATCCGGTTGAGCCCGTCGACCTTGAGCACCTGGCGCGGCACGATCATGTACTCGGCGAACCCACCGTCGTACTGGTAGCCGACCGACGTCTGGTTCTGGCAGACCGCCATCCAGCCCTTGTTGCACTCGTAGCAGTCGCCGCACGGCACCGCCGCGATCACCTGCGCGCGGTCGCCGACCTGCCAGGCGCTGCCGTACGTCGCGTTCACGTCGGCGCCGACCTCGACCACCTCGCCGGCGATCTCGTGGCCGATGATGCGCGGCGGGCTGAGGTTCTGGTGGCCGTTGTAGAAGATCTTCACGTCGGTGCCGCACGTGGAGCAGTTCTTCACCTTCAGCTTGATCTCGTCGGGGCCGCACTCGGGCTCGGGCACGTCCTCGACCCGGACGTCCTCGGGCGCGTAGAAGCGCAGGGCCTTCATGGCAACAGTCCTTTCGTCCTTCGTCATGGTCCACCCCCGACGTTATCGCCGGACGCCGCGGAAAGCCACACACTCGGGCATGTATTTCTGCCCGAATGCTTGGCAACATGCCCGATTGTGTGTTAAATGTCGGGCATCGAAGCGTGACGGGCGTCACGTGCCTGGAAATGGAGGAAGCTCGATGGCATCGACCGCGACCGCAGCGCCCCGTGGAGGGACGCGGGTGCATGTGCAGAGATTCGGCACCTTCTTGTCCAACATGATCCTGCCGAACATCGCCGCCTTCATCGCGTGGGGGTTCATCACCGCGCTGTTCATCCAGGCCGGCTGGATCACCCTGATCGGTGACAAGGTGTTCGGCTTCGCGCCGGGCCTCGAGGCCAGCCAGTACGACTACGGCTTCGTCTCGGCCCTCGGAGGCTGGGACGCCGACGGCGGCGGCATCGTCGGCCCGATGATCACCTACCTGCTGCCGCTCCTGATCGGCTACACCGGCGGCCGGATGACCTACAACGACAGCATCCGTGGCGGTGTCGTCGGCGCGATCGCCACCATGGGCGCCATCACGGCGGCGAACGTCCCGATGTTCCTCGGCGCGATGGTCATGGGTCCGTTGGGCGGCTACACGATGAAGCGCATCGACGCCCTGTGGGCCCACAAGATCAAGCCCGGCTTCGAGATGTTGGTCAACAACTTCTCGGCCGGCATCTGGGGCATGATCCTGGCGCTCTTCGGCTTCGCCATCGCCGGACCGTTCGTGGAGGCATTCTCGAACGTGGCTGAGAATGTCGTCGACTTCCTCGTCGACCACAGCCTGCTGCCGCTGACCTCGATCTTCGTCGAGCCGGCCAAGATCCTCTTCCTCAACAACGCGATCAACCACGGTGTCTTCACCCCGCTCGGCACGCAGGAGGCGGTCGAGAACGGCCAGTCGATCCTGTTCCTGATCGAGGCCAACCCCGGCCCCGGTGCGGGCCTGTTGCTGGCCTTCATCTTCTTCGGCAAGGGCCTGGCCAGGGCGACGGCCCCCGGAGCGCTCGTCATCCAGTTCTTCGGCGGCATCCACGAGATCTACTTCCCCTACGTGCTGATGAAGCCGAAGCTGGTCCTGGCCGTGATCCTGGGCGGCATGACGGGAGTGGCGACCAACCTGGTCTTCGACTCCGGACTGCGCGCCCCCGCGGCGCCCGGCTCGATCATCGCCGTGTGGCTGCAGGCGCCGGCGTCCAGCCTGGTCGGAGTCACGCTGTCGGTGCTCTTCGCGGGCGCTGTCTCCTTCACGGTGGCCTCGATCCTGCTGAGGCTCGACAGGGCCTCGGACGAGGATGACCTCGCCGCGGCCACGGCGCAGATGGAGGCCAACAAGGGCAAGAAGTCCTCCGTGGCCGGTGCACTGGCCGGCGCGGGTGCCGGCGCCGCGGGCACGGAGATCCGGTCCATCGTGTTCGCTTGCGACGCGGGCATGGGCTCCTCGGCCATGGGTGCCTCCGTGCTCCGCAAGAAGATCCAGGCCGCCGGTCACGGCGAGGTCACCGTCGTCAACAAGGCGATCTCCGACCTGAGCGACACCTACGACGTGGTCGTCACCCACCAGGACCTGACCGACCGAGCTCGAGCAGAAGACCCCGTCGGCGATCCACGTCTCCGTCGACAACTTCATGGGCAGCCCGCGCTACGACGAGATCGTCGGCCTCATCTCGCAGACCTCCGAAGGCACGGGGGAACCCGTGGCCGAGTCCGAGGTCGGCATGGAGATCGACATCCTTCTGGAGAACTCGATCGTGCTGGGCGGCACGGCCAAGGACCGGGACGCGGCGATCGAGGAGGCGGGTCAGCCTGCTCGTCGAGTCCGGCGCGGTCGAGCCGTCGTACGTCGCCTCCATGCACGAGCGGGAGAAGTCGGTGTCCACCTACATGGGCAACGGGCTCGCGATCCCGCACGGCACCAACGAGGCGAAGGGCGCGATCCGGCGTACCGCGATCTCGTTCGTGCGCTACGACCTGCCCGTGGACTGGAAGGGCAAGCCGGCCGAGTTCGTGATCGGCATCGCCGGTGCGGGTGACGACCACCTGGCGCTGTTGTCGCGCATCGCCGAGATCTTCGTCGACGCCGAGCGGGTGTCCGCGCTGCGCGCCGCCCGGTCGCCCGGGGAAGTGATGGGGGTGTTGGCGGGCATCCGCGTCTAGCGCACCTCCCAGTGATGGCCGATTGATCAAGGAGCCGCCGACCGTCTCCCGGTCGGCGGCTCCTCGTCGCGGCTCTGGCGTGCTCGGCGGGTCAGCGCGACCCGTCGAGGTGGGATCACAGGCGCTCCTGCAGGAACGCGAAGTCGGCCTGGTGCTCGGTCGCCCCGCCGGGCGTCTCGCAGATCACCGGAGCGCCGGCGTCGCGGACCACCGCCGCCAACAGGTCGGGGTCGATACGCCCCGCCCCGAAGTTGGCGTGCCGGTCGGCCCCGGAGTCGAACTCGTCGCGGCTGTCGTTGGCGTGCACCAGGTCGATGCGGCCGGTGGCGGCCAGCACGTCGGCGACCACCGTCTCCAGGGCGTTGCCGCCGGCGTGGGCGTGGCAGGTGTCGAGGCACATCCCGACCTGGTCGGCGCCCTCGGCCGAGGAGATCGCGTCGAAGACCCGGTCGATGCGCTCGAGGTAGCGGGTCATCGCGTTGTCGCCGCCGGCCGTGTTCTCGATGAGCAGCGGCAGCTTGATGTCGGTGGCCTCCACCGCCTTGCGCCAGTTGTCGAAGCCGACGGCCGGGTCGTCGTCCTTGTTGACGTGGCCGCCATGGACGATCAGTCCCTTGGCGCCGATCGAGGCCGCCGCGTCGACGTGCTGCTGGAGGAGCTTGCGCGAGGGGATCCGGATCCGGTTGTTGGTCGTGGCGACGTTGACGATGTAGGGCGCGTGGACGTAGAGGTCGATGCCCGCCGCGGCCGCGTCGTCCCGCAGTCCGTCGGCGCCTCCGGCGTAGCGGAACTCCGGACCCTTGTAGCCCTGCGGATCCCCGAGGAAGAACTGCACGAGGCTCGTGCCCCTGGCCCGCGCCTCGGCGATCGGGTCGGTCTGGTCGACGTGGGCACCGATCCGGGTCATGTGGCCCAACTTATCTCCGGGCACCGACGGGCCGGCGAGGTCCCTTCGAGCATGGATTTCCGAGACGGCTCGCACCCCCCGTCGCTACGCGCCGGGCGTGCCGAGCCCCCTCAATCTCCTCGCTCTCCTCGGTCGGAAATCGTTGTCGGGCTGTCGGTGGCCCCTGGCACGATCGTCGGGATGTCCGATCCTGCGCCGCGCACCACCCTCGCGTCGTTCTGGCAGCAGCTGCCACGTGAGGGCCGCTGGCTGCTGTCCACGGTGGCCGTCCAGCTGTTCGGCCGCGGCCTGACGCTGCCGTTCACGATCATCTATCTCCACGAGGTGCGGGGCATCGGCCTCGACGTCGCCGGCTTGCTGATGGCCTGGATCTTCACCGTCGGGGTGCTCGTCACGGGCCCGGGCGGGGCGGCCATCGACCGGTTCGGCGCCCGACTCGTCACCCTCGTGGCCTGTGTGGTGCACATGGTCGGCGTCGTCGTGCTGGCCTTCGCCGAGACGGTGCCGATGGCGATCGTGGCCACCACGCTGATGGGGGTCTCGGGCGTCACCTGGCCCGCGTTCAACGCGATGGTTGCCGCGATCGTGCAGGGGCCGTTGCGCCAGCAATACTTCGGCGTCAACTTCGCGCTGGTCAATCTCGGCATCGGCCTGGGCGGTGTCGTCAGCGGGCTCTACGTCGACGTCTCCCAGCCCGAGACCTTCACCACGATCTACCTCCTGGACGCCGCGTCGCTGCTCATCCCGATCGCGCTGCTGCTCGGGCCGCTGCGTCACCTGCACGCCCGCGCCGACAAGCCGGCCGACGACACCGACGTGCCGACCTCCTACCTCCAGATCGCCCGCCAGCCGGCGATGGCCTGGCTGCTGCTGCTCACCTTCATCGCGATGTTCGTCGGCTACGGCCAGATGGAGGCCGGCTTCCCGGCGTTCGCCCGCGAGGCCTCGGAGGTCAGCACCCGCACCATCGGCTGGGCGTTCGCGGCCAACACGGCGGTGATCGTGCTCGCCCAGTTCCTGGTGCTGCGCCTCATCGCGGGACATCGACGCACGCGAGTCCTGATCGTGATGAGCCTGGTGTGGGTGTCTGCCTGGGGCCTGCTCGGCAGCACCGCCCTCGTCCCCGCCACCCTCGCCGCGGCCTTCGGGGTGGTGCTGTTCCACGTCATGTTCGGGTTCGGCGAGACCATGCTCCAGCCGACGGTCCCGGCGATCACCAACGACCTCGCACCCGACCACCTGCGCGGCCGTTACAACGCGCTGTCCTCCGGTTGCTTCCAGATGGGCGGCATCCTCGGGCCGGTCGTCGCCGGCTTCCTGCTGCGGCACGACCAGTCGGCGGCGTTCATCGCGGTGGTGATCGCCGGCTGCCTGGCCATGATCGGCCTGGCTCTTGCCCTCGAGCGGCGGCTCCCGCCGGCCGCCAACGGCATCGAGGACCTGGTGGAGGACATGGAGACCGAGCCGCTGCTCGAGCGGCCCCACCCCGCGGTCGACAACGTCTGACGACGAGTCAGCGCAGCACCAGCCAGCCCGCCAGGGCGCCGAGCAGGGCCGCGGCCAAGAAGCAGACGAGCGCCGGTATCGCATAGCTGCGCGTTGCCCCGCCCTGCTCCGGGTCGACGACGTCCACGACGTCGGGTGGGCTGCGGTCCGACCGCCACGGGGCCCCGGCCGGGACGCCGATCGCGCGCAGTCGGACCAGCGCCTCGGCCGCCGACGCCGGGCGGTCGTCGGGGTCGGGAGCGGTGAGTGCACTGAGCAGCGGCTGACAGCGGGCCGGCCGGCACCGAGCAGGCCTGGCCGGCGCGTGGAGCGCGGCCGGTGAGCAACTGCGCCGCGACCACGCCGGCGGCGTACAGGTCCTGCCGCGGGTCTGGGGCGCCGCCTTCGGCCTGCTCTGGTGGGAGGTAGCCGCGGGTGCCGATGGCGCCGGGGACCTGCGTCAGGCGTACGTCGTCCAGGACGGCCGCCACCCCGAAGTCGCCCAGCCGGACCCACGGCCGACCCGTCCCGGTGGCCTCGAGCAGCAGGTTGCCCGGCTTGACGTCGCGGTGCACCACCCCCGCGGTGTGGACGGCAGCCAGGGCCTGCAAGGTCTGGTCGAGGACGACGCGGACGAACGAGTCGGGCAGGGGGCCGTGCCGGGCGAGCAGTCCTTCGAGCGAACCACCGCGCACCAGATCCATCGTGAAGAGCATCCGGTGGTCGTCGGCCGCCCAGCCGGTGGGCGCCACGACGTGCGGGTGGCGGATTCGCAGTGACTGCTCGCGGACGAAGCGCTGGAGGAGCCCGGCGTCGTGACGGCCGAGCACCTTGGCGGCCACCCAACGGCGCTCGGCGAGGTCCCACGCGCGCCAGACCGAGCCCATCCCGCCGACCGCGATCTGGTCGACGAGCAGGTAGCGTCCGGCGACCGGCGCGACGGCGGGCATGACGCGCGGGACGCTACTCGCGGTGGACGGCCGGCGAGCCGTCCGCAGCGCTGCATGTGGATTGGGCCGGCCCGTCCCCGCGCTGGTAGCCTCTGCGGGTTGTCCGAGGACCCGCTCCCGCCGTCGGGGGAGGCCCCCGGACAGCCCGCTCGCCGGCTTCGGCCAGACGCGGAACGCACAAGCCCTCCTGCCACGGAACGACCGTGGTCGCCTGAGTCCAGAGGAGGTGGGGACTGCTTTGCGTACCTATGAAGTGATGGTCATCCTCGACCCCAGTCTCGAAGAGCGCACGGTCGAGCCGTCGCTCGACAAGTACCTCAACGTCATCCGCAAGGACGGCGGCACCGTCGAGTCCGTCGACGTGTGGGGCCGCCGCCGGTTGGCCTACGAGGTCAAGAAGAACGCCGAAGGCATCTACGCGGTCATCTCGCTGTCGGCCGAGCCGGCCACGGTCAAGGAGTTCGACCGCCAGCTCACCCTCAACGAGTCCGTGCTGCGCACGAAGGTCATGCGGCCCGACGCCCACTGAGTGCCACGGCCGCGGCCACTGTCCCCAGGCGTGACGGGGCTTGTGGAGGCGGCCTACCGCTTGTCGGTGCATCGCGACACGATGTGGCCGACGAACAGTTGCTCTACACCTAGGAGAACCTGACATGGCAGGCGAGACCGTCATCACCGTCGTCGGCAACCTGGTCGACGACCCGGAGCTGCGCTTCACCCCGTCAGGGGCGGCCGTGGCCAACTTCCGGATCGCCTCGACGCCACGCACCCTCGACCGTCAGACCAACGAGTGGAAGGACGGCGACGCGCTGTTCCTGTCCTGCGCGGTGTGGCGGCAGGCGGCCGAAAACGTCGCCGAGTCCCTCCAGAAGGGCATGCGGGTCGTGGTCCAGGGGCGCCTCAAGCAGCGCCAGTACGAAACCCGTGAGGGCGAGAAGCGCACCGTCGTGGAGCTCGACGTCGACGAGGTCGGCCCGAGCCTGAAGTACGCCACGGCCAAGGTCACCCGCACCACCCGCTCCGGCGGTGGCGGTGGCTACTCCGGGGCGGCGGCGGCGGCGCGAGCGAGGACCCGTGGGCCACCGCGGCCCCGGCCGGCGGTGCCGGCCAAGGTGCCGCTCAAGGTGCCGGACAGGGCGCACCTCAGGGTGGTGGCCAGGGCGGTGCCCCGGCCAGCGACCCGTGGGCCGCGCCAGGCGTCGGTGCTTCTGACGAGCCGCCCTTCTGAGTCCCACCCCGGTGGTTGAGGAAGTTGCGCTAGCAACTTCACTCGTTACCTCCGGACCACTAGCGACAACTCAACAGTCCAACAACCAGCCCATCCATTCCGGCTCTGCCGGGCTCAACAGATTGCGAGCACCACAATGGTCAAGGCAGTTTTGCGCAAGCCCAAGAAGAAGGTTTGCCAGTTCTGCAAGGAGAAGGCGACCGGTGTCGACTACAAGGACACCACCCTGCTCCGGAAGTTCATCTCCGACCGCGGCAAGATCCGCGCCCGCCGCGTGACCGGCAACTGCGTCCAGCACCAGCGCGACGTGGCCATCGCCGTCAAGAACGCGCGCGAGGTGGCTCTGCTGCCCTACACCTCCACCGGTCGCTGAGAGGAGCTGACTGACATGAAGCTCATCCTGACCCAGGAGATCGACGGCCTCGGCGCTCCCGGCGACGTGGTCGAGGTCAAGGACGGCTACGGCCGCAACTACCTCGTGCCCCGTGGCCTGGCCATGCGCTGGACCCGTGGCGGCGAGAAGACCGTCGAGTCCATCAAGAACGCCCGCTCCTCGCGCGCGGTGCGCGACCAGGACCACGCCGAGTCCATCAAGACCAAGCTCGAGGCCGCGCCCGTGGCGCTCCAGGTCCGGGCCGGCAGCGGTGGCCGCCTGTTCGGCGCCGTCACCACTGCCGAGATCGCCGGCGCGCTGGCCCAGGCCTCCGGCGAGCAGGTCGACAAGCGCACGATCGTGGTCACCAACCCGATCAAGACCCTCGGCAACCACGAGGTGTCGATCAAGCTGCACGACGACGTGTCCGCCGTCGTGGCGCTCAACGTCATCCCCGCCTGACCCGTTCCCCGCTGGTTGAGGAGCTTGCGCAGCAAGCGTCTCGAAACCAAGCGACCAAGCGACCCCGGTGCCTCACGGCGCCGGGGTCGTGTCACGTCTGGGCGACCTCGGGCCCTTCGTCAGGCTCGGCGAGCGCCCAGTCGCGACCGGCGTCGACGAGCAGGAGGACGACCAGCAGCACGGCAGCGAGCCCGGCGGCGGCCGCCGCCAGGCTCTCGCCCTCGGTCCAGCCGCCGCCGAAGACCAGCACCGGCAGCAGCGCGACCACCACGAAAGCCGTCCGGGCGATCCGCAGCCACCGAGCCGCGCCGAAGTCCCCGGCCCGGTGGGCCAGCACCGCCAGGCCGGCCGCGAGGAGCACGGCGAAACCCAGCTGAGGGAGCGTTGCCGCCCAGGCCAGCGAGGGGTCGGTGTCGTAGAGCCGGTCGGCGACGTGCGGGACCCAGAGCGGCACCGAGACCACGCCGGCCAGCACCGCCAGCCCGACGACGAGTTCGCGCCGGGGCAGGGCGGTGGGCACGCGTCGTACGCCGGCGATGACGAGCAGCCACCCGAGCGGGTCGGGCAGCAGGTCGAAACCGTGGACGCGTGCCGTGAGCACGACGATGACCAGCCCCATCGCGACGGGCTGGAGCGGCTTCACGGCCGCCACCCTAGGCGTGGGTCTTGGCGTGCGGTGCGGATCTGTGTCAGGCGGAGGGGAAGCGGTACGTCGTCTGGCCGTGGTCGTCGCCGAAGACCATCACCTTGTCGGGCGGCACGCGGAACACCTGTGCCCCGCCTTCGCCGCTTCCGCCGGAGCTCGAGAGCTCGTGGAACTCGCCGTCGCGCACCTCGAAGCGCCAGTCGTCCTCGTACTTGTCGATCCAGGCGTCTGCGAGGGCTTGGAGCAGATCCGGGTCGGTGACCCGGGTGGCGCTGCCCTCCACGACGATGTCCTTGCCATGGTCCCATCCGTCGGCGCCCAGCGGCCCTGCCGTCACGGCCACGCGGCTGTTCGACGCGAGGTTGCGCATCTTCTGCTCCTCCTCGCCGGTCGCGAACGCGAAGGCGCCGTCGTGCCAGACCCCGCAGAGGGGCACGGCGTGCGGTCGGCCGTCGGTGCGCACGGTCACCAGCCAGTAGAGCTGGGCGTCGCGAAGCCGTCTCTCGACGTCGTCCCACGGGGGAGCGGTCGCGCTGGCGTCGCCGTAGCGGGGGTCGATCCTTCCGGTGCTGGTCGTCACGGGAGTGTCGACCGGCGGACGTTCACGGATTCATCGGTGCTGCCGCACCTGACCATCAGCCGGCTATCAGCCGGCGGCGGCGCGGGTGCCGGTGACCAGCCAGGCATCACCCCTGGCCCGGTGCGTCAGCACGACGAACCGGGCCCCCATGAGCACGCCCGACAGGGCTGCCCAGATCAGCACCACCCCGCCACCCAGGGCGCCCACGAGCAGCACCACCGGGGCGTAGACCGCGAGCACGGCCAGACCCGCCCAGGCCAGATAGCGGCCGTCGCCGGCCCCGATGAGCACCCCGTCGAGGACGAAGACGACGCCCGCGACGGGCTGGCCGATCGCAGCGACGAGCAGCACCGGCGTGAGCAGGTCGCGGACTCGCGTCGTCGCTCGTGAAGAACGCCCCGAGGAAGGGACTCAGGGCGGCCAGCGCCAGCCCGGTGACCACCCCGCAGGCGGCGCCCCAGGTGATCATCCGCCGGGTGATGGCGCGAGTGCCGTCGCGGTCTCCGGCGCCGAGGGCCTGGCCGGTGATGGCCTGCGCGGCGATGGCGATCGCGTCGAGTGCGAACGCCAGGAACGTCCAGATGGTCAGGGCGAGCTGATGGGTGGCCAGGGAGACGGACTGGTCGCGGCCCGGGTCGGCACCGAGCACGACGGCGTACGTCGTCAGGAGCAGGGCGGCGCGCAGGGTGACGGTACGGATGACCAGCGGGACCCCGGCGTGCGCGGCCCGTCGGATGCCGGCGCGGTCGGGACCGAGGTTGGCACCCTCGGCCCGGGCGGCACGGACCACCACCGCGAGGAGCGCCGCGGCGCTGGCGACCTGGGCGATCACCGAGCCCAGGGCCGAGCCGGCGATCCCGAGCCCAGGCACCGAGCCGATGCCGAAGACGAGGAGCAGGTTGAGGGCCACGTTGAGGCCGTTGCCGGCGACGGCGACGAGCAGGGGGGTCCGGGTGTCCTGGAGGCCCCGCAGGATGCCGGTGGTCGCCAGCATGACGAGCAGCGGGGTGGTGCCGAGGAAGGCGATGCGCAGGTACGTCGTCGCGGCTTCCGTCACGGCCGGGTCGGCGCCGAACAGGCCGACGAGACCGTCAGTCGAGGCGACGCCGACGACGGTGACCAGCACCCCGATGAGGACGGCCAGCCAGACCCCGTCGACGCCCTGGGCCAGCGCCGCGCGCCGGTCACCGGCCCCGAGCAGCCGGGCCACCCCTGCCGTCGTGCCGTAGGCGAGGAAGACGCACAGCCCGATCACGGTCTGGAGCACCACCGCCGCGATGCCGAGGCCCGCGAGCGAGGTGGTGCCGAGGTGACCGACGATGGCCGCGTCGGCGAGCAGGAAGAGCGGTTCCGCGATCAGGGCCAGGAACGCGGGCAGGGCGAGCCGCCAGATCTCGCGGTCGAGCGGGTGGGCCACCTCGGCAGCGTACGGGCGCGGCCGGGTGGGGTCGGGTGGCGTCCGGCCCCGCCCCACCCGCCACCCCAGGGTCCCGTGGACCCTCCTGTGTACGAACAGGTGGATATCGGCGTTCGCATCCTCCGATCGGTTGATTGTCGACTTGCCGACGGACGAATCCCAGATGGCGAGTAGATGAACGGACGGATCTGGCAAGAGTTTCTGAGTGCACACCCGTGGACGGACGTTTTCGCAGGTCAGCGGCCATGTGGACGGCGAATCCGGGTCCGTCGTTCACATGCTTTCCCCAGCTGGGTGCACAGGTCGTCGGCCCGTCCTCCACCTCCGAGGACCCGTTGTCCCCAGGAAGCGACGGAGCCTGTGGATAACGCCCTTCCGCCGAAGCCCCGCGGCGGCGTACGGTCACTCGTCCGGTGGCTCGACGGCCGGTGTCGGTGGTCCCCTCTACCGTCACTTCTGTCACTCCCGTGACGCCCGGCAACACCGTCCCAGCCCGTCACCAGCACGACTCCCGCACCCGTCAGCAGCCCGGAGGCCCCGTGAGCATCACCGAGCAGGACGGCCGGGGTCGCGACGAGTTCGGCCCGGACCGGCTGCCGGAGCCGCCGCTGGAGGACTGGGGCGACGGCCCGGCGGCCTACCAGCCCGGCGAGCGGCCCTCCCGTCCCGGCGACCGGACACCGCCGCAGGACAACGCCGCCGAGCAGAGCGTGCTGGGGTCGATGCTGCTCTCCAAGGACGCCATCGCCGACGTCTCCGAGCACCTCCGCGGCGTGGACTTCTACCGGCCCGCCCACGAGATCATCCACGACGCGATCATCGATCTCTACGGCCGCGGCGACCCGGCCGACCCGGTGACGGTCGCTGCCGAGCTCAACCGTCGTGGCGAGCTGGCTCGGGTCGGTGGCGCGCCCTACCTGCACACGCTGTCGGCCAACGTCCCGATCGCGGCCAACGCGGGCTACTACGCCGAGATCGTCCGCGAAAAGGCCATCCTGAGGCGGCTCGTCGACGCCGGCACCAAGATCGTGCAGCTGGGCTACGCCGGCCAGGGCCAGGTCGACGACGTCGTCGACAGCGCCCAGGAGACGGTCTACAAGATCACCGACCGGCGCACGTCCGAGGACTACGCGCCGCTGTCCGACATCATGGACGGCGTCCTCGACGAGATCGAGGCCATCGGCAACCGCGAGGCCGGCCTCTACGGCGTCCCCACCGGGTTCGCCGACCTCGACGACCTGACCAACGGCCTGCACGCCGGCCAGATGATCATCGTCGCGGCGAGACCTGCGGTCGGCAAGTCGACCCTGGCGCTCGACCTGTGCCGCGCGGCGTCGATCCAGAACAACCTGACCAGCTGCTTCTTCAGCCTCGAGATGACGCGCTCCGAGATCACGATGCGCCTGCTGTCGGCCGAGGCGCGGGTGCCGCTCAACCACATCCGCAACGGCCAGATGAACGACGACGACTGGTCCAAGCTGGCGCGCAAGATGGCCGAGGTGTCCTCGGCGCCGATGTTCATCGACGACTCGCCCAACATGACGATGATGGAGATCCGGGCCAAGGCGCGGCGGCTCAAGCAGCGCCACGACCTGCGGCTGATCGTCATCGACTACATGCAGCTGATGACGTCGGGCAAGAAGGTCGAGTCGCGCCAGCTCGAGGTCTCGGAGTTCTCCCGCCAGATCAAGCTGCTGGCCAAGGAGCTCGGCGTGCCGATCATCGCGATCTCCCAGCTCAACCGTGGCCCCGAGCAGCGCGGCGACAAGCGCCCGATGATGAGCGACCTGCGCGAGTCGGGCTCGCTGGAGCAGGACGCCGACATGGTGATCCTGCTGCATCGCGAGGACATCTACGAGAAGGAGTCGACCCGCCCCGGCGAGGCCGACCTGATCGTCGCCAAGCACCGCAACGGCCCCACCCGCGACATCACCGTGGCCTTCCAGGGCCACTACTCCCGCTTCGTCGACATGGCCCACTGAGCGGCTAGCCACGATCGGTTGTGCCGTGGATCTGTGCACCTGGTGACTCGAATCGACGGCACTACCCCATCCAAAGCCCGGTGAGTGCCCTTCACATTCCCGGCGTGACGTAGGAAGGTGGGCGCAGGTCGACGGTCAGCCCTTCACCTGGGAGGTTGCGATGACGACGGCGGTGAGCCGGTTCGAGCCGAGGATGGCGCCCTGCGGGCACCCGCGCCCCGGCGAGCGGTTCGTGACCGAGGACGAGCAGGGGCTGGTCACCGAGGATCTGCGTTACGACTGTGGGTGCGCGGGCTCCAAGGAGGAGTTCCACGACGGCAGCGTCCACCTCATGACCGTCCACCACAACGGCAAGGTGCTGATGGACCAAGAGCTGCGCGGTGAGTGACGGGGCGATGATCGCCGCCCACGACGTGCTGCTCGTGGGCGGCGGCGGGGCAGGTCTGCGGGCGGCCATCGCGATCGCAGAGACGAACCCGGAGCTCGACGTCGCGGTGGTCTCGAAGGTCTACCCGATGCGCAGCCACACGGTGTCCGCGGAGGGCGGCGCGGCCGGCGTCATCGCCGCGGACGACAGTCGGGACGAGCACATCTACGACACCATCTCGGGCAGCGACTGGCTCGGCGACCAGGACGCCATCGAGGCGTTCGTCGAGGAAGCGCCACGGGAGCTCCTGCAGCTCGAGCACTGGGGCTGCCCGTGGAGCCGGCAGCCGGACGGGCACGTCGCGGTGCGGGCGTTCGGCGGGATGAAGAAGATGCGCACCTGGTTCGCCGCCGACAAGACCGGGTTCCACATGCTGCACGCGCTGTTCCAGACGTCGTTGAAGTACCGCGCGGTCAAGCGGTACGACGAGTGGTTCGTCACCAAGCTCCTCGTCGACGAGGGCCGGGTGCACGGGGTCGTGGCGTTCGACCTGATGACCGGCCGGATCGAGACGATCTTGGCGAAGTCGGTGGTGCTGGCCACCGGCGGTTGCGGAAAGGTCTT
The DNA here is from genome assembly GCA_963762105.1 of uncultured Actinomycetota bacterium. Taxonomy (GTDB): domain Bacteria; phylum Actinomycetota; class Actinomycetes; order Propionibacteriales; family Nocardioidaceae; genus Nocardioides. The sequence goes on along the minus strand of CAVXJG010000014.1, from coordinate 154,378 downwards.
CCCCTTCACCACCAACGCCAACATCAACACCGGTGACGGGATGACGCTGGCCTACCGCGCCGGTGCGCCACTCAAGGACATGGAGTTCGTCCAGTACCACCCGACCGGCCTGCCGTTCACCGGCATCCTGATCACCGAGGCCACCCGAGCGGAGGGCGGCTGGCTGCTCAACAAGGACGGCTACCGCTATCTCCAGGACTACGACCTCGGCACACCGACGCCGGAGCCGGAGCTGCGGAGCATGGAGCTCGGCCCCCGCGACCGACTCTCCCAGGCGTTCGTGCACGAGGTGGAGAAGGGCCGCACCGTCGACTCGCCCTACGGCCCGGTCGTGCATCTCGACCTGCGTCACCTCGGCGCGAAGCTCATCGACACCAAGCTCCCGTTCGTCCGCGAGCTGTGCCTGAAGTACGAGCGCATCGACCCCGTGACCGAGCTGATCCCCGTCCGGCCCGTCGTGCACTACATGATGGGCGGCGTCCACACCGACATCGACGGCGCGACCCCGGTCGGCGGCCTGTACGCCGCGGGCGAGACCGCCTGCGTGAGCATCAACGGCGCCAACCGGCTGGGCTCCAACTCGCTGCCGGAGCTGCTGGTCTTCGGCGCCCGGGCCGGTCGCGCGGCGGCCGAGTACGCCTCCACCGCGAGCGGGCCACCGGCGGTGATCGAGAGCCAGGCTGCCGACGAGGTGCGCCGGCTCGAGAAGCTGTTGGACACGGTGCCGCCCCCCGACGACGCGGTCTCGTCCATCCGCGACCAGATGCAGACGACCATGGAGGACTCTGCCGGGATCTACCGCAACGGCCCCGACATGGCCAAGGGGATGGATGAGCTGCGGGAGCTGCAGGGCCGGCTCGCTCGGATCGGCATCCGCGACACCAGCAGGACCTTCAGCACCGAGCTCGTCGGTGCCCTCGAGCTGGGCAACATGCTCGACATCGCCGAGTCGATGCTGCAGTCCGGGTTGCTGCGCGAGGAGTCTCGCGGGGCGCACCAGCGCACCGACTTCCCGGACCGCGACGACGACCGGTTCCTGACACACCAGCTGGTGCACCGCAACGAGGACGGCACGTCACGAGTGGAGCAGCTGCCGGTGACGATCACGAAGTGGCCTCCGGGCGAACGGGTCTACGGAAGGTAGGGAATGGCGGCCGACAATCAGGGCGACGACCAGGACAGCATCGACCTGCGCGTGGCGAGGTACCGGCCCGACAAGGACCGCGAGCCCGGGTGGGATGAGTTCACGGTCCCGTTGCGCAAGGAGTGGACCGTGCTCGACGGGCTCAACTACGTCAAGGACGAGGTCGACACCAGCCTGAACTTCCGGTGGTCGTGCCGGATGGGCATCTGCGGCAGCTGCGGCATGAACGTCGACGGCGAGCCCAAGCTGACCTGCGGCACGTTCCTCTCCGACTACGCACCGGGCCCGATCAAGGTGGAGCCGCTCGCGAACTTCCCCGTGGTCCGCGACCTGGTCGTCGACATGTCCGACTTCATGGAGAAGCTGCCCCGGGTCAAGCCGTGGATCATCAGGGACGACGACGTGACCGAGATCGACGGGGAGTACCTCCAGACCCCCGACGAGCTGGACGCCTACAAGCAGTTCAGCATGTGCATCAACTGCATGCTCTGCTACGCCGCCTGCCCGGTCTACGGGCTCGACCCCACCTTCATCGGCCCGGCCGCGATCGCGCTGGCGGAGCGCTACGACCTCGACTCCCGCGACCAGGGCGCGCGCGAGCGGCTCGACGTCCTCATCGAGCACGAGGGTGTCTGGGGCTGCACGTTCGTCGGCGAGTGCACGCGCGTGTGCCCCAAGCACGTCGACCCGGCGGGCGCCATCCAGCGCTACAAGCTCAAGGCCGCGAACGAGTCGGTGAAGGCGTTCCTGCTCCCGCGGGGCGCCCGATGACGCCGATGCCCCAGCGCACGTCGACGGACGACCTGCTCTACCGGCGTCCGATGTCGACCTGGTGGTGGACGCGCAAGCGCTCCTACTTCGTGTTCGTGATGCGTGAGCTGAGCAGCATCTTCGTGGCCTGGTTCGTGGTGTTCCTGCTCCTGCTGGTGCGGGCTGTCGGCCGCGGGGAGGTGGCGTACGACGACTTCCTCGACTGGGCCGGCTCGCCGGTGATCGTGGTGCTGAACCTCATCGGCGCGATCTTCCTCGTGCTGCACACGGTGACGTGGTTCAGCCTGACGCCGCAGGCGATGCCGCCCAAGGTGCGCGGGATCGCGGTGCCGCCGTTGCTGGTCATCGCGTCGCAGTACGTCGGCCTGGCGGTGGTGTCCGCCTTCGTCTACTGGCTGGTCACGCAATGACGAAGCGACGGATCACGCCGCTGGTGTGGCTGATGTTCAGTGGGGGCGGCGTGATGGCGGCCCTGTTCCTGCCGATCCTGGTGCTCCTGTTCGCGTTCGCGATCCCGCTCGGTTGGATCGACCGGCCTGATCACGCCCACCTGCTCGCCGTCGTCAGCCACCCACTGACGGTGCTCGTGCTGCTCGGCCTGTTCGTGATGATGCTGGTGCACAGTGCGCACCGCTTCCGCTACACGCTCTACGACGGCCTTCAGATCAAGCGGAAGACGCTGACCGCGGTGCTCTGCTACGGCGGAGCGTTCGTCGGCTCTCTCGCTGCCTTCAACATCCTCGCCAGCCTCATCTGAGCACAGCTCTTCGCGCCCGACCTGTCGGATCGGCGCGACCCCGTTCGTGGAAACCTCAGCAAGCACCCACCAACGAGAGGACTCCACCATGGCCACCATCGCAGTGCACGAGTTCATCGCCCTCGACGGCGTCTTCGAGTCGCCGACCTGGACGTTCGAGTTCGGCTTCGACCCCAAGATGGGCGAGACGATCGGAGGGATCACCGGCTCGGCGCAGACCATCCTGCTCGGCCGACGGACGTATGAGATGTTCGCGCCCGCCTGGCGCGACCGCACGGTCGAGGACGACCCCGGGGCCCCGTTCTTCAACGAGTCCGAGAAGCTCGTCGTCGGCGCGCAGCCGTTGGTCGAGGAGTGGGCCAACAGCACGCCCATCGGCGCGTACGACGCCGACGCGATCCGCCGGCTCAAGGACGAGCGCGACGGTGTCATCTATGTCTCGGGCAGCGGCCAGCTCGTGCGCAGCATGCTCGCGGACGGGCTTGTCGACGAGCTACACCTGTTCGTCTACCCCATCGCGCTGGGCGAGGGCGAGAAGTTCTGGGCCGACGGCGAGGGCTCGACAAAGCTCGCGCTGGTGGCGCACGACGTCTACGACAACGGGGTCGTCCACCTCGGCTACGGTCCGGCTGCCGGCTGAATGGTTCAGCGCTCGTCCTCGAAGACCACCAGCTGTTGGGTGAGCCCCGAGCCGCCGTAGTCGGTCTCGGGCGCGCTGGCGATCGCCGTGCGGAGCCGGTCACGGTCGTCGGCCGCACACTCGACAAGCAGGCACTGATGGGTGCCCGCGCTATCCACCGCGCTGGTGAATCCGGCCCTGCTCAATGCTCCCTTGACGAGCGCCGGGTCGACCCCGGTCGGCAATGCGTAGGAGACCGTGTGTGTTGACGGCGCATGAAGCCTGGCCTCGGTGCGCGCCTCGGCGAAGACCAAGCCGCGCAGGCCAGCCGCGACGGCGAACGTGATGACCAGCACGAGAACGATGAGAATGGCTGCGGCGGGAATCATGGCTGCTCCTTGGTTGCCCTCAGCCTGAGCCGCCCCGACCCCGCCCAGCCAGGGTCGGCGGTCCCTTCGAGACCGCCGGAGGTCCCGACTCCCGCCCACGGCGAGGTGTCAGCTGGTCTCGACGATGGCGTCGCCGAGCTCCTGGAAGAGCGTCAGGTGGATGCCGGCGGGGGCGTCCATCCGCGCGTTGAGCGAGTTCCACGGCGTGCGGGTGGGCGGTGCGATGCTCGTCGCCCCGCCACCGAGCGCCGCCCGGGTCGCATCGTCGCAGTCGTCGACCTCCAGAGCCAGCCGGAGGTGCGGGGCGACGCGCCGGCCCACCTCGACGTCGTCGATCATCTCGACCTGCGCGGTGTTGGCGAGCTCGAGGGTCGCGCGTCCGGCGTCGAGGATCGTGACCTCGGCGCCGTCGTCGCCGGCGTACGCCTCGGCGGTGGGCATCCCGAGGACGTCGCGGAAGAACACCAGGGCTCGTTCGTAGTCCTCCGCGTGCACCACGAGCCGCAACTGCTTGACCTGTGCCATCAGCCCAGTCTCGCTCAGCGACAGGGTCAGGCTAGCCGGCGACGTCGAGGACCAGCCGCAGCACGTAGAAGAACACCGGCAGCCCGAAGACGACCAGCATCACCCAGGCGGTCGCCCGGTGCAGCGTCTTGCTGGAGTCCAGCGAGCCGGCGAAGTCGAGCAGCGCCCCGTCGGGCACGTGATGGGTCAGTCCCATCCGGCGCGAGTCGTGCGGGAGGTGCTGACCGCCGAACCAGTACGGCGGCGCGTCGTCGTCCGGCTCGTAGTCCTCGTCCTGGTCGGCTCCGGCCATGCGCGAACTCTACGTCGGGCGGCCAGCAGGGCCGATGATTCTCGGCCCCTGACACGGTCGGAGGTGCCATGGACGTGTGGATGGACGGCATCGTGTTCGGGGAGTCACCGCGCTGGCGCGACGGCAAGGTCTGGGTCTCCGACTGGGGCGCGGGCACCGTCTACTCCCTGGACGCGCCCGGGGCGGCGGCGGTCGAGGCCCGGGCCGACGCGTTCCCGCTGTGCTTCGACTTCCTACCTGACGGGCGGATGCTGCTCGTGGCCGGCACCCGCCTGCTCCGGCGTGAGGCCGACGGCAGCCTGACGACCCACGCCGACCTGGCGGCCGTCGCCCCGAAGGGCTGCAACGACATCGTCGTGGACGGCCGCGGGAACGCCTACGTCAACAGCGTCGGCTTCGACTTCCCCGGCGGCGAGTTCGTGCCCGGCCTGGTCGTCCTCGTCACCCCCGACGGCGCGGCCACCCACGCGGTAGGTGATGTCGCGTTCCCCAACGGGATGGCGATCACGCCCGACGGCGGCACGCTGGTCGTGGCCGAGTCGTACGCCGAACAGCTGACCGCCTTCACGATCGGGCCTGACGGAGCGTTGACCGATCGTCGGGTCTGGGCCGCGACGCCGGGGGACCATCCCGACGGCATCTGCATCGACGACACCGGGGCGGTCTGGTACGCCGACGTCGGCAACGCTCACTGTGTGCGCGTGCGCGAGGGCGGCGAGGTGCTCGACACGGTCGACTCCGACCGCGGCGCCTTCGCCTGCATCCTCAGCCGGGGTGACGACCCGCGACTCTTCGTGGTGGGCCAGGAGTGGGGCGGACCCGAGGCCTTGGGCGGGGACCCGACCGGGCGGCTGGTCGCCTTCCCGGCACCCGCATCCGGTGCCGGGCACCCCTGAGCCGTGCATAAGCCCACGATTAGTAGAAGTATCAAACAAACTCGGGCGAATCCGATTGGTCCTGCCTTCGTGGGCCGAGACGCGAGTTTATCGACGGCAGTCGCAGGTCCTTGCGGAATATCTCCGTCGATACGGGATCCGCAAGTCAGATTGTGCATTGAGGCGCTGACCTGGGCGGGTAGGGCGCGGGCAGACCGAGCTGAGCACTGCCACGACCCACGCGGCACCAGGTCACTGACCGGGTTCCTCCAATTGCGGTATGCCCGGATACGCCATCTTGAGGACTACCCCAGTTTTGCAGGGGTGCATATGGGCCATTTCTTTGGCCCGGCCGGTCAAATGGGGCAAGTTCGGACATATATTGGGTCATCCCCTCGGTGAACGTACGGGGGATCGTGCGTGAACGGAGGGATCGAAAGGGGACGACAAAGCTTCTCGGGACGGGGGACATGGGGGACCGATGACCGGTGAAAGGGTCAATCTGATAGATGCAAACGTGAGGCGCCCCAGGTGGGCGCCTGGCGGATCGCCGGAGATGCAGAAGGAGGGGCACAGCCCGGTCGCTGACCGGTTCCGGCACGATCTTCGCCAGCCGTTGGCGGCAATGACCATGGAGGTGGATGCGCTTTCCTGCGCCCGGGACCTGCCACCGCTGGTGACGGCAGCCCTGGATCAACTCCAGGCACAGGTGGGGTGGATGAGTCGCCTGCTCGGCAGCCCGGTTGATGACGACTGCGTGATGGTCGTCGACCTCGGGCATGTCGTCGCAGTTCCGTGTTCGTTGGCGCCCGCGAGCGCGCCGTACGAGATCACCTTCACGGAGCTGAGCCCGACGCCCGTGTTGGTGGACCCGGTGGAGCTCGAGCGGGCTGCGCGCAACCTGATCGACAACGCGACGCGAGCCACAGCCGGCGGCGGACGAGTAGACGTGCGGGTCTGGGCCGAGGACTGCACAGCGGTGTTGGAGGTTGCCGATGACGGTCCTGGATTCGGTCACCTGACGCCACACCAGGGGCATGGTCTGGTGGGCGTACGACGTTTTCTCGAGCGGTTCGGTGGTGAGTTCTTCTACGGGGCTTCCACACTGGGCGGCGCGCTGGTGACCTTGCGCCTGCCCCTTGCGCCGGGTTGGTAGTCATGCGCATCGTGCTGTGCGATGACCACCGACTGCTCTTGGAGGCGTTGTCGAAGGCCCTGGGGTCGCAGGGGTTCACCGTTGAGGCGGCGACTTCTCGCCCCGCTGATGCCGTCGCCGCGGTCGAGTTGTTCGATCCAGACCTTCTCCTGATCGACCTCGGATTCCCGGAGGGTGATGGTTTGAGCGCTGCCCGCGAGGTGGTTCGGAGCCATCCGCGTACGCGTGTCGTGGTCCTCACCGGTTCGGACGAACTGGCGCCTCTCCGCGAGGCGATGAGGATCGGCGTCGCCGGCTATGTCAGGAAGGACCAACGCCTCAGCGGCATCGTCCAAGCCCTCCGGCAGGCGGCTGATGGGGAGTCGTCGATCGACAAGTCACTGCTGCGCCGACTGGGCTCTGCGGCGGCAGGACCGTCGAAGCAAGCGCATGTGCTCGACCGCCTCACGCAACAGGAGTGGGTCGTCCTCGGGTGCTTGGCCGAGGGTCTGCAGACGTCCGAGATCGTCACGCGACTGGGTATCCGCAACAGCACCGTCCGCAGTCACATCCAGGCGATCTTGTCCAAGCTCGGGGTGCACTCCCGCCTGCAGGCAGTGGCTCTGCTCAACGAGACGAGCCGACCATCTCGTGCGGTCGCAAAATGACGCTGGCACAGCGCCCACGGCCACCCCTTCGCCTCGCCCTGCTCCATGCGCAGCGCACGTGGGCGGACCTGCTCGAGGGTTCCCTCCGGGCGGAGTCCGCCGTCGACGTCGTGGTCGCTCACACCAGCATGGAGTGGGTCCAGGGCGCCGTGGCCCGTGGGGACGTCGACATCGTCATGGTTGGCGTGGGTGGTGACGCCGGTTTCGGCCCGGAACACGTCCGCGAGCTGTGTGAGTCGTGGCCGGGCCTTGCCGTGGTGGCGCTCAGCGAAGCCATGGACCGGGAGCTGTTGACCGCCACCATCCGCGCCGGAGCCCGCGGCTGGGTGCGGCCCACCGTCACTACACGGGAGCTGCTCCAGGTCTTGTACGGAGTGGCGGACGGGGAGACCTGGGTACCACCGCGGCTGTCGACGCTGCTGCTCGACTCTCTCCTGACCGACGAACGGGCTCGCGCGTCTGCGGACTCGGCGGCGGCCAAGCTCTCCCCGCGGGAGTTGGAGATCCTCGAGTGCCTGGCACGAGGGATGACCAGGCCAGAGATCGGCCAGCTCTACCTGCTGTCCCCGCACACCGTCCGCACGCACATCAACCACATCCTGCGCAAGCTCGGGGTCCACTCGACGTTGGCGGCCGTCTCGCTCGTGCACAAGACGGGCTCCATGCGCTGATTCCCGCGGCTGCGCGGGCGTCGTGGAGAGAACGGGCCCGCACGTGTGGTGCGCCCGCGAGCCCATCTCGACGAACCGGATGGTCCACGTCGTCGGGCACCTGACGTACGACAAGTCGTCACGTTGGTCGATCCGGACGACCGGTCTTCCTCCATAGATTTCGAGAACCGGTCGGACGCAATGGGCGAGGGGGTGCGCGGATGACGACGGAGACCGTGCCGTTCACACGCCCGGTCGTCACGCCGGAGGCCCAGCTCGCCGGTCAACGGTCACTGGCCTCGGGCTGGCTGACCTCCGGGCCCGAGTGTGCGGCGTTCGAGGAGGAGTTCGCATCGTGGCTGGGCGCTGCCGAGGCGGTGACGGTCTCGTCGTGCACCGCGGCCATCGAGCTGTGCCTGCGAGCGATGCACCTGCCGGCGGGATCGCTCGTGCTCGTGCCCACGATCACGTTCTGCGGTGTGGCCGGGGCCGTGCAGCACGCCGGACACGTGGCCGTGCTCGTTGACGTCGATCCCGTCACGGGATCGGTATCGGCGGCCACCGTTGGTGAGGCGACCCGGAGAGTCGGTGGGGTCGCTGCGATGGTGGTCCTGCACTACGCCGGTGCTGCTGCCAAGGTCGACGAGCTGGCCGCAGCGGCCGGTCTGCCGCTGGCTCGGGTCGTCGAGGACGCCGCTCACGCGGTGGGCACCTGGGCCGGCACCCGCCGGGTGGGCAGCAGGTCCCGGGCCGCCTGCTTCAGCTTCTACGCCACCAAGAACCTGCCGATCGGTGAGGGCGGGATGGTTGCCACCGACGATCCTGAGTTGGCTGACGCCATCCGCTGCGGCCGGCTCCACGGGATGTCCCGCGACGCCTGGCGCCGTTACGAACCCGGCGGTTCGTGGCGGTACGACGTCGCGCAGGACGGGATCAAGGCCAACCTCCCGGACGCGGCCGCGGCGGTCGGACGCGTCCAGCTGACCCACGTCGACGGATGGCAGAAGCGCCGTACCGCCATCGCACTGGCCTACGAGGACGCGCTCGGCGGCATCCCTGGTCTCCAGCTCCCGCGAGAACCCCGCGACGGACGGCACGCCTGGCACCTGTACGTCGTCCGGGTGAACGGGCAGTCACCGATCACCCGGGACGATTTGTCGGCGGAGCTGGAGCTTCGCGGCGTCGCCACATCGGTGCACTTCATCCCGCTCCACCACCTGACCTACTACCGGGCCACGACCGTGCAGCCGACGCCGCTGAGCGGCGCCGACCACGTCTTCCCGGAGCTCTTGTCGCTTCCCATGTTTCCTGCTCTGACAGACAACGAGGTCGACCGCGTCTGCACCTCGGTTGCGGACGTCCTGACGCCGGTTCGTTCACGAGAGGTCATCGCATGACGTTGCTCAATGGCTCAAGCCACCCGGCCCTGGAGATGTCACGCCTCGGCGCGACCGAGCGCCAACTGATGACGACGCTGATCGTCGGAGCGGGAGTGGCCGGACAGGCTCTCGCTCGCGACCTGGCCGCCACGCCGGAGTTCGGCCTGCGACCGATCGGCTTCCTCGACGACGACCCGTGGGCCGAGCCGAGCATCGGTCTGCCTGTCCTCGGGCGGCTGCACGAGCTCACCGCGATCGCCTTGCGGATGCAGGTCGAGGTCGTGGTCCTCGCCATTCCCCGACTCGCTCCCGACGTGTTCCGCGACGTGGCGAACCGAGCCGCAGCGGCGGGGGCGAGCGTGCGCTACCTGCCGTCGTTCGTGGCGGCGCTCGAGCGCACGGTCGCCGGCACCGACATGCGCTGGATGGACGTAGGCAAGCTTCTCGGCCGCGACGAGATCCACGTCGTCAGCGCCGCCGCCGGAGCCGAGATCACCGACCGCGTGGTCCTGGTGACGGGAGCTGGAGGCTCGATCGGGAGCGAGCTGTGCCGGCAGGCCTTCGGGTTCGGTCCGCGCCGCCTGGTCATGCTCGACCACGACGAGTCCAACCTGCACCGCCTCCAGCTCGAGCTGTGGGGCGAGGGGCTGCTCGACAACGACGACTGCGTGGTCGCCGACATCCGTGACCGCGAGCGGGTCGACAGCATCTTCGCCGAATTCAAGCCGGACCTCGTCTTCCACGCCGCCGCGCACAAGCACCTGCCGCTCCTCGAGAAACACCCCTGCGAGGCGGTGAAGTCCAATATCCGCGGGACCGAGAACGTGCTCTGGGCCGCGCTCAAGCACCAGTCGGACAAGTTCATCCTGATCTCGACCGACAAGGCCGCGGACCCGACGTCGGTCCTGGGCGCGACCAAGCGCCTGGCGGAGATGCTGGTCCAGGAGGAGCGCGGCCAGGCGACCAGCGTGGCGGCTGTGCGCTTCGGGAACGTCCTCGGCAGCCGCGGGTCGCTGCTCTCGGTACTCGCCGAGCAGATGCGCAACAACCAGCCGATCACAGTCACCCATCCCGACATGACCCGCTTCTTCATGACGATCGAGGAGGCCGCCGGTCTGGTCGTCGAGGCGGCACACCTGGCCAGCGACGGCGAGATCTTCGTCCTCGACATGGGTGAGCCGGTGCGCATCCTGGACATCGCACAGTCTTTCGCCAACCTCATGCACCGCACGGACGTGGAGGTCCGGTTCACCGGAATGCGCCCGGGCGAGAAGTTGAACGAGGCGCTGTTCAGTGAGCATGAGCATCCGCTGTCCACCGACCACCCGAGGATCTTCCGGACGATCAGCGACCAGCATGTCAGCGGGCTCCATCGGCAGCTACGCGCGCTGTACGACCTCGCCGCGCACAACGACGCCGTTGCGGTGCGCGAGCTCCTTCGCCTGATGTTGCCGGACTACCACCCGAACACGCCTCTGTTGCCGATGCAGGGCGGGGCGCTTTACCCCGACGACTACTGATGAACCGCCCCCCTGTCCCCGGCCTCTCCGTCCACGAGAGGTCCCGACCATGACCGCCGACCTCGACCTGCAGTCGTACTTGTCCCGCGAACACCTGGTGGTGATCGACATCGTCCGCGGAGCGGCGCCGGGGTGCCGCCGGCTGGTGCTGGGCGGCGCGAATGACGCACGGCCCACCCACGTCGTGGCGATCTCGTCGGACAGCCACGGCTGGGAAGCCGTCGACTCCGAGCTCCGACTCCTCGAGGGAGCTCGGCCGTCGGCTCCGGCCGTCAGCGCGCGACAGCGTGCCTGCCGTGGTGCGCACGGTGACCGTCGGCGAGGAGCACGGCATCGTGCTCACGGCGCTGCCGGGCGCCGGATCGAGCCGCTCGAGTGAGGGCCTTGGCAGCGTCCGTGATCAAGCCGTGGCGGTCCTCGACTGGTTGATGATGATCTGGCAGGACACGGCCGAAGCGGATGGACCCATCGACCTCGGCCGTGAGGCCAGCGACGTCATGTTGGCAACGTTCGCCGCGTCCCGGGGGGCGTCCGCGATGCTCGGTGTGGTGTACCGCTCGCGCTCGGCCCTGGCGAACACCACCATTGCGAAGACCGTGACCCACGGGTGCTTGTGCCCCCAGCACGTGCGGTTCAGCGACGGGCAGGTGGTCGGCGTGGACGACTGGGGGCTGGCCAGGTTCGGCCAGGACCCGTTGCGTGACGTCGGCATGTGGGTCGTCGCGTCGGCTGGTCCCCGGATCGGCGTCGTGCTCACGGGGAGCAGCAGGACCAGCCGCGCCTGGCAGCAACTGGTCGCCGACGCACTCGGCTACTTGGGTGCCCCCAGGGAGCTGTGGCGCGACGTCCTCGTGTTGTGCCTCGCCGAGGCGGCAGTGGCCGGGCTCGCCCGGGACGACACCACGACCCTCGACCTGTTCAGCATGCTCGCTCGGAAGATGTCCGACGCCGACCACAGAATGGATGTGACGTCATGAGAGCCATCGTCACGGGAGCTGCCGGGTTCATCGGTTCGCACCTATGCGAGCGCCTGCTCGACGCCGGCGACGAGGTGGTGGGCATCGATTGCCTCACCGACTACTACTCCCCCCGTCGCAAGGAGGCCAACATCGCGCCGCTGCTGCAGCGGCCCACCTTCACGCTGCACCGCATGGACCTGGTGTCGGCGCCGCTGACCTCCCTGTTCCGTGCTGCGGACGTGGTCTACCATCTGGCCGGCCAACCGGGCGTCCGCGCCTCGTGGGGCACAGAGTTCGTGCCGTACGTGAAGCGCAACGTGCTGGCCACCCAGCGCGTGCTCGAGGCGGCGAGCGACGTGTCGTTGTGGAAGGTGGTCTACGCATCGAGCTCCTCGGTCTACGGGAACGCCGAGACGTACCCGACAACGGAGGACCTCCGGCCGCAACCGGTCTCCCCGTACGGCGTCACCAAGCTTGCGGCCGAGCACCTGTGTGAGCTGTACGGCCTCAACGGCGTCCCCACCGTCTCCCTCCGCTTCTTCACCGTCTACGGGCCTCGGCAGCGCCCGGACATGGCCTTCTCCCGGCTGGTCGACGCGGCGATCGCCGGCGAGCCGTTCCTGCTGTACGGGGATGGCGAGCAGAGCCGTGACTTCACGTATGTCGACGACGTCGTGACCGCGGTGCACCTGGCGGCACTGTCGCCGTGGACCGGCGTGGCGAACATCGGCGGGGGGTCGCGGACGACGATGAACGAGGTGATCTCACTGGTCTCGGAGCTGGCCAGACCGGTCGAGGTCGTGCGGCTGCCGTCCCAGCGCGGCGACGTCCGTCACACGGCTGCGGATACCACCGTCGCCAGGGAGGGCTTCGGCTACCTGCCGACGGTGTCTCTCCGGGAAGGGCTGGCCCGGATGGTTGACGACGCGTCCCGCCGGGTCGTCCAGGAGGTGTGAGGTCGATGAGGTCGACGTGGCCTCCGCTCCCCCCGGGGCGGGTACCCGCGCACCGCCTGCCGCCGCAGCCGGAGCTGCCCAAGATCAAGGTCCTCCACGTGATCACCCGGTTCATCGCAGGGTCCGGGGGCAACACCCTCGCCTCGGCGGCGGGGATGGACCCGGACCGCTACGAGACCTGGGTCGCCGCGATGCCCGGCGGACCTCTGTGGGCCCAGGCGGAGTCCGCGGGCGTCCGCACCGTCGAGATCTCCCACATGCGCGAACGCATCTCGCCGTGGCACGACCTCAGGGCCTGCCAGGAGCTGGTCGGGCTGATCCGCCGGGAACAGTTCACGGTGGTGCACACGCACTGCTCGAAGGCAGGACTGATCGGCCGACTCGCGGCACGGCTGGCGGGCACGCCTGTGGTGTTGCACACCTTCCACATCCTGGCGGTACACGACGGCCTGTCCGCGTCCCGGCGTCGGGCGTACCTCGTCCTCGAGCGGCTGGTCCGCAGGTTCGCTCATCAGTACGTCGCCGTCGCACCGCGGCTGGCCCGACAGGCGGTCGAACAGCGGGTCGCGCCCCCAGGCCGGGTGTGCGTTGTCCCCTCAGCCGTGGACCTTGCCTCCATCCCGACGGTCGAGGACGTCGAGGTGCGGACGGAGCTCGGCATCGATCAGGATGCCCAGGTGGTGGGCACGGTCGGGCGGATCGTCGCCCAGAAAGCACCGCTGGACTTCGTCCGGATGTGTGCCCTGGTGCAGCGCAAGTACCCCGAAACCGTCTTCGTGATGGTCGGCGACACCAGCCTCGAGAGTGGTGGCCTCGAGGAACAGACTCGGCGGGAGGCGGACCGGCTCGGCGTGCAGATCCTGTTCACCGGGTTCCGGCCCGATGCGCCGCGGGTCGCCGCCACCTTCGACGTGTACGTCGTCCCGTCCCGCCACGAGGGGCTGGGACGGGCGCTCACCGAGGCGATGGCCTCGGGCCGGCCGGTCGTCGCGACCGCGGTCAACGGCGTGCCCGACCTCGTGGAGCCCGGAGTGACCGGACTCTTGGCGGAGCCGGGCGACGTAGACGGGCTCGCCGAGTCCACCCTGTGGATGCTCCAGCACCCGCAAGAGGCGAGGCTGATGGGCGAGCGAGGCCGCGAGCGTGTCCGGTCGCACTTCGGTTCCGAAGAGATGTGCGAGGCGCTGGACCTCCTCTACTCCGGGCTGCTGGGCCTGGCGGACGCCGGCGCGCAGGCGCCGGCGGCGGCGCAAACCCGGTCCATCCGGCGCACCGCCTAGGAGAGATGCACCACGACCACCGGAAGGACCAGGCGGGCTACGCTCGCAACGACACCGAGGGACGCGGGGGCTGAAGGAGAGTCACGTGCGTAGGCAAACCGCAGTCACCACCGCCGTCATCACGACCTTCATCACGGCTGCGCTCACGATCAACGCCGCACCGGTGAAGGCCGGCACGGCAGCAGCGACGACCTCGCCACCCGCAGGCGGGGCGACGACCATCGCCGAAACGCGCGGGGCGCGGGCTGCGGAGCCCAAGGCCTTCCCTGGCGCCGAGGGCTGGGGAACCGACACCCCGGGCGGTCGCGGTGGGCGGGTGATCAACGTGACCACCCTCGCCGACAGCGGTCCAGGCAGCTTCCGGCGCGCTGCGCTCGCATCGGGCCGGCGCATCATCGTCTTCCGGGTGTCCGGGACGATCACGCTTCTTCACGACATCGACATCGAGAACCCCTACGTCACCATCGCCGGCCAGACTGCGCCAGGCGGTGGCATCACGTTGCGCGCCGATCCCTGCAACGACAAGGGAGTCCTCGGCGTGCTCACCCACGACGTGGTGATCCGCTACCTGCGGCTGCGGCCCGGCCCACACCCCTGCGCCGGCACCGGTGAGTCCTCCGACGGCATCGTCGTCTACAAGCCGGGCACCCACCACGTGGTCATCGACCACTGCTCGATCTCGTGGGCTGTCGACGAGAACATCTCGCTGTACGACGACGCCCACGACATCACCTTCTCGTGGAACATCGTGTCCGAGGGCCTGGCCAACTCCACCCACGAGGAGGGCGAGCACTCCAAGGGCGCCCACCTGAGCGGCGAGCGCACCTACCACATCAGCTTCCACCACAACCTGCTGGCCCACAACAACGATCGCAACCCACAGCCCACGAATCCCGGCCTCGCCGACATCCGGAACAACGTCATCTACGACTACGGCCAGAACGCCGCACTGACGTCGAACAGCCACGGCAAGACCCACTTCAACTTCGTGGGCAACTACTACAAGCCGGGACCGGACAGCGACCTCGAGGAGTACGAGCTCGACGTCTATGGCAGCACGTCGGTGGGGTGGGCGTTCTTCGTCGAGGGCAACATCGGCCCGCACCGCACCAGCGACAGCAAACCGGAGCGCCGCATGGTCGACCCGGCAGGGCGTCCGTACATGGTGCCGGACGCGTTCCCGTTCCCGAGCACTCGCACCACCACTGCGCCCCAGGCCTACACCGAGGTCCTCGCCGATGCCGGCGCCCGCGTCCAGCACCGGGACGCAGTCGACCGGCGCATCGTCCGAGACGTCCGCCACGCGACCGGTCACATCATCGACGACCCGGCGCAGGTCGGTGGCTGGCCCGTGCTGCCCGCCACGGCTGCGCCCCTGGACAGCGACCGGGACGGCATGCCGAACGCCTGGGAGCAGGAGCGCGGGCTGAAGCCCGACCGCGACGACTCCAGGCGTGACCGCAACGGCGACGGCTACACCAACATCGAGGAGTACCTCGCCTGGTTGGTGTCCTGACCGCGGCTCCGGTCCGTCGTACGGCGTAGCAGGCATACGCATTGCCGCCGGTGTCCGGAGGCGGCCCCGACGCCTAGATTCGGCTCGGAAGTCGGGGGCAATGGGGGCACGCTATGGGAGGTAGCGATCGCGCCGAACTCGCCCGCCCAGCCGGGCCCACCGGCGGCCCGAGCCTCACCCGGCGTGCCTCGCTGAACGCCGCCGCGTCGTACCTCGAGTACGGCGTCCGGGGGCTCGTCGAGCTGGTCGTCACGCCGATGCTGGTGGGCGGCCTCGGTGCATCGATGTACGGCGCCTGGCGGGTGCTGTGGCAGTGGACCGGCTATGTCTGGGGCGCGAGCGGGCGGTCCGCGCAGGCGCTTCAGTACGCCATCGCCAACCGCCAGTGGACGGCCAGCACGCAGCAGAAGCGCGAGCTGGTCGGCGCCGCGTTCGTGGTCTGGCTCCTGTTCGCTCCCCTGCTGCTGGTCGCGGGAGCCTTGGGCGTCTGGCTGGCCCCTGTACTCCTGGACGTCCCCGCCAGCCAGGTCGGCGAGCTCCGCCTCGCTGCGGCCATTCTGGTGCTCGACGCGTTGGCCGTCACGGTGGCCACGCTGCCGCGCTCGACCTTGCAGGGAGAGAACCTCGGGTATGCCCGGATGTCCGTGACGCCGGTGATGGTGGCGGTCGGCGGGGCACTCCTCGTCCTGGCCGTGAAGCTGGGTCTCGGCCTTCCCGGGGTCGCGGCCGCCACGCTCACGACGACGCTGCTCACCGGCGCGGTCTTCTTGAAGGTCACTCGCCGGCGGCTCCCTTGGTTCGGCATGTCTCGTCCCTCGCGCGCGACCGTGCGCTGGTTCTTCCGCCTGTCCTTGTGGTTCCTGGGCTGGAAGTTCGTCCTCGAGCTGATGATCGCCAGCGATGTGCTTGTGCTCGCTCTCTTCGTGCCGCTCGCGGTGGTGGGGGCGTTCGCCCTCACGAAGTTCGCGACCGACTCCCTCATCCAGACGTTGTCGCTCCTGGTGCAGGCGACGATCCCTGGGATCGGCGGCCACCTGGGCGCCGGCCGCACCGGGCGCGCCGCCGCTCTCCGCGGAGAGGTGCTCTCCCTCGTGTGGGTCGCCGCTATGGGGGCTGGTGCGGCAGTGGTGCTGTGGAACGAGAGCTTCGTCAGTCTCTGGGTGGGTGCGGACCTCTTCGCCGGACGAACCGTCACCTTGCTCCTCGTCGTGCTCGCGATGCAGATCGCACTGATCCGCACCGACACCTTCCTGATCGACGTGGCCCTGGTGCCCCGCGTGAAGGTGCTGGCCGGTTCGATCGCGGCGGTGGTGTCGATCGCGCTGGCCGCGATCGCGGTGGGTCCCCTCGATCTCGGAGTCGTAGGCATGTGTGTCGGGCTGGCCCTCGGGCGGGGTCTCCTCAGCGTTGCGGCCCCGCTGGCCGTGGGCCGAATCCTCAGCATCCCGGTGCACCGCCAGCTGCGCGGCCTCGCCAGGCCCTTGGTGATCACAGCGGTGCTGTTCGCGGCGGCGTACGTGACTGCCGGCGAGGTCGCGGTCGACTCATGGCCGGTGCTCTTCCTCGCGATCGCGACGACCGCGCCCATGGTCGCCCTGATGGCGGCGGTGGGCGGACTCAGCCGACCGCAACGTGCGCGACTGGTGATCCGGACCCGCGAGCTCACCCGCCTGCGGAGGTCACGATGAGCACGACGCTGTTCATAGACCCGCCGGCCGTCCGTGAGCGTTGGACGCACGCCCAGGTCCTGGTCGTCGGCAGCTCCGTGGTGGCTCCCCTCAACCTCCTGCTCGTCCGGAGCCTGACGCTGTACGACCTGCTGATCGGTGTGGCCTTCGTGCTCCTGCTGCGGGACGGGGGGCTGCGCATGCCCGCACGCGGCTACCTCCTCGCGAGCTACGTGTTCTTGTTGGCCGCGACCCTCAGCGCCTTCCGGGCGACGTACGCGATCGAGGCCCTCACCCAGATCCTGCAGTACGCCTTCATCTTCTTCGTGCTGCTCCCCGTGGTGCTGTCCGTGGTCCGGACGCGGAGGACGGCGCTGCTCTGCGTCGCGCTCGTCTGCCTGGGCACGCTCGCCGCGATCCTGCTGGCCTTCGTGACCCACCACACGCAAGGGGCCGGCCGGGTCCTGGTGTTCTACAGCGAGAACCCGAACCGGCTCGGCTATCCCGCCGCATACCTGGCCCCGATGCTCATTCTGCTGTGGCGGGCGTCGCGCTCCTTGGCGCCGGCCTGGCGAACGGCGAGCACGCTGTTGTGTCTCGGCTCGGGGTACCTGGCGGTCTGGGCCATTGCCGCTTCGGCCTCCCGCAGCAGTGCGCTGGGCACGCTCGTCGCCCTGGTCGTCTTCGTGACGCTCCGCCCACAGACCCCGCCCGGTCGGAGGGTCCTCCAGATGGCGTCGCTGGCGGCGGTGATCACCGCGGTGGCGGGCGTGCTCTACCTGACGGGCAGCCTGCCCACGACCCTGGAGGACCGCGTCGAGCGCAGCTTCACGGCCGAGGACGAGGGCACCCTGGTCGGAGACCGCGAACACCTCGCAGACGCCGCCCTGATCGCGTTCAGGGAGTCTCCTGCCCTCGGCACGGGGCTGGACAACTTCCGGTACGTCACGACCAACTTCGACCTCGACGCGACACCCCAGCTCCCGCACAACGAGTGGCTGCAGCTGATGGTGCAGGTCGGCATCTTCGGCACCATCGCCCTTGCCGCGCTCCTCCTGATGTGGTTCCGCGACCTCGTGGTCGCCTACCGCCTCGCCGGTCCAGCCGACCGCGAGCTGCTGTGGGGCCTGGTGGCCGCGGTGAGTGGCGTACTGACCATCTTCATGTTCGCACCAGAGATGCTCGACCGGCACTACTGGCTGTTCGTCGCGCTCGGCCTCGCTGCCGCGACGGGCGTCCGAGAAGACTTCGAAGTAAGGAAGACGCAATGAACCAGGCAGAACTGTCGATCCTGCATGTGATCGTCCGGGCCGGCGAGACAAACAGCCAGTACAACGAGCACTGCTTGCCTGTCATGCACGAGCGCCATATCACCGTGTGCTCGCTCTTCCCTGCGGAGGTGATCGCCCCTGCGGCCATCCGCATGGTGGAAGGCGATGGGACCACCTGGGGCTGCTTCCGGGCATTGCGACGGGCGCTGGCTGTCGGCGCCTACGACGTCGTGCACGTGCATGCTCCGGCGAGCGGTCTGCTCACCCTGTTCACGTACTTCCTGACCTTCCGGTCCCGCCGCAACCTCGTCTTCACGGTGCACAACTCGTGGAAGAGCTTCCGGCTCAGGAACAGGCTCTTGCTCTACCTGATCCTCGCACTCTTCCCGACGGTCGTGACTTGCGGGCGCGCCGCCCTGGAGTCGATGCCGCGGTCGGTGCGCACCATGTTCGGCAGGCGAATCTCGGTCGTGCAGAACGGCGTGGACCTGACCAGGGTGGACCGGTGCCTCGAGGACGCCGTCGAGGCGCCGTGGGTCTCGCGGCCCGGCCGCGAGATCATCTCCGTCGCTCGGTTCATCCCGATCAAGGACCCGTTCACGGTGCTCGACGCGTTCTTCCATGCCTCCCGTCTACGTGACCGCCTGGTGCTCCTGGGCGACGGCCCACTGCGGGCCGAGATCGTCGACGCGCTCGACAAGGTCGGGCTGTCCAACAGGGTGCACATCACCGGGACGGTGGTACGCGACGAGGTGTACCGGTACCTCTGGCGGGCCGACTTCTTCGTGTCCGCATCGCGTGGTGAGGGCCTGCCCGTGGCGGTTCTCGAGGCGATGGCCTGCGAGTGTCCGGTGATCCTCTCGGACATTCCCCCACACCGGGAGATCGCCCGGCTGGCCCCCGGCATCCCGCTGGTCCCGGCCGGAGACGTCGCCTGCCTGAGCGACGCCATCACGAAGATGCTCGGGATGGGCCCAGCCGAGAGGAAGCGGCTGGGTGCGGGACTGCGACGCTGCGTGGAGGAGCACTTCAGCGTACGGTCCATGAACGACGCCTACGGAGCGGTCTACCGCGACCTCGTCACGCGGAACGGCCCGAAGCGTCGCCGGGGCGGCGCCCAGGCGGGTCTACCGGACTCCGAGCTCACGCTGTCGCGCCGGATGGTGCGGCACTGGCCGCTGGTCGTCGGGCTGACGCTCCTGGGCGGCGCGGCCGGCCTTGGCTACGCCGCGAGCCAGCCGCCGGAGTACCAGGCGAAGAGCAGTGTGATTGTCGGAGAACCGTTCACCGGCTCCCCCGACGACGACTCCGTCAAGGCGAGCCAGGCCCTGGCAGCGACCTACGCCGACCTGGCCCGGCGGGAGCCGGTCCTTCGCCCGGTGGCCGCCGAGCTGCGGCTCGGTGACTGGCGCCTGCTCCAGACCAAGGTGCACTCACAACCCGGCGACAAGAACCCACTCCTCATCCAGATCATCGCGACGGCGGCTTCCAGCCGCAAGGCCGAGCAGCTGGCGGAAGCGGTCTCCCACCAGCTCGTCTCGCTGACCACGAGCTCGGACGCCAGTCCGGGTCGGGGTTTCGCCCAGCGCGAGATGGAACGCCTCGACGCCGAGATCGCCGAGACGGAGGGACGCATCGACAAGGTCGAGGCTCGGCTGGACAGCGAGACGGACGGGGACGTGGCCGCCGCGCTCCAGGCCCATCTGCGGGACATGCGCGGCACCCTGAGCGAGCTGGATACCAGCTATCAGTCCATGCTCGACCGGTTCGTCACGGCCGGGTTCGCCGGCAACGTGCAGATCGTCGAGCACGCCTATGCGACGCCGACGCCGGTCCGACCCGATCCGCTGTCGCTGACCGCCGCCGGGTTGGCCGTCGGACTGACCCTGGCCGCGGGGCTGCTGCACGTGGCGTCTGGCGGACGCCGGCCCCAGAGTCCCGAAGAGCCCGTCTCGGGTGCCGCGGAGCCGGTCTCGGGTGACGACAAGCCGGTCTCGCTCCAGGTCCAGTTCGGCGAGTTCCGACCCATCCAGTCGAACGGGTGGGGCGATCACCAGCCCCAGCCAACAGCGACCCCACAAGAAGGTGGCAAACGATGACGACACAGCTCAGCCCGACCGAGAGCGACGCGCGCTGGGCGCCCCCGCCGGGCACACTGGCGCTGGTCCTCGCGCTTCGCGAGGCGCTCCTCTCGGCGGCGGTGCGGTACTGCCACTGGAAGAGCAACGACATGCTGGCCCGGTCAGCGAGCGGCGACAACGACCTCGACCTGCTGGTGCACCGTGGCGATGCGCAGCGGTTTGTCGCCGTCCTCGCTCGGCTCGGCTTCCGGCAGGCCGTCGCCCCCGGGGGCCGGGAGCATCCCGGCGTGAGCCACCACTACGCGCTCGATGCGGGCTCCGGCCGCCTCGTGCACATCCACGCCCACTTCTTGCTCGTGATCGGCGACGACACCACGAAGAACTTCCGACTGCCGATCGAGGGCCCCTACCTGGCCTCGGTGGGCGCCTACGAGGTCCTCCCGGTCCCGTCCGCCGACTTCGAGCTCGCGGTGTTCGTCATCCGCATGATGCTCAAGCACGCCACGTGGGACGCGGTTGCGATGGGGAACGGCCGGCTCGGACCGAACGAGCGACGCGAGCTCGCCTGGTTGGTCGAACGCTGCGACCCCGTGGTGACCCGGGCAATCGTGGTGGAGCACCTGAGCGGGATCGGCGTCGACCTGTGGCAGCGCTGCCTCGACTGCCTGACCGGCGAGATCGGGCTGATAGGTCGACTGGCGCTGGGCCGTTCGGTCATCCGGGCTCTCTCACCCCACGCTCGGCGATCCTGGCCGGTCGACCTGGCCCTGCGCATGACCAGACGTGCCACCTGGGGCTCACGTCACTACGTTCTCAGGCTGCCGGTCCGCAAGCGCCTCGTGCGCGCCGGAGCGACCATCGCCATCGTGGGAGGTGATGGAGCGGGCAAGTCCACCGCGGTGGAGGCGGTCACCGAGTGGCTTGACTCGACGTTCGTCGTGCACCGCACCCACCTGGGAAAGCCGCGACCGTCGCTGCTCACCCTGGCCGTCAAGGGACCCATGTACGTCGCGCGGCGCGCCGGCGTGCTGCCCCAGACCTCGGCCACCGTGGACCCGAGGACGGCGACCGGCTCCGACTTCCCCGGGACGGCGTGGGCCGTCTGGCACGCGCTCACCGCGCGTGATCGAGTCCGGGCCTACCGTCGGGCCCGTCGCGTTGCCGATCGAGGCGGCATCGTCGTGGCCGATCGGTGGCCGCTGTCACAGATCAAGCTCATGGACGGTTCCAGGGTCTCGTGGATCCTCGACCGGATGGACAACCCGCCCTGGCTCGCCGCGCGGCTGGCCCAGGCCGAACGACGGCAGTACGCGCAGATAGCACCACCGGACGTGCTGGTGGTGCTGCGGGTCGACCCCGAAGTGGCTGTCGGCCGGCGGTGGGACGAGGACGCGGCATACGTGCGGGCGAGGAACAGCGAGGTCTTCGAGGCCGACTGGCGCCAGACCAACGCGGTGGTCGTCGACGCGTCGCAGTCGCGCGAGGCGGTGCTGTCGGCCATCCGGGTCGCGGTCTGGAAGCGGATCTGAGCTCGATGGCCACGCCCGTGGTGCTGGAGCTGATGGGGGCGCCGGGCTCCGGCAAGACCACGATGGCTCGGCGGCTGGAGGACGAGCCGGGGATCGTCGTCGTCAAGGACCACGAGACCGGCGATCTCCCGGCCTTGTTGCGTGGTGTGCTGGTGGCACACCCGGTCCTGGGCGCGAGCCCCGTCGAGGGAGTCTCCCGCGTGCGCTGGGCCGCCTGGGCGGGCCGGGTCACGGCGGCCGCTGACATCGTCGAGCGACGAGTCGACGCCGGCGCGCAGGTGGTGGTGCTGGACCAGGGTCCCGCTTACACCCTCACGCGGATGGCGCCGGTACGACGCTCCCACGCTGCCGCGACCTGGTGGGACCACCGGCTGCGGTGCTGGGCTGACCTCCTGGCCGGCGTCGTCCTGCTCGACGCAGATGCCGACGTGCTCCTGGAGCGGATCCGGGCGCGTCCCAAGCACCACGCAGCACAGGGCCTCGCTCCCGACACGGCGATACGTGCGCTCAAGGCCGAGCAGGCGACGTACCGAGGGATCGCGGATCGGCTGGAGCGGATGGCCGTTCCTGTGCTGCGGCTGGACACAGGTCTGCTCGATCCCGACAACCAGATGCGGGCGGTCCGCGCCGCCCTGCTTGCCCAGCCGGCGCGGGAGACCTAGGTCATGGGTCTTGTCGTCGAGCTGTGTGGCCTTCCCGGCTCGGGGAAGTCGACGCTGGCCCCGCACATCTGCGCAGCGCTCCGGGAAGCCGGCGTGCAGGCGGTCGTGGCCGACCTGCCCGTGTCGGCGGCCGCGCCGGCGTCCGCAAGGGTCCGCCGGAAGGTGCTGGCCACGGTTTCGGCCGTGGTCCGCGAGCCGGTGGCGGCGGCGAGGGTAGTTGGCGCGGTGACCGGCAGCAGAGCGACCCCCCGCGACGGCCTGGGACTGGCGGCCCAGTGGCTCACCGTGCGGGGCCTGCAACGGTCGGCGCGGGCACGGGCCGGCGTATCGCTCCTGGAGGAGGGCGTCGTCCAAACGCTGTGGTCCCTGGCCCTGCGGGCGCCCGCAGACGGAGCAGAGTCCACGCGGATGCTCGATGCGTTGTCGCCAGACCTCCTCGTCCTCGTGGACGCCCCGCTGGACGTGCTGATGAGTCGTCTCGAGAGTCGACCCTCCCGGCACAGCCGCACCCAACGAATTGCCGTAGACCGTCGCGGCCCCGAGCTCGAGCGAGGTCGGCTTCTGCTGGATCAGCTCGTCGACACCGTGCCGTGCGGCCGCATCACCGTCCCCAACGACGGATCGGTCCCGATCGAGCAGCTCGGGAGGCACATCGCGGAGTGGGTGCTCCGGGTCAGATAGGTGGGGGGGTGCCCCCTTCCGACCCGGAGCACGTGTGAGAGGTGGGCCCGGCCGCGGTCAGAGATGCCACTCGACGTGCCGTACCGGATCCGTGCGCCCACTCGGCGAGGCTTGTCGGCTCTGCATCACAGCCTCTCCCTCGCCTGTGTCCCTCGTTCGCTGCGCCTGCCGTCCCGCAGGGACGGCAGGCGCAACCTCGCTCAGTAGCTCAACTTGTCCAGCAGCACCGATCGCTCGTTGCGCAGCAACGCGGTGGCGTGCTTGCCCCACAGGTCCCCTCGGCCCAGGTACAGGTCGTCGCGGTCGCTGATACCGGTACCCGAGTGGATCCGCACCGAGTCCCCCGGCCGGACCTTGAACTTGGGCAGGTTCCGATGCGCACCCGTGCTGCGGTTGACCAGGAGCCAGTCATCGAGGTTCATCGGGACCGCCCCCGTGTTGGAGATCTTGACGAACTCGTCGCCTGCCTGGTGCACAGCAACGATCTCGGCGCTGTATGCGCGCAACGTGAGGCCGCCAGCGGGACCGTCGAAGGCAGCGGCCACGCGACCGGCGTACGCCGGCAGGTAGGTGCGGTAGCGGAACTTTCCGCTGGCCTTCGGCCGGATCTTGAACGAGTAGGCCGAGCTGCTGCCCGCCGGGAGGTGCTTGGTCGCGACGGTGACCCAGTGGCCGCTCTTGCGCAGCTGGAGCAGCACCGGCTGGGCGTCGGCGGCCGGGGAGACCGTGCCCTTGAAGTTGGTGCGCTCCCCCACCGCGACGTCGGACCTGGTCAGGGCGCCGGAGACTTGCTGGGGCTGGACCCCGCCGCCTCCGCCACCTCCGCCGCCTCCGCCGCCTCCGCCGCCGCCTCCGCCTCCGCCGCCGCCTCCGCCGGGGGCCGGGGCGACGGTCACCTGCACGTCGTCGGAAGCGCTCAGCGCGCCGTCGTTAGCGGTCAGCCGCAGCGTGTAGACACCGGCCTGGGAGAAGGTCGCGGTGGTGTCGACCGCGCCCGCGTTCGCGAACGTCACCGCACCAGGTCCGGAGACCTTGCTCCAGGTGGTGGTGACGGTCGGTCCGGGCTTGCCGTCGTCGGTGACCGTGCCGTCCAGCGATGCGGCCCCTTGCTGGTTCACGCTGGAGTCGGAGCCGGCGTTGACGACGGGCGCCACGTTGGCCAGTGGCGTCCTGAAGGTCAGCGCCAAGTAGGGCGGGATCCGGCCGTCCTTGGCCTCTGCGGTCCGTCGCCCGATGTTGCCAGCGGCGTTCTGGATGGTGAGCACCACGGCGTTGCCGCGAGCCCAGGTGGGCTGGTTGACGATCTCCTGCAGGATCGGCTTGAGCTGCGGCGTGCGCTGGTTCGGCCCCTCCTCACGGATGACCGTCCAGGCCGGCACGCTGTTCCACGCCACGGTCGCGGCCGTCGGCGTGCGGCTCGAGATGTTGAACTTCGACCCGGTGGCAACGCTGTTGCCGTGGAGGAACGGCGGCGCGTTGCCCGCGAGCTGGCCACGGATCACGTAACTGGCAGCGGAGGAGCTCGCCTCGTCCACGCTGAACTGGATCCTCGCGTCGTCGATGGTCGAGCCCGGCGGAACCGGCAGCTTGGTGAAGCGAAGGCCGGTCATCACCCTCGTGGCATCGGTGTTGTTGGTGTTGCCGAGCTCGTTGTCGGCGCTCTCGAGGTCGGTGAACCCGTTCGAGCTCGTGCCGATGGACTCCTGGCCGTCGTCGTCGCCGGACCGGATCGGGATGGTGACGGTCCGCGGAGCAGCCGGGGCGAAGACGTGGACGACCACGTCGTCGAAGTCGCTGAGGCTGCTGCCGTCGCTCACGGTCAACCGCATCACCTGGTCACCGGCGGCCGAGAACGACGCCGTGGTCGTCGGCGCGCTGGGAGTCCCCAGCGTGACGGTGCCGGGACCGCTGACGCGGGTCCACGAGTAGGTCAACGGACCGGGCGCGGAAGGCGTCTCGCCGTCCTCACCGGAACCGAGCAGGGTGACCGTCTCCAGGGTGTCGGCGACGGCGTCCTCGCCGGCGTCGGCCAGCGGCGGCAGGTTGCCGATCGCGGGCATGGTCGCCTGCACCACGTGGATGACGCCGTCGTTGAATGCCTCACAGCCGGGAGGCGTGGGCGTCGGGCACGTCGGTACCCGCGTGGGGTTGGGGTCCAGGCCGCGGTCGGCGATGTAGAAGGTGCGCGAGGCACCGGTCGACGCGGGGTCGAGGGTGATGCCACCGGCGCTCTGCACGTTGACGTTGGTCAGGTTGATCTGGTTGAGCACCGCGCCGTTGCGCGCCAGTTCGAAGATCACTCCAGCCCCGCCGTCGAGGACGTAGATGGTGCCGCGCGCGGGGTCGTAGGCCATCCCCTCGGGGCTCGGCGGCTTGAGGGGGTCGGGGTTGAGGTCGGGGATCTCGAAGTTCTTGGTGACGTTGTCGCCGATAGTGGCGAAGTTGTTGTCGGCACCTGGGTTGACCCGGCTGACGATGGTGGACAGGCCACCGGCGATCCACAGCTCGTTGTGGGTGGAGTCGAAGGCGACGTCCTCGGGGTCGGTGTTGCCGAACGTCGTGGGCCGGAAGAAGGTCCGCGAACCGTCGTCGGCGGTGCCGAACTGTCCGTCCGCGCCGGCCGAGGAGATGTCGTAGACCCGCTTCTGGTCGTCGTCGGAGACGAACAGGTGGCCGTTCCACGGGTTCCCCGCCTTGGCGACGTAGAAGACGCCAGTAGGCTCTTTGGACCAGGCATTCGCTCGTGATGGGAGCAACGTCGTACCGTCGTCGTTCAGTCCGTTGTTCACCCCGGCCAGGGTCGAGTAGAACAGGTTCGTATCCTGGTTGAGCCCGAAGGGCGGCACCTCTTCGACCTCGGCGTCACTGATCAGCAGCCCCTTTCCGGGCACGAAGGTGATGCCCGAGGGGTCGGAGCTCGGCGGGGTCCAGGTGGAGGTGGCGAAGGCAGCAACCGGGGTTGCCTCGAACACGGCTGCCACCGCCAATGCTGATGTACTCAGCACCAGCGCCAACGAGGTCACCGCCACCGTACCTGCACGCTTGAGAACGACTGAACTGTTCATGAATCCCCCATGTCACCTAGATGCTCGTCGTGGCTCCCCGCCGCGACGCAAGATTGCCTAGCCGATGACCGCTCCCTCGAGCGCGGACATCGTCATTTCTTCGCCACCTTCACTACGACGTCGTCGAATCCGGAGACCGCGCCGTTGGTCGCGGTCAGCCGCAGCGTGTAGGTCCCCTGCTTCGAGAACGTCGCAAGCGTGTCGAGCGCTGGTCGCTGCCGAGAACGTGACGTTGCCCGGGCCCCCGACCTCCGTCCACCGAACGGTGGCCGTCCCTGGGTAGCCGTCGGAGATCAGCGTGCCGTCCAGGCTCGCCGACTGCCCGAGCGTGATCGAACGATCCGGGCCGGCGCTCACCTGCGGTGCCTGCCGGACCACGACCACGACGTCGTCCGACGCGCTGAGCGCGCCGTCGTTCGCGGTGAGCCGGAGCGTGTAGCTCCCGGGCAGCGAGAACGTCGCCGTCGTGTCGACCAGTACCGCGTTGCCGAACGTCACGTTGCCAGGCCCGGAGACCTTGCTCCACATGGTCAGGATGGGGCCGGAGCTGACGGTCCCGTCCAGGCTCGCCGCCGCGGGGAAGTTCACGTTGCGGTCGGGCCCGGCGCTCACCACCGGCGTGCCGCGCACCTGGATGACAACGTCGTCGGAGCCGACCAGCTCGCTGTCGTTCGCGGACAGCCGCAGCGTGTAGGTGCCGGGATCGGAGAACGTGGCGGTGGTGTCCTGTGCACCGGCGTCGGCGAACGTCACCGCACCGGGTCCGGAGACCTTCGTCCAGGTCGTGGTGACGCCCGTCCCGGGCTTGCCGTCGTCGGTGACCGTGCCGTCCAGAGTCGCGGCACCGAGCACGCTCACGCTGGCATCGGCGCCCGCGTTGACGATGGGAGCCACGTTGGCCAGCGGCGTCCTGTAGGTCATCGTCAGGTACGGCGGGATCCGGCCGTCCTTCGCCTCGGCGGTCCGGCGCCCGGTGTTGCCGACGGCGTTCTGGATGGTGAACACCACGGCGTTGCCGCGAGCCCAGCTGGGCTGGCTGACGATCTCCTGCAGGATCGAGGAGAGCTGCGGCGTGCGCTGGTCCGGCCCTTCGTCGCGGACGATCGTCCACGCCGGCACGTTGTTCCAGGCCACGCTGGCGACCGTCGGTGTGCGGTTCGAGATGTTCTTCTTCGACCCGTCGGCAACCTGGTTGCCTTGGAGGAACGGTGGCGCGTTGCCCGAGAGCTGGCCACGGATCTCGTAGCTGGCCGCGGAGGAGTTGACCTCGTCCACGCTGAACTGGATCCTCGCGTCGTCGATCGTCGAGCCCGCCTTGATCGGCAGGTCGGTGAACCGGAGGCCGGTCATCACCCTCGTGGCATCGGTGTTGTTGGTGTTGCCGAGCTCGTTGTCGGCACTCTCGAGGTCGGTGAACCCGTTCGAGGTCGTGCCGATCTGCTCCTGGGCGTCGTCGCCGCCGACCCGGATCGGGATGTTGACGGTCCGCGGGGCACCCGGGGCGAAGACGTGGACGACCATGTCGTCGAAGTCGGTCAGAACTGCCGTCGCTGACGGTCAGCCGCATCACCTGGTCACCGGCGGCCGAGAACGACGCCGTGGTCGTCGGCGCGTCGGGAGTCCCCAGCGTGACGGTGCCGGGACCGCTGACGCGGGTCCACGCGAAGGTCAGCGGACCGGGGGCGGAAGGCGACTCGCCGTCCTCACCGGAACCCAGCAAGGTCACGGTCTCGAGCGTGTCGGCGATCAGGTCCTCACCGGCGCCGGCCAACGGCGGCCGGTTGCCGATCGCGGGCATGTGGCCACTCGGACCTCGTAGATGACGCCGTCGTTGTACGCCTGACAGCTCGGCGGCGAGCCGGGGCGCACGTGGGTGGGCGGGTGCCGTTGGGGTCCAGGCCGCGGTCGGCGATGTAGAAGGTGCGCGAGGGCCCCGTCGACGCGGGGTCGAGCGTCATCCCGCCGACACTTTGCATGCCGATGCTCGCCAGGTTGATCTGGTTGAGGATGGCGCCGTTGCGGGCCAGCTCGAAGATCACCTCCGACTGGCCTTCCAGGACGTAGATGGTGTCGCGCTCTGGGTCGTAGGCCATGCCCTCGGGGCTCGGCGGCTTGAGCGGGTCGGGGTTGAGGTGGGGCAGGTCGAAGTTCTTGGTGACGTTGTCGCCGACCGTGGCGAAGTTGTTGTCGGCACCAGGGTTGACCCGGCTGACGAGGGTGGACAGGCCACCGGCGATCCACAGCTCGTTGTGGGTGGAGTCGAAGGCCATGTCCTCGGGGTCGGTGTTGCCGAACGGCGGTGTCTTGAAGAACGTTCGGGAACCGTCGTCGGCGGTGCCGAACCGTCCGTCCGCGCCGGCCGAGGAGATGTCGAAGATCCTCTTCTGGTCGTCGTCGGACACGAACAGGTGGCCGTTCCACGGGTTCCCGGGAGCCGAGACGTAGAAGACGCCGTTGGGCTCGTTGGACCAACCGACGGTCGTACCGTCGGCGGAGGGCCCGTTGTTGACCCCGGTCAGCGACGAGTAGAAGAGGTTCGTCGTCTGGCTGAGCGCCGTCGGCTCCTCGACCTCGGCGTCGCTGACCAGCAGCCCCTTGCCGGGAATGAACGTGATGCCCGACGGGTCGGTGCTCGGCGGCGTCCAGGTGGAGGTGAGGTAGGCAGCAACCGTGGTTGCGTCCACCACGGCTGCCGGCGCCGGCGCTGTCGTACCGAGCGTCAGCGCCAACGAGGTCACGGTCGTCATCGCGGTGGCCAGGACGGTGGCGCGAGAGACGCGCTTGGTCATGTGTTTCCCCTCATTCGGGCCCGGATTCGTGCGGGTGTTTCGTCGGCAGCAGATTCCGAGCCCCGGCTGCGCGGGGTGATGATGGCCAGCGCCTGCCGGAGCAGCAGCTGGATGTCGTAGGCGGCCGAACGCCGCTCGAGGTAGTCGAGGTCGAGGCGGGCCCGCTCGTGCAGGAGCACGGCCTCGTAGTGCCCCTCCGGGTCGTCGGCGGCGGCGAGCCGGGTCGCCTCATCCATGAACGCGAGCGTCGACGGACCCACGAGCCCGGGCTTCACCTCGAGCACCCGGCGCTCCTCCGGCGTGTACAGGGCGACGTACTCCGGCGTCTCGG
The DNA here is from genome assembly GCA_963762105.1 of uncultured Actinomycetota bacterium. GTDB lineage: Bacteria > Actinomycetota > Actinomycetes > Propionibacteriales > Nocardioidaceae > Nocardioides. The sequence continues at coordinate 124,867 of CAVXJG010000014.1, read as the reverse complement.
GTCGCGGGCCCACCAGACGCATGTCGCCGCGCAGCACGTTGACCAGCTGCGGGAGCTCGTCGAGGTACCAGGTCCGGAGCACGCGGCCCACCGGAGTGACGCGGGGGTCGTTGGTGGGACTGACATTGGCGGCCAGGCGGTCCGCACCGTCCACCATGGTCCGGAACTTCAGGATCCGGAAGGGCACACCACCCTGTCCGACCCTGACCTGCCGGTAGATCACGCCTCCCGGCGAGCTGAGCCGCACGACCCCGGCGATCAGCAGCAGGACGGGCAGGAGCACGATGAGGGCGAGCGCCGACAGCACGCGGTCGGGAAGTCCCGTCCTCACAGCACTCCCCCCACCGAGAAGCTCCCCATACCCCGGTCGGCCGACTCGCGCAGCAGCATGAAGGGTTCCGCGGCGAGCATCCCGCTCGCGACCCCGTGCCGTTGGGCGTAGACCGTGAGGGCCTCGACAGACCGTGGGTGTGGGTAGGGGCGCATCTCACTCACGAAGGCCTGCGTGTAGGCCTTCATCGCGGTCAGCTTGGTCTCCAGCGTGTCCGAGATGTCGACGTACAGGTTGGGCATGAAGACGCTTCCCGGGATGGGGGGTGCCCAGTCTGTGGAGGATGCGATCTCGAACGCGCACACGCGGCGCACGGACGAGCCGGCCACCGGCCGGGTCGCCACCATCACCGCGCGCGACACGAGTCGATGGTCCTCGTTGACGTCTCCCGGGAAGTGGGTGAGGACGACGTCGGGCGCGAACTCCGCGATGCACTCCTCGACGGGCGTGATGACGTCGAGCAGCGAGAGGGTGTCGAGGCGTTGGTCGGGTAGCCCGACCATGACGAGCCGTTCCACGCCCAGTGTCTCGCACGCGCGCTGGGCACACTCGGCCTGCTGCGCCACCCGGCCGTGGCGGCTGGTCACGCCGTCGGCCAGCACGCAGACCCACACCTGGTCTCCCCTGGCGGCGTGCCAGGCCATCGTGCCGCCGGCGCCCAGGGTCTCGTCGTCCGGGTGCGCGGCAACCGTGAGAATCCGCATGCGTCCCCCGCCCCCTCGACTCCCTCGACAACGTCAGCCCAGGTAACTCCGGGAGCCCCCCGCGGAGCATCGTTCAATCGTCGTACGCGGCATCCAGCAGGCGAACGGCGCGGGCCCAGCGGCGGCGATGCCACGCTGAGGGACGGAACCGAGCAGGGGGGTGCGTGCGATGGCGCCGCGGATAAGTGTCGTGGGCTGCGGCTATCTGGGTGCGACCCACGCCGTCGGCATGGCCGAGCTGGGCTTCGACGTCGTGGGCCTGGACGTCGACGAGGCGAAGGTGACGGCCCTCCAGGAGGCGACCCCACCGTTCTACGAGCCGGGCCTGGAGCCCTTGCTCCGCAAGCACGTGGAGTCGGGACGCCTGCGGTTCACGACTTCCTTCCGCGAGGCGGCAGAGTTCGCAGACGTCCACTTCCTCTGCGTCTCCACGCCGCAGCGCGACGGCGAGTTCACGGTGGACGTCTCGCATCTGGACTCGGCGGTCGAGTCACTGGCGCCCTTGCTAGATCGGCCGTGCCTGGTGCTGGGCAAGTCCACGGTGCCCGTGGGGACAGCGGCCCGGTTGGCCGAGCGGATCCGACTGATCGCCCCTGCGGGCGACGAGGTGGTGCTGGCCTGGAACCCCGAGTTCCTCCGCGAGGGCTACGCGATCGAGGACACGCTCCGGCCGGGCCGCCTGGTGTTCGGACTTCCTGCCGACAACACCGCAGCCTGGGCGGAGGCGGTGCTGAGGGAGGTCTACGCGGAGCCGATCGCCCTGGGCACTCCGGTCGTCGTCGGTGACCTGGCCACGGCGGAGCTGGCGAAGTCCGCTGCGAACGCGTTCCTGGCCACGAAGATCTCGTTCATCAACGCGATGGCCGAGCTGTGCGAGGCCACGGGGGCCGACGTGACGTTGCTCGCCGACGCCCTCGGCCACGACCCTCGCATCGGGCGGCAGTTCCTCAACGCCGGCCTGGGATTCGGTGGCGGGTGCCTGCCCAAGGACATCCGTGGCTTCATGGCCCGAGCGGGAGAGCTGGCGGCCGGGGACGCACTGACCTTCCTGCGCGAGGTCGATGCGATCAACCAACGACGTCGCGTCCGGGTCGTCGACATGGCAGCCGAGCTGCTGGACCGTCCCTGGCCCGGCAGCAAGGTCGCCGTCCTGGGAGCCGCGTTCAAGCCCGACTCCGATGACATCCGCGACTCCCCGGCCCTGAATGTCGCCGGTCGCCTCCACCTGCTCGGCGCGCACGTGACGGTGCATGACCCGCGGGCCATGGACAATGCGAGAAAGAGCTGGCCGACGCTGAGCTACGCGGACTCCGTCCTCGACGCCTGCCGGGGCGCCCACCTCGTGCTCGTGCTCACCGAGTGGGCGCAGTACTGCGAGCTCGAGCCGGCCACCCTCACCGGGCTCGTGGCGACTCCCGCCATCGTGGACGGGCGGAACTGCCTGGACCCGAACGTGTGGTCCTCGGCGGGCTGGACGTACCGCGCTCTGGGTCGACCCCTCGTGGGACGGGCCGATCGGTCCGCGCACGACCGGGCGGCGCCCAGGCACTGGTGATCCTGCTGGAGGAGGACCTGGGTTCGTAGGGTCGGAGGCCTCCTTCCGCACGACGTGGTCGCAGGCTCGCGAACACCCTGGACCTATCGTGAGCCCGTGACGCCGTGGCTGCAGACCGTCCTGACGGTGGTCTCGCTGCTCGTCGCCCTGCTGGCCGTGTCGTACGTCGTCCGCAACCGGCCCATCGACCGCGTGCTGCTGGCGGCGATGGCGGTGCTCTGGCTCGGCTGCCTGCTCCAGCTGGTGACCGGCGTGGTCAACCTGGTGCGCACCGAAGAAGACGTCTCGGGCGTGTTGTTCGTCGCCTATCTGGTCGGCCTCGTCGCCGTCCCGCCGCTGGCGGTGGCCTGGGCCCGCGGGGAGCCGAGCCGGGCGGGCACCGGGGTGCTGGTGGTCGCGGCGCTGCTGGTGCCGTTCCTGCTGCTGCGGCTGCACACGATCTGGACAGCTCCGGGTGTCTGACCCGCAGGCCAAGCACGAGCCCCGGTCCCGGCGCACGGGTCTCGGCCGGGTGCTGATCGCCGTCTACGCGGTCTTCGCGGTCGCGGCGACCGGGCGGTCGGCGTACCAGCTGGCGACGAAGGCGAGCGAGGCACCGTTCCCCTACGCGCTCTCGGCGTTGGCGGCCGTCGTCTACATCGCGGCGACACTCGGCCTGGCCCGCGAGGGCGACGGATGGCGACGGGTCGCGTGGGTGGCCTGCGGCACCGAGCTGGTCGGCGTACTGGTGGTCGGCACGCTCAGCGTGGCCGACGCGTCGCTCTTCCCCGACGACACGGTGTGGTCGGGCTTCGGGCAGGGCTACGGCTACCTGCCGCTGGTGCTGCCGTTCGCGGGACTGGCCTGGCTCTGGCACACCAGCCGCGGCTAGCGTCGCTCAGCCCTGGGGCCACCACGTGCCAGGTGTCGTCCGACTCGCTCATCCGGTCGCGACCAGGGCGGCGAAGCCGTCAAGCACCGCCGGCCAGCCGTGGCCGTACTCCTCGCGCGCGGCGACCGGGTCGGCGAAGACCTCCCACCCGGTGTGCTCCAGGCGCACGAGTGTCTTGCCGTCGGCCGCCTCGAAGGCGACGCTGACCTGGCTGGCCGCGTCGGCCCCCTTGCCCGGGTGCCAGGTGAACGCCACCGAGTCGGGCGGCTCCCAGCGGGTGACCGTCCCCCAGACGGCGTCGGCCGCACCGGCGGACGACTCGACGATCGTCGAGCCGAGACCCTGGTCGACGAAGGCCACGGTGGCGCCGGCGCCGTGGACGCTGTGTTGGTGCACCGGCCACCACTCGCCGATCCGCTGAGTGAAGACCGCGAAGGCCAGATCGGGGTCGGCGTCGACGATGATCTCGCGGCGCAGCGGCGGAACGGTTGTCATGGGGTGCCTCCCTGTTTGGTCGAATCGGTGTGGGTCGAACGGGCGGCGGCCTCGACCGCCTCGGCGTAGCCGGCGAGCGCGGTGTCCCACATCGTCACCAGCCACTGCTGGGCCGCGACCATGCCCTCGGGCGCGAGCGCGTAGAGATTGCGGGTGCCTCGTGACTCGTGCCGCACCAACCCGGCGTCACCAAGCACCCGCAGGTGCTTGCTGACGGCGGGCCGGCCGACGGTGAGCCGGTCGGCGAGCTTGCCGACGGGCATCGGCCCACTGCGGAGGTGGGCGATGATGTCGCGGCGGACGGGTTCGCCGAGCGCTTGGAACACCCGGTCTGCGGAGCTGGCTGCGGATACGTTGCTCATGAGTAACGGTTACTCTAGAGCAACCAAAGGCGATGCGCAACGGCACGCGCCTCGGTATGCCGGGTGGTCGAACGCGGCGTGGTGGGTACGGTCGCGACGTGACCGCCGACCTCGTCTACGTGGTGGCCGGCTTCAGCCTGCTGCTGGCCGTGGTCCTCCCCGACCTGCTCAGCCGCTGGACGGTCTCCGCGCCGATGGTCCTGGTCGGGGTCGGCCTCCTGATCGGGCTCACCCCGCTGCCCGACTCCATGCCGTTGGACCCGCAGGCCAACCGCAGTGCCATCGAGCACCTCACCGAGCTGACCGTGCTCGTCGCACTGATGGGCGTCGGCCTGGCTCTCGACCGGCCGCTGCAGCTGCGCAACCGCGACTCCTGGCGCGGGTGGTCGCCGACCTGGCGGCTGCTCGCCGTGGCGATGCCGTTGTGCATCGGTGCGGTGGCACTCCTGGGCTGGTGGGCCGGCCTGGCGCCGGCGGCCGCGCTTCTGCTCGGGGCCGTGCTGGCACCGACCGACCCGGTGCTCGCGTCCGACGTGCAGGTCGCCGGACCGCAGACCGGAGACCACGAGGTCGAGGAGTCGGACGAGGTCCGCTTCACCCTCACGTCGGAGGCCGGCTTCAACGACGGGCTGACCTTCCCGTTCGTCTTCGCCGCGATCCTGCTCGCCACCGAGGGCGCCGCGTCCGGCTGGTGGCTGGAGTGGGTCGGCATCTACCTCGTCGCCAAGGTCGTGATCGGCGTCCTCGTCGGGTTGGCGGTCGGCTGGGCGCTGGCCCGGTTGGCCTTCCGGGCGCAGACCGACGCGCTGCGCGTGGCCGACCGGGGTGAGTCGCTGCTCGCCGTCGCAGCGCTCGTCGTGGCGTACGGCTTGGGCGAGGTCGCCGGCGGTTACGGCTTCCTCTCCGTCTTCGTCTGCGCGCTGGCGTTCCGCTCCGCCGAGCGCGCCCACGACTACCACGCGGCCATGCACGAGGTCGTCGAGCGGCTCGAGCGGCTGCTCACGCTCTTCGTGCTGCTGGTGCTGGGCATCGCCGTGACCCGGGGGCTGCTCGACAGCCTCGACTGGCGCGGCGTCGCCATCGGCCTGGGACTGATCCTCGTGGTCCGGCCTGCGGCCGGGATGGTCGCCCTGGCGCCCTTCGGCCGGCCTGCGGACAAGGTCGGCGGCCTGCACCGACGCGAGCAGTGGGCCGCGGCGTTCTTCGGAGTCCGCGGGGTCGGCTCGCTCTACTACCTCGCATTCGCCGCCGGCCAGGCCGACGAGCTCGGCGAGGACTGGCTCTGGTCGACCGTCGCGTTCACCATCGTCGCGTCCGTCATGGTGCACGGCGTGGTCGCGAAGCCGGTGATGGACCGGCTCGACCGCAAGAAGGAGCAGGAGGCCGGCAGGTCGGGCTGAACAGTCAGGAGCGGATCGGGCCCGCCTCGATGCGGCGACGGGCCTCGGTGAGGGTCAACCGCGGCGGGACGAACTCCTGCCACCAGTCGGCGCCGGCCTCGGCGAGGTCGGCGACGTAGCGGCGTTCGGCGGCCAGGTCGGCGCGCCGCTCGCGGCCTCCGACACAGATGACGAAGTCGTCGCGGCCGGCGTCGTGGCGCAGGCTTAGAACGTCGTCGGGCGTGACGTCGTCCCAGGCGGGCGGTGGCACGCGATAGAGGCAGGCGCCGTCCCAGCGGAGCGCGCGGGCTCTCGGGCCGGCCTTGGTCAGCGCACCACCGACCCAGATAGGCACCCGTTCCCGCCGGAGGGGCGTCGGCACGAGCCGGGCATCGTCGGCTTCGAAGTGGGGACCGCGGTGGGTCAGCGGTTCGCCGCTCCACAACCCGATGATCACGTCGAGCGACTCCTCCAGCACCTGCGCGCGTTCGCGGGCGTCGCCGGGCGGCCCCGCGCCGGTCGCCGTCACCACGAGGTCACCGTTGCTGTCGCCGATCCCGACGCCGAGAACGGCCCGGCCGCCCGACAGGTGGTCGAGCGTCATCGCCTGCGCGGCGACCGTCTCGGGGTGCCGGCGGGGCAGCGGAGTGACCATCGTGCCGACCGTGAGATGCGTGGTGGCCTGGGCCACCAGCCCCAGCGTCATCCACACGTCGTACGTGGGCAGGCCACCCGGATAGGCGAGGTAGTCCTCGCAGAAGATGGCGTCCCAGCCACTGCGCTCCGCCAGGACGGCCAGCTCGGCGATCTGTCCCGGCTCGCCCCAGTCGCCGGCCGGTGAGATGTCCAGTCCGTACTTCATCCCATCACCGTGGACCCGGCCACCGACATCGCGCCACGTCGGCCTTGGAAGACTGGGCGCATGACGTCCGAGCGGTCCCCCCGCGACTGGCACGCCTGGCACCACCAGTACGACGACCCGTCGTCGTCGCTGTCGCGGCGGCTGGACGTGGTGCGCCACCAGCTGGCGCGGGTGCTGGCCGAGCGCCCATCCGGTCCGGTCACCCTCCTGTCCCTGTGTGCCGGCGACGGTCGCGACACCCTGCCCGTGCTGGCGTCCCTGCCTGCCGAGCATCGGGCCGACGTGCGCGTGACCCTGGTCGAGCTCGACGCCGGGCTGGCGGAAGCTGCCCGTCAGGAGGCGGCCGGGCTCGGGCTCGACGTCGACGTGCGCACCGGCGACGCCGGCCTCGCCGCGACGTGGGCCGACACCTGCCCGGTCGACGTCTTGATGCTGTGCGGCGTCTTCGGCAACGTCGCCGATGCGGGCGTGGCCGGCACCGTCACAGCATTGCCGTCCCTGCTCGTGCCGGGCGCCGTGGTGCTGTGGACGCGGGGCCGGGCGGTGGACCAGGACCCGACCACCGTCGAGGGGGACCCGGCGCAGTGGGTGCGGTCGCTCTTCGTCGACGCGGGCTTCACCGAGGACGCGTTCGTCAGTCCGCCCGACGCCGGCTTCCGGGTGGGTGCGCACCGGTGGACCCGCCCGACCACAGGCGTGACGCCCGGACGGTTGTTCGCCTTCGTCTGACCGGAGGGGCGTTGGCTCCTAGGCTGGGGCGATGCGGACATTCCTGGTTGGCACCCTGCTCGCCCTGGCCTGCCTCGCTCCCACCGCCGCCCCGGCCGCGGCTCGCGAGAGCCTGGGGACCGGCGCCGAGGCGACGTACGCGTCGGCAGCGGTGCGGGCCACCAACGCCGCCCGCGCGGAGCACGACCGCAGGGCACTGCACGTCTCCGACTGCCTGCGGCGGTTCGCCGTCAAGCAGGCCGAGGCGATGGCGGCCGCCGGCTCGATGTTCCACCAGGACCTCGGCGCGGTGATGGACGGCTGCGGGCTCAACACGGCCGGAGAGAACGTCGCCGTTGGCTTTGCGACAGGCCGGTCCGTCGTGCGGCAGGGCTGGATGAACTCGGCCGGACACCGCGCCAACATCCTGAGCCGCAGCTTCCGCCTGGTCGCCGTGGCGGCTCGCCGCGACGATGGCGGCGCCTGGTACGCCGCCCAGGTCTTCGGCCGCCGCGCCTGACGGACGACTCGTCTCCCTAGGGTGAGCGACATGCGTTTCATCGTGTACGGCGCCGGGGCTGTCGGGGGCGTGGTCGCCGCCCGACTGCTCCTCGCCGGCTCCGACGTCCAGGTCGTCGCCCGCGGCGCGCACCTCGAGGTGATCCGGCGCCACGGCCTGCGCCTGGTCTCCGCCGATGAGGACGTCCGCCTCGAGATGCGCGCCGCGGACGGGCTCGCCGGTCTCGACGTCGGCGCTGACACCTGCGTCCTGGTCGCCGTCAAGAGTCAGCAGACGCCGGCCGTCCTCGGCGACCTCGGCGCCCACCTGCCCGCGGAGGCAACCGTCGTCAGCCTGCAGAACGGCGTCGCCAACGAGCAGGCGCTGCTGCGCGCGAGCGCCCACGTGCTGGCCGTGACCGTGATGCTGCCGGCCACCCACCTCGAGCCCGGCGTCGTCATCCAGGCCAGCGTGCCGGTGCCCGGGATGCTCGACGTGGGTTGCTATCCGAGCGGGACCGACGACCGGTGCGAGGCGTTCGCCGCGGCCGTCCGGGCGGCCGGCTTCGACTCGGTCGTGCGCCCCGACGTGATGGCGTGGAAGCACCGCAAGCTGTTGCTCAACCTCGGCAACGCGGCCCAGGCCGCGTGCGCGCCGAGCGATGCCAGAGACCGACTGGCGGAGCTGGCCCGCGAGGAGGGCGAGCAGGTCTTGGCCGCCGCGGGCATCCCGGTGGTCACCGCCGAGCAGGACACCGAGCGTCGCGGTGACCTGCTGCAGACGCAGGCGATCGCCGGCAGCGGCGAGCGAGGTGGTGGCTCGACTTGGCAGAGCGTCCGGCGCGGCACCGGCAACGTCGAGAGCGACTACCTCAACGGGGAGATCTCGATGCTGGGCCGGCTCCACGGCGTCCAGACCCCCGCCAACGACCTGCTGCGGGCCACCGCCGCCCGGCTGGCCGCGGAACACGCGGAGCCCGGGTCGCTGGACGCCGCTGACCTGCTCGCCACGCTCGCCTGAGACTGCGACGATCTGCCGGACGCGACCGTCTGCCCCGGGCAGCGGTGAGCCTGCAACCGTCCAGTGGATCGGGACGGTTGCAGGCTCACCGGCGCGGGGCTCAGGCGACTCAGGCAGCGGCCGGGAGCAGCTCCTCGTCGGTGTCGTCGTCGACCTGGGGAGCGTCGGGCAGCTGCATCGGCTGGGGCCGGAGCAGCAGGCCACCGACCACCGCCGCGGCCGCGGCCATCACGGCCCCGACGGCGAAGGCGACCTGGTAGCCGCCGGTCAGCGCCTCGGCCATCGACGAGCCCCCAGCCGTCAGCTCGCCGGTGCGCCACGACGACAGGCTGACCAGCACGGCCAGGCCGAGCGCGCCGCCCATCATGAACGAGGTGTTGACCACGCCCGAGGCCAGACCGGCCTCGTGCGGCTCGACGTCGCCCATGGCGGCCAGCAGCACCGGGTTGAACGCGATGCCCGCACCGATGCCCAGCAGCACCATGCCCGGCAGCACGTCGACCAGGAAGTTGCCGTCGACCGGGGCCATCGCGAACAGCGCCAGGCTGGCCGCCACCAGGGCCAGGCCTGCCACCAGCGGCGGCCGGATGCCGAAACGCATCACCAGGCGGTCGGAGACGCCCAACGACATCGCGGCCATCACCGCGCACGACGGCAGGTACGCCAGGCCGACCTGGAGGGCGTCGTACCCCAGCACGCCCTGCATGTAGAGGGCGGTCAGGAAGAAGCAGGCGAACATCGCACCGGCCCACAGCACGCCGACGACCTGCGAGACCACGACGTTGCGCAGCGTGAACAGGCGCAGCGGCACCAGCGGGTGCTCGACGCGGGCCTCGCGGACCACGAAGGCGGCGAGGAGGACGACGGAGGCGGCCAGGATGCCCAGGGTGCGGCCGGAGGTCCAGCCAGCTTCGTTGCCGCCGACCACGCCGTAGACCGCGAGCATCAGGGCGACGGTCACCAGCCCGGCTCCGGGGACGTCGAGGCGGGCGGTGGACTTCTCGGGACGGTGGTCCGCGACCAGGCGGGTCACGAGCACCCACACGGCCAGGCCGACGGGCACGTTGACGAGGAAGATCCAGTGCCAGGTGAAGAGCCCGGTCAGTACGCCGCCGAGCAGCACGCCGACGGCGCCGCCGCCCGACATCACGAACCCGAACACGCCCATCGCCTTCGCCCGCTCGCCGGGGTCGGAGAACAGACCCATGATCAGTGCGAGCGCGACCGCGGAGACCGCGGCGCCACCGAGGCCCTGGACCGCGCGCCCGACGACGAGGAAGCCGGCGGTCGGCGCGAAGGCGCAGGCCACGGACGACACGGTGAAGGCGGCCACGCCGCCGAGCAGCACGCGGCGGTTGCCGTAGAGGTCGCCGAGGCGGCCCGACAGCAGCAGGAAGCCGCCGAAGGTGAGCATGTAGGCGTTGACGACCCAGGCGAGCGCTTCGGAGGAGAAGCCGAGGTCGCCCTGGATCGAGGGAAGGGCCACGTTCACGATGTTGGTGTCGAGGACGATCATCAGGTCACCCAGGCAGAGGGCGTAGAGGGCCAGCCAGCGGGTGCGGCGCTCGTTCATCAACTTGCTCCTTCTCGAGGATTCGGGGTTCGGGTGCTCTTTTCTTCACCACGAACGCGTCACCCCGGATCCGACACAGTCCTGGAGAAACTTTCAGGGGCTTGCGGAGGACGACTCGAAGGAGCGTGCGAAATCATCGACAGCCGGCCCGGGAACGGCGGGGCCGGCTGTCGACGTGACGGGGAGGAGGGTGGCTCAGCCCTGGTCGCTCCCGGCGATGTTGACCATCCAGCCGACCCCGAACTTGTCGGTGAGCATGCCGAACTCGTCGCCCCACATCTGCTTCTCCAGCGGCATCATCACCTGGCCGCCGTCGGCGAGCTTGTCCCAGTAGCCGCGCAGGTCGTCGTTGTCGTCGCCGCTGAGGCTGATGGTGATGTTGCCGCCCGGAGTGGACTCGGGCATGCCCTCGGGGGTGTCGGAGGCCATCAGGGTGAAGCCGTTGGGCGCGTCGAGCTGGGAGTGCATGACGCCGTCGCCCCCGCCGCCGTAGTCGTTGAAGGTGTTGATCGCCAGGTCGCCGCCGAAGACCCCTTGGTAGTAGGTCATCGCGTCGCGGGCGTTGTCCTTGAACTGGAGATAGGGGTTGAGCTTCGAGGCCATGAGGCCCTCCTCGGGTCTGGGAATGTCGGACCTCAGCAACCTAGGCCTCGTCGCCGACGCACGCGAGTCACGGTTTGATGAACAGATGGCGACTGAGATCCCCGCGGGCGAGCCGACGATCAACGTGGATGGACCGGCGGGACCGTGACGCCCTCGTCCGCAGGCAGCACGAGATCGGCGTCCTCGGCCCCGGGAGCAACTGTTGGACCCGAGGCCGAGGACGCTGGTGCTGCCGTTGTGGCGCCGATCAGCAGCAGCACCATCACACCGGCGAGGACGTAGCCCCCGCCTTGGAGAGCAAGGATCTGGATGATCCCGATCGACTCGCCGAGGAAGCCCGCGGTCACCGCGCCGACCGTCAGTGACAACGCCGAGACGGCGAAGAGCAGGGCGAAGATCCGGCCCCGCTGCTCGTCAGTGCTGTGGTCCTGGAGCAACGTGGTGCGCGCAGCGATGCACACCGCACCGGGGAAGCCGACCAGAGCCATGCCGAGCACGGCCGGCCAGGCGGCGACGTACAGCACGGGGTACACGAAGATCGCCAGGTCGATCAGCCCGAACACCACCGCGCCCCACCCGAACAGCACCCGGGGCGTCCAGCGTCGTCCCGCCGCCACCGCCACGAAGCCGCCGAGGATGCCGCCGACGGCCTGGGCGGAGTTGATGGTGCCGAGCGTGGCCGCGTTGCCATCGAGGATGTCCTTCACGTACGGCGTGAACAGCGTGCCCATGATCCCCTCGCCGACCGCGGTGATCAGGCTGAAGGCAACCAGCACCTTCAGCACCCGTGACCGGCCTACGGTCGCTGCGCCCTGACCCCACTCGACGACCACCCGGCGCAACGCTCCCCACGCGCCGGGGGTCGCGTCGTCGGCGACCTCGCGCGGCGGCCTGGTGGAGGTGCGGATCAGCTGGACCAGCAAGGCTGCCAGCAGGAACGTCGCCGTGTCGGCGACCACGACAGCACCCAGGCCGCCGGCGGCCGCGACGACGCCTCCCGCCGCGCCACCGACCAAGCGCGCGACCTGACCGACCTGGCCGTTGAGTGCGTTGGCGGTCAGCCGCCCCTCTCCCGTCACGATCAGCGGGAGCATCGCCGAGTCGGCGGTGGCCACGAACACGTCGAGGACGGCGTTGGCCGCGAGGACGGCGTAGACGATCCACACGTCGCCGCGGTCGTGCACCAGCAGCAGCGGTGTGATCCCGACGGCCATCAGCAGGTTGCCGACCACCATGGTGCGCGCCCGCGACCAGCGGTCGACGAACACTCCAGCGAACAAGCCCGTGAGCACCTGTGGCACGAACGCCGCGATCAGCGCCCCCGCCGACGCCAGCGTCGACCCCGTGACGGCGTACACCGTGTAGACCAGCCCGACCGACAGCATCCAGTCGCCCGTCATGGTGACCAGCCCCGCCGCCAGCAGCAGCCGCAGGTCCCGGTTGCTGCGCAGCAGCCCCCGCACGGTGGTCACGTCCGAGCCAGTTGAAGTCACGGCAGCACCATAGTGACATCACAACGACATCGCAATGGTGTCGCACCTGACGACCTGAGACGTCAGAGGTCCGCACACCGAGATAGTCCCTGACGTTTGGGTCGCTTTCGGGACAGAAAAGGAACCCAAACGTCAGGGACTATCCCGAGAGTCAGACGGCGTCGCCCTCCAGCAGGCGGTCGAGCTTGGCGTAGCCCTGCTCGACGCCGACCTCCATGCCGCTGGCGAGCCAGGCGTCGCGAGCCTCGAAGCTGTCACACAGCGAGCTCGCGTCGAGGCGGGTCCGGCCGTTGCCGAGGTCGGTGAAGGTGAGCGTCTCGAGGGCGACGCCGTCGGGCTCGCCGTCGTAGGTGAAGGTCTGCACGAGCCGGTCCGGGCGGACCTCGTGGAAGCTCCCGTGGAAGCCGTGCTCGCCGGCGTGGTAGCGCCAGCTGCCGCCGCTGCGGGCGTCCCACTCGTCGATGGTGACGTCCATGCCGTCGGGGCCGACCCACTGGGCGAACAGCCCGCGGTCCGTGTGGGCCCGGAACAGCTGCTCGGGCGTGGCCGCGAACTCGCGGCTCATCCGGATGATCGGCACGGTCGCGTCCGCCTCGATGCGGACCGTGGTGGTGGTGTCGTTGCTGCTCATTTCCTGCGTCCTTCCTCGGTGGTGGTGGTGATGTTGGTGGTGCTGGTCATCTCGGCCAGCACGGCCTCGAGGCGCCGGAAGCGCTCCTCGGCCCGGCGCTGGTACTTCTCGATCCAGGAGGTGAGCTCGCCGAGCGCCTCGGCCTCCAGGTGCACCGGCCGGCGCTGGGCGTCGCGACCCTTGCTGACCAGCCCGGCTCGCTCGAGCACCTGCAGGTGCTTGGAGACGGCCTGGACGCTCACGTCGTACGGCGCCGCGAGCTCGCCCACGGTCGCGTCGCCGATCGCGAGCCGGGCGACCAGGTCGCGCCTGGTCGGGTCGGCCAGCGCCGCGAACGCCCGGGACAGCTGGTCGCTCATGCTCACTCCTCAACTACTTGGTTGAATAACCGTAGGGCCGACCAAGTCACTTGTCAACCACTTGGTTGAATAAGGTTCTCGCCGGCCGGGCCCAGTAGTCGCCGGTGAGGGGGTGATGCGGGTTGGCCCCCTGGGCTACGGTCCTTCCATGGCCGAGGAAGAGGGAGCGTCGAGGGTCGGGCGTCCCGTCCGAGTCGCGCTGATGAACGACTACGAGGTCATCGTCTCGGGCCTCCAGCAGATGCTGGCGCCGTACGCCGACCGCGTGCGCGTGGTGGAGCTCGACAGCCTGCTGCCCGTGCACTCCGAGGTAGACCTGCTGCTCTACGACGCATTCGGCCGGGAACGGGTCACCGGTCCGGTGGAGCAGGTCATCCGCGACACCAGCGCCCAGGTGGTGATCTACACCTGGCACCTCGCCCCCGAGCTGGTGGAGGAAGCGCTCGGCAAGGGCGCCGTCGGCTGCCTGTCCAAGTCGCTGGACGCCCTCGACCTGGTGGCCGCCTTGGAGAAGGTGCACGCCGGGTCGGTCATCGTCAGCGACGACCCCGGCCCCGAAGCGGCGATCGTCACGGCCGACTGGCCGGGCCGCCCGCACGAGCTCAGCGCCCGCGAGTCCGAGGTCATCGCCCTGATCGCCCAGGGCCTGTCCAACCAGGAGATCGCGGACCGCGCCTACCTGAGCATCAACTCGGTCAAGACCTACATCCGCTCGGCCTACCGCAAGATCGGCGTCGAACGCCGCACCCAGGCTGTGCTGTGGGCCACCGAGAACGGCTTCGTGCCGACGAAGTCCCGCACGATCCTGGGTGACCCCTAAGGGTGTTGGCGGTCGGCCCGGCCACGACTCAGGATGGCGTGATGGCCACCTACGCCGTCAACCCCGATGCCGTCGCCCACTGCCGTCGCCTCATCGAGGGCAAGCAGTACGTCCTCGACAGCGACTGGGGTGACTCCCAACCCGACGCCGAGGCCCAGAACGCCTACCTCGAACGGCACAGCTGGGACGACTACTCGGCGTGGCATCTCGGCCTGACGGAGGGCGCCAACGACGAGACCAAGGCCCGCTACGCGTTCGTGTACGGCGATCTTCGTCGCGTGCACCGCACGGGCCTCATCGCGTGCGTCTACCGGGCCAGCGAGTGGCGGCACAAGGACGTCGAGCTCGCCGCGCACCAACTGCTCCAGCTGCTCGACAAGACCAGCGGCTAGACGGGAGCCTCGGCACCGGCGTGCGTCGCGGGCACGCGGGCCAGCTGACGAACGGACCGCGACGTCAGGGTGATCAGGCAGATGGCGAAGTAGGCGATCCCGGAGACGACCAACACGTCCTGGTAGCCGAACGCCGCTCCGAGCGGCCCGTAGGCCAGCTGACCGATCGGCATCGCGACGAACGAGCCCAGCGCGTCGTAGGAGTAGGCGCGGGAGAGCATCGAGTCCTCGATGTTCTCCTGCATGGCGAGGTTCCAGCCCATCGAGAAGACCTCGGTGCCGGCGCCCGCGATGAACATCGCGACCATCAGCAGCGCCAGCTCGGGATGCGCGCCCAACAGGATCATCGGCAACCCGAGCAGGGAGATGCCGAGCATGCCCAGGAGCAGGGGGCGCTGGAGCGGCACCCGCAGCATCACGATCGTCATCAGCAACAGCCCGGCCGACTCCGCCGACAGCACCAGCCCCCAGCCCTGCTCGCCGATGGTCTCTTTGGCCACGGCCGGGCCCAGGGTGAACAGCGCACCGACCTGGATGGCGTTGAGGAAACCGAACGCCAGCACCACGACCCACAGCCAGGTGACGCTCCGGAAGAAGTCCCAGCCCTCACGCAGGTCGGCCAGCATCCCGGTGGTTCCGGACGCCTCAGGCGGGGGTATCCGCACGCCCAGGAGCAGCGCGGCGGAAGCGAACCAGGTGAGCGCGTCCACGAAGAGCCCCCAACCGGGGCCCACCGTGACGACCAGCAGGGCGCTCACGGTCGGACCCAGGATGGTCAGGCCGCCGCGCATCAGCGACATCAAGGCGTTCGCGGGCTGGAGCTGGTCGCGGGGGACCAGCTGGGGCAACAGGCTCGCCATGGCCGGGAACGACATCGCCGACACCAGCCCGTGGACGACGCTGAGCACCACGATCATCCAGATCTCCGCCGTACCGGTGATCACCAGCAGCGCGATCGTGGCCTGGGTGACACCGGAGGCGACGTTGGAGACCTGCAGCACCAGTGCCCGGGGGAGGCGGTCGGCGATGACGCCGCCCCACAGCAGGAACAGCACCATCGGAATGGTGTGCGCGGCAAGCACCCAGCCCAGGGCAGTGGCGGAGTCGGTGATGTCCAGGACCGCGAAGGCGAGCGCGACGCCCGCCATCATGTTGCCAAGAGTGTTGACGAAGCGGGACGCGAAGTACCACCGGAAGTTCTTTTCGCGGAGTGGGGCCGCCGAGTCCTTCCACGTCACGGCGACACCCGACCACGGGCACACGAGAGGCGTCAAACGAGTTGACCCAGCCGATGAGAGGGCCGATGAGAGGGCCGATGAGGGGCCGATGAGTCGGCCGCGGAGGAGGAGTCTGAGTGTCATGAGCACGCAGCAGCAGTTCCTGGTGGAGTTCGACGAGACCCTGCAGAAGAGCCCGTCGCCCGGCGGCTGGACCTACGTCGTCTGGCCGCGGTCGGTCGAGTTCTTCGGCACCCGAGGCCTGGTCAAGGTGCGTGGCACCGTCGACGGGCACCCCTTCGAGAGCTCGTTCATGGCCCTCGGCGACGGCACCCACAAGCTGCCCGTCAAGTCGGCGGTGCGCGACGCCATCGGCAAGCAGGCCGGCGACCCTGTGCACGTGGTGGTCACCGAACGCATCGCTGGTTGAGGGCCATCTGCATGAAGGTCGGTCGGATGGCGAGCTGGGTCGCTCGCGGGGTGCCGGGTATCTACCGGGCTTCGCGCTCGGCCGGACTCGGACGGCGCGAGTCCCTCCGGGTGCTCGAGGCCTCGGCGTACGCGCTGGCAGTGGCCAGGAAGCGCTACCCGCGCAAGTGGCGGGCCGAGAACGCCGTACGCCACTTCGTCTGGCAGGCGTGGCTGACCGCGACCTACGGGCGCCCGGTCGCCGAGGCGGTCGGCCGGGCTCACGAGCGGATGTCCCGCGATGACGTCGACAGCTCGGTCGACCGCGGCAACAACCTCCTCGGGCAGGCTTACGGCGAGGCGCACGCCGAGGAGATCCGCTCAGGCGCGACGCGGCCCGCCCTGTCGGCGTTGGCCGACGAGGCGGGCCGCCTCTGGGACTCGGGTCAGTTGATGGCGAGCACCGGCTCCGGCGGCGGGACGTAGCCAGGGACGATCCGGCCGTGACCGCGGAACCTGTGCAGGCACCCGCTGCTCAGCCCGACCTTGCGCAGCCCGGCCAGGTCACCGGCCTGGTAGAGACCGTTGGCCGAGTTGATGGCCGACGGGTACATGGTCTGCACCGACTGGAACGCGTGGCCGAGACCGGCGACGTGGCCGAGCTCGTGGATGATGATCGACCCGCGTGCGTTGGGACCGAGGAACCCGGCCGGGGCCGGGAAGGTGTTGTCGAGCACCAGCCCGGAGCGGGTGATCTGATAGGCCCGCTTGCCCTTGCCCGTCCGAGCACTCTTGGTCTTCAGCTGCCCGCCACGTCCGATGTAGTTGCCGTGCAGGTTCCACTTGGTCTGCGAGGGGGCGGCCCAGGCGACGACCAGGTTGGTGTTCTTGGGCCACCTGCGCTTCGAGCCGGGGATCGCGTTGGTCGAGCCGGCGTACTTGAAGCGGATGCCGGTCGCGGCAGCCAGCTGGGCCATGCCGACAACGGTGTCGTCCCAGGCACCCGCCGGTGCGTAGTCGAAGTTGCCCTTCCAGCGGATCGTGTTGCACGGGTTGAACTGGATCTTGTAGCCAGGGGCGATCCGGTTCCAGGCGTGGGGCGAGCCCATCAGCGGGTAGGCCGGGTTGACCGTGAACCCGTGCTTCTTGCTGGTGTTGCCGCCGGCCTTGCGGGTCTTCTTGATCACGACGCGCATCTTGAGCTTCTTGTGGTACCAGTTCGTCCTGAGCTTGAGGTGGAAGCGGCCGCGCTTGTTGGTCTTGTCCTTGTCGACCTGCTGCCAGCCCGACGGCAGCTTCTGCTGCAGCAGCGCCACCCGCTTGTTGCGCTTCTTGCTCTTGATCTTGCCGTTGACGAAGGCGTGCACAGCGGGCGTGGCGGGCGTGGCCGGCCAGTTGATCTTCTTGAACTTGGTGGCCACCCGCCGGCCCTGCATCGCCTCGGCGTCGGCCGCGCCTGCCGGGACGGTCGCCGAGCCGGCGACGAGCGCGAGCAGCGCCACCAGGCTGGCCAGGGTCACGGGAATCTTGCGCTGGGGATGCATAGGTCCTCGGGTCTCTCTTCCAGGTATCGATCGAGGGGCGGACTCGTGCCGCCGCACCTGACGGGTGTACCCCTCGCACAGGCCGACCAAACCCCGGACCAAACCCCCGGGGCAGGTCGGTCGCGCGACACGGTAGAAAGTTTCTGCACCTCGTTGACGGATTGGTTGTCGGATCGATGGGCAGGCGTTCGTGGAGAGGATGAGCGGGCCACTCGGTCCCGCATCATCAGGATCAACAGACGATGAAGGAGAAGGACCATGACGCAGTACCTGCTGAGCGTGCACTCGGTGGAGGGCGAGGCGGAGCCTGAGGGCGAGGAGCTGCAGAAGATCTTCAACGCCGTCGACGCCTTCAACGACAAGGTGAGGGACGCCGGCGTGTGGGTCTTCGCCGGCGGACTCGAGGGCCTCGAGGCCGCCACCACGGTGGATGGCACCGGCAGCGAGCCGATCGTCACCGACGGTCCGTTCGCGGAGTCGAAGGAGTGGCTGGGCGGCTTCTGGATCATCGAGGTGCCGGACCTCGACGCCGCGCTGAAGTGGGCTACCGAGGGTTCGGCGGCGTGCGCCGGCAAGGTCGAGGTCCGCCCGTTCGCGCCGGTGTGACGCCCGCGTCCGTGCCCGATCCCGCCAACCCCTTCGACCGCGACGCCGTCGAGCAGATCTTCCGCGAGGAGTACGGCCGAGTGGTCGCCTCGCTGATCCGCCGCTTCGGCAACATCGACGTCGCCGAGGAGGCGGCCGCCGAGGCACTGGTCGTCGCCCTCGAGCGATGGCCGACCGACGGCGTACCTCCCAATCCCGGCGGGTGGCTGACCACCACAGCCGCTCGCAAGGCCATCGACCGGATCCGCCGAGAGTCACTCCGCGACGCCAAACACCAGCAGGCCGCCATGAGCATCGATCCCACCCCGCCCGAACCGACCGGTCCCGTCGAGGACGACCGGCTCCGGTTGATCTTCATCTGTTGCCACCCGGCCCTCGCCCCCGAGGCGCGGGTCGCCCTGACCCTGCGGCTGCTCGGCGGGCTGACCGTGCCCGAGATCGCGGCAGCCTTCCTCGTCTCGGAGGCCACGATGGGCCAGCGGATCACGCGGGCGAAGAAGAAGATCGCCGCCACGCACATCCCCTATCGGGTGCCGGAGCCCGACGACCTGCCGGCGCGACTCACCGGCGTGCTGGCCGTGCTCTACCTGGTGTTCAACGAGGGCTACCTCGCGTCGTCGGGGGACACGCCCACGCGGGTCGACCTGACCTCCGAGGCGATCCGGCTCTGCCGGGTGCTGCGGGCGCTGCTGCCGACCGAGCCAGAAGTCGCCGGCCTGCTGGCGCTGATGCTGCTGACGGACGCCCGCCGGGAGGCGCGCTTCGCCGACGGCGTGCTGGTGCCGCTGAACGAGCAGGACCGCGCGACGTGGGACGGCGAGCGGATCGCCGAGGGGCTCGTGCTCGTGCGCGAGTGTCTGGCCGTCAACCGGCCGGGGGTCTACCAGCTCCAGGCCGCCGTCAACGCGGTGCACTCGACGGCCCGTAGTACCGAGGACACCGACTGGTCTCAGATCGCCGCTCTCTACGGCCAGCTCCTCGCCATCGCGCCCAGCCCGGTCGTCGCCCTCAACCGGGCGGTGGCGATCGCCGAGCTCGACGGCCCGGGCGTCGGCCTGGCCGAGGTCGAGCGGCTGGACCTGGCCGGCTACCACGCGTGGGAGGCCACCCGGGCCGACCTGCTGCGCCGCCTCGGCCGCGCCGACGACGCCCGGGCGGCGTACGACGCCGCGCTCGCCGCCACCGACAACGAGGCAGAGCGCGCCTTCCTCACCCGTCGCCGCGACTCGTTGTGAAGGTGTACGGTTTCACCGGTCAGCCGGTGGTTCCGACACGGCAGCCCTTGAACGAAGCGACAGTCGCTCGTACGATCGCGATATATCGTGAACGGTCGGCGAGGGGTCGGCCGAATCCGGACGACAAGGGGAACGGCGATGGGGCACGAGGACTTCAGCAGGGAGTGGCGCAAGCACGCGGAGAAGAACTGGGGACAGCATCGCACCGGCTGGGCGGGCCAGTGGGGCAGCGGCTGGGGCGGTCCGTGGGAGGGGTCCGGACGTCGCGGGCGGCAGGGGCCACCGCCCTGGGTGGCGGGCCTCTTCGGGCTGGCGCAGACCGAGCCGCAGCGGGGGCCGAAGGTGCGCCGCGGCGACGTACGGGCGGCCATCTTGGACATGCTCAAGGACGAGCCGATGAACGGCTACCAGCTGATCTCGCAGATCGAGGAGCGCAGCGGCGGCGCCTGGAAGCCCAGCCCGGGCTCGGTGTACCCGACGATCTCGCAGCTCGAGGACGAAGGCCTGGTCGAGGCCGACGAGGAGCGCGGCCGGCGCACCCTGCGGTTGAGCGACGAGGGCCGGCGCTACGTCGAGGAGCACCCCGACGAGCTGGCCGCGGTCTGGCGGCCGTTCGGTCAGCGCGAGGAGAGCACGCCGCTGTCGGAGTTCGCGGCCCTCAAGCCCGAGCTCGGCCAGGTGGCGGCCGCGGTCTGGCAGATCATCACGACCGGCACCGACCAGCAGCGGCGCGACGCGATCGGGGTGCTCATCGATACCCGGCGTCAGCTCTACGGCCTGCTGGCCGAGGGTGACGCGGTCGAGGACCCTGACGACCCCGAGGCCACCGACGAGACCGAGGGCGGGTACGGCGAGGAGGACAGGTCGTGACCGAGCCACGAGAGCTCCGGATCGGTGACGCGGAGCGCACGCAAGCGGCTGCCGAGCTCGGCGAGCACTACGCGCAGGGACGGCTGACCACCGAGGAGCACAACGAGCGGCTCGACCTGATCTTGCAGGCGCGCACCCGCGCCGAGCTGGCGCCGATCTTCCGCGACCTACCGGGCAGCACGTACGCCGCCCCCGCGTCGTACCCGTCGGCTCGGATGCCGGGCGTGGGCTCCGACTCCTCGGGCGGAGCCCCGACGCCTCCCTGGGCCGGCAACCGGTCGGTCCAGTGGGCGCAACAGCGCTCCACGGCGCGACGACGCGGCGGGTTCCCCATCATCTTGAGGATCGTGCTGGCGATCCTGCTGATCGGCCTGGTGCTCGCGCACCTGCCGCTGATCCTGCTCGGCGTGCTCATCTGGTTCGTCCTGGTCCACAGGGGCGGCCGGTTCCGGGGACACCCGGGGATGCAGCACCGCCGCTGGTGAGCCGGGGGTAGGGGCCGCTCTCCCACCTTTTCGGGGGAGGGGGGACGTGACCCGCCGTGACTAGAGTCACTCGGTGGTCACCAAACTCGGAGGTGCACGCCCATGAGTGACGCCCGCCCGCCCGCCTCGCCTTCGCGGGGCCTGTGGATCCTGATCTGCGTCCTGCTGGTCCCGCCGGTGGTGCTGCCGCTGTGGGTGTCGCTCTACGACAAGACAGATCCCACCCTCAACGGCTGGCCGTTCTTCTTCTGGTTCCAGATGGCGCTGATCCCGTTTGCCACGGTGATGACGGTCATCGCGTTCCGCATCTCCCAGGTCGCCGACCGGCGAGATCGTGAGGCCCGCGGCCAGCGTCTGCCCAAGGACGGCAACGCATGAACGCCGTCGCGGTCGGCGTCTTCGTCTTCTTGTTCCTGGTCGTCACGGTGCTGGGCTTCGCCGCCGCCCGCTGGCGCCGCGCGGAGCGGATGGACAACCTCGACGAGTGGGGTCTGGGCGGTCGCGGGTTCGGCACGTTCATCGCCTGGTTCCTGATCGGTGGCGACCTCTACACGGCCTACACCTTCATCGCGGTGCCCGCGACCCTGTACGCCGGCAGCGTGGTCGGCTTCTTCGCGGTCCCCTACACGATCATCGTGTACCCGCTGATCTTCCTGTTCCTGCCCAAGCTCTGGTCGGTCTCGCACCGGCACGGCTATGTCACGCCGGCCGACTTCGTCAACGGCCGCTACGACAGCCGGGGCCTGGCGCTCGCGGTCGCCGTGACGGGCATCCTGGCGACGATGCCCTACATCGCCCTCCAGCTGGTCGGCATGCAGGTCGTGCTCGACGTGATGGGCTTCGGGGGCGAGGGCGACAGCTGGTTCATCAAGGACCTGCCGCTGTTCGTCGCGTTCATCGTGCTCGCGGCCTACACCTACTCCAGCGGGCTACGGGCGCCGGCGCTGATCGCCTTCGTCAAGGACACCCTCATCTACATCGTGATCATCGTCGCGGTCATCTACCTGCCCAGCCAGCTCGGCGGCTGGGGACACATCTTCGACGCGGCCAACGACTCGTTCACGGCGTTCAACACCGAGAACGCCGACGCCATCGCGGCCGGTGAGGTTGCCGGCAAGGGGATGATGCCGCCACCCGTCGCACACTGGGCCTACGCCTCGCTCGCGCTCGGCTCGGCACTGGCGCTGTTCATGTACCCGCACTCGGTGACCGCAGTGTTGTCGACGAAGAACCGGTCCGTGATCCGTCGCAACGCCGCGCTGCTGCCGGCGTACTCCTTCCTGCTGGGCCTGCTCGCACTGCTCGGCTTCGTCGCCATCGCCGCCGCCGTCACCGTGGGCGACCCGCCGAACCCGCAGCGGGCAGTGCCGCAGCTGTTCGAGAACGAGTTCCCGCCGTGGTTCGCCGGCGTCGCCTTCGCGGCCATCGTCATCGGCGCGCTCGTGCCTGCGGCGATCATGGCGATCGCCGCGGCCAACCTGTGGACCCGCAACATCTACAAGGCGTTCATCAAGCCCGACGCGACCGACGCCCAGGAGGCCCAGCAGAGCAAGGTCATCTCGCTGCTGGTGAAGTTCGGCGCACTGGTCTTCGTGCTCGCACTGTCGAACCAGTTCGCCATCAACCTCCAGCTCCTCGGCGGCGTCTGGATCCTGCAGACCTTGCCGGCGATCGTGGTCGGTCTGTACACCCGCTGGTTCCACCGATGGGCGCTGCTCGCCGGCTGGGCGGTCGGCATGGGCTACGGCACCTGGCTCGCCTACGGCGTCAAGCTGCCGGGCGACCCCGACTCGCACTTCGGCGGGCCGCTGGTGCTGCTCCCGGGCTCCGACACGACGAAGGTCTACATCGCGCTGCTGGCACTGATCGCCAACCTCGTCGTGGCCGTGGTCCTGACCTTGGTGTTCCGCGCGATGAAGGTGGACGAGGGCGTCGACCAGACCAAGCCGGACGACTACTGGGCCGACCTCGGCGACGAGGGCGTCGACCCCGAGCTGGACCCGCTCAAGGAGGCGCACGCCTGACCTCGCTGGTTGAGGAGGTTGCGCTAGCAACCTCACTCGTTGCCCCGTAGGCGTTGCGGGGTCTCGACACGGGCTCGCCTAGCGGCTCGCCCGGCTCGACCAGCGAGGGGTCAGAGTTCGATCGCGCGGTTGACCCAGACGTCGGTGACAACCATGCCGACCTTCTCGTAGAGGCTCAGGGCGCCGGTGCGCGAGTCGGTCGAGAGGCCCGACCGGGGCGCGCCTCGCTGCCGGCCCTGCTCGAAGGCGTCGACGAGGAGCGCCTGTGCCAGCCCCTGGCCGCGCTGGTCCTTGCGCACCGCCAGCCGTTCGATGTAGCCCTCGGTCACGGGGTCGCCGGCCATCACCAGCATCGCCGTGCCGACGACCTCGCCGGCCGGGTCGGTGACGACCCGCAGCATCCAGGGCTCGTGGCCCGGGCGGCGTACGGTCACGGCGAGGAAGTCCTCGTAGGGCTCGCGCTCGCGCACCGACCACTCCAGGAACGCGTCCTCGACGACGGTCCAGACGGCCTCGTAGTCCTCGGGGGTGGCGGCGCGGATGGCGTAGCCGGGTGGCAGCGCACGCTCCGGCACGCTGGCGCCCTCGGGCAGCTGCAGCACCCAGCTGGTCCAGCGCACGCGGTAGCCGAGCTTGTCCAGCAGGCGGTCGGCGTCGGAGCCCTGCGGCACCGGGCCGCCGATCGCGGGGTAGTCATGCTCACGCGCCGCTGCCTCCATCCACCGGGCCAGGGCGGTGCCGATACCGCGGCGGCGGTAGTCCGGCAGTACGCCGGCCTCGCCACGGCCGACGCCGACGAGCTCCGCAAAGGCGACCAGCCGGTCCCCGTCACGCACGCCGAGCGTCATGGTCGCGAAGTCGAAGCTAGGCCGCTGCCAGTCGGCCTCGAAGTCGGCGCGCTCCACGTCGACCCGGTCGATGTCGTGCTGCTGCTGGGCGGCCGCGACGGCGAACACGTCATCCAGGGCGGCGACGGTGTACGGCGCCGCGGTCAGGCCGGCGGGCAGTCCCTCTGGAAGTCGCATGCGCCGATTGTTCCGGTCGACGGGGCGGCACTTCACCTGAAATGCACACCGACCCGCCCGAAAGTTTCGGGCGGGTCGGTGCTGAGGTTGATCAGGAGTTCTGGATCGCGCTGATGTCGAAGTCCAAGCGGATCTTGTCGGAGACCAGCACGCCGCCGGTCTCCAGCGTGGCGTTCCACGTCAGGTCCCAGTCCTTGCGGTTGATGGCGGTGCCGCCCTCGAAACCCGACGCGGAGGTTGCCGAACGGGTCGCGGGCCGAACCGGTCTGCTCGAACTCGATCGTGACCTCGCGGGTGATGCCCTTGATGGTCAGGTCGCCGGTGATCTGCCAGGTGACGTCGTCCTCGCGCTCGACGCGGGTCGAGACGAAGGTGATCTCGGAGTGGTCCTCGACCTGGAAGAAGTCGCCGGACTTCAGGTGAGCGTCGCGGTCGGCGTTGCCGGTGTCGACGCTGCTCGGGACGATGGTGACGGTGACCGAGGAGGCGGCGGGGTTCGCGGCGTCGATGTGGGCGGTGCCGCTGAAGTCCTTGAACTGGCCGCGGACGGTGGTGACCATCGCGTGGCGGGCACTGAAGCCGAGGCGCGAGTGGGTCACGTCGAGGGTGTAGTCGCCGGTGATGTCGTCGACGACCTGGGTGGCCGCGTCGAAGGCGGCGGCGGGGGCGGTGGTGGTGCGGGTGAAGAAGCTCATCTCGTTGCTCATCTCCTGGTAGTAGTTCAACCTTCAAGCAACCTAACCGGACCGGAGTTCCACTTATTCCCCGGATTGGGATGTGACCCGGGACACCTCGGTCCGGATCCTGGTCCCGCGTGCCGCCCCTGGTAGACAAGCGCCATGTTCGTGCGCCGGTCCCTCGTCGCGGTCCTGGCGTGCCTCACGCTCACGGCCTGCACGTCCGACGACGACCCCGGCGACGACGACCCGGACGTGCCTTCGCCCACGGCGTCGGCGGAGGCCCTGGGTGCGGCGCTGGCGTCCGGGGACTTCAGCTCGGTGGCCTTCACCTCAGCCGATCCGCAGGCCGTCACCGACGAGTACGCCGCCACGGTGGCCGGACTCGGCGACCTGACGCCGACCGTCACGCTGGCCGACGTCAGCGACCCGACGACGGTCGAACCGGAAGCCACCGCGACCTATGACTGGTCATGGCCGATCGGACCCGACGGGTGGAGCTACCAGACCGAGGCGCCGTTCTCCTTGCTCGACGACGAGTGGCAGGTCGACTGGGACGTCGCCACCATCGAGCCCTCACTGCACGAGTCCGTGACCCTCGACCTGGTCAGCCTGGGCGCCGAGCGCGGCGACATCCTGGGTGCCGACGGCCTCGCGCTGGTCACCGACCGACCGGTCGTGCGCATCGGGATCGACCGCTCCAAGGTCGGGCCGGCCAAGGCCGGCGCGTCCGCGCGGGCGGTGGCCCGACTGGTCGGGGTCGACGCGGCGGCGTACGCCAAGCGGGTGGAGGCCTCGGGCCCCCTCGCCTTCGTCGAGGCGATCGTGTTCCGGCAGGACGAGGTGCCCCCGGCCGTGCTGAGCGGCGTCTCCGCCATCAAGGGCGCCGCGACCATCGCGAGCACTCTGGCTCTTGGCCCGACCAAGGGGTTCGCGGCGCCGATCCTCGGCTCGGTCGGCGAGGTGACGGCCGAGATGATCGAGGAGCATCCCGACCTCTACCGCCTCGGCGACGTGGCCGGCCTCTCCGGCCTCCAGGCAAGGTACGACGCCACCTTGCGCGGCACGCCCGGCCAGGAGGTCAACGCGGTCGGCTCCGACGGCAAGACCCGCGAGATCTTCCGCGTCGAGCCGGTCGACGGCCAGCCCCTCCAGCTGACGATGGACATGGCGCTCCAGATCGCAGCCGAGCGGGCGCTTGCCGGGGTCGGGCCCGCCTCGGCGCTGGTCGCGGTCAAGCCGTCGACGGGCGAGATCCTGGCCGCCGCCAACGGTCCGGGAGCGGCGGGGCTCAACATCGCGACCTACGGGCAGTACGCGCCCGGGTCGACGTTCAAGTCGGTCTCGTCGCTGGCGCTGCTGCGCGCCGGGCTCACCCCCGAGTCGGTCGTGCCGTGCACCTCGTCGATCGTGGTCGACGGCAAGCGCTTCGAGAACTACGACGACTACCCGTCGTCAGGGATCGGCAACATCCCCTTCCGCACCGCGGTGGCGAACTCCTGCAACACCGCCTTCATCTCCCAGCGCGACAAGCTCGGCCAGGACTCGGTGGTCGAGGCGGCCGCGTCGCTGGGCATGGGCGTGGACCACGACCTCGGCTTCCCGGCGTACTTCGGCAACGTGGTGCCGCCCGCCGGCGAGACCGAGAAGGCCGCCGACCTGATCGGCCAGGGCAAGATCCTCGCCTCACCGATGGTGATGGCCACCGTGATCGCCTCGATCCAGCAAGGCTCCCTGGTGGTGCCGAGCCTGGTGACCAGCGTGACCTCGACGGCCCCGGACGTCCCGCCTCTGGCGCCCGCAGAGGCCGCGGCGCTGAGGGCCCTGCTGCGAGGCGTGGTGACCAACGGCAGCGGGTCCGGCCTGCTCGACGTACCCGGCCCGCCCGTGATCGCCAAGACCGGCACCGCGGAGTTCGAGAAGGACGGCAAGCTCCTCACCCACGCCTGGATGATCGCGGCCCAGGGCGACCTCGCCGTCGCGGTCTTCGTCGACGAGGGCTCGTCGGGCTCGGGTACGGCGGGCCCGATCCTCGAGCAGTTCCTGCGCGCGGCGAGATAGTCCCTGACGTTTGGGTTGCTTTTGCTCGCTAGGACCAACCCAAACGTCAGGGACTATCTCGCGGGCCGACTCAGCGCTCGCGCGTCTCGACTCGCTGGGCGACGTCTTCGGGCATCGGCTCGTAGTGGGCGAAGGAGCGGGTGAAGGAGCCGGAGCCGTGGGTGGCCGAGCGCAGGTCGACCGCGTAGCGGACCAGCTCGGTCTGCGGCACCTCGGCCTTGATGAGGGTGCGGTCCTCGCCGACCTTGTCGGTGCCGAGCAGCCGGGCCCGCCGTGCCGACAGGTCGCTCATGATCGTGCCGACCTGGTCGTCGGGCACGATCACCGACACCGTGTCCAACGGCTCGAGCATGGTCACGGTCGTGGACTGGGCCGCCTCGCGCAGGGCCAACCCGCCGGCCATCTGGAAGGCCATGTCGGAGGAGTCGACGCTGTGGGCCTTGCCGTCGGTCAGCGTCACGCGGAGGTCGACGACCGGGTAGCCGTTGCGGACGCCACGCTCCATCTGGGCGCGGACGCCCTTCTCCACCGACGGGATGAAGTTGCGCGGTACCGAGCCTCCGACGACCTTGTCGACGAACTCGAAGCCGCCGCCCTCGGGCAGTGGCTCGACCTCGATGTCGCAGACGGCGAACTGGCCGTGGCCGCCCGACTGCTTCACGTGGCGGCCGTGCCCCTTCCCCCCGGCGGAGAACGTCTCCCGCAGCGACACCACGAACGGCACCTGCTCCACGTGCACCGAGAAACGCCCGGCCAGCCGCTCGATGATCACGTCGCCGTGGGCCTCGCCCATGCACCAGATGACCAGCTGGTGGGTCTCGCCGTTGTTCTCGACCCGGATGCTGGGATCCTCGGCCGCGAGCCGCCCGAGGGCCTGGGACAGCTTGTCCTCGTCGGCCTTGCTGGAGGCCACGATGGCGATCGGCAGCAGCGGCTCGGGCATCGACCACGGCCGCAGCACCCTCGGGTCGTCGGGCGAGGAGAGGGTGTCGCCGGTCTCGGCGCGCGAGAGCCGGCCGATGGCGCACAGGTCGCCGGCGACGACCTGGTCGGCCTGCACCAGCGAGTTCCCGAAGGGATAGGACAGCGCACCGACCTTCTCGTCCTCGTCGTGGTCCTCGTGGCCGGTCTCGGCGCCGAAGAACGAGGTGAAGTGGCCGGACACGTGCACCGCCTGGTCGAGGCTGAGGGTGCCGGAGAAGACCCGGACGAGGCTCAGCCGGCCGACGTACGTGTCGCTGCTGGTCTTGACGATCTCGGCGACGAGCGGACCCTTGGGGTCGCAGGTGATGGCGGCGGCCGCGGCGCCGGCGGGGGTGAACACCTCGGGAGAGGGGTGCTCCTCCGGAGACGGGAAGCCGGTGACGGCGAGGTCCAGCAGCTCCACGCACCCCACGCCCGTGACCGAGCAGACGGGGACGACCGGGAAGAAGGTGGCCCGGGCGACGGCCTTCTCGAGGTCCTCGGTGAGCACGTCGGAGTGGATCTCCTCGCCGCCGAGGTAGCGGTCCATCAGGGTCTCGTCCTCGGACTCCTCGATGATCCCCTCGATGAGGCTGCCGCGCAGGTCGTCGAGTGTGCCGTCGCCGGGCTCCAGCAGGCCCTGGAGCGACACCACCTCCCCATCGTCGCGCCCGTCGGCGCGCTGGGGCACGTAGAGCGGCATCACCTTGTCGCCGAAGGCGGCCTGGGCTTGGGCCAGTACGCCGTCGTAGTCGGCGCGGGACTGGTCGAGCTTGGTGATCACCACCGCTCGCGGCATCCCGACGTCGGCGCACTCGCGCCACAGTGCGCGGGTGCCGGCGTCCACGCCGTCGTTGGCCGCGATCACGAAGAGTGCGCAGTCGGCCGCGCGCAGGCCGGCGCGCACGTCGCCGACGAAGTCGGCGTAGCCGGGAGTGTCGATGAGGTTGATCTTGGTCTCGCGATGGACGACCGGCGCGATGGCCAGCGAGATCGACCGGCTGTGGGTCTGCTCGGCGTCGTCGAAGTCGCAGACGGTCGTTCCGTCACGCACGGACCCGGCCCGGGGGATGGCCCCGGCTGAGGCGAGCAGCGTCTCCGCCAAGGTGGTCTTGCCCGAGCCTCCCGGCCCGACGAGCACCACGTTGCGGATCCGGTCCGGGCTGCTCGCCCCCAGATCCTGTCCCGCTGGTCTACGTGCGCTTCCCTTGTCCGCCATTGTCGACACCTCCAGAACCGAGGCAACTCCTCTTCGGCCTCGTGCGCAAGAGCCGGGGGATGATGCGTCCTGACGGCTGAGAGATTTCGAGACGGCTCGCCCATCCCGTCGCTTCGCTCCGGTGTGGGCCGAGCCTCCTCAATCTCCGGAGCATCCCTCGGCCGGGCTCGCAAGCTCGCCCGTCCGAGCGCTCGGAAATGTGAAACCCCCCGCTGCATGGGGTCAGCGAGGGGCTCACCGGGCCCGAGACGAAAGCTGAACGATGTCGCTCGGAGGTCCGCTCGAAAAGGTTCCCAGATCCGAAAACGTGGCTGCCGAGGTTTCCCGGAAGTTGACCGTAGTGACAGGATTTCTTGCATGTCCGGTCTAGAACTGATTTCGCCCGACCAGCACGGCCTCTTCATCGGAGGTGCGTGGCGTGAAGCCAACAGCGGCGCGACCTTCGACGTCCGCGATCCCGCGGACGGTTCGGTCATCACGAAGGTGGCCGACGGCGACGTCGCCGACGCGGTCGACGCCCTTGACGCGGCCGTCGATGCCCAGCCGTCGTGGGGTACGACGGCCCCGCGCGACCGCGGCGAGATCCTGCGTCGCGCGTTCGAGCTGATCACGGCGCGGGCCGACGACTTCGCCGAGCTGATCAGCCTCGAGATGGGCAAGACCATCAAGGAGGCCAAGGGCGAGGTGACCTACGGCGCCGAGTTCTTCCGATGGTTCTCGGAGGAGGCCGTGCGCATCCACGGCCGCTGGATGCAGGCCCCGGCGGGTGGCAGCCGGCTGCTGACCATCAAGAAGCCGGTCGGGCCGTGCCTGTTCCTCACCCCCTGGAACTTCCCGCTCGCGATGGGCACCCGCAAGATCGGGCCGGCCATCGCCGCCGGCTGCACGATGGTGGTCAAGCCGGCCGAGCTCACGCCGCTGACCATGCTCGCGCTCGCCGCGGTCCTCGAGGAGGCCGGCCTGCCGGGCGGCGTGCTCAACATCGTGACCACCAGCGACTCCAAGTCGCTGAGCAAGGCGCTGATGGCCGACGACCGCCTCCGCAAGGTGAGCTTCACGGGGTCCACCGAGGTCGGCAAGGTGATCATCCGGCAGTCCGCCGACGAGCTGCAGCGCGTCTCGATGGAGCTCGGCGGCAACGCGCCGTTCGTCGTCTTCGAGGACGCCGATGTCGACGCCGCCGTCGACGGGGCGATGATCGCGAAGATGCGCAACATGGGCGAGGCCTGCACCGCAGCCAACCGGTTCCTGGTGCACGAGTCGATCGCCGAGGAGTTCGCGGCCAAGCTCGGTGAACGGATGGGCGCGCTGGTGGTCGGCCGCGGTCAGGACGACGGCGTCGACGTCGGGCCGCTCATCGACGCCAACGCCGTGGAGTCGGTCGGCCAGCTCGTCACCGACGCGATCCACGACGGCGCCCGGCTGGTGACGGGCGGCGAGCCCGGCGAGGGCCCGGGCCACTTCTACCGTCCGACCGTGCTGGTCGACGTGCCGGCCGAGAGCGAGATCGTCAACCAGGAGATCTTCGGTCCGGTCGCGCCGATCACCACGTTTGCCACGGAGGACGAGGCGATCGCCGGGGCCAACGCCACGGAGTACGGCCTGGCGTCCTACGTCTACACGCGTGACCTGGCCCGCACGATCCGGGTCGCCGAGGCGTTCCAGTTCGGCATGGTCGGCATCAACTCCGGGCTGCTGTCCAACCCGGCCGCGCCCTTCGGCGGGGTCAAGGCGAGCGGGTTCGGCCGCGAGGGCAGCTTCGAGGGCATCGAGGAGTACCTCGACACCACCTACGTCGCCCTGCCCGCCGGCTGACCGCGGCTGCGTGGAGATCTACGGCGACACCGCGACGGTCTACCGCGACTTCGCCGTCGAGGCCTACGGCTCACCCTGCTTCGAGGAGTGGGCGCTCGGGGTCGCTGAGGACCCGGACGTGCTGGCGTGGCTGGCCACCCTCCCCGAGCGGAAGCGGCAGGCCAACCTGGTCTTCGCCGCGGCCCGGTGGCACGGCGTACCCGCGCCCGGGCCGTACGCCGCCCTGCGCACCGCCCTGCTCGGTGACGGACCGGACGGCCCGATCCGGGCGACGATCCTGGCCAGATCCACCCAGACCAACGAGGTCGGAAGGCTGGCCACCTTGTACCCGGCGTTCGCGTCCGTCGCGCCCAACGGGGCGGGCCGGTCGCTGGCCTTGCTGGAGGTCGGCGCCAGCGCCGGGCTCTGTCTCTACCCCGACCGCTATCTCATCCGGTGGAGATTCCCCGACGGCAGCACGCAGGAGACGGATCCGGATGGTCCGCTCCTCGAGTGCGCATCGACCGGAGAGGTCCCGCAGTGGGCCTTGTCACCCGTTGTCTGGCGCGCTGGCATCGACCTGTCGCCCGTCGACATCACCGACGCCGACGCGGTGCGGTGGCTGGAGACGATGGTCTGGCCCGAGCAGGAGGAGCGCCGCGAGCGACTTCGGGCCGCCGTGCGGATCGCCCGCCAGGACCCGCCGTACCTCGTCCGCGGCGACCTGCTCGAGGGGCTGCCGGCTCTGATCGAGCAGGCACCGCCGGACGCGACCCTGGTGGTCTTCCACTCAGCCGTGATCGCCTACCTCACGGCGCCCGACCGGGCCCGCTTCGCCACGATGATGGCCGACCTGGTGGCTGCCGGCCGCTGCCACTGGGTCAGCAACGAGGGTCGCCGCGTGCTGCCCGACGTCGTACCGGCCGGAGTCACGGTGCCGGCCGG
Organism: uncultured Actinomycetota bacterium; assembly: GCA_963762105.1. Lineage (GTDB taxonomy): Bacteria > Actinomycetota > Actinomycetes > Propionibacteriales > Nocardioidaceae > Nocardioides. The sequence goes on along the minus strand of CAVXJG010000014.1, from coordinate 93,137 downwards.
CCCCTACTTCGTGCTCGGTATCGACGGTCGCGGCGTCGCCATCACCCACGGGCACGGCGCCACCCTCGACTGGCTGTAAACACCGTTTCGTCTGCAGTCTCCAGCGGGAGACGTCACAGCAGACCGCAGACGAATCGGTGTTCTCAGTGGTGGGGCACCTCGGGCAGCGAGGCGAGCACCTCGGCGTTGTGGCGGTGACCGGCGATCTCGTAGGCGACCACGGTCAGCCAGGGGGACAGCGCCAGCACCAGGACGCTGACGGGCAGGGGGGCGCCGACGACGGAGAGCCCGATCGAGGCGGCCACGATCACGGCGGTGCCGCCGAGGATCCAGTAGTGCAGCGGGTCGAGGGTGCGGGTGAGCGCGGCGTACAGCGCGAAGATGCACAGGTAGTACACCGAGAGCGGGATCACCATGGTCATCAAGGTGGCCGTCGCGGAGAGCGCCGAGTGGTGCTCGAGGTAGTACGCCGCGGCATGCAGCCCGGCGCCCACGGCGACCACCGCGCCGAACAGCGGGATGTGGCCGTAGCCCCAGCCGAACACCCGCGAGCGGTAGGCGTGCAGCAGGTCGCCGCTCGGGATGACGAAGTAGATCCACCACATGCCGAAGGTCATGGCCGTGCCGGCCAGCCCGAGCAGCGCTGCGTCGAGCGTCCAGCCGGTGACGTCGATCAAGGCGCCCAGCGCCGCGGTGGTGCCGAGCAGTCCCTCGCCCAGGGCGATGATGACCAGCAGCCCGTAGCGCTCGGCGATGTGGTGGGGGTGCCAGGGAGTGCCGCCGCGGACGTGCTCGGCGACCAACGGGCCCACCAGCTCGACCAAGATCAGGACCGCCACACAGGCGAACGTGGCGCCGACGCTCAGATTCAAGAAGAGCAGTGCGATCCAACCGGCCTGGGACACCGCGAGGGTGACGATGAAGATCTTGCAGACCTCGCGACGCTCGGGATTCTGCCCGGCGGCTCGGGCCCACTGCGCGATCATCGGCACGCGCATCACGACGTACCCAGCCACCATCACGCGGTTGTCGAGGTGCTCGCCCTCGACGAGCGACGCGAACATGTCGTGCAGTCCGAGCGCCAGCACCAGCACGCCGACCATCTGCACCATCGTGGTGACTCGGTAGACCCAGTCGTCGGTGTCGTAGGCGGACGCGAACCACGAGAAGTTGATCCATGCCCACGACACGGCGAACGTCGCGAAGCAGAAGCCGAGCAGTCCCTCGATGACGTGGTGGTCAGTCACCAGGTGCGCCAGCTCGTCGGCGGCCGCGCCGAAGGCGATCACGAAGGTCAGGTCGAACAGCAGCTCCAGCGACGTCGCGGCCCGGCCGCGCTCGTGAGGGTCGCGCCCTCGCATGGCGACGAGGGTGTGTCGCACTGCCGAGTCGGTCACCCGCCGATCGTAGGAGGCTTCCGCGGGCTAGCCGCCGAGCGCCTCACCCAGCTCGCCGCGAGAGGCGATCCCCAGCTTGCGGTAGATGTGGGAGAGGTGCCACTCGACCGCCTTGATCGAGACGCCGAGGAGCTGGGCGATCTCCCGGTTTCGCAGGCCGTCGCGCGCCAGCATCGCCACTCGGCGTTGCGTCTGCGTCAGCGCGTCCGCGGCGTCGGTCTCGCCGTGCCGGTGGCCGAGCCGCTCGAGCAGCCGCTTGGCACGACCCCACAGCGGCCAGAGCTGCTCGCGGAAAGCGAAGGACTCCACCGTGACCAGCAGCCGGATTGCTTCCTCCGTGCGCTGCTCGCGCTCGGGGTCGTCGGCACTCGCGAGCACCAGCAGCCCGGCAAGGTCGGTGTCGATCTGGGCTCGCAACCGGGCCATGGGCAGCCCGTCGAGGAGGGTGCGGGCCGAGCGCAGGATGGCGATCCGCTCGGTGGAGTCGGCCACGACGGCCAGCCCGCGCAGTGCCAGTGCCTCGCCGTACGGCGACCCGGCCGCGCGCGCGATCGCGACCTGGTGCACGGCTAGAGTGCGCGCCTGCGCGAGGTCGCCCGTGCGCACCAGCGCCAGCGCCAGCGCGCCGCGCCACGGCACGTCCTCGGGGTCCTCCTTGTCGGCCATCGCGACGCCGGCGGCCTCGTAGCGCGCGATCGCGATGTCGGGGTCACCGAGGGCGGACAGCACGTCGCCCAGGGTCTGGTTGGCGATGCCACCTGCCCGACCAGAGCGGTGTTGCCAGGCCACTATCTCGTCGGTGAGCGCTCGGGCCTGGGCCACTTCGCCGCGCGCGAGGCGACACTCGACCAGGCTGGCGATGACCAGCGGGGCGGTATCGCCGAGGTCGGGTAACGAGCGCGCCAAGGGAGCGAGCGTGTCCAGCGCGATCGTCACCTGGCCCGCTCGGGCGTGTGTACGCCCCAACGTCAGGAGATTGAACTCAGTGCCCCCCGGCAAGCCCGCCACCAGAAAATCTGGTGCGTGCATTTGCACAAGATAGAGACCCTAGGGCCCTAGTGGGAGTACTTTCCCCGAAACTTGTCTTAGCTTCTTGCGAGAGATTGCCGGGTTCGTCCCAGAAATCCCAACAGCTGTCCCGAGCTGCCGGAGCCGGGAGCAGGCGTTATTGGAGCGGAGAACCTCTCGGCACGATCCTCGTCGGTGACCACCCGCCGGGCGACCGGCAGCAGGCGGCGGGCCAGGTCGTCGGGCAGCGGGTGGTCCAGACCGGTCGCCTGCGAAACGTCCCAGCCGTGCACCGTGATCTCGAGGGCCGCTGCGTCGACCAGCAGGTCGGTAGGCAGTTGCTGGTCGCCGACGACGACGAGCGGAGGCGTCGGGCCGCTCCACACTCCCAGCAGGTGGCAGGCCTTGCGCTGCAGCCCCTCGAGGTCGGCGCCGGCGCGCCAGGGCACCTCGACGCGAACCGTGCCGCCCGCCGCCTCGAGGAAGGTGTCGAGACCGTCGTCCATGTGGGCCAGCAGGTCAGCCAGGCTCCATCCCGCGCACGGGGTGGGTCCGCTGCAGTCCGGACCCACGGAGGACAGCGTCGTCCGGGTGTAGGTCAGGGCCCGCTCGAGCAGCTCCAGTGCGCGGTCGTGGCCCCCGGTCACCGGGCCGCGGCGCCGTCGGGCGCCATGCTGGCGGAGAGCTTGGCAGGGAGTCCGAACTTCGCGAACAGACCGAGCTCGAAGAACGCGGCGACGTGCCGCACGCGGTCGCCGTCGAGGTCGAGCACCTGCAGGTGGAAGGGCTTGAAGTCGCCGTCCGTCGTCCGCATGTAGAGCCCGTACGCCGGTTGCCCGTTGGCGGTCGTCGGCACCATGACCATGTCGTTCACGCCACCGGGGCACTGGGTGTCGATGAGCTTGCCGATGTTCTCGGCGCCGACGTACCAGCCCTTGTACGGCGGCATCTCCCAGACCGCCTCCTGCTTGAGCAGGCCCACGATGGTGTCGATGTCCTTGCGCCAGAAGGCGTCGACGTACGCGTCGAGCAGACGGTGCTGCTCGGGCGTCAGGTCGACGTCGACGGTGTCGGGGCTGGGCCGCTTGTCGGCCATGATGGCGTGCGCACGCTGGAGCGCGGAGTTGACCGCCACGCTCGTCGTGTCGAGTGCCTCGGCCACCTCGGCGGCCGACCAGCGCAGCACGTCGCGCAGGATCAGTACGGCGCGTTGCCGGGGTGGCAGGTGCTGCAGCGCCGCCACGAAGGCGAGCCGGATGGTGTCGCGCTCGGCGACGACCACAGCCGCGTCGGGCACCGGCTCCAGCCACGGGATCTCGTGGTCGATCTCGAGCGCGTCGCCCGCCATCTGGTCCTCGGTGCCGAGGCCGGCAGGCAGCGGCCGGCGGGGACGCCCCTCGAGGTTGGTCAGGCAGACGTTGGTGGCGATGCGGTAGAGCCAGGTGCGCACCGACGAGCGACCCTGGAACGTTGCCTGCGACTTCCACGCCCGGATCAGCGTCTCCTGCACGAGATCCTCGGCCTCGTGCACCGAGCCGCTCATCCGGTAGCAGTGCGCGAGCAGCTCGCGTTGGTAGCGCTCGGTGAGCGCCGGAAAGTCGTCGAGCTCGGTCTCGGTCACGCCTGTCCTTTGCTGGACCCCTGTCGCGGTCCGGGCCTCGGTGATGGTCATGCGGCTCCTCCTCAGTGTGCCGTGAGGGTGCAGACCAGCCAACCGTTCGAAACTCATCGAATGGCTGGGAGGGGGACTATCCGGGGACCGCGCAGAGCTCGAGGGCCCGGCGCGCCATCGGCTCGGCGAGCGCTCGGTCCGCGGCGACCAGACCGACCCTGGTACGTCGGTCGAGCAGGTCGGCGACGTCGACGGCGCCTTCGTGGGTCACGCCGAAGACCAGCTCGGCCAGCGTCACCGGCACGTGCGGTGCCACCGGCTCGAGCAGCTCGGTGTGGGCCAGCCCGGTCGCCTCGCGTGCGGTGGCCAGCACCAGGCCGGCGTCGGTCCCGAACCGCCGGACCAGCCGGGGCGTGAGCGCGGGGTCGCCGGCCAGCCGCGCCAGGGAGGTGCGGTCGGCGGCGCCGAGCAACGGCAGTCGCCGGGTGCGGCAGGGACGTGCCTCGATGCCCGCCGCCGTCAGGGCGGCGTCCACGGCGTCCTCGGCCATCCGTCGGTAGGTCGTGAGCTTGCCGCCCACCACCGTCACCACACCGGAGGGCGAGGTGATGACCGCGTGTCGGCGAGAGAGGTCGGACGTGTCGCCCGCGCCGGTGTCGAGGAGTGGCCGCACCCCCGCGAACGCGCCGACCACGTCGTCGCGACCCAGCCGGCGAACCAGGGTCGAGGACAGCACGTCGAGCAGGAAGTCGATCTCGGCGTCGGTCGGCTCCGGCACGTCGGGGACCGGGCCCTCGACCGGCACGTCGGTGAGGCCGACGTAGATCGTGCCGTCCGGCTGGGGGAGGGCCATCACGAACCGGCTGGTGCTGCCCGGGATCGGCGCCGTGATGCACACCCGCAGCCCCGGCAGCGTCTCGGCGCGGAGCACGACGTGGGTGCCCCGGCTGGGGCGCAGCCGTACGTCGGCCAGGTCACCGGCCCAGACGCCGGTGGCGTTGACGACCGCGCCGGCGGCGATCTCGGTCTCCGCGCCCGTCGTCTCGTCACGCAGCCGGACGCCTCGGCCGTCGGCGCTCAGCGCCCGGGCGCGGGTGCGCACGTGGGCGCCGTACGCCGCGGCGGTGCGGGCGATCGTGATGACCAGCCGGGCGTCGTCCTCGAGCTGGCCGTCCCAGGCCAACAGCCCGCCGCGCAGGCCCTCGGTGCGCAGGGAGGGAGCGAGCGACAGGGCCTCGGTGGCCGAGACCCGACGCGGCGGGGGCAGCGTCTCGCGGGCCGTGCGCGCACCTCGGCGCAGCAGGTCGCCGGCGCGGAAGGCGCCGCGGGTGATGCCGGCCTGCCGCGACGTGACGGTCTCGTGCAGCGGCACCAGCATCGGCAGGGCGTGGGTGAGGTGGGGTGCGGTGACCTCCATCAGGATCCGCCGCTCGACGGCGCTCTCGTGGGCCACGCCGACCTGCCCGTGGGCGAGGTAGCGCAGCCCACCGTGCACGAGCTTCGAGGACCATCGGGAGGTGCCGAACGCGAGGTCGTGGGCGTCGACGGCCAGCACCGAGAGCCCGCGGCTGACCGCGTCGAGGGCGACGCCGGCGCCGGTGACGCCGAGACCGACGACCACGAGGTCGAAGCGGTCGGGCAGCGCGGCCGTGCCGCTGGCGATCTTGCTGGCGGTCGTCACGGCCGCACCGCACGCGTCAGGATCTCGCGGAGCTCGGCGTCCAGGTCGGCCTCGGTGACGGCGTCGTCGACCATCGTGTGGGCCGACAGCACGAAGCCGTGGGTGGTCAGCACCAGGGCCCGGGCCAGCGCGCCGGGGTCGCCGGCTCGGACCTCGCCGTGTGTCTGCCCGGCGCGCAGCTGCTCGGTGACCAGGTCGAGGATGGCCTGCTGCGAGCGGCCCCGGCGGGAGAGCAGGTAGGGCAGCAACAGCTCGGGGTCGAGCTCGACGATGCGGACGAACAGCTCGTTGTCGCGCAGCGCAGCGACCGCGCGGACGGCCGTGCCGACGATGCGGTCGACCGCCTTCTCGTCGCCGCTCGCGTCCTCGGCCGCGGCTGCCGCGACGACGGCGCCCCACTCGCGGGTCATCAGGTCGGCCAGCAGCTGCTCCATGTCGGACCAGGAGCGATAGATGGTCATCCGGGAGACGCCGGCCCGCCGGGCCACTTCAGTCAGCGTCGTCCGCCGCCAGCCGACGTCGAGGATGCAGTCGCGGGCGGCGTCGAGGTAGCCGTCGCGCACCGGAGGAGCATCGTTGTGACGAAGTGACGTCATGTGTCACACTGTAACACGTGACCCCGCCCGAGCCCGCTGAGATGCATCCCCTGCGCTGGGGCGACCCGGCCGCCGCCGCGCCGCTGCCCGAGGGCGCGCGCGGGCTGGTCGAGGCGGTGTTCGGTCCGCCCGGCGATGCCGCGTCGGCCGGCCCGGGCGAGTCCGCGCCGCTGCCGACCAGCGGGTTGCTCCCCGACGTGCTGGAGGCACTGACCGAGGCGGTCGGCGCCGACCACGTCCTCGTCGACGACCACCTGCGCCGGCGGCGGACGCGGGGCAAGTCGACGTCCGACCTGCTGCGCGCCCGGGCCGGAGACCTCGCCGACGCCCCCGACGTGGTCGTCCGTCCCGGCGAGCACGCCGAGGTCGCGGCCGTGCTCGCGGTGGCCGTGGCCCACCACGTGGCGGTCGTCCCGTTCGGCGGCGGCACCAGCGTCACCGGTGGGCTCGCCGCCCGTCGTGAGGGGTACGCCGGCGTGATCAGCCTCGACCTCGGCAGGCTCGACCGCCTCGTCGCCGTCGACGAGGTGTCGATGACCGCCACTTTCCAGCCGGGTGTCCGGGGGCCGGCGGCCGAGGCGCTGCTCGCCGAGCACGGCCTGACCCTCGGCCACTTCCCGCAGTCGTTCGAGTACGCCTCGATCGGCGGCTTCGCCGCGACCCGTTCCAGTGGACAGTCCTCGGCAGGCTACGGCCGTTTCGACTCCCTGGTCGTCGGCCTGACCGTGGCGACCCCCACCGGGACTCTCACCCTCGGCGTGGCCCCCGCCAGCGCGGCCGGCCCCGACCTGCGCCAGCTCGTGCTGGGCTCCGAGGGCGCGTTCGGCGTGATCACCTCGGTCACCGTGCGGGTCCGCCGGGCGCCGACGACGCAGGTCTACGAGGGCTGGCGCTGGCCCGACTTCGCCACCGGCACCGCGGCCCTGCGCACGCTCGCGCAGGACGGGCTGCTGCCGACCGTGCTCCGGCTCTCGGATGAGTCCGAGTCGGCGGTCAACCTCGCCGACCCCGACGCAATCGGCGGCGGATCGTCGGGTTGCCTGATGATCACCGGCTACGAAGGCACGGCCGAGCGGGTCGCCGCCCAGCGGGCGGCCGTCACCGCGATGCTCACCGGACTCGGCGGCACGCCCGCCGGCGAGGAACCCGGCCGGTCGTGGGCCGAGGGCCGCTTCCGGGCGCCGTACCTGCGGGACTCGATGCTCGACGCCGGCGTGCTGGTCGAGACGCTGGAGACCGCGACGTTCTGGTCGGGAGTCCCTGGGCTGTACGCCGCCGTGCGGACCGCGCTCGAGGACTCGCTGACGGCTTCGTCCGGCGCGCCCGCGCTGGTGCTGTGCCATGTCTCCCACGTCTACGAGACGGGCTGCTCGCTCTACTTCACGGTCGCCGCCCGCCTGGCTGCCGACCCGCTGGTGCAGTGGCAGGCGGCCAAGCGCGCGGCCAGCGAGGCGATCGTGGCCAACGGGGCGACGATCACCCACCACCACGCCGTCGGCACCGACCACCTGGAGTGGCTGGAGGCCGAGATCGGGCCGGTCGGGGTGCGGGTGCTGCGGGCCGTCAAGGCCGAGCTCGACCCCACCGGGATCCTCAACCCGGGCGTGCTGGTGCCCTAGGAGCAGCCTCACCCGAACGGGGGCCCGGCACCACCCGTTCAGGCCATGGCGCGGCAACCAAACGACGGATGCGCTGGTTCTGCCCCGCCGTTAGGGTTGCATCGGACACAATGTCGACCGTGTTCCCACAGCTCCCGCCGGGCTTTCGCTTCGGCACCAGCACCGCGTCGTACCAGATCGAGGGCGGCGCGGCTGCCGACGGCAAGGGGCCGAGCATCTGGGACACCTTCAGTCACGAGCCCGGCCGGGTCAAGGACGCGCAGACCGGCGACGTGGCCTGCGACCACTACCACCGCTACGCCGAGGACATCGCGTTGATGCGCGACCTGGGCGCCGACAGCTACCGGTTCTCGATCTCCTGGCCGCGGGTGCAGCCCGACGGGCGCGGGCCGACCAACGCCGCCGGGCTGGACTTCTACGACCGGCTCATCGACGGCCTGCTCGACGCCGGCATCGGCCCGATGGTCACGCTCTACCACTGGGACCTGCCGCAGGCGCTCGAGGACGACGGCGGCTGGCTCAACCGCGACACCGTGGACCGGTTCGCCGAGTACGCCGCCCTGGTCGGCGAGCGGTTCGCCGACCGCGTCGAGCACTGGATCCCGATCAACGAGCCCAACGTGGTGACCTTCAACGGCTACGCGCTCGGCCAGCATGCCCCTGGTCGCCAGCTGCTCTTCGACGCGCTTCCCGTCGCCCACCACCTGCTCCTCGCCCACGGCCGGGCGGCCATCGAGCTGCGCCGCGCCGGGGCCACCAGCGTCGGCTGCGCCAACAACCACTCGCCGATGTGGCCCGCAACTGACGACCCCGCCGACGTGGGCACGACCAAGCTCTTCGACGCGCTGTGGAACGGCATGTACACCGAGCCGATGCTGCTGGGCCGCTACCCGTTCGACATCGCGCCGCTGCTCGAGCCGTCGATCCAGGACGGCGACATGGCCACCATCCGCCAGCCCCTCGACTTCTACGGCGTCAACTACTACAACCCGCGCCGGGTGGCCGCCGCCGACGAGAGCTCGGAGAACCCCTTCGAGTTCGTCGACCTGGTCGGCTACGAGACGACCGACTTCGGCTGGCCGGTCGTGCCCGACGCGCTGCGGGAGTGGCTGATCATCCTGCGGGCCCGCTACCGCGCCGCGCTGCCGCCGATCATGATCACGGAGTCGGGCTGCTCCTACGCCACCGGGCCCGACGAGCACGGCGTCGTCGACGACCAGGCCCGCATCGACTATCTCGACGCTCATCTGCGCGCGGTGGCCATGGCGATCTCCGTCGGCGTCGACGTCCGCGGCTACTTCACCTGGTCGCTGATGGACAACTTCGAGTGGGCCGAGGGCTTCACCCAGCGCTTCGGGCTGATCCACGTCGACTACGACACCTTGAAGCGCACCCCCAAGCGGTCGTTCGAGTGGTACGCCGACATGATCCGCTCGCAGGCCGCGTCGGCCGGCGAGACGAGAGACACCCAGACCGGCTGACAGGCCTGAAACTTTCGGGCGGGTCGGCCAGTTCGTGACGGATCAGCGCGATCTACACCGAATGCTTCTTGGCCATCGTCGCCTTGACGGACGCCTCGTCGAAGGTCTCGCCGAGCCAGGCGAACATCGGTTCGAGGGTGCCCGGGTCGGCGACGTAGTCGTCGAAGTGCACCCGGTACGCCGCGTCGCCGAGGTGGTCGGCGGCGGCCAGGATCTTGGCCTCGACCTCGGCGAGGTGCTCGGACTTGTCGCCTCCCTTGGCCCACCACTTGCTCTTGAGCACGGCCGCGTGGTCGCGGGTGTTGACGAGGAACCGCGCGCCGGGAAAGACCTCGCGCAGCCACCCGACGTACGCGTCGAGGTCGTCGTGGCGCCACCACCGGATCTCCTTGAACCCGGTGACCCGGGTGTCGGGCTTGGGGCGCAGCAACGTGTCGATGGCCAGCCGCCGGGCGCCGGCGATCGACCTTGCGGGCGGGAAGTCGCCGATGCCGAAGAAGGGATCGGTGCGCATCCGCACCCGGTCGACCGGCCAGAACTGGCTTCGCGCGACGCAGCTGCGGTGGAACTCGTAGAGGTGCTGGAGGGCGTCGTCGTTCTCGCCGCGGATGAGGTAGCCGGGGATGGTGTTGAGCAGCCCCATCAACAGCGTCGAGCCCGACCGGCCGTAGGTCATCACGAAGACATAGCCGAGCTCGCGGTCGCCGGCTGATCCGTCCGCTCGGTCGCGGAGCTGCTTCACGCGTCCCCGCAGCCGCTCGATCTCCGCCCGGGCCTCTGTCAGCTGCAGGGCCAGCGTCTCCTGCGACGGCTCGGACATGCGGCGAGTGTACGAGCGACGGCGGCCCGGTCGGGTGCCGTAGCCTCGTCCGCGGAGGGCTAGGCTGCCGGGACCGAAGGACCCGAGACAGGCCGAGTCGGCTCAGCGGGAGCCGGGACGGGTGGAGGCAAGGTGACGAGCTCGCAGCCGCGGGTACGCCGCAACGAGTGGGGCTCCCTGCTCGTGCCGCCCCTGGGTCAGTGGCAGCCCCACCTCAACGTCAGCATCGTGATGCCCGCCTACGGCGCGCATCGCACGCTCCCCTTCGTGCTCGCCGGTCTGGCCGCGCAGTCATACCCCCAGCACCTGCTCGAGCTGATCGTCGTCGACGACGGACTGCAGGCCGGCATGCCACCGCTGGAGCTGCCCGAGGTGCGCCCCGACAATGCCCGGATCATCCAGGTCGAGCAGGGCTGGGGCCGCGCCAACGCTTGTCACCTGGGTGCCCAGGCCGCCGAGGGTGACGTCATCCACTGGCTCGACGCCGACATGCTGCCCGCGCGCGAGCACGTCGAGGCGCAGCTGCGCTGGCACCACGAGGTCGACTACGCCGTGGTGCTCGGCCACAAGTGGTTCGTCGACCCCGCGCCGCTCGACGGGGTCTCGCCGTCGGTGGTCGGCGATGCCGTGCGTGCGGGCGATCTCGAGGACTACTTCCCTCCCGAGGTCCTCGAGGTGCACGAGTGGGTGGAGCGGTGGTACGCCCGCTTCGACGACCTGCGCACCATCGGCCCGCGTGCCTGCCGTCTCAACACCGGCGCCACCGCGTCGCTGATGCGCGACCTCTACGTCGACTCCGGCGGCATGGACACCACCCTGCGGCTCGGCGAGGACATCGCACTCGGCTACCGGCTGGGCGAGGCCGGCGCCGTCTTCCTGCCCGACCGCGAGGCGCGCAGCTGGCACCTCGGCCGGACCCACGTGATGACCCGGCGCGCCGAGGTCAACGACTACAACGACTGCTTCCTGTCCGACCGGCTGCCCGAGCTGCGCAACAAGCGCCGGGCCGGCCGGCTCTACTCCGTGCCCTACCTCGAGGTCGTGCTCGACACCCGCGAGCTGTCGTTCGGGCCGGTGATCGCCACCGTCGACTCGCTGCTCAACGGCACCCTGCCCGACCTCGCCGTCACGCTGATCGGCCCGTGGAGCGAGCTGGGCGACGAGCGCATCCATCCGCTGGAAGACCCGATGCTCGACACCCGCCTGATCCACGCGTCGTACGTCGGGGACCCACGGGTCCGTCTCGTGTCCGAGCTGCCAGACGGTCGGTGTCCCGCGATGTTCCGGATGACCCTCGAGAACGCCGACTGGGCGCCGACCCACAAGACGGTCGCCCGGCTGCTGGCCAACCTCGAACGCAGCCACCACGGCCTCCGGATCGTGCGGATGCCCGACGGCTCGGTGGCCCGCATCGAGCGCACGGCCGCCGTGGCGCGCGCGCACCGGGTGATCAAGTCGGGCGAGTTCATGGACGACGTGCTCGACGAGCTGTTCGGCGCCTGGACCTTCGAGGCGGCCGAGGTCGGCTTCCTGCCGTGCGACCAGGTGCACCGGCCGCGGATGCAGGGCACCGCTGGCAAGGCCGAGGACCCGGTCGCCGCCTGGGACTACGACGACGGCCCCGCACCTGACTCGCCACGCGGGTGGTCGGCTGGGTCTCCGGCGGGGTCCGACGACGAGCCGCCGGCCGACGTCGCGGCACCACCTCCGGCGGCCTCGTTGCGCGACAAGGTGGCGGGCCTGCTGGGCCGTCGCGACTGAGGCAGGAGACGGCACCCGCCGTTAGTAGGCTGTCCGCCATGTCCCCGTCCGCCGACCCGATCAGCGACGCTGCGGTCGAAGCCGAGCTCGCGGTCCCGGCCAAGAGGCGTGTCGTCTTCGTGGTCGGCTCCGGCCGCAGCGGCACCAGCACGATGTCGGGGGCGTTGCAGACGCTGGGCATGCATGTCCCCCAGCCCGAGGTGGTCGCCGACGAGACCAACCCCAAGGGCTTCGGGGAGCCGCAGTGGGTCGTCGACCTGCACACCGAGCTGCTCCAGCGCTGCAACGTGGCGGTCTCCGACGCCCGGCCGGCTGCCTGGTTCGAGGCCGGCAAGCTCAGCAACATCGAGCCGCTGCGGACCCGCCTGCACACCTGGCTCGAGCAGCAGTTCGACGAGGCTGAGTCTCTGGAGGCCGGCCCCGAGCTCGTCGTGAAGGACCCGCGGCTGGCGTGGTTCCTCGGCCTCTGGCGCTCGGCCGCGCTGCGCTGCGAGGCGGCGCCGGCCTACGTGACGATGCTCCGGCCGGTGACCGAGGTGGTCGGCAGCAAGCAGCGCTACTACGCCACGAGGTTCGGCGAGGTCGACCGCACGGCCGCGTGGGTCAACATGATGCTGCACACCGAGCGGGCCACGCGGGGTTCGGCACGCGCATTCGTCCGCTACGAGGACCTGCTCAAGGACTGGACGATCCCGCTGTTCGGCATCGGCCAGCAGTTCGACCTCTTCGCGGTCAAGCGCGCGTCGGCCAACGACATCCGGCGGGTGCACCAGTTCATCGATCCCGACCTGCGTCGCGTGCAGCTGACGTGGGACGACGTCGACGTGCCGGCCCGGCTCCGCGACATCGCCGAGGAGAGCTGGCAGGCCCTCAACAAGCTGGCCGACGAGGGCGGCGACCGCCCCGACGTGCACGCCTCACTTGACGAGATGCGCGCGGCGTACGCCGCGTTCTACGAGGAGGCCGAGGCGGTGGCGTCGTCGTCGTCGCTGGCCGCCCGCCGCGAGGGGTACGCCGACGGCGCCGCCGGCCGGCCCCCGCCTGCTCGCGGGGCCGACCGGATCCCGCACGGCGTACGCGCCCTGATGCCGGCGTCCGCCCGGCGCGGGCTGCGCAAGGCCATCGGCCGGGAGCGCTGAGCCCGACGTGGCTCAGCAGGAGGCAGATATCCCCTGCCTGGAGGGGTACCCCGACCACGATGTGCGCTGGCCCTGGAACGACGGGCCGCTGAAGCCCGGGCTGACGTGCGTGTTCCGCGTCAAGAACGAGGCGCGCAACCTGCCGTGGGTGCTGCCGCCGATGTTCGAGGCGGTCCAGCACATCGTGCTGGTCGACAACCAGTCCGACGACGGCACGCCCGAGGTGGCGCGGTCGGTCGCGGAGTCGGTCGGCGCCGGCGACCGCTTCACGATGCTGACCTATCCCTTCCGCGTCAGCCGGGCCGGCACGGAGCACCTCACGACCCCGCCCGACTCCGTGCACTCGCTGACGCACTTCTACAACTGGTCGTTCAGCCACGTGCGCACGACCTACTCGATGAAGTGGGACGGCGACATGGTGCTGACCCGCGAGGGCGTCGGCGCGCTGGCTGACGTGGCCTGGCAGCTGGAGGACTCCGGGGCCGTGGTGGCGGTGCCGCGGCATCCGCTCAGCATCGAGAGCGAGTCGGTGGCCTGGATCGACCTGGGCTTCAAGTTCCTCGAACCGTGGGTCTATCCGATGGGCCCGGAGTTCACGTTCGTGAAGGCCTTCGAGTGGGAGGTGCGCGAGTTCCCCGACACCTCGGAGCGGATCGTGCTGCCCGAAGGGCTGTGCGTGGAGCTGAAGTGGCTCGACGCCGACGAGTTCGCCCACTGGAGCACGGCCGGTGACTTCGACAAGGCACGGGCGCCGCGCAAGTACCGCGAGTGGGAGGTCTACACCGCGCTGCAGGAGGGCCGCGGCGAGGAGGTGCCCGGGCTGTTCCGCATCGAGGCGCCGGCCGGGGTGCACGTCATCGACTACGTCGCCGACACCTGGCTGCCCCGGGCCGAGCGCCCACTCGTTCGGCGGCAGCGCTTCGACGACCGCGTGTCCGGCGGGGTCGATGTCTGATCTGCCGGGTGCCGTTGCGGCGTTCCTGGACCAGGACGGCGACGGACTGGTCCTCGCTGCGTCGGGATCGACGACGGTCGAGCCGGGTCGGGTCGATGTCGTGGAGCTGCCGGCCCGTGAGCTGAAGGGCAAGTACGACCGGGTGCTGGTCACCGTCGCGGATCGGGCGGGCCTGCGGGCCGCCGTGCTGCCGCACGCCGTGCGCGCGCCGGTCGTCGCGGTCTGGATCGCGTCGGCAGCGTGCCGCGCTGGGGCTGGTGCCGCGTCCCGAGTGGCCGCCCCTCAGGGCGTTCCGGGCCCAGCCCGTGGCCGACGGCTACCTGCTCGTGGCCCGCTTCGAGCAGCCCGTCCGTGCGGCCAACGTCGTCCGCGAGCTCGGCCGGCAGTCGGTGTGGCCTGGCCCCGAAGGCGCAGGTGGCCTTGTCGTCGACGACGGCTCGGGGCCGGATGTGCCGCTGGAGGAGCGCGACGTGCCGCCCGACGTCGTCCTCGGGAACGTCCCCGAGACCCTTCCTGTCCACCACGTCACCGGCCGCCCCGCACTCTTGCCCGGCAGCATCGTCGGGATCGGCGCCCTCGACGAGCGCGTGCTCAACCCGACCGGGTTCGAGGCCGACGTCGACGGGCCTGAGGTCGAGCTGGCCTCGCTGTCCAGCGACCCGACCGAGTCGCTGGTGCGTTCGCTTCGGTCGTCGAGGGGGGTGCGCGGCACGCTCGAACGCTCGCAAGACGTCGCACTGGTCGCCGGCCTCGCGATGGCCGGCGTCCCGGTCGCGCTGCGCTCGGTCGACGCGGAGATCCCCCGGTGGCTCGAGGCCCCGGAGTTCATCGAGGCGCTGACGGCCCCCGTCGACCTCGACGACGCGGTCGCCCGCGAAGAGCACTCCGTGGTGCTCCGGCGTGCGGCGCTTCGTTCCTTCTCCCAGGCGGCCTGGCGGCGGCGGCTGGCCGCGCAGGCCGGCGTACGCGTGGCGGCGGAGCCGTCGGTCAGCATCGTGCTCGCCACCAAGCGGCCGGACATGCTGACGTTCGCACTGCACCAGGTGGCCAAGCAGCGCGGCGTCGACGTGCAGCTGGTGCTGGCCCCGCACGGTTTCTCGCCCGACGCCGCCGAGGTGCGCGCCCTTGCGGGTCCCGCGCTCGCCGAGAGACTCGTGCTGGTGCCGCAGGAGGAGTCGGTGCTTTTCGGCGACGTGCTGGCCGGTGCCGTGGCCGCCGCCGACGGCGACCTGGTGCTGAAGATGGACGACGACGACTGGTACGGCCCCGACTTCGTCGCCGACCTGCTCCTCGCCCGCGCCTACTCCGGCGCCGAGCTGGTCGGCATGCCGTCGGAGTACCACTACCTGGCCCCCAAGGACGTCACCGTCCGACGCGGTCACCGGGCCGAGCTGTACGCGCACTTCGTGGCCGGCGGCACCATGCTCGTCGAGCGCGGGCTGCTGCGCGAGGTCGGCAGCTTCCGCAGCGTCCGGAGGTACGTCGACGCCCAGCTGCTCGCCGCCGTCACCCGGGCCGGCGCCGCGATCTACCGCACCCATGGGCTCGGCTACCTGCTGCGCCGCAACGCCGCCGGCCACACCTGGCAGGTCGACATGGACTACCTCCTCGACCCCGCCCGGGTCGCCGAGATCCGCCCCGGCTTCGCCCCCAGCCGCCTGCTCGAGGTCTCGCCCGACGAGCTCCCGATTGTTGGTTGAGGAGGAAGCGCAGCGCAACCTCACTCGTTACCCGGTGACGGAACGAGCGGCATCGACCCCCGCCAATTGCGGTCGCCCGACTTCTCACCGGGTTTCGAGACAGGCGCTAGCGCGCCTTCCTCAACCAGCGGAGGTCAGTGGCGGCCGAGGCCGCGGGCGGTCCAGCCGGCGGTCCGCCAGCTGCCGAGGTCGAGCACGTTGCGGCCGTCGAGCAGCTGCTTGCGGCTCACGGCGGCGCCGACGGCATCGATGTCGACGTCGCGGAACTCCGGCCACTCGGTCATGTGCATCACCAGCTCGGCGTCGGCGCAGGCCTCGATGGGGTCGGTGGCGTAGCGCATCGTCGGGTACGCCGCCTGCGCGGTCTCGCCGGCCTTCGGGTCGTAGATCGTGACCTGGGCGCCGCGCAGGTGCAGCTGCCCGGCGATCCAGAGCGCCGGCGAGTCACGGACGTCGTCGGTGCCCGGCTTGAAGGCCGCACCCCATACCGCCACCCGCGCGCCCGAGAGCCAGCCGCCGATCATCGTGGTGGCGATCTGGACGACCCGTTCGCGCTGGTGCTGGTTGATCGCGTCGACCTCGCCGAGCAGTCCCGTCAGGTTCTCGACGCCGAGCTCGCCGGCCCGGTGCAGGAAGGCCCGCAGGTCCTTGGGCAGGCAGCCGCCGCCGAAGCCGATGCCGGCGCCGAGGAACTTGCGGCCGATCCGCTCGTCGTACCCGATCGCGTCGGCCAGCGCGACCACGTCGGCGCCCGCCACCTCGCACACCTCGGCGACGGCGTTGATGAAGGAGATCTTGGTGGCCAAGAAGGCGTTGGCGGTGACCTTCACCAGCTCGGCGGTGGCGTAGTCGGTGACCACGACCGGCGTGCCGAGGTCGAGCACCGGCGCGTAGAACTCGCGCAGCCGCTTCTCCGCGGCCTCCGACCGCACCCCGAACACGATGCGGTCAGGAGTCAGCGTGTCCTTGACGGCGAAGCCCTCGCGGAGGAACTCGGGGTTCCAGGCCAGCTCGGCGCCCACGCCGGCCGGGACCAGCTCGTCCAGGCGCGCGGCCATCCGCTCGGCGGTGCCGACCGGCACGGTCGACTTGCCGACCAGCAGCGCGGGCCCGGTCAGGTGCGGCGCCAGGTGCTCGATGGCGTACTCGACCTGGCTGACGTCGGCGCCCATGCCGTCGCGGCGCTGGGGCGTGCCGAGGCACAGGAAGTGGATCTCGCCGAAGGCCGCGGCCTCCTCGTAGGAGTCGGTGAACCGGAGCCGTCCCGACGCCACGTGCTCGGCCAACAGGTCGGCCAGTCCCGGCTCGTAGACCGGCGCCTTCCCCTCGCGCAGCATCGCCAGCTTGTCGGGGTCGACCTCCAACCCGAGCACCTCGTAGCCGAGCTCCGCCATGCACGCGGCATGCGTGGTGCCGAGGTATCCGCACCCGATCGTCGTCGTTCTCACGCAGACACCCTAGGAGTCGTCGGCACCCGACGCCGCAGCGAGGCGCTCGACCATCGCGGAAAGTCGCAGCGAACCTGGAGCCCCGTGAGGGCGTCTCACTGGCGTGACCCATGCCGAGGCAGGCCTCCTGCACAGAGAACCGAAACGGGGCGCACGGCGCCTCTATGAGAGACTGGCCGGACGCCTGATCGGCCCCCCGATCAGCCATCGGATCCAGGAGGTGCTCGGACACATGAGTGTCCAGCCACAGCACGCATCGGCCGGTGCGCCCCCCGAGACCTTGGGCCAGCTGCCCATCTCGTTCGCCCTGGTCGGTGTCCAGAAGGCTGCCACCAGCACCATCGCGTTCTACCTGCTGCGCCACCGCCACGTGGCCCGGGGAGAGCGCAAGGAGCGGCACTTCTTCGACAAGGACTTCCTCGACTGGGACGCCCCGGACTACTCCGGCTACCAGTCGCCGCGGCGTACGGAACGTCAGAAGATCGCCGGTGACTACACCCCGGCCTATCTCTTCTGGCCGCACGCGCTCGAGCGGATGCACCGCTACAACCCCGACATGTTGCTCATCGCCAGCTTCCGCGACCCGATCGAGCGGGCCTTCTCGCAGTGGCAGATGGACTACGCGCGGCACGCCGGCTTCCCCCAGTTTGCCCAGGCCATCGCCCAGGACACCTTCGAGACGGTGCCGGCCGACGTGCCGGAGGGCTGGCAGCCCGGCGACCTGCGCAAGCGGGCGCTGGTGACGCGCGGCCTGTACGGCGCCCAGCTCGAGCGGGCCTTCGACGTCTACCCCGACCGCGACAAGTGGCTGCTGCTCGACTTCATCGACGTGGTCAGCGACCGCGACGCGCTGCTCAACACGCTCACCGACTTCCTCGACATCGGCACGTTCCAGGACCCGCCGGCGCCGCAGGCCAAGAACGCCAGCCCCGACGTCGACGCCCGGCCCCCGATGGCCGAGGACATCACCCGGCTGGCCGAGCGGTTCGCGGCTGACCTGCCGCTGTTCGAGAAGCTGTCCGGCATCGACACCTCGCGCTGGGCGACCTCGCGGATCATCGCCGGCACCCTCGACCCGGGCGAGCTCGCCGACAAGCTCGGTCGCAAGGCCGGCCTGCTCAAGTAGGTCTCCACAGGTCGCACCCCATGTAACGCGGTGTTAGCCGGACCTCCCACGCGTTCGAACGCTGGGGAAGTCACCCGGACACCGCGTTACATGAAAATTCGGCCCGGCTCACGGTGCCTTGCAGCAATACCCCCTCGGGGTATATGGTGGGTGCGTGAGCGACTCCTGGAGGATGGCCGTCAGCGCGACCCTGCACTGCCTCACCGGTTGTGCGATCGGTGAGGTGCTGGGCATGTTCCTGTCGACGTGGTGGGGCTGGTCGACGGTGCCGAGCATCGCGCTGGCAGTCGTGCTGGCCTTCTTCTTCGGCTACCTGCTGACCTTCTCCGCAGTGCGCCGGGCCGGCCTCGACACCCGCACCGCCGTGCGCACCGCGCTGGCGTCCGACACCCTCTCGATCCTGACCATGGAGATCGTCGACAACGCGTTCCTGGTCCTGGTGCCCGGCGCGATGGTGGCGGGCCTGGCGACCGGGCTCTTCTGGTGGTCGCTGGCCGCGTCGCTGGCGGTCGCCTTCGTGCTGACGGTGCCGGTGAACCACTACCTGATGGTGCGTGGCAAGGGGCACGCGGTGGTCCACGACCTGCATGGCCACGATCACCACGCGCAGCGCTGACGGTCCGGCAACCGCCTGAGCCCTACGATGCGGTCATGCGAATGCCGCGTCCTCTGCTGGCCCTCGGTGTGGCTCCCGTCCTGTTCCTCGCGCTGGCCTGTGCTCCCGTCGATGACAGCAGCACCACCGCCACCGACACCGCTTCAACGGCCCCCAGCGACAGCGGCTCGGCAAGTGTCGACCCGGCCGCGTGTGCCGCCGACGTCGTGCGCACGCCCGGCACGCTCACGATCGGCACCGACTCCCCGGCGTACGACCCGTGGTTCTCCAAGAACGACCCGACCAACGGCGAGGGCTTCGAGTCGGCGGTGGCGTACGCCGTGGCCGAGAAGCTCGGCTTCACCGGCGACCAGGTGCAGTGGACGAAGGTGCCGTTCAACTCGTCGTACGCGCCGGGCCAGCAGGGCAGGTTCGACTTCGACATCAACCAGATCTCCATCACGCCCGCCCGGGCCGAGGTCGTCGACTTCTCCGACGGCTACTACGCCGCCTCGCAGGCCGTGATCATGCTCAAGGGCCCCGACGCGGACGGCATCACCAGCGTCGAGCAGCTCAAGGGCCTTCGGCTGGGCGCGCAGACCGGCACCACCTCGCTGACCGCGATCCGCGACGTGATCCAGCCCGACTCCGACCCGATCGTCTTCAAGGACACCAACGCCGCGAAGCAGGCGCTGCTCAACGACCAGGTCGACGCGATCCTCGCCGACCTGCCGACCGCCTTCTACATCACTGCCGTGGAGATCCCGAAGGGAACCATCGTCGGGCAGTTCCAGCCGGAGACCGGACAGCAGGAGGAGTTCGGCATGCTCTTCGAGAAGGGCTCGCCGCTCGTCGAGTGTGTCAACCAGGCGCTGAGTGTGCTGCGCGAGGACGGCACCCTCGACTCCATCGAGCAGCGCTGGCTCAGCGACGTGGTCGACGTCCCGCAACTCACCCCGTAGCGGATGCCCGCAGGCGAGCCCAACTGGTCACCGAGCCTTCGGCAGGTCGAGCGAGACGCGCTCCGCCGTCGGATGCGACGCCGCTCGGCGACCATCGCGACCATCGCCACGGTGGTGGTGCTGGGGCTGCTGCTCGTCGGCATCCTGACCTCGCCGGGATGGCCGCGGGTGCGGGAGTTCTTCTTCTCCTGGGACGACGCCAAGGCGGCCTGGCCGGCGGTGCTCAAGGGCTTCGCCAAGAACGTGCTGCTCTTCATGATGGCCGAGCCGTTGATCCTGGTGCTCGGGGCCCTGGTGGCGGTGGTGCGGTCGACGACCTCGGCCGCGCTGTTCCCCGTCCGGCTGCTGGCCGTGCTCTACACCGACCTGTTCCGAGGCATGCCGACCCTCCTGGTCGTGGTGCTCGCGGGCTTCGGGATCCCGGCCCTCCAGCTCCGGGGCGTCACCACCAACCCCTTCTGGCTGGGCCTCGGGGCGCTCGTGCTGTCGTACGGCGCCTACGTGGCCGAGGTCTTCCGGGCCGGCATCGACTCGATCCACCCCTCGCAGGTCGCCAGCGCCGACGCGCTCGGGCTCTCGCACGGCCAGGCGATGCGCTACGTGATCCTGCCGCAGGCCACGCGTCGGGTCGTCCCGCCGCTGCTGAACGACTTCATCTCGCTGCAGAAGGACACCGCACTGCTGTCGGCGATCTTCGTGTTCGAGGCGTTGTTCACCGCGCAGGACTACGCGGCGTACTACTTCAACTACACGCCGATCGTCGTGGTCGCGGTGCTGTTCGTGGCACTGACCATCCCGTTGGCGCGGTTCACCGACTGGGTCGGGCGGCGGATGATGCGCCGCGAGCGGGCGGGGGTCAGGTGAATTCAGCCGAGCTGAGCGGCACGGTCGACGAGCAGACACCGGAGCCGGTGCTGCGCGCCGAGGGCGTGCGCAAGGCCTACGGAGACAAGGTGGTGCTCCGCGGCATCGACCTGGTGGTCGAGCCGCACGACGTGATCTGCCTGATCGGGTCGTCGGGCTCCGGCAAGTCCACGCTGCTGCGCTGCCTGGACCTGCTGGAGGACATCGACGACGGGTCGATCTGGTTCGAGGGAGAGGACATCTCCGACCCGCGCGTCGACGCCCGCGCCGTCCGGCAGCGGATGGGCATCGTCTTCCAGGCCTACAACCTGTTCCCGCACCTGACCGTGCTGGACAACCTGACCCTCGCGCCGCGCAAGGTGCACGGCCTGGCCGCGTCCGCCGCCGAGGCGAAGGCCCGCGAGCTCCTCGACAGCTTCGGCCTGGCCGACAAGGCGACCGAGCACCCAGACCGGCTCTCCGGCGGCCAGCAGCAGCGGGTCGCGATGGCGCGTGCGCTGGCCACCGACCCGGCCCTGCTGCTGCTCGACGAGGTGACCGCTGCCCTCGACCCCGAGCTGACCGGCGAGGTGCTGGAGATCATCCGCCGGCTGGCCCTGGACGGGACCACCATGGTGCTGGCCACCCACGAGATGGCCTTCGCCCGCGACGTGGCCACCAGGGTCTGCTTCCTCCACGACGGCGCGATCCTCGAGCAGGGCACCCCCGCTGAGATCTTCGAGACGCCCCACGAGGAGCGCACCCGGCAGTTCCTGCGCCGGGTGCTCTGACAGCATCGCGACCATGAGCATCGAGCTGGGCCAGGGGACCGGACCGCTGCGCGGCGTACGCGTCGTCGAGCTGGCCGGGATCGGGCCGGGTCCGCACGCCTGCATGATCCTGGCCGACCTGGGTGCCGACGTGATCCGGGTCGACCGCCCGGGAGGCCAGCCGCTGACGGGTGGGACGCACGACTTCCTCAACCGCGGCCGGCCGAGCGTCGCCCTCGACCTCAAGCACCCCGAGGGCGTGGCCACGGTGCTGCGCCTGGTCGAGTCCGCCGACGTGCTGGTCGAGGGGCTGCGCCCCGGTGTCACCGAGCGGCTGGGTCTCGGCCCCGACGCGTGCCATGAACGCAACCCGCGGCTGGTCTACGGCCGGGTGACCGGCTGGGGGCAGAGCGGCCCGCTCGCGATGACGGCCGGTCACGACCTCAACTACGTCGCCATCACCGGTGCGCTGTTCGGGCTGGGGCAGGACCCCGAAAGGCCGCACTTCCCGACCAACCTCGTCGGCGACTTCGGCGGCGGCTCGACGTACCTGGTCATCGGTGTCCTCGCCGCCCTGTTGGAGGCCCGCGTGTCGGGTCGTGGCCAGGTGGTCGACGCGGCCATCGTCGATGGCACCGCCCACCTCAACGCGATGACCGCCAGCCACCTGGCGAGCGGGATGGCGACCGAGCGGCGCGCGGCCAACCTGCTCGACGGCGGCGCGCCGTTCTACGACCTCTACGAGACCGCCGACGGGCGGCACCTCTCGGTCGGCCCTCTCGAGCCGCAGTTCTACGCCGCCTTCGTCGACCTCCTCGGCATCGCCGACAGCGCGCCCGACCGCGAAGACCCGGCCCAGCACCCTGCCCTGCGGACGCTCATCGCCGAGACCGTGCGCACCAGGACGCTGGCCGAGTGGACCGAGGTCTTCGATGGCAGCGACGCCTGCGTGGCACCGGTGCTGCCGCTCAGCGAGGCGGTGCGCCACCCGCACCTCGTCGATCGCCAGGTGTACGTCGACCGGTCCGGCGCCCCCGAACCGGCGCCGGCGCCGCGGTTCTCGCGCACCGAGGCCACCCTCTCCTCGCCGCCACCCCCAGCTGCCGGCATCGACACCCGCGCGGCCCTGGCCGCCTGGGGCATCGAGGACGTCGACGACCTGATCGCCTCGGGCGCCGCCGTCCAGGCCTGAGCGCGTTCGCCGCATAGTCCCTGACGTTTGGGTTGCCTAGAGCATCGAGAAGCAACCCATTCGTCAGGGACTACCCCGCCGGGGCTGTGCAGCGTCACCCATCGGGGTGATTCACGGTGGCCCCCGCGATGTCAGTCTGGGGGAGGATCAACCACGACTACTTGGAGGCGCTTCACATGGGTTTTGGGGACAAGATCGAGAACAAGGCCGAAGACGCCAAGGGCAAGGTCAAGGAAGGCGTCGGGGACGCCACCGACAACGAGCGCCTGGAGGCCGAGGGCAAGGCCGACCAGACCGACGCGAGCATCAAGAACGCCGGTGAGCACGTCAAGGACGCCGCGGACGACGTGAAGGACGCCTACAAGAAGTAGGCCTCACGGTTCAGTCGCACCCGTGCCCCGGAGAATCGCGCAGGCCCGCGCGGCCCGGGGCACGAGTGCGTTCAGGAGCCGGTCTTGGCCGCTTCGTCGTCGCCCGCCCGACGGGCGATCCCGGCTCGCTTGGCGTCGTCCATCGCCAGCTCGTACGCCGACACGAGCGAGGCCATCGACAGCGGCTTGAGCCGCTCCACGACCTCGCGGAGCTTGTCGGGCGACTCTCCGGACTCCTTGAACGCCGGCCACACCATCGTGCGGAACAGCCCGTAGAGCTCCTCGGCCACCTGGCGACCGTGGGCGGCGTACACCTCGGCCGCGGCCCGCGCGGCCTCGGGCGGGAACCCGAGGTCGAGCAGCCCGAGGCCGACCGACAGGTGCGCGATGGCCACGCGGTAGCGGCCCTTCGGCCGGGGCTCGACGATGCCCAGTGCGGTCAGCGTGGCCAGGTCGGCCTCGTCGAGGGTGCGGCCCGCGCGCCGAGACAGCTCCGCCCGGGTCAGCTCGACCGGCCGCTCGGCCTGCCACGGGGCGAGCATCGTGCGGTGCAGGGCGATGTCTTCGGGCGTCGCCGACTCGGGGATGCCGGCGACGTAGCGTTCGATGGCCGCCAGCGTGAACCCGTGGCTCTGCAGCTCCTGCACCAGCTCCAGCCGGGCCACGTGGTCGGCGGAGTAGAACCCCGACCGGCCGCGGCGGATCGGCGGTGGCACCAACCCGCGCGTCGTGTAGAAGCGCACGTTGCGCACGCTCATCCCGACCCGGTCGGTCAGCTCCTCGAGCGTCAGCAGCACTTCTGACCCCTTGCCTGATGCCTATGTCGTCGTCGGGTGACCGACGCCTCACGCGGTCGCCTTGACGATGGTGACAGTAATGGTGTCACAATCGCAGGATCCGGACGAGCAAGGGAATGACCATGGCTGAAGCCTTCGTGTTCGACCACATCCGTACGCCGCGCGGCAAGGGCAAGGCCGTCGGTGCGCTCCACGAGGTCAAGCCCATCGACCTGATCGTGGGCCTCCTCGAGGAGATCCGCGTCCGCAACCCCGGCCTCGACACCAACCGGATCGACGACGTCGTACTCGGTGTCGTCTCGCCGCTGGGCGAGCAGGGCGGCGACATCGCCAAGACGGCGGCGCTGGCCGCGGGCTATCCCGAGACCGTTTCGGGCGTGCAGCTCAACCGCTTCTGCGCGAGCGGCCTCGAGGCCGTCAACCAGGCCGCGGCCCGGGTCCGCAGCGGCTTCGAGGACCTGATCCTCGCCGGCGGCGTGGAGTCGATGAGCCGGGTGCCGATGGGCTCCGACGGCGGCGCCTGGGCGGCCGACCCGGCCACTGCGCTCACCACCGGCTTCGTACCCCAAGGCATCGGTGCCGACCTCATCGCCACCCTCGAGGGTTGGTCGCGCGGCGACGTCGACGCCTATGCCGCCGAGTCCCACCACCGCGCCGCCAAGGCGTGGGCCAACGGCTACTTCGCCGACTCGGTGGTCCCCGTCAAGGACCGCAACGGCATCACCGTCCTGGAGCACGACGAGCTGATCCGCCCCGACACCAGCGTCGAGGGGCTCGCCGGGCTCAAGCCGTCCTTCGCCGACCTGGGCCGCGACGCCGGCTTCGACGACGTGGCGCTCGAGAAGTACCACTGGGTGGAGCAGATCGACCACGTCCACCACGCAGGCAACTCCTCGGGCATCGTCGACGGGGCAGCGGTGATGGCCATCGGCTCGGAGGCGCTCGGCACGGAGCTCGGTCTCACCCCGCGGGCGCGCATCGTCTCGGTGGCGGTGTCCGGTGCCGACCCGACGATCATGCTGACCGGCCCCGCGCCGGCGGCCCGCAAGGCGCTGGCCAAGGCCGGCCTCGAGGTCGGCGACATCGACCTGTGGGAGATGAACGAGGCCTTCGCCGCCGTGGCGATGCGGTTCATGAAGGACATGGGCATCGACCACGAGGTCACCAACGTCAACGGCGGCGCCATCGCCATGGGCCACCCGCTCGGCGCCACCGGGGCGATGCTGCTCGGCACCCTCGTCGACGAGCTCCGCCGTCGCGACCTGCGCCGCGGCCTCGCCACGCTCTGCGTCGGCGGCGGCATGGGCATCGCCACCATCGTCGAGATCGTCTGAGAGGGCCACGTGACCACCACGCAGGACACCGCCGAGACCGCCGTCCGCTACGACAAGGACGCCGACGGCATCGTCACCCTGACCCTCGACGACCCGACCGCGAGCGCCAACACCATGGACGAGCTCTACCAACGCTCGATGGCGGCGGCCGTGGCCCGCCTCGAGACGGAGATCGCCGGTGATCCACAGAGCGTCACGGGCGTCGTCGTCACCAGCGCCAAGAAGACCTTCTTCGCCGGCGCCAACCTCAAGACCACGGTGCAGGCGACGCCGGCCGACGCGCCGGCCATCTTCGCGTTCATCGAGGGCGTCAAGGCGACCCTGCGCTCGCTGGAGAAGTACCCCCGCCCCGTCGTGGCCGCGATCAACGGCGCGGCCCTCGGTGGCGGCTACGAGATCACCCTGGCCTGCCAGCGCCGGATCCTGGTCGACGACCCCAAGGCCGAGGTCGGTCTGCCCGAGGCCTCGCTGGGCCTGCTGCCCGGCGGTGGCGGCGTGACCAGGGTGACCCGGATGCTCGGCATCCAGTCGGCGCTGATGGACGTGCTGCTCCCAGGTACCCGCTTCAAGCCTGCCGCGGCCCTCGAGAAGGGCCTGGTCGACGAGCTGGTGCCGACCCGCGAGGAGCTGCTGCCGGCCGCGAAGGCCTGGATCCTGGACCACCGCGACGAGGAGGCGGCGGCGTACAACGCCTGGGACCGCCCGGGCTACAAGATGCCCGGGGGTACGCCGAAGTCCCCGGCGCTGGCGGCGTTCCTGCCGGCCTTCCCCGCGCTGCTGCGCCAGCAGACCAAGGGCGCCGTCTATCCCGCCCAGCAGGCGATCCTGTCGGCCGTGGTCGAAGGCGCAAGCGTCGACTTCGACACCGCGTCGCGGATCGAGTCGCGCTACCTGACCAAGCTGGTCGTCGGCCAGAACTCCAAGAACATGATCCAGGCGTTCTTCTTCGACCTCCAGGCGATCAACGCCGGCAAGCTGCGGCCCGAAGGCTTCGAGACCTTCCGCGCCACCAAGGTGGCGGTGCTGGGCGCCGGGATGATGGGCGCCGGCATCGCCTACTCCTGTGCCCGCGCCGGGATGGACGTGCTGCTCAAGGACGTCTCTGCCGAGGCCGCCGAGCGTGGCAAGGCCTACTCAGAGAAGCTGCTCGACAAGGCCATTTCCGCGGGGCCGCTCGAGCGAGGAGAAGAAGGCCGAGCTGCTGGGCCGGATCACCCCGACCGGCGACGCCGCCGATCTCGCGGGCTGCGACCTGGTCATCGAGGCGGTCTTCGAGGACCCGAGTCTCAAGCACCAGGTCTTCGCGGAAGTGGCGCCGTACGTCACTGGTCATGAGAGGGGCGACGCGCTGCTGTGCTCCAACACCTCCACGCTGCCGATCACCGAGCTGGCCACGGGCGTCGACCGGCCCGCCGACTTCATCGGCCTGCACTTCTTCAGCCCCGTCGACAAGATGCCGCTCGTCGAGATCATCAGGGGCAAGGAGACCTCCGACGCCGCGCTGGCCAAGGCCTACGACGTCGTCCAGCAGATCCGCAAGACCCCGATCGTCGTCAACGACAGCCGCGGGTTCTACACCTCGCGCGTGATCGGGACGATGGTCAACGAGGGGCTGGCGATGCTGGCGGAGGGCGTGCACCCGATGTCGCTCGAGCGCGCGGCCACGCAGGCGGGCTACCCGGTCGGCGCGCTGCAGCTCTCCGACGAGCTCAACATGGAGCTGATGCTCAAGATCGCCAAGGCGACCGCCGACGCCGCCGAACGTGACGGCATCGACCTGCCGGCGCACCCGGGCACCGACGTGGTCCGCCGGATGGTCGAGATCGGCCGTCCGTCGCGGCTCAAGGGCGCCGGGTTCTACGACTACGGCGAAGACGGTCGGCGTACGCACCTCTGGCCCGGCCTGGCCGAGACGTTCCCCGTCGCCGAGGAGCAGATCCCGTTCGCCGACGTGAAGGACCGGATGCTCTTCGCCGAGGCGCTCGAGACGGCCAAGTGCTTCGAGGAGGGTGTCATCACCTCCGCGGCAGCCGCCAACATCGGCTCGATCATGGGCATCGGCTTCCCGCCCAACACCGGTGGCGCCGCGCAGTTCATGACCGGCTTCGAGTCGGCGACGGGCGAGATCGGGCTGGCGGCGTTCGTCACCCGCTCGGACGAGCTCGCGGCGGCGTACGGCGACCGGTTCCGGCCCACCGACAGGCTGCGCGAGATGGCGGCAAGCGGCGAGCGCTTCCCTGCGTAGTCACTCAGGCAGCGATCGACGCTGCTTTCCGGAGCGCGTTCGCCGGGTCGCCTTCGTGATACGGACGTTCGGTCGTCTCGATGTTGTCCAGGAACTTCTGATAGACGACTGCTCCGTAGAGCGGACCGAGTGGCCTGACCAGCTCGGCCGCGCGGCGGGCGTCGCAACCAGGCACCCGGCGGGACCATTCGCTTTCCCAGATGTTGATCGCTCCGAGCTGGTCGTGCGCATTGAAGTACTCGAGCGAGGGCCTCAGGTCGAGCATGGGGTTGCCGATGCCACAGTCGCCCCAGTCGAGGATCCGGTAGTCGCCGGCGCTGCCGCGCACGTTGCCGGGGTGGAAGTCACCGTGCACCAGGGTGTCCGGTAGCCCACACGCCTCCAGCGCCGCGAATCGCAGCGGCAACCCTTCGACGAGGACGTCAAGGCCGCGCAGCGTGTCGTCGTCCAGCTCGTGTCGGTTGCGATCGATGACCGAGTAGATCCGGGGAAGGGTTGCCCGAGCGCGCTTGTCGAGCACGCCGAGAGCCTCGAGCTCACGCACCCGGTCGACCCACGTGGCCTGGAGGCCGATGAGCATGCCCGCCATGGATCGCAGCTCGTCGCCACGGGCGCCGTACTGATCCCGACCAGGTACGTCCGCAAGCAACACACGGTTGGGCGCAGCACCCAAGACAGTGGGGACGACGCGCTGGTCGAGCAGCGGCATGACGGCTGCCTCGGACGCGCAGAAGGGCGGAGTGACCTTCAACCAGACCGGCCCCGTGCTAGTCGGGAGACGCCAGATGCTGGAGAGGTTCCAGGTGCGCACCTGCACGGGGGCTGCGGTCAACGCGATGTCGCGGTCGGCAAGGGTCGCCGCGGCCCAGTCGAGATCGTGCTGGTGGCCACCGGGGCGGGCATAACTCAGCCGGTTCGGATGCGGGAGCAGCGGGTTGTCGTGCCACGCCTCCAGTGGCAGGTGGGCGGGCGCGACGGCCACCTCAGCCAAGTAGGCGACACGTCCGCCACCAGGGAAGTCGGTATCGCCGGGCACCTCGAGGATCCGCAGCACGCGCACGTCGATACCCAGCACGTCGCGGGCACCGGACACCACGTCCTTGACGTCACGCCACCACTCGTTGTCGACCGTGAACGGTGCGGCTGCGCCGAGGAGCTCGCCCCGGTCGGTGCACAGCACGAGGGTGACCTCGAGACCAGACATGTCACGAGACGGTAGGGAGCACGCCGCCTCGTCGCCCAACCATTTTCCTGGCGGACCCCGAAGCGCAGGCGACACTCACTCGTACCCGCCGGGGCTCGGCCAGCCGTTAGCGCGGAGGTACCAGACGGCCGAGGTCAGCACGACCACGACGAGGAGCGAGAAGAGCAGGCCGCCTGCCACCGGCAGGAACCACCCGGGCGCGCGGCGCGACCGGACCGCGACGATCTTCACCACGATGGCACCCATGACAGCGCAGCCGAGTACGCCGTGCACGACGGTGCGCGTCGACACCTTTTCGCCGTCGTCCAGGGTTCCGCTCTCGAGGCCCAGCGCCCAGAGGCAGTGGTAGGCGACGAACACGGTCAGCACGAGGGCGATGGTCCCGGTGATTCGGTGCGCCGTGCCCAGCCAGGAGGGCGGCCCGATCCCGAGCTTGCCGTAGATCCACAGCGCGCCGATGACCTGGAGGACGGCGAGCACCCCGATCACCGTCGAGACCACGACCTTCATCTCGATGACGGTGTCGAAGCCGAGGGTGGTCACGCCGCTTGTGGTCGACGGATCGTGCACCCGCCCGAACACCCCGACGAGAAGCGCGACGACCGCGCCGGCGGCGAACGCCGTCAGCGGGATGGCCAAGCCCTTCTGGTCACTCGGCGCGTCGGAGGCCGCCACGGGTCCAGCATCCTCCACGACCCCGTTCAACGGTCAACTTGACCGAACCACACACCAATCGGCCCCCGGAGGGCAGAATTCTGCTGGTGAGCCAACCCGTCGTCGACATCAGCGGCCTCCACGTGCGCTTCGGCGAGGTGGAGGCCGTCGCCGGCATCGACGTGCAGGCGTACGCCGGGCAGGCGACCGCCCTGCTGGGCCGCAACGGCGCGGGCAAGTCAACGACCATGCGCGTGCTGGCCGGACTGGTGCCGCCGTCCGCCGGCACCGTGACCGTCAACGGCCTGGACATCCGCACGCACACCCTCGAGATCAAGCAGATCAGCGGCTACTGCCCCGACGTCGGCGGCCTGGTGCCGCGGGCCACGCCCTGGGAGCACCTGCAGCTCTCGGCCCGGCTGCGTCGGCTGGAGGACTGGGAGGACCGCGCCCGCGACCTGCTGGAGCGGTTCGAGCTCGGCGACGTCGCGCACCGGATCACCGGCGGCTTCAGCCACGGCATGGGCCGGCGTCTCAGCGTCGTGCTGTCCGCCCTGCACGAGCCGCAGCTGCTGCTCCTCGACGAGCCCTTCGACGGCGTCGACCCGATCGGCGTCGAGGCGACGATGGACGTCGTCGCCGACGCGCGGGCCCGTGGCGCCTGCATCCTGGTCTCTACTCACCTGCGCGAGCTCGCGATCCAGGCCTGCAACACCGTGCTCGTGCTGCGCGGCGGCTCGCGCGTCGCCAGCGTCGGCTCCGACGAGATGGCGGGGGAGGAGGGGGCCCGTGCCTACCGGGCTCTCCTCGACTAGTCCCGGGACCAGCTCCAGGACCAGCTCCAGGACTGGTCCCGGCCCCCTCGCCGCAGCAAAGCGGTCCGTCGCCGACGTCGCTCACCTCGTCCGCTTCCGGACCGCAGCCGTACGCCGCAAGTCCGCCCTCTACTGGGCGCTGGCGATCCTTGGCGGGTTGACCGTGGCCGCGTGCACGGTCCCGATGGCGCTTCCCGGCGCTCACGAGGCCGGCCGGGCCCGCGACGTACTGCTGCTGCTCCCGACCGCCTTCGTCGGGTTCCTCCTCCTGACGGTCGTCTCGACCGTGGCGTCAGGCGGCGGACGCGAGCTGCTCTCCCGCGAGCAGGGCGTCGCCTTCCCGGTCAGCCCGACCACCGACCACCTGGGCGCACTCCTGCTGGCTCCGCTCAACATCGCCTGGCTGCTCCAGGCCTGGCTCCTGCTCGGCTCGGCGGCGTACGCGCTGTCCGCCGACCGGCTGCCCGCGGCGATCGTGGCGATCCTGCTCTGGCTCGTGTTCTCCACGACCGTCGCCCAGGTCGTGGCCTGGAGCATGGAGGCAATCCGGCGGCGGCCCCACGGCATCGGCATCGTCCGGCTGATCTTCCTCGGCTTCGGCCTCGGCGCGTTGCTGCTGCAGCTGTCCGGCCGGATCACCTACTACCTCGACCACCTGCCGACCGTCCGGTTGGTCGCGAGCTCCACCGAAGGCTTCGGGTTCCGCTGGCTGGGGGCGATCTCCTTTCAGCTCACCGTCATCCTGGTGGCCCTGGTGGCCGGTGCGGTGGCGGCCCACGCAGCCGCCCGTCGGGCCCCGCGGGACGAGGCACGCGTGGAGAGTGGCCGCTTCGCCGCGCGCGGGCTGCCCGCGACCACCATCGGCATGATCATCCGCGTCGACCGGAGCTCGGTGTGGCGCTCGGTGCCGATGCGCCGCGGTATCGCCGTGCTGGCCATCGGTCCCGGTGTGGTCGCGATCGCCGGTGACCTGCCGTGGCACACCATGACGATCCTGCCCGGCCTGGTGGCCTCGGGCGGCGCGCTGCTCTTCGGCGTCAACGCCTGGTGCCTCGACGGTCGCGGCCTGCTCTGGCGCGAGAGCCTCCCGGCGCGGCCGGCCGAGGTGTTCGCAGCCCGGGCCTACGTGCTGGCCGAGTTCCTGGTCGTCGCGTCGCTGGTCACCATCCTGCTGGCCAGCCTGCGCGCGGGCGTCCCCAACGCCCACCAGCTGGCCGCCCTCGTGTGCATGATGCTGGTCGTCACCGTGCAGGTGGTCAACGGAGCGCTGCGCTGGTCGGCCCGACGGCCCTTCCCGGTGGATCTGCGCTCCGCGCGTGCCGTCCCCGCGCCACCGCTGGTGATGGTGGGCTACTCCACGCGGCTGGCGCTGAGCACCACGATGACCGGACTGGTCTTCTCCGGGCTCTCGCGGGTCCCCGACTGGCGGATCTCGGTGCTGGTCGCCATCCCCTTCCTCGCCTGGTCCACCTGGCGGCTGGTGCGCGTGCAGCAGCGCTGGCTCGACCCCGTGCAGCGGTCCGCCGTGGTGATGGCCGTCGCGGCCTGAGGCTGTCGGATCCCGGCTACCGGGTATTCGCACGGTTCGGCGTTTGCACGACGCAGTCAGGAACGGTCACGAAGCTGCCGACTACGCTGCGCGCCATGGACTTCTCGCCGTCCCCGCGGGCCGCCGACCTGACCAAGCGAGTGGCGGCGTTCATGGCCGAGGAGATCACGCCGGTCGAGCCGGCGTACCACCACGACCTGGCCCTGGCCCGCGAGGCGGGCACCCAGTGGACGCCGCTCCCGGTCATCGAGGACCTCAAGGCCAAGGCCCGCGCGCAGGGGCTGTGGAACCTCTTCCTGCCGATCGAGCATGCGGGCGAGTACGCCGCCCGGTTCGGCACCGACGGGGGCGAGGGCCTCTCCAACGTCGACTACGCACCCCTGGCCGAGCTGATGGGCCGCTCCGCCATCGCCCCGACGGTCTTCAACTGCAACGCCCCCGACACCGGCAACATGGAAGTGCTGCTGCGCTACGGCAGCCAGGCCCAGCGTGACCAGTGGCTCGAGCCGCTGCTCGACGGCAAGATCCGCTCGGCGTTCACGATGACCGAGCCCGCGGTCGCGTCCTCCGACGCCACCAACATGGAGGCCACCTGCGTCGTCGACGGCGACGAGATCGTGGTCAACGGCCGCAAGTGGTGGTCGACAGGGGTCGGTCACCCCGACTGCAAGATCTTCGTGTTCATGGGCGTCACCGACCCCGACGCCGACCGGCACCATCGGCACTCGATGGTGCTGGTGCCGCGCGACACCACCGGCGTGAAGATCGAGCGGCTGCTCAACACGATGGGCATGTACGACGAACCCGTCGGCCACGGTGAGGTCTCCTTCACCGACGTCCGGGTTCCCCTCGACAGCTTCATCTCCGGGCCCGGTGAGGGCTTCGCGATCGCCCAGGGCCGGCTCGGTCCCGGGCGCGTGCACCACTGCATGCGGCTGATCGGGCTGGCCGAGATGGCGCTCGAGCTCGCGATCAAGCGCGGCCTCGAGCGGACGGCGTTCGGCAAGCGGCTCGTCGACCTCGGCGGCAACCGCGAGCGCATCGCCGACGCCCGCATCGCCATCGACCAGGCCAGGCTGCTGGTCCTCGACGCGGCCTGGAAGCTCGACGAGGGCGGCCCGCTCAACGCCCTCTCGGAGGTCAGCCAGATCAAGGTCGCGGTGCCCAACATGGCCCAGCAGGTCATCGACTTCGCCATCCAGCTCCATGGCGGCGGCGGGCTGTCCGACGACTTCCCGCTCGCGATGGCGTTCGTCGGCGCCCGCAGCCTGCGCCTGGCCGACGGGCCCGACGAGGTGCACCGCGGGATGGTGGCCCGGCTCGAGCTGGCGAAGCACGAGCAGGCGCGCGGATGAGGGTGCTGGTCACCGGGGCCGCCTCGGGCCTCGGTGCCGCCCTGACGCGGGCGTTCCGGGCCAGGGGTGACGAGGTGCTGGCCACCGACCTCGCGGCCGAGGAGCCCGGCGTCGACCTGGCCCTCGACATCACCTCCGACGACGACTGGGCCGCGGCCCATGCCGAGGTGGAGCGGCGTTGGGGTGGACTCGACGTGCTGGTCAACAACGCCGGCGTGGCGGGTGGTGGCCGGCTCGACGTCGCCACCCTCGACGAGTGGCAGTGGATCACGGAGATCAACCTGTTCGGTGCGGTCCGCGGCACCCGCACCTTCGTGCCGATGTTCAAGCGGCAGCGCTCCGGCCACGTCGTCAACGTGGCCTCGCTCGCCGGGCTCGTGCACCCCGCCGGGATGGCGTCCTACAACGCCGTCAAGGCCGCCGTGGTGGCGCTGACCGAGACCACCGGCCACGAGCTGGCGTCCTACGGGGTGCGCGCCAGCGTCGTGTGCCCGTCCTACTTCCGCACCAACCTGATGAGCTCGATGCGCGGCACCGACACGGCGCTGGCGTCGGTGCTGAGCTCGCTCGTCGAGTCTTCCCCGATCAGCGCCGACGACATCGCGGCGGCCGTGCTGGCCGGGCTGGACGCGGGCGAAGAGCTCATCGTGCCCGACCAGCCGGCCCGCGACGCGTGGGCGCTCAAGCAGTCCGACCGGGCGGCGTACGACGCGATGATGAGGCACCAGGCCGCCAAGCTGGATCTGCTCGGGTGACTCCGTGAACACCCGCGACGAGAGCCGGCCCGTGCGCGACGAGGACGCCTTCGACGTCGAGGCGGTCGCGGCGTGGCTGCGCGAGCACGCGACGGCGTACGTCGACGACCTGGACGGCACACCGACCGTGCGCCAGTTCCCCGGGGGCGCGTCCAACCTGACCTACCTGCTGACCTACCCGCGCCGCGACCTGGTCCTGCGTCGACCCCCGGTCGGCGCGAAGGCCAAGAGCGCCCACGACATGCGTCGCGAGCACGACATCCAGGCGGCGCTCGCGCCGGTCTTCCCGTACGTCGCCACGATGGTCGGGCTGTGCCGCGACGAGGCGGTGATCGGCTCCGACTTCTATGTGATGGAGAGGCTCGAGGGCACCATTCCGCGACGCGAGCTGCCGTTCGAGGCGACGCCTGAGGAAGTCTCGGCCCTGTGCGGCAACGCCTTCGACGTGCTGACCGACCTCCATGCCGTCGACGTGGCTGCCGTGCCAGCACTGTCCGAACTCGGCCGCGGCGAGGGCTACGTCGCCCGCCAGGTCGCCGGCTGGACGGACCGCCTCGCGCGGGCCGCCACCGACGACCTCGGCGACTGGTCACCCGTCACGGCCTGGCTCGACGAGCACCAACCCGCCGACGTCGGCCAGTGCCTGATCCACAACGACTACCGCTTCGACAACCTGGTCCTCGACATCGACGACCCGCTGCGGGTCACCGGCGTGCTCGACTGGGAGATGGCGACCGTGGGCGACCCGCTCATGGACCTCGGTGGTGCATTGGCCTACTGGGTCCAGGCCGACGACGACGAGCTCTTCCAGCTGTTCCGTCGCCAACCGTCGACGACCCCGGGCATGTGGACCCGGGCCGAGATCGTCGATCGGTACGCCGCGCGCACCGGGCTGTCCGTACCTTCCGAGCAGTGGCGCTTCTACGAGGTCTTCGGGTTGTTCCGGTTCGCCGTGATCGCCCAACAGATCTGGTACCGCTACGTCCACGGGCAGACCCACAACGAGGCCTATGCCCAGTTCGGCCCGGCCGTCGGCTATCTCGGACAACGCTGCCGCGGACTGCTGGGGCTCTGACGTGGGGCAGGTGCTCCTCGTGCGGCATGGGCAGGCGTCCTTCGGCGCCGACGACTACGACGTGCTGTCCGACCTGGGCTGGACTCAGAGCCGGGCGCTGGGTGCCTGGCTGGCCTCCGGCGGGTTCGCCCCCGCGCTGGTGCTGCGCGGCGCGATGCGCCGGCACCGCGAGACCGCCGAGGCGCTGCTCGACGGCGGCGGCTGGGACGCGCTGACGGAGGTGGACGCAGGGTGGGACGAGTTCGACCACCTCGGCGTGGTCGCCCGCTACCCCGATCTCCCCGGGGCCGTGCCGACCGAGGACCGCCGGGCGTTCCAGCGGCTCTTCGAGCTGGCGACCGGCCGCTGGACCGCCGGCGAGCACGACGCCGACTATCCGGAGTCGTTCTCATCGTTCGTGGCGCGGGTCGACGAGGCGCTGGCCCGTGCCTGTGGCCGCGAAGGCCCGGTGGTGGTGATCAGCTCCGGCGGACCGATCGCCGCCGCCTGCGCGGCACTGGTCACCGCGGACGGTGACGGCGACGGCTCCGGGGCCGTCGGGGGCGCCGTACGCGCGACGCTGTGGCGACACTTCAACACCGTGCAGGTCAACGCCGGCGTGACGCGCGTGCTCGTCGGCCGCACCGGACGCCGGCTGCTGACCTTCAACGAGCACTCGCACCTGACGGACGAGACGCTGTCCTATCGCTGAGGGCGGGCGACGGCGAGATAGTCCCTGACGTTTGGGTTGGTTTGGCCGTCTCGAACCAACCCAAACGTCAGGGACTATGCCGATCTCCCGCTGCTGCAGGGTCGGTGAGACAGACGGCCACCTTTCACATGAAGCGCTTGAGCACCGGCAACGGCGCGTGCCGGATCAACGTGCCGAGCGGCGCCCAGGGAAGGGTCGGAACCCGAGCAGACGCCTTCTCCTTCTCGATCGCGTCGACGATGGCGCGCACGCCCTTCTCGGTGGAGACCATCATCGGCATCCGGGCGCCGGCGTTCATCTCCGAGGCGATGTAGCCCGGATAGATCACGCTCACCTTGATCGGCTTCCCGTGCAGCTCGTAGCGCAGCCCCTCGGCGAGGTGGGCGACGGCGGCCTTGGTGGCGGCGTAGGTCGCCATCGACTTGGGCATCCCCCGCATCGCCGAGATCGACGACATCATCACCAGGTGCCCGGAGTCCTGGGCGCGGAAGATCTCCATCGCCGCCTCGGTCTGCGCCAGCGCCGCGACGAAGTTGGTCATCGCGGTGGCCCGGTTGGCGTCGTAGCGCCCCGTCCCCAGCGGCGCACCCTTGCCGATGCCGGCGTTGACGACCACGCGGTCGATGGTGCCGAGGTCGGCCGCGAACCCGCGGAACACCGCGAACACCGCGTCGTCGTCGGTGACGTCGAGGGCCCGGACCTCGACCCGGCGGGACGGGTCGGCTGCCAGGATCTCGGCGCGCAGCTCGTCCAGTCGCTCCGTACGCCGCGCGCACAGGGCCAGGTCGTGGCCCAGCGCCGCGAACTGCCGCGCCATCTCGGCACCCAGACCGGAGGACGCACCGGTGATGAGGATCGTCTTCGCCATCCGCCGAGTCTGGCGCACCGTCGCGCTCAGGCCGGTCCGGGTGCTCGGGCGCGGCTCATCTTCCGGCGCCCGACCCCGAGCAGTAGCCACGGTGCGGCGAACATCGCCAGCACCGGGGTCAGCACCAGACAGACCACGGCGACGTAGCTCCAGGCCCCGATGTCGATGTCGGTCAGCAGGGCGATGAGCGAGCCGACCAGGCCGATCAGGCCAGCCGCCGCGATGGTCACGATCAGCGCGGTGTGCAGGTTGATCCCCCAGCCCCGCTTGGTGACCCGCCAGGCGAACGACGAGCTGGCACCCAGCAGTCCGAACGGCCGGCGCAGCGCCCGGGGCCCTTGCGACCGCAGCACCCGCGCGCTGGTGTTGAGGGCGGCGATCGAGGTCACCGTGGCGAGGTTGGACCCCGCCTCCTGCCCCACGTCCTCGGCGCCGACGACCTCGAGCTGGAGGAGTCCCGCCAGCTGCTCCTCGCTGGCGGCGGACAGGTCCACCGAGCCGCTCGGCGCGTTGACGAGCTTCCTGGTGGCGTCGACGAACTGCTGGGCCTCGGGCGAGATCCGGGCGCCGAGCGAGGCGTCCTTCTCCAGCTCGTCCACCAGGCTCGGCAGCTCCTCGCGCAGGATCTCGGCCTGCACCCGCCGTGTGTGCGCTTCGAGGCTGCCCGCCGCCGCGAGCCGCCCGCCGGCCGCGGCGTCCATGATCTGCAGCAGCCGCTGGGCCCCGTCGAGACGGCCCCAGAGCCAGTCGTTGGCGCGCCAGGAGGCCTTCAGGAAGGCGCCGAAGTGACCGAGCTCGATCCCGGCGAGCTTGTCGACGGGTTCGGTGCGCTGCAGCGGGTCGATGAGGACGGCGCCGCGCGAGGTGAACTGGACGAGCTGCACCTCCTGGTCGGGCCGGGGCTCGGTCCCCGAGAAGGTCGCCTCGAGCACCTCGAGGCACAGCAGCAGTGCCAGGTAGCCATCATGGTGCGGCGCCGCGCCCTCGGCGAGCCGGACGACACCGCGCAGCGCCGCCACCTCGTCGGCGCGGTGCCCGGGGCTCTGGTCTGCAGGCTTGGCGTCGAGCGCCGTCCGGGCAAGCCCGACGACGCGTTCGAAGCACCCGGCCAGGGTCGTCAGCGTCGCGTTCAGCTCGGCGACCTCGGCGGCGGCGGTGGTCGCGTCCCCGCTCGGCCAGCGTGCGCACGCCCGGGCGAAGGCCTGCGTGAGCGAGGAACCGTCCTTGGTGATCTCCTCGGCGAGCAGGTCCTGGACGAGGCCGGCGCTCGGGGAGATCTTCTCGGCCCGGGACCGGGCTTCGCTCACCTCGGCCTTGATCTGCATCAGCGCCGACGACGACGCCGAGTCCAGGTCGCCGAGCGAGGCCGTGACGTTGACCCAGGTGATGATCATCGCCGCCAGCCGGCGGACGGCCGAGCCACCCCAACACCAGGTGGCGTCCCCGATGGCCAGGGCGTCGGGGACCCAGGGGACCTTGTCGGCGTCGACCCCCGACAGGTCGACCAGTCCCGCGGCGTCGGCGGCCCGGCGGAGCTCGGGCCGGAGCATGAAGCGGGTGCGGTCGAGCGAGGTCATCATCCGGGTGGCGCGATAGGCCGGGAAGAGAGTCGCCGCCAGGTCGGAGACCCGCACCCAGCCGACGTGCGGCTCCTGCACCGCGAACTCGGCGAGCATCGCCTGCCGGGCGCCGCGGCGGGCGCGCACCTCGAGGTTGTGCTCGTTGAGCACCTTGACGAAGTCGGTCAGCGACTGCGTCAGCGGGATGCCGACTAGGGTCTTGCCGAGCACCTGCCCGAGCGTCGGCTGGTCGATCTGCGCGGAGCTGGGGACGGCGCCCGGGTCGGGGACGACCAGGGCCAGCACCCGGTGCACCCGCTCGCGGGACGGCTGCCGGATGATCGCGTCGAGGGCCGCCAGCGCGGGCAGGTTGACCAGCACGCCGCCGTCGATGACCGGGGTCGAGACCACCGCCTCGTCGTCGAACAGGCCCCAGACGTGGTGGCCGCGGTAGAGCTCGGCCGGCACCGTGCTGGGCTCGAAGGCACCGGGGAACGACGCGCTGGAGCGGCACGCACGAGCCAGCCTGGGGCTGTTGGTCGGGTCGGCCGCGAAGTCGAAGTCGGCGTCGTGGAAGACGAACTCGACCCGGTGGTCGACCGACGAGATCGAGCCGTGGCCGTCCTTGAGGGTGCTCAGCTTGCCCTGGAGCGACGTACTGGTCAGGCGTACGACGACCGGCGGCTCGGCCACCGCGAAGCCGCTTCCGGCCGCGGCCAGCTGGGTGAATGCCTCCTCGATGTGGGGCAGGAAGTGGTCGTCGCCGTTGAGCAGCGAGACGAGTGAGCTGTCGGTGGCCGCGCGCATCAGCGTGGCGAACGAACCGTGCTGGAGCCACAGCGCGCGGATCGGCCTCAAGTCGGTGCACCCGTGCGTCACCGCGGCGGCGAGGAACGCGGCGTTGAGTCCGCCGGCGCTGGTGCCGGTCAGCACGTCGGCCTTCGGCGCGACGTCGAGCTCGGCGCAGATGGCGGCCCACGGGTTGGCGTCATCAGTGTTCCCCTCGGCCGCCAGCCGGCCGCCATGGATCGCGCGCAGCACCTCGTCGGCCACGCCGCCGATCCAGATGGCGAGGCTGACCCCGCCGTTGAGTGCGAACGCAAGCCGGATCTCTGTGGCCACTGGATCCCCCCATTGTCGTGCTCGGGTCGTGCTCAGTTGGTGACGCTGATGTTGAAGTTCGCCGGGTAGGCGAGGGAGGGGTCGTTGCCCCGAGCCTCCATGGCCGTCTGGACCGCCCGCAGCCGATCCAGCCAGGCGAGCATCACCCGGCGGCCGGACCCGTCGAGCGCCATGTCCTCGACCTGGCTGTCGAGGAGCATGTTGAACGGCCGCCAGGTCACGAAGAGGACCGCGAGAATGTCCAGCGCCCGCAGCTGGTCCATCTCCTCACCGTTCGCCGGGACGACGGCGGGCACCTTGAACCCGAACGTCCCGTAGTCCCAGATGACGTTGTTGAGGAGGTCGTGCTCGACGGTCGACAGATGGATGACCGTGGCGCAGACCCTGGCCAGCCAGTCGCGAGTCATCCCGTCGTCGGGCCGGCTGACGGGGTTGGGCAGGAGGGCATCGAGCGCGTCCGCCCACCGCGCCAGGTCGGCGTCGGCGCGGACCGCGCCGTCGTCGGCGTAGTAGAGCGCGAGGTAGTCGCGCACGTAGCCGAGGTTCGCCGCCCAGAGTTCCAGGACGTTGTCACGGTAGGGGTAGGGGAACACCGTCGTGGTGGTGCCGCGGCGCTCGAACTGGGTGTCGGGCGTGAAGTCGTGGAGGTCGAAGTCGCGCAGGTGCATCGCCGCGATGGCGGCGACCTCCCTCGCGTCGTGGGAGAACAGCGTGACCGCGAAGCTCTTGGCGCCTGCGAAGTGAGCGTTGATGTTCTCCCGGTTGCCGATGAGCAGCGTGTGGAACGTGTGCTGAAGCAGGCGGCGGACGGGGTGCCGGGCCATCAGCTCGTTGATCGTGGCGATGGCGACGTCGGTGAGGATGACGTTGTGCACCCTGAGGTTGTGACGGAACGTCGTCAGGTCCTCGTTCATGGCCGCGAGCAGGGCCCGTCGGGCCGGCCCGGGCTCGATGCCGTCATTGCGCAGCACCGTGCGGGTGCGCAGGCCCGCCGCCGTCGCGGACAGCACCGCCTTGCCGCCTGGCCGGAGCAGGCCGTCGCGGACGGGCAGGTCTAGGTAGTCCGACAGGTCCACGACGAACTCGTCCTCGGCGGCCTCTCCGGCCGCGACCTCCTGCGGCGTCGCCCGCCGGAGGAACGACCCGAACGGGCCACGGACGGCGATCTCGGCG
Organism: uncultured Actinomycetota bacterium; assembly: GCA_963762105.1. GTDB lineage: Bacteria > Actinomycetota > Actinomycetes > Propionibacteriales > Nocardioidaceae > Nocardioides. The sequence continues at coordinate 52,865 of CAVXJG010000014.1, read as the reverse complement.
ATGACGTCGGCGTCTGGCGCGCGCAGCTCCGGCGGCAACGTCGGGCGGCGTACGCCGGCCTTGTCGAACTCACGTGGGTAGACCGCGTCGAGGAAGGCCTGCTCCTCGGCCGGGATCGGTGGGGTGTCCTTGGGTGCCACGTTGACCATCAGGCCCCGCAGCCGCATCTGCAGCCGGATCCTCAACCCGCGTCGCTCCGCGTGGTCGGACGGCATGAACGTGGTAGCCACCCGGACGCCCGGCAGCGGCAGGTCGGGCCACAGGCTGTCGTGGGACACGTGGTCGATCTTGGTGTCGACGGGTTGGGCCAGCGGCTCGATCGGGTGGTCCTTGAAACCGGCGCTGAGGAAGCCCGCCAGCATCTTGCGGTAGAGGCCGAAGCGCTGCCGCGTCAACATGTTCCTGAGGGTAGCGGCGCGGCACTATCCTGCGGGATAGGAACTATCCCGGGGCCCCGGACCGCGCCGGGGGAGGAGTTGTGATGGCCATCCAGGACGTCCCCGTCACCCCAGGTCCCGAACCGTTCCGCCCCGAGTCCCTGGGCGGCGCCGTCGATCCCGATGAGCTGCGGGCGACCAACGACGCCATCGGCATCGAGCGCGGCGAGCAGCAGGCGGGCCTGTTCGCCGAGCATGTCGCCCGGGTCGAGCGCAACGGAGCGTTCCTCGAGCCGCCCGACCTCGGCACCCCCCCGCCCGGGCCTCAACCGCCCCACGACGCGCTTCGTCCGGTCAAGGTGGGAGGCGGCAGGGTCTTCGGAGTGGCCGGGTCGGCGTTCTTCCACGGCGTGACCAACCTGCTGGGCCGCAACACCAACGACCGCGTCTGGACCAACTGGTACGCCGCCGGCAAGGGGCTCCCGGGGCCCCTCGGCAAGTGGGCCAAGATCCTCAAGCTCGCGCACATGCGCGAGGGACTGTTCGCCAACAACGTCGTGCGCACCTACGCCGATGGCCAGACGACGGGGTACGCCGACCCGCAGGCGCAGGTGCCCGACTTCGCCCGGCGCTGGCGGACGGCCGACGGCAGCTGGAACGACCTGTCCACCGACGAGGCCGGGCGGGTCGACCCCATGGTCGGGGCGGCCTACACGCGGTTCTTCCGCAACGTCGGCGACGACCAGGGCCTGGCGGGGATACGTCCGCGAGAGAACCCCGCGACCAATCCGGTGAGCGTCCGCGAGGTCAGCCGCAAGCTGCTCGCCCCGAATGGGCCGCGGGTCGAGATGCCCTTCCTGAACCTGTGGGGCGGGGCGTGGATCCAGTTCCAGAACCACGACTGGATCAGCCACGGCACCAACCTCGACGGCGAGGTCGACCGCATCCCGCTCGCCGACGACGACCCGCTGCGCGAGCATGGCATCGACCACCTGGAGGTCCGCCGGTCACTTGCCGACCCGACCCGGCGCGACGACGGTGCCGACCGTGAGATGCCGGTGACCTTCCTCAACGAGGTGACTCATTGGTGGGACGCTTCCCAGCTCTACGGCAGCGACTGGGAGACCCAGCACGCACTGCGCTCCCACGTCGGCGGCCGGATGTTGGTGAACGACGACGGGTCGCTGCCGCTGGACCCAGAGACCGGCACCGAGCGGTCGGGGTTCGTGCGCAACTGGTGGGTCGGGCTGGCGATGCTGCACACCCTGTTCGTGCGAGAGCACAACGCCATCGCCGACCGGCTGGCCGAGGCGTACCCGGATTGGGAGGACGAGGCGCTCTTCCAGACGGCCCGGCTGGTCAACGCTGCGCTGCTCGCCCGCATCCACACCATCGAGTGGACCCCGGCGATCCTGCCCAACGAGGCTCTGCTCGACGGCATGCACGCCAACTGGTTCGGCCTCGTGACCTCGCTGTTCGGCGGCGAGCGCAAGCAGGTGCTCGAGGACATCCCCATCACCAGCCGCGAGCTCGGCGGGATCGTCGGAAACCCGCCCGGCGAGGCGCCGACCTATGGGCTGTCGGAGGAGTTCGTCAGCATTTATCGCTTGCACTCGCTGCTGCCTGACCGGGTGCGGCTGGTCGACGGCTCCGGCCACGAAAAGGCCTGGGTGCCGTTCCAGCGGACCCGACACGCCGCTTCGCCGGCTCTGCTGGCCGAGCACGGGTTCGAGGCGATCGCCCGGACTATGGGCGAGCAGTCGGCGTGCGCGCTGGTCAACAACAACTACCCGGACTCGCTGCGCGCGATCACGGTGCCGGGCGCACCGATCGCGGACATCGGGGCGATCGACCTCTATCGCGACCGTGAGCGTGGCGTGCCGTCGTACAACCAGTTGCGCCGTGAGCTCGGCCTGGAGCCCATCGCCAGCTTCGACGACCTCACTGACGACCGTGACTGCGTGGCCGCTCTCCGTGAGGTGTACGGCGAGGACGCCGCCGGGCGCGACAACGTCGACGACATGGACCTCCTGGTCGGCACCCTCTCGGAGGGGCACCGTCCGACGGGCTTCGGGTTCGGCGAGACGCTGTTCCAGATCTTCATCCTCAACGCGTCGCTCCGGCTGCTGGGCGACCGGTTCTACACGACCGACTACCGCGAGGAGGTCTACACGCCCGAGGGGCTCGCGTGGGTGGACAACACGACCATGAAGGACGTGCTGCTGCGTCACTACCCCGAGCTCGCGCAGACCGGCCTCGCCAACGTCGACAACGCCTTCGAGCCCTGGGACCTCGGCCGCCTCAGCCCCGAGCGCCATCCCCTCCGCGCGTGGGACAAGAAGCGCGACGACCCCTGGGCCGGCGACGCCATCCCGCGGCCGGGCTGACCGACTCGGGGAAGAGACAAACAAGCAGGCTTGACTGTTTGTTAGTACGCCGCGACGATGGGTGGGTGACCTCGACGGCGTCGGCGCGCGTCCCGCAGGAGGAGCGCACCCGCGCGATGCGGGCCCGGTTGATGGACGCCACCGTCGACCTGCTGGTCGAGCGCGGCTTCTCGGGCACCTCGACCACGCTGGTCAGCGAGCGGGCCGGGGTGTCGCGCGGCGCCCAGCTGCACCACTTCCCGACCAAGAACGACCTGGTGGTGGCGGCGGTGGAGCACGTCACCGAGGTGCGTGGCGCCGAGCTGGCAGCCGCCGCGGATCGCGGGCTGCCGCGCGGACAGCGACGGACCCGCGCCGTGTTGGAGCTGCTGGCCGAGCACTTCACCTCGCCGGTGTTCACGGCTGCGCTCGAGCTGTGGGTCGCGGCCCGGACCGACGAGTCCCTTCGCGCGGCCGTCCTACCGCTGGAGCAGCGGGTCGGCCGTCAGACCCACCGGATGACCGTGGAGCTGCTGGGGGCCGACGAGTCGCGGCCCGGGGTGCGCGAGCTCGTGCAGGCCACCCTCGACCTGGTGCGCGGCCTCGGTCTGGCCGACACGATCACCGACGACGCCCGTCGTCGCAAGCGGATCCTCGACCGCTGGGCGACGACTCTCGACGCGGCCCTGGGGTCGGCATGAACGCCCTCCTGGAGTCGGTGCTCGCCGACCTGGCCGCCGAGGGCGACCGGCTGGACGCGATCGTGGCGCCGCTGCCCGAGTCCGACTGGCGGCGGCCGACGCCCGCGGCCGGCTGGGACGTCGCGACCCAGGTGGCGCATCTGGCCTGGACCGACGAGGCCGCGCTGGCGGCCGCCACCGACAAGCAGGCCTGGGACGCACTGGTGCTGGAGGCCATCGCCGACCCGACCGGCTCGGTCGACCGGGCGGCCCTGAACGGCGGGGCCGTGCCGCCGGCAGCCCTCCTCGATCGCTGGCGTGCGGGCCGGAAGACGCTCGCCGAGACGCTGCGCGGCTATCCCGACGGCCAGAAGATGCCGTGGTACGGCCCGCCGATGTCGGCCACCTCGATGGCCACCGCCCGCTTCATGGAGACCTGGGCGCACTCCCTCGACGTGCACGAGGCGCTGGGCGTCGAGCCCGAGGTCAGCGACCGGGTGCGGCACATCGCCCACCTCGGCGTGCGCACCCGCAACTTCTCGTACGCCACCCACGGCGAGGCCCCGCCCGCCGAGGAGTTCCGCGTCGAACTGGTTGCACCCTCGGGCGAGACCTGGGCCTGGGGCCCGGACGACGCCGCGCAGCGGGTGACCGGGTCGGCGTACGACTTCTGCCTGCTCAGCCACCCAACGCATCCACCGCGCAGACACCGACCTGGTCGCCACCGGTCCCGACGCCGACCACTGGCTCGACATCGCGCAGGCGTTCGCCGGGCCGCCCGGCGAGGGGCGGGCGCCGCGATGACCGGTTTCGAGACGGTTGCTGCGCAACCTCCTCAACCAACGGTCCGGATCGGCAACTGCTCCGGCTTCTACGGCGACCGGCTCACCGCGATGCGCGAGATGCTCGAGGGCGGGTCTCTCGACGTGCTCACCGGCGACTACCTCGCCGAGCTGACGATGCTGATCCTGGGTCGCGACCAGCTGAAGGACCCGACGCTCGGCTACGCCAAGACGTTCGTCCGTCAGCTGGAGGACTGCCTGGGTCTCGCCCTCGAACGCGGCGTGAAGATCGTGTCGAACGCCGGTGGCCTCAACCCCGCCGGCCTCGCCGACAGGCTCCGCGAGGTGGCGCGGCGGCCTCGGCCTCGACCCCGCGATCGCCTACGTCGACGGCGACGACGTGCGGTCCCTTGGTTTCGACGGCGCACTGACCGCCAACGCGTACCTGGGCGGCTTCGGCATCGCGGCAGCCCTCACGGCCGGCGCCGACGTCGTCGTCACCGGGCGGGTCACCGACGCCTCGCTCGTCGTCGGGCCCGCCGTTGGCGCACTTCGGCTGGAGCCGCCACGTCGTACGACGAGCTGGCCGGCGCCGTCGTCGCCGGGCACGTGCTGGAGTGCGGCTGCCAGGCGACGGGCGGCAACTTCTCCGGGTTCCTCGGGTTGGACGAGATCAAGCTTCAGGATGCCGCTCGGCCTTCCCGCTCGCCGAGATCGCGGCGGACGGGTCGTCGGTGATCACCAAGCACGACGACACGGGTGGGGTGGTCTCGATCGACACGGTCACCGCGCAGCTGATGTACGAGGTGCAGGGGCCGCAGTACCTCGGGCCCGACGTGACCACCGACCTGACCTCGATCCGACTCACGCCCGACGGGGCCGACCGGGTGCGGATCTCCGGCGTCCGAGGCTCGGCACCACCCGAGAAGCTGAAGGTGTGCATCAACGAGCTGGGCGGATATCGCAACTCGGTCGAGTTCGTGCTGACCGGGCTGGACATTGAGGAGAAGGCGGACTGGGTGCGGCTCCAGCTCACATCCCGACTGGAGGGGAGGAGGACCACCTGGACCATGGGCGCGCTGCCCACGCCGGACGCCGACACCGAGGAAGGCGCCTCGACCCTGCTGCGGTGCACCGTGCGCGACGCCTCGCCCGAGCCGGTGGGGCGCGCCTTCTCGAGTGCGGCCGTCGAACTCGCGCTGGCCTCGTATCCAGGCTTCACGATGACGGCCCCGCCCGGCGACGCGACGCCGTTCGGGGTCTACCGGGCCGCGTACGTCGACCGGTCCCAGGTCACGCACACGGTGCACCACGCCGACGGCAGGACGGAGGTGGTCGCCGATCCGTTGGTCGAGGAGGGCCGTCAAGGCCCGTCTCGAGACCCCGGGGGTTTCGAGACAGGCGCTAGGGCGCCATTCCTCAACCACCGGGGTCGTCCCGCTCGGGACGTTCGTGCACGCTCGGTCCGGCGACAAGGGTGGCGACGCCAACCTGGGCCTTTGGGTCGCCCACGACGAGTCGGCGGCGTACGACGACCGGGTCGCCTGGCTGATCGACACCGTGACGACCGACTTCGTGCGCGAGCTGCTGCCCGAGACGCGGGACCTCGAGGTCGAGGTCTTCGCGCTGCCCAACCTCGGGGGCGTCAACGTCGTGATCCACAGGCTGCTGGGAGACGGCGTCGCGGCGTCGACCCGGTTCGACCCGCAGGCCAAGGGCCTTGGCGAGTGGGCGCGGTCGCGGCACGTCGAGATCCCGGAGGTGCTGCTGTGAGCGAACGCGAGGCCATCCGGGCCACGGCCCGTGAGTTCGTGCGCCGCGAGGTGGCGCCGTATCTGCAGGAGTGGGAGGACGCCGGCGAGATCCCGCGCGCGCTGCACCTGGCCGCCGCCAAGCAGGGCCTGCTCGGCGTCTCGTTCCCGCAGTCGGTCGGCGGCGAGGGCGGCGACCTGCTCGACTCGATCGCGATGCAGGAGGCGATGTTCGAGGCCGGCGCGTCCAGCGGCCTGATGGCTGGCCTGTTCACCGGCGGCATCGCGCTGCCCCACCTCGCGACCGCGGGCGACCCGGAGCAGGTCGACCGGTTCGTCCGGCCGACGCTGGCCGGCGAGAAGATCGGCGCGCTGGCCGTCACCGAACCTGGCGGCGGTTCCGATGTCGCCGGCATCCGGACGACCGCCGCGCGCGACGGGGGCTGCTACGTCGTCGACGGCACCAAGACGTTCATCACCAGCGGCGTCCGCGCCGACTTCGTGACCACGGCCGTGCGCACCGGCGGCCCGGGGCATGCCGGGATCAGCCTGCTGGTCATCGAGAAGGGCACGCCCGGCTTCACGGTCGACCGCACCTTGACCAAGATGGGCTGGCACTGCTCCGACACCGCCGAGCTCGGGTTCGCCGGCTGCCGGGTCCCGGCCGCCAACCTGGTCGGGGCAGAGGGCTCCGGGTTCGCCCAGATCGCCCAGCAGTTCGTGGTCGAACGCCTCGCCCTCGCGGTGCACGGCTACGGCATCGCCGCCCGGTCGCTGGCCCTCACCGCGGCGTACTGCCGCGAGCGCGAGACCTTCGGCAAGCCGCTGATCGCCAACCAGGTCGTCCGGCACAAGCTCGTCGAGATGCACCGGCAGGTCCAGGTGGCACGGACCTATGTGCACGCCGTCGCGGCGCGTCACGTCGACGGAGAGGACGTGGTTGCCGAGGCGTGCCTGGCCAAGCAGACCGCCGTCGAGACCGCCGTGGCCGTCTGCGACGAGGCCGTGCAGCTCCACGGCGGCACGGGATACCTGCACGGAACCGAGGTCGAGCGGCACTACCGCGACGCCCGGATCCTGCCGATCGGTGGCGGTGCGACCGAGGTGCTCACCGACCTGGCAGCGAGACTGTTGGGGTACGGGCCATGACTGACTCACCGGGTTTCGAGACGGTTGCTAGCGCAACCTCCTCAACCAGCGGGGGCGCGCTGGCGCAACCTCCTCAACCAGCGGGGGAAGCGGGAACCGGGAGGCGATGCTCGAGAAGCTCGCGGACCTCGAGGCCGAGATCGCGAAGGCGGTGGCCGGTGGCGGGGAGAAGTACGTCGACCGCCACCACGCGCGGGGCAAGCTGCTGCCGCGCGAGCGGATCGAGCTGCTCGTCGACGAGGGGTCCGCGTTCCTGGAGCTGTCTCCGTTGGCCGGCTGGGGCTCGGACTTCAGCGTCGGTGCCTCGCTCGTCACCGGCATCGGCGTGGTCGAGGGCGTGGAGTGCCTGATCACCGCGAACGACCCCACGGTCAAGGGCGGCGCGTCGAACCCGTGGACGGTGAAGAAGGGCTTCCGGGCCGCCCAGATCGCCGAGGAGAACGGGCTGCCGACGATCTCGCTGGTCGAGTCCGGCGGCGCCGACCTGCCGACCCAGAAGGAGATCTTCATCCCCGGCGGCAAGGTGTTCCGCGACCTGACCCGCTCCAGCGCCCGCAAGCAGCCGACCATCGCCCTGGTCTTCGGCAACTCCACAGCAGGCGGGGCCTACGTGCCGGGCATGAGCGACTACACGGTGATGGTCAAGGAGCGGGCCAAGGTGTTCCTCGGCGGACCGCCTCTGGTCAAGATGGCCACCGGTGAGGAGTCGGACGACGAGTCGCTCGGCGGCGCCGAGATGCACGCGCGGGTCTCTGGGCTCGCCGACTATCTGGCCCAGGACGAGCGCGACGCCATCCGCATCGGCCGCCGGATCGTGGCGCGGCTCAACTGGCGCAAAGCCAACCGCCCGCTGGTCGAGGAGGTTGCGCTAGCAACCGTCACGAGACCCGGTGACAGGTCTGCGAACCACTCGCGAGGTCTCGTGACAGGCGCTAGCGCGCCTTCCTCGACCAGCGGCGGATGGGCAGAGCCGGATGAGGACCCCGACGGGCTGCTCGACCTGATCCCGGCCGACCTCAAGGAGCCGTTCGACCCGCGCGAGGTGATCGTCCGGATCTGCGACGGCAGCGGGCCGGGCAACGAGCGGTCGTTCGACGAGTTCAAGCCGCTCTACGGTCCTTCCCTGGTCACCGGCTGGGCGCGGTTGCACGGCCGTCAGATCGGCATCCTGGCCAACGCGCAGGGCGTGCTGTTCAGCGAGGAGGCCCAGAAGGCGACGCAGTTCATCCAGCTGGCCAACCAGATCGACGTACCGCTCCTCTTCCTGCACAACACCACCGGCTACATGGTCGGCGCGGAGTACGAGCAGGGCGGGATCATCAAGCACGGCGCCCAGATGATCAACGCGGTCAGCAACTCGACGGTGCCGCACCTCAGCGTGATCATGGGGGCGTCGTACGGCGCCGGCAACTACGGCATGAACGGCCGAGCGTTCGACCCGCGCTTCCTCTTCACCTGGCCCAGCGCGAAGTCCGCCGTGATGGGGCCGGCGCAACTGGCCGGGGTGCTCTCGATCGTCGCGCGGGCCGCCGCCGAGGCGCGGGGTCAGGCCTACGACGACGAGGCCGACGCGGGGATGCGCGCCTTCATCGAGCAGTCGGTCGAGGAGCAGTCGTTGCCGTTCTTCCTGTCCGGGATGCTCTACGACGACGGCGTCATCGACCCGCGTGACACCCGCACGGTGCTCGCCATCTGCCTCTCGGTGATCGACAACGCGCCGTACGCAGGCACCCAGCGCTACGGGGTGTTCCGCACGTGATCACTCGCCTGCTCGTCGCCAATCGCGCGGAGATCGCGTCGCGCGTGTTCCGGACCTGCCGGCGTCTCGGCATCGAGACCGTCGCCGTGCACTCCGACGCCGACGCGGCGCTGCCGTACGTCGCCGAAGCCGAGCTTGCCGTCCGGCTGACCGGCGACGCTCCTGCCGACACCTACCTGCGCGCCGACCTGCTGGTCGACGCCGCGCTCCGCTCGGGTGCCGACGCGATCCACCCTGGCTACGGATTCCTCTCCGAGAACGCCGACTTCGCCCGCGCCGTCATCGCCGCCGGGCTCGTCTGGGTCGGGCCGACGCCTGAGTCGATCGAGCAGATGGGCTCCAAGGTCGAGGCCAAGAAGCTGATGGCCGCCGCCGGGGTGCCGGTGCTGGAAGCGCCGGCCGAGCCGACCGAGGCCGACCTGCCGCTCTTGGTGAAGGCGTCCGCCGGAGGTGGCGGTCGCGGCATGCGGATCGTGCACACCCTCGCCGATCTCCCTGGCGAGATCGAGAAGGCCTCGGCCGAGGCGGCGGCGGCGTTCGGGGACGGCACGGTGTTCGTCGAGCCGTACGTCGAGCACGGCCGGCACATCGAGGTCCAGGTGGTCGGCACGACCGAGGGCGTGCTGGTGCTCGGCGAGCGCGACTGCTCGATCCAGCGGCGGCACCAGAAGGTCGTCGAGGAGTCTCCCGCGCCCGGCCTGCCCGACGACGTACGCGCCGCCCTGCACGAGGCGGGCCGCGCGGCCGCCGAGGCCATCGACTATCGCGGCGCCGGCACGGTGGAGTTCCTCGTCGACGCCGGCGACCTCTCGCGGTTCTGGTTCCTGGAGATGAACACCCGCCTCCAGGTCGAGCACCCGGTCACCGAGCTCGTCTTCGGGGTCGACCTCGTCGCGATGCAGCTCCAGGTCGCAGAGTCTGGATCGCTCGGAGGTTTCGAGACGGTCGCTGCGCGACCTCCTCAACCAGCGAGGGGGCACGCGATCGAGGTGCGGCTGTACGCCGAGGACCCGGCGGCCGACTACCAGCCACAGTCCGGGGTGCTGACGCGCTTCGAGATCCCTTCAGGGGAAGGGATCCGGGTAGATGCGGGGTACGAGACCGGCTCGACCGTCTCCACCTTCTACGACGCGATGTTGGCCAAGGTCGTCTGCCACGCGCCGACTCGTGAGGCTGCCGCGCGCCGCCTGGCCGACGTGCTGTCTCGGGCCCGGATCCACGGCGTCGTCACGAATCGCGACCTGCTCGTCAAGGTGCTGCGGTCTGAGAAGTTCCTGGCTGGTGACGTCGGCACCGATTTGCTGTCCGCAGGTTTCGAGACAGGCGCTAGCGCGCCTTCCTCAACCAGCGGTGGGGAAGCAGTGGCGGCTGCGATCGCACTGGCCGAACGGGCCGGGGCCGCGCGCACCGTCCAGCGCGGCATCCCGGTCGGCTGGCGCAATGTCGTGAGTGGCCCGCAGCGCACCGAGTTCGAGGGCGACGTCATCGTGGAGTGGTGGGGCGGTCGTGACGGCTACACGGTCGACGGCTGTTCGGTGGTTGAGGTGCGAGGAGCGTCAGCGACGAGCCTCGAAACCACTTGGCAGGTGACGCTGGAAGCCGACGGTGTGCGGACGACGTACGACGTCTCGCTCGCCGGCATTGCGGGTCACGAACGGGTCGACGTCGACGGCCCGACGGGGCATGTGCGGCTGACGAGGGTGCCGCGGTTCACCGACCCCGCCGACGCGGTGGCGAGCGGCAGCCTGCTGGCGCCGATGCCCGGCACGGTGATCAGCGTCGCCGTCGAGAAGGGCGCCGAGGTCAGCGCCGGCCAGACGGTGCTCGTGCTCGAGGCGATGAAGATGCAGCACACCGTGACCGCGCCGCTCGCCGGCACCGTGACCGAGATCGACGTGCAGACTGGACAACAGGTCGCGGCGGGCGAGGTGCTGGCCGTCGTGACGGATGCAGCGGAGGAGACGGCATGACAGGCACGGCCTTCAGCGAGTCCGAGGAGCGCCAGGCGCTGCGCAAGCAGGTCGCCAAGCTGGCCTCGAAGTACGGCCGCGACTACTTCACCGCGCAGGCGCGCAGTGGCGGGAAGACCACCGACCTGTGGCTGGAGATCGCCAAGTTGGGCTACCTCGGCATCAACATCCCCGAGGAGTACGGCGGCGGGGGCGGCGGCATCGGCGACGTCGCGGCGGTCCTCGAGGAGCTCGCCGCGCAAGGTTGTCCGCTGCTGATGATGGTGGTCAGCCCGGCGATCTGCGGCACGGTCATCGCCCGCTACGGCACCGACGAGCAGAAGCAGCGCTGGCTGCCCGGCATCGCCGACGGCACCGGCACGATGGCTTTCGCGATCACCGAGCCCGACGCCGGCACCAACTCGCACAACATCACCACCACCGCCCGCCGCGACGGCGACGAGTGGCTGCTGACCGGCCGCAAGATCTACATCTCCGGCGTCGACGAGGCCGACAACGTGCTGGTGGTCGCGCGGACCGAGGATCGCCCCAAGGAACAAGGGGGGACGGGCAAGCTGAAGCCCTGCCTCTTCGTGGTGCCCACCGACGTCGAGGGCTTCGAGGCCAAGGTCATCCCGATGGAGATCGTCAGCCCGGAGAAGCAGTTCCAGGTGTTCATCGACGACGTCCGGCTGCCGGCCGACGCGCTGGTCGGCGACGAGGATGCCGGGCTGGTGCAGCTCTTCGCCGGCCTCAACCCCGAGCGGATCATGGCGGCGTCGTTCTCCACGGGCCTGGCCCGTTTCGCGCTCGAGAAGGCGGCGGCGTACGCCAAGGAGCGCGTGGTCTTCCAGGGCCCCATCGGCTCCCACCAGGCCATCGCGCACCCGCTGGCGCAGTCGCACATCGAGATCGAGCTGGCCCGGCTGATGACCCAGAAGGCCGCCGCGCTCTACGACGCCGGCGACGACATGGGCGCGGGAGAGGCCGCCAACATGGCCAAGTACGCCGCCGCCGAGGCCGCCTGCGACGCCGCCGACCGCGCGGTCCAGACCCACGGCGGCAACGGAATCACCCAGGAGTACGGCATGGCCGGCCTCCTCGTCGCCACCCGCGCCGGCCGGATCGCGCCGGTGAGCCGCGAGATGATCCTCAACTTCGTCGCCATGCACTCGCTGGGGCTGCCGAAGTCCTACTGAGGGCCTGCCCCGTTGGTTCAGCGCAGCGGCACGAACCGGTAGTAGCCGTGCTCGGTCACGGTCGTCTGGTCGCCTCCACGGACGACGAGCAGCATCACGCCGGACACCGGGATCACCAGCCGACCGCCGTCGCCGAGCTGGTCGACCAGCTCCTCGGGGAGGCGACGTGGCTCGGCGGAGACCAGGATCCGGTCGTACGGCGCCCGGTCAGGGAGGCCGAGCACGCCCGGGGTCGCCTGGGTGATCCGCGCCCACGGCTGACCCGTCGCCGCCAGGTTCGCGCCGCCGAACTCCACCAGCGACGGTTCCAGCTCCACCCCGTCGACGAGACCGGACGGACCCACCAGGTGCGCGAGCAGCGCGGTCGTCCAGCCCGACCCCGACCCGACGTCGAGGACCCGCTGCCCGGGCCGCACCTCGAGCAGCCGCAGCATCGCGGAGACGGTGCGGGGCTGGGAGTTGGTCTGCTCGTGCCCGATCGGCAGCGGGCCGTCGTACGACGCCCGGCGCCGCTCGCTCCGGGGCAGGAACCCCTCGCGAGGCCAGGCGGCGAAGGCGGCGTCCACCGCGTCCATCCGTCGAGTCAACCACCCACTCAACGACCGAGGGCGTCGAGGGCAGCCATCTGCTCGTCGTCGAGGGTGAAGCCGGCGACGTCGGCGTTGTCGCGGATGTGGGCGGGCTGCGACGAGCGGGGGATGACCACGATGCCGTGCTGGAGGTGCCAGCGCACCAGCACCTGTGCAGGCGTGCGACCGACCTCGTCGGCCACCCGGGCGACGACGGGGTCGTCGAGGATGCCGCCGCGCAGGCCGCTGTAGCCCTCGAGCAGCACGCCGCGGGTGCGGTGGCCGTCGAACACCGACCGGTCGTGCATCGTGGGCCGCCACTCGACCTGGTTGACGGCGGGGCGCACGCCGGTCGCGTCGGTGACGACGTCGATCTGTCCGAGGGAGAAGTTGCTGACGCCGATGTCTCGGGCGAGGCCGGCTTGCTGTGCGGACACATAGCTCTCCCACACCGACCGGTTGCGGGCGTCGTCGGCCGGCGCGTGCACCAACCACAGGTCGACGTGGTCGGTGTCGAGCTGGTCGAGGCTGCGCCGCAGGACGTCGAGCTCGGGGTCACCCGACCGCGGGTTGAACTTCGTCGTCACGAAGACCTCGTCGCGGGCCAGGCCGCTGGAGCCGAGCGCCTTGCCGACCTCGGTCTCGTTGCGATACATCGCGGCCGTGTCGAGGTGCCGATAGCCCGCGTCCAGCGCGGTCGCCGTGGCCTCCGTCGCCACGTCACCACGCAGCTGCCAGGTGCCGAACCCGAGCAGCGGCATCGCGGCCCCGCTCGGCAGGGGCCTGGCATCGGTGGGGACCTGCAGGTTGTTCGTGCTCATGCCTCCGACAGTAGCCACGGGGTTCGAGACTCAGCCGCGGGGGCTGGTGCTCAGGTCTGCTGGAAGTCGAAGAGCACGATCGGGTCGGAGGTCGGCTGCTCCGAGCCGCCCGGGGGCTCGACGGTGACGCCGGCGCCGACGGCCTCGGCCGCGTCGCCCTCGAGCAGCGCGGTGGTCTGGCCTGGCTCCATCAGTCCGGCGGGGACCATCTGCTGGTCGGGCGACTGCAGCCACAGCTGATAGACCATCCCGTCGGGCGCGGGCGGCATGTCTTCGGTGACCAGCACGGCCTGGTGCAGCTTCTCGGACCGCACGATGGTGGCCGTGGCACCGCCCGGGAGTTCCTGGGTGAACTCCTGGGCCTGCGGGTCGGCGAGCACCTGGTCGGTGGCGCTGATCTGCTGCGAGGAGTCGTCGCTCCACGGGTGCCAGACGACTCCACCGATGCCGACCAGGGCGATCACGGCCGCGGCCACCAGCGCCGGAAACCACTTCCGGCGGACGATCGGACCTCCGACCGGCGCGACGGGAGGCAGCGGCCGGACCCGGGCGATGTCGGTGAGGACCAGCGATCGCAGCTCGGCCGGTGGTGCGACGGCGACGTCGTCGGCCAGCGCGGCCGCGGCCTCGCGGAGGCTGTCGACCTCGGCACGGCAGGCCGGGCACCCGGCCAGGTGCTTGTCGAAGCTCGCGCGCTCGATGTCGTCGAGAGCGTCGACGCTGTAGGCGCCCACGAGAGCGTGGATGTCACTCACTGCGCCCACCTCCTACTCCCAGTGCGTCGCGCAACCGGATCAGTCCGTCCCGGATGCGGGTCTTGGCCGTGCCGACCGGTAGGTCGAGCATCGTGGCCACTTCCGTGTGTGTGTAGCCGCCGAAGTACGCCAGGCTGATCGCCTCGCGCTGTACGTCGGTCAGGCCGCCCAGCGCGGCGCGAACGCGCCGGGCCTCGAACGAGGACTCGACGGCATCAGCCGTCGAGTCGTGGTCGACCAATTGGTTGGCATGCTCGTAGGCGGTGTCGCGGTTGCGCGAGGACTCCGCCGAGCGGACCCGGTCGACCCCCTTGCGGTGCGTGATCGTCATCAGCCACGAGATCGCGCTCCCCCGGTCTGCGTCGAACCTGCTGGCGGTCTTCCAGATCTCGAGGTAGGCCTCCTGGGTGACCTCCTGGGCCTGCGCGGGGTCGCGCACCACCCGAAGGGCCAGGCCGTAGACGCGCGCCGACGTGGCGTCGTACAACCGGGCGAACGCCGCCTCGTCACCGCGGGCGCTGAGTCGCAGGAGCCCGGCGAGGTCGCTCGCCTGGCTGCCGTTCTCATCGCCTCGCTCCGGCCCACCACCAGGGGTGGGGCCGAGGCGCCGGGGTTGGTCCACGATCGAGGATCCTTCCGTCAAGGCCGCCCGAGGTGAACCCCCCTGAGCGACCCGTCGAGCAAATGCCGGGTGACAGGGGTTCGGAGCAGGTCTGCCAACGGATTGGCCAGTCCAGACCAGTCCGCGTGACGCACCGCACCCGCCATCGAGCAGGCGGGTCCTCGTGGGAGTTGTTCGGAGCGAGGGTGCGCGAGGATGGCCCCATGGCCTCCGCGAACACCGAGCTGGTGCACCTGATCGTCGACGGGCCGCTGGCCCTCATCACCCTCGACAGCCAGCACAACCGCAACGGACTGAGCAGGCAGCTGGTCGCCGAGCTGTTCGCGGCGCTCGAGTCGGCCGAGGCCGACGACGACGTGCGGGTCGTGCTGGTGCGGGCCGAGGGCCCGGTGTTCTGCTCGGGCGCCGACCTGGCCGAGGCAAAGTCCGGGGGCATGGAGGACGGGGCTCGGCGGATCGTGGCCCTGCAGCGGCTGATCGCGACCATGAGCAAGCCCGTGGTCGCCCGCGTCCACGGAGCCGTCCGAGCCGGCGGCGTCGGGATCGTGGCCGCCTCCGACATCGTCATCGCCGCCGACGACGCGACCTTCGCCCTGACCGAGGTCAAGCTCGGCCTGGCGGCCGCGATCATTTCCCTGACCGTGCACGCCCGGATGAACCCGCGCGCCGCGGCGCTGACGACCCTCGGCGGTGAGGTGTTCTCGGGCGCCGACGCCGCGGCGTACGGGCTCGTGACGGAGGCCGTGCCCGCCGCGGCCCTCGACGAGCGCGTCGCCACCGTGTGCGCCCAGCTGGCCACCGGTGCGTCGCAGGGGCTGCGGGAGTCGAAAGCGATCCTCAACCGCGAGCTGGTGGCGCGGATCGACGCCCACGGCGAGGAGATGGCGGCGCTCAGCGCTCGGCTCTTCGCCTCCGACGAGGCCCGCGAGGCGATGACGGCGTTCCTGAGCCGCAAAAGGTGAGACAAAGAGCCCTCAGCCGGTAGTCTTGAGAACTTGCCTCGGGCGGAATGCGGAGGCATTCACGGGGGTTCAGGGCACGGTGAGGGGTCCAGCGTTGTCGGAAGAGTTGCTCGCGCGAGAGATCGCCGGGGAGCAGGCGTTCGTCGACCGGGTGTACGTCCAGCTCGCCAAGTCGGCGGCGGCGGCCCAACAGCTCGCGCGCGAGGGCCACGACCGCGGCCGGCTCGGCCACGAGGGCGGCCTCGTCGAACGGGACGCCATGGTCTTCCAGGCCGCCAAGCGGATCGCCCAGCTCGACGCGGCCCACGAGGGCCTGGTCTTCGGCCGCCTCGACCTGCGGGCGGAGCTCGACGCCGCACCCCGCTACGTCGGCCGGATCGGCCTGCGCGACGAGCAGCACGACTCGCTGCTCATCGACTGGCGGGCGCCGGCCGCCGCGGTGTTCTACCAGGCCACCGCCGCCGAGCCACAGCGTGTCGTACGCCGCCGGGTGCTGCGCAGCGTCGGCCCGACCGTGGTCAGCGTCGAGGACGAGCTGCTCGACGACACCACGGGGACCGACCTGCCGATCGTCGGCGAAGGTGCGTTGATGGCCCAGCTGACGCGGGCGCGCGACCGGTCGATGCACTCGATCGTCGCGACCATCCAGGCCGAGCAGGACCGCGCGATCCGCGCGCCGTCACGGGGCGTGGTGTCGATCTCGGGCGGACCGGGCACGGGCAAGACGGTCGTGGCGCTGCACCGCGCGGCGTACCTGCTCTACACCGACCGGCGCCGCTACGAGGGCGGCGGCGTGCTCGTGGTCGGACCCAGCGGTGTGTTCATGCGATACATCGAGCGGGTGCTGCCCTCCCTCGGTGAGACGGCGGTGGCACTGCGCTCCCTGGGCGAGGTCGTCGACGGGCTGCGCGCGACCCGGCACGACGAGCCGGCCGTCGCCGACGTCAAGGGCTCGGCCCGGATGGCCGAGCTGATGCGCCGTACCTCGCGGCAACAGGCACCAGGATCGGCCCGCGAGTTCCGGATCTTCTGGCGCGACGACGTCATCGTCCTCGACCCCGGCAAGCTCGGGCCGCTGCGGCGTCAGCTGATGGGACAGGGGCGACGCAACCGCCAGCTCCCGAGGATCGCCTCGTCGCTGCTGGACCTGATGTGGCGCCAGGTGCGGGGCGAGCGCGGCCGCGAGCGCGGCCGCGAGGCGTTCAACGACGAGATGCTGTCCAACCCGGCGTTCGTGGAGTTCGCCCTCGAGTGGTGGCCGCCGCTCGACGCGCCGACGGTGCTGGGCTGGCTGCGCGACCCCGAGTTCCTGGCCCGCGTGGCCGAGGGCGTCGTCTCGGCCGAGGACCAGCGGCTGCTCACCAAGTCGTGGTCGGAGCAAACCGGGGTCTCGGTCGAGGACGTACCTCTCCTCGACGAGCTTCGGTACGCGCTCGGCGACGTGCCCGCCCGCACCGAGGAGGACCACGAGCTCGACGACCACCTTGGTGGTGACCTCGAGGAGCTCAGCACCGCGATGGAGCGGGAGTTCGGCCCGTCGGGGCGCGGCTGGACGCCGCCCACCAACTCGATCGAGGACGACGGCTTCGCCCACGTGCTCATCGACGAGGCCCAGGACCTGACCCCGATGCAGTGGCGGATGGTGGGCCGGCGCGGGCGGGCGGCGTCGTGGACGATCGTCGGCGACCCGGCGCAGTCGTCGTGGCCGGTCCCCGAGGAGGCCGCCGCCGCTCGCGCCGCAGCGCTGGAGGGCAAGGAGCTCCACGAGTTCCACCTGTCGACCAACTACCGCAACTCGTCGGAGATCTACGCGTACGCCGCGGCGTACGCCGACCGCGTCGGCCTCGACGCCGACCTGCCCACCGCCGTCCGCTCGACGGGCGTCGAGCCGCGCGAGGTGACCGGCGTCGCCGACCTCGAGACGGCAACCCGGCAGGCACTCGCCGACGTCGCCGGCCAGGTCGGCGGCACGATCGGCATCGTGGTCCCGGTGGCACGGCGATCCGACGTCAACGCCTGGCTGGCCTCGTGGCCCGAGTTCGCCGACGACGCCCCTGGCGCCCGGGCGGCCATCGACTCGCGAGTCGCCCCGTCCGGCGAGGACCGCGTGGTGGTGCTCACCGGCCTCGACACCAAGGGCCTGGAGTTCGACGGGATCGTCGTGGTCCGACCCGCCGAGATCGAGGCCGAGTCGGCCACCGGCCGGGCCACCCTCTACGTCGTCCTCACCCGCGCCACCCAGCTCCTCACCGTCGTCTCCTGACCGCGTCGCCGGGATAATCCGGCGTGTTTCCAGCCTGGGGACGGCCTCCATACCCCGGAAACACACCGGACTACCCCGAGAAATCACGTACGCCATAACGTGTCGGCGAGGCCGATCCGGGTGAGGTAGGCATCCAGGGGCTCGGGTACGGAACGCCACGGTGGGGGTTCCAAGGTCCAGGCGCGGGACTCCGGCGGCAGGAACTTCGCCCGCGCGCGAGCGTTGAGCATCCGGTCGACGACCAGCTGACGACGGCTCAGGTCGCCGCCGACCACCTCGAAGAGCTCCAGGCCGTGGTCGCGGAACCTCTCCTCCCGCTCGACGTCTTCCCGGTGGCGCCGGCCGTCCTTGTGATCCTCACCTTGGTACTCACCAACGAGGCCCGCGACCGGGTCGAAGAGGTCCGGGATGCCGATCAGTTGCCCATCGAGGTCGTAGACCTCCCGGTTGCAGAGCGGCTCGGGCAGGTCCGCATCCAACAACCAGCACATCAACATGCGGAACTCTTGCGGTGACCGACACTCGTCGCGAGCCAGGGCGACTGCCTTGCGGGCATGCGGGACACCGGTCCAGGAATTCCGCTGGGCGACGTACATCCCGAACAGCCGGCACGAGGTCAGGCGAGCGGCAGCCGCCATGGCGATGGCGCAGCCTGCCTCACGGACGCTCTCGATGCGACGTACCTCGTCGAACAAGGCCCGCTGCACGGTTGTGCAGGGCACCCCGTCCACGGCGGCCCACTCCCTGATGGAGAGCTGTTCCTGCGTGGTCGTGCTGGCAGGGTCGGCTGCCAGCCTCGTGTGCGAGATCAACGGCACTGGCAAGATCGCGCGCCCTCCTTCGGCAGTGCCGTCGAAGAACGTCGCACCGTGCCATCGCAGCGCGGCCCAGGCCGTCACGGCGCCGTAGGACCTGACTCGCGCGGACTGCTCGATGATCCGCTGCTCGACGACCGTGTCGTCGACGTGGGTCGGCACGTACAACCCCCACGATGATCTCCGCCAGCCCGGCCCGCGGGCCTGATCGTCGGTCGGTCCGGTGAGTCCGCTCGGGTCGGTCGGTACCGGCGCCACGAGGTCGGATGGCCGCTGACAGCGGGGATCCCAACGATGAGCCACTCCCCGAGGGTCGGCCGGACCGTGGTGCCTGACCCGGCCGCACCCCCGCGCCTGTGGACCGGCCACACCAAGAGCCCTTCGGTGGAGGGTCGGAGGGCTCCGCGTACTCGGGATAGTCCGGTGCGGTTCCGGGGTTCGGGAGGCCGTGTCACCCCGGAATCACACCGGACTATCCCGCGCGCGACGTGGACGAGCACCGAGAGGAAGGGTTGCGGAAGTAGGGTTCCGGGCATGTCTGAGGCCGGGTCCGTGCAGCCGACCGTGGAGACGTCAGCGGACGACGCCCGCGACGGCGATCGCGGCGCTGCAGCAGCACCAGGCCTGGGCGATCATCCGGCGCTCCACGCGCGCCGGCGACCGGGACACCGTCGGGCTCATCGCCGGACGGCGGAGCGTCGTCGACTCCGTCCTCGACGTACCCCTCGAGACCGGACCGCCGGCCGCGGGGCACGTCGCCGACCGGCTGCTCGCGATCCCGTTCCGCCAGGTAGCCGAGCGCGGCTTCGAGGCCCACGACGACGGCACCCCGCTGGTGGTCGTCGACGTCGAGACCGAGCGCGAGTTCACGGTGGCGGCGGTGGTCGAGGCGATCGAGGACACCGGCGTCGAGTTCGCCGAGCGGGGCGGGTTCGAGACCGACGACGACGAGTACGCCAAGCTCGTCGAGGCGATCATCACCGACGAGATCGGCCAGGGCGAGGGCGCCAACCTGGTCATCGGCCGGCACTACCGCGCGACTGTCGCCGACTGGGGACCCGACAAGGCGCTGACCGTCTTCCGTCGCCTGCTCGAGCGCGAGCGCGGCGCCTACTGGACCTTCCTGTTCTTCACCGGCGACCGCTACCTGATCGGCGCCAGCCCGGAGCGGCACGTCACTGTGCACGGCGGCGACGTGCGGATGAACCCGATCAGCGGCACCTTCCGCATCCCCGCCGACTCCGCCGACGCCACCGTCGACCTCAAGGGCCAGCTCCTCGACTTCCTGGCCGACGAGAAGGAGATCTACGAGCTCTTCATGGTCGTCGACGAAGAGCTGAAGATGATGTGCGACATCTGCACCGAGGGCGGCCAGGTGCTCGGGCCGTTCCTCAAGCCGATGAGCCGCCTGGTGCACACGGAGTACCTCCTCGCCGGCCGCACCACACGCGACCCGCGCGAGGTGCTGCGCGACACCATGTACGCCGCCACGGTCACCGGCTCGCCGGTCGAGAACGCCTGCCGGCTGATCAAGCGCTACGAGTCGAGCGGCCGCGGCTACTACGGCGCCGCGCTGGCCATCCTGGGCCGCGACGCCTCCGGCGGAGCGGTCGTCGACAGCCCGATCGTGATCCGCACCGCCGACGTCGACCTCGAGGGCCACCTCACCGTCACGGCCGGCGCCACCCTCGTCCGCGACTCCGAGCCGGCCGCCGAGGTGGCCGAGACGCACGCCAAGGCGGGCGGCATCCTCAGTGCCTTCGGTCTCGTCCCGCCCGCGCCCGTGCCGAACGTCAACGTGGCCGAGCTGGTCAACGACGAGGACGTGCTGCTCGCCCTCAACGCCCGCAACCGCCGGCTCTCCACGTTCTGGCTCACCGACCAGGCCGGCACCCCGCCCGACCCGCGGCTGCGCGGCAAGCACGTCGTGGTGCTCGACGGCGAGGACGACTTCGTCAACATGCTGCGCCATGTGCTGGGTGTGCTGGGGCTGACGAGCAGCGTCATCCGTCACGACGCGTACGACGCCACGCGAGACACGCCCGTCCTCGACGCCGCCGACCTCGTGATCGTCGGGCCGGGCCCCGGCGATCCGCGCGACGACGACCCCAAGATGGCCACGATGCGCGCCGTCGTCGACCGGCTGCTCGAGCGCGAGCAGCCCTTCCTCGCCGTGTGCCTGGGCCACCAGGCGCTCTGTCACCGGCTCGGCATCGAGCTCGACTTCAAGGACATCGTCTTCCAGGGCACCCAGTCGCCGGTGGGCATCGAGGGCCGCACCGAGCGGGTCGGTTTCTACAACACGTTCGTCGGCCGGGCAGGCGGCCTGCTGCCAGCCGGGGTCGAAGTGGAGGCCGACCCGGAGTCCGGAGACATCCACCTGATCCGCGGGCCGCACTTCCGCGGCATCCAGTTCCACGCCGAGTCGATCCTCACCGAGCACGGCTACGACCTGATCCACGACCTGGTCCGCGACCTGATCCCCTGACAGCCCTGTCGGGTCAGCTGATCGCGCGGCGCAGCTCGAGCTGGGCCATCACCCGGTAGTCCTGGGGGTCGGGCACGTCGACCGTCCAGCCGTCCTCGCCCTGGACGCCACAGGCAATCGGCGGGTCGTCGTCCCCGTCCGCAACGCAGGCCAGGGAGAGGAGGCGGGCTCCACGGAACGCGATGACCGATCGGCTCGACTCGGGCTCGTAGCTCAGGTCGAGCGAGGTCACCCGCGCCAACGCCCGCCCGCTCGCGGTCGAGGAGAGCTCGAGCACCCCCGACAACAGATAGCGGAGCCGGATCAGCCGCGCGCCAGCGAAGGGGTACGTCGCGCTGTCGTCGACCACTTCGGCAGGACCTTGCACGACCGCACCGTCGGCCATCACCTGCAGGTCGGTCGCGCGGACGTTGCCGGGCGCCAGCAGGGGTCCGCTCGGGGTGGTCACGGTGAGCCCGGATACGGCAGCGGTGCTCCGGATCCACTGCTCCACCTGCAGGTCACCGGTGCCGGTCACCGTCAGCCGGGTGTACGCCGAGTCGGGCCGCACCTGTGCGGGCGCGTGGAGCGTGGTCGGCTCGGATGGCTCGCCGGGTGACTGGGGCGTGGGCCGGGCGTCGGAGTGGGCGCGGTTCGCGATCACCGCCCACACGCCCAACGCAACCAGGACGACGGCGATGGCCGCCACCAGGACGCGAGGCGTCCGCGCCGGCCGCTTTGCAGCATGCCATTCAGGCAGCACCAGCGGGATGGGCCCGGCTCCGTCAACGTCGGGCTCGACGACCTCGGCCTCGAGGACCTCGGCCTCGATGACCTCGGCCCGATGACCTCGGGTGGTGGCTCCGCGCCGATACCGGCTCGCGGATGCCGCCCCGCCAGCTCGCGCGGGTGGGGCTGCCATGAGCTCGTGTGACCTCGGCGGCGCGGCACCGCTCAGCCCTGCCGTCGTTCTGGCGAACCCGTAGGCACGGCCGTGACCACGGCGAGGTTCTGGTAGCCGCCGGCGGAGCGGACGTACGGCCCGGCGCAGGTGACCATCGTGAGTCTGCGGACTCCTCGTGGGGAGTAGATCCAGGTCGCCTCGGCCAGGCTCTCGCGGGCGACCACGCGCAGCGAACGCACGCGGAAGACCTGCTGCAGCGTGGCCGTCCCCACCACGATGCGGTCGCCGGAACTGACCGACAGCAGCTCGGCGTACGGACCCAGCCCCTGGGTCAGGCTGTCAACGTGGGCGGCCAGCAGGGTCGAGCCGAACGGGTCGCCGATCCGCGAGCCACCGCGCCACCACCCGGCCGCGTTGATGTCGGCGGGGACGTCCAGGACGCCGTCGGTCGTGCTCGAGACGGCGACGACGGGCACGCTGCGTCCACTCGGCAGTCGGGCGCTGGTCGGCGCCTCGGCCGCGACGGCGCCCGCGCGTCTGGCCGGACGCACGGGCGTCGGCACCGGCGTGGGCGTCGCGGCCGTCGACGTCGGGGCCGATCCCGGTGGCGAGGCTCCTGTCCCGGCGACGGGGACGTCCGAAGTGGTGGTCCCCGTCTCGACCGTCGTCCAGGAGAGAGCCGCCGCCACGGCCCCCAGGGCCACGGTCGCGACGGCGCTGACGGCGGCAAGCGGGACCCACCAGGCACCCCGGCGCCGCGCGTGCCGACTCACGAGCGGCCTGCCCTACTTCGCCCGGCCGCCGGACCCCGGACCGAACGGCGTCACCGGGATCGACCGGGCCAGCCCGGCCGAGCCCGTGTCGATCGTGACGGGGAAGACCGAGCCGTCGGCGGCGAGCCGATCGGTGTGGACCACGAGGTCCATCGAGGCGGCTTCGCCCACGGCGTACACCATCGTCACCGTGCCGGCCGCCAGCGTCACCTCGAGCGGACCCAGCAACGCATCCGACTTCTGCCCCGCTGGGAACAGCGTGACGACGTGCTTGCCGGCCGGCACGTCGGCTGTGGCGAACTCGCCGTTGGCGATGTTGCTGAAGACGACCATGCCGTCGACCACGACGTCGGCCGGCGCGACGGTGGCCGTGTGGGCCACCTGGACTCGAGCCTTGCCAGGCCCGATCGGCTCGGTCGGGGTGGGATAGGAGGTGACGATGGCGGCACCGCCCACCGAGGCCGGCCGGTGCAGGACGACGTCCTGGTGCGAGCTGGCCTTGACCTTCAGTGTGGTCGTCACCGTGACGTCGTCGGCACCCGAGAAGTCGATCTCGTGCTCGCCCGGAGAGAGCGGGTAGGGCCCCAGCACGTCGCCGGCTCCGGCCTGGGCCTCGACCGTCTTTCCGTCGATGCTGACCCGGACCGTGGAGTCTGGCACCGCCTGGACGACCGCGACCATGCCGACCGCGGCTGGACGCGCCGGTGCTGCTCCCCCAGCGGCGGCGGCAGCAGCAGCCGCGATGGTGGTCAGCACGGCCACGACGAAGCACAGAACCTTCATGACAACCCCCCGGTTTGTCAGTTCCCTGTGCAAGGACACCATGCGCGGCACACGAGGGTCTATACCCGACCCCAGGCGGACTAGGCCTCCCCCTAGTGACGGAGCAGTGCGGGCTTTCGGCTCCGACGGTGTGGATGGTGACGGCACACTTGGAGGCAAGGCCGGCGACGGGTCCGGCCGACAGGCTCAGCCGGGGGACAGCAGCATGCGTCGTGGACCCATCGTCGGCATCGCGGCGACCCTCGCTGCCCTGCTGGTGACCGCGTGCGGGACGGCTGGTGCGGGTGGCGAGGATCTCGACAAGGTCGCCTCCGGCGGTGTCGCGACCGGCCTCGATGCGCGGGGCGTTCGCGCTGTGCCGGCACAGCAGACGACTCCGCGCCGTCCCAACATCGTCTTCGTGCTGATGGACGACTTCTCCGTCGACCTGCTACCCACGATGCGCAGCGCGCTCTTGATGGCCCGGGCGGGGGCGTCGTACGACCATGCCTACGTCGTGGACTCGTTGTGCTGCGTCTCCCGCAGCGCGACGTTCACCGGGCAGTACCCGCACCAGAACCGCGTGCGCACCAACACCGCAAACCTGCCGAACCGGGCTGGGCCGATGGGGGGCTGGCGGGCGTTCGCGCGCTACGGCAACCGGGCGCGCACCTTCGCCCTGCGCCTCCAGCGCTCGGGCTACGTGACGGGCTACGTCGGCAAGTACCTCAACGGCTACGAGATCAGCGCGCACCGCCAGAACCTGCCGCCCGTGCCACCAGGGTGGACGGACTTCCGGGCGATCTTCGGGTCGGCCTACGACGGGTGGGGGTTCCAGAGCACCCGGACGACCAACAAGGGGAAGCAGGTGATCCGCAACTGGCCGGCGCCGCCTGCGTCCGCACCCGCGCGCGTCAAGGACCGGTCGTACGCCGGCGCGGTGCTCGCCCACCAGGCGGTGCGGTTCCTGCGGGAGCGGCGCGGCGATCCGCGCCCCTACTTCCTCGAGGTCGCGCCGTATGCGCCGCACGGCCGCGTGGACGCCAACCCCGCCTACCGCAACGAGTCGCTGTTCCCCGCGGCGTTCCGCGACCAGCCGGGTCGCGGCCATCCGCGAGGCAACTGCGGGCTCGTCGACTGCCGCGATCTGACCGTCCGCGACCTGCCGGGGTTCCGCGACGAAAGGGCCGACAACCGCCCGCGCTGGGGCGACGGCCGTCGGGCGCGGCAGTGGAACCGCGACCCGCTCGGGCTCACCGCGGCGCAGGCGCAGAACAACCTGCGCGACCGGGCCCGGATGGCGCAGTCGGTCGACCGCCTGGTGCTGCGGATCCTGCGGATGGTCGACGACAACACCTACGTCGTGCTGACCTCCGACAACGGCCTGCACCTCGGCCAGCTGGGGCTGTTGCGCGGCAAGGGCACCCCCTACGACACCGACACGCACGTGCCGCTGCTGGTCGTGGGTCCCGGCGTGGTGCCCGGACATCGTGACG
The DNA here is from genome assembly GCA_963762105.1 of uncultured Actinomycetota bacterium. GTDB lineage: Bacteria > Actinomycetota > Actinomycetes > Propionibacteriales > Nocardioidaceae > Nocardioides. Next base: position 27,644 of record CAVXJG010000014.1, on the reverse strand, counting down.
CGATGGTCAGCAACATCGACTGGGCGCCGACGTTCGAAGCCCTGGCCGGCCTGGACAGCCCCGCCTACCGCTCAGGCATCTCGATGGTGCCCAGCTTCACCGACCCGGCCGCGCCGCTGCAGGACTACGTGTTCTTCGAGCACACCTTCTCGAAGACGACGCCCGGCACCGACCCCGACCGCCCGTTCACCGGCGGCGGTCTCAACGTGATCCCGTCCTACGTCGCCGTGCGCAGCCGCACCGCCCTGCTCGTCCGCAACGACCTCGACCCGCGCTGGGACCACGAGCGCTATGCCTACGAGTTCTACGACTACACCAGCCAGCCGTGGGAGCGGACCAACCAGTTCGACGACCCGGCGTACGCCGCCGAGGTCGACACCCTGCTGGCTCGGCTCGGCCGGTTCGACGCCTGCTCGAGCATCCGTCGCGACGACCCGGTGCCGCCGGAGTGCCGACAGCTGACGGTCGAGGCGCCACCGTCGGTGAGCGAGTCCGGCGGCGCTTGATCGATAGGTTGAGCCGGTGCCCGCGGCCCCGGACTTGTCCAACGTGCCGAGTGTCATCGTCGTCGACCATCACGACTCCTACACCTGGAACCTGGTGCACCTGGTCGCGGGCGTGACCGGGCGGCTGCCCCTCGTCGTGGAGCACGACGAGGTGACCGCCACCGAGGTGCTGGCGTTCTCCCACGTCGTGCTCTCGCCCGGTCCCGGCCGACCCGATGACCCGGCGGACTTCTCGGTCGGCCGCGATGTGCTGCTCGCGGGCACCCGGCCGGTCCTGGGCGTCTGCCTCGGGATGCAGGGGCTGGTGACGGCGTACGGCGGCACGGTCGACCGCGTCGTGCCCGCGCACGGCGACCTGACCCGGGTGACGCACGACGGCCTCGGCGTGTTCGCGGGCCTGCCGCAGGGCTTCGCCGCCGTCCGCTACCACTCGCTGGCGGCGCTGGCGGTTCCCGAACCGCTGGTGGTGACGGCCCATGGAGACGACGGAACGGTGATGGGCGTTCGACACCGCGAGCTCCCGCTTGAGGGCGTGCAGTTCCATCCCGAGTCGGTGCTCTCCGAGCACGGCGCGGCGCTGGTGGCCAACTTCCTTGCACCCAACTTTCTGGGGGCGCCGTCATGACCGACCCGGTGCGGTTCTTCACCGACGTCGCGAGCCGGCACGCGCGGTGCTTCTGGCTCGACGGCGGTGGGGCTCGCGAGTGGTCGGGCCGGCGCTCCATGATCGGCTGGCTCGAGGACGACGACGTCTCGCTGACCTGGCATGCCGCTGCTCGGGAGGTACGCCGCCACGCGGCCGGTCGCGTCGAGGTGGTGGGCGACGACGTTTTCGCGGTCCTGGAACGGGAGCTGGCGGCGGGCGAGGCCGCGGACCAGTGGTTCGGCTACCTCGGGTACGCCGCCCGGCCGGACCTGCCGGCCCGGCCCGACCCCGACCTGCCCGACGCCGTCTGGATGCGTTGTCGGCAGGTCCGGTTCTTCGACCACCCGACCGGGGCGTCATCCGAGACGTCCGCCGTTGCGATCACGACGGATGCCGGTTCGGACGTGCCCACCGTGCCGGACCAGTACGCCGCCGCGTTCGCCGAGGTCCAGCAGCAGCTGCTCGCCGGCAACTCCTACGAGGTGAACCTGACCTACCGCGCCGAGACCCAGAGCGAGCTGGGCCCGGCGGCGGCGTACCTGCGGCTGCGGGCCGTCAACCCGGCGCCGTACGCCGGCTTCCTCCAGCACGACGTGCCCGGCCACCGGGCCTGGCTGCTGAGCTCATCGCCGGAGCGGTACGCGCTCGTGACCGCCGACCGCGTGCTGGAGACCAAGCCGATCAAGGGCACCACCCCGCGCGCGGCGGATCCCGCTGCGGACGCGGCGCTGCGCGAGCGGCTCGCGACCGACCCGAAGTTCCGCAGCGAGAACCTGATGATCGTCGACCTGCTGCGCAACGACCTGTCGATGGTCTGCTCACCCGGCACGGTCGAGGTGCCCGTGCTGATGGAGGTCGAGTCCTACCCCAGCGTGCACCAGCTGGTCTCGACGGTCCGCGGCCGTCTGGCCGACGGCGTCTCGACCGTCGCCGCGCTGCGCGCGCTCTTCCCGGCAGGTTCGATGACGGGCGCTCCCAAGCTCCGCACGATGCAGGTGATCGACGCCGTCGAGGCCACCCCGCGCGGTGCCTATGCCGGCGCCTTCGGCTGGATCGCCGCCGACGGCCGCGCCGACCTCGGCGTGGTGATCCGGTCGTTGACGACCAGCGGCGACGGCCGCTACGTGTTCGGCACCGGCGGCGGGATCACCGTGCGCTCGGACCTGGCGGAGGAGTACGCCGAGTCGCGCTGGAAGGCCGACCGGCTCCTCCGAGCCTTGTCCGCAGGCTGACGGCGCCCGGGAGCGGTGGGCTAGCAACCTTTCGTCGCGCACAAACGGTGGCTCACGCACCGCCGCCGGGCAGCCACCTCAGTCCGTCGGGTTGCCCGCCACGAGCAGCGTCGCCGCCTTGACCGCCAACCGCTCGGCCCGGTCGACGTCGTCGATCCCGATCACGACGGTGTGGGTGACGAAGCCTTGCTTGGCGAACACCGTCACCGACGTCGCGACGTCGGGGTCGAAGATCGCCTCGGCGTCCGACGCGCCGGAGACGTCCACCGGGTGGTGACGGAGTCGGTCGACGCCGAGGTAGAGCCCGACGATCGCGTCCAAGGGCGTCGGGTCGGGTGCCGACAGCAGCTCGAGGAACGGCGCATCCGGCGTCTGCTTCGCCGGCACATAGCTGCAGTCCAGCGACCGGCCGGTCATCTTGTCCTCGACCCGCTTCGCCGTCACCCGGGCGCCCAGCAGCTTCGAGGCGATCTTGCCCGTGACCACGTCGCAGGGGTGCACCAGGTCGGTCGGCGTCGCGACGGCCGGCTCCTCCTCGGTCTCCGTCGCAGGCGTGGGCCCGGCATTCGAGGTCGAGGACCCGGCATCGTCGCAGCCGCTCAGCCCCAGGGTGCCCAGCAGGGCGCCCAGCAGGACCCCCATCAGAAGCGGGCGGGCGAGTCGTGGGGTCACCCCCTCATCGTTGCCTACGTCCGGCGGCTACCCCCGACGTACGACGGCGGCACCGCCCCCAGGACGGTGCCGCCAGTGGTGTCGCGCCTGGTCAGATCCCGAGGTTCAGGGCATCCAGGATCTGTTGGAGCAGGCTGTTCAGCTGGCCGAGCAGGCCGGCCAGCGGACCACCGTCGAGCAGTCCGGCGACCGCGCAGAGCAGGTTGCCCAACAGGTTGCCGGCGCCGGGCACCGCGGTGATGTCGAGCACGACCTTGTCGAGGTGGACGACGAGGCCCAGGAGGTCGAGGTCGAGCGGCCCCAGCACCAGGTGCAGGATGTCGCACGCCGCGAGGCCTTGAGCCGACGAGCGGGCGGTGAGCCCGGACAGCGACTTGCCGTTGATCGACTTGACCTTCATCGTGCGCAGCGCGGTGAACGTGTCCTTGGTCCCGTCGGCGTGGGTGACCACGCCCTCGATGAGGCCCTTGACCTGCTGCTTGCCGTCCTTCTTGGTGAAGGCGATCGGGTTGAACGTGCCGGTGACCTTGCTTCCGTCAGAGGCTTTGCCGACGACCTTGGACGTCAACGAGCCGAGCGCCGTCTGGGAGACGGTGCCCTTGCTGGCGGTGCCGCTGCCGGAGGTTGCCGTGGCGGCGCCGCCGATCATGAACGACGCCATCAGCGTCAGGGTGAGCGCGACCAGCGTCGCGATCGGGCGCGTGATCGCCCTCATGGGTGCGTGCATCGGTAGATCTCCCTCCCGGCCGCACGAAGCGGGGACGGCGATTCCCTCCCCGAGGACTCGAACGACCGCCTCTCGAGGCTAGGTGCGGGAGGGCGATGGCGGGTCACCCACATGGGTGTTACCGGGGCGTAACGGCTGGACGGGCCGCACCGGGGCCGGTACGCCGTCGGGGCCGACGCCGGCCTGCGGGTTCGTGGGCGAGCCCGGCAGCCGGAGCGTCAGCCGGGCGCCGCCACCCGGTGCTGGGCCGGCGGCCACCACACCCGCGTGCCGTTCGACGACCTGGTGCACGATGGCCAGCCCGAGCCCCGACCCGGGCATCGACCGTGACTCGTCGGAGCGGTAGAAGCGGTCGAAGATGTGCGGCAGGTCGGAGGCCGCGATGCCGGGCCCCTCGTCGTCGATGGTGAGGGTCTCGCCCGCCACCCGCACTCTGATCGTGCCGTCGGCGGGGCTCCACTTGGCGGCGTTGTCGAGCAGGTTGGTGACCGCGCGTTCCATCGCACCCGACTCGCCGACGACCCACCACGGGGTGGTGGCGACGTCGAAGTGGACGCGTGGGGCCCGGCGACGTACCCGCGGCACGGCGCGGTCGACGACCTCGGCGAGGTCGAAGGTCTCCACCACGTGGGCGAGCGGCTCGTCGCGAGCCAGCTCGACCAGGTCGCCGACCAGCGTCGAGAGCTCCTCGAGCTGGGCGCGCACGTCATCGAGCAGCTCGGCCCTGGCCTCGGGGGGCAGCCCGCCCGTGGTGTCGGCCTGGGTCAACAGGTCGAGGTTGGTGCGCAGCGAGGTCAGCGGGGTGCGCAGCTCGTGGCCGGCATCGGCGACCAGGCGGCGCTGACGGTCGCGGGAGTGGGCCAGGGCGACGAGCATCGCGTTGAAGGCCGTGGCCAGCCGGGCGATCTCGTCGTCACCCTCGACGGGCAGTGGTTCGAGCTGCTCGGTCCGCGCGATCTCCTCGACGGCAGAGGTCAGCCGCCGGACGGGTCGCAGTCCGTTGCGGGCGACGGCCCAGCCGGCAGCGCCGGCGCCGATCACGCCCGCCAGGCCGAAGAGGAACATCACTGCGCTGAGCCTCTTGAGCACGTTCTCCTGCGGCTCCAGCGACTGCGCCAGGACCAGCGCCTGCCCGGTCGGCGTGGGCACGGCGGCGACGCGGTAGTGCTTGCCGTCGGCGATGACCGTGCGGATGCTCTGGGGGCTGTCGCCACTGGCCACATCCAGCTCCGGTTGGCCGAGCTCCATCGGCGGGCCCTGGTCGACGGTGATCGGGCGCTGGCCGGACGTGATGTAGATGATCCGGACGTCGGCGGCGCCGAGCATCCACGAGGGCACCCGGTAGGTGGCGATGTCGGTCAGGACAGGGCTGCTGGCAACCTTCTTGGCCCGGTCGAGCAATGACTCGTCGAGGCTCGCCTGCATCTGCATCCGCACCGTGAGGAATGCCGCCAGGGCCACCAGCGCGACGGCCAGGCCGACGGCCATCGTCGTCAGCAGGATCACCCGGCTGGCCAGCGACCGCCGGTAGTGCCAGCCCCGGTCGGGCCGGACCGGGGCTGGCCCGGCGCTGATCACGCCTCCTTGAGGACGTACCCCACGCCGCGCACGGTGTGGAGCAGCCGGGGTTCGCCCTCAGCCTCGGTCTTGCGGCGCAGGTAACCGACGTAGACCTCGAGCGAGTTGGCCGTGGTCGGGAAGTCGTAGCCCCAGACCTCCTCGAGGATGAACGAGCGCTCCAGCACCCGGCGGGGGCGGCGCAGGAACATCTCGAGCAACGTGAACTCCGTGCGGGTCAAGGGCATCGAGCGGTCGCCCCGGGTGACCTCGCGGGAGCCGATGTCCATCGTGAGGTCGGCGAAGCTCAGCGTCTCGTCGTCGTCGCCATCGGACACCACCCGCCGCAACAGCGCCCGGAGCCGGGCCAGCAGCTCCTGCAGGGCAAAGGGCTTGGTCAGGTAGTCGTCCGCACCCGCGTCGAGGCCTTCGACCCGGTCGCCGATCGCGTCGCGGGCCGTGAGCACCAGGATGGGGACGTCGTTCTTCGCGGTACGCAGCGCCCGCGTGGCCTCGATGCCATCGAGCCGCGGCATCATCACGTCCATGATCACGACGTCGGGATGCGCGGCGCCGATGCCGGCCAGCGCCTCGGCGCCGTCGCAGGCCAGTGACACGTCATAGCCGTTGAACTCCAACGAGCGTCGCAACGACTCCCGCACGGCCTTGTCGTCGTCGACGACGAGCACGTGCGGACGCGGGGCAGCGCTCGTCGGGGTCATGCCCCCATGCTGCCAGCCCAGTCTGAAACGGCGCTGAGGAAACTGTTCGCTTGCCGAGCGGGTCGGGCTGACCCGCGATTTCCCGGTCGGCCGGGGAATCCGAACCTGCCAGTCATTGGCGACGCCAGCTCGTACGACGCTCAGCGCCGCGCTAGGTGCAGCGGCGGTCGGGTCGGGCCGTGAACGTCGAGCCGAACCAGCCGACCACGACGGTGAAGGCAGGGCGGCCACGCCGCGAGGCGATCCAGGTAGGCGTCGACGCGACGTAGCCGATCTCGGCCTTCCGGATCGTCAGGCTGCCGCGCCGTCCGCCTGACCCCAGCTTGCCCAACAGGTTGGCCACTGCCTGCTCTGCGGTCTCGCCGCCGACGGGCCCGACCCCCCGCGACGGCACGGGACCGCTCGGCGAGCAGCCCAGGCCTTCCAGCGTCATCGGCCGCCAGTATCCGCGCGGGTCGACCACGTCGATGCGCGCCGCCGCCGTCGTGCCTCGCTCGCCGTCGAGGCTGCAGGAGACCTCCACCGGACCGGGCGCGCTGTGCAGCAGCCACAGGGTGGGCTCGGTCGACAGCGGCAGCCCTTCGCCCTCGGAACCACGGGGCAGCCAGTTCAGCAGTGCGCCGTCCCGCGCGGACGACGACACCAGCACGCTCGCGCCAGCGGGTCCGGCTGCCAGCCGCGACTCGGAGACGATCACGCCGTGGTCGGTGCACTCCACGTCGATGGCCCGTGCGCCCGCCGGAGGGCTGGCAGCGGGCGCGGGGTCCGGGGCGTCGTCGACGAGCAGGTCGTGTCCGCCGGCCAGCAGAGCGAGGGCGGCCAGCCAGGCACCGGCGACCACCGTTGCGCGTGGCCGCCGACGTCCGCCCCGACCGTCTTCAGCCGGGCCGACCTGGACCCGGTCTTCCCCGCTCACGTCCGGGCCCATGATCATGGTTCAGGCGTAGCGGGAGGCCGTGGCGGCGGCCCGGGTGCCATAGCCGCCGCCGAAGAGGCACGCGTGTGCAAGCAGTGGGAAGAGCTGGTGGATGCCGGCGCGGTCCTGCCAGCCCTCGGCGAGCGGTGACGCCTCGGCGTACGCGTCGAGGACCCGCGGCAGGTGTGGCAGCCCGAAAAGGGCGAGCATCGCCAGGTCGGTCTCGCGGTGTCCGCCGTGCGCGGCCGGGTCGATCACCCAGACGCGCTGCTCGGAGCCCCAGAGCACGTTGCCGTTCCACAGGTCGCCGTGCAGCCTCGCCGGGCCCTCCTCGGGCACGAGCTGATCGAGGCGGGCCACCACCTCCTCGACCCTGGCGGCCTCGTCGGCCGAGATCGCGCCGCGGTCGCGCGCCAGCTTGAGGTAGGGCAGCACCCGTCGTTTCGCATAGAACTCCGCCCACGTCGGCGCCGCCTGGTTGAGCAGCGGCAGGCGGGCGATGAAGCCGTCGCTCTCGAGCCCGTACGCCGCCGCGCCGGCCGAGTGGGTGGCCGCGAGCGCGCGCCCGAACTCGGCGGCGCCGTCGGCGGAGGTCTTCCCGGGCTCGACCCAGCGCAGGATCAGGCAGCCTTCGTCCGAGGCCAGCACCTCCGGCACGGACAGGCCACCGGCCTCCGCAAGCCAGGTCAGCCCCCGCGCCTCGGCGGCGAAGAAGCCCGGCGGGGCGTTGTTGAGGGTCTTCATCAAGGCGGTGGTGCCGTCGGAGAGCCGCAGCTTGGTGGCCACGCACACGTCGCCCCCGGCCACCGGCGCCGTGGCCACCACCGACGAGCCCAGGAGCTCCTCGGCGTGCCGGGCGACCAGCGGCTGTCGGGTCATCGGACGGCCAGGTCTCGCTGGAGAGCGGCGACCAGGACCGCGGACACGCGTTCCACCATCGTCAGCACCTCCTGGAATCCTGCGTCCCCACCGTAGTACGGGTCCGGGACGTCACCGCCGGTTCCCTCGGGGTCGAAGTCGCGGAAGAGCCGCACTCGCTCCGACGGGCCGCCGATGTCGGCGAGGTTGTCGTGGTCCATCGCCAGCACCAGGTCGCGGTCGTCGAGCCACGGCGGCGCGAACTGCTGGGCGCGGTGCCGCGTGGCGTCGTACCCCTCGGCGGTCAGCGTGGCTGCCGCTCGCCGGTCCATCGGGTCGCCGACGTGCCAGTCGCCCGTGCCGCTGCTGGTGACCTCGACGCGGTCGTCGAGCCCGGCCTCGGCGACCTGCGACGACAGCACCACGCCGGCCATCGGGGAGCGGCAGATGTTGCCCAGGCAGACCAGCGCGATGCGGTAGCGGCCGGGCGTGCGCGGCGGTGGCAGGACGGCCGGCATCAGCGAGCGCGGTCGACGAGGTTGCTGACACCCCAGGTGACGATCGTGATGATGATCGCTCCGGCAACCGCGGTCCAGAAGCCGTCGACGTGGAAACCGATGCCGAGCAGGTCGGCGAGCCAGGCGGTGAGCATCAGCATCAGGGCGTTGATGACGACCAGGAACAGCCCGATGGTCAAGATGATGAAGGGGATCGAGAGGATCGTGACGATCGGCTTCACGAACGACGTGACCACGCCCAGGATCACGGCGACCAGCAGCAGCGGCAGGATCTTGTGCTCGAGCTCATTCTGGCCTTGGGACGGTCCGCTGAACCAGATCCCGTCGAGCAGCCACGCGGCCACGGCCAACGCGACGGCGTTGGTGGTCAGCCAGATGACGATGCGCACGCGGCGAGTCTAGGGAACGACCGGTCGGCCGGGATCCAGCCCCAGCCGCTCCAGGATGGCGCCCTCGGCACCGGCGAGATGGGTCTCGAGCTCGGCGGCGGCCGCGTCGAGGTCGCCGTCCTCGAGCAGGTCGACGAGATGCTGATGGGTGCCCGCCTGGTCGGCGGCGTTGCGACGCACCCGCTCGACCTGGGCGAGGGCGAGCCTCAGCTCGGCGGTCAGCGCCGCGGCCATCGCCACCAGCCGCTGCGACCCGGTCAGTCCGACCAGGGACAAGTGGATGGCCAGGTGTCGCTGGTTGAGCTCCTGGTACGACGCGTCGCGGTCGACCGCGGCGGCGTACTCCTTCAAGGCGGTGCGCACCGCCTCCCGGTCGCCCTCCTCCGCGGCGGCCCAGTGCCGGATGCCCGCCATCTCCAGGACGCTCCGGGCGCGAGAGACGTCGCCGATCGACTCGGGGTCGGGGGTGGCCACCGCGACGCCGCGGTGTGGTTCGCGGGTGGCCAGGCCCTCGCCGACGAGGACCGTGAGCGCCTCGCGCACGGTGGGTCGGGACACGCCGAGCGACTCGGCCAGGGCCACCTCGCGCAGCGGCGTGCCGGACTCCAGCTCGCCCTCGAAGACCGCGCGCCGCAGCTCCTCGACGACCCGGTCGACGGTCGAGGAGTGCTCCAGGCTGAGCGAGCCGAACGGGTCGCCGGTCGCGGCGCTGGCGTCGCTGACCGGGCCCATGGAGCCATTGTCTGACAAGAGTTGCGTCGGCGGCCATTCCTCCCGCTACACTCCGCTTTGTCAGATTGTCAGACAATCCAGGTGGAGGTGTGCGGTGGAGCTGCGTTGGGGTCGTCGGTACGTGATGGTGCGGCCGGACCATTTCCGGGTCGACTACCGGATCAACCCCTTCATGGATCCCGCCCACCAGCCCGACCCCGCGTCGACCCGGGCGCAGTGGCACGACCTGGTCGCCGCGATCCGCACCCACGGCGGCAGCGTCGAGGTGGTCGACCAGCGCGCCGACGCGCCCGACATGGTCTACGCGATGAACCTCGGCCTGGTCGTCGAGCGCCCCGAGGGCCCACTCACCTCCGCCACCGCCGGGCGGGCCGTGATGTCCCACATGCGCTACGCCCAGCGCCGGATGGAGACCGACACCGCCGCAGCCTTCTTCGCCGGCCGCGGGTTCGCCGTGTCGTACGTCGGCCGCGACGGCGTCGGCGCCCACCTCGAGGCGGGCGACGCCTTCGCCTGGGGCGACGCACTGGTGGTCGGGTTCGGCCCGCGCACCGACGAGCTCGGCCTCAAGGCGGTCGCCACCGAGCTGGACGTGCGGGTCCGCGGGCTGCGGATCACGCACCCGGGCATGTACCACCTCGACCTGGCCTTCTGCCCTCTCGACGACCGCCGCGCGATCGTCTGCCCGTCGGCGTTCGACGACGAGTCGGCCGCCGCGCTCCTGGCACTGGTGCCGGAGCCGCTGGTCATCACCGAGGACGAGGCCCTGGCCACCTTCTGCGCCAACTCCATCGTCATCGGCCGCACCGTGCTGATGCCGGCCTGCCCCGACCGGGTCCGAGCCCAGCTGGAGGCGTGGGGCTTCGAGATCGTGCTCGTCGACGTCTCGCAGTTCCACCTCGGCGGCGGCTCCATCCGCTGCCTGACCAACCCCATCGACGTGCGCCTCGGCCGCGACCTGCCCGTCGTCCCCGGCGGCGAAGTCGTGATGCCGTAGGACCAGGCACCCCTCGGTAGCCTCCCCCGCATGGTTCCGGTGGGGGGTGTCGGCAGCATGCTCGTCGGCGCAGCCGTCTCCGGGCTGTTCTTCTGGCTGGTCGCGCTCGGCCTGCGCCGGTACGTGGGCACGTTCTCGGCCTACGCGATCGCTGGGTTCGGTTGGTCGCTGGTGGTGATCGCCCTGGTCACGTTGCTGCCGGCGTACGGCGACCCGGGGATCGTCCCCGCGGAGGGCCGGGCGACTTCGTGCTCGACCGACATCGGCGGGCCGGCCCCGGAGGGCTTCTGGGTCTTCGCCGGTGGCCAGCGGCTGCTCAACACGGTGCTCTTCATGCCCTCGGGGGTGCTGCTGGTGTTGGCCGCGGCGCGCTGGCGGATCGGCTGGGTGCTGGTGCCGCTCGGGCTGGCCGGCTTGGTGGGGTACTCGGTGGCCATCGAGCTCACCCAGCTCGAGCTGGCCCGCCTCGACCGGGCGTGCGACTTCACCGACGTCGTCGACAACGTGGTCGGCGCCGTGCTCGGCGTCGGGATCGGGCTGGTGCTGATCCTCGCCCTCCGACCCTGGCGGCACCGGCACTCGGCGATGGTTTCGTGACGGTTGCTGCGCAACCTCCTCAACCAACGGTGACTAACCTGCTGGCTGTGACGAGTCCGCAGCCGCGACCGACCATCGCCCAGATCCCGCCGTACGTCGCGGGGAGGCCGCCGGCGCTGCGCCATGACCTGACGACCTTCAAGCTGTCGTCCAACGAGAACCCCTACCCGCCGCTGCCGGGAGTAGTCGATGCAGCGCATGCGGCCGTCGCGCAGATGAACCGCTACCCGGACATGGGCAACGTCGCGCTCTACGAGGCGCTGAGCGCCAGGCTCGGGGTGCCCACCGACGATCTCGCGCTGGCGACCGGCTCCGTGGCGCTGATCTACCAGCTGGTGCAGGCGTTCTGCGAGCCCGACGACGAGGTGATCTTCGCCTGGCGCTCGTTCGAGGCCTACCCGATCGGTGTCACCGCGGCCGCGGCCCGAGCCGTCCGCGTCCCGCTCACGGCCGACGCTCGCCACGACCTCGACGCGATGGCCAAGGCGGTCACCGACCGCACCCGCGTGATCCTGGTCTGCACCCCCAACAACCCGACCGGTCCGGCCGTGACGCAGGCCGAGCTCGACGCCTTCCTCGCCGAGGTGCCGCCGCAGGTGCTGGTCGTCGTCGACGAGGCCTACGTCGAGTTCGTCCGGATGGCCGACGCTGTCGACGGGGTCGCGACCTACCGAGGTCATGACAACGTGCTGCTGACCCGCACGTTCTCCAAGGCCTACGGCCTGGCCGGCTTCCGCGTCGGGTACGCCGTCGGGCCGGCGCCGATCGCCGGCGCCCTGCGGGCGGTCTCGCTGCCGTTCGGGGTGTCCGGCGTCGCCCAGGCGGCCGCGATCGCCTCCCTCGACGCCGAGCCCGAGCTGCTCGAACGCGTCGACGCCCTGGTCGCCGAGCGCGAGCGGGTGGTGGTCGGACTGGCCGACGCCGGCTGGCCGGTGCCGGAGGCACAGGGCAACTTCGTCTGGTTCGAGCTCGGGGAGCGGACGGCCGAGTTCGCGGCCGCCGCCGACGAAGTTGGCATCATGGTCCGCCCGTTCGCCGGCGAGGGGGCCCGGGTCACCATCGGCGAGACCGAGGCCAACGACCGCCTGGTCGAGCTGGTGGGGCGCTGGGTCTCCGGCACCTGACCTCAGGGCTTGACGCGGCGCCACCTCGAGGTCCAGCGCTGCCAGCCGAGTGCGAGCCGCCAGCCGAGGAACAGCGCGGCAAGCACGATCGTGGCCACCACGATGAACGTGGCGGCCGTGCCGTCGCCGAGGGCCCGGCGGGCCACCATGCCCAGGACCAGGGTCCACAGCCACACCCGCACGCCCACGGCCAGGGTGCGCGGGTCGGCCTTGGTGGCGGCGGTGATGCCCAGCGCGATCGCCGTCCCCAGCGCGAAAGGCCAGGCCGTGTGCCAGATACCGGCCAGGCTCGTCGACTGGTCGTGGCTGGCTCGCCCGACCGTGGCAAACACGATCACCACCAGCGCGTCCGCCGTGATCGCGATCGGCCAGGCGTTGCTTCGGGTGTTCCAGCTCATCGGGCGGAGTCTGGCACGAGGTCCACGACCGGGCCGCTCAGGGCGTGACGGTCACCGTGGGCGTGATCGTCACGGTGGGGGTGATCGTGGGACTGACGGTCGGAGTCGGAGTCGGAGTCGCGGTCGTCGGACTAGGAGAGGGCGTGGGCGTGGGAGTCGGCGGCGGCAGCACCGAGCCGATCCAGCTCTCGATCCGCGGTCTGCCGGCGGCGGTCCACGCCAGGTTGGCGCCGTACATGGCCCGCAGGCCGTGCCTCTTCATCGGCTTGTCCTTGTTCCAGTCGGGCGGGCAGGGGTACGGCGTGCGGAAGCAGGTCCACGCGTGGAAGAACATCTGGTTCCGGCCGTCCTTGGTGGTCAGCACGTCGGCACCGCCTGGACCGCACAGGCCGTTGTCGACCGAGAGCAGCACCTTGGGCGTCGCCCGCGACCAGTCCTTGAGGTCGGGGGATCGGCGCCACATCGTGCGGTAGCCGCAGTGGCCGAACCAGCCCACCGACGTGAACAGCACCCACTTGTCGTCGTGGCGGACGATGACCGGGTTCTCCTCGATGCCGAGCGACGACGTGAGCAGCATGCTCGCCTGGCCCTGCTGGACCCGCCGGCCGCGCTGCGAGAGCTTGACCAGGCGGATCGACGACGGCTGGCCCTGGGTCCGGTAGACCAGGAACCGTTGGCCCTTGTTGCCGATGAACGACGACGGGTCGATCACGCCGCGCACCCGCTCCCCCCGAGCCTGGCCGGCGGGGTGTCGCCGGCGCGAGGCACACCTGGCAAGACCGGGCACACCAGGGGCGCGTTGCCGACAGGGGTGAACGGCCCGAAGGCGCTCTTGGCGACGGCGACGCCGACGCACCGCGAGTTCTCGTCGTAGCCGGAGATCGGGGCGGCGAAGTACATCAGCCAACCGCCCGGCGCTCGCTGGATGTCGGGGGCCCAGATGTCGCCGGACGTCGCCCAGTCGGGCCGGCGGGTCAGGGCCGGCGTGGGCGTGAGACCCCAGGGGCCGCTGTCCGACGGCGCGCGACCGATGTTGAGGTCCAGCGCGGTGGCGGCGGCCACGTAGCCCACCCGGGACAGCACGACAGTGGGGTCCGGGAAGCCGCGTGACCACAGCAGCGGGCCGGGGATGTCGACGCGCTGCGCCGCGGGCTGGCCGGCCGTCGAGGTCGGGGACAGCGCGAGCGGGACGAGCAGCGCCAGCACGCCGAGGACGGCCACGGCGGGCCCCGCCCAGAGCCGCGCACGCGACGGGGGAGCAGTTTCCAGAGCAGGCCGAGAGTGGTCGAACATGCCCCCTAGTCTGGCTGGCATGGGTGTCGGCCACGGACATGGGCATGCCGCCGGGCGCGCCGCCGACCGTGGTCGCCTGCGTCTGGTGCTCGCGATCACGGGCACCGTCATGGTCGTCGAGCTGGTCGGCGCGTGGCTCGCCCAGTCCCTGGCGCTGCTCGCCGACGCGGGCCACATGGCCACCGACGGGGCCGCGATCGTGCTGGCGCTGGGGGCGTCGTACGTCGCGGGGATGCGGAGCGGTCCGCGCTCCACGTTCGGCTACCACCGCGCCGAGATCCTGGCCGCGATGGCCAACGCCCTGGTGCTGCTCGTGGTCTGCGGCTATCTCGCCTGGGCGGGACTGCACCGGCTCACCACGTCGGACCCCGTCGACGTCGACGCCGGGCTGCTGATCGCCTTCGCCGCCGTCGGCCTGGCCGCCAACGCCGTGTCCCTCTTCGTGCTGCGCGGCTCCGAGACCGGGTCGCTCAACCTGAAGGGCGCCAGCCTCGAGGTGATGGCCGACCTGGTCGGCTCGGCCACCGCGCTGGCCGCGGGCATCGTCATCGCGCTGACCGGCTGGGTGCAGGCCGACGCCATCGCCTCGCTGCTCATCGCGGCGCTGATCCTGCCGCGGTCGTGGGCGCTGCTGAAGGAGTCCTCGGCGGTGCTGCTCGAGATCGCCCCGGCGGGCCTGGATCTCGACGACGTACGCCGCCACGTCGCCGAGATGCCCGGCGTCACCGACGTCCACGACCTGCACGCCTGGACCATCACGAGCGGCATCCCCAGCCTCTCCGCCCACATCACCGTCACCGACGAGGCGCTCGCCGCCCGCGGCGTCGGCGGCATCCTCGACGAGCTGTGCTCGTGCGTGGCCACCCACTTCGACGTCCGCCACGCCACCTTCCAGATCGAGCCCGAGTCCCACCGCGCCCACGAAGACCTCGGCGACCTCCACGCCTGACGGCGCAGCCTCCGCTGGTTGAGGAGGCGCGCTAGCGCCGTCTCGAAACCCGCGGGCCGCGCGACGTCCTCGCGGCGGAGGTCATCCGGTGGTTCGAGACGGCGCCGGTGGCCCTCCTCGGACCATCGGCCCTCGGATTGGCCCGCACCCAGGCCACCCCGGTAACTTAGGACTACGCGGATGTGGTCCCGGTCACAAGCTGGGCCCAGCCGGTGAGCGGTCGGCAACGACCGGCGGGCAACGGCGAGCGGTGACCCCGCGGCAGCCGGTGAACACGAAGGAGTCACACGTGACCCATGCAGGCTTCGGCCCCGACCTGGCGGAGGTCTTCGGCCCCTCCCAGCAAGACGGCGGCCCCGAGCTCGTCCAGCTGCTGACGCCCGAGGGCGAGCGCGTCGAGCACCCCGACTTCTCGTTCGGCACCGACCTGTCCGCCGAGGACGAGGCCGAGACGGTCCGCGGGTTCTTCCGCGACATGGTGCTGACCCGCCGCATCGACACCGAGGCCACCGCGCTGCAGCGGCACGGCGAGCTCGGCATCTGGGCCCAGCTCCTCGGCCAGGAGGCCGCCCAGATCGGCGCCGGCCGGGCGCTGCGCCACCAGGACTACGTCTTCCCGACCTACCGCGAGCACGGCGTCGCCTGGTGCAAGGGCGTCGACCCGCTCGAGCTGCTCGGGCTCTACCGCGGCGTCGACCAGGGCGGCTGGGACCCCAACGAGAACAACTTCGGCCTCTACACGATCGTCATCGGCGCCCAGACCTTGCACGCGACCGGCTACGCCATGGGCATCCAGCGCGACGGCGACGTCGGCACCGGTGACCCCGACCGCGACGCGGCCGTCCTCGCCCACTTCGGCGACGGCGCCTCCTCGCAGGGCGACGTCAACGAGGCGTTCATCTTCGCCGCCTCCTACAACGCACCCGTCGTCTTCTTCTGCCAGAACAACCAGTGGGCCATCTCCGAGCCGATCGAGCGCCAGACCCGGATCCCGCTCTACCAGCGGGCCCTCGGCTTCGGCTTCCCCGGCGTCCGCGTCGACGGCAACGACGTGCTGGCGACGTACGCCGTCACCCGCGCGGCGCTGCAGCGGGCCCGCGACGGCCAGGGCCCCACGCTGGTGGAGGCCTACACCTACCGGATGGGTGCGCACACCACGACCGACGACCCGACCCGCTACCGGCTCTCCGACGACGTCGAGCGCTGGAAGCTCAAGGACCCGATCGCACGGGTGCGGGCCTACCTCAAGCGCAACGGCCTGGCCGACGAGGACTACTTCGACGCCATCCAGGGCGAGGCCGACGACCTCGGTGCCCGCCTGCGCGAGGGCTGCAAGGCGCTGCCCGACCCCTCGCCGCTGAGCATGTTCGACAACGTCTACGCCGAGATGACCGAGGAGCTGGCCGCCCAGCGCGACGGCTTCGCCGCCTACCTCGACTCGTTCGAAGGGGCCCGCTCATGACCAAGGTGACGTTGGCCAAGGGCCTCAACATGGGCCTGCGCAAGGCGATGGAGGACGACCCCAAGGTCCTGCTCATGGGCGAGGACATCGGCAAGCTCGGCGGTGTCTTCCGGATCACCGACGGCCTGCAGAAGGACTTCGGCGAGGACCGGGTCATCGACACCCCGCTGGCCGAGTCGGGCATCGTCGGCACCGCCGTCGGTCTCGCGCTGCGCGGCTACCGGCCGGTGGTGGAGATCCAGTTCGACGGGTTCGTCTACCCCGCCTACGACCAGATCGTCTGCCAGGTCGCCAAGATGCGGTTCCGCTCCCAGGGCAAGTCCAAGATGCCGATGGTGATCCGGATCCCGTTCGGCGGCGGCATCGGCGCGGTCGAGCACCACAGCGAGTCGCCGGAGGCGCAGTTCGCGCACACGCCGGGCCTCAAGGTGGTCGCCTGCTCCAACCCGATCGACGGCTACTGGATGATCCAGCAGGCCATCGCCTGCGACGACCCGGTGATCTTCCTCGAGCCCAAGCGGCAGTACCACGCCGACAAGGCCGACCTCGACGAGGACGAGACCCCCGACCCGCTGTTCGCCTCGCGCGTCGTACGCCGCGGTGGCGACGCGACGCTGCTGGCCTACGGCCCGACCGTGAAGACGGCGCTCAAGGCCGCCGAGGCCGCCGCCGGCGAGGGCCGCTCGCTCGAGGTGATCGACCTGCGGACGCTGAGCCCGCTCGACATGGCGCCGGTCTACGACTCCGTACGCCGCACCGGCCACGCCGTCGTGGTCCACGAGGCCCACGCCAACCTCGGCATGGGCGCCGAGATCGCGGCGCGGATCACCGAGGAGTGCTTCTACTCCCTGGAGTCGCCGGTGCTCCGGGTGGGCGGCTTCGACACGCCGTACCCGCCCTCCCGCATCGAGGAGGACTTCCTGCCCGACCTCGACCGCGTCCTCGACGCCGTCGACCGCGCCATCTCGTTCTGACCACAGCCCGCTGAGGAGACCGATGCCCGAGTACAAGCTGCCCGATGTCGGCGAAGGGCTGACCGAGGCCGAGATCGTGACCTGGAAGGTCAAGGTCGGCGACGTGATCGCGATCAACGACATCGTCGTAGAGATCGAGACCGCCAAGTCGCTGGTCGAGCTGCCGTCGCCCTACGCCGGCACTGTCACGGGGCTGCTGGTGCCCGAGGGCGAGATGGTGCCCGTCGGCACGCCGATCATCGCGATCGCCGCCGAGGGTGAGGCGCCCGCCGAGCCCGTCGAGGCGCCGGCGCCCGCACCGGCCCAGGCCGACCTCGGCGAGATGGACCTGTCCAACCCGCGCGCCAGTGGCGGCGGGGAGGGCGAGAGCCTGGTCGGCCGCAACAAGGTCGAGCGGGACGCGATGCGGCGCCCACGCAAGGCGGGGCTTGCGGGCTCGCCCGCGGCGGCCCGCGCCGAGCAGAGCACCCACGACCAGGTGCAGATGTCGTTCTCCACCGGAAACGTGGAGCCGCCGGCCGTGGTGGAGGCCGACGAGCCGGCCGTCCCGGCCCACGCCGACACCGCCCCCGCGGCCTCGAGCAACGGCGACGTCCGCACGCTGGCCAAGCCTCCGGTGCGCAAGCTGGCCAAGGACCTCGGTGTCGACCTCGCCGCCCTCGTCGGCTCCGGCGACGGCGGCGTCGTCACCCGCGAGGACGTCGAGAGTGCCGCCGGCTCCTCCGGAGGTCTCGTGACAGGCGCTAGCGCGCCTTCCTCGACCACCGAGAGCGGAGCGGCGCGAGCCCATCAAGGGCGTCCGCAAGATGATGGGCCAGGCGATGGTCGACTCGGCCTTCTCGGCTCCCCACGTCACCGAGTGGATCACCGTCGACGTGACCCGCACGATGGAGTTCGTCGACCGGCTCAAGAGCCGCCGCGAGTTCAAGGACGTCAAGGTCTCCCCGCTGCTCGTCCTCGCGCGGGCCGCGGTGCTGGCCATGCGGCGTACGCCCGAGATCAACTCGTGGTGGGACGAGGCCGCCCAAGAGGTCGTCTTCAAGAGCTACGTCAACCTCGGGATCGCTGCTGCCACTCCGCGCGGCCTGGTCGTGCCCAACGTCAAGGAAGCCCAGGACCTGTCGCTGCTCGACCTGGCCGGGGCACTCAACGCCCTGACGGCAACGGCGCGCGAGGGCAAGACCCAGCCGGCCGAGATGAGCGGTGGCACCTTCACGATCACCAACGTCGGCGTCTTCGGCGTCGACTCGGGCACCCCGATCATCAACCCGGGGGAGTCGGCGATCCTGTGCTTCGGCACCGTGCGCAAGCAGCCGTGGGTCGTCGACGACGAGATCGTGGTCCGCCAGATCACCACGCTGGCGTTGTCCTTCGACCACCGGCACGTCGACGGGGAGAAGGGTTCGCGCTACCTCTCCGACGTGGCGGCGATCATGGAGGACCCGGCGGCGGCACTGCTCTTCTGAACACCGATTCGTCTGTGTCGCTGAGCGGAGATTTCCCCAGTAATCCGCTGACGAATCGGTGTGGCCGGGCGCGTGCTGGGTAGGACTGCAGGGTGACGTCGTTGGGGTACCCACGCCCGGGTGAGCGGCTGGGGCACTTCGTGGTCGGCCGCCGCATCGGCGGCGGCGGCATGGGCGTGGTCTTCGAAGCCCACGACGAGGCCCTCGACCGCCAGGTCGCGATCAAGATCATCTCGCCGCACCTGGCCGACGACCCGGCCTTCCGCGAGCGGTTCATCCGCGAGGCACGGTCGCTGGCGTCGCTGGACTCCACCCACGTCGTGCACGTCTACGCCCACGGCGAGGCCACGCCCGAGGAGGGTGGCCGGCTCTACCTGGTGACCCAGCTGATCCCCGACGGCGACCTCGGCGGGCTGCTCCAGGCGTACGGCGCCCCGCCACCGGCCATGGCGCTGGACCTGCTGGCCCAGATCGCCGACGGCCTCGCCGACGCCCACGCGGCCGGGCTGATCCACCGCGACATCAAGCCTGCCAACGTGCTGCTGCGTCGGCGCGTCGACGGCAACCAGGCCTACCTCAGCGACTTCGGGATCGCCCGGCCGATCGACGCGGGGTCGTCGGGGACCGCGGGCACCACCACCGGCACCATGGGCACACCGACCTACATGGCACCCGAGCTGCACCTCGGCGACCAGCCGAGCGTGGCCTCCGACGTCTACTCGCTCGGCTGCCTGCTGTGGGCCGCACTCACCGGGCGGGCGCCGTACGCCGGCACGTCGGACTACCAGATCGTCACCGCCCACCTCGAACAGCCGGTGCCTCAGCTCGACCCGTCGAGCGAGCTGGCGGTCGAGGCCAACCGGATCCTGCGGACCTCGATGGCGAAGAACCCCGCCGAGCGCTATCCCTCGGCCGCCGCCATGCGCGACGACCTGCGCCGGGCCGCGCTGCTGCCCGAGGCACCGCTGGCAGCGCCGGCTATGGAGGAGACCGCTGATCCGGCACCGACGGTGTCATCGGGCCGGCCGCCACGCGCCGCGGTGGCCGCCGCGCTGGCCGTCGTACTGGTCATCGCGGCGCTCGGCGTCTGGGCGCTGGCCCTGCGCGGCGACGCGGACGACTCGACGGCTGGATCCGACCCGCCGACCGCAGGTCCCGCCAGCACAGCGTCCTCGTCGCCCACCTCGTCGGACTCGGCGTCGGCGGACCCGCCCTCTGCGGCGACGAGGCGAAGGCGATCGCCGGCTTCGCCACTGCCCTGGTGAAGGAGGGTGGGTTCAATCAGGAACAGGCGGAGTGCGTCGCCCGCGACGTCGTCACGAACGTCGGCCTGCCTGCCCTGGTGGCCGCCGGCTTCTTCGACGAGGACATGGTGTTCCTCGACCCCGACCTCGCCGACCTCCCCGAGATCAAGAACGCCCTCACCCAGGCCACCATCACCTGCCTGGCCTGAGCGCCGAGGCGCGGTGGGCAGGCAACCGTTGTGGTGGCCGGATCGGTTGCTAGATCACCGCCGCGCGGCGTCGGCCCCGGGTGAGCGGTGACCAGGCAACCGTCTCACGCGACGGATCGGTTGCTGGCTCACCGCTCCCGGGCATGCCAGGCGGCCAGCACCTCGGCCTCCCGCTGTCGGCTGAGACCGGTGCGGGTCGCGTCGGGGGTCTCGCGCAGCCAGGCGAGGGTGTCGCGGGCGGTGTCGGCGACCGGCCGCACGCGTCAGCCCGCCGGCGCGCGACGGCTCGAAGGCGTGGGTCATCATCCCGTCGTACTCCGGCCGCGGCAGCCACAGCGGCAGTGCCCCGTCACCCATCCAGGGCTCGACCCCCTGCTCCGTCAGGAACTCCTGACCCGGCCAGCACGACGTCGGCCGACCCGCCGACCCCCTTGGCGGTCTCGGCGACGATCTCGCCGACCGTCATGACGGGGCCGACGCCGTCGAAGATCGCCGGTCTGCCCCGACTCGACGCTGCGGACGATCCACTCGGCGATGTCGCGCGCGTCGATGATCTGGATGCGGTCGTCGGCTCCGCCCGGGCCGAGCACCTCGCCGTCGTCGGCCAGGCGTTCGGGCCAGTAGGTGTAACGGCCCGACGGGTCGCCCGGCCCGACGATCAGCCCCGGCCGGATCACCATCGATCGCGCGGCACCGTCGAGCACCAGCCGCTCACACGCGACCTTCATGCCGCCGTATGCCTCGGGATCCTCCTTGAGGTCGCGGTCCTCGTCGATCGCGTCCACCAGCGGGCCGTCGGTGCCCGGGTCGGGCGCGTCGTTGTCGGCGTACACGTTGACCGTCGAGACGAACACCCAGTGCGCGTCGGGCCACGCGGCCACTGCCCGTCGCACGTGCGACGGGATGCGCGAGACGTCGACGACGGCGTCGAAGCTCTCGCCGGCGAGCTCGGCCGGTACGTCGTCGGCCCGGTCCCAGACCACGTGCCGTACGCCGTCGGGCAGCGAGCCGCTCACGCCCGCGCGTCACGCACGTGACGTCGTGGCCACGGGCGACGGCGTCGACCGCCGTCGCACGCGAGAGGAAGACACTGCCGCCGAGGACGAGGATGCGCATGCGCACACTCGACCCGCTGCCATGGGTTCGTGGCAAGCGATTCCGCTCAGAGCGGACCTAGGAGAACTTCGGCGACCGCTCGGCAAACAGCCAGCCGTCGAAGAGGTCGGACAGCTCGGCGCCCGTCTGCTCCTCGACCCAGGGCAGGTACCCCTCGCGGTCGACGCCGCCGTCCTTGTCGACGGTCGGCCACGCCTTCACCATGGCCCAGAACTTCTCGTCGCCGACCCGGCGCCGGACCTGGTCCCACATCAGAGCCGGGCCGTAGTAGATGTTTTGCTCCGCGAAAGTGCCCGGGTCGTACGCCGCCGGCGGACCGTTCTTGCGCCGCGACCGGCGCTCGATGGGCACCGCCTGCCGCAGGATCTGCTCGAGCGGCGTGCCCGACGTCTCGGCCTGGTAGGTGAGCTGCAGGTACATCGTCATGCCCTCGCTCATCCACACGTCGCGCCAGTCGGTCGGGGTGACCTGGTCGCCGTACCACTGGTGCACGATCTCGTGCAGGATCACCTCGGGCTTCGTGGCGTAGTCGGTGGCGCCCAGGGTGATCATCGTCTGGGTCTCCATGCCGCTCATCGGAGTCGACCAGCAGGATCCCCAGCGACGACCAGGGATACGGCCCGAGCTTGGACTCCACCCACGCCAGGGCGTCGGGGGTGAAGTCGAGGGCGTCGGCGTAGTCGGCGTGCGCCTTCGGGACCCAGTAGGTGATCGGCACGCCGCTGGCGGACTCGTCCTCGCGCATCGTGAAGTCGCCGAAGGCCACGGTCACGAGGTAGGACGACGTGCGGCTGTCGAGGTGCCAGGTCGTGACGGTGTTGCCGTCCACGTCCTCGCGGCTGGTCAGCTCCCCGTTGGCCACGCCCACGAATGGCGACGCCGTGGTCAGCGTGAAGTCGTAGAACGCCTTGTCGGAGGGCTGGTCGTTGACGGCGTACCAGGTGTAGGCGCCGAAGGGCTCCTGCATCGTCCAGGCCTCGCCGCTCGGTGTCACCGTGAAGCCGCTGGTGCTGAAGTCGCGTCGGGTGGTCGGCGCCTCGACCGGCTCGGGGGTGCCGGAGTAGTGCACGGTCAGCACGTAGCGCTCGTCGGCGGCGAAGTCACCGCTGACGACGAGGTCCTTGCCGTCGTGGGAGAAGTCGGCGTCCGCGTCGTCGACCTGCACCGCCGAGACCTCCAGCTGCGGCTCGAGGTCGAGCTGCACGTGGTCGGCGTCGCCGGTGGAGCGGAAGATCAGCTGCTCGACCCCGTCGAGCGTCCTGGTCGTCCGGGTCCCAGGTGAGGTCGAGGCCGTAGTGCAGCGAGTCGACGCTCGGGTCGCCCACGTCGGGGTAGACCGAGTCCTCGAGGGGCTCGTTGACGGCCGGCGTCGAGGGCCGGGTCGTCGACCTCGGGGCCGGGACTCCCCGCGGGATCGACCGGCGGCGCTGGTCGTGGTCGGCTCGGCTTCCGGCGTGGCGGTCGACGAGTCGGCGTCCGTGCAGGCGCTCAGGCCGCCGAGCAGCAGGGCCGCCGCCGCGAGGTGGCGGCGGTACGACGAGCGGTCATTCGGCGCCTCGCAGCAGCGGCCGGACGAGCTTGCGCCCGTGGTGGATCTGCGCCTTCACGGTGCCGAGCGGGGCGCCGACCTGCTGGGCGATCTCGTCGTAGGGCAGGCCGTAGACGTCGCGCAGCAGCAGCGGCTCGACGTACTGCGGGTGCTCGCGCTCGAGGGTCTCCAGCGCGTCGAGCAGGTCGAGGCGGGTGCCGGCGATGACGCTCGTGGTCCGCGGGTCGGGCAACTCCTCGGGAACACGTCGCTGGCGACGGCCTGGTTGCGCATCCGGCGGTAGGTGGTGCGGGCCGAGTTGACCGCGACGACGTGCAGCCAGGTGGTGAACCGGCCCTGCCGGCCCAGCCGCCGATCTTGGTGGCGACGTTGATCAGCGCCTCCTGGCAGGCGTCCTCGGCGTCGGGGGTGTAGGGCAGCACGCCCCGGCAGATCGCCAGCGTGCGCGGGCGGACGGCGGCAGCAGCGACTCGCAGGGCGTCACGATCGTCCGGCCCGGGCCCGCCGGGCGAGCTCGTCGATGTCGTCCGGCTCCACGCCGTGTCCTCCCGTCTTCGTCGAAGTCCTGGCACGACTAAGATAATGCCCGGGTGTCCCTACCCACCCGCATCGGTCGCTACGCCGTACGACGGCGCATCGGCTCGGGTGGTTTCGCGACCGTGTGGCTGGGCTACGACGACCAGCTCGACTCCCCGGTGGCCATCAAGGTGCTCGCCGACAACTGGACCGACGACCACCACGTGAAGCAGCGCTTCGTCGACGAGGGCCGGTTCCTGCGCAAGGTCGAGTCGCCGCACGTGGTGCCGGTCTACGACGCCGGCGAGCTCGACGACGGCCGGCCCTACCTGGTGATGGCCTTCGCCGACCAGGGCACCCTGGCCGACCGGCTCGAGACCGGCGGCCTGCCGCGCGACCAGGCGCTCGAGGTGATCCGCCAGGTCGGGCTCGGGCTCACCGCCCTGCACGAGCAGAACGTGCTGCACCGCGACATCAAGCCGGCCAACGTGCTCTTCCGCACCGTGGAGCGTCCGGTCGAGCGCCGTCGAGACCCGGCCGCCGAGGTGCGGGCCATGGTCGGCGACCTCGGCCTCGGCAAGGCCGTCGACATGTCGTCGCGGCTGACGATGATCGCCGGCACCCCGACCTTCGTGGCGCCCGAGCAGGCGCAGGGCGAGCGCCTCGACGCCCGGGCCGACCAGTACTCCCTGGCGGCGCTGACCTACCTGCTCCTCACCGGCCGCCCGCCACAGGCCACCGGTCCCTGGCCGCCGCCGCCACGCGCGGCAGCGCCCGACCCGATGTCGACGCCGGAGTGGCCGATCCCGGCCGACGTCGAGGCGTCGTACGCCGCGGGCTCGCGGAGGACCGCGAGGACCGCTGGCCCGACGTGGCGGCGTTCACCGACGCGCTGGTCCGCGCCAGCGGGACCGAGGCGGCGCCGGCCGACGCCCCGCGGGTGCTCCCGCTCGACCCGCAGCTGCACCCAGCCGGGGGCCCGGCCCTCCCCGCTCACCGTGGCCGGCGCCGCTCGCCGAACCGACGCCGCCGCCGGCCCGTCGCGGCGCGGGCCGGCTGCTGGGCGTCGCCGCCTGGCTGCTGCTCCTCGGCGGGCCGTCGCCGGCTACGCCGCCTGGCGGAGCGCCGACGGCACCACCACGCTCACCGACACCCGCGAGCGCCGTCACCGGTCACGGTCCCCGACGACTGGGACCGGCGCCACCGCGACCGACGGCTGGCTGCCGCCCGGCAGCGACGCGACGTACCCCGCCATCTCCGTCGGCACCAGCGCCGACTGGTCGAGCGGCGGGGGCCAGGGAGTCTTCGCGGGCATCCTGCCCGGCACCAGCTGCCCAGCCACGTGCCCAGCACCCCGAGTGCGCCTCGGCCGAGGACCCGATCGACGACGACCGCGACGGCGACCGGTCGGTGACCGTCTACTTCGACGGCTGCCCCGGATGTCACCGTCGAGCGAGTCGTCCAGGTCGCCGACAACCGGCTGCTGTGGGTGCAGGTCCGCGCCACCGACCGCGGCACCGCCGTCGCCGTCCTCGACTCGGTGACCACCTCACGGCCTCTGAGCCGCGCCGGGCGGCTGCCGGTCAGTACGGCCAGCCCGCGGGCGGCGTTCGTCGATGCGGACCGTCTCGCAGCCGCCGGTGGCCACGGTGTGGATCACGTCGAGCGGGTCGCGGCCGCCGACGAACACGAGCGTGTCGTTGCCGTCCTGGCAGTAGAGGTTGTCGACCTCGCCGTCGTTGAGGACGTAGATGAAGTCGTCGCCCTCTTCGCCGTAGATCTCGTCCTGGCCCGGAGCCGACGAAGATGATGTCGCCGTCCTGGTCGCCGGTCACCCCGTCGTCTCCCGGGCCGTCGATGATGACGTCGACACCCCACTCGCCGTCGAGCTCGTCGTTGCCGGGACCGCCCTCGACCCAGTCGTCGCCGGGACCGCCCTGCGGGTGGTCGTTGCCCTCGCCGCCGAGGACCCGGTCGTTGCCGGCGTGGCCGTGCAGCCAGTCGTCGCCGAGGCCGCCGTCCATCACGTCGTCGCCGATCGCGCCGCTCATGGTGTCGTTCCCGTCGAAGCCGTTGAGGGTGTCGTTGCCGGGTCCACCGTCGAGGATGTCGTCGCCGAGGCCGCCGTCGAGGATGTCGTCGCCGGTCGCGCCGCCCAGGTCGTCGTTCCCGTCGAAGCCGGTGAGGGTGTCGTTGCCGGGTCCACCGTCGAGGATGTCGTCGCCGATGCCGCCGTCGAGGAGTGTCGTTGCCGGTCGCGCCGCTCGATGTCGTCGTTCCCGTCGGAGCCGTTGACCGTGTCGTCGCCGGGACCAGCGTTGACGATGTCGTTGCCGAGACCGCCCAGGACGAGGTCGTTGCCGGGTCCACCCTTGAGCGAGTCGTCACCGGCCATGGCGTAGATGGTGTCGTTGCCGGCGCGGGAGTTGATGAAGTTGTCGCCGCTGGTCCCGGATGATCTTGTCGTTGCCGGACGTCGAGCTGGATGGCGGCCAAGGCTGGGGCCGCGAGGAAGACGGCCAGGGCGGCGACGGCGACCAGGGCCGCGCTGCGGCGTCGCGAAAAGACGCGTCGATGTATTCGACATGGGGGGGACATGCCTTCGTTGACGGCGACGAGCGATCGTCGCGGGATGGGGGGACCTTCAGGATGCCCGATGCACCCGTCCGGCAGTAGGTGCTTTGGTCCTAACGTTGCTGGTCACCTAGACCACCACGCGTAGTCCCCTTGGGCCAATCGGCGCCGCCGGCGCGACCTGCCAGCACCTGCCCCGTTTGCCCCACTCAGCTCGAGGGCCGCACGCGCGAGATTTCGCCGGCTGACCGGGGAAATATCTGACTGTCGGCCGCGCGAGTGCGACATGTTCGGGAACTCTCGGCAGTTCGGCGACGGTTGCAAATAAACTGTCTGTCTGTCACACTGTTGCACAGGCGGCCGTGACAGTCCCGGCCGCAGACGAAAGGAGACTCCCATGAGTCCCACGATTCGAGTCGACGACGAGGTCTACGCCCTGCTCCAGGAGCGGGCCCAGGCCTTCATCGACACCCCCAACACCGTGCTCCGCCGGATCCTCGATCTCGAGCCGAGCACCAGCACCACCGCGCACCGCCCGATGCGGCGCGACGGTGAGCCGGCGGGCCGCAAGCTCGCCAAGATGATCAGCCGAGGACCTGCTGGCCCCCGACGAGGAGCTCGTGTGGGAGCGCCGCAACAGCGGCGAGCGGCACACGGCCCGCGTCGACGCCGACGGCAGGATGCACCTCGAGGACGGCCACGTGGCGGACAGCCCGTCCGCGGCCGCCCGGCACCTGGCCGGCTACGAGGTCAACGGCTGGCGGGTCTGGCGCCGCTCCAGTGACGGCTCGGCGCTCGCCGAGCTGTGGGGCGGCCGCGAGGGTCGCCGCGGCGGCCCCGGCCGCCGGAGCCACCGACGCGGCGAGCGGGGCGAGCGTCCCGAGCGCGGCGAGCGGCGCCGCCAGCGTGGCGATGCCACGGTCGGCCTCGACGACTGATCCACGATCCGCCGGCGGGCCACCGTCCTCGGACGGTGGCCCTCGCGTGCGTCAGCCGGCCTGCAAGGTGCTGGCGAACGCCGCGAACAGGGCGCTGAGTCCGGGTTCGTCGACGGCCGCCCGCGACCGACATCTCGAGCCTGGCCTCGGCCGAGCCGGGGGCACCGAACCACTCGAAGTAGTTGTACCGCAGGGTTGTTGCCCTCGCTGCGGTAGGTGATCTTGAGGGAGTCCTCTGTCTGGCTGAGCACCGTCATGTCGTCGTACGCCTCGCGCAGCCCCCGGCCAGGCTTGATCGGCGACCATCGAGGCCGCTCGATACATGCGGGTCGTTGACCGTCTTGACCCGCAGGCTGTAGCCGCCCTCCTTGGGCTCGTCCGGCGGTCTGAAGCGCAGCTCGTCGTAGGTGCTGCGCTCCTTGTCCGGCACCGGTTCGTCGAACGGGGCCGTGACGCCACCACCCCGCGCGGCACGGGGACCCGCCACGCCCTGCAGCGAGTTGCTCATCCGGAGTGAGGTCGTGAAGCGGCAGGCCGGTCGCCAGTGGCGGGTACCCGATGTCGGGGTCGTACGGCTCAGGCGACGCGGACGGGTCGATCGGCACGCTCGGCGAGACTGCCGGGATCGGGCTCGCGGTGCCGCCCGCGGCCGGCTGCGGCTGGCGCAGGTAGCCGATGCCCACGCCAATGCCCGACACCGACGAGGGTGGCCAGCACCAGCACCCCGAGCGCCCGCCTCGGTCATGCGCCGCACGCTAGCTGA
>CAVXJG010000013.1:0-160112 GCA_963762105.1 uncultured Actinomycetota bacterium | reverse complement strand
TCGTCACCGCGGCCGGGGACGCAACTCAACGTCAGGCGGCGCCCGGAGGCTCGTAGCCGACGGCCTCGCCCAGCCGCGTACGCCGGGTGCCCGAGGCGGGCTTGGCCGGCGGCCGGACGACCGGCTGGCGTCGGGTCGGTGGGCTGGTACGTCGCGCCGACGACGATGCCCTCGGCCATCCCGTAGAGCAGCGGCAGCGCCCCGGCGACCACGCCGCCGGTGCGGTTGATGTGCGCGACCCCCGGCACGATCGGCTCGGCGTTGCGGACGATCCGGCGGACCAGGTCGCGGCACTCCTCGAGGTGGTCGGCGACCGTGCTGAGCTGGCCGCCGACGATCCAGAGGTAGATCGCCAGGCCGGCGATCAGCAGCACGATGTCGATGACGGACAGCACGACGAGCGTGGTCATCACGATCGCACCTTCCCGAGCACCCGGCCGAGGAACAGGTGGTGCTCGAGTCCCTCGGCGAGCACCGACTCCACGCCCTCGGCGGCGACGGCGATCAGGGCGGCGTCCTCGGTGTTGGCCGCCGCGGCCTCGAGCGAGCCGCGGACCTGGAGCACCCGCTGGTCGATGGTGCGGACCTCGAGCACGAGGACGGTCAGCAGCCCGGCCACGGCCAGCACCACGACGAAGCCGCCGATGACGGCGCCCCACCACAGGTCCCTCCTGGGTCGAGGTGAGTCCTACCAGGATCAGGGCCACGTCAGCCTCCCAGCCGATGTCGGCCACGCTCGAGGCCGGCCACGATGATGCCGACGTGGTCGGCGGTGGTGTTGAGCTGCGTGAGGGCCGCGGTGTTGTCCACGGCCTTGAGCAGCGAGTCGTTGATCTCGGCGGCCTGCCCGCCGATGCGGTGGGCGAGCAGCAGGATGGGCACGACCAGCGCGACCACGACGAGCACCACGATGATGCCGATCGTGTAGCCGATCACCCAGCCGGTCTCGGCCAGCACGACGGTCCAGCGAGCTCAGCAGACATCTCAGATCCCTTCGCAGAAGTCGCGGACGGGCTTGAGGCTCGCGTTGACCGACGGCAGCACGGTCGGGACGGTGCTGGTCTGCGCGGCGACGACGGCGACGCCACCGACCACGCCGTCGAGGGCGCGGCGGACGGCGACCAGGTGGCCGATCACGCGGATCAGCCCGAGGGCTGCGGCGGCGATGATCAGCGTGGCGAGGATGATGGTCACCCAGGCGGCTGCAGGCATGTCGTGCTCCTTCCTCGTCCGGCTCATCCGAGCAGCTTGCCGACCGAGCCGGCGTAGCGGACGGCGCCGGTCGCGATGGCCTCGACGGTCTGGTCGGTCTGGGCGAGGGCCTCGGGTACGCCGTCCAGCTCGCCGACGAGCGCGACGCCGCCGGTCAGGATGTCGTCGGAGGCCGCGCGGACGCGTTCCAGCGCGGCGAGCACCCGGTTGAGCAGGGCCACCAGCACCGGCACGACCACCAGCAGCAGGAGCAGGTTGCCGATCCACCACAGCACCATCAGAGCGCCTCCTCGGGTCGCTGGTAGGGCAGGAAGAACCGCCGGAAGACACGCATCAGCGCCAGCTGCAGCGCCCGGACGCCGAGCCCGAACCCGCCGACGGTGACGACGTTCTCGACCTGGTCGGGGTCGTCGCCGCGTTGCTTGGCCTCGATCCGGCGCTGCATGTTGGTCGCGAACTGGCCCATCAGGGTCGCCGTGACGTCGGCGATCATGCCGCGGCCGTACTGCGCGGCGGCGCCGGACAGGTCGAGGTCCTGGTCGAGCTCGACCCTGGTGCCGGTGCTCGTCGCGGTCAGCTGGGCGACGAGCTTGAGGCTGGCCTGGCCGCGGCCCTTCTCGTCGGCGCCCTGGGCGTCGAGGACCAGCCGCTTGGCCGCGGCGTCCCGCTCGGTGATGTGGGCGATGCCGTTGAAGCGCAGCTTGACCGGCCCGAGGCCCACCGCGACGCGGCCCTTGTAGTCGTCCTCGTCGATGACCTCGGTCAGCTCGGCGCCGGGCAGGCACGCCGCGACCTGGGGGATGTCCTCGAAGAACTCCCAGACCGCGTCGACGGGGTGGGGGACGTCGAAGGTGTTCTTCAGCAGCATCTAGGCCTCCTGGTCGATCGGGCTGTCGGTCGGCGCGGGGGAGAGGTACCGCGCGGGCTCGGCCGCGAACCGGTCGTGGCAGCCCACGCAGCAGAACCAGTACGTCGTCCCGTCGAGCTCGAAGCGGGTGGCTGCCGGCGTCGGCGTTCACGGTCATCCCGCACACCGGGTCGATCGCGGTGGCCGGCTCGACGAGCGGGAGCATCCCGGGCCGTTCGCCCAAGGTCGACGCGGCCGGCCCGAGTGCGCCGGAGGCCCGCAGCTGCACGAGCTCGGCCAGGATCGAGACGGCGATCTCGCGGTGGGCGGTGTGGCCGAGGTCCAGACCCGACGGGGACCCGCACCCGGTCGAGGCCCTCGCGGGACACGCCGCGGTCGGCGAGGTAGCCGAGCACGGCCTCGCCACGCTTCTGCGAGGCGACCAGGCCGACGAACGCCGGCTGGGCCGCGACCGCGCGCTCGAGAGCCTCCTCGTCGCCGTGACCCTGGGTCGCGACCACGACGACCGACCGGGCGTCCAGCCCGTCGCCGGTGAAGTCGCCGGCGTCGACGACCTCCGCGTCCCAGTCGAGCGCGGCGGCCAGGTCGGCCAGGGTGTGCGCCATCGGCGAGCGGCCGACGACGGTGAGCCGGATGGTCGGGACGACGGGTTCCACGTAGACCTCCACGGCGCCCTCGCTCTGGCACGAGATCGGGATGACGGTCATCCCGTGGGGCACGCCCGGCCCCTGCAGGTCGGCGCCGAACTGCTCGGGCGTGCCCAGCAGGAGCAGGGCCGGCTCCCGGTCGCGGATCACCCGCTGCGCCTCGCGGATGACGACCGGCTCGGCGCAGGCACCGCCGATCCAGCCGTGCACCCGGCCGTCGGCGGTGATGATGGCGCGCGACCCGAGCTTTCCCGAGGAGGGCGCCTGCCGCCACACCACCGTGGCCAGGGCGAACTCCTCGCCGCGGCCCGCCATCTCGGCGGCCGTCGCCAGGACCGCCCAGCCGTCGAGACGGCGTACGTCGCGCCCGACATCGGGGTCGCGCTCGTGATCATGCGAGTCATCACGATCCGTCCTCATCGGGGGTGCCCCGGAGACGTCGTGCCGCTGGGTGAGCGCCTCGTAGACGCGGTCGGGCAGCAGCGGCATGTCGATGTTGCGGACGCCGGTGTCCTTGAGGGCGTCCATGACGGCGTTCACGAAAGCCGCCGGGCCGCCCACCGTCGCGCACTCGCCGACCCCCTTGGCGCCGATCGGGTGGTGCGGGCACGGCGTGACCACCTCGTGCAGCTCGTAGCCCGGCGTCTCCCAGGCAGTGGGCAGGAGGTAGTCCATGAAGTTGGAGCCGATGCAGTTGCCGTCCTCGTCGAAGGTGATGAACTGCATCGACGCCATGGCGTACGCCTCGGTCAGGCCGCCCATGATCTGGCCCTCGACGATCATCGGGTTGATCCGGACCCCGCAGTCGTCGACCGCCACGAAGTTGAGCACGTCCCACACGCCGGTGACGGGGTCGACCTCGACCGTGCAGATGTAGCAGGCGAACGGCCAGGTCAGGTTGGGCGGGTCGTAGTAGGCGTTGGCCTCCAAGCCGGGCTCGAGCCCGTCGGGCATGTTGGAGTACGCCGCCATCGCGCACTCCTGGATGCTCACGCCCCGGTCGGGTGAGCTGCGGACGTAGAAGCGGCCGAGCTCCCAGTCGACGTCCTCCTCGGAGACCTCCAGCAGGTGCGCGGCCAGTCGCCGTGCCTTGGCGCGGATCTTGCGGGAGACCATCGCGACGGCGGCACCGGCGACGGGCGTGCTGCGGGAGGCGTAGGTGCCCATCCCGAACGGCGCCGTATCGGTGTCGCCCTCCTCGACCACGATGTCCTCGGCCGGGATGCCGAGCTCGTGCGCGACGATCTGGGCCCACGTGGTCTCGTGGCCCTGCCCCTGGGACTTCGCGCCGGTGCGGAGGATCGCCTTGCCGGTCATGTGGACCCGCAGCTCGGCGGAGTCGAACATCTTGATGCCGAGGATGTCGTACTCGCGGCTGTTGCCGGCCCCGAGCGGCTCGGTCATCGTCGAGATCCCGATGCCGAGCAGGCGGCCGCGCGCCTTGGCCTCCTCCTGCCGTCGCAGGAAGTCCTGGTAGCCGACGGCCTGGAGGCCGACGTCGAGGCACTTGGCGTACTGGCCGGAGTCGGTCAGGAAGCCGAACGGCGTGCGGTGGGGGAAGTCGTCGTCCTTGACGAGGTTGAGCCGGCGGAACTCCGCCTGGTCCATGCCCAGGTCGACGGCCGCCGCCTGCACCATGCGTTCCTGGAAGTACATCGCCTCGGTCACCCGGAACGAGCACCGGTACGCCACGCCGCCCGGTGCCTTGTTGGTGTAGACGCCGCGCGCGGTCAGGTGCGCTGCGGGTACGTCGTAGCAGGCGAACGCCGAGTGCATCAGGCCGATCTTGAACTTGCTGGGCTGGGCGTCGGAGAAGAAGGCGCCGTGGTCGGCGTCGGTGTGCATGCGGACGCCGAGGATCTTGCCGTCCTTGCGCAGCGCCAGCTCGCCCTTGAGGTAGACGTCGCGGGCGAAGCCGGTCGAGATCAGGTTGCCGGTGCGGTCCTCGATCCACTTGACGGGGCGCTCGGTGAGGATCGAGGCCAAGATGGCGACGACGTAGCCCGGGTAGACGGGCACCTTGTTGCCGAAACCGCCGCCGAGGTCGGGGGAGACGATCCGGATCATGTGCTCGGGCAGCTCGGCGACCAGCGCGACGGCGGCGCGGATGATGTGCGGCGCCTGGGTGGTCATGTAGACGGTCAGCTTGTCGGTGGAGCGGTTGAAGTCGGCGATCGCGCCGCAGCACTCCAGCGGTGAAGGGTGCGAGCGCGGGTAGTGGAGCTCGAGGGACGAGACGAGGTCGGCCTGCTCGAACGCGAGGTCGGTGCCGGTCTTGTCACCGACCTCCCAGTCGTAGATGACGTTGTCGTGCTGGTTCTCCTTGTCGTCGCGGATGAGGGGGGCGCCGTCCGCGAGCGACTGGGTCGGGTTCACGATCGCCGGCAGCGGCTCGTAGTCGACGACGATCGCTTCGCAGGCGTCCTTGGCGATGTAGGGGTCGTCGGCGATGACGGCGGCGACCTCCTGGCCCTGGAAGCGCACCTTGTCGGTGGCCAGCACCGCCTGGGTGTCGTAGCTCAGGGTGGGCATCCAGGCGAGGTTGCGGGTCGCCATCATCTCGCCGGTGAGCACCAGCCGGACGCCGGGGATGTCCCAGGCCTTGCTGGCGTCGATGGAGCGGATCCGGGCGTGGGCCATCGGGCTGCGAAGGATCTCCATGTGCAGCATGCCGGGCAGCACGATGTCGTCGACGTAGTTGCCCCGGCCCCGGATGAAACGGTTGTCCTCGACGCGCCGACGGCTGGCGCCCATCCCGCCGATCTTGATCTCGTCCAGCGCCTGCGACGTCACGGCTTCTCGCTCTCCTCGGCTGGTGTCTCGGCAGGTGTCTCTGGCTCTGCCTCTGCCTGGGGGCCGCGCATCTTGTCGGCGGCCCACAGCACGGACTTCACGATGTTCTGGTAGCCGGTGCAGCGGCACAGGTTTCCCGAGAGTGCCCACCGGATCTCGTCCTCGGTCGGGTCGGGGTTCTGGTCGAGGAGGGCCTTCGCGGCCAGCATCATCCCGGGCGTGCAGAAGCCGCACTGGAGGCCGTGCTCCTGCTTGAACCCCTCCTGCAGCGGGTGCAGCTCGCTCGCGCCGGCCAGCCCCTCGACGGTGGTCACTTCGTGCCCGTCGGCCTGCACCGCGAACATCGTGCAGCTCTTCACCGGCTGCCCGTCGAGCAGCACCGTGCACGCGCCGCAGTTGGTGGTGTCACAACCCGTGTGCGTGCCGGTCAGGCGGAGCCCCTGGCGGAGCAGGTGCGCGAGCAGGAGCCGCGGCTCGACGTCGGCGGTGCGCTGGCGGCCGTTGACGGTGATGCTGACGCGGCGTACGGGGACGCCCTCGGCGGGCTCCATCACCTCGTCGAACAGGCTGGTCACTATGCGGCCCTCTCGTCGGTGCTGGAGATGCGGGTCAGGATGCGGGTGACGAAGGTGTGCACCACGTGCTTCTTGTACGCCGCGCTGCCGCGGTGGTCGGTCCGCGGGCGGGCCGCGTCGGCCGCGAGCTCGGCGGCGCGGGCGATGGTGGCCGCGTCGAGGCGGTGTCCGGCGAGC
Organism: uncultured Actinomycetota bacterium; assembly: GCA_963762105.1. Classification (GTDB taxonomy): domain Bacteria; phylum Actinomycetota; class Actinomycetes; order Propionibacteriales; family Nocardioidaceae; genus Nocardioides. The sequence continues at coordinate 153,840 of CAVXJG010000013.1, read as the reverse complement.
GAGTCGGCGGCGTCGCGCGCGTCGATGGTGGCCCCGCCGACCCCCGTCAGCGCGATTCCCGCCCGGCCGACCTGGCCCTGGCTGTGCTCGATCGCGACCGCCACCCCGGCGGTGGCGAAGTCGCCGATCCGGCGCTCGAGCTTGAGGTAGCCGCCCGCGCGGGTGCCGGTCGGCGCGGGGATGACCACCTCGACCGCCACCTCGTCGTACGCAAGAACGGTTTGGAACGGTCCGGTCACGAACTCACCGGAGACGATCGACCGGTGCCAGCCCGGGCCCTGGACCTCCACGATGCCGCCGAGGGCCATCACCACGGCCGCCCAGTCGCCCTGTGGGTCGGCGTGGCACAACGAACCGACCAGCGTGCCGCGCGTGCGCACGATCGGGTCGGCGATCAGCGGCGCCGCGGCGGCCATCGTGGGCTGGCTGCCGGGCAGGATCGTAGGACCGCTCGAGGGTGGCGTGGCGGCACAGCGCACCGATGTGAAGGGAGCCGTCGGAGTCGACGCGGTGGTGGTCGAGATCCGGGAGGTCGTTGATGTCGACCAGCAGCTCGGGCGCGGCGAAACGCAGCTTCATCAGCGGCACGAGGCTCTGCCCGCCCGCGAGCACCTTGGCCTCACCCCGCCCGGCGCTCAGCAGGCCGATGGCCTCCTCGAGGGATGCGGGACGCTCGTAGCGGAACCGCGGCGGGTACATGGCGCTCTCCTTCTGGGATTCCGAGAAGAGTCCGGCTGCTCGGCCGATAGGGGCCGGTCGCTTGCCGATGCTCGGCTCAGGGCCCGGCGGTCCCCTGCGGTCCGGGATCGGGAACGGCGATCGGCCCGGACTCGATCTCGGTCGGGTCGGGACGTGGGTCCTGGTGCGGTGGCCACGGCCCCTGCACGGGCTGGCCCGCGACCTTGAGGTAGTCGATGAGCTGCGGCCAGGCCCACACGGTGGGGCTCTTGCCGGTCTTGGGGGAGTTCTCGATGACTTCGTAAAGCCTGGGGTTCCCGGCGCTGTGGCCGCTGGACTCGATCGGCAACGAGACCCGCTCCCTTCCCCTCCCCCGAGGTGACGGACGTCACTGGGACCATCGTGCGACCATTTACCCCACCCCGCAATGGTCGACGGTCGTCGTTGTCCGGCGGCAGCCCCACACGCAGGGTCACTAGCTTCATTTTGCCAATTGGTTTCATCCGCAGGTAAACCGCGAGGGCCTCGTCAGGCGATAGTCATGTATGGGCATGCGAAGTCGACGCGGGGGCGTTGTGCTCCAGCTGTCTGAGGGCGAGGCCACGGCTGCCCTCCCCGAGCAGGTCGCTTGGGACGGACCGCTCGACTTCGACACGTTCTACCGCTCCGAGATTGCGGGACTCTTGGTGCTGGCGCGGGCCTTGGCCGGCCCTGCGGTGGCAGAGGACGTGGCGCAGGAAACGATGCTCGTGGTCTATCGACGCTGGGCAGAGGTGAGAGAGCTTGCCTCCCCTGGCGGCTGGGCGCGCGGGGTGTGTCTCCACAAGGCTGTCTCGATGGTGCGCCGGCGCTCCCGCGAGCAACACCTTCTCCGCCGGCTGGGCGCCTTCCGTTCCGTTCCGGTCGCCGGGACCGAGGACGAACAATTCTGGTCCAGCGTCAGGGTGCTGCCTCTTCGCCAAGCCCAGGCCGTGGCGCTCTACTACGCGCTCGATCTATCGATCGGCGAGGTGGCCACGACCCTCGGGTGCGCCGAAGGAACGGTCAAGTCTCACCTGTCCCGTGCCCGAATCGCCCTGGCACAGGCGTGGGACCTCGGAACGGAGGAGTTGTCGTGAGCACCGAGAACGAAGTCCGTCGTCTCGCCGCCGCGACACGCGAGGCGGCCGTCGCCTCCTTCGATGTGGAGGCCGGGCTGGCAGACCTTCGGGCCACAGCCCGGGGCCGTCGCCATTCTCAAGTCCTGGGGACGTTGCTGGCTACGGCTGTCGTGATCGTCGCGACCGTACTCCTGTTTCCAGGTCCCTCGAGGCAGGACCCGTCACCCGGCGAGGCGCCGATGACTCGGCCGTCCCCCACGAGCTCCGGCCCTCGGTCGTCCGGCGAGCGAGAGTGTGACGCGACACCGTCGGTGCGTTGCGTGGGCCCGAGGTCGTTCCTCGTCGATGTCGGCGTTGCCTCCTACGAGGTCGAGCTACCTCGCGGGTTCTCCACGGATCCGAGTCTGGTGGCCGCCCCTCGGTCGATCGACTTCTTTCAAGACGCCCCCGGCTCCCACGCCGGCTTCACGATCCTCCTCGGCGGCATCACCATGGCTGGAGCGTCGGGCCTCGACGGACCTACGGATGCCCAGGGCCTTGCGGACAGTGTGGCCGCACTTCCGTTCCTGGCACCCGCCTCGGCCAGGCCGACCACCGTCTCCGGTGTCCCGGCCTGGACGATCGACACTCGATGGGCGGCGGGCGTGAAGCCGCCGCGACCGAGTGCTTCCTGCAACGGAGCAGCACAGCCCTGTCGGCCCGTCCTCTTCCAGCAGCGCCCCGGCCGCAGCTGGGAGATGGGAATCTGGGAGGACATGGTGGGGAGCTTCACCTTCGTGGACCTGCCTCACGGCCACGTCGCGGCCTTGTGGTCGTGGTCGTTCGGGCAGGATGACCGCGCCCTGGCCGCCAACGACCGCCTCCTCAAGAGTCTGGTGTTCTCGCCGCCGGCCTGAGACGGGTTGCGGAGTCTCACGTAGTGACGGCGTCGCGAACCTGGTCGAGCATCGCCTGCTCGCCGTCGCTGACCTGCTTCGCGCCGAAGCCCATGAAGCCGCCATCCTTGGCCGCTTCGGCGGCGGCCTGCGCCGCCGCGAGCAGCCACCGCCCGAACGCCGCTGTCTCCTCGGGCGTGGCACGGGCAGCGACGATCGCCTGCACAGCGCGCAGTTCGTCGAGAACGTCCTTCCCCGGGGCCCCGCTCTTCCCGGGCCGGTAACCCTTCAGGGGGTTGTGCCGCTGCTGAGTCAGGGCCTGGACCTCCAGGGCGACCTCGGCCAGTAACTGTTCGCGGCTGGGCGGGTTGGTGGCCGACTTGATCGTCGCCATGGACTCCTTGGCCGCCTCGATCGGACCGCCGGGGTCGGCCAGAGATATCGAAAGGCCGGCCACGAACGGCGCCCGTACGATCCGGGTCCACTCCTCATCGGGGAAGTCGCTCTTCGTCGTCACGGATTCCTTCCTTTCCAGATCACCTCGAGATCCTCGGCCACCGAGCGGCCGCAGAGTAGCCCAGTCTGCGCGCCGTCTCGGGGGCTTGTGAAGGCAGCCGGCTAGGGGACCCGGCTCACACGTTCCCCGTGCGGCTCTCCGACGAGCCGGACAACGTGGTCCATCGCCTCGAGGCCGACCGTTCCGTGGGTGATCCACAGCACGCTGCGGCCGCCGCTCGCGGTGAGCAGGTCATCGGCGACCGCTTGCGCCGTGGACGTGTCCAGATGGGCGGTCGGCTCGTCGAGCACGAGGACCGGCTGGTCGGCCAGGATGGCGCGGGCGATCCCGAGCCTTGCCCGTTCGCCTCCCGAGACCTGGTGGTGGCCCTCGCCGACGAGCGTATGCAGCCCGTCGGGCAGCAGGTCGAGCCACGGGCCCAGCTGGGCTGCGCGCAGTGCGGCTGCCACGTCGGCGTCCTCGGCAGCCGGCCTGGCGAGCCGGACGTTCTCCGCGAGGGTCGACGCGAAGACGTAGGGGTCGTCGTCGACAAGCCCGACCTCGCGACGTACGTCGTCGAGCGCCAGGTCGCGCAAGTCCACCCCGGCCAGCACGAGCGCGCCCTGTCGCGGGTCGAGGAACCGGATCAGCAGGGCCGCAACCGTCGACTTGCCCGAGCCGGACGGCCCCACCAGTCCGAGCCGCCGACCGGAGGAGAGGGTGGCCGACAAGTCACGTACCGCGTCCTCCTCAGCCCAGCCAGCCGTGACGTCGCGGACCTCCATCGTCGGCCCACCCGCCGGCAGCGCGGTGGGCACCTTGGGATCGGTGACGATCGGGCTCGCCCCGGTCAACGCCGCCAGCCTTCTTGTGGCGAATCTTGTGCGCACCGCGATCGTGCCCGCGTCGACGACGGGGAGCACCGCGTCGGCAAGTGCCAGCGGCAAGAGCAGCAGCAGCGCGAGCATGGCGGCCGACGTGCTGCCCTCAGGGACGAAGCGCGCCATCGCCACCAGCCCCAGCCCGCAGCCAAGCCCGACCAGCGCCCGACCCGCACCCAGCCCTCGGGCGGAGCGCCGGGACGCGCTGCTCATCCTGAGGCCGGCGTCGTCCACGGCGGCCAAGGCCTCGGGGACCGCCTGCCAGGCGACCAGGTTGCGCATCCCCGCGACCAATTCTTCGACGCGGGCCGAGAGCTCGGCGCGGCCCTGGACGAACACCGGCTCAGCACGCTCCGCTTGCCATTGGGCGATCAGAGCGGAGACGGCGGCGACGCTCAGCGTCGCCGCGACTACGAGTCCCGCGGCCGGAGTGACGAGAGCCGCGAACAAGGTCGTCCCGGCACCGACGAGCCCGGCGGTCCACAGGGGCTGCCGCACCCGGAGCTGCTGGTCCACGAGGGCATCGACGTCGTCCACGACCGAGGCGAGTACGTCGCCGCGGCGCGGGCCGAGCCGCCCGGGCACCAGGGGGACCAAGGCGTCGTACACCTGGGCCCGATGCTCGGCGAGCATCCGCAGGGCGGCGTCGTGGGAGACGAGCCGCTCGAGGTACCGGAAGACGGGCCGCGCCAGCCCGAACGCGCGTACGCCGACGATGGCGGCCATCAGGTACAGGAACGGTGGCTGTTCGGAGGCACGGGTGATCAGCCAGGCGGCGGTGGCTGTCAGGGCAACCCCGGAGGCGACCGACAGGGCGCCGAGCCCGACGCCCGCCGCGGCTCCTCCCCGGACCCATGAGGCGTCGGGGACGGGTGGCTGCGAGGCCCCGACCGCGGCCGCGACGCTGTGGTCGGACGCCGACGGGACGGGGACCCGCGCGGCGGAGCCCGTCTGCGCGGAAGCGGGCAGGGAGAGCACCCGGTCGGCGGCTCGGGCCACCGCCGGCCGGTGCGCCACCACGACGACCGTCGAACGATCGGCCAGCCATCGCATCGTGTCCAAGAGCACGGCTTCCGTCGCGGCGTCGAGGTGTGCCGTTGGCTCATCGAGGAACACGTAAGGACGGCGGGCGAGGACCACACGCGCCAGAGCGACCCGGGCCCGTTCCCCGGCGGAGAGTCCCGCGCCGTCCTGGCCGAGCAGGGTCTCCAGGCCGAGGGGCAGAGCCGCCACGGTGTGCCCGAGGTCGACCCGCTCGAGGGCCCGCCACAGCTCCTCGTCGGTGGCGCCGGGGCGACCGACCCTGAGGTTCTGGGCCAGGGTGCCGTGGGTGAGCCAGGGTCGCTGCGGCGCCCACGCCAGAAGGGACCGCCACGCCTCCGGGTCGGCCTGGGTCAGGTCGACGTCGCCCACCCTGACGCTCCCCGCGGTGGGGGAGGCCTCGCCGGCCAGGCAGGCCAACAGGGTCGACTTGCCGCATCCGGAGGGGCCGACGATCGCCGTCATCCCCTGGTCGAACCGGGCGGACACCTGCTCGAGAACGATGCGGTCGCCGTACGCCATCGTGAGCCCGTCCAGCTGGATCGGCCCGGCCAGATCCGTGCGTACCCCGCCGCGCGGTGCCGGCTCCCCGGTGAGGAATCGGTCGGCCGCGTCGAAGCTCGCCGTCCCCTCGGCGGCGGCATGGAACTCGGCGCCGACCCGCCGCAGCGGCCAGTACGCCTCCGGCGCGAGCAGCAGCACGATCATCGCGACGCGGAAGTCCAGTGACCCGGCGGCCAGCCGGAGACCGACGCAGACGGCGACCAGCGCGACCGACAGGGTCGCGACCAGCTCGAGCGCCACGGCAGACGCGAAGCCCAGACGCAGCGTCTCGACCGTGGCCCTGCGGTAGCGGTCGGTCACCGCGCGGATCGTGGCCGCCTGCGCGTCCGCTCGGCGGTAGGCGACCAGGGTCGGGAGCCCCCGGACGACGTCGAGGAAGTGCCCGGAGAGTGCGGACAGCTGCCGCCACTGGCGGGCGGCACGCGTGCGCGCTGACGCTCCGATGAGGGCGGCGAACACCGGCATCAGAGGCAGCGTGCCGAGCACGATCAGTCCGCTGATCCAATCGAACGAGAAGATCGCGGCCACCGTGGCGACCGGAAGGACGCAGGCCAGGACCAGCGACGGCAGGTAGCGGGTCAGGTAGGGCTCCACCGCGGCCGTCCCGCGGGTCGCCCACAGTGCCAGCTCGCCCGTGGGACGTCGGGCGGGCCTGGCCGGGTCCAGCCGGGTCATGGCGTCCAGGAGGCGATGTCGCATCGCCGTCGAGACCTGGCCCGCCGCGGTCGAGGCGGACACGTCCACGACGTACGACGCCAGCGCCCGCAGTGCCACCACGGCGACCACCCATGCGGTCACCCGCCCCAACTCCTCGCTCGCCGGGTCGGTCACCACCGCGACGACGAGGGTGCCGACGGCGACGGCCTGGGCGACGGTCAGCAACCCGTCGACGAGGCTGGCGGCCAGCACCCGGACGAGGGCGTGACGGGCCGGCCGCAGATGGGCAAGGACACGCAGGTCCCGGACCGGCATCCGAGCGGCCTCAGGCCGCGGAGGTTTCGGGTTGGGGGATGTGGTGGGTCCCGAGCCGCCTCCGGAAAACCCAGTAGGTCCAGGCCTGGTAGGCCAGCACGATCGGGGTGAAGATGACAGCGACCCAGGTCATCACCTTCAGCGTGTAGGCGGTGGCGGACGCGTTGGTGGTCGTGAGCGAGTACGCCGGGTCTGTCGACGAGGGCATCACGTCGGGGAACAAGGCGATGAACAGCCCGGCCACCGCCAGGGCGATCGTGAGAAACGTCCCGACGAAGGCCCAACCCTCGCGACCTGCCCGGGCCATCGCGATGCCGCCGACCAGCGCGAGGGCCGCGACCAGGAACACGACGGCCGACCAGATGGTTCCCGTGTCGACCTGGGTCCACCCCAGGAAGACGACAGCCACGACCGCCGACACCAGGCCGACCTTCACCGAGAGCTCGCGCGCCCGGTGGCGGATCTCGCCGGTGGTCTTCAGGGCGGTGAACATGGCCCCGTGGGTGAGGAAGAGCCCGAGAGTCACCAGCCCACCGAGCAGGCCGAACGGGTTGAGCAACGTGAACAGGTTGCCGGTGAACTCCTTGTTCTCGTCGATCGGTACACCGTGCACGATGTTGGCGAAGGCAACTCCCCACAGGAACGCGGGCACGTAGGAGCCGACGATCAGGGCGAGGTCCCAGCGTCGCTTCCAGCGCGCATCGGCCCGGTGGTGCCGGTACTCGAAGGCCAGTCCGCGCACGATGAGGGCGACCAGGATCAGCAGCAGGGGCAGGTAGAAGCCGCTGAACAAGGTGGCGTACCACTCCGGGAACGCCGCGAAGGTCGCACCGCCGGCGACCAGCACCCAGACCTCGTTGCCGTCCCACACCGGCCCGATCGTGTTGTACATGACCCGCCGCTCCGTCTCGTCCTTCGCGAGGACGGGCAGCAGCATGCCGACGCCGAAGTCGAAGCCCTCGAGGGTGAAGTAGCCGATCCACAGGACCGCGATCAAGATGAACCAGACGGTGGTGAGTTCCATAGGTCGTCTCCTCAGTACGCGAACGTCAACGGAGCGTCTTCGTCGGCCGGGCCGCGGAGGGAGGGGTCGGGCGGCTCCTCGAACGGGTCGGCGCCACGCCGCACGTACTTCACCATCAGCCCGATCTCCACGACCGCTAGCGCGGCGTACAGCAGGGTGAGGGCGATGACCGAGATCGCCGCCTCCGCCGTGCTCACGCCGGGCGACACGCCGTTGGCGGTGGTCATCAGGCCGAAGACGACCCACGGTTGCCGGCCCATCTCGGTGAAGATCCAGCCGAAGGAGCTGCCGAGGACCGTGGCCAGAGGGAGAGCGAGCGCGAGCCAGCCGAGCCACCGGTGCCGTGGCGTCCGGCCACCCCTGGTGAGGAAGAGCAGCAACGCGGCGCCCGCGGCGCTGAAGACGCCGACCCCGATCATGAACCGGAAGGTCCAGTACGTCACCGGGATGATCGGCGTGTAGCCGCTGGGGGAGTAGTACGCCGCGCCGGGATCCTGGCCGTACTCCTCGACGTACTCCTCGCGCAGCTGGTTGATGCCCTGGACCTCGCCGTCGATGGAGCCGGTGGCAAGGAAGGACAGCAGACACGGCACGGTGATGGCGAACTTCTCGGACGTCCCGTCCGGGGTCCCGATGGTGAACAGTGAGAAGGGTGCGCACGACTCCTCGGTGTCGTAGAGCGCCTCGGCCGCGGCCATCTTCATCGGCTGCACCTCGGTCATGATCTTGCCCTGGAGGTCGCCCGTGACCGCCACGCCCAGGCCCGCGACGAGCGTGATCCACGCGCCGGCTCGGATCGCCTTGCGGTACAAGGGCCGGTCGTGGGCGTGATGTTCCTTGAGGTACAGGTAGGCCGCCACGCCGAGGACGAACGCCCCGCCGGTCATGTACGCGGCGGTGACGACGTGCGGGAAGGTCACGAGCTGCACCTTGTTGAACATCACCGCCGCGAAGTCGTTGAGCTCGGCTCGACCCGTCTCGGGGTTGAACGTGTAGCCGACCGGATGCTGCATCCACGAGTTGGCCGCGAGAATGAACCACGCGGAGAAGAGCGTGCCGATGTGCACCAGCCACATCGTGGTCGCGTGGAGGCCGCGCGGGAGCTTGTCCCAACCGAAGATCCACAGGCCGAGGAAGGTCGACTCGAGGAAGAAGGCGAGCAGGCCCTCCACCGCGAGTGGCGCACCGAAGATGTCGCCGACGAAGCGCGAGTAGTCCGACCAGTTCATCCCGAACTGGAACTCCTGGACGATGCCCGTGACCACGCCGATGGCGAAGTTGATCAGGAAGAGCCGGCCGAAGAACTTCGTCAGCCGGAGGTACTCGGGCTGGCCGGTTCGCACCCAGGCGGTCTCGAAGCCGGCGACGATCGCGCTCAGCCCGATCGTGATGGGGACGAAGAGGAAGTGGTAGACGGTGATGATGCCGAACTGCCATCGAGCGATGTCCAAGACGTCCACGATCGGGTCCTCACGTCAGAACGGCTGGCCACGCCTCTGAGGCTTGAACTCACTCGGCAGCAGCCACCCTCTCCGGTGCCTCCCTCGACAGTAGGCCCCATCCGCCCTGCAGGCGAGAGGACAGTTTGCTCATCTCTCGCCGGCACACCCCGTCGCTCGGTGTCAGCCCGGCTCCACTCCCGAAAGGGTCGGAACAGTCCTGGGACGCCGCCGTTTCGAGACTAGGCTCTCGCCGTGCGGGTCAGGTCAACAGGTCGGGCCGCATGAGTGCGCGCCTGGTGCCCATGGTCGATTGGGTCCGCTCGTACGAGCGTCGTTGGTTGCGCGGCGACCTGATCGCCGGCGTCGTCGTCGCGGCCTTGATCGTTCCGAAGAATCTCGGTTACGCCGGCATCGCAGGGGTGCCGCTCCAGAACGGTCTGTACGCCGCCGCGGCCGCGGCCATCCTCTACCCGATCTTCGGCACCAGTCGACAGATCTCGATGGGCCCCAGCTCGGGACTGGCTGCGGTGGCTGCCGGAGCGGTGCTGGCTGCCGGGATCACCGGCGGGGCCGAGGTGGCCACGTTCGTGGCCGGGATCACGCTTGCCGCTGGGTTGTTGTTCCTGGTGCTAGCGGTGCTGCGGATGGGATGGGTTGCGCGCTTCCTTTCGCGGGCCGTCGTCACGGGATTCCTCTTCGGCGCCGCGATCGACGTCGTGATCGGTGAGCTCCCGAAGCTCACGGGGACCGAGGCAAGCGGCGACAACTCCTTCCAGGAGCTCCGTTCGTGGCTTGGCAGCCTCGGCGACATCCAGACGGCAACCTTTGTCGTCGGTCTCGCAGCACTGGTGGTCGTCTTCGGGCTCCGAATCATCGCGCCCGCCGTCCCCGGGGCGCTGGTGCTCGTCGTGGGCGGACTCCTGGCCACTCGGATCTTCGACCTCGCGGCGCGCGGAGTCGCGCTCGTCGGTGACATCCCCAGCGGGCTGCCGTCGGCCGAGGTCCCGGACCTGTCGCTCTGGGCGGACCATGCCGGCGTCGTCGCGGCCGCGGCGGTCGCACTGGTCCTCATCGGCTTCTCCCAGACCGCCGGCGACGCCCGGGCGTTCGCAACCAAGCACCGCTACCAGGTCGACATCAACCAGGAGACGGTGGCGCAGGGCGTCGCCAACGTGGGGGCGGGGCTGCTCCAGGGGATGCCGGTGACCACCAGCCTGTCCGCGAGCTCACTCAACGATCACGCTGGCGCACGAACGGGTCTCGCGTCGCTCACGTCGGGAGTGATGGTGATCCTGACGCTGCTCTTCCTGGCGCCGCTCTTCTCGGACCTTCCGAAGCCGGTCCTGGCCGCACTCATCATCGAGGCAGTGGTCTTCGGCATGATGGACCTGCCCGAGCTGCGACGTCTGGCCCGCGTGCAGAAGTTCGACTTCTGGATCGCCGTCACCGCCATCGTCGGCACGCTGGCGTTCGGCGTGCTGGCGGGGGTTGTCTTCGGGGTCGGCCTGTCCCTGCTGTGGCTGGTCTCGGTCACCACCCGCCCCGCCTTGCCCCTTCTCGGGCGTGGGGCCGGAACCACGGTGTTCAGGGACCTGTCGGAGTATCCCGAGGACGAGCAGTTCCCTGGAGTTGCGGTGATCAGACTCGAAGGGGGGCTGTTCTTCGCAACCTCCGACGCCCTGGATGAGCGAGTGCGTCAGGTGATCCAGCAGACACCTGACGTCGCCTGTGTCGTCCTCGACTGCTCGGCGATCAACTTCGTGGACTCCCAAGGTGTGGCCGAGCTGGCCGAGATCGTCACGATCGCCGCAGAGGAGCAGGTGACGCTTCGCCTGGCCCGGCTGAAGCCAGGCGTCAGCGCCACGTTGGCGCGAGACGGCATTCTCTCGACCATCACTGCAGCCAGGATCCACCCCAGCGTGGACCAGGCCGTCCAGGCACAGCTCGAGGCGGAGTAGGAAGCGTTGCCATCCCGCGCAGAGAAAGCCTCAGTAGAGCTCGGCCAGGTCCTGACCCAGGGCCATGAACGACAGCACCGGGATGACGAGGAAGGCGCCGCGCACCGCGAGCCGTCCGACACGCGCGCCAAGCAGAGGCGCTTGGAAACGTCGTCGCAGCGGCAACAGCACGGCCACCACGACGAAGACGGGCGCGAGGACGAGGGCGGCCGGCGGCACCAGTGCCAGGAGAATGACGGGGAGCAACCAGGCTGTGCGGCCACGGCCGGTCCAGGAATCCGCTGCTGCGACGCGGTCCACGGACAGAGTCAGCATGATGCCGGACACGACGGGCAGCCCGACGAAGAAGCCAACGGCCAACCAGGTTGGCTCGAGGAATGTGAAGTCGATGCCCGCCAGGCACGATGACGAGGGATCCGACGAGTGCTCCGGCGGTCAGCCCGACCGTCAACCGCCGGAACCAACCGGGCCCGATCAGCCATGGTGCGACCGCGACGTACGCCAGCGCGCCGATCACCCCCACCACGGCACCCAAGGCGAGGAGCTGGTAGGTGCCCGACAACGTGATCTGCCCGATCTCGAAACCGTCGTCTGATGTCATGCCGACCACGTAGTCCGGTGAGGTGAGGCGGAGCACGAACATGGCGAGCCGGCTGCCCAGACCGATGACCAGGATCCCGACGGACACCCCGGCCACCACGGAGATGCGCAGCAGCTCGAGGAGCTCTTGTCCGTAGGTTGGCACGCTGCCCGGATCGCGGTCAGTGGTCATGCCGGGGCCTCGAGACCGTGCTCGTGCCAGGTGAGAGTACGGGTGATCCACGAGAGGTCGCCGGTCGCGAGTCCGGCGTCCGCACCGTTCCCGGGCATTGTCGGCAGGAGGGCGCGGTAGGTCTGGACTTGGTAGAGCGCGCCGACGACCAGGCCAAGGGCTGCCGCCTCCCGAAGCGACTCCTCTGACATCACCGTCGACCAGGCGGCGACGTACGCGTCGACCAAGCCGCGGCGCACGGCAACGTCGTCGGTCCTGAAGACGTAGGTGGCGAGATCGACGAACGGGTGCGACACGGCGGCGTCGGTCCAGTCGAAGACGCGGGTGGTGGCCGGGCCGAACGCGACGTTCCACGGATGGAAGTCGCCATGGACAAGAGTCGGCCCCGGTCCGATCTCGTCGAGGCGCCGGCACGACTCGACCAGGGTCGGCGCTGTCGCATGCCACCGTTCGCGTACGTCGGCAGGCAGCCGCCCCAGCAGCACGGTGTCGTCGGCCATGGCCTCGACCTGCGCGGCCAGGTCGGTCAGCGACCGGACCGGCAGTCCCAGAGCGACCAGCTCGTCGGTGCGGCCCAGCCACGACTGCTGGATGCCGGCGTGCGCCACGAGGCCTTCGTGCCACAGCGACTGGTCCTGGTCGCCCAGCTCGACGGCACCGAGATCGCGCATCAGCATCCACCCGCGTGCGGCGTCGACGGCGATCACCTCCGGCACCAGCTCCGGCATCCGTTCTGCCAGGGCCCGCGTCAGGACCGCCTCGTGTCGGAAGGCCTCGGCGCTGCACTTGAAGAAGACGTCGCCGTCCGCCGACGAGGCGCGCAGCACGACCGACAGGTCCCACAGCTGATGGTGGCGCGGTGCGCCGATCATCGGCCGGCCGTCCGCCTCCATCTGGTCGGCGATCCAGGTCGATGCCCCGGCGAACCAGCCCGGCTTGGACCACTGGGGCCGCAAGGGCGACCAGCCCTCGGCACGCTCGCGGGCCCAGGAGGCGACCGCAGCTCGGCACGACTCAGGCTCCAGGCGAGCGATCACCTCGGCGTCCAGGTCCAGCCAGGTCCAGCCGGCCGGCGCCTCGGTCGCGGTCGCGTCGAACTCCACCACCAGCGCGGCTACGCCGTCGTCGGCATCCTCGGTGTCAGCGGGATCGGGTGACGACCAGGCGCGCGGGCGTCGTCGTGGCGGTGTCGATCGCGTCGACCGCGGCGAGGATCTCGGGCAGGTCCGGCTCCGCACTCTCCATCCGCACCGTCGGCAGCGTGTCGACATCGGCGACAACGAGTGCGATGCGGGAATGGTGAGGAATCAGCAGGCTCACCTGACAGGTCCCGGCCGGCTTGGTCCCCGTCATGCCCCGAGCCTAGGCATCGCACGCGCGTGCGAGAGCCTCGACGTCCACGATGTCGATGCGGGCCCTCCCGAGCACGATCACGTGCTGGCCGGCCAGCCGCTGCAGTACCTGGTTGACCGATGGTCGGGTCGCGCCCACGAGATCCGCGAGCTCGGTCTGGCTGAGCGGGATCGTCGTCGTTCCGCCGTCCTGGCCATAGGACGAGGACAGCTCGAGCAGGCGCTGCAGCACTCGCCTGTCGAGGCTGTCGTACATGGTGTTGACCAGGCGCTGACTCAGGGTGTCCACCCGGTCGGCCAGGATGACGCTGAGTGCTCGCTCGACGGCGGGGTTCCGGGCTCTCAGCGCATCGAACGCAGAGCCAGCGATCGCCAGGGTTCGGCTTGGTTCCAGCGCGACCACGGTCGCCGTACGTCGACGGTCCGGGCGCAGCAGGGCAAGTTCGCCGAAGTAGTCACCCGGGCCCAAGATGCTGAGCGTCGCGGTCGCCCCCGAGGACAGTCCCACCCGAACGGCCAGGTGGCCGGCCTCGACGAGGTGCAGCGCGTCCGCAGGGTCGCCGGCGTGGCAAACGGTCTCGTGGCGTCGGAAGTCACGCGGGCGCCCTAGCCCCACGAACTCGTCACGCGCTCGAGGCTCGAGGCCGGCCAGCAGCGTCCACTGCACCAGCCGAGTCAAGCACGACCGGTCTCGCGTGTGACGTGGCCGACTTGCGAAGTGTCGTCTCGCGAACAGATGCCGAGCCGCTGCCACGTCAGGATCGAGTCACAGACCAGCCGACCTAAACACCAGGAGGAAGCGATGTTCACCCTCATGCAGGACCCAGCAGTTGCCAGCCGCCTGGCCCACCTCCACGTGCAGGAGCGGCTCGAAGCCGCGGCCCTTCATCGCCTCGTACGCGGCGCCCGGACGACACGGGAGCAGCCCTCGCCGGAGCCCACCCTGACGCGTCGGACTCGCCGATGGGTGCCTTTGGCCCTGAGGCTCTCGTTCCGCTGAACCCCTCCAACATCGAGCGCATGCAGACCTCGGCCGCAGGGCCCATGAACGGGTACGAGCAGCGGCCAACACGGGGGCAGGTCCGCGAGGCGACGTCCGGACGCGACGCCTCGTGGACCTGATCCTGCGGCTCACCGGCGGACGTCTGAGTCGTCGTGCCTCCACGTCGTTCACGCATCGACGTCCCAAAGCCCGGAACTTGCTGTGACCGAGGTCGGAGCAGCCGGGGTGAGGGGGAAGTGACAGGCGACCCGATGGCCGCCGGTGAGCTTCTTGAGCAGCTGGGGCTCCTGCTGGCTGCAGATCTCCTGGGCCAGGGGGCAGCGGGTCCGGAAGCGGCAGCCCGACGGCGGGTCCGCGGCGCTGGGCAGCTCGCCCTTGAGGGGCGTACGCGACTTCGCCCGTTCGACGCGGGGATCGGGGAGCGGGACCGCATCGATGAGCGCCCGGGTGTAGGGGTGCAGCGGCGAGCTGTAGACCTGAGCCGCGGGGCCCACCTCGACGAGCTTGCCCAGGTACATCACGCCGATGGTGTCGGAGAGGTAGCGGACGACGGACAGGTCGTGGGAAATGAGGAAGTAGGTCAGGTCGAGGGAGTCCTGGAGGTCACGCATCGTGTTGAGGACCTGGGCCTGGATCGACACGTCGAGGGCGGAGACCGGCTCGTCGGCAACGATCAGGCCCGGGCTGACGGCGAGCGCGCGGGCCAGGCCGATGCGCTGGCGTTGTCCGCCGCTGAACTCGTGCGGGTAGCGGTCTCTTGCGCTGCTCGGGAGGCCGACGGCGTCGAGCAGCTCGCCGACGCGGCGGCGCTGGCCGGCGCGATTGCCGACCCGTTGGATCTGCAGCGGTTCGCGGAGGATCGCGCCGACCTTCATCCGCGGATCCAGCGAGGAGTAGGGATCCTGGAACATGAACTGGACCTGCCGGCGCACGGCACGCCGCTGAGCGCGCGTCATGGTGGCCACGTCGGTGCCGTCGATCGACACCGATCCGGAGGTCGGCTTCTCGAGGCCCACGACCAGGCGTCCGGTCGTCGTCTTCCCGCACCCCGACTCGCCCACGAGGCCGAACGTCTCGCCGCGACGTACGTCGAAGCCGACGTCGGAGACCGCGGAGATGCGTGATCCGCTTCGCCCGAAGAGCGAGCTGCCGGCCGCGAAGTCCTTGACCAGGTGACTCACCGACAAGAGGACATCGCCGCGCTCTTCGATCCGTTCCTCGGTTGCGATCCCGCGGACAGGGGAGAGGGTGGCGCGGCCGGCGGGGTGCAGGCAGGCAACCTTGACGCCGCGCTCTACCTCGAGGAGGGCGGGCACCGCGGCCCGACAGTCGTCGCGGGCGAAGTCGCACCGCGGCGTGAATGGACAGGCAGCGGCGGTGCTGGTCAGGTCGGGCGGGAGGCCGGGGATGCTCTTCAGCCGGCCGCGGGTGCCGACCGCGGCCTCGGGGAGGGCGTTGAGCAGGGCCTCGGTGTAGCGATGGCGAGGGTGAGCGAACAGGGCGTCGGCGGCGCTCTGCTCGACCACCTTGCCGGCGTACATCACGGCCACCTGGTCCGCCCGGCCGGCGATCACGCCGAGGTCGTGGGTGACCAGGATGACGGCCATCCCGAGGTCGCGTCGCAGCGAGTCGATGAGGTCGAGGATCTGCGCCTGGATGGTGACGTCGAGGGCGGTCGTGGGCTCGTCGGCGATCAGCAGCTTGGGCTCGCAGGCCAGGGCGATGGCGATCATCACCCGTTGCCGCATGCCGCCCGAGAACTGGTGCGGGTAGTCGTCGACCCGGGCTGCGGCGCGCGGGATCCCCGACCGAGCTCGAGGACCTCCACCGCGCGGGCGCGGGCTGCCCTCCGGGACACCGACCGGTGCAGCAGCACCGTCTCGGCGACCTGGTTGCCGATGGTCATGGTCGGGTTCAGCGAGGTCAGCGGGTCCTGGAAGACCATGCCGATGTTCTCGCCGCGGACCTGCTGCATGGCCTCGGTGTCGAGGGCCACGAGGTCGCGCCCGTCGAGGCGGATCGCCCCGGATGTGATGGCGCCGCCGGGCGGGAGCAGACCCATGATCGAGAGGGCGGTCATCGTCTTGCCGCAGCCCGACTCCCCGACCAACCCGAGGGTCTCGCCGGCGTGCAGCATGAGGTCGACGCCCTGGACGGCGTGCACTGCGCCGTGGCGCAGGCGGATGTCGGTGGTGAGGCCGGTGATCTGAAGCAGTGGTGGTCGTCATCGGCCCTGCAGCCTGACCTCGAACGCGTCGCGCAGGGCGTCGCCCATGAAGTTGAACGAGATGGCCACCAGGATGATGGCGATGCCGGGCGGGTAGAGCAGCCACCAGTACCCGCCGTTGATGTAGATCGTCGCGGTCGACAGCATCCCGCCCCAGTCGGTCTGCGGCGGCTGGATCCCCAGTCCCAGGTAGCCGAGGAACGACAAGGTGATGATCGCGTCGGCGACGGTGAAGGTGGCGAAGACCACCACGGTGCCGATGGCGTTGGGCGCGATGTGGCGGAGTACGGCGCGGCGGTTGCTGCCGCCCATCACCCGCACCGCCTGCACGTACTCGCGCACGCGCAGGGAGAGCGCCTCGCCGCGGATCAGGCGGGCGGCGCCCAGCCAGGAGAACGACGCGATGAGCAGCACCATTGCTCCGATGCCCGGCGCATAGATGGTCGCCAGCACCAGGAGGATGAACAGCACCGGGATCGCGAGCAGACCGTCGACCAGCCGCATCATCGCGGCATCGACGAACCCGCCCACGTAGCCCGACACCGCGCCGTAGATCGTGCCCATGATGGTGGCGAGTACGGCGGCCGCGATCCCGACCTCGAGCGAGGCCTGGCCGCCGTACATCAGCCGCCCGAGCTCGTCGTAGCCGACGGGGTCGGTGCCCAACGGGTGGGCGGACGAGGGGGGCTCGTTGGAGATGGCGAGGTTCGTGGAGACCTGGTCGGTGTGGTAGATCAGCGGGCCGACGAAGCAGAACAGCACCATCAGCACGATCATCCCCAGGCCCAGCAGGGCCAGTCGGTTCTCGCCGAAGACCTCCAGCCCTCTTCGCAGCGTGCTGCGTCGAACGCCTTGCACCTCGCCACCCACGGGGAGGGCGGCGCTCATCGGCTCGTGAGGCTCGAAGGCGAAGCCCGTCACTCGGTCGGTGGTGGTCATGCTTTTTCGGGGTCCCCGCGGCGGTGCGAGCGCAGCGAGCAGCGTTGTGGGGTGATCATGCGTACCTCACTCTGGGGTCGAGGACGGCGTAGCCGATGTCGGCGAGCAGGCTGCCCAGCACCGTGGCGAAGCCGACGATCAGGGTGATGCCGAGCAGCGTGGGGTAGTCGGACGTGACGGCTTCTTGGTAGAAGAGCAGGCCCATCCCGGGGTAGTTGAACACCTGCTCGGTGACCAGCGATCCGGCCAGCAGGATCGGCAACGAGAGACCGAGGATGGTCACCATCGGGATCATCGAGTTGCGTAGGACGTGCAGGTAGAGCACCCGCGAGGTGCCGGCACCCTTCGCGTAGGCCGTGCGGACGTAGTCCTGCACGAGGTTGTCCATCACCGCCGACCGCATGTAGCGCGTGAACAGCGCGACCTGGAGCAGCACCAGCGACGCGACCGGTAGCACCAGGCCCGCGGGTTGGGCGAGGATCCCGGCGACCGTGCTCGCCTGGGGTGCTTGTGCCGGGAACCAGCCGAGGTTGATGGAGAACCAGAGCACGAGCATCAGGCTGAGGAAGAAGACGGGCGTGGAGTAGAAGACGAAGCCCAGGAAGGTGGCCGTGTAGTCGAGGGCGGTGTTGCGGCGCAGCGCCTGCGCGATCCCGATCGGGATCGCGATGAGCACGGAAAACACCAGGGCGATGGTGTTGAGGAGAAGGGTCTTGGGCAGCCGCTCCGCGATCAGCGAGGCGACGCTCTGGTTGAGCTTGTAGCTGTAGCCGAGGTTGCCGTGCGCCAGCTGCCCGAGCCAGATGAGGTACTGCTGCCACAGGGGCTTGTCGAGCCCGTACTCGTGGTTGAACTGCGCGAGCTGGGCCTGCGTGGCCCGCGGACCGAGCACTCCGCGGGCCGCGCCGCCCGGCAGCAGGTGGAGCAGGACGAACACGATCAGTGACACCAGCAGCATCACCACGATCGCCTGCGCCACCCGCCGCGTGAGGAAGCGGATCACTGGGTGCGGAACCAGAACTCGGGCAGCAGAGTGCCGAGCGGGTTGAAGTTCACCCCGCCCACGTCGGTCTTCACGGCCTGGATGGCGTAGGTGTTGGCCTGGAAGATCACCGGCAGCTGCTTGGCCGCGTAGTCCTCGTACTTGTAGAGCGGTCCGGTCCCGTTGTCGCGCTGGGATGCGGCGATCAGCTGATCCATCTTGGCGTCGCTGTAGGACCCCGAGTTGGAGCCCGCCCCGGTCGCGAACAGCGACTCACCGGTGGGCAGGTAGTCGGGTGCGTAGATCCAGCCGCCGCCCCAGTTGGCGACCTGCCAGTCGCACGAGGCCTGGTCGGACGTGCAGGGCACGGCCTCGCCGATCACCGAGTTGAACGGCTCCTCCTTCATGTTGAGCTGGATGCCCGCCTGGGCCGCGTCGGACTTGTACTGCTGCATCGACTGCGTCAGCGCTTGGGTCCCCGAGGCGTAGTCGAACGCGACGGAGAGCTTGGTCCCGGAGGCGACGCCGGCACCGCACTGGCTCGCGCCGGTGCCGGGCGTGGTGCAGGTCATCACCCCGTCGACCAGCGTCCACCCGTGGTCGGTGAGCAGCGCCTTGGCGTCGCTGACGCTGAACGGGTACGGCGTACCCGCCTTGGCAGCCGGGCTCAGCCACTGGTTGTCGGGCTTGACCGGGACGGGACTGAAGTTGGGGTAGCCGTAGCCCAGCTGGGCCTTGGTCACGTCGAGCGGCTGGTTCAGCGTCTCCTGCAGCGCCTGCCTGACGTATTGCTGCTTGAAGGCCGGCCCCATCTGTGGGTTGTTGAAGTTGAGGACGAAGTAGTTGACCGACCAGAGGTAGTTCGGGGCCAGGTGGTAGCCGGACCCCAGCGGGCTGGTGCTCGGGACGTCGGCGTCCGACGGCTTGGGCGGCAGGTCCTGCGACGGGATGAAGCCGACGTCGACGGTGCTGCCGGTCTTCAGGACGTTGTACTCCGCCGAGTCACTCGTGAAGGGCAGGAACTGGACCTTGTCCAGCACCGGCTTGGGTGTCCCCGAGTAGGCCGGGTTGGGCACGAAGCTGTAGTTGCCCGACGAGCTGTAGTCGCCCAGCTTCCAGGGGCCGTCGACGACGCCCCAGATCTTGCTGGATGCGTACGTCGACTGATCCTTGGCCTGCGCCGAGAGGAAGTTGTAGACGGCCGCGCACTTGCTGGCGTCCTGGGTGCAGCCGCCGCTCCCCGGCGCCGCGTCGAGCGAGGTCACGTCCCAGGCCATCGGCATCGGGGTGATCTGCGAGAGCTCGTTGTAGGTGTACCAGTTGTCGGAGTACTTGGCGTCCAGGCTCAGCTTGACGGTCTGCGCGTCGACCTTGGTCACCTTGGTGACGTTGTCGGGGAAGGCGCCGGGGGAGTAGCCGGCCCAGTTGGCCTTCTCGGCCTTGACCATGTTCATCCAGAAGATGACGTCGTCGGCGTTCACCGCCTCGCCGTTGGACCACTTCCACGGCTTGAGCGAGATGGTCACGCTCCTGCCGTTGTCGGCGTACGTCGCCGGCTTGGCGGCCGAGAGGCCGGCATCCAGCGTCGGCTGGTCGTTGTCACCGCCGAACCAGTAGAGCGGGCGGTACATCGGCTGCTGCAGGTTGGAGATGTTCTCGACGCTGAAGTAGGCGAGGCTGGCCATCGGCCAGATCCAGTTGGGCGTGACGGCGGGTGGTTCGGCCACGGTGACCGTGCCGCCGGTGATGGCCGTGCCGGTCGTGCTGGTCGACGCGCCGGACGAGTTCGAGCCCGAGTTGCAGGCAGCCAGGAGCAGGGCGAGCACGGGGAGCAGGACGATCAGGGCTCCCGTGCGAGATGTGGGTCGTCGCGACACGAGGACCCTCCTTCGATCAGAGAATCTGACTCGAGGCGCGGCACCGTGACGGGCACGAGGCCGCGGGTGAGCTGGGGTGGACCGGCCGCCGGCGACTTCGTGAGTGCTGACTTGCCGATCTGCGAGGGACAGCCGAGACAAGTTGTGAGGGCGGTGATTGACCGTCGATCGGGCGACTGTCGAACGTGGCGAGCCGACGGTGTCGGGTGTGACACCGGGGCGACGTGGTGGCGATTTCCCTGTCGAGAGCCTCCTTCCCGTCGCGCTGGTGGGCGCGGCTGAGCCACCTTCGATCCTCAGACGCCCAGATGAGGCTTGGATGAAGGGCAGTTGAGAATCTTCTGTGTTTGGCCTCGGTCCCACCTGTGGGTTTTCTTGATTGCGGCGGCCCGCATCCGCCTGCCACCGTGACGGGATGCCGACGCCGTCCGCCTTCGCCGAGGCCGCCAGCACGCCTCGAGGAGTGGGAGCGCGACCGCGACTGCTCCGGCTCGTTCCTGGTCACCCGCCGCGGCGAGACGGTCTTCGAGCACTCCTGCGGGTACGCCGACCGCGCGGCGGGCCTGCGCAACGGCGCCGGCACCCGCTTCGGGCTCGCCTCGCTGACCAAGATGTTCACGGCTGTGACGGTGGCCCGGCTGGTCGGTGCGGGCCGGCTCGCCTTCGAGACTCCGGTGACCGAACTGCTCCCCGAGGGCCGGCGTCCCTCGACGCTGCGGCCGGACGTGACCGTGCATCACCTGCTCTGCCACAGCTCCGGGATCGCGGACTACTTCGAGGAGGAGCAGGATCCCGAGCCCGACTACGGCGAGCTGTGGCGGACCCGGCCCTGCTACACGATCGAGCGGCCGGCCGACTTCCTCCCGCTCTTCGGCGACCTGCCGCCGTACCGGCCGCCGGGCGAGATGTTCCAGTACTCCAACGCCGGCTACATCGTCCTCGGCCTCGTCATCGAGCAGGTCACCGGTGCGTCGTACGCCGACGCGGTGCAGGCCGAGGTCTTCGAGCCCGCCGGGATGGACGCCAGCGGGTTCTTCCGGCTCGACGAGCCGGTGCCCGACATGGCGCAGGGCTACCTGCCGCGCGACGCCCCAGACGCGCCGTGGCGTACCAACATCTACTCGATCCCCGTCGTCGGCGGCGCGGACGGCGGGGCGTTCAGCACGACAGCCGACATCGACCGGTTCCTCCGCGCGTACGCCGACGGGTCGCTGCTCGGCGACCTGACCTCGACGGTGCTGACGCCGCACGTGGACGCCGGCGACGGTTTCTTCGAGGGGTACGGCGTGCACCTCTATCCCGACGGCCGGTGGGGGCACGGCGGTGGCGATCCCGGTGTCGAGGTGCTCGCGAACCGCTGGCCGGACGACGACCTGCACGTCATCGTGCTCTGCAACACCGAGGGGACGGCCGGCGACGTCCGCGACCTCCTGCGGGCGGCCGCGGCCAGGGCGTGCAGGACCTGATGCTCGCGCGGTTCTCTTGACCCTTGCGGCCAACCGACGGACACTGCTAGAAGGCGGGCACGCGGCACCCTAGGGCACGGTTCCGGACCGCGAGGCCAGCTTGGACCCCGGTGATCCGTGAGGCCCCCATCTCGTGATCGCCGGGGATCCCCCGGGTCGCCTTTGGCGCCGCGGGTCGGCGGCGTGTCCGAAGGTACGAGACCCACCGCCGGCCTGCGCGACCGCACGCAGGCCGTGATCACGGCGTACGAGTCGGGCCTGGTGGTGCCACGGTCGGCCACCCGGCAACCGGGATCCTCGCGACAGTGAGGACTGGCCGCCGGACCCGTTGACACTGCCGGGGGACGGCCGTACTCTCCCCGAATAGTTAGGAAACTTTCCTAACAGTCCTCCAGGATCGCGAGGCGCGATGACAAGTCGGCCGGGCACCCCGCGGCTGCTGCGGGGGATCAACGACCGGGCCGCGCTCGACCTGCTGCTCGAGCACGGCGCCTTGTCGCGCGGCAGGCTCGGCGAGCTGACCGGCCTGTCCAAGCCGACCGCGTCCCAGCTGCTGGCGCGGCTGGAGGCGGCCGGGCTGGTGCGCGCCAGCGGGAGCAGCGCGGGCCGGCCGGGACCGACGGGCGCAGCTCTACGAGGTCAACCCGGACGCGGCGTACGTCGCCGCGCTCGACGTGACGCCGGCTCGCATCCTGTCGGCGGTCGCCGACGTCACCGGCCGCATGGTCGGCGAGTTCGAGCTGCGGACGCCCAGGCGGCCCGGGTCCGACACCGTGGAGCGGGTGCGCGAGGCCGTGGACGGCGCGCTGGCGGCCGCGCGGCATCGCCCGGTCCCGCCTGAACCGGCTGGTCATCGGCACGCCCGGCGCCTTCGACCCGCAGCACCCAGCGGCTGCGCTACGCCCGCCACCTGCCGGGCTGGCACGACCCAGACCTGCTCGACCGGATCGCCGAGCGCGGTCGGCGATGTCCTCGACCTCGACAACGACGTCAACCTCGCGGCCGTCGCCGAGCAGCAGGTCGGGCGGCCCGCGGGTACCCCAACTTCGTGCTGCTGTGGGCCGAGGAGGGCCTCGGCGCGGCCATCGTCATCGACGGCGCGCTGCACCGCGGCGCCACCGGGCGGCGCCGGCGAGGTCGGCTTCCTGCCCGCTGCCGGGGACCCCGCTGGTCCGCAACGTCAGCCGCAGCAACGCCGGCGGGTTCCAGGAGCTGGCCGGCGGCAAGCAGGTCCTCGAGCTCGCCCGTCGACTCGGCCTGCGGGCGGGCACTCCCGAGTCGGCCGTCGCTCGCGCCCTCACCACGCCGGGCAAGGGCGACGAGCTGCTGGAGACACTGGCGCACCGGGTCGCCCTCGGGTCTCGCCGCGATCGTCGCGGTGCTCGACCCGGAGACTGGTGGTCCTCAGCGGTGCCGTGCTCCAGGCCGGTGGCGAGCGGCTGCTGCGAGCTCGTGCGCCACGAGCTCGCGACGCTGGCCGTGGCCCGGCCGCCCATCGCGCTGACCGGCGTACCGGACAAGCCCGTGCTGCGCGGCGCCCTGCACGCCGGGCTTGCCCGCACCCGCGACGAGGTCTTCGACACCATCCAGTCCACCCAGGCCGCATCCAGCACCTGAGCACGACACGACACCAGGAGGTCAGCGCATGTCACGAACCCAACGGATCACTGTGGGAGCGGCGGCAGTCATCGCGCTCGCGCTCGCTCGCGACCGCCTGCACGGGCAGCCAAGGGCGGCGGCAAGAACGACGACCCCACCGCGGAGACCACCATCACCTTCTGGCACGGCTGGAGCGCGCCGAGCGAGGTCGAGGCCATCCAGGCGAACGTCGACGCGTTCGAGGCCGACCACCCCAACATCCACGTCAAGGTCGTCGGCAACATCACCGACGACAAGATCAACCAGGCGCTGCGCGCCGGCGGCGACAACGCTCCCGACGTCGTCTCGTCGTTCACCACCGACAACGTCGGGCAGTTCTGCTCCTCCAACGTGTTCGTCGACCTGACGCCGTTCCTCGACGAGCGACGGCATCGACCCCGAGGACGATCTTCCCGGAGGCGATGCTCGACTACACCCAGTACGAGGGCAACCGGTGCACGCTGCCGCTGCTCGGCGACGCCTACGGCCTCTACTACAACAAGGACGCGTTCGCGGCGGCCGGCATCACCGAGCCGCCCAAGACCCTGTCGGAGTTCGAGGCCGACGCGATCAAGCTGACCAAGACGAAGGGCGACTCCTACTCGCAGCTCGGCTTCATGCCGAACTACCACGGCTACGAGACGACCACGACGCACTACGCGGCGCATGTGGGGCCCGACGTACTTCGACGACGACGGCAAGTCGACCGTCGCCACCGACCCGGCGTTCGCGGCGATGTTCAGTGGCAGAAGGCGCTGGTCGACAAGCTCGGCGGCTACGACAAGCTGGAGAAGTACCGCACCACCTTCGGCGACGAGTGGGGCGCCAAGAACCCGTTCCACGACCGGCCAGGTGGCGATGTCGCTCGACGGCGAGTGGCGGGCCGGCTTCATCGAGGACGCCGGCGTCGACTTCGAGTGCGGGCGTCGCGCCCTTCCCGGTGCCCGACGACCAGGCCGACACCTACGGCAAGGGCTACCTGTCCGGCACGATCATCGGCATCGCCAGCACGAGCGAGAAGCAGAACGCGGCCTGGGAGCTGGTGAAGTACATGACCACCGACACCGACGCCGTGGTCAGCTTCGCCAACGCGATCCACAACGTGCCGTCGACGCTGGCCGCGCTGAAGTCGCCCGACCTCGACCAGAGCGAGGCGACTCAAGACGTTCATCGAGATCGCCCAGAACCCCGACAGCAACACCACGCCGGCCAGCCCCAACGGC
This sequence comes from uncultured Actinomycetota bacterium, assembly GCA_963762105.1. GTDB lineage: Bacteria > Actinomycetota > Actinomycetes > Propionibacteriales > Nocardioidaceae > Nocardioides. The sequence goes on along the minus strand of CAVXJG010000013.1, from coordinate 129,330 downwards.
GGCGCCTACCAGCTGACGCTCCAGGACCTCGGCTACGACGTACGAGTCCGGCAAGGTGACCGACCTGCAGGCCGGCCTGGACGGAGGCCGCCGACCAGATCGACACGGACATCGCCCAGGCCCAATGAGTCCAGGTGTGGCGACGAGAGCACCCACGTCGAGCGGGTTGCGCGCCAGGCGCCGACGCGACCTTCTGCGCAACCTGGCCTTCCTCTCGCCGTGGCTGCTCGGCACCGGGCTGTTCTTCCTCTACCCGCTGGTCTCGACCGTCTACTTCTCCTTCACGCAGTACGACGGGTTCACGACGCCGACGTTCAACGGGCTGACCAACTGGACGTACGTCTTCGCGCACTACCCGTTCTTCTGGCCGGCGCTGCGCAACACGCTGTGGCTGGTCGTCGGTGATGGTGACGCCTGCGGGTCGTCTTCGGGCTCGGCCTCGGCCTGCTGGTCACCAAGATCAAGACGGGCGCCGGCGCTGCTGCGCACGCTGTTCTACCTGCCCTACCTGGCGCCGCCGGTGGCGGCGACGATGGCGTTCGCCTTCCTGCTCAACCCCGGGACCGGGCCGGTCAACGTCATCCTGGGCAAGCTCGGCCTGCCCGAACCCGGCTGGTTCAACGACCCGGCCTGGTCGAAGCCGGCGCTCACCCTGCTCGCCCTGTGGGGCATCGGCGACCTGATGGTGATCTTCATGGCGGCGCTGCTCGACGTGCCGCGTGCAGCAGTACGAGGCGGCCGAGCTCGACGGCGCCGGCGCCTGGCAGCGGTTCCGCTACATCACGCTGCCGAACATCTCGCCGATCGTGATGTTCGCGGTGGTCACCGGCGTGATCCAGACGATGCAGTACTACACGCAGCCGCTGGTCGCGGGGAAGGTCGCCAGCGGCGTGATCGGCGGCTCGGGCCAGCAGTTCGAGCCCGGCTACCCCGACAAGTCGACGCTGACCCTGCCCCAGCTCGTCTACAACCTCGGCTTCCAGCGGTTCGACACCGGCTCGGCGTGCGTGGTCGCGCTGGTGCTGTTCGCGCTCTCGATGGCGTTCACCGCGCTGCTGATGCGGCGCGGCTCCGGCCTGCTGGGGGAGCCGTGACAGCCGGGTCGGTGGCCGCCGCGACCGACGTCCGGGCCGACTCCGTGCCTGGCGACGCCACGCCGAGCGGACCTGGATCGCCGGCGGTCCCGCCTGGAGTGGATCGCCCTGCACGCCGTCGGCGTCGCGCTGGCCCTGCTCTTCGTGCTGCCGTTCGTCTTCATCGCGCTGACCGCGCTGATGAGCGACCAGCAGACGCTGACCCGCGACCTGTGGCCGCAGACCTGGGAGTGGCACAACCTGGTGCAGGTCTGGCAGACGCCGGGCTTCGTGCACCTGGTGGCGCAACACGATCGTCTACGCCGTGGCTCGGCACCGTGCTGACCGTGGTGTCGAGCTTCCCGGTCGCCTACGCGCTGGCGCGGTTCCGGTTCCGCGGCCGCAACCTGGCGCTGAGCGTCGTCATCGCGACCATGATGCTGCCGCCGCAGGTCGTGATCGTGCCGATGTACCTCTTCTGGGCCCAGCAGTTCCACCTCTCCGGCACGCTGTGGCCGCTGATCATCCCGATGGCCTTCGGCGACGCGTTCTCGATCTTCCTGCTGCGGCAGTTCCTGCTGACCATCCCGTCGGAGTACATCGACGCGGCCAAGGTCGACGGCTGCGGCGACTTCCGGGCGATGATCCACGTCGTGGTCCCGATGGCGAAGCCGGCCATCGCGGCCGTCGCGCTGTTCCAGTTCTTCTACTGCTGGAACGACTACTTCGGCCCGCAGATCTACGCGAGCGAGAACCCCGGCGCCTGGACGCTGAGCTACGGGCTGGAGTCGTTCAAGGGTGCCCACCACACCGACTGGAACCTGACCATGGCCGCGACGTTGCTGGTGATGGCCCCGGTGATCATCGTGTTCTTCTTCGCGCAGAAGGCCTTCATCGAGGGCGTCACGCTGACCGGAGTGAAGGGATGAAGCTCGCGGTCGTCGGCGGCGGGTCGACGTACACCCCCGAGCTGGTCGACGGGTTCGCCCGGCTCCGCGACCAGCTGCCGATCGACGAGCTGGTGCTCGTCGACCCGGCCGCCGACCGGCTCGAGCTGGTCGGCGGCCTGGCCCGCCGGATCTTCGCCAGGCAGGGCCACCCCGCGCGGCTCGACGCTCACCGCCGACCTCGACGCGGGCGTCGCCGGCGCCGACGCTGGTGCTGCTCCAGCTGCGGGTCGGCGGGCAGGCCGCCCGCCACGGCGACGAGACCTGGCCGCTGGAGTGCGGCTGCGTCGGCCAGGAGACGACCGGCGCCGGCGGTCTGGCCAAGGCGCTGCGCACCGTTCCGGTCGTCCTCGACATCGCCGAGCGGGTGCGCGCGCAGCAGCCCGCACGCCTGGATCGTCGACTTCACCAACCCGGTCGGCATCGTCACCCGGGCGCTGCTCCAGGAGGGCCACCGGGCGATCGGGCTGTGCAACGTCGCCATCGGCTTCCAGCGGCGGTTCGCCGGGCTGCTCGGCGTCGCCCCGGACGCGGTCAGCCTCGACCACGTCGGGCTCAACCACCTCACCTGGGAGCGCGCGGTCGCGGGTCGACGGGCGAGACGTGCTGCCCGAGCTGCTGGCCGACCACGCCGCCGAGCTCGCCGACGGGCTCGGGCTGCCCGCGCGCCTGCTCAGCGAGCTCGGCGTCGTGCCGTCCTACTACCTGCGCTACTTCTACGCCCACGACGAGGTGGTCCGCGAGCTGCGGGCGCAGCCTCCGCGTGCCGCCGAGGTCGCGGCGATCGAGCAGCAGCTGCTCGAGCTGTACGCCGACCCGCAGCTGGACGAGAAGCCCGAGCTGCTGGGCCAGCGCGGCGGCGCCTACTACTCCGAGGCGGCGGTCGAGCTGTGCGCCTCGCTCGTCGGCGACGACCCGGCCGGCGCCGTCCACGTGGTCAACACCGTCAACGGCGGCACGCTGCCGTTCCTGCCGGACGACGCGGTCATCGAGGTGCCTGCCCGGGTCGACGGCGACGGCGCCGTGCCGCTGCCCGTCGAGCCGCTCGACCCGCTGTACGCGGGCCTGATCGCGGCACGTCACGGCGTACGAGGACCTCGCTCTGGACGCCGCGCGTCGAGGGTGGACGGGAGCGGGTGTTCCGCGCCCTGCTGGCCCATCCGCTGGTCGGCCAGGTCGAGCTCGCCGACGGCCTGACCGACCGGCTGATCGCCCACAACCGGGAGTACCTGCCGTGGGCGTGACGAGCGCGGAGGCCCGGTCCGGTGTGCTCGCCATCGACGCCGGCAACAGCAAGACCGACGTCGCCATCGTCGCCGCCGACGGCACCGTGCTGGGTTCGGCGCGCGGTGACGGGTTCCACCGCACAGCTGGTCGGCGCCGAGGCCGCGGTCGCCGGCCTGGCGCGGCTCGTGGACAAGGTCGCCGCCGAGGCGGGGCTCTCGGCGACCGGCGGTGGGTACGTCGAGCACGTGTCGGCCTGCCTGGCCAACGCCGACCTCCCGGTCGAGCAGCGACGACTGGCGGAGGCGATCGACGCCCGGGGCTGGGGCCGCTCGAGCTCGGTGGTCAACGACACCTTCGCGCTGCTGCGTGCCGGCGACGACCGCGCGGGGCGGCATCGCGGTGATCTGCGGCGCGGGCATCAACTGCACGGGCGTGCTGCCCGACGGTCGGACCGCGCGGTTCGCCGCGGTCGGGCACATCTCCGGCGACTGGGGCGGCGGCGGGTTCTTGTGGCAGGAGGCGATGTGGTGGGCCGCCCGGGCGGAGGACGGCCGGGGAACCGACACCCGACTGCGAACCGCGCTGCCGGCCGCACTCGGAAGGCCGTCCATGGCCGCACTGATCGAGGCCATCCACCTCGGCGAGATCTCCGCCGAACGCTGCCACCAGCTCAACCCGGTGCTCTTCGAGGTCGGCGAGGCCGGGGATCCCGTCGCTGCCGACATCGTCCGGCGTCAGGCACGGGAGGTGGTGGCGCTGGCGGTGGCCGCGGTCCACCGCCTCGGCCTCGCGGACATCCCCGTCGAGATCCTGCTCGGGGGCGGCGTGCTCACCGCCGGGCACTCCTTGCTGATGCGCTCGATCGACGAGCTCCTCCACGAGGCGGCCCCGCTCGCCACCACCCGTGTCGTCACGGCTCCGCCCATCGTCGGAGCGGCCCTGCTCGGCCTGGACCGGATCGGCGCCACGACCGAGGCGGCTGCGAAGCTGCGCGCACGCTACGCCGGAACGACGTCGAGCCCGGAGCGATGAGAATCGACCTCCCCAAGAGTCGTCACTCGTGACGCGCAATGACAGGAGGCCTCGTGATCGACCCGACCCCGACCACCGACCGCACCCGCGCCGTGGCGGCGGCAGTCCGCGACGACCAGCTCGACGCGGTGACGCCGATGCCCGGCACGTCGGTGCGCGAGCTGCTCAACCACCTGCTGGGGCTCACCGTCGCGTTCCGTGACGCGGCGCGCAAGATCGACGGTCCCACCACGTCGACCCCACCGGCGAAGGTGACCGAGCCGTTGCCGGACGACTGGCGCGCGCTGCTCGACGCTCAGCTGATCGAGCTGGCGGAGGCCTGGCAGGACGAGAGCGCGTGGCAGGGAATGACCAAGGCCGGCGGCGTGGACCTGCCCGGTGAGGTCGGCGGGCTCGTCGCGCTCGACGAGGTCCTGATCCATGGCTGGGACCTCGCCCGGGCCACCGACCAGGCCTACCGGCCCACCGACGCCGAGGCCGACGCGGTGCTGCCCATCGTCACGCCTGAGCCCGACGACCCTGAGGGCCACGGACGTGCCGGACTGTTCGGGCCGGTGGTCGAGGTGCCCGACGACGCGACGGCTTTCGACCGGGTGCTCTGCCTGGCCGGCCGTGACCCGGGCTGGAGTCCCTAGGCCTCAGACCTCCAGGTAGATCCCCAGAGTTAGGGGATTTCCCCGAAGCGACGTCCGGCCGGCTCGCCCGATGGTCGTGGCATGACCACGACAAGTTGCACCGGCGTCCACCACTGGTCGCGCGCGGTCCTGCGGGTGTTCGCGCCCGGGCCCCTGGCACTCGGCCCGCGTGCTTTCGTCGACCCGTCCGGGTGGCTGATGGTGTGGGCCAAGCCCTACGCCGCCCAGCAGCCTGCGAAGGACGACGCCGACGAGCTGGGGGCGGAGCGATGACCCTGGGGATCCTCGGCCTGTCGCACGTCGCTCTCAGTGTCCGGGACGCCCAGGCTGCCAGGCGGTTCTGGGTCGACGCCATGGGCTTCGAGCTGCTCGAGGAGCAACCGACGTACTGCTTCGTCTTCGACCGCGCTGCCGGACTCGCCGTCATCCTGACCGACCACGACCAGACGGTGTCGGGCGCGTTCGACGAGCACCACCCGGGTCTCGACCACCTGGCGTACGCCGTGTCCGACGTCGAGTCCCTGCTGAGCTGGGAGCAACGGTTGGACCGGTTCGGGGTCCCACACTCACCGATCACCGAGTCCGACGCTGGTCACCACCTCAACCTGCGCGCTCCTGACAACGTACCGATCGAGCTGTATGTGATGAATCCCGAGTTCGCAGCCCTGCTCGGTCTGGAGCAGGGCATGGAGCCGGTTGCCGTCACGAGGTGACTAGCCCTGCTCGGCAGCCGAGTCGACGGCCGGATCGCCAGCAAGGGCCCTCGCCAGCTCGGTCCGCGACCGCAGCCCGCGCTTGCGCAGCACCGCTCCCAGGTGATGCTCGACCGTCTTCGGGCTGAGGAACAGTGCCGCGGCCACCTCGCGGTTCTTCAGGCCCTGGGCCACCAGGAGAGCGACCCTGGTCTCCTGTGACGTGAGCGGCTCCTGGGTCGCGTCACGGGAGCGAGCCCGTTCGCCGGTGCCGGCCAGCTCCTGGGCCGCTCGCTCCGCCCAGAGCGTGAGGTCCATCGCCACGAACTCACGCCGGGCGGCTTCGAGCTGCACCCGCGCGTCCACCCGCCGCCCTCCGCGGCGCAGCCGCATGCCATGGAGCAGCCGCGTGCGGGCCGTCTCGAACCTGTCGGGCTGGGCCTCGTGCAACGCGAGGGCACGTTCGAACGCCAGTGCTGCGTCGTCGAGGTCGGTCGCCACCAGTCCCTCGCAGCGCGCCACCATGGCGGCCACGTGGGGAAACGTCTGCTCGGGCTGGGCTGCGCCGAAGCGGGCCGTCAGGTCACGGGCGTCGTCGGTGCGGCCCAGACCGAGGTAGGCCTCGACGAGCAACGGGGCGACGCCGAGTGGCTCCAGGTAGTCGCCGACGCCGTTGAACCGGGCGAGCTGGTCCTCCAGCACGTCGACGACCTCGGTCAGGTCGCCGCGGCAGAGCGCGCACAGGGCGACGGTGCGGGCGAGGTGGGGAGGCATCGCGTCGAAGCCGTTGACGGCCACGTTGGCCTTGGCCTGGTCGAGCAACCGTCGGGCGTGGTCGTGCAGACCGCGGCAGGCGCACTCGGTGGCGGCGGCTTCGTACGCCGCCCCAGGGTCCGCCGTGACGCCGAGGGTCTCGAGCAGCTCGACCGCCTCACCGGCGAACGCGTAGGCACGCACGTGGTCACCGATCCAGGCCAAGCCCTGGGAGAACAGCGACAGTCCCGTGGCCAGGATGCCGAGGGCTCCCGCGGCGCGTGCCCGGTCGATCCGACGATCGGCATAGCCCGCTGCCGAGGACGGGTCCATCAGCCAGCGCGCACACAGCAACGAGATGACCAGGTGGCGCGGGTCGTCGCGCAGGACCGGGTCCGACTCGAGCAGGCCGATCGCCTGGTGCACCAGGGGGGCGCCCAGATCCGGACGCCCTTCGACCACACGCGCGGCGCCCGAGAGGTATGCCGCCAACATGGCTTGCTCCGGGTCGGTCGGGTCGGCGACCGTGGCGGCCCGATCGGCGGCCGCGGTCATGCCTGTGGTGTCGTCGAGCAGGTGGCAGGTGTGGAGCAGCTCGCCGAGTGTCCGGACGAGCAGACGCCCGGTGGCCAGGCCGGCCGCCTGCTCGAAGAGCTCGCGGGCGTGCGCGAACGTGCCGTGGGACCACTCGAGCATGCCCTGCGCGAACAGGGCGCGGGCCCGGGCGTCAGCACCCGCGTCGGAGCCGAGCACCTCGCTCGCCAGCCGTCGGGCACGGTCGGCGTCTCCGGCGACGTACGCGTCGTCGGTCGCGGCAGCGAGCCAGTCACCCCGGAGCACAGGATCGGGAGTGAGCCGGGCCGCGCGTTCCATCGCCCTAGAGGCGGCGGCGAACCCGCGACGTGACCGATCCACCTCGGCGACCGCGGCCAGCTCGTCGGCGAGCTCTGCGTCCTGGCCTGACGCGGCCTCGGCGCGGTGCCAGGCGCGGGCGGCCCGATCCGGGATGACAGCGGCGAGCGAGCCGTGCGCCGAGTGTCGCTCGGCCAGCGAGGCGCGCTCCCAGGTGGCCGAGCGCAGCATCGGATGGCGGAACATCAAGAGACCCCCCTGGGCGACCAGGACCGGGCCCGACTGGGCCAGGCTGGTGCCGGGATCGAGCCCTTCGGCGGACAACGCCGCGAGCACCGGCGCCGCCTCCTGGTCGCTGCTCGCCGCGCAGAGCACTGCGGCCCGCCAGGCGCCGGGTGACAGGTCTCCGAGCTCGCCGGCGTACACGTCTCGCAGCCGCTCGGGGACGGGAAGCACCGACGGCAGCGGTGCGGCCCCCGCTCGCTGCGCCCGGCTGAGCACGCGTTGACATTCGCGGAGGGCAAGCGGGTTGCCTCCGGTCTCCGACACCAGCCTGTCCACCACCCCGGCCGCGAAGCCGGACCCGAGCAGATCCCGGGCGGCGCTCGGCGCGAGACCTTCGAGCGCGATGACCTCGAAGTCGTCGAGGGGGACCGGGAGCGGCGTGCCGTCCCGATGCGTCATCACCACGGCGACCCGGTCATGTCCGAGTCGACGGGCGGCGAAGGCCAAGGCGTCCGCTGACTCCGTGTCGACCCACTGCACGTCGTCAACGTTGATGAGCAGCGGTGTACGGGACGACTCGGCCGCCAAGAGGCTGAGCGTCGCCGCTCCGATGAGGAATCGATCGCCAGACTCGCCGGCGGGCCCCCAGCCCAGCGCCGCGGACAGCGCCTCGGCCTGCGCCTCCGGCACGGAGTCCAGGCCGCCTCGCAGCGGCGACAGCAGCGACAGCAGCCCCGCCCCCGACAGCACGGCCTCGGACTCGACGCCTTGCAGGCGCAGACACTTCCAGCCGTCCGTCTGAGCCACCTCGGCGACGGCGTTCAAGAGATGCGTCTTGCCGCATCCGCTCTCGCCGCTGATGACGGCAGTCGCGGCGCTGCCAGACCCCGCCCGGGCCAGCACGTCACCGAGCTGAGTCAGCTCGGAGTCACGGCCGACGACGGTTCCGGACATGGGAGGCGTCTTCATCAGCTACGCGTCTGGGGTGAGCCGGACCCGCGGGTCGATCACGCTGTAGAGGATGTCGACGAGGATGTTGGTGACGACGATGATTGCTGCCGTGATCAACACGGTGCCCGCCACCATCGGCAGGTCGACCCGTCGCTCGGCCTCGAGCCCGGCGAGCCCCAGCCCTTGGATGTCGAAGATCTTCTCGATGTAGATCACGCCGGTCAGCATGAACGCGAAGTCCAGGCCGAAGATGGTCACGACGGGGACGATCGCCGCGCGCAGGGCGTGGCGGAGCACCACCAGCCGCTCGTTGAGGCCCTTGGCGCGGGCGGTGCGAACGAAGTCCTCGTTGAGCACCTCGATCATCGTCCCGCGGGTGAAGCGGGCGTACGCCGTCGCGCCCGTCACGCCGAGGATGATCCAGGGCAGCAACAGGCCCTTCACGAAGGCGACCGGACCGTAGGTGATGGGGGAGTAGTAGCCGGTGTCGGGGAACAGCCCGAGTCGCTGCACCAGATAGAGATACGCGAGCAGGACGACCATGTAGAACGGGATGGCGTTGAGGAAGAGGCCTCCCGTCACGATCGCCTTGTCTGCCGCCGTCCCGCGTCTTCGGGCCGCGTAGATGCCCGACGCGACGCCCAGCACGAGGAAGCAGATCGAACCGCCGACGGCCACCGCGATGGTGGCCGGGAAACGCGCCCAGAGGTAGTCGAACACCGGCACCCTGAACTTGAACGAGACGCCCAGACACGGCCACGGACAGTCGATGGCGATCCCGCCCGCCTCGACGTGACGGCCGTGCACGAGGCCGCCCATGTACTGGGCGTACTGCCGGGGCACCGGTCGGTCGAGGCCCATGTTGGAGCGGATCTGCGCCAACCTAGCGGGCGTGCACCTGGTCTCGGGGCAGTAGGACAGGGCCGGGTCGTTCGGCCCGTAGAAGAACAGCGCGAAGACGAACATCGTCACCGCGACCAGCACGAGCACGCCGGAGATCAGGCGTCTTACGACGTAGCCGAACATCTGGGTCCCGTCCTCGGCGGCAGCGACCCCTGTCGCCGGGTCGATGCTATTGCGCGCCGGGCTCGAGCACCTCGAAGTGGGCGACGGTGGTCTCCCGCTCGAGCAGGTACTCGTCGTCCTCGGGGTAGTACTTCGCGGTCGTGATGTCGTCGCCGGCGAACGCCACGATGTCGTCGAGGTTGTCCCACCAGCTCAGCGTGATCAGCTCGGTGCGGCCGTCCCCGAGGTCACGGGTGAGCAGCTGGGCTCCTCGGTTGCCGGCGGTGGCCCGATAGCCCGTCATCCCGGTGCGCTCGACGATGTCGGCATACGCCTCGGCACGGTCGGTGCGGACCCAGCCACGCCACATCCGCGCGATCATGAACGTCCCTTCGTCATCCTTCTGGTCTACCTCGGGCTTCCGGGGAGGTCAACGAACCGGCCAGTGGACCACAAATCGGAGTCGCCGATGGCCCATCCCGGTGGGCCGCTGCCCGGCTAGCGTCGAGCCGGATGATCACGATCGAGCTCGACGTGCCGGCTGTGGCGCGGACCCGGATCGCCGCCAGCGCGGTGTGGGAGGTCGCGGCCAGCCTGATGGCACTCTGCAGGCCCCACGAGCACGTGCTGCACGCGCGGCTCCGCGACCGGCTGCCGCGGCACGTCAACTATGACGCGGCGTTGCTCGCCGACCTGTCGCGGGGGCACGCCGGTTGGTCTCCCGACGCGCTCGCCCCCGCGCCGGCGGTCGGCCAGCTCTCCGCCCTCGAGCAGCTCGAGCTTGTCGGCGCGACCCCGACGGACGTCGCGGCATCCGACCTGGCCGTGCTGCGGGCGGCGCACCCAGACGGGCGGTACGACGCGTGGTCACCGCAGGAGTACGCCGACCGCTTGGCCGCCGCGCTGGCGGCGTACTGGTCGACAGTGCTGGCGCCACTGTGGGACCGGGTCACCTCGATCCAGGACGCCGACATCGCGCATCACACCCAGGCGGTGGCCACCGAGGGTCTGGCGGCCGCGCTGTCCGGGATGCATCCTGACCTCTCGCTGGAGCCGCAAGGTCTCCGGGTGCGTCGACACGCGTGGACCGAACCGGTCTCGGCCGTCGACCGTGGGGTGTGGCTGGTGCCGAGCGTGTTCCTGTGGCCGGACGTGCTGGTCAGTCCCAGCGTGCCCGCCATCGGTTACGGCGCCCGCGGCGCGGGCCGGCTGTGGGAGGGCGACGGCGTCGCCCCGACGCCCTCCCTGGCCGGTCTGGTCGGCCGTTCGCGCGCGGCCATCCTGGGTGAGCTCGACGTCGCTCGCACCACGACGCTGCTCGCCAGCCGGGTCGACCTGTCGCCGCCGACGGTGAGCGCGCACCTGTCCGTGATGACCGGCGCCGGCCTGCTCACCTCGCACCGCAACGGCCGACGGGTGCTCTATCGCCGGACCCCGCTCGGTGACGAGCTGGTCGCGCAGGCCGCCGGACTTCGGGAGAGGGACGGGGCCTGACTCTCACGCCGCCCCTGACGAGGCCGGGCACTAGCATGGCTGCGGTGTCCGACTCCTGGACCACGAGCGGTCTCGACCTGCATCTGGAAACCCAGCAGTCGCAGCGGCGCAACAGCCTCGAAGAGGCGTTGCGCAAGGCGATCCGTTCGGGACGGTTGCAGGCCGGGCAGCGGGTCCCGTCCAGCCGAGCGATGGCCGAGGACCTGGGCTGGGCCCGAGGGACGGTGACCGGCGCCTACGAACAGCTGGTCGCCGAGGGATATCTCGAGGCTCACACTGGGGTCGGGACGCTGGTGGCGCACGTATCGGCGCCTCCGCCGCCCGTGCCGACGCCCTACTCCCGCTGGACCCTGAGCCTCGACCTCGTGCCCGGCGCCCCCGAACCCGGCGGGTTCCCGGTCGCCGCATGGCTGCGCGCGGGGCGGGAGGCGCTGACGAGGGCCGAGGGCGAGGCGTTCGACTACGGCGACCCGCAGGGGCATCCCCGGCTCCGCCACACGCTGGCGGCGTACCTGGGACGCGCCCGCGGCGTCAGCGCCGAGCCCGATCGCGTGGTGATCGGTGCCGGCGCCACCCAGCTGTTGTGGATGCTCTGCCGGGTGGTCGCCGATCGGGGCGGGCGGACCATCGCGCTCGAGGACCCGTGCCACCGGCCGCACCGTGAGGCCGCCGAGGATGCCGGGCTCGAGGTGCTGCCGTTGCCGGTGGACGAGCACGGCGCCCGCGTCGACCTGCTGGCCGCCATGTCGCCGGCGGCGGTCTTCGTCACGCCGGCGCACCAGTACCCACTAGGGGTCACCCTCACCTCCGAGCGACGGCACCACCTCGTCGCTTGGGCCCGGGACACCGACTCCCTGGTGATCGAGGACGACTACGACGGAGAGCTCCGCTACGACCGCCGGCCCGTCGGGGCGCTGCAGGGCATGGCGCCCGACCACGTGGCGTACGTCGGGACGGCGTCCAAGGTGCTGGGCCCGGGCATCCGGCTGGGATGGGCCGTGCTGCCGGAGGGCTGGGTCGGCGACGTGACCCGGGTGCAGGAGGTCACCACCCGCGGGCTCGACGTGACGACCCAGCTCACCTTCGCCACCTTCGTCGACGGCTACGGCTACGACCGGCTGGTGCGCTCGCTCCGGACGCGCTACCGGCGGCGGGTGACCGAGCTCTCGGAGGTGTTGCCCGCCATCGGCCCTTACTGCACCTCGGGCATCGCCGCCGGCGGGCACATCGTGGTGTCGCTGCCGGACCGGCCGGATGCCGAGGAGGGCGTCGTCGCTGCGGCTGCCCGGCGGGGGCTGCTCCTGGTCGGGCTCGACGAGCTGCGGCATGGGCCTTCGCGGCGGCCACCCGCGATCGTGCTGGGCTACACACGGCCATCGGTGTTCGGCTGGCCTCCGCTGCTCAATCACCTCCAGGAAATCCTGGGCGAGGTCTTCGGCTGAGGTCGGGCGGTAGCCGATCGGCCACATTTGGCACGGTCTTCGCCTCGCGGCTGGGCTGATCCTGCGTTTCTCTGCGCGGGATCCCCCGCCGCTCTACCGTGAAGGTGTCATCCCCCCGGAGGTCACTCTCATGACGCAACATCTTCAGTCCATTCCCGCGCGCGAATTACGTCGCGGGGTCACGGGCGTCTACAAGCGGACCGCGCCCGACATGCTGCTCGGGTTGGCTCTGATCTGCGTTGGCGGCATCCCGTTGTCGCTGATGGTGGACGGCTATCTGCGTGGACTCGCACACGGCGTGCTGCTCTTGCTGGTCCCAGGCCTGCTCCTCTTCCATCTGGTGCGGACCTCGGGCGCGACGGCCTACGTCGCCCGCTGGGAGGACGAGGACATCGTCGAGGAGCCCAGCGACCTGGCCTACGGCGTGACCCACTGCGGAGTGTCGGCTAGGCGAACCACGCATCGCGGACCCGGCGGAGTGCCGTACTTCTGAGCCACCAGGTGGCGCAAGAGTACGGCGGTGTTCAGCTGTGCAGCACATGAAGCATGCCGACCTGGGCGGCGCGGGTCCCGACCGTCGAGCGGATCTCGTCGATCGCGTCCCAGTCGTCGAGGTGCATGCCCGCGACGACGACGCCGTCTCGGAGCCACCAGGCGACGAAGCTGCTCCCCTGGCCGTCGCGGATCACCACGTCGTCGTAGCCCGCCGGGCCGGGATTGCCGACGTACTCGAGGCCGACGTCGTACTGGTCGCTGAAGAAGTACGGCAGCTCGGCATAGCTCACGTCCTCCCCGAGCAGGCTGTGCGCGACCGCCTTGGCCTGCTGGAGCGCGGTGTCCCAGTGCTCGACGCGGAGCCGGCGTCCGAGGGTCGGGTGGTCCTGGTTGGCGACGTCGCCGATGGCGAACACGTCGGGGTCGGAGGTGCGCAGGGCCGCGTCGACGAGTACGCCGTTGTCGGTGGCGAGCCCGGCGGTCGCGGCCAGCTCGGAGTTGGGCGTGACGCCGACGCCGACGACCACCAGGTCGGCCGGGAGGGTGGAGCCGTCGGCGAGCGTGACACCGTCGGGGGAGATGGCCGACACCGTGACACCCGTGCGCACGTCGACGCCGTGGTCGCGATGGATCTGCGTGAGACGTTCGGCCACCTCGGGTCCGAGCACCCGGACCAACGGCTTCTCCAAGGCCTCGAGGACGACGACCCCGGCGCCCGCCGCAACAGCCGCCGAGGCGACCTCGAGCCCGATCCAGCCGCCGCCGATGACCACCACGCGACGGCCCTCACCGAGTGCCGCCTTGATCCGCTCGGAGTCGCCGATCGTGCGCAGGTAGGCGATCTCGGCGCCGCTCTCGTCGGCCATCGCGAGCCGGTTGGCGCGGGCCCCGGTCGCCAGCACGAGCTGGGAGTAGGGCTGCTCGCCGGCATCGGTCGTCACGACGTGCCGCGCCGGGTCGATCGAGGTGACGCGACAGGAGAGGCGGAGGTCGACGGCGTTGTCGGCGTACCACTCGGCCGGGTGCACGTGGGCCGTGGTGAGCTCGTCGTTGCCCAACAGGTAGCCCTTCGACAGCGGCGGCCGCTCGTAGGGGACATGCGCCTCCTCGGTGATCAGCACCAGCGGGCCGGCGTACCCGGCCGAGCGGAGCTCGGTGGCGGCGTGCGCGGCCGCGAATCCTCCGACGAGGACGATCGGGTCGGTCATCGTCGGTCTCCACGGGTGAGCGCCAGGAACTCCGAGCGTGCGGCGGGGTCGTCGCGGAGGTGTCCGAGCAAGGCGGAGGTGACGGTGCGAGCGCCGCGGGCTCGCGCGCCGCGCAGGCTCATGCACGAGTGCTCGGCCTCGATCACCACCCCGACCCCGCGGGGAGCGAGGGTGTCGGACAGGTGCCGGGCGATCTGCATGGTGAGCCGTTCCTGGGTCTGCGGGCGACGGGCGAAGTGGTCGACGGTCCGCGAGAACTTCGACAGCCCGAGGATGCGATCGCCCGGCAGGTAGCCGACATGGGCGACGCCGACGAACGGCAGCAGGTGGTGCTCGCACACCGACTGCATCGGGATGTCCTCGACGAGCACCAGGTCGTCGTACCCCTCGGCGTTGGCGAACGTGGTCGCGTCGAACTCCGGTGCCGTCAGCAGCTCCGCGAGGGCGTGCGCGAGACGGCGCGGGGTGGCGGCGAGGTCAGGTCCGTCGAGCGACAGCCCGAGCGCGACCATCAGGTCGGCGGCGGCCCCTTCGGCGGCGACCAGGTCGACAACGGGCTGGTCGTGGACGACTCGCAGTGCGGTCATCGCCGGGCTGCCGGTGAGACAGCCAGACGAGCCAGGGCGAGGGCGCCGACCAGCAGGCCGAAGTCGCGCAGTGCCACGTCGGCGTATCCGCCCACGGAGAGCAGGTTGACGATGATCCCGGCCAGCCACAGGGCCACGACGTAACCGCCTATGGCGGGGCGGATGGCGACCAGTACTCCGGCCACGATCTCGATGACGCCCACCATCAGCATGGCCTGGTGGGAGGTGCCTGGCACGAGGTCGTTGATCCACGGCGCGAGGTACTTGTCCCAGTCGGTCATCACCTCGAAGAACTTGTCGAGGCCGAACACGATCGGCGCGATCGTGAACACGGTGCGGAGCAGGAGGAATGCCTGGTGCTCGCTGCTACCGAGTCGCGAGGCGGTGTCGGTGGTGGAGGTGGTGGTCATGACTGGCTCCATTTCTATCGGACGAGATTTTGTACGTTAGTGACCTTCCACTCTTACGTCAAGAGCGGTATCTTTTAGAAATGAAGTCCGACGAGCTGGCCGATGACGCTGCGGGGATAGCCGCGCTCGCCGAGCCGGTCCGACGATCCCTCTACGGGTTCGTCTCGCGGCAGCCCGATGCCGTGAGCCGCGAACAGGCCGCGGCCGCGGTCGGCGTACCCGCCCACACGGCGAAGTTCCACCTCGAGCGGTTGGTGACCGAGGGCCTGCTCGACGTCGAGTTCCGCCGGCTGTCCGGGCGCAGCGGCCCCGGAGCAGGGCGCCCGTCGAAGCTCTATCGCCGCTCGTCGCGGGAGATCGAGGTGTCCCTGCCCCAGCGGCACTACGACCTGCTCGGCCGGATCCTGGCCGAGGCGGTCGAGCAGTCCATCAGAACCAAGGTCGAGGTCGGCGACGCCGCCGCCGAGGCGGCTCGCCGCGAGGGCCGGGCTGCGGGCGAGGGCGGTTCCCGGCGCGGCGGCGAGCTCACCCGGACCGCCGCCACGCTCGAGCAGCAGGGCTACGAGCCGCGCGTCGACGAGGGCCGGCTGCTGCTGGAGAACTGCCCCTTCGACCGGCTCGCCCAGGAGCACACCGAGCTCGTCTGCGGACTCAACCTGGAGTACGTCGAGGGGGTCATCGAAGGTCTCGCCTGCCACGAGCTGACCGCCGCGTTGGAGCCGAACCCGGCACGGTGCTGCGTGGTTGCCCGGCTGCCCTGACCGGTTCTGCTCCGAGACGACAGCGGATGGGGAAGCACGCCCTAGGATCGACCCGAGTACCGGGCCGGGGAGCCCGGGAAGCGCAGACGGGAGACCCGCCATGACCACCAACGACCCTGCCCCCGGAGCCACCGAGGCCGCACCGCTCGAGCCGCCCGGCGGGACCCTCACCCTCGTCGCGCCCGATGCGCCGGCCGCCGTCCAGGCGACCCAGGCGCCGCGGATGGCACCGGCCGTCGCCGAGGAGGCGATCCCGGCGCTCGACGCCAAGGTCGACGACTACATGGAGGCGTTGGCGAAGGCCCAGCCCAGCAGCCCGGAGTTCGCCGCGCAGGCCGACAACGTCCGCACGATGGGCGACGCCGACATCCGCAAGGCGGCCGAGACCTCCAACCGGCTGCTCGACCGGCCGGTGCAGGCCCTGAAGAAGGGCGGGCTGGCCGAGGGCTCCGAGGTCGGCAAGACGCTGCTCGAGCTGCGGCGTACGGTCGAGGACCTCGACCCCAGCCACCTCACCGGCACCCGGCGCTGGCTCGGCATCATCCCGATGGGCGACAAGGTCGTCGACTACTTCCGTCGCTACCAGTCGGCGCAGAGCCAGCTGAACGGCATCCTGCACAGCCTGCGCAACGGCCAGGACGAGCTCACCCGCGACAACGTGTCGCTCAACATGGAGAAGGCCAACCTGTGGGCGGCGATGGGCCGGCTCAACCAGTACGTCTACATCGCCGAGCGGCTCGACGCCAAGTTGGCCGCCAAGATCGCCGAGCTGCAGATCTCCAACCCCGACGAGGCCAAGGCGCTCAACCAGGACGTGCTCTTCTACGTCCGTCAGAAGCACCAGGACCTGCTCACCCAGCTGGCGGTCTCGATCCAGAGCTATCTCGCGATCGACATCATCATCAAGAACAACATCGAGCTCATCAAGGGCGTCGACCGCGCCTCCACCACGACCATCTCCGCGCTGCGCACGGCCGTCATCGTCGCCCAGGCGCTCGGCAACCAGAAGCTGGTCCTCGACCAGATCGCGGCGCTGAACACCACGACGTCCGGGATGATCCAGCGCACGTCGGAGATGCTCAAGGACAACTCCGCAGCCATCCAGGAGCAGGCGGCCTCCTCGTCGATCGGCGTCGAGCAGCTGCAGGCGGCCTTCGCCAACATCTACGCCACGATGGACTCCATCGACGAGTTCAAGATCAAGGCGCTCGACACGATGGCCACCACGATCGGGGTGCTCGAGAACGAGGTCGAGAAGTCCAAGGAGTACGTCGCCCGCGTGCAGTCGCAGGACAACCGGCTCGCCAGCGGCCAGCTCGACCTCGACGGCTCCGGCCGCTAGGGCGCGGCGGCTCGTGGGGCTCTGGAACCGGTTGTTCGGGCGTCGTCACGCGCCCGAGCGGACCACCGTCCCGGCAGCCCCCACGGAGGCCGACATCCTGGCGTCGCTCGCCCGGGTCGAGGCGATGCTGGCCGACGGCACCGCGCCGGCGGTCGTGCGGTCCCGGGTCGCCCGCATCGACCGCACCATCCGCGAGACGTTGCCGCAGCTGCCGCACCTGGGCTGGGGGAGCGCCGACGCGTACGCCGTGGTGGCCACCGCGACCGACTACCTCCCCGAGGCGGTCGGGGGCTACCTCCGGCTGCCGCGCGACTGGGCCAACTCCCGCCCCATCGAAGGCGGCCGCACCGCGCTGATGATCCTCATCGACCAGCTCGAGCTGCTCTCCTCGACGATGACCAAGATGCTCGACGCCGCCAAC
Source organism: uncultured Actinomycetota bacterium (assembly GCA_963762105.1). Classification (GTDB taxonomy): domain Bacteria; phylum Actinomycetota; class Actinomycetes; order Propionibacteriales; family Nocardioidaceae; genus Nocardioides. The sequence continues at coordinate 111,778 of CAVXJG010000013.1, read as the reverse complement.
CGCGCCGACGCGCAGGCGCTGATCGCGCACGGCAAGTTCCTCGAGGCGAAGTTCGGCGCATCCTCCACCGGGGGCACCCTCGACGCCAGCGCCGGGGTCCCGGCACCGCCGCCCCCGCCCGGCTCGTCCCTCGACCTGGAGCAGTAGATGCCTGACACCCCGTCGCTGGCCGCCGCGCTGGCCGCGCTCACCGAGGCCGCGGCCGCCGCCGGGATCGACCCCGACGTCGCCCGCGCCGAGGGCGAGGCGCTCGCCGCCACGGTCGCCGAGTCCGCCTCCGGCGCCTGGCAGGACTGGTCGGCGCAGACCGGAGGCGACCGCAGCGCCGAGGAGTTCACCACCGCCGCCTCCCGAGGGCGGCGCTGGCGCGCCGGCCCGACGCCCAGCCTGACGGGCCTCGCGCTGGCCCGGCACCCCGAGGCGATGGCCTACGCGACCGCACTCAGCGAGGTCTGCACCGCCGCGGCCATGCTCGGCACGCCCACGCCCCGGGTGATGGGCAACGCCTCGACCGCCGCGGCCGCGCAACTGGGCGCCGTACGCCAGGTGGCGCGGGTGCCGGCCGGCGCACCCGGTGCCCAGCAGCATCCCCAGCCTGCCCGGCACCCGACTCACCGACGACGAGATGGTCCGGGTGGCCGCCGAGTCGGGCCGCGCCGTGACCGACCAGCTCAACGCCGTGCGCAACGCGCTGACCAAGATGGCCTCCGAGCTCGACCTGAGCCACCTCGAGCAGTGGGGGCCGGGCAAGTTCCCTGGCCTGGGCGGCGACCCGGCGGCCCCGACGCCGCCGACCGAACCGCCGACGACCAACCCGGACGGCACGCAGATCATCGTCGACCGCTCCGACCAGCCCACGCAGACGGCGCCGACGGACCAGCCCACGACGCCGACCGAGCAGGCGCCCGAGCAGCCGCCGAAGACGCTCGAGGAGCTGCTGGCCGAGCTCGACGCGCTCGTCGGCCTGACGGCGGTCAAGGGCGAGATCCACCGACAGGTGGCGGTGCTGCGCATCGAGGCCAAGCGGGAGTCGGCCGGGCTCAAGGTGCCCACCATCACCCGGCACCTCGTCTTCGTCGGCAACCCCGGCACCGGCAAGACCACCGTGGCCCGGCTGGTGGCGGGGATCTATCGGGCGCTCGGCCTGCTCACCAAGGGCCAGCTCGTCGAGGTCGACCGCTCCGAGCTGGTGGCGGGCTATCTCGGCCAGACCGCGATGAAGACGGCCGACGTGGTCAAGAGCGCCGTCGGCGGGGTGCTCTTCATCGACGAGGCCTACAGCCTGGCCGGCGACCAGTACGGCACCGAGGCGGTCGACACGCTCGTCAAGGAGATGGAGGACCGCCGCCACGACCTGGTCGTGATCGTCGCGGGCTATCCCGAGCCGATGGCCTACTTCATCGCCCAGAACCCGGGCCTGGCCAGCCGCTTCCGCACCACCATCGACTTCGTCGACTACACCGACGACGAGCTGGTCGGCATCTTCAAGGTGGTGGCCACCGGCGCCGACTACGACATCAGCGCCGAGGTGGAGAAGCGGTTCCGCGAGATGCTCGGCTCGGTGCGCCGCGGACCGACGTTCGGCAACGGCCGCTACTCGCGCAACGTGCTCGAGGCCGCGATCGGCCAGCACGCCTGGCGGCTGCGCGAGGTCGACGAGCCCACCGTCGAGCAGCTGCGCACGTTGATGCCCGAGGACCTCGTGTACGACGACGGCAGCGAGGCTCCCGACTCGGCCGATCCCACCGAGGGCCCGCTCGTCATCGACCCGGCCACGCCGCTCCCGCCGGCTCCGGTCCTCGACGAGCCGCCCGCCGCCGAGGCGCTGACTGAAGAGGCACCGACTGAAGAGGCACCTACCGAAGAGGCGACGTCATGAGTCAAGCCACCCAGGGTGCTCCGGCCCCTGCGCCGCCACCGGCTGCCGCGCCCGCGCCCGCCCCGGCGGCGGCGCCGCCACCACCCGAGGCCACCCTCGGCACGGATCACGAGGACGAGGCAGCGCGAGGTCGGGCCAAGCAGGTCCCCACCAACCTGGCGCGGATCCGGCTGCTGGCGATCGTGGTGTGCCTGGTCTTCGGCGCGCTGACGGCGCTCCAGCTGGCGCTGGCCTGGCAGGCCAACCGCATCGCGGCCGCCGACACCCAGCAGCTGATCCGGGTCCAGGGCATCAAGGCCAGCCTGTTGCGGGCCGACGCGCTCGCGACCAACGCCTTCCTGATCGGTGGCCTGGAGCCGGCGGAGCAGCGGGCGGCGTACGACGACGCCATCGAGCAGACCGTCCGCTCGATCACCGACGCCGCGCAGGCGCAGCCGGCCGACCGGGCCGCGCTCAGCGCCTTGGGCAGCGCGGTGCTCGACTACGTCGGCTCGATGGACCAGGCCCGGGCCAACAACCGGCAGGGGCTGCCGGTCGGCGGCGCCTACCTGCGCAAGGCCAGTAGCGAGCTGCGCTCGACCGCCCTGCCGATCGTCGACGAGCTTGTCGCGGCCAACTCCGAACGGGCGACGGACGCGATGGGCGCCCACCATCCGTGGCTCGTGCTGCTCCCGGCGGTGCTGGGCCTACTCCTGCTGTTCCTGGCCAACCGCTGGATCGCGAAACACTTCCGGCGTCGCGTCAACACCGGCCTGGCGCTGGCGATGGCGGCCATCGCGGTGGTCGGGATCGCCGCCGGTCTGGTGTCCAACAGCAACCAGAACCAGAACGACGAGCTCACCGGCGGCTCCTTCGAGGCGGTCGTCGAGGGGGCAACCGCGCGGACAGCGGCCAACGACGCCAAGGCCAACGAGAGCCTTCGGCTGATCGCCCGGGGGTCCGGTCAGGCGTTCGAGGACGCCTGGGTGGCCGCTGCGGCGACCGTCGACCAGGCCCTGACGGAGCAGTCCCTGACCGGGCTGCAGGGCGACTGGGCGACGTACAAGTCCCAGCACCAGGACATCGTCGACCTCGACGACGAGGGTCACTGGGAGACCGCCGTGGTTCTGGCCACCAGCACCGAGGACGGCTCGCCGTCCTCGACGTTCGAGGACTTCGACGCACGGCTCCAGGACTCGCTGAGCCAGTCCGGCGCCCTGACGACCGACACGCTCACCAACGGCAACTCGATCCTGCTCGTGCTCACCGTCCTCGCCTTCCTCGTCGGCCTTGCCTCCGCCGGCTTCGCCTGGGCCGGCGTCAACCAGCGCCTCAAGGAGTACTCATGAACCTCCGGACGCGCGGGCCTGTGACGCTGGCGGCACTGCTGATCGCCGTCACGCTGGCCGCCTGCGGCACTGCCGAGACGCCAGTCCCGACCCCGCCGGCCCCGCCAGAGATCACGGGCGGCTCGGTCTCGGCCGCCCAGACCTGCACCGACCGGCTGCAGTCCTACGCGCCCGATGCGACCAACCCGTTCGCGATGCCGGGCGGCTCGACGATGGCGGCGATCAAGGCTCGTGGCCGGCTGATCGCCGGCGTCTCGGCCGACTCCTACCTGCTCGGCGCCCGCAACCCGGTCTCGGGCGAGGTCGAGGGCTTCGACATCGACCAGGTCAAGCAGATCGCCAAGGCGATCTTCGGCGACGAGAACCGCTATCAGCTGCGCGTCATCACCGCCGCCCAGCGGCTCGAGGTGCTGCAGAACCACGAGGTCGACGTGGTCGTCCGCAACATGACCATCACCTGCGACCGCTGGAAAGATGCATCGCCTTCTCGGCGGAGTACTACCTCTCGGGCCAGAAGATCCTGGTCCGCAAGGGCTCCGACATCACCGGCCTGTCGTCCCTCGCCGGCCACCGGGTCTGCGCCCCGCTCGGCACGACGACCATGGACAACCTGATCCGGCTGGCCCCCGACGCCGTGCCCGTCGGCGCCGACAACCACACCGGCTGCCTGGTGCTGCTCCAGGAGGGTGACGTCGACGCGATCACCGGCGACGACACCGTGCTCGCCGGTCTCGCGGCCCAGGACCCGTACGCCGTCGTGCTGGACGAGCCGGCGTTCACCGAGGAGCCCTACGGCATCGGCGTCGCACCCGACCAGGTCGACCTGGTGCGGTTCGTCAACGCCGTGCTCGAGAAGGAGCGACGCCGACGGTTCGTGGGAGGCCAGCTACCAGCACTGGCTGCAGCCGACCCTGGGCAAGTCCCCGGGTCAGCCGACGCCGCAGTACGGCCGGACGCCGCCGCCATGAGCCCGGTTCATGCTCCCGACGCACCCGGGCGGCTCGGCCAGCCGGTCGAGGTGATGGCGATGCAGACCTATCTCACCGCGCTCGACCAGTGGGTCCGGTTCCGCAAGGACGAGCTCGACGAGCTCGACGCCGCCGCGCTGTCGTCGCCGCGCAAGGACGAGCTCACCGACGACATGACCCTGTCGATGGCGCTCTGGAAGGCCGTCGCCGACCGCCAGCAGCTGTTGCTCGCCGTCTGGGACGGCGGCCGCGTGCTGGTGGCCGAGCGCGAGCGGCTGGCCACCCTGGTCTGGGGCCGGCTCGACGCCACCCTCGACGCGGCCGTGGTCGCCAAGGGCACCAAAGCGACGCGTCCGGCGCGCTGGCCGTCTCGCTCCCCGAGGCCTGCCGGCTCTCCGACGCCCTCGCCGGGCAGCTGCGCCAGCGACTCTCGCTCGACCCGGCCGCCGACGAGAACGCCGCCCGGGTCAAGGAGCTGCGCGCAGCCCTCGAACGGCTGCGTGACCAGGTCGGGCTCGAGCCCGACAGCAGCCGATCCCGGGCCCAGCACACCTGGGACGAGCTGGCCGCGCGCGTCAAGGACGTCACCGACCGCCTCCAGCGTGGGGGCGACGTCGGCGGGCTGCTCGGGCCCCTCGAGAACGAGGCCGCCCGCTTCGAGCGCGACCTCATCGTCGGCGGCGCCGAGCGGCGCGACACCCGCGACCGGGCCGCCGCAGCGGCCGAGCTGCGCGACGACCTGCTGGCCCGCTCGGCTGCGCTCGGCCAGCTCGCCGAGCGGTGCGTCGAGGCGGTCGACCCGGCGCCCAAGTACGCCGTGCCCGACGTCGAGGCGCTCGGCCCGGTGCCGGACTCGCCGCAGCAGCTCTCGGCGTACCGCCAGCGGCTGGCGCGGGTGGGCGACGCGATGAACCTCGCGCATGCGTCGTACGCCGCCGCGCTGGCCGCCCGCGACGACCTCACCGCCCGGCTCGACGCCCTCGCCCTCAAGGCCTCGGCCCGCGGCCTCGACCGCGACCCCGACCTGAGCGCCGCCGCCGCGACCGCCCGCGAAGTGCTGGCTCGCCGGCCCTGCCCGGTGGCCGTCGCCGCCGCGCTGGTCGACGCCTACGAGGCCTGGGTGACCTGGGCCCTCTCCCGCTCCACCGCCCCGAAGGAGTCCACTCAGTGAAGTGCCAGCAACCCGGCTGCGCGGGGACCATCGTCGACGGCTACTGCGACACCTGCGGCATGGCGCCCGCCGAGAGTGGAGGCGCCACCGCCGGGTCACCGGGTCTCGTGACAGGCGCTAGCGCGCCTTCCTCGACCAGCGGATCTGCCGACGGCACCGCGCTGCCAGCAGCCGGGCTGCACCGGCACCATCGTCGACGGCTACTGCGACGTCTGCGGCACGCCCGCCGGCGCCCCGGCGGCCGCATCCGCGGCTGTCTTCGCGGGCGCCCTCGACGAGTCGGCCGCGGCGACCGGCTCGTTCCGGCTCGAGTCCGCGGCCATCGGCTCCCAGCGCGTCGGCACCGGCGCCACCCACCGCACCCGCACCGGCTCCCAGCGCCTGCGGTCCGCGCGTCTCGGCGCCGGCCTGACGGTGATCCCGGCCGTCCCCTCGTCGACGCGTCCAAGGTGATCATGAAGAACCCCGAGGTCGCGGAGGACAAGCGCACCTGCGCCAACTGCGGCGGACCGGTCGGCCGCAGCCAGGGTGGGCGTCCCGGGCGGACCGAGGGCTTCTGCCCGGCGTGCGGCCAGGAGTTCTCGTTCACGCCCAAGCTGCAAGCGGGCGACCTGGTGGCGGGGCAGTACGAAGTGGCCGGCTGCCTGGCCCACGGCGGCCTCGGTTGGATCTACCTGGCCCGCGACAAGAACGTCTCCGACCGGTGGGTGGTGCTCAAGGGTCTGCTCAACTCCGGCGACAAGGACGCGCTGGCGGCGGCGATCGCCGAGCAGCGCTTCCTGGCCCAGGTCGAGCACCCGCTGATCGTCGAGATCTACAACTTCGTCACCCACGACGACGCCGGCTACATCGTGATGGAGTACGTCGGCGGCACCTCGCTCAAGCAGGTGCTCAAGGAGCGGATGCGCGCGGCAGGCGGCAAGTACGACCCGCTGCCCGTCGACCAGGCGCTGGCCTACGTCTTGGAGATCCTCCCGGCGTTCCAGTACCTCCACGACCTCGGCCTCATCTACTGCGACTTCAAGCCGGACAACCTCATCCAGGTCGGCGACGCGCTCAAGCTCATCGACCTCGGCGGCGTACGCCATGTCGACGACCAGGAGTCGGCGATCTACGGGACGGTCGGCTACCAGGCCCCCGAGGTCGCCACCCACGGACCGAGCGTCGCCTCCGACCTCTACACGATCGGCCGCACGCTCGTCGTGCTGTGCATGGAGTTCAAGGGCTACCAGTCGACGTACCTCACCTCGCTGCCCGACCCCGAGACCACGCCACTCTTCCGCGACAACGACTCGCTCTACTGCCTGATCTCCAAGTGCTGCGCGCTCGACCCGGCCGACCGGTTCCAGTCCGCCGACGAGCTGCGCGTCCAGCTGCTTGGGCGTGCTGCGCGAGGTGGTGGCCAAGAAGCGGGCCGGCACGGCGCTGACCTCGGCGGCCTCCCAGCTGTTCGAGACGCCGGCCGTGACCACGGTGGTGCTCGACTGGTCGCAGCTGCCCGCCCTGCGCGACGACGCCTCCGACGCCCAGCACGCGTGGCTGACCAGCCTGGCCCCGGTGACGCCGGAGAAGCGGCTCGAGCAGCTCGAGAAGGCACCCGAGGAGACCGCCGACGTGCAGTTGTGGCGGGCCCGGGCCGCGCTCGAGGCAAAGCAGCCCGACCACGCGGCTGCGGAGGCCTCGCGTCTGCTGCAGGCCGACCCGTGGGAGTGGCGGGCGCTGTGGATCTCGGGGCTGGTGGCCCTGCAGAAGCAGGACTGGACGGGCGCGGCGTCGTCGTTCAACGCCGTCTACCACCAGGTGCCCGGTGAGCTCGCTCCCAAGCTGGCCCTCGCCTTGGCCTGCGAGAACGGTGGCCGCCCTCAGGTTGCGGCCGGCTTCTACAACACCTGCGCCGAGACCGATGCGGCGTACGTCGCTCCCTCGGCGTTCGGGATGGCCCGGATCCGCGCCGCGGACGGTGACACCGATGGTGCCGTCGCGGCCCTCGACCTGGTGCCACCCACCAGCCGTGGCTACGGCGAGTCCCGGGAGCTGCGGGCCGAGGTGCTGCTCCGCGGCTCCGGCGACGACCTGACGCGGCTGTCCGCGGCCATGACCAGCGTCGAGGGTGCCCAGATGGAGCCGTACGCTCGGGCCCGGCTGTCGACCAAGATCCTGCGCCGCGCGCTCGAGGTCGTGGAGCGCAAGGGGCCGGGGACCGTGCGGATCGGCGCCTTTGAGGCCAAGGAGGAGTCGTTGCGAGACGGCCTGGAGCTCAACTACCGCGTGCTGGCCCGCGAAGCGGCCGACCGGGAGACGCAGATATTGATGGTCGGACGCGCCAACGCCGTCCGCAACTGGACGCTCACGTGACGGAGCCCCCCGCAACGCCGCCCCCGCCGCCCTCGGACACGCCGGCCACCCCGGCCACTTGCCCGCACTGCGGAGCGCCGGTCGAGCCCGGGTCGAAGTTCTGCGAGGCCTGCGGCAAGGCGGTCACCGACGGGTCGGAGGCCGGGCCGGTGCTGCGCACCGACCTCGACGACGTGAGCCCGATCAGCGCGATCACCGCGCGGCCGGGGGTGACCGTCACGTACGCCGCGAGCGACCGGGCACCCGCGCCCTGCGCGGAGTGCGGCGGCGTGGTCGGCGACGACGGCTACTGCACCCAGTGCGGCACCAAGGCGCCCAGCACCCGCGACCACTTCGAGGAGCAGCCGGCGCCCTGGGTTGCCGGCGTGTGCGACCGCGGCATCCGGCACACCCGCAACGAGGACGCCATGGCGCTGGCGGTCGAGGCCGAGCGGGCTGTGCTCGTCGTTTGCGACGGAGTCTCCAACTCCGACAACTCCGACGTCGCCTCGCTCGCCGCCGCCAAGGCCGTGCTCGCCGTGCTCCGGTCACCGCTGCCCAAAGGGCTCGGCGTGCCGGAGAGCGCTGCCGCCGCGGTCAGCAAGGTCTTCGCCGACGCCGCCGCCGCCGGCAACCAGGCCGTGGTCGACACGGCTCCGGACGACACCGCCAACCCCCCGTCCTGCACCCTGGTGGCCGCCGTGCTCGAGGACGGCGTCATTCACTACGGCGGCCTCGGCGACTCGCGGGTCTACCTGCTGCCCGACGAGGGCGAGGGCCAGCTGCTGACCGTCGACGACTCGATGGCCCAGGTGATGATCGCGGGCGGTACGCCGCGCGCCGAGGCGGAGGCCTCCAAGCAGGCGCACTCGATCACCAAGTGGCTCGGCCGCGACAGCCCCGACATCAGGCCCCGCGTCGGCAGCGTCGACGTCATTGCCCCCGGTTGGCTGCTGGCCTGCAGCGACGGGCTGTGGAACTACGCCTCCGAGCCGGCCGCGCTCCAGGAACAGGTCCGGGCCGCCGCCTCGAGCGACCCCCGCGCGATCGCCACCCACCTGGTCGCCTTCGCCAACGGCAAGGGCGGCCAGGACAACATCACCGCCGCGCTGGCTCGGGTCGGCGGTCCGTTCGCTTCGGTGGTCGAGCCCGCGAGCGCAGCGAGCGGTGTCGAGACCACGCCATCGCCGGGTCTCGACACGGGCTCGCCTAGCGGCTCGCCCGGCTCGACCAGCGAACCCTCGGTGGGCGTAGGTAAGAATGGCGCGCATGGCTGAGTTCACCGCGAGCGTCTACCAGAACGAGTTCCTGCCCGACGGGGGCACCGACGTGCACGCGATCGTGACGGTGGAGTGCACCGGAGCAGGGACGGCCGGGCAGACCGGGTCCGGTGCGGCGGGCGAGATCATCATCATCGACACCTCCGGGCTCGATGGGGCAGTCGGCGATGGCGGGAGCCAAGCAGGCCGCCATCGCGGCAGTCGCCGAGATCATCGAGGGCACCTACTTCGCGGTCATCTCTGGCAACGGCGCGGCGTTCCTGGCCTACCCCAACGTCAACGCCGGGCCGGCCATGGTGCCGATGAACGACTCCACCCGGGCCGAGGCCATCGACGCGATCTCCCACCTGCGCTCGGGCGGCGGCACCGAGATCTCGACCTGGCTCGACATGGCGGGGGTGCTCTTCACCTCGGTGCCCCAGGTCGTCCAGCGGCACGCGATCTTGCTGACCGACGGCGAGAACAACGAGCCGGCGCCCGTGCTCGACGAGGCCATCGCCCGGGCCACCGGCTACTACCAGTGCGACTGCCGCGGCGTCGGCGTCGACTGGAAGGTCGAGGAGATCCGTCGGATCGCCCAGGCGCTGCTCGGGACCGTCGACATCATCCCGGAGCCCGCGCAGATGCAGGCAGCAGTTCGAGCAGATGATGCGGTCGTCGATGGCGCGCGGGGTGGCCAACGCCGACCTCCGGGTCTGGACGCCGCAGGGCGCCCAGATCCTCTTCGTCCGGCAGGTGTCGCCGACGGTGGAGGACCTCACCACGCGTCGTACGCCCGTCAACGACCTCACCGGCGCCTATCCCGACCGGTGCCTGGGCCGACGAGTCCCGCGACTACCACGTCGCGGTCCGGCTGGCGGCCAAGGCGGTCGGCCAGGAGCAGCTCGCCGCCCGTGTGCAGCTGGCGATCGGTGACCAGGTCGAGACCCAGGGCCTGGTCAAGGCCAAGTGGTCCAACGACTCGGAGCAGACGACGCGGATCGACCCGCAGGTCGCCCACTACACCGGGCAGACCGAGCTGGCGCAGGCCATCCAGGAGGGCCTGGCCGCCAAGGCGGCCGGCAACGAGGAGCTGGCGACCACCAAGCTCGGCCGGGCCGTGCAGCTGGCCGCCGAGACGGGCAACGCGGAGGCCACCTCCAAGCTGCGCAAGGTCGTCGACGTCGAGAACGAGGAGACCGGCACCGTGCGGTTGAAGAAGGCCGTGGAGAAGCTCGACGAGATGGCCCTCGACACCGCTTCGACCAAGACCACACGGGTCCGCAAGTGACGACGTGTCCCGCGGGTCACGAGACCCAGTCGACCGACTACTGCGACGTCTGCGGCATCGCGATGCCGCCGGCGACCGACCAGGGCGGCGGGGGCACGCCCCAGCCGGGTGACACCGCGGCCGTGCCGATCCTCGACCTCGACACACGCCGGCCGCCACGAGTGACGCCCGCCGCCGAAACCGGCCGACCCGGCTGCCGGCCAGACGTGTCCCAACTGCGGCATCGCCAACCTCGCCGACGCGCTGTTCTGCGAGGCCTGCGGCTACGACTTCACGACCGGCACGATGCCGCGGACCGAGACGCCGGCGCCCGACAAGGGCGCCGCGCCCAAGGCCGACGCCGAGAAGCCGCGCGACGAGCAGCGCTCCTTCGCTGGACGACAGCTGGGTCGCGGAGCTCTGGATCGACCCGCAGTGGTACGCCGAGCAGGAGAGCCCCGACCCGCTCCCGTCGGCCGGCCCGCCGGCCGTCGTACCCCTCCGGAACACCTCGCTGCTCGTCGGCCGCGAGTCCCACAGCCGCGACATCCACCCCGACATCGACTGCGGCGCCGACAACGGCGTCAGCCGCCGCCACGCCCAGCTGACCACCGACGGCTCGCGGTGGTGGGTCGAGGACCTCGGCTCGTCCAACGGCACCTTCGTCGCCGGCGCCGTCGACCCGCTGCCGCAGACCGCGATCGACGTCGGCGTGAAGCGGGAGGTCGGTCCGGAGGACCGCATCTACGTCGGCTCGTGGACCCGGCTGGTGATCCGCAAGGCCGACCCGGGCGAGGTCACCTGAGGCAGTCCGACGTCTTCTTGATTCATTCAAGAAAGTGCGTGAGACTGCCGAACGTGCCCCTGGCCTCGGACCTCGAGCGGATGCTGCGCCAGGCTGCGCTCCGCGTGACCCGTCCGCGGCTGGCGGTGCTGAGAGCCGTGGACGCGCATCCGCATGCCGACCACCGCAGTGATCATCGGTGCCGTCCGCAGGGAGTCTCCCGAGGTCTCCCACCAGACGGTGTACGACGTGCTGCACGCGTTGACCGATGCGGGGCTGGTGCGGCGCATCCAGCCGTCCGGCTCGGTGGCTCGCTACGAGTCCCGGGTCGGTGACAACCACCACCACGTCGTGTGCCGGTCGTGCGGTGCCGTGGCCGATGTCGACTGCGCCGTCGGCGAGGCTCCGTGCCTGACCGCGTCGGACGACCAGGGCTTCACGATCGACGAGGCCGAGGTCAGCTACTGGGGCGTCTGCCCCGAGTGCGTCGCGGCACCGGCAACCCCTGACCAGAACGAGCCATCCAGAAGCAAGACCTCAAGACAGGAGAGGGACTCACGTGTCCGAGAGCGAGAACCCGGCAATTGACGCCCCGGAGCCCAGCCCGCACCGGCCCAGGACCAACCAGGACTGGTGGCCCAACCAGCTGGACCTGCAGGTGCTCCACCAGCACTCGCCGCGAGGCAACCCGATGGGCGCGGACTTCGACTACGCCGAGGAGTTCAAGACCCTCGACGTCGAGGCGCTCAAGCAGGACGTCGTCGACCTGATGACGGACTCCCAGGACTGGTGGCCCGCCGACTACGGCCACTACGGGCCGCTCTTCATCCGGATGAGCTGGCACGCCGCCGGCACCTACCGCATCGAGGACGGCCGCGGCGGTGGCGGCGACGGCTCCCAGCGCTTCGCGCCGCTCAACAGCTGGCCCGACAACGCGAACCTCGACAAGGCCCGCCGGCTGCTGTGGCCGGTCAAGCAGAAGTACGGCCGCAAGATCTCGTGGGCCGACCTGCTGGTCTTCGCCGGCAACGTCGCCCTGGAGTCGATGGGCTTCAAGACGTTTGGCTTCGGCTTCGGGCGCGAGGACATCTGGGAGCCCGAGGAGATCTACTGGGGGCCCGAGGACACCTGGCTCGGGGATGAGCGCTACAGCGGCGACAGGGAGCTCGGCGGGCCGTTCGGCGCCGTGCAGATGGGGCTGATCTACGTCAACCCGGAGGGCCCCAACGGCAAGCCCGACCCGGTCGCGTCGGCCCGGGACATCCGGGAGACGTTCCGCCGGATGGCGATGAACGACGAGGAGACGGTGGCGCTGATCGCCGGCGGCCACACGTTCGGCAAGACCCACGGCGCGGGCGACCCCGACCTCGTCGGCCCCGAGCCCGAGGGCTGCCCGGTCGAGCACCAGGGGCTGGGCTGGAAGAGCTCGTTCGGCAGCGGGGTGGCCAAGGACGCCATCACCAGCGGGCTCGAGGGCGCCTGGACGCCCAGCCCGATCACGTGGGACGGCAGCTTCTTCGACACCCTGTTCGGCTTCGAGTGGGAGCTCGCCGAAAGCCCCGCCGGCGCCAAGCAATGGAAGCCGAAGGACGGTGCAGGGGCGGACAGCGTTCCCGACGCCCACGACGCCTCGGTCAGGCACGCCCCGATGATGTTGACGACCGACCTCGCGCTGCGGCTGGACCCGGCGTACGAGAAGATCTCGCGGCGTTTCCACGAGCACCCCGAGGAGCTCGCGGATGCGTTCGCCAAGGCCTGGTACAAGCTCCTGCACCGCGACATGGGACCCGTTTCGCGCTTCCTCGGGCCGTGGGTCGCGGAGCCGCAGCTGTGGCAGGACCCGGTGCCCGCGGCGGGCCACGAGCCGGTCACCGACGACCAGGTCGCCGCCCTCAAGGGCAAGATCCTCGAGTCGGGGCTGTCCGTCTCCCAGCTGGTCTCGACCGCTTGGGCGTCGGCGGCGAGCTTCCGCGACACCGACAAGCGTGGCGGGGCCAACGGAGCGCGGATCCGCCTCGAGCCGCAGCGGAGCTGGGAGGTCAACGACCCGGCCGGACTGGCCACTGTGCTGCAGACCCTCGAACAGATCCAGCAGGACTTCAACGCGCTCCCAGCCGGGCGGCACGTCGGTCTCCCTCGCGGACCTGATCGTCCTCGCCGGGTGCGCCGGCGTGGAGCAGGCGGCGAAGAACGCCGGCCACGACATCACGGTCCCGTTCGTGCCGGGGCGGACCGACGCCTCGCAGGAACAGACCGACGTGGAGTCGTTCGGCCATCTCGAGCCGAGGGCAGACGGGTTCCGCAACTACCTGCGGGCCGGGGAGAAGATGCCGCCGGAGACGCTGCTGCTCGACCGGGCCAACCTGTTGGCGCTGTCGGCCCCCGAGATGACGGTCCTCGTCGGCGGGCTCCGGGCTCTCGACGTGAGTGCCGGCCGGACCCGTCACGGGGTGCTCACCGACCGGGCGGGGACCTTGACCAACGACTTCTTCGTCAACCTGCTCGACGGCCAGACCGAGTGGCAGCCGTCGGCGTCGGCCGAGAACGTCTTCGACGGCCGCGACCGCAAGACGGGCGAGGGCAAGGGGACCGCGACGGCCGTCGACCTGGTGTTCGGTTCGAACTCCCAGCTCCGCGCCATCGCGGAGGTCTACGCCAGTGCCGACGCCCAGGAGAAGTTCGTCCAGGACTTCGTCGACGCGTGGGTCAAGGTGATGAACCTCGACCGGTTCGACGTGGTGTCTAGAGCGCTCCGGCCGACTCGCGTAACCCTCGGCGACCGAGGGCGTTGGTCGGAGTACCCCCTCTCACGGGTGTGGAGCGGTCCCGGCGCCGGCCTCGGTGCCAGTGTCGCCGGGACCGCTTCCGCACAGTCAGCTGATCGGGAGCTCGACGGAGGTCGGGTCCACGTCGTGGCGGTTGAAGTCGGAGTCCTTGCGGGACAAGAGCTCGCGCCGCTCCTCGAAGCTCAACGCTTCGACGAGCGGGATGACGTCGGACCCGTAGCCGCTGATCTCAGCGGAGTCGTGGGTGGGCACGATCGAGGTGACGATCGAGTCGGCGTAGACGTGCACCATGTTGACCGCCTGGTCGGCGTCCACCGCTGAGATGAAGCGGTCGAGCGGGGCGATGTCGCTGACGTAGCAGGTGGCCGAGGCGACCGAGACGGGGATGCCCGCGAAGGTGCCGTACGACGAGTAGTGGAAGTGCCCGCCCAGGATCATCCGCACGTCGGTGCCGGTCAGCACGTCGGCCAGTCGCTGCTGGTCCTCGAGCTCGATGATGGCCGCAGCCGGCAGCATCGGCACCGGGATCGGCGGGTGGTGCATCGCCAGGATCGTGCCGTGCGGCGCGGGCGTGGCCAGCACCGACGCCAGCCAGTCGTACTGCGCGTCGTCGATGGCACCGTGGTGGTAGCCCTCGACCGTGGTGTCGATCGAGATGATGCGCAGCCCGTCGACCTCGTAGACGCGGTCGAGCACCTCGGCGGTGGGCTCGGCGTCGTAGAGGGCGCGGGCGTACGCCTCGCGGTCGTCGTGGTTGCCCATGCACCACACGATCTGAGCACCCATCCGCTCCGCGACCGGCTCGACCATCGCACGCAGCTGGCGGTAGGCCTCCGGCTCGCCGCGGTCGGCGAGGTCGCCGGTGAAGACGATCACCTGCGGAGGTGGGTCGACGTGGCCCAGCCGGTCGAGGGCCAGCGAGAGGTGCTCGACGGTGTCGATCACGCCGTACTGGCGGGCCTCGCCCGCGAGCAGGTGGGTGTCGCTGACATGGGCGATGACGTGACCCGGCTCCGGGTACTGACCGAACGGCTGCACGCGTGAAGGGTACGGCCTGCCGCTGGTTGAGGAGGTTGCGCTAGCAACCTCACTCGTTACCAAGGCTCCGAGTGCTCCGGTTTCGAGACAGGCGCTAGCGCGCCTTCCTCAACCTCCGGGTGACAGCCTCTCGCCACTAGGGTGACGCCCATGTCGGAACCCGGCAATGAGCACGAGCACGCCGTCCGCGAGCTGGCGGCGGCGTACGGCGTGGCCACCGACTACTGGGACTGGCAAGGCCGCCATGTCCTCGTCGCCACCGACACCTTGGTCGGGGTGCTGGCCGCGGTCGACGTCGACGCGAGCAGCACCGAGGCCGCGCAGGTCGCGATGGCCGCTCGCCACGACGCGGCCTGGCGACGGATGCTGCCGCCGGTGCTGGTGACCCGGCAGGGATGGCGGACGACGTTCGAGGTGCACGTGCCCGACGGGTGGTCGGTGGACGTCTGGGTCGAGCTCGAGACGGGCGAGCACCGCGGCGGCGTCGACCAGCACGAGAACTGGAACCCACCCCGCACCATCGACGGCGAGCTCGTCGGCGAGGCGACGTTCGCGATCCCCGGTGACCTGCCGCTCGGGTACCACTGGGTGCACGCGCGCAGCGGTGACCGCGACGCGCACATGAGACTGGTCGTCACCCCGCAGTGGGTCGGCGTGCCGTCCCGGGTCGGCGAGCGGCGAATGCTCGGGCTGGCGACCCAGCTCTACAGCGTCCGGTCACCGGAGTCCTGGGGCACCGGTGACCTCGTCGACCTGGCCGACCTCGGGCTGTGGGCGGCCATGCAGCACCGCGCGGACTACGTGCTCGTCAACCCGTTGCACGCCGCCGAGCCCACCGCGCCGATGGAGCCCTCGCCCTACTTGCCCACCTCGCGCCGCTATGGCAACCCGCTCTACCTGCGTCCCGAGCGGATCCCCGAGTACGCCGCCCTGTCAACCGCCGACCGCTCCGCCGTCGACGCGCTGCGCATCGGGGCCGGCGACCCGAACGAGGATCGGATCGACCGAGACCGGGCCTGGGCTGCCAAGCGGGCCGCGCTGCGCAAGATCTTCGCGGTCCCGCGGACCATCGGGCGGCGCTACGCCTTCGGCGGCTTCCAGGTGCGGGAGAACTACGGCCTGGAGAACTACGCGACCTGGGCCGCCATCGCAGAGGTGCACGGCCCCGACTGGACGCAATGGCCGGCCGAGCTGCGTCATCCCGACCTCCCGGGTGTGCGCAACTTTCGCCGGGACCACGCCGACGCCGTGGAGTTCCACCGCTGGTTGCAGTGGGTGCTCGACGAGCAGCAGACCGCGACCCAGCTGGAGCTGCGCCGGGTCGGGATGGGACTGGGGGTGATGGCCGACCTCGCGGTGGGGGTCAACGCGCACGGCGCCGACGCTTGGGCGCTGCAGGAGACCTACGCCGGCGGCGTCACGGTCGGCGCCCCGCCCGACCCCTACAACCAGAACGGTCAGGACTGGAACCAGCCGCCGTGGCGTCCCGATCGGCTCGCCGAGTCGGCGTACGAACCGTTCCGGCGGATGGTGGCCGCCGCGCTGCGCAACGCAGGCGGGATCCGGGTCGACCACGTCATCGGGCTGTTCCGGCTGTGGTGGATCCCGGAGGGTGCCGACCCCACCGCGGGCACCTACGTGCGCTACGACCACGAGGCCCTGATCGGCATCCTGGCGCTCGAGGCGCACCGTGCCGACGCCGTCGTCGTCGGCGAGGACCTGGGCACCGTCGAGCCGTGGGTACGCACCTATCTCGCCGAGCGCGGCATCCTCGGCACCTCGGTGCTGTGGTTCGAGTTCGACCACGACGGCAGCGGCGGGCCGCTGCCCGCCGAGCGGTGGCGCGAGTGGTGCCTGGCGTCGGTCACCACTCACGACCTGCCCCCCACCGCGGGCTATCTCGCGGGCGACCACGTGCGGCTGCGGGACGGACTGGGGCTGCTGACCCGGCCGGTCGAGGAGGAGCTGGCCGTCGACGCGGTCGAGCGCGAGGCCTGGCTGGGCGAGCTCCGCCGGGTCGGGCTCCTGGAGGACGGCGACGAGGCCGACACCCAGGCCACGGTCGAGGCGCTGTACGCGTACCTGGCGCGGACGCCGTCGCGGTTGCGGTGCGTCGCGCTCACGGACGCGGTGGGCGACCGGCGTACGCAGAACCAGCCCGGCACCATCGACGAGTACCCCAACTGGCGGGTGCCATTGACCGGCCCCGACGAGCGGCCGGTCACGGTTGAAGACGTGGCGGGGAGCGAGCGGGTCTATCGGCTGATGACGATCGCGAACGGCGCGGAGCCCGTCCCGCAAGACGACTAGCGGGCGGGCTCGATCCGTCCGACGACCTCGCCCAGCGCGATCCGGCCACCCGACGTGCTCGGTGCGGTGTAGCGCAGCACCACCTCGTCGCCGTCGTCGAGGAAGGTGTGTCCGTCAGCGAACGGCTCCGTGCCGCCCCAGCTCAGCTCGAGGAACGAGCCGCGCTGCTCAGGCTTCGGACCGCTGATCGTGCCCGAGGCGAACAGGTCGCCGGGGCGGATCGAGGCGCCGTTGACGGTGAGGTGGGCCAGCATCTGGGCCGGTGACCAGTACATCGTCCGGTACGGCGGCCGGCTGACCACCTCGCCGTTGAGGACGACCTCGACGTCGATGTCGAGGCCCTCGGTGTCGCCGGGCGCTAGGTAGGGCAGCGGCTCGGGGTCCTGGCCGGGGAGGTCGACCCAGGCTTCGTCGAGCGCCGCCAGCGGGGTGACCCAGGCCGAGATCGAGGTGGCGAACGACTTGCCGAGGAACGGCCCGAGCGGCACGTACTCCCACGCCTGGATGTCGCGAGCCGACCAGTCGTTGAGACCGACGACACCGAAGACGTGGTCGGCGAACGCATCGGCCGTGACCGGGTCACCGAGGGCGGTGCCGGTACCCACGACGAAGCCGAGCTCGGCCTCGATGTCGAGCCGCGTGCTCGGCCCGAAGATCGGGGCGTCGGAGTCCGGGGGCTTCCGCTGGCCCTGCGGCCGGATGATGGGCGTGCCGCTCGGCACGACGGTGCCGCCCCGGCCGTGGTACCCCACGGGCAGGTGTCGCCAGTTGGGCAACAGCGGTTCCTGGTCGGGGCGGAACATCCGGCCGACGTTGGTCGCGTGGTGGAGTGAGGCATAGAAGTCGACGTAGTCGCCGACGGTGAACGGCATCCCCAGCTCGACGTCGGTCAGCGGATGGAGATGAGCCTCGACGAGGTCGCGTCCGGTCTCGTCGGTGAGCAGCTCGACCACGCGGGTGCGCACCGACTCCCACACCGCACGGCCCTGCGCGAGGAGCGCGTTGAGGGTCGGCTCGCCGAACACAGCCTCCGGCACGTCGGGCAGCTGACTCACGGCCAGGGGGCTCAGGTCGAGCACGAACGCCCCGATCCGGACACCGACCCTGGGCTGCTCGCCCGGCCGCGCGAACACGCCGTACGGCAGGTGGTCGGCGTCGAACCCCGAGCCCTCGGCTCCTTCGACCCAGCTCGTCATCGGTCGTCCTCGTCCCCGCCATGGTTTCGAGACGCTCGCTTCGCTCGCTCCTCAACCAGCGATGGGGCCTCGACGAGACCGAGGCCGACGAGGTCGTCGAGCGGCTCACTCACATTGCAGCACCCGAAGGCCGTGAACCACCTGCGCGCGCCGGCCAGTTCGCCCGACTGTTGGGCTGCGCGGGCCAGCGCGACGAGGTCGTTGGGGTAGTGGTCCGACAGCAGGGTCGCGACCTCGGCCGTCGTCGCGCCGTCGAACGCCTGGCGGGTCGCCAGCAGCACGTTGAGGAAGCCGTGGTGCGCGAAACCGGTCTCGTGGTCGTCGTGCGCGACGGCGTGGTGCAGGCCGGCCGTGCACTTGAACGGCGTCTCGCGGTCCAGCGCCGCGTCGATCCAGCCGGCCAGCGTCGCCGGTGTCGGGAACCGGTCGGCCTCGAGGCCGCCGGTGCGGAACTTCAGCCGCAGCTCGGCCTCCGCCACCACGTCGGCGGCGGCCAGCCAGGCGGGGGTCGCCTCGGTCTGCGGCAGCTCGACATAGACATGCACGTCATCGGCGAGCAGCCCCGCCGACCGGGCGTCGTCGACCGCGGCCACTACCCGGCGAGCGTTGCCGGCGAGGTCGTCGGGGTCGCGCAGCGCGGTCTCGAGGCCGGCCACCGTGACCTCCGACTTGGCCGCGAGCCGCAGCGCGCCGGCGACCGCGCCGGCGCCGCCGGTGACGACGACGGACACCGGGACCGGGGCGGCGATGTCGGGGATGGCCACGTCGGTGACCACGAACGAGCCGACCAGGTCGGTCCACCACGCACCGTCGCGCTCGACGTACGCCGACACGGCCTCGGGCAGCGGAGCGTTACCCGGCGGGAAGACGGCGGCGTCGTCCACCAGGCCGCGCCAGACATCCGGGAAAGCCATTTGCTCACCATTGCACCTCCCCGTCGGTCGGCGCCAACGAGCCTCTCAGCCGGGGGTGGAACGACTCCGGGGCCGGGTCTATGGTCGAGACGTTGGTCATTTTCCTCCTTACTCGGAAGGAGTCTCGATGTCACGTCGAACGCTCGCCCCCATCTCACTCGTCGCCGGCTCGCTGCTCGTGGCCCTCCTGGTCAGCGGAGCCGACGGCCCCGCCAATGCCGACGACCAGACGTTCACACCTGGAGCGTCCGGAGTAGGTGATCCCTACTTCCCGCTCGAGGGCAACGGCGGCTACGACGTGGGCCACTACGACCTGCGCTTCTCCTACGACCCTGCGACCGATGAGCTGGACGCGCTCAACAAGATCACTGCGACGGCGACCCAGGACCTCTCCCGCTTCGACCTCGACTTCCAGCAGCTCAACGTCAAGGGCGTCGACGTCAACGGTGAGCAGGCGACCTTCAGCCGGGACGGGCAGGAGCTGGTCATCACGCCGTCCGCGGGCATCCCCGAGGGCTCGACCTTCCAAGTGAACGTCCGCTACGACGGCACGCCGCAGACGATCGTCGGCTCGCCGATCGTCTTCGGCTCGCCGTACGGCTTCATCCACACCAACGACGGGGCGTTCATGGGTGACGAGCCCAACGCGACGTCGACCTGGATCCCGCTCAACGACCACCCGAGCGACAAGGCAACCTGGACGTTCCGGGTCACCGTGCCGCGCGGCCTCGAGGTGATCGCGAACGGCGACCTGGTCAGCCACACACACAGCGCCAAGAAGGACACCTGGGTGTGGGACGAGGACGAGCCGATGTCCAACTACCTGGCCACTGCCGTGGTCGGCGAGTGGGAGTTCAAGACGGGCACGACCCCGGGAGGAATCCCCGAAACGGTCGCCATCGACCCGACGCTCAAGGTCAACCAGCCGAACGCGCTGGACTTCTTCTACGACACCACGGCCGAGGCGACGGACCTCTGGAACGACACCTTCGGCGACTATCCGTTCGGCTCGACCGGCGCGATCGCCGACAACGCGACCTACAACGGGACCCCGATCGGCTTCTCGCTGGAGACCCAGACCCGGCCGCTGTACTCCGCCGTGCGCAGCACCAACACCATCGCCCACGAGCTGGCCCATCAGTGGTTCGGCGACGCGGTCTCCGTGGCCAGCTGGGACAACATCTGGCTCAACGAGGGGTTCGCGACGTTCGGCGAGTACCTCTGGGGTGCCCACGTCGGCACCCGCACCGCTCACGAGGCCTTCCTGCGCGACTACAACACCCGGCCGGCCAGCAGCACGTTCTGGAACATCGTGGTGGCCGACCCGCAGCGGGACACCATGTTCGCGTCGGCGGTGTACCGCCGGGGTGGGATGACCCTGCAGGCGCTCCGCGAGAAGATCGGCGACGCGCTCTTCTTCCAGATCCTGCGGACGTGGGTCGCCGACCACGAGTACGGCACCGCCACCACCGAAGACTTCATCGCTCTCAGCGAGCAGGTCTCCGGCCAGGACCTGACGAACTTCTTCGACGTGTGGCTCTACCAGCCGGTGAAACCCACCACCTGGTGAGCAACGACGCTCGTTGGTCGAGGAGGTTGCGCAGCAACCGTCACGAGACCCGGTGAGAGGCAAAGCTGCCTCCCGGTCACCGGGTTTCGTGACGGGACTTCGTCCCTCCTCAACCAGCGGTGCGCTATGAGGTCCAGGCCCGCCAGAGGGCGGCGTACTCGCCGCCCTGCGCCACCAGCTCCTGGTGGCTGCCGAGCTCGACGATGCGGCCGTCGATGACCACCGCGATGCGGTCGGCATCGTGGGCGGTGTGCAACCGGTGGGCGATCGCCACGACCGTGCGGCCGGAGAGCAGCGCGTTCATCGAGCCCTCGAGCGTGCGGGCCGTGCGGGGATCGATGAGCGAGGTCGCCTCATCGAGCACCAGCGTGTGGGGGTCGGCGATGATCAGCCGGGCCAACGCGATCTGCTGCGCCTGGGCGGGCGTCAGCGGCTGGTTGCCTGACCCGAGCTGGGTGTCGAGACGGGTCGGGAACCGCGCGACCCACTCGTCTGCTCCGACCGCGCGCAGCGCCGACCACACCGCGTCGTCGTCGGAGTCCTCGCGGGCCAAGATGATGTTGTCGCGGACCGAGCCCTTGAACACGTGGTGCTCCTGGGTGACGAGCGCGACCTCGGTGCGCAGGCTCTCGAGCGGCAGGTCGACCAGCTCGACGCCGCCGACGGTGACCGAGCCGGTGCGTGGGCCGTTGATGCCCGACAGCAGCCGCCCGAGCGTGGACTTGCCGGAGCCGCTGGGCCCGACGATGGCCAGCCGTTCGCCGGTGCGCAGCCGCAGGTCGACGCCGTGCAGCACGTCGTGTCCCTCGCGGTAGGCGAAGCGGAGGTCCTCGCCGACCAGCTCCGGGCCGTCGGGCAGGTCGGTGCCGGCGATGCGGTCGGGCGGCACCTCGGCGATGCCGAGCAGCCGGCTCGTCGAGGCGGCGCCGACCTGCAGCCGGTCGACCTCGCCGACGAGCCGGTCGAGCGGACCGCTGAGTGCCTCGACGTAGAGCACCGCGGCCGTGATCTGGCCGAGTGAGACCCAGCCCTCGGAGTAGCCGTAGGCGCCGACGAGCAACGTCACCACCCGCGGGGCGTTGAAGGCCACGTCGATGACCGCGAACAGCAGGTTGCGCAGGGTCATCGTGTAGCGCTCGGCCTGCGCCGAGATGTCGATGTCATCGTCGCCGGCCAGCACGCGGCGGTCGGCCAGCCCGAGCGCCTCCACCGTGCGGGCGCCCTCGACGGTCTCGGTCAGGGTGCTGTTGATGCGTGAGTAGGTCGCGCCCTCGTTGATGTAGCCCTTGGGAGCCTTCTGGAGGTAGCGCCGCACCTGCGGGTAGGCGAGCCCGATCACGAGCAGCGACGGCACCGCGAGCACCACGGAGTTGAGCAGCATCGCGATGATCGAGAGCAAAACCGTGAGCCCGGAGATGATCGACATCGGGACGCCGTACTGGACCGAGCGGCTCATCGTGCCGACGTCACGGGTGACGCGGGTGACCAGGTCGCCGCTGCTGGCGCTCTCGACCCGGCCGAGGGGCAGGGCGAGGATCGTGCGGACGATGTATTCGCGGGCAGACGAGAGCAGGTCCTGGCCGAAGATCGTCGACGTGCGCTGCGCCAGGAACGTCAGCAGGGCCTGGGTGCAGACCACCGCCACGATCAACAGGGCGAGCGAGTTGAGGGACGACGCGGCGTCGCCGGCGACGGTCCGGTTGATCAGCGAGCCGAGCAGGCGGGGTACGACGAGACCGGTCGCGGCCGCCAAGCCGTTGAGCACGACGAGTACGACGAAGACCCGCCGACGCTCGCGCAAGAGGGTTCGCATGAATGTCAGCACCGCACGGTTCTCGGCCACTGGCCAGCCCCGTTCGGGCTTGCGGGACTGGGCGTAGTTCTCCAGCGCCCTGCGCTCGCGAAGGGCGTGGCGGCGACGCAGCGCGGTGACCCGGTCGGCGGGCGACCCGTCGGTGGGCGGGATCAGCTCGATCGGGATGACGGGAGGCTCGTGGGAGCCGTCCCGCCAGGTGTCGGGCGAGGTGGCCAACAGATCAGACACGGTCGTCCGCCTCCCATCTCGTTGGATGAGGAGCCCGAGCACCCACCATCTCGGAGTCCAGCGAGTCGGACTCGGTCGCGACGCCATCGACGTCCATGGCTCGAGTCACCACGCGGCGGTAGGCGGGGCTGTCGAGCAGCAGGTCCTCATGGGTGCCCTCGGCGATCGCGCGGTTGTCGTCGACGAGCACGACGCGGTCGGCGTGGTGCAGCCACAGCGGCGACACGGTGGTGACCACGGTGCTCCGGCCGCGGCGGACGTCGGCAACCCGCTCCGCGATCCGCGCCTCGGTGTGGGCATCGACGGCGGACGTCGGCTCGACCAGTACGAGTACGGGCGCGTCCGTCGCGATCGCGCGGGCCAGCACGACTCGCTGCCGCTGCCCGCCGGACAGCCCGCGGCCGCGCTCGTCGAGCCTGCCCTGCCAACCGCCGGGAAGGGCGTCGTAGACATCCTCGGCGTTGGCGATGCGCAGCGCCTCCTCGGCCTGGTGGCGGTCGAGACGGGCGTGTGGGTCGACGGCGTCTTGGAGGGTGCCGGCGAACAGCTGGCTGCCGCTGTCGCTGACCAGGATGCGGCGGCGTACGTCGGTCAGCCGTGCCTCGGACAGGTCCATGCCGCCGAGCGTCACGCCCCACCGCTGCCGCGCACGCTCCTCGTCGCGGGCCGCGATCCGGGCGCGCTCGATCTCGCGCTCGGCCCTTGCCTGCCGCGCCGCGCGGCCCTTCATGCCCTCACCGATGTCGTGGCTGATGGGCTCGACGTCGGTGGAGAGATATCGGCCCAGCCGGTCGGCGAGGGCGGAGGTGTCCTCGGGCACGGCGCTGACGACGATCGTCAGCTGGCCCTCGTGGGCCACGAAGCCGGTCAGCTCGTCGACCAGGTCGCCGTGCTCGGGCAGGGACTGCGGATCGGAAGCCTCGATCCACGGCGGTTTCTGCTCGAAGATCGCGATGGCCCGGCGGGCCGACACGGTCGCCCGCGTGAGCTTCTGGGCGAACTCGAAGAACGTCTGGATCGGGTAGATCATGAACAGCGCGTAGCCGAGGAAGCTGATCAGCTGGCCGATGGTCAGCTCGCCGCTGATCACCTGATGGGTGCCGAGCCACACCAGCAGCACCACGAACACGCCCGAGAACAGCACGCCGACCGCCTCGATGCCCGCCTGCCAGATGCCTGCGGACTGGCCGGCCTGGCGGGCCAGCTGGGACTGGCTGGCGTAGTTGCTGCCGAAGGTGCGTTCGCCGCCGATGCCGCGCAGGATCCGCAGCCCGGCGACGATGTCGGTGGCCAGCGACGTCAGGTCGGAGTTGCGGCCGCGCTCGATCTCCTGCCTGCGGTGCAGCGGCTTGAGCAGCGGGAACGCCGCAGCCACGAGGACGGGCGCGGCGATCAGCAGCAGCACGCCGAGCTCGACCGAGGTGCTCAGCACGATGAACGCGACCACCAGGTAGGCGACCACCTGGGTGCAGGTGCGCGCCAGGATCTCGGTCAGCGCGCCGAACTCGTCGGAGTCGGCGGAGGCGACGCTCAGCACCTCGCCCGTCGGAGTCCGGCGAGGGAGGACGTGGCCCATCTGTGCGGCCTTGCGGGTGACCAGCTTCATGGTCGCGTAGAGAGCGATCAGCCAGGTGCGGACGATGAACGTGTGCATGAGGATGCCGAAGGTCGCCCCGATGAGCGTGACGGCGAACAGCAGCGCACCCCACTTCAAGGTGGCGTCGACGTCGCCCGGGATGATGCCCTGGTCGATCGCGCGGCCGAAGATGAGGGGGCCGACCATGGGCGGCAGCTGCCAGAACATGCCGAGCGCCGTCGTGGTCAGGATCACCGGCCACTGGAGCTTGAGCATCCACAGGAGGAACCGGCCCCGGCTGCGCGTGTCCGGCGCAGCAGAGGGCTCGCCCCCGCCGCGCGCATAGAAGGTGTCGATCACCGGTGGGAAGTCGCGCATCGCTTGTCCAGGTTAGGTGGCCCCGCCGACATGGAGCGAACCATTAAGCGCCCTCCCCGCTGGTTGAGGAGGGCCGCGCCACCGCTGGTTGAGGAGGGCCCCCTGGGGCCCGTCTCGAAACCCGGCGACCATCAAGGCAGCCTTGACCCGCCGGGGGTTTCGTGACGGTTGCCAACGCAACCTCCTCAACCAGCGGATGCGCAGCCTCCTCAACCAGCGGAGGGTCAGGCGGTCCTAGGGTGACGACCATGGCGTACTACCGATCCGTGGGCAGCGTCCCGCCCAAGCGGCACACCCAGCACCGCGACGAGACCGGGTTCCTCTACCGCGAGGAGCTGATGGGCGAGGAGGGGTTCTCGTCGGACTCGTCACTGCTCTACCACCGCGGCGTGCCGTCGGCGATCGTCGACTCCCAGGTGTGGGAGCTGCCCGACCAGGCCCGCACGCCCAACCATCCACTCAAGCCGCGGCACCTCAAGCTGCACACGCTGTTCGAGGATGGCGCGGCCCACTGCCCGGTCGAAGGCCGCCGCCTGGTGCTCGGCAACAACGACGTCCGCATCAACTACGTCGTCACCGGCACCGACGCCTCACCGATCTACCGCAACGCCATCGGCGACGAGTGCGTCTACGTGCAGGAGGGTGCCGGCACCGTCGAGACCGCGTTCGGGGTGCTGACCTACCGCACCGGTGACTACGTGCTGGTCCCGCGGGCGACCGACCACCGCTGGGTCCCGAGTGAGCCGTCGCGGCTCTACGCGATCGAGGCCAACTCCCACATCGCCCCGCCGAAGCGCTACCTGTCGCGGTTCGGGCAGCTGCTCGAACACGCGCCGTACTGCGAACGCGACCTCTACGGCCCCACCGAGCCGCACGTCGTGGAGGGCACCGACGTCGAGGTGCTGGTCAAGCACCGGGTCAGCAACGTCGCGGGCGGTGTCGGTGGCAGCCGGCTGACCTACGCCACCCACCCGTTCGACGTCGTCGGCTGGGACGGCTGCCTCTACCCCCACACCTTCAACGTCGAGGACTACATGCCGATCACCGGCAAGGTGCATCAGCCGCCGCCGGTCCACCAGGTCTTCGAGGGGCACAACTTCGTGGTCTGCAACTTCGTCCCGCGCAAGGTCGACTACCACCCACTCGCGATCCCCGTGCCCTACTACCACTCCAACGTCGACAGCGACGAGGTGATGTTCTACGTCGGCGGCGACTACGAGGCCCGCAAGGGCTCGGGCATCAACATCGGCTCCATTTCCCTGCACCCCGGCGGGCACGCCCATGGGCCCCAGCCCAGCGCGATCGAGGCCTCCTTGGGCGCCGAGCAGTTCGACGAGCTGGCCGTCATGATCGACACCTTCCTCCCGCTCGACCTCGGCGAGGCCGGCGTGGCGGCCGAGGACCCGGCGTACGCCTGGACCTGGGCGGGTCGAGGCCCGGACTCTGACACAGCTGGGGACGAGGGCACCGGCGACGGCGGACCGGCGGTCTTCTCGAACTCCTGAGGGCGACGAGGCAGGATGGTGGGCGTGGAGATCCTGACGCCGCGCGAGGTGCCGCTGGGCGGGCTGCGGGCGATGACCGTACGCCGTACGCTCCCGCAACGCGACCGCACCCTGATCGGCGCCTGGTGCTTCCTCGACCACTACGGGCCCGATGAGGTGAAAGAGACCGGCGGCATGCTGGTCTCGCCGCATCCGCACACCGGGCTGCAGACCGTGAGCTGGCTGTTCAGCGGCGAGATCGACCACGCCGACTCCGCCGGGAACCGCGCCGCCGTCTTTCCCGGCGAGCTCAACCTGATGACGGCCGGTCGCGGGATCAGCCACTCCGAGGTCTCTCGTCCCGGCGTGACCACCCTCCACGGGGCGCAGCTGTGGGTAGCGCTCCCTGCGGGCAGCCGGGCAGTTGATCCGGGCTTCGAGCACTACGCGCCGCCTCTGGTGACCGGGCCCGGCTGGCGCGCCCGGGTCTTCCTGGGCAGCAAGCTCGGCTCTACCTCTCCGGTCAGGACCTACTCGCCACTGCTGGGCGCCGAGATCGTGCTCGAGCCCGGCGGCAAGCTGGTGTTGCCGCTCGACTCGACGCACGAGCACGGCGTGCTGCTCGACACCGGCGACGTCACCGTCGACGACACCCCGCTCAAGGAGGCCGAGCTCGCGTACGCCGCCGCCGGCGCCACGTCCGTCACCCTCGCCTCCGAACGCGGAGGTCGTCTGCTGCTCCTCGGGGGCGAACCGTTCGGCGAGCAGATCGTGATGTGGTGGAACTTCATCGGCCGCAGCCACGACGAGATCGCCGCCGATCGCGCGGAGTGGCAGGCCCAGATCGCTCCGGGCGGTGAGGTCGTGGCCGACTCCCAGCAGATGGCTGACGGTCGGTTCGGAGTGGTGATCGGTGACCACCTGCCGCCGATCCCCGCGCCCGAGCTACCCGGCGTACGCCTCAAGCCGCGAGGCTGACGGCGACGTCACGGTTTCGTCACCTCGGCCCATTGCCGGTCGCCAGCAGCTAGTCGAGAGTGGCGGGCATGGCGACCGATCTCGACAGTGCCCTTGACTTCAGCGACCTCAAGGCCACCTTCGTCAACTGCACCCTCAAGCGGAGCCCAGAGCCCAGCCACACCCAGGGCCTGGTCGACGCCAGCGCCGGGATCATGCGCAAGCACGGCGTCGACGTGGACGTGATCCGGCTGGTCGACCACGACGTCGCCACCGGGGTCTATCCGGACATGCGCGAGCACGGCTGGAAGTCCGACGAGTGGCCCGACCTCTATCCGGGCATCCTGGCCAGCGACATCCTCGTGGTCGCCGGCCCGATCTGGCTCGGGGACAACTCCAGCATCACCAAGCAGCTCATCGAGCGGATCTACGCGCTGTCCGGTGAGCTCAACGACAAGGGCCAGTACCTCTTCTACGGCCGGGTCGCCGGCTGTCTGATCACCGGCAACGAGGACGGCATCAAGCACTGCGCCCAGAACGTCCTCTACAGCCTCCAGCACGTCGGCTACACGATCCCGCCCAACGCCGACGCCGGCTGGATCGGCGAGGCCGGCCCCGGTCCGTCGTACCTCGATCCCGGCAGCGGCGGCCCCGAGAACGACTTCACCAACCGCAACACCACCTTCATGACCTGGAACCTCCTGCACCTCGCCAGGATGCTCAAGGACGCCGGCGGGGTGCCCGGTTACGGCAACCAGCGCTCGGAGTGGAACGCCGGCACCCGGTTCGACTGGGAGAACCCCGAGTACCGCTCCTAGCAGGTGGTTTCGAGGCTCAGGCCTTGGCGGCCTTCGCACCTCAACCACCGAGGTTCGGTGGTTTCGAGGCTCAGGCCTTGGCGGCCTTCGCACCTCAACCACCGAGGTTCGGTGGTTGAGGTGCGAGGAGCGCCAGCGACGAGCCTCGAAACCACCCTGTCGGCGGCGTCGACACTCGTTCCCATGCCCGGACCCATCGTCCGGATGCCGCGACACGTAGATGGAGGCGAGGCACCGACTCATTCGACGGTGCGGAGGATCTGCTCGATCGACGCGGACCGCGCCCTCATCTCAGCCAGGTCGGAGGCCGCGCGCTGCTGGGCGTCGAGGGTGCCCTCCGCCAGATGTTCGTAGCGACGGACCAGCTGGCGAAGGTCGTCCTCCTGACCCGCCTTGATCTTGGCGGTGCGCAGCTGGACGAAGCCCGCGACAACGAAGCCGACGAGAGCGACTACCCCTAGCGCCACCACGGCCGCGCCCGCGGCGTCCGCCCAGCTGAACGATTGCGTTGCCGCCATCAGGTACATCGGAGTGCTCCTTTGGTCCGGACCCTCAGGGGTCCAAGGTGGTCAGGGTCTGAGCGGCGGCCGCCACCGTCGCGGCGGTCAGGTGTACGTCGAAGTGCGCGACGTCGTAGAACTTCAGCGCTTTGCCGTCCTCGGAGAGCTCGAGGCTGCCGACCACCAGGCCGACGGCCTCGAGCCGTTGCAGGTGCATGTGGAGAAGAGGCCGGCTGACACCGATCTCGCGGGCCAGATGGCTGACGTAGTCGCGTCCGTCTGCAAGCTGGGCGAGGATCCGGAGCCGGATCGGGTTGGCCATGGCGGCCAGCATCCCCAGCAGCTCATCGCCACCGAGGGACGTCGATGTCAATGCCTCATCCTCTAACATATGTAAGAATAGATTGACACCTGATAAGACATTCTGTCAAGACCTCAGCTTCAACCCCTTGTCGGTGCCGTCCGTCACGATGACCTCATGCCCGGACCCATCGTCGGCGACGACGGCCTGGCCCGCTGCCCGTGGGCGATGGGCCACCCCGTCAACCTCGGCTACCACGACACCGAGTGGGGCATGCCCGTCTCCGGGGAGGCCGCCTACCTCGAGCGGCTCACGCTCGAGGCCTTCCAGTCCGGCCTCTCGTGGCTGACCATCCTCAACAAGCGCCCGTCGTTCCGGGCGGCCTTCGCCGGCTTCGACGCCGAAATCGTCGCGGCGTACGACGACGAGGACCGGGCTCGGCTGATGGCCGACGCCGGCATCGTGCGCAACCGCCTCAAGGTCGACGCGGCGATCACCAACGCCCGGGCCACGGTCGCGCTGCGCGACGACGGGGGGCTGCCCGCCTTGATCGAGTCGTTCCGCCCTGAGGTGCCGCCGGCGCCCGAGACAACCGAGCAGATGGTGGCCACGTCACCCGAGTCGGTGGCGCTCTCCAAGGCCCTCAAGAAGCGCGGCTTCGCCTTCGTCGGACCGACCACGATGTATGCCCTGATGGAGGCCATCGGCATCGTCGACGACCACCTCGTCGGGTGCTACCGACGCGGCTGCGCGAGCGGTCGATCAGGTGGGGAATAGCCGCAGGTCCAGGGTGGTTCAGCCGATTTCAGGATCGCCTCCGCGCCTGTGTATCGTTCTCCGTCGTTGCCCCTTTAGCTCAGTCGGCAGAGCGTCTCCATGGTAAGGAGAAGGTCTACGGTTCGATTCCGTAAAGGGGCTCTGGGTGTGGGGTTCCGTCCACCGGAACATCCCGTCCCCTGGCGGGGTAGCTCAGGTGGTTAGAGCACACGGCTCATAATCGTGGTGTCGCGGGTTCGAATCCCGCCCCCGCTACAGCATCGACGCAACACCGACCAAAGGACTTCCCGTGGCCAGCAAGAGCTCCGACGTTCGCCCCAAGATCACACTCGCCTGCACCGAGTGCAAGGAGCGCAACTACATCACCAAGAAGAACCGGCGCAACAACCCCGACCGCATGGAGCTGAAGAAGTTCTGCCCGCGCTGCCGCATGCACCAGCCGCACCGCGAGACCCGCTGACCTTCCGCTCCTCCCGTCCGACCCGCCGCACTTCGTCGGCGGGTCGACGCATTTCGGCACGCCCTAGGGTGGTCGCATGGCCGTCGATCAGTCCCTGGTGGGCCGAGCCTTCCCACCGACCAGCCCCTACCGCGTCTCGGCCGAGAAGGTCCGCGAGTTCGCCACCGCCACCGGCGCCGACGCCGACGGGCCGGTCCCGGCGACGTTCCCCATCGTGCTGGCCTTCGAGGCGATGAACGCCTTCCTCGCCGACGTGGGCGTCGAGCTGTCGCGGATCGTGCACGGCGAGCAGCGGTTCGCCTACGAGCGGCCGGTCCGCGTCGGCGACACCCTGAACGCCACCCTCGCGGTGGCGTCGCTGCGCCAGATCGGCGGCAACGACATCATCGGCACCCGCAGCGAGATCCACGACGCCGACGGCGCGCTGGTCTGCACGACCACGGCGACCCTGGTGCACCGCGGCGGTGAGTCGTGACCCCCGGAGACGCGCTGGAGACGCGCAGCTACGCCGTACGCCGCGCCGACCTGGTGCGCTACGCCGGCGCCAGCGGTGACTTCAACCCGATCCACTGGTCCGACCGCATCGCCACAGCGGTCGGGCTGCCGGGCGTGATCGCCCACGGCATGTTCACGATGGCGCTGGTCGCGCGCGCGGTGGCCGAGTGGACCGGCGGCGCCGAGGTGGTGGAGCTCGGCTGCAAGTTCACCAACCCGGTCGAGGTCCCCGACGACGACGATGGCGTGGTCGTGGAGATCGGCGGCACCGTCAAGAGCGTCGCCGACGGGCTGACCACGATCGCCCTCGACGTGACCTGCGGGGGTCAGAAGGTGCTCGGCATGCCCCGGGCGGTCGTGCGTGCCTGAGCCGCCCCGACCACGGCTGAGCGACCACACCACGCTACGGCTCGGGGGCCCGGCTGCCCGTTGGGTCGAGGCGACCACCGAGGCCGAGCTCATCGAAGCAGTCGGAGCGGCCGACGCCGCTGGGGAGCCGGTGCTGGTGCTCGGCGGCGGGAGCAACGTGGTGGTGGCGGATGGCGGGTTCGACGGCACGGTCGTGCACGTCGCCACCCGCGGCATCGTGTCCGACCTCGACCCTGACGACGAGGCCTCCTGCTCGGGCGCGACCGTGCGGGTGGCCGCCGGCGAGGACTGGGACGACTTCGTCGCCGTCGCCGGGTCGAGCCGCTGGGCGGGGATCGAAGCGCTGTCCGGCATCCCAGGGCTGGTCGGCGCTACCCCGATCCAGAACGTCGGGGCCTACGGGCAGGAGGTCTCCCAGACGATCGCGTCGGTGCGCGTCTGGGACCGGGTGCTCCGCGGCGTACGCACCTTCGCCAACGCCGACTGCGGCTTCGGCTACCGCACGAGCCGCTTCAAGGCCGATCCGGGACGCCACGTCGTCCTCGACGTCACGTTCCAGCTCCGGCTGGGCACCCTCGGCTCGCCCCTGGCGTACGCCGAGCTGGCCCGCACCCTCAACCTCGAGGTCGGCCAGCGGGCGTCCCTCGAGTCCGTCCGCGAGGCAGTTCTCACTCTGCGAAGCGGCAAGGGGATGGTGCTCGACGCGGCCGACCACGACACCTGGAGCGCGGGCTCGTTCTTCACCAACCCGGTGCTCCCCGCCGACGACATCCCCGACGGCGCGCCGGCGTGGCCGCAGCCAGACGGCTCGGTCAAGACGAGCGCCGCCTGGCTGATCGAGCACGCCGGATTCGGCAAGGGGTACGGCGACGGGCCGGTCCGCCTCTCGACCAAGCACACCCTCGCGCTGACCAATCGCGGCGGCGCCACCACCGCCGACCTGCTCGCCCTGGCCCGCGAGCTCCGCGAGGGCGTGCACGCGAAGTTCGGCATCACCCTGGTCAACGAGCCCGTCCTCGTCGGCGTCGAGCTGTAACGCCGGCCGCTGGTTGAGGAGGGCCTGTCGCTGGTTGAGGAAGTTGCGCTAGCAACTTCACTCGTTACCCGGTGACGGTAACTTGCGGCCGTCTGATCTCTGACTGGGTTTCGTGACGGGCGCTAGCGCGCCCTCCTCAACCAGCGGTGGTGCCAGCGGGAGGCGCGGCCAGCCAGGAGTCGATGTCGGCCAGCGTCGAGGCGACCACGTCCGAGGGTGCCCGGCTGGCGCGGATCGACATCCGCGCGAGGTCGGCCAGCTGGGTGTCGGTGAGCTCGTGGGCGGCGCGCATGGTGGCGTACTGGCCGGCGAGCTGCGAGCCGAACAGCAGCGGGTCGTCGGCGCCGAGGGCCACGGTGGCGCCTGCCTCCAGCAGCTGCGGCAAGGGCACCGACGTCAGGTCGGAGTAGACGCCGAGGGCCACGTTGGAGACGGGGCAGACCTCCAGGGGCACGCCCTGGGCGACGATCCGGTCCAGCAGGGCCGGGTCCTCGACCGACCGGACCCCGTGGCCGAGCCGGTCGGCGTGCAGCGAGTCCAGGCAGGTCCGGATCGACTCCGGGCCGACCAGCTCGCCGCCGTGCGGGACCAGGGCCAGACCGGCTCGCTCGGCGATCCTGAACGCCGGTGCGAAGTCAGCGGTGCTGCCGCGTCGCTCGTCGTTGGACAGGCCGAAGCCGACCACACCGTGGTCGACGTACTGCACCGCCAGCCGCGCCAGCGTGCGCGCGTCGAGCGGGTGCCGGGTGCGGTTGGCCGCGATCACCACGGCGATGCCCAGGCCGGTCCGCTCCGAGGCGTCGCGCACACAGTCGAGGACCAGGTCGGTGAACTCGGTGATCCCGCCGAACCGGGCGGCGTAGCCGGACGGGTCGACCTGGATCTCGAGCCAGCGGCCGCCGTCGCGGACGTCGTCCTCCGCGGCCTCCCGCACCAGGCGACGTACGTCGTCGGGCGTGCGCAGCACCGACCGCGCCACGTCGTAGAGCCGCTGGAAGCGGAACCAGCCCTTCTCGTCGGCCGCGGACAGCTCCGGCGGCCACTCCGACACCAGCGAGTCGGGCAGCGCAATGCCGTCTCGGGCCGCCAGTTCGAGCAGGGTGGCGTGCCGCATCGACCCCGTGAAGTGGAGGTGCAGGTGGGCCTTGGGAAGTGCGCTCAGCTCTCTGGTTTCGAGACGCTCGCTGACGCTCGCTCCTCAACCACCGTGGGCGAACAGCTTCTGCAGCCGGGTGATCCCCTCGATCAGGTCGTCGTCACCCAGCGCGTATGACAGTCGCAGGTAGCCGGGGGAACCGAAGGCCTCACCGGGCACCACGGCCACCTCGGCCGCTTCGAGGATGTATTCGGCCAGCTCGGCCGAGGTCTCGACCGAGCGCCCGTCGTACTCCCGGTCGAGGAGCCCCTTCACGGACGGGTAGGCGTAGAACGCGCCCTCCGGCATCGGGCAGAACACCCCGTCGATCTCGTTGAGCATCGACACGATCGTCTTGCGCCGGCGGTCGAAGGCCGCCTTCATCGCGTCCACGGCCGACAGGTCGCCCGAGACTGCGGCAAGCGCGGCCCGCTGCGAGACGTTGGAGACGTTGGAGGTGGCGTGCGACTGCAGGTTGGCCGACGCCGCGACCAGGTCCTTCGGACCGATCATCCAGCCGACCCGCCAGCCGGTCATCGCGTAGGTCTTGGCGACCCCGTTGACGACCACGCAGTTGTCGGCCAGGTAGGGGCACAGCACGGGCAGCGACCCGGTCTCGACACCGTCGTAGACCAGGTGCTCGTAGATCTCGTCGGTCAGCGCCCACAGGTCGTTGTCCTCGACCCAGCGCCCGATCGCCCGGATCTCGTCGGCCGTGTAGACGGCGCCCGTCGGGTTGGACGGCGAGACGAACAGCAGCACCTTGGTGCGTGGCGTGCGGGCCGCCTCGAGCTGCTCGACGGTGACCTTGTAGCCCTGGGTCTCGTCGGCGAGCACCGGCACCGGTGTGCCGCCGGCCAGCTGGATCGCCTCGGGGTACGTCGTCCAGTACGGCGCCGGCACGAGCACCTCGTCGCCGGGGTCGATCATCGCGGCGAAGGCCTCGTAGATGGCCTGCTTGCCACCGTTGGTGACCAGCACCTGGCCGGCCTCGACGGCGTACCCGCTGTCGCGCAGCGTCTTCTCGGCGATCGCCTTCCTGAGCTCGGGGAGCCCTCCGGCAGGCGTGTAGCGGTGGTTCTTGGGGTCGCGGCACGCGTCCACCGCGGCGTCGACGATGTAGTCCGGGGTCGGGAAGTCCGGCTCACCCGCTCCGAAGCCGATGACGGGGCGACCCTCCGCCTTCAGCGCCTTGGCCTTGGCGTCCACCTTGAGCGTCGCTGACTCGGCGATCGCGCCGATGCGCATGGAGACGCGGCGGTCGCGGGGGGACCCGGTGGTGGGCTGGGCGCTCATGTGTCCATGTTAGGGGCGGGTCGGGGGCGCCGCGCGGGCCGGTCGGAGGGTGGTTTGGACGAGCCCTCGGTGTTCCCCGTAGACTCCACATTTGGTGGTTCTCCCACAGGCTCAAGCCTGCCCATCGGAGCCTCACCGGAGGGCACTAGCTCAACTGGCAGAGCATCGGTCTCCAAAACCGAAGGTTGGGGGTTCAAGTCCCTCGTGCCCTGCAGCGCGACGCGGTCAGGACGCAGGTGGCGCAGCCATTGGCGAGAGGGACCGTGATCAAGGAACGACCCAGCCAGTCAGGGTCGTCGACGGAAGGTGGAAGGTCAGTGTCGGACAGCAAAGCCGTGCGTGGTTCCCGCAGCGGCGGCAGTGGTGATCGGGGACGAGACGACCACAAGCGCACCAGCCTGCCCACGTTCTACCGGCAGGTGGTGGCCGAGCTTCGCAAAGTGGTGTGGCCGACCCAGGAACAGCTGATCACCTACTTCATCGTGGTGATGGTCTTCGTGCTCTTCATGATCGCGCTCGTCTCGATGCTCGACCTGGCCTTCGGAAAGCTCGTGTTCTGGGTCTTCACCGGCGGCTCGACGCAGTAGCCGTCGGTCGTCAGACCGCCCACCCACCCGATGTGACCCGAGACGTACCCCAGACGTAGATGTGATGGAGCCAGACGTGTCCGAGCAGTACCAGTCCGAGGAGCCCGACGCCGCCACGGCGACCGAGCCCGACCCGACGACCGACGAGACCAGCGACGAGACCAGCGACGAGACCATCGACGAGACCATCGACGAGACCGGCGACGCGCCGCTCGAGGCCGAGCCTGTCGATGACGTGCCCGTCGAGGACGAGGCGGCCACCGCCTCGGACGAGACGACCGAAGCAAGCGACGACGTCGATGAGCCCTCCGACGAGGCTCCCGCCGACGAGCCCGCCGACGCGGACGTGGCCTCGGTCGACGACACCAGTGCTGACGAGATCATCGACGAGGTCGGCGACGAACCGGCCGACGAGCCCGCCGCCGACGACCCGCTCGAGGAGTTCCGCCGCGAGCTGTGGGCCAAGCCGGGCGACTGGTTCGTGGTGCACACCTACTCCGGCATGGAGAACAGGGTCCGCGCCAACCTCGAGAACCGCATCTCCTCGCTCCACATGGAGGACTACATCCACGAGATCGTGGTCCCCACCGAAGAGGTGGCCGAGATCAAGAACGGCCAGCGCAAGATGGTCAAGCGCACCGTGCTCCCCGGCTACGTCCTGGTCCGGATGGACCTCACCGACGAGTCCTGGGCGGCGGTACGGCACACCCCGTCCGTGACGGGCTTCGTCGGCCACAGCCACCAGCCGGTGCCGTTGAGCATGGACGAGGTCGAGAACATGCTGGCGCCGGCCGTCGTCGCCACCGCCGAGGCCGCCGCGGCCGCCGCGAGCGGTACGGCGCCCGGTGGCGCCACCAAGAAGCCCGTCGAGGTCGCCGACTTCTCGGTGTCCGACTCCGTCATGGTGGTCGACGGTCCGTTCGCCACGCTGCACGCGACCATCACCGAGATCAACGCCGAGGCCCAGCGGGTCAAGGCGCTGGTCGAGATCTTCGGCCGGGAGACCCCGGTCGAGCTCAGCTTCTCGCAGATTCAACGAGTCTGACACGCAAGCTTGCTTGCGGGTCAGAACCGAGGCAGGTCGAGCGAGCGTCCGCCTGAGCTTGCGAAGGCGGAACCGCGGGTCGAGACCCGGTGAGCGAACAAGCGGCCGCAATTGGCCGTCGTACCACCGAACAAGGCACAATGACGAGGTTGCCCCAAGTGAATGTCTGGGGCAGCCGAACCATCAGTGGCAGAGGGCAGGGGCCCTCGTCATGACCACGAGAGAAAGTTGAACAGATGCCTCCCAAGAAGAAGATCGCTGCCCTGGTCAAGGTGCAGCTCCAGGCCGGCGCCGCGACGCCGGCCCCGCCGGTCGGTACCGCCCTCGGTCCCCACGGCGTGAACATCATGGACTTCTGCAAGGCCTACAACGCCCAGACCGAGTCCATGCGCGGCAACGTCATCCCCGTGGAGATCACCATCTACGAGGACCGGTCGTTCACGTTCATCACCAAGACCCCGCCGGCCGCCGAGCTGATCAAGAAGGCTGCCGGTCTGCAGAAGGGTTCCGGTGTCCCGCACAAGGAGAAGGTCGGCAAGCTGACCAAGGACCAGGTGCGCGAGATCGCCCGGACCAAGATGCCCGACCTCAACGCCAACGACGAAGAGGCCGCGATGAAGATCGTCGAGGGCACCGCCCGCTCGATGGGCGTCACGGTTCAGTAACCACGCCGGCCGGCACTCGCCGGTCGAGCCTGTCGAGATCCTCGACGCCCAGCAGCACGAGACATCCCGTGGCAGGGCCGCGCTGGCCCGCAGACCACACCTGGAAGAAAAGAGAACCAGACATGCAGCGCAGCAAGACCTACCGCGCAGCCGCCGAGTCCATCGACAAGGACGAGCTCTACGCGCCCCTCACGGCGATCAAGCTCGCCAAGGGCGGCAGCAAGAAGAAGTTCGACGAGACCGTCGACGTCGTGATGCGTCTCGGCGTCGATCCCCGCAAGGCCGACCAGATGGTCCGCGGCACCGTCAACCTGCCCCACGGCACCGGCAAGACCGCCCGAGTGCTGGTGTTCGCCAACGGCGACAAGGCCGACGCCGCCCGCGAGGCCGGCGCCGACGTCGTCGGTGGCGACGAGCTCATCGAGAAGGTCAACGGTGGCTGGCTCGACTTCGACGCCGTGGTCGCCACGCCCGACATGATGGGCAAGGTCGGCCGCCTGGGCCGGGTGCTCGGTCCCCGTGGCCTGATGCCGAACCCCAAGACCGGCACGGTGACCCCCGACGTCGCCAAGGCCGTCACCGACATCAAGGGCGGCAAGATCGAGTTCCGGGTCGACCGCCACGCCAACTTGCACTTCATCATCGGCAAGGCGTCGTTCTCCGAGGCCAAGCTGGCCGAGAACTACGCCGCCGCGCTCGAGGAGGTGCTCCGGCTCAAGCCGTCCAGCTCCAAGGGCCGCTACATCCGCAAGGTCACGCTCTCCACGACCATGGGACCCGGCGTCCCGGTCGACCCCAACCGCACCAAGAACGTCGCGGTCGAGGACGAGGCCTGAGCCAACTCCAGCACGTACGACGGCCTGGTCACCGCGAGGTGACCGGGCCGTCGTCCGTTCGGGGGTAGCGTCACGACGGTGCTGACCGCCGACCTCCCGCTGCCCGGTCTGGGACGGACAGGTCTGCTCCGCCGACCCGACGACGGCGTACCCCTGCGCGGCGGAGTGGTCGCCCTGCACGGCGCCTCCGACCCCTCACGTCGGCAGCCGCTGTTCGACCACTTGGCCGACACCATCACTCCGCTGGGCTTCGCGGTGCTCAGCTATGACCGCCGGGCGTCGGCGTCGGGCGACGTACCGCTGCGGGTGCAGGCAGACGACGCGCTCGGCGCGGCCGGTGCCCTGGCCGAGAGCGTCGGTGCCCCTGTCGGCGTCTACGCCTTCAGCCAGGGCGCCTGGGCCGCCTGCCTGGCCGCTGCCGACCCCGGGGGCCCTGCCTTTCTCGCCCTGGTGGGCTGCTCGGGCGTCAGTCCGGGCGAACAGATGCGCTACTACACCGACCAGCGGCTGCTCAGGGCAGGCTTTGACGAGGACGCCCGCCGTCTCCAGCTCGAGGCCCGGTCGGCCCTGGAGGACGTCTTTCGTGGCACCGGTGACCGCGCCGCGACCGCGGCCGCACTCTCCGCGGCCGCCCGAGAGCCGTGGTTCGACCTTGTCTACCTGCCGGCAGAGCTCCCGCCGCCCGCGGCGACCTGGGACGACCTCGACTTCGACCCCGCCGGTGTCATCGCTCAGGTCTCGTGCCCGACGCTGCTCGTCTACGGAGCCGACGAGGAGTGCGTGCCGGCGGGGCCGAGCGTCGACGTCTGGCGGACTCACGGAGACCGCGAGCTCACCGTGGCGTCGCTGCCGGGGTGTGGTCACTACCCGGCCGTGGGCTCGGCCGACCAACCCCCCGAGTCGCTCGGCCGGCGTCAGCGCGGACTACACCCGGGCCGTGCGCGACTGGTTCGATCAGCGCTGAGCCACTGAGCCGCCGCTCAGCCGTCGAGCCGTTCCTCGACGAGGCGGTCAGACACGATGTTGCCCTCGGTGTCGAAGCGGCCCTGGAGGAACTTCTTGCGGAACTCCATGTCGACACCCCCCGCGCCCTGGCGGTTCTTCTCGAGCGTGACCACCGTCCACTCGCGCATCCGCTCCAGCCCGTTGATGTCGTAGACGAGGGCATCGCGGGTCACGATGTCGGCCTTGGTGTTCATGATCATGACCACGTCCGGCTCGTAGGCGAGAGCCGTCGAACCCTTGAGGTGCCGAGCCCGCATCCGCTGCCCTGGCTTGAGGCCGTCCCGGTCGGCCGACGAGAGCGCGAGCACCGGGCTTGCGAAGTCGATGGCGAGGTCCTTGAGCTGCTGGGTGATCCTGGTGATCTGCTGCTCCTCGGCCATCGCGGCGTCGTCGGGCTTCACCTTCTGGAGATAGTCCACGACGATCAGCGGCGGCTGTCCCGTGTCGGCGTACACCTCCTTGGAGCAGTCGGTGATGGCGGCGATGTCGGTCTGGGCGGTCGTCGAGCGGTGGATGACGAGTCGATCGGAGTACTGCCCGATCCGCATCAGGGCGTCGATCGCGGCGGGCCCGGCGCTGGCGACCAGCCGCTCCGGCAGTCCCCCGGCGCTGGCCGCGCCACCGTCGAAGGCCTCGCGAATCTGGGAGATCGGGGGGGCGCTGTTGCCGACGGCCAGCCCCGCCTCCATCGAGATCAGCCGCTGGAGGAGCACTTCCGCCTCGAGCTCGAAGGAGAACATCACCGCGGAGCAGCCGGCCACGGCCGCGTTGCGGCACATCTGTAGGGCCATCGTGGACTTGCCCTGGCCCTGCGGACCGGCCAGCACGTTGAGGGCCCCGGCGCGGAAGCCGCCGCCGATTCCATCGTCGAGCAGAGGAAATCCGGTCGGCCAGATGCGTACCTCCGCCTCGGGGGAGCGGAGCCGCGCGTCGGTCCGCTCAACCACCGCGGTGAGCGATGCGAGCTTCTGATCCATACGCGCGATTGGACCAGAATGGCGCGAGCCCGATCCCCCGAACAGACAGAAATGACACCTCCACGGGGACGCCACCACCCGGTCTGGCCACGGCCTGTCTAGGCAGGTAGTGCGCAACGGTCTAACGGCACGAGCTACCGGGTCGCCGCCGCTACCATGCCTGGCCCGGATTGCACCGGATCGCCCAGTGTGAGGCGCAGCGCGCCTGCCTGGCCGACCTCGGCCCGGTCAGGACCGGTCGGAGAAGAGCCGCTCTTCGACAAGTTGCTCCGCGACGAGCTTTCCCTCGGTGTCGAAGCGACCCTGGGCGAACCGCTTGCGGAACTCGAGCTCGAGCGCGTCGTGACCCTGCCGGTTCTTCTCGACGCTGATGACGCTCCACTCGCGGTAGCGGTCTAGGCCGTTGACGTCGAACAGCAGGTGGTTGCGGGCGACGACGTCGGACTTGGTGTTGATGATCAGTACGACGTCGGGCTCGTAGGCCAGGGCCGTGCCGCCACGCATGTGCCGGGCCCGCATCCGCTGACCGGGCTCGAGTCCCTGTTTGTCGGCCGCCGCGATGGCAAAGACCGGGCACTCGAAGTCGATCGCGAGGTCTTTGAGCTGCTCGGTGATCTTGGTGATGCTCTCGTCCTCGGTCAGGCGGGCATCCTCGACCATCACCTTCTGGAGGTAGTCGACGATGACGAGCGGCGACTGGCCGGTCTCACCGACGACCTCTTTGACCGCGCTGACGATCGTCGGGATGTCGGTCTTGGTGGTCGTCGACCGGTGCACGACCAAGCGGTCGGCGTA
This sequence comes from uncultured Actinomycetota bacterium, assembly GCA_963762105.1. Classification (GTDB taxonomy): domain Bacteria; phylum Actinomycetota; class Actinomycetes; order Propionibacteriales; family Nocardioidaceae; genus Nocardioides. The sequence goes on along the minus strand of CAVXJG010000013.1, from coordinate 71,435 downwards.
GCCCTGGATCCGCATCAGCGCCTCGATGCCGACCGTGCCCGCCAGCCTTTCGGGCAGTCCGCCTGCGCCGCCGTCGGTGTCCTCGAATGCAGACCTGACGCGCTGAAGGTTGGGGGCGCTCACGCCGCCGATGAGCCCGCACTCCATGGAGATGAGCCGCTGCAGCAGCGTCTCGGCGTCGAGCTCGAACGAGAAGAAGATCGCGGCCCTCCCCGCGGCGACAGCGTTGCGGGCAACCTGGAGCGCCATGGTCGTCTTGCCCTGCCCTTGAGGCCCGGCCAAGACGTTCAACGCACCGGCCCGCAGGCCGCCCCCGAGGACGTCGTCGATCAGCGGGAACCCCGTGGGCCAGATGCGCACCTCGGAGTCCGGGGACCGCAACCGAGCGTCGGCACGCTGCAAGATCGTGGCGAGCGAGTTCAGTTTCGGGTCCACAGCATCGATTTGAACAGATGGCAGCCATATGCGGGAGACGAACGGACAAACTTTCCTGCCCTGGGGTACCTGGGGTTGACAGGTCGGGCACCCCCGGATTTGGCAGCGACGCGTGCGCGCCGTACCGTAGGCCGCTGAACCAGAGACCGCCGGTCGCCGAGGAGCACCGCTCCTCGACCGAAGGTGCCGCCACCCGGCGGACGGCCTGCGCAGGTGAAGAGCGTGACCCGCGGCGCCAGCCGACCGAGTCCTTCCAACGCCCTGAGCCTGCGCTCGGGGCGTTCGTCATGTCGGACCCGGGAACGGCGGTCTCCCCACCGGAAGGAGACCCATGGCGCGGGCAGACAGGCAGGCAGCCGTCGCGGAGATCGTTGACTCGTTCAACGACGCCGCTGGTGCTGTGCTGACCGAGTACCGCGGGCTCACCGTGAAGCAGCTGCAGGAACTGCGGCGCTCACTCGGTGCGAACGCCAACTACGCCGTGGTCAAGAACACGCTGGCCAAGCTGGCCGCCACCGAGGCGGGCATCCAGGGCTTCGACGACCTGCTCACCGGTCCGACCGCCATCGCCTTCATCAACGGCGACGTGGTCGAGGTGGCCAAGGGTCTGCGTGACTTTGCCAAGGCCAACCCCACCCTCGTCATCAAGGGTGGCGTCCTGGACGGCAAGCCTCTCGGCGCGGCGGAGGTGGCCAAGCTGGCCGACCTCGAGTCGCGCGAGGTGCTGATGGGCAAGCTGGCCGGCGCGATGCTCGCGTCGCTCAGCCAGGCCGTCTACCTGCTCAACGCCCCCCTCGCCCAGGTCGCCCGGCTCACCGGTGCGCTCCAGGCGAAGGCCGAGCAGGACCCCTCGATCCTCGCGGGTGGTGCCGGTACGCCGGCCCCGGCCGAGGACGCTGCCACCGAAGGTCACGAGGGCAGCGACGAGCTGCCCGCCGCGACCGAGGACGTAGCCGTGGACAGCGACGACGAGGCCACTGCCGAGACGACCGACCAGGCCACTGGCGAGGTCGCCGAGGACCAGACGACCGAGGCCTGAGGCCCCGGTTCCACCACCCACACCACCCCGGTCCGCACCGGTGCTCCACCGGCGGGCCTCAGATTGGAAGGAACCGCCACCATGGCGAAGCTCACCACCGACGAGCTGCTCGACGCGTTCAAAGAGATGACCCTCATTGAGCTGAGCGAGTTCGTGAAGCAGTTCGAGGACACCTTCGGCGTCACCGCGGCCGCTCCGGTCGCCGTCTCCGCCGCTCCCGCCGCTGGCGGTGCCGGCAACGTTGGCGAGGAGGCCGCCGAGCAGGACGAGTTCGATGTCGTTCTCGAGGCTGCCGGCGACAAGAAGATCAACGTCATCAAGGAGGTGCGCGCCCTGACCTCCCTCGGACTGAAGGAGGCCAAGGACCTCGTCGAGGCTGCCCCCAAGGCCGTCCTCGAGGGTGTCGCGAAGGACGTCGCGGAGAAGGCCAAGGAGGCCCTCGAGGGCGCCGGGGCCAGCGTCACCCTCAAGTGACGTCACGCCGCTAGCGCGGACGCATGACCACCGCCAGGGGCGGGCACCTACCGAGGTAGGTGCCCGCCCCTGCGGCATGTCCGTGGCAGCTGGACTCCCGTCAGCGGCGGGTGACCAACCTCCCCCAGCGCGTAACTTCTGCGCTCGTTGCCCGTTGAGGGGGTGAGTAGGTGTAACGGAGGGCGCCTTCCATCAGTCAGGCACGGATTGAGGCGAGGGGAGGCGCGAATGGGTGTCGAGATCAAGATCGAGGGCCTCACCAAGTCCTTCGGCAAACAGCTCATCTGGGGCGACGTGACGCTGACCGTCCCCGCCGGTGAGATCTGCGTGATGCTCGGCCCGTCCGGCACCGGCAAGTCCGTGCTGCTCAAGACCCTGATCGGGCTGCTCAAACCCGACTCTGGCTCGGTCGTCATCGAGGGCACCGACATCACCACCTGCCCCGAGCGCGAGCTCTACGAGATCCGCAAGCTCTTCGGCGTGCTGTTCCAGGACGGCGCCATGTTCGGCTCGATGAACCTCTACGACAACGTCGCGTTCCCGTTGCGTGAGCACACCAAGAAGTCGGAGTCCGAGATCCGCGCCGTGGTGCTGGAGAAGATGGAGCTCGTCGGCCTGCTCGGGGCCGAGGACAAGCTCCCGGGCGAGATCTCCGGCGGTATGCGCAAGCGGGCCGGCCTGGCCCGCGCCCTCGTGCTGGACCCCGAGATCGTGCTGTTCGACGAGCCCGACTCCGGTCTCGACCCGGTGCGCACGTCGTTCCTCAACCAGCTCATCATCGACCTCAACGCCCAGATCGACGCGACGATGCTGATCGTCACCCACGACGTCAACACCGCGCGCACGGTGCCGGACAACATCGGCCTGCTCTACCACCGACACCTGGCCATGTTCGGGCCGCGCGAGATGCTGCTCAGCTCCGAGGAGCCGGTCGTGCGCCAGTTCCTCAACGCCCAGACCATCGGTCCGATCGGCATGTCGGAGGAGAAGGACGCCGACGACCTCGCCGCCGAGAAGGACCAGGAGCTGCCTCCGCTGCCCCCGATCCCGCTGCAGCAAGAGCCGTCCAACGGCATCCCCCGGCGCAGCCAGCGACCGCCGGGTGAGTGGTGCCGCGAGAACGGCGTGACCCCACCGCCGGGGTCCTTCGAGGCAAACATGTCGATGAACGTGGGTGGTTGACCGATGTCATCGACGACTGCGTCCCGGGTCCTCGCGCCCGTCGGCACCGCCGGCAAGTTGTTCGCGTTCGGCCTCGACGTCGGCCGCGGGCTGTTCCGCCGGCCGTTCCAGGTGCGCGAGTTCATCCAGCAGGCCTGGTTCATCGCCTCGGTCACGATCATCCCGACCGCCCTGGTGGCGATCCCCTTCGGCGCGGTCATCGCCCTGCAGGTGGGCGGACTCATCAAGCAGTTCGGTGCCCAGTCGTTCACCGGCTCGGCGTCCGTGCTCGCCGTGGTCCGAGAAGCCGGCCCCATCGCTACCTCGCTGCTCATCGCCGGCGCGGCCGGCTCCGCGATCGCCGCCGACCTCGGTGCCCGCAAGATCCGCGAGGAGCTGGACGCGATGATGGTGCTGGGCATCGACCCGATCCAGCGCCTCGTGGTGCCTCGGGTGCTGGCCTGCATGCTGGTCGCGGTGTTCCTCAACGGCCTGGTCAGCGTGGTCGGCGTGGCCGGGGGCTACGTCTTCAACGTCGTCCTGCAAGACGGCACCCCAGGTGCCTATTTGGCGAGCTTCACCGCGCTCGCCCAGCTCCCAGACCTCTGGCAAGGCATGGCCAAGGCACTTGTCTTCGGCATGATCGCGGCGATCGTCGCCTGCTACAAGGGCATGAACGCCGCTGGCGGTCCGAAGGGCGTCGGCGACGCGGTCAACGAGTCCGTCGTGATCAGCTTCATGCTGCTGTTCGTCGTCAACTTCGTGATGAGCGCGATCTACTTCCAGCTCGTGCCACCGAAGACGGGTTAGCGACGTGGCCCCGTCATGAGCAGAGCCAAGTCGCTCTACGAGAAGCCCGCCGGGTCGCTGGACGACCTGGGCGGTCAGCTGGCGTTCTACATCAGGGCGCTGGCCTGGACGCCTCGGACGATCAGCCGCTACAAGAAGGAGATCCTTCGGATCCTGGCCGAGGTGACGCTCGGCTCCGGCGCGCTCGCGGTCATCGGCGGCACCGTCGGCGTGATCACCGCGATGTGCTTCTTCACCGGCACCGAGGTCGGCCTCCAGGGCTACGCCGCCCTCAACCAGCTCGGCACGGCTGCGTTCTCGGGGTTCGTCTCGGCCTACTTCAACACCCGCGAGATCGCGCCGCTCGTGGCCGGGATCGCCTTGGCCGCCACCGTGGGCTGCGGATTCACCGCCCAGCTGGGCGCGATGCGCATCTCCGAGGAGGTCGACGCGCTCGAGGTGATGGCCATCCCGTCGCTGCCCTTCCTGGTCACCACGCGGATCATCGGCGGCCTGATCGCCATCGTGCCTCTCTACGTCGTCGGGCTGATGGCGTCGTACTTCGCCACCCGGCTCACCGTCACCCAGTTCTTCGGGCAGAGCGCCGGCACCTTCGACCACTACTTCAACACGTTCCTGCCGCCGGGCGACGTGCTGTGGTCCTTCGGCAAGGTGCTGGTCTTTGCCGTGGTCGTGATCCTGATCCACTGCTACCACGGCTACAACGCCTCGGGCGGTCCGGCCGGCGTGGGTGTCGCCGTCGGCCGCGCAGTGCGGACGAGCATCGTGGCCATCAACATCATCGACCTGTTCCTGTCGATGGCGATCTGGGGCACCACCACCACCGTCAGGCTGGCGGGCTGACCATGCGTCGCCATCAGGTTCTCGGGAACCACAAGGTGCTCGGCGTCGTCTTCGTCTGCCTGCTGCTCCTGGGCGTCTGGCTGACCTACGGCATCTTCACCAAGAAGTTCGTCGACTACGACCGGGTCACCCTGCGGACCTCCACCATCGGACTGCAGCTGCCCGCGCGCGCCGACGTCAAGGTCCGCGGCGTGATCGTGGGCGAGGTGCTGGCCTTCGACACCGACGCCGAAGGCGCCGAGCTGACCCTCGGCATCTTCCCGAGCCAAATCGACACCATCCCCGCCAACGTGACCGGTTCGATCGTGCCGAAGACGCTCTTCGGTGAGAAGTACGTCGACCTCGTCATCCCCAGCGAGCCGGCGGCGGACCACCTCGAGGCCGGCGCCACGATCGAGCGCACCGTGGTCTCCATCGAGGTGGAGAAGGTGCTCAACGACCTCTACCCGCTGCTCCGCGCCGTACAGCCGGCCGAGATCAACATGACCCTCAATGCGATCGCCACGGCCCTCGAGGGCCGCGGCGAGCTGATCGGCGAGAACTTCGAGACGGTCGACGCCTACCTCAAGCGGCTCAACCCGCAGATTCCGGCCATCGTCGCCGACCTCCGGCTGACGGCCAAGGTGTCCACGACGTATGCCCAGGTGATGCCCGAGATCGCCGCAATCCTGCGCAACACCATCAAGACGACGGGGACGCTCGAGGGCCGCGAGGACTCACTGCACGCGTTCTTCAAGGACCTGTCCAGGTTCTCCGACGACACCCGCGTGTTCCTCGACGAGAACGGCGACAGCATCATCCGGCTCGGCGAGCTCGGCGCCGCCCAGCTGAGGGTGTTCGCCAAGTACGCGCCGGAGTACCCCTGCCTGACCGGGGGCATCGTCAACGCCGGGAAGCTGCAGGCGGAGGCCTTCCGCGGCTTCACGCTGCACATCGTGCTCGAGACGTTGCCCAACCAGCCGCGCGGCTACAACGCCTCCGACGTGCCACGGCTGGGGGACAAGCGCGGACCCTCCTGCCTGCACCTGCCCAGCCCGCCCTGGACGCAGGCCAACCCCCTGCGGCACCAGCCCGACTTCAACGACGGCGTCGACAGCCCGACCGGCAAGGGCACCAGTCGTACGGCGCCCGGCTTCGGTCGCGACCTCGCGTCCGGCGCGGGCTACGCGGGCGGCCCGGAAGAGGCGGGGCTCCTCAAGTCGCTCCTCGGACCCGGCCTGGGGCTCTCCCCTGCCGAGGTGCCCGACCTCGGGGTCCTCCTGCTCGGGCCGATGGCGCGTGGGGCGGAGGTGTCGCTGCGATGAAGCGTCTCGACAAACGCACCAGCGTCGACCTGGTCAAGCTGCTCATCTTCATGGTCATCACCACCCTCGCCACCAGCGTTCTCGTGGTCACCATCGGCAACCTCGACTTCGGCGAGACCACTGAGTACAAGGCCGAGTTCACCGACGCCACCGGGGTCGTGAAGGGCGACGACATCCGCATTGCGGGCGTGAAGGTCGGCACCGTCCAGGACGTCGCGATCGTCGACCGCACCCGGGCCCTGGTGACCTTCAGCGTCCAGTCGACCGCACCCGTCAGCAGGGCGACGCGCGCCGACATCCGCTACCGCAACCTCGTCGGCCAGCGCTACATCTCGCTGAGCGACCAGATCGGCGACAGCACCCGACTGCCCGCCGGTGCCACCATCCCCGTCAGCCAGACCTCGCCGGCCCTCGACCTGACCGTGCTCTTCAACGGCTTCAAACCCCTCTTCGAGGCACTCACGCCCAGTGACATCAACCAGCTCTCCTACGAGATCGTCCAGGTCTTCCAGGGTGAGGGCGGCACGCTCGAGGGGCTGCTTGCCCACACCGCCTCGGTCACCTCGACGTTGGCCGACCGCGACCAGATCATCAGCCAGCTCATCGACAACCTCAACGAGGTGCTGGCCCACATCGGCAGCCGCGACGACCAGCTCAACGAGCTCATCACGACCTTCCGCACCTTCGTCGGCGGTCTGAAGAAGGACCGCCACGCGATCCTCGGCTCCCTCGACCAGATCTCCGTGCTGTCGGTGCAGACGGCCGACCTCGTGCAGGGCATCCGCAAGCCGTTCGTCGAGGACATCAAGCAGCTGCGGGCCGTCGCGGAGAACCTCGATCGCAACAAGGGCGAGATCGACCGCGCGCTGCAGGTGCTGCCCATCAAGCTGGAGAAGGTCGGCCGGACCGCGATCTACGGCTCGTGGTTCAACTTCTACCTCTGCCAGTTCCAGGGCAAGGTCACCGTCGCCGGTCTGACCGTCCCGGTGCAGTACAACACCGGCTCCGACAGGTGTGCACTGGGATGAGCACTCCGTTCCGCGAGCGCAACCCGGTCGTCGTCGGGGCCATCAGCCTCGCCGTCGTGGCGGGCCTGATCCTGGCCGCCTTCAACGCCCAGCACCTGCCCATCATCGGCGGGGGAGACGTCTACTCCGCCGCCTTCGCCGAGGCCGGTGGGCTCAAGGCCAACGACGAGGTCCGGGTGGCCGGCGTCCGCGTCGGCAAGGTGGAGAAGGTCGAGCTCGATGGCGACCACGTCAAGGTCACCTTCCGGATCGAGGATGCCGCAGACTTCGGCCCCGAGACCCGCGCCAACATCAAGGTCAAGACGCTGCTCGGCGCCATGTACCTGAGCCTCGACCCGGCCGGCTCCGGCCAGCTGAAGCCGGGCTCGGAGATCCCCGTCGAGCGCACCAGCTCGCCGTACGACGTCGTCAAGGCGTTCTCCGGCCTCGCGGAGACCTCGGAGCGGATCGATACCGACCAGCTCGCGGAGTCGTTGACCACGCTCGCCGACCTGACCCGCAACACACCCGAGGAGTTCCGGGCCGCCCTCGACGGCGTCTCGCGGCTGTCGTCCAACATCTCGGCCAAGAACTCCCAGATCAACGAGCTGCTCGGCAACCTGCAGAACGTCGCCGAGGTGCTCGACGCCCGCGACCAGGACATCATCGGGCTGATGCGCGACTCCGACGTGCTCTTCCGCGCGCTGGTCAAGCGGCGTCAGGCCGTGCACCGGCTGCTGGTGTCCACCTCGACGTTGTCCACGGAGCTGACCAGGCTGGTCAGGCAGAGTCGCGAGGACCTCAAGCCCGCCCTGACCCACCTCGTCTCGGTGGTCGACGTGCTGAACAAGAACGAGGACAACCTCGACAACAGCCTGCGGCTGATGGCGCCGTTCTACCGCGTCTTCGCGAACACGCTGGGCAACGGCCCGTGGTTCGACACCTACATCCAGAACATGCCTCCCGTTCCGCAGGTGGGCTGACATGTCTCTCAAGAAGCTCGTCGTGCCCGCGATCATCGTGGCCCTGCTTCTCGCGGCCGCCTTGACGATCTTCGACGCCAAGGAGACCAAGACCCTCACGGCCCACTTCCCGCGCACGGTCTCGCTCTACGAGGGCAGCGACGTGCGCGTGCTGGGCGTGCCGGTCGGCGTCGTCGACACCGTCACGCCGTCGGGCACCGACGTCGTCGTGACCATGACGTACGACGCCAGCGTCAAGGTCCCCGCGGACGCCGCCGCGGTCATCGTGTCGCCGTCGATCGTCGGCGACCGCTTCGTGCAGCTGACCCCGGTCTACACAGGCGGCGAGGTGTTGCCCGACAAGGCGACCCTCGACACCGACCGCACAGCCATGCCACTCGAGCTCGACCAGATCTACCAGAGCATGGACGACCTGACCGTGGCGCTCGGACCCAACGGCGCCAACGCCAAGGGCGCACTCACCGACCTGCTCGAGACGACCGCCGCCAACTTCGGTGGCGAGGGCGCCAAGTTCCACCAGACCATCCAGGACTTCAGCGAGCTGACCGGCACTCTCGACGACAACAAGGAGGAGCTGTTCGGCTCCGCCGCCGCGCTCGAGGGCCTGATCGGCACCTTGGCGAGGAACGACAAGACCGTGCGCCGGTTCAACCATTCGATGGCGTCGGTTTCCGAGATGCTCGCCGGCGAGCGGAGCGAGCTTGCCGCCTCGCTGCGCAACCTGGCCGTGGCCATGAAGCAGGTGTCCGGTTTCGTGAAGGAGAACCGCGAGATCCTCGGGAGCAACATCAAGGGTCTCAACCGGGTCGCCAAGGTGCTGGTCAAGCAGCGCGGCGCCCTCGACGAGATCCTCACCGACGCGCCGATCGCCCTCAACAACTTGGCGCTGACCTACAACCCGCAGGCCGGCACCCTCGACACCCGGGCCAACCTGCAGGAGATCGGCCACCAGATCGCGAGCGATCCGGCCACCCTGCTCTGCGGGTTCGTCAACCAGGCCGACCAGGCCGGTCAGGTCTGCAACGTCATCAAGGACGTACTGGGAAGCCTGCCGGCCGCGCCGCGTGCGGGCGCCTTCGGCGGGGGCGGGTTCCCTCCGCCCGAGCAGTTCGACCCGACGCTCGGTGGCCTCGTGGAGGTATCCCGATGAACAGGCTCCGGCTGCTGCTCCTGCTCCTCACCACCTCCCTGGTGATGGGCGGCTGCGGGTTCGACATCTACAAGCTGCCGCTGCCCGGTGGCACCGACGTGGGCGACGACCCGATCACCGTGCACGTGATGTTCCGCGACGTGCTCGACCTGGTGCCCCAGTCGACGGTCAAGGTCAACGACGTCAACGTCGGCAAGGTGACCGACATCCGGCTCGACGGCTTCGTCGCCGACGTCACCCTCCAGCTCCGCCGCGACACCAAGCTGCCCGACAACACGGTGGCCAGCATCCGCCAGACGAGTCTGCTCGGCGAGAAGTTCGTCTCCCTCGAGCCGCCCGAGACGGGTTCGAGCAGCGAGCTGCTGCGCACCGGAGATGTCATCCCGCTCGAGCGCAGTGGCCGCAACCCCGAGGTCGAGGAGGTGCTCGGCGCCCTCAGCCTGCTGCTCAACGGCGGCGGCGTGGCCCAGCTGCGCACCATCGCTCGCGAGCTCAACCTGGCGCTCGAGGGACGCGAAGGCACCACCCGGTCGGTCCTCGACCAGATCCGCACCCTGATGACCCAGCTCGACGACCACAAGGCCGAGATCGTCAACGCGATCGACAAGCTCAACGACCTGTCGGTGGCCATCAACACCCAGCGCGACACCATCGACGCCGCGCTGGAGGAGCTCCCGTCGGCCCTCACCTCGATCGACCAGCAGCGCCGCGACCTGGTCAAGATGCTCCAGGCGCTGGCCGAGCTCAGCGACGTCGGCGTCCGGGTGATCACGGCTTCCAAGGCCGCGACCATCGACTCGCTTCAGCAGCTCACACCCGTGCTCTCCCAGCTGGCCGCCTCCGGCGACGACTTCGCCAACTCCTTCAACGTGTTCCTGACCTACCCGTTCGTCGACGAGGTCGTCGGCCGCGACCCGCAGGTCGCGCGCAACCTGCACATGGGCGACTACACCAACCTGTCTGTGACCCTCGACCTCAACATCGACACCGGCATCACCCTGCCGACCGGTCTGCCCACCGGTCTGCCGACCGGACTGCCCACGCTGCCGACCAACCTGCCGACGATCCTCGACCCGACGATCATCCTGAGCAACGTCCTCCAGTGCCTGCAGAGCGGCGACATCGCCAGCGAGGCCTGCCAGAGGGTGCTGGCCACGCCCGAGGAGCTGGCCCAGCTCAAGGAGGAGTGCGCCAAGCAGGAGAACGAGGACAAGGCGGTCTGCAAGCAGCTCGCGCTGCTCCCGGGTCTGCCCTCGGGCTCGCCGCCTCCCACGTTGGACCCGACCGTCCTGCCGACCGTGCTGCCGACCTTCCTCCCGACGCTGCTGCCGCGCGCCGGCTACGGCCCTCGGATCGAGTTCGGTCAGCGCGGCCCGACGGTTGCGCAGCTGATGGAGCTCTATGACCCGACCCTGGTCTCGCTGCTGGTGCCCGGCATGGTGACCCAGGAAGAGGAAGGCGCCGTGATCACCCGTCGGACCAAGGTCCAGCTCGTCATCTTCGTGCTGATCACGCTGATCGGCGTGAGCTACGTCGGCGCGCGCTACGCCCGGCTCGACCGGCTGATCACCGACACGTCGTACACGGTCGTGGCCCACTTCACCGAGTCCGGCGGCATCTTCGCCGGCGGCGAGGTGAGCTACCGCGGCGTACGCGTCGGCCAGGTCGACAAGCTGGAGCTGACCGACGCCGGCGTCGACGTCTATCTCGACATCGACAACGACTACGACTCCATCCCCTCGGACGCCCTGGCCGTCGTCGGCAACCGGTCGGCCGTGGGGGAGCAGTACGTCGAGCTGCAGCCGCAGACCGACGGCAAACCCTTCCTGCGCGACAACTCCGAGATCGCACCCGAGGACACCAGGACGCCGATCGCGACCCAGACCCTGCTGTCCGACATCTCGACCACCGTGGAGTCGGTCGACCAGCAGGCCCTGCAGACCACGGTCACCGAGATGGGCGCCGCGTTCGGCGGCACCGGGCAGGATCTCGAGCGGATCATCGACAGCGGCACGTCGTTCATCACGGCCGCCAACGCCAACTTCGACATCACGACCGCCCTCATCAAGGACAGCAACACCGTCCTCAAGGGCCAGGTCGCCTCGGCCAGCGCGATCCGCACCTTCGCGTCCAAGCTCAGGCTCTTCAGCGGCACCCTGGCCGGCTCCGACAAGGACCTGCGCGCCGTGATCGACAACGGCTCCGCCACGGCCAACGAGCTGCGCACCTTCCTCGACGACAACAAGGTCGACCTCGCCGAGCTCATCAACGAGCTGGTCACCACCGGTGAGGTCGTGGTCGCGCACCTGGACGGGATCGAGCAGATCTTGGTGCTCTACCCGTACGTCGTCGAGGGTGGCTTCACCGTCGTCGGCAAGTCGGCCGACACCGGTCTCTACGACGCCCACTTCGGCATGATCCTCACCGACCAGCCCGTGGTCTGCCACGGCGGCTACGAGTCGACCGACCGCCGGCCGCCCCAGGACGGCACCAACCGGCCGATGAACATGAACGCACACTGCGCCGAGCCGCCGACCCAGTCCAACGCTCGCGGCGCCCAGAACGCGCCGCGTCGCGCCGGTGCGGCGTACCGCGCGCCGGTGGCGTCGTACGACCCGGCATCCGGAAAGCTGCACTGGGGCCCGCGCGTGCCGCGTGACCTTTCGTCCCCGGGATCGTTTGCACCTCGAACCCTGGGAGGGGATTCGTGGAAGTGGCTGTTCCTTCAGCCGCTCATGTCGAGTCGGGAGTGATCCAGAGCCATGAAGTCGGTTGCCGAGCTGCTGCGGGTGGACGATAGGCCCGTGGCGAGCACCCCGACCGAGGACCCCGAGACCTCGCCGACCCGGTCGGCTGGGTTCCGCCGGGGCCTGCTGGTCGGGCTCGTCGTGATCATCCTCGCCGGCCTCGGCGTGATGGCCTGGCTGCTGACGACCCGCGACGTGGACGCCGTCGGGGTCGAGGGCGAGCAGGCGCAGCTGCAGGGCCAGCGCGAAGAGGTGATGGCCCAGACCCGCCAGTTCATGCTGCGGATGGGCACCTACGGCCCCGAGCTGCTCGACGACAAGGGCGGGATGCCCGAGTACCGCTCGCGCGTCAAGGAGGTCATCACGCCCAAGTTCGCGGTGTCCTTCGAGAAGGAGGCCGCGACGGCCGAGCAGCTGGTTGCCGAGGCCGGGATCTCACGCCGGGCAGATGTGTTCGCCACGGGCGTCGCGACCATCGACGGCGACTCCGCGACCGCCCTGGTCGCCGGCGCCTTCACCGACTCCTACCCGAAGGCGGGCCAGCGCGAACCCTCGCCCTTCCGGATCGAGGTCACGCTGGTGAAGGTCAAGGGCCAGTGGCTGGTGGACGACTTCACTCCCGTGACGGGAGTGACCCCGTGAACCCGAGCTGGTACGACCTGCTGGGCGTCGAGCCCGGCGCCGGCGAGGCCGAGATCCGCTCGGCGTGGAAGGCCGCCATCGCCGACCTCGACCCCTCGGACCGACGCTTCCGGGTGCTGAACCGTGCCGCCGAGGTCCTGCTCGACCCCGAGCAGCGGGCGGCGTACGACGCCGAGCTCGCGGTCGACATCTCGCCGAGCCCGCTGGTTGAGGAGGGCGCCCGCGCGCCCGTCTCGAAACCAGTGGCTCTCAACTGCATCGTCATCGAGCGGCCCGAAGCGTGTGATACCGGGCTGGGCGCTGGTCGTGGCCGGTGTCGTCGCGGCGCTGGTGGTCGGTGCCTGCACGCTGCTGGCCGTCACCTCACCCAGCGACGCCAGCATCGCCGCATCGACCCGCGACGCCCAGAGCACCGCCGAGCGGGCGATCGTGCCGATCCTGTCCTACGACGGGAGTCGAGAAGGGGACCTCGACGCGGACCAGCTGGCGGCCGAGGCCTACATGACGGCGGACTACAAGAAGGAATACGCCAAGCTCTTCCAGGTCATCAAGGACAACGCACCCGAGACCAGGACGGTGGTGACCGCCGAGGTGATCGCCTCTGGCATCGTCCGCTCCGGCGACGACCGGGTGTCGGTGCTGGTCTTCGTCAACCGGCCGACCACCAACAAGCAGCTCAAGGAGCCCGTGGTCTACAAGGACCAGGTGACCGTGACCCTGCAGCGGGTCGGAAACAGCTGGCTGGTCGACGACCTGGTCACCTCCCCGACCTCCTGACGGGCCTCTTGACGGGCCTGCTGACGGGGTCCCGGGGCCGGCGTGCTGGTCTGGTTCATCCACAGGAACTCCGCCGATGTGCTTGACCTGAGGGCTTCGGGAGGGTCATCATCATCGGCAGCGACTCGCCCACGTCCAATCCGGGCTTGCTTGCCGTCTTGTGGCGCGCTCATCTTTCGGCTATCGTGGCCCCTCGCGCCCGCCCTCAAATACTGATCGCCTGCCCGGTGGCTGATTCTGTGGTTGGTCGGCGCCATCCCCCAGGACTCGTCTGAAGGACACCTCTTGGCCGCGCGCAGCATCGCTGACAATCCCCGCCGCATCTCATTCGCAAAGATCGCCGAACCTCTCGAGGTTCCCAAGCTCCTCTCTCTCCAGACCGACAGCTTCGACTGGCTGGTCGGCAACGACGCCTGGGAGGCGGAGGTCCTCCGTCGCCGCGAGAAGGGCGAGGACGTCTCCGAGAAGTCCGGCCTCCAGGAGATCTTCGAGGAGATCTCCCCGATCGAGGACTTCTCCGAGACCATGTCGCTCTCGTTCGAGGACCCGGTCTTCTACGACCCGAAGTACACCGTCGACGAGTGCAAGGAGAAGGACTTCACCTACTCCGCACCGCTCTACGTCTCCGCCGAGTTCACCAACAACGAGACCGGCGAGATCAAGGGCCAGACGGTCTTCATGGGCGACTTCCCGCTGATGACGCCCAAGGGCACCTTCATCATCAACGGCACCGAGCGGGTCGTGGTGTCCCAGCTCGTGCGTTCGCCGGGTGTCTACTTCGAGCGCAACGCCGACAAGACGTCCGACAAGGACATCTACACCGCCAAGCTGATCCCGAGCCGCGGCGCGTGGCTGGAGTTCGAGATCGACAAGCGCGACATGGTCGGCGTCCGCCTCGACCGCAAGCGCAAGCAGAACGTCACGGTGCTGCTCAAGGCCCTCGGCTGGACCAACGAGCAGATCCGCGAGGAGTTCGGCCAGTACGAGTCGATGATGCTGACCCTGGAGAAGGACCACACCCAGGGCCAGGACGACGCGCTGCTCGACATCTACCGCAAGCTGCGCCCGGGTGAGCCGCCGACCCGCGAGGCCGCCCAGACGCTGCTCAACAACTACTACTTCAACCCCAAGCGCTACGACCTGGCCAAGGTCGGCCGCTACAAGATCAACAAGAAGCTCGGCCTGCACGAGGCCTTCGACCAGCAGACTCTGACGGTCGACGACGTCGTCGCCGCGATCCGCTACATCGTGCGCCTCCACAACGGCGACGCGACCCTCGCCGACTCCGCCGGCAAGGAGATGCACGACCCCGAGGGCAAGGCCATCGAGGTGCTGGCAGACGACATCGACCACTTCGGCAACCGCCGGATGCGCACGGTGGGCGAGCTGATCCAGAACCAGCTGCGCACCGGTCTGGCGCGCATGGAGCGGGTGGTCCGCGAGCGGATGACGACCCAGGACGTCGAGGCGATCACGCCGCAGTCACTGATCAACATCCGTCCCGTCGTGGCCGCGCTGAAGGAGTTCTTCGGGACCTCCCAGCTCAGCCAGTTCATGGACCAGACCAACCCGATCTCGGGCCTGACCCACAAGCGTCGCCTCTCGGCGCTGGGTCCCGGTGGTCTGTCCCGTGACCGCGCCGGCATGGAGGTCCGCGACGTCCACCACAGCCACTACGGCCGGATGTGCCCGATCGAGACCCCTGAGGGTCCCAACATCGGCCTGATCGGCTCGCTGGCGTCCTACGGCCGGATCAACCCGTTCGGTTTCGTCGAGACGCCCTACCGCAAGGTGGTCAAGGGCAAGGTCTCCGCGCAGATCGACTACCTCACCGCCGACGACGAGGACAAGTACGTCATCGCGCAGGCCAACGCGCCGCTCGACGACAAGGGCCGCTTCACCGAGGAGCGGGTGCTGGTCCGTCAGCGTCACGGTGACGTGTCCGAGGTCCCGGCCGAGGACGTCGACTACATGGACGTCTCGCCGCGCCAGATGGTGTCGGTCGCGACCGCGCTGATCCCGTTCCTGGAGCACGACGACGCCAACCGCGCGCTGATGGGCGCCAACATGCAGCGTCAGGCCGTGCCGCTCATCCGGAGCGACTCGCCGCTGGTCGGCACCGGCATGGAGTACCGCGCCGCCGTCGACGCCGGCGACGTCGTGGTCGCCGAGAAGGCCGGAGTCGTCAAGGAGGTCTCGGCCGACTTCGTCGAGACGATGAACGACGACGGGACCTACCAGACCTACAAGCTGGCCAAGTTCCGCCGCTCCAACCAGGGCACCTGCATCAACCAGCGGCCGCTGGTGACCGAGGGCGACCGGCTCGAGGTCGGCACCCCGATCGCCGACGGTCCCTGCACCGACAAGGCCGAGATGGCCCTGGGCACCAACCTGCTCGTGGCCTTCATGCCCTGGCAGGGCCACAACTACGAGGACGCGATCATCCTCAGCCAGCGGCTGGTCCAGGAGGACGTCCTCACCTCGATCCACATCGAGGAGCACGAGGTCGACGCCCGCGACACCAAGCTCGGCCCCGAGGAGATCACCCGCGACATCCCCAACGTCTCCGAGGAGATGCTGGCCGACCTCGACGAGCGCGGCATCATCCGCATCGGCGCCGAGGTCACCACGGGCGACATCCTGGTCGGCAAGGTCACGCCCAAGGGCGAGACCGAGCTGACCCCCGAGGAGCGGCTGCTCCGCGCGATCTTCGGTGAGAAGGCGCGCGAGGTCCGCGACACCTCGATGAAGGTGCCGCACGGCGAGTCCGGCACGGTCATCGGCGTCCGCGTCTTCGACCGCGAGGACGGCGACGAGCTGCCCCCGGGCGTCAACCAGCTGGTCCGCGTCTACGTCGCCCAGAAGCGCAAGATCTCGGTCGGCGACAAGCTCGCCGGGCGCCACGGCAACAAGGGCGTCATCGCCAAGATCCTGCCGATCGAGGACATGCCGTTCATGGAGGACGGCACCCCGGTCGACGTGGTCCTCAACCCGCTGGGCGTGCCCCGCCGGATGAACATCGGCCAGATCCTCGAGCTGCACCTGGGGTGGCTGGCCAGGCAGGGCTGGGACCTCGACCTGCACGCCACCAAGGGGGCGAAGTCCGACTCCGACCCCAGCGGCTGGAAGCAGCGGCTCATCTCCATCCACGCCGAGAAGGCCGAGCCCAACACCAAGGTGGCGACGCCGGTCTTCGACGGTGCCCGTGAGGACGAGATCACCGGCCTGCTCGGGGCGACGTTCCCGACCCGTGACGGTGTCCGCCTGATCGACGACACCGGCAAGGCGAACCTGTTCGACGGTCGCTCCGGGGAGCCTTTCCCGGACCCCGTCTCGGTCGGCTACATGTACATCCTCAAGCTGCACCACCTCGTCGACGACAAGATCCACGCACGCAGCACCGGCCCCTACTCGATGATCACGCAGCAGCCCCTGGGCGGTAAGGCCCAGTTCGGCGGCCAGCGGTTCGGCGAGATGGAGGTCTGGGCGATGGAGGCCTACGGCGCCGCCTACGCCCTGCAGGAGCTGCTGACGATCAAGTCCGACGACGTGCCGGGCCGCGTGAAGGTCTACGAGGCCATCGTCAAGGGCGAGAACATCCCCGACTCGGGCATCCCCGAGTCGTTCAAGGTGCTCGTCAAGGAGATGCAGTCGCTCTGCCTCAACGTGGAGGTGCTGTCCCAGGACGGCACGGCCATCGAGATGAAGGACGCCGAGGAAGACGTCTTCCGGGCGGCCGAGGAGCTCGGCATCGACCTGTCTCGTCGCGAGCCCAGCAGCGTCGAAGAAGTCTGACGTGGTGGTCTCGACGCCGCTCGCTGAGCTCGCGGTCTCGACCACCGAGACGTTCGGTGGTCGAGCTGCCCGAGCCGCTAGGCGACGGGCGTGCGAGACCAGCTCAGTCCACAGCTTCGAATCCAAAGAACTAACCGAAGGAAAAAGCCACTGTGCTTGACGTGAACTTCTTCGACCAGCTTCAGATCGGCCTGGCCACCGCGGATGACATCCGCACGTGGAGCCACGGTGAGGTCAAGAAGCCGGAGACCATCAACTACCGCACGCTCAAGCCCGAGCGTGACGGCCTCTTCTGCGAGAAGATCTTCGGTCCTACCCGGGACTGGGAGTGCTACTGCGGCAAGTACAAGCGCGTGCGCTTCAAGGGCATCATCTGCGAGCGCTGCGGCGTCGAGGTGACCCGGAGCAAGGTCCGTCGCGAGCGGATGGGCCACATCGAGCTGGCCGCCCCGGTCACGCACATCTGGTACTTCAAGGGTGTGCCCAGCCGGCTCGGCTACCTGCTCGACCTGGCGCCGAAGGACCTCGAGAAGGTCATCTACTTCGCTGCGTACATGATCACCGCCGTCGACGAGGACGCCCGCCACCGCGACCTGACCTCGCTCGAGGGCAAGGTCCAGCTGGAGCGTGAGCGGCTCGAGAAGCGTCGCGACGGCTCCATCGAGGACCGCGCCAAGAAGCTCGAGGAGGACCTCGCGTCCCTGGAGGCCGAGGGCGCCAAGGCCGACGCCCGCCGCAAGGTCAAGGACGGCGCCGAGCGCGAGATGAAGCAGCTGCGCGACCGCGCCCAGCGCGAGCTCGACCGCCTCGACGAGGTGTGGAGCACCTTCAAGTCCCTCAAGGTCCAGGACCTGATGGGCGACGAGATGCTCTACCGCGAGATGAAGAACTGGTTCGGCAAGTACTTCGAGGGCCACATGGGCGCCACGGCGATCCAGAAGCGCCTCGAGACCTTCGACATCGAGGCCGAGGTCGACTCGCTGCGCGAGACGATCGCGACCGGCAAGGGTCAGCGCAAGGTCCGCGCCCTCAAGCGGCTCAAGGTGGTCGACGCGTTCCGCAAGACCAACAACAGCCCGCTCGGCATGGTGCTCGACGCCGTCCCGGTCATCCCACCGGACCTGCGCCCGATGGTGCAGCTCGACGGTGGTCGGTTCGCGACGTCCGACCTCAACGACCTCTACCGCCGCGTCATCAACCGCAACAACCGGCTCAAGCGGCTGCTCGACCTCGGCGCGCCCGAGATCATCGTCAACAACGAGAAGCGGATGCTCCAGGAGGCCGTCGACTCGCTGTTCGACAACGGTCGCCGCGGTCGTCCCGTCACCGGCCCGGGCAACCGGCCGCTGAAGTCGCTGTCCGACATGCTCAAGGGCAAGCAGGGTCGCTTCCGTCAGAACCTGCTCGGCAAGCGGGTCGACTACTCCGGCCGCTCGGTGATCGTGTCCGGTCCGCAGCTGAAGCTGCACCAGTGCGGTCTGCCCAAGCAGATGGCGCTCGAGCTCTTCAAGCCCTTCGTGATGAAGCGGCTCGTCGACCTCTCCCACGCGCAGAACATCAAGTCCGCCAAGCGGATGGTCGAGCGCGCCCGTCCGGTCGTCTGGGACGTCCTCGAAGAGGTCATCACCGAGCACCCGGTGCTGCTCAACCGAGCACCCACCCTGCACCGCCTCGGCATCCAGGCCTTCGAGCCCCAGCTGATCGAGGGCAAGGCCATCCAGATCCACCCGCTCGTCTGCGGCGCGTTCAACGCCGACTTCGACGGTGACCAGATGGCGGTGCACCTGCCGCTGTCCGCCGAGGCGCAGGCCGAGGCACGGATCCTGATGCTGTCGACCAACAACATCCTGAAGCCGTCGGACGGCCGCCCGGTGACCATGCCCTCGCAGGACATGATCATCGGCATCTTCTGGCTGACCACCGACCGTGAGGGCGAGCCCGGCGAAGGCCGTGCATTCTCCTCGGCGGCCGAGGCGATCATGGCGTTCGACATGGGTCAGATCACGCTGCAGAGCAAGATCAAGATCCGGTTCGACGACATCATCCCGCCGCTGGAGCTCGGGCTCGACGAGTGGGCGGAGGGTCAGTCGCTGACCCTCGAGACCACCTTGGGTCGCTCGCTCTTCAACGACACCCTGCCCGCCGACTACCCCTACGTGAACTTCGAGGTGGGCAAGAAGGCGCTGGGCACGATCGTCAACGACCTGGCCGAGCGCTACACCAAGGTCGAGGTTGCGGCGTCCCTGGACGCGCTCAAGGACACCGGCTTCCACTGGGCCACCCGGTCCGGTGTGACCGTGTCGATCGACGACGTGACCACGCCCGCCAGCAAGCTCAAGATCCTGTCGGCGTACGAGGACCGGGCCGCCAAGGTCCAGCGTCAGTACGAGCAGGGCCTGGTCACCGACGACGAGCGTCGTCAGGACCTCATCGAGATCTGGACGGAGGCCTCCAACAAGGTCGCCGCGGAGATGGAAGCCAACTTCGACAAGACCAACCCCATCTTCATGATGGTGACGTCGGGTGCCTCCGGAAACATGATGCAGATCCGTCAGGTGGCGGCCATGCGTGGTCTGGTGGCCAACCCGAAGGGCGACATCATCCCGCGGCCGATCAAGGCGAACTTCCGCGAGGGCCTGTCGGTGCTGGAGTACTTCATCTCCACCCACGGTGCCCGCAAGGGACTGGCCGACACCGCGCTGCGGACCGCCGACTCGGGCTACCTGACCCGTCGTCTGGTCGACGTGTCGCAGGACGTCATCATCCGTGAGGACGACTGCGGCACCGAGCGTGGCCTCGACAAGCGGATCGGCGTGCGCGGCGAGGACGGCGAGCGTCCGCAAGGACGACAACGCCGAGACCTCGGCCTACGCCCGCACCTCCGCGGTCGACATCGTCCACCCCGAGACCGGCGAGAAGCTGGCCGCGGCGGGCGACGACCTCGGCGACGTCAAGATCGGCGAGCTCGTCTCGGCCGGCATCGAGGTCGTCAAGGTGCGCTCGGTCCTGTCGTGCGACGCCAAGACCGGCACCTGCGCCAAGTGCTACGGCCGCTCCCTGGCCACCGGCAAGCTCGTCGACATCGGCGAGGCGGTCGGCATCATCGCCGCCCAGTCGATCGGTGAGCCCGGCACCCAGCTGACGATGCGGACGTTCCACACGGGTGGTGTGGCCTCGGCAGAGGACATCACCCAGGGTCTGCCGCGTGTGCAGGAGATCTTCGAGGCGCGGATGCCCAAGGGGCGCACGCCGATCGCGGAGACCGCCGGTCGCGTGGAGATCGAGGAGACCGACAAGTCCCGCAAGGTGCTCATCACCCCCGACGACGGCTCAGAGGTGCAGGAGTACCCCGTGTCGAAGCGGTCGCGCCTGCTCGTCGCCGACGGCGACCGGGTCGAGGTCGGCCAGAAGCTGATCGTCGGCACCGAGGACCCGCACGACGTGCTGCGCATCCTCGGTGTGCGGACCGCCCAGGAGCACCTGGTCCAGGAGGTCCAGGCGGTCTACCGCAGCCAGGGCGTCTCGATCCACGACAAGCACATCGAGATCATCGTGCGGCAGATGCTGCGCCGGATCACGGTCATCGAGTCGGGCGACACCAACATGCTGCCGTCCGAGCTCATCGACCGCGTGGTGTTCGAGAACGAGAACCGTCGCGTGGTCTCCGAGGGCGGCAAGCCGGCCTCGGGTCGCCCGGTGCTGATGGGCATCACGAAGGCCTCGCTGGCCACCGAGTCGTGGCTCTCGGCCGCCTCCTTCCAGGAGACGACCAGGGTGCTCACCGACGCGGCGATCCACGGGCGCTCCGACTCCCTGCGCGGGCTGAAGGAGAACGTGATCATCGGCAAGCTGATCCCCGCCGGCACCGGACTCGAGCGCTACCGCAACATCCGGGTGGAGCCGACCGAGGAGGCCCGCGCCGCGGCGTACTCCGTCACCGGTTACGACTCCTACGACTACGAGTTCGGCAACACCGGCACGGCCCAGCCCGTTGCTCTGGACGACTTCGACTTCGGTCCGTTCCAGAATTAGTCGCCCTCTGCCGAGCTTGCTCGGCAGAGAAATGGCGACAAGGTTGAGGAGCGTCGACGCGGCCCCAGCGTGCTGGGGCCGCGTGACGCGTCTCGAAACCCGGTGAGTGACGAAGCAGCCTCAAACCCTGGGTCTCGACACGGGCTCGCCTAGCGGCTCGCCCGGCTCGACCAGCGAGAGGCCCGGGTCATCTTGATGTGACTCTGCCTGCGAGAATCTGGGCGTGAACGCGGCCGCCCCTTTGCGCACGGATGTGCTCGTGGTGGGGGCGGGGCCGGCGGGGTCGGCGGCGGCGGCGTGGGCGGCGCAGGCGGGGCTGGACGTGCTGCTGACGGATGCGGCGGTGTTTCCTCGCGACAAGACGTGTGGCGACGGGCTGACGCCGCGGGCGATCGGTGAGCTGCAGAGGCTCGGGCTGGAGGACTGGCTGCGCGCCCACACGGTCAACCGGGGGCTGCGGGCGCACGGGTTCGGCCAGACGCTCTATCTCGACTGGCCGGGTGGGTCGTTGCCCGACTGGGGTTCGGCCGTGGCGCGGACCGAGCTCGACGACCACCTGCGGACCACCGCGATCAAGGCGGGCGCGGAGGCGATCGACGGCGTGCGGGCGGTCGACGTACGGATGGACGGCGGGCGGGTGGCGGCGGTGGTGTTTGCCGACGGTGCTCCTGATGGGGCGACCTTCGAAGTGGCCTGCGACCGGGTGGTGGTGGCCGACGGCGTGCGTTCGCCGCTGGGCAAGGTGCTGGGTCGCGAGTGGCACCGCGAGACGGTCTACGGCGTGGCCGGGCGCTGCTACGTCGACTCCACGATGTCGGACGACCCGTGGATCAGCTCGCACCTCGAGCTGCGTGGGGAGGACGAGAAGATCCTGACCGGCTACGGCTGGATCTTCCCGCTCGGCAACGGCGAGGTGAACATCGGCGTCGGCACCCTGGCCACGTCGAAGCGGCCGGCCAACGTGGCGATCAAGCCGCTGATGAGCTTCTACGCCGACCAGCGGCGGGCCGAGTTCGGGCTCGAGGGGGAGCTGCGGATGCCGACCTCGGCGCTGCTGCCGATGGGTGGGGCCGTGTCCGGCGTGGCCGGCGCCAACTGGGCGCTGATCGGCGACGCGGCCGCCTGCGTGAACCCGCTCAACGGCGAGGGCATCGACTACGGCCTGGAGAGCGGGCGGCTGGTGGTCGAGGCGATGACCGGGCACGACGACCTGTCGCGCGTCTGGCCGACCGTGCTCCGCGAGCAGTACGGCGAGTCGTTCTCGATCGCGCGGCGGTTGGCGGGCCTCGTGACGGTGCCGCGATTGCTGCCGGCGCTGGGCCCGGCGGGGATGCGTTCGGACTGGCTGATGACGCTGGCGCTGCGGTGGATGGGCAACCTGGTCACCGACGAGGACCGCGACCGGGCCGCCCGTGTGTGGCGCTGGGCGGGCCGGCGGTCGCTGGCCCGTGACGCCCGGCCGCCGTTCAGCTGAGGGCGCGGTCGGCGTGCCCCGCGAGGGCTGGTACCAGGTCACGGGCGTGCTCACCCGGCTGAGCGTGCGCGCCCTCGGCTTGCGGATGCACGTGACCGGCCTGGAGCACCTACCGCGGACGGGACCGGTGATCATCGCGGCCACCCATGGCTCCTACCCGGACTTCCTGGCCATCGGGCTGGCAGCGCACCAGGGCGGCCGATGGGTGCGGTTCCTGACCCGTCACGACGTGTGGAACACGCGCGTCGCCCGCGCCATGGACGGCATGCGGCACGTGCCGGTGGACCGGGCAGCTCCGGCGGCGGCGTACCTGGCGGCTCGTCGACTGCTTCGCGAGGGCGAGGCGGTCGGCATCTTCCCGGAGGCCGGCATCTCCTACGCGTACGCCGTGCGCGCGCTGATGCCGGGCACGGCGGCCCTCGCGCGCGACACCGGGGCGCCGATCGTGCCGCTGGCCCTGTGGGGCATGCAGCGGATCGCGTCGGTCGGCCGGCCGGTCGACGGCAAGGGGCCACGGCCCAGCTTCAAGCGCGGACGTCGGGTCGACGTGGCCTTCGGTGCGCCGTTGACGGTGGGGCCCGACGAGGGCTTGGTGGCCGCGACCGAGCGGCTCGGGTGCGCGCTGACCGACCTGCTGGAGGGGCTCCAACGCCACCCCGCGCACGTGCCGCGGCCGGGGGAGCAGGCGCCGTGGTACCCCGCGCACCTCGGCGGCCACGCACCCGACCGCGCCGAGGCGCTCGGTCTCGACGAGGTGCCGCGCACGGCGGTGCCGCCGTCATGGGGCCCGCCCATCGATCCGCCTACGATGCCGGGGTGAACACCCCGGACCCGAAGACCACCCTCGTCGACGGCCTCGCCAAGCTGCAGGTCGCGGTGCTCGGCAAGCTGGCCGGCCTCTCGGAGTACGACCTGCGGCGGCCCGTCACGCCGACCGGCACCAACCTGCTCGGCGTGGTCAAGCACCTCGCGAGCGTGCAGGCGGGCTACTTCGGCGACACGTTCGGGCGCCCGTTCCCGCACGACCTGCCATGGCTCGCCGAGGACGCCGACGTCAACGCCGACATGTGGGTGACGCCCGAGGAGTCGACGGCCTCGGTGACCGACCTCTACCGCGCGTCCTGGGAGCACGCCCTGGAGACCTTCGAAGAGCTCGAGCTCGACGCGACCGGTGAGGTGCCGTGGTGGCCGCAGGAGCGGCGGGTGGTGACGTTGCACCAGATCCTGGTGCACATGACGACCGAGACGGCCCGCCACGCGGGCCACCTCGACATCGTCCGGGAGACGATCGACGGTGACGTCGGCCGCTACGACGGCGACCCGAGCGTGCCGGGCTTCGACCTGATCGACTGGGCGGCGTACCGCGCCAAGGTCGAGGCAGCGGCGCAGGCCGCCGCCGACTGAACGCGTGCGCGTTTTCAGCTGCTGACGGTCGAGCCTTCAGCGATGCGGCGGCCCGTTCGTCGGGAGCGGGTAGGCGATGCCGTCCATCGGGTACGTCGCCGCGATCCCCATCGCCTCGAGGATCGTCGGCATGATGTCGACGGACCTGAACTCGGCGTGCAGGTCGCGGCTGGACAGCCCGGCGCCCGCGAAGACGATCGGGATCTGCTGGGTGGCCCGCTGGATGCCGCCGTGGTCGCCGTGGACCGAGTAGGTGGTGTTGTCCGGGAGGGTCGCCACGAGGTCGGGACCGTAGACGGCGGCCTGGGTGTCGACGAGCTCCTGCGCCTTGCGAGCGAACCACGACCGCTCGCCGCCCGAGGACATCAGGTCCCAGCGGATCGGCGAGACCCGGGTGAAGTGGTCGCCGTCGCGACGCCAGACGGCCGTGACGTCCGGCAGGGTCTGCATCACCGCGGCGGCCTCGGCGATTTCCTCCGGTGACTGGACCTTGAGCCACACGCTCAGCATCGAGTCGCTGTAGGAGAGCCCGACGTTGCCCCCGTCTGTCAGCGGCTTGAGGGCGTCCTGCGGCTGGTCGTAGGTGACCGGGTCGTTCTCGGCGTCGCCGTAGTACCAGTTGTAGTAGCCGTAGTCGCGCACGGCGACGTCCTCGCCGTGGAAGTGCCCCGGCGCGGCCGCGACCGAGCCGTGGTCGGCGGTGAGCACGACCAACGTGTTGTCGAGCTCCCCTTGCGTCTCGAGCTCCGCCATGATGTTGCCGACCTGCTCGTCGGCCGTCGCGGCGGCGGCGGCCAGGTGGGTCATGGCGTCGCCGTCGGCGCCGGTCGGGCCGGGGTCGGTCACGCCGCCCCACATGTGCGCGGCCTTGTCGACGCCGGGCAGCGTCACGAAGATGCCGTTCCAGTTGTCGGGGCTGCGCATGATCGCGATCGCGGCGTCAGCCGCCCAGACGTCGCCGCCCGGGTGCGCCGCGTCGTGGCCGGTCACATAGCGGTCACTGTCGAGCGGGTAGAGGAGCGCGGGCAGGTGGTCGGTGTCGTAGGCGTAGTCCGGGTAGCCGTTGTGCACCCAGAACGGGTTGGTGCAGTCGTCGGGGCTGGCGATGTACGACGGCGCGCCGGCGCTGGGCCGACGCCACGACAGGCCGGCGCACGCAGGGGCGCTCCTAAAGGTGATGATCGCGTCGGACGCGTCGCTGCCGAAGGCGAACCCGGCGTACCCCTTCGGGCTGATCGTGAACTGCTTGGCGGTCGGGTCTGCCGCCTCGAGGTAGTCGTCGAGCTTGGGATAGCCGGCGTGCTGCTGCAGCTTGGTGAGGTCGCTCGTCGCATCGCTGGTGATGTAGAGGTTGCTCGGGTTGCCTGCCTCCCCTCCTCCCAAGACGTTGTCGACATCGCGGTAGCCCTCGCTGGTCCAACCCATGTGCTTGGGCAGCTGGCCGGACGTGATCACGTTGTGGGTGACCACGGTGACCGAGCCGGTGTGCCCGAGGTAGCTACGGGGCGTGTCGACGCCATCGGCCATCAACGCCTGCACGTTGGCCATGTCGTACTTGTCGACGATCTCCTTGCTCAGAGCGTCGACGACGATGATGACGACCTTGTCGGGCTTGGGTGGCGGCGCCGGCTTCTTGAGCCCCGCGGCCGCACCCGACTGGACGCCGGCGGCGGCGATGGCCATCGCGGCGGCGGCCGTCGCGATGGTGAAGAGCGGACCAGGACGACGTGCCATGACGGTTTCCTCCCCGGCGCAGCCCCCAGCCGCGACCGTTCCGGGCAACCTAGCCCTGTGAAGGCTCCGCGCGTAAGTCCCCCAGGTCGCCAGGCGTCAGTCGGTCGACAGCGTGATCTCCACCATCAGCTCGTTCGCAAGCCCCTCGAGCATCGACCGCAGCTGCTCGATGCTCGTCGTCGGCGGGACGCTGAGCACCGCGCTGGCCTCGAAGATCGTCCCGCCGGCCATGGGGGCGTCCCGCACGTCGGTGCTCAGCTCGTCGATGCTGATGCCGCGAGCGGCCAGGGATGAGGAGATCTCGGCCACGATGCCGGGATGGTCGCCCCCGAGCAGCTCGAGATTCAGCCGCAGGGACTCGCGCTCGTCGGGATCGTCGGTGCGCTCGAGGACTACTTGCAGGCCTTCGTCCTTGAGGGCCTTCAGGTCCGCGGACAGCGCGTCGAATCGCTTGTCGGCGACGGATACCAAGACGATGCCGGCGAACTTGCCCGCCAGCTGGGAGAGCTGACTGCGCTCCCAGCTCGCGCCGTGCGCGCTGATCGGGGCCGAAATTGCGGACACCAGACCCGGTCGGTCATCGCCGAGAACTGTGAGCACGAAGGTGGCCATGGACGCAGGCTACGGCTCAGCGCGCGCCGGTGGGGGTCGACGACTTCCGGCGCAGGCGGAGCAGGCTGTTGACGGGGTCGACGACGTAGTTGAGCACGCGAGCCACCGGCTCCCAAGCGATGAAGAGGGCGAGGGCGACACCGACGGCGATGGTGATCGCGATGGCGGGCCATGGCGCGCTGGGCAGCCAGTCGCTGAACCCCTGGTACTCCAGGTAGCGCACCACGAAGCCGTGGCAGAGATAGACCACCAGCGTCCACTGGCCCATCCGGGTGATGAAGCTCTGCCGGTGCGGGATCAACGTGAGCACCGTGGCCACGGCCATCAGCGCGATCACGATCAACCTGGCCCGGATCCAGATGCCATCCAGGTCGCTTGCGCCGAGCTCCGAGTAGGGCGCGCGCCAGTAGAGGAACTGGGTGCTCCACAAGTCGTCGGTGAACTGGGTCAGCCACCACAGGAGAGCCGAGCCCACGACGCCCACCACCCAGGCGCCGCGCCGGCGGACCAGCGCCAGCTGCTCGGGAGCCAGGTGCAGGCCGATCACGAAGAACGGCAGCAGCCCCATCGCGCGGTTGAGGTCGAAGAGCTCCTGGTTGGTGAGCCCGCCCAGCAGGCTGACGGCGATCGAGACCGGCACCATCACGGGGTGCACCCGCAGCAGCGGGGTCGCCAGTCGCCAGATGATCACGACGGCGAGGTACCACATCGGCCAGCGCGGGTTGAGGAACCACTCGAGGCCCGGCGGCACCTGGTCCAGCGTCTCCCGCCAGTGGATCATCAGCCAGGAGAAGATGATGTACGGCACGACCATCGTCGTGGCCAGCGCCCACAGGTGGCGGCGGCTGTAGCGGAACGACTTCGACAGATAGCCCGTCAGCAGCACGAACGCCGGGATGTGGAAGTAGTAGATGAAGTCGTAGACGCGTGACTCCGGCGTGCTGGTCGGCACCAGCACCATCATGTGGCCGACCACCACGACGGTGACCAGCACCATCTTGGCGTTGTCGAGCCACGGGTCGCGGGTCTTGGGCATCGCCGCCACGATAGTGGCGCGACACGCCTCGCTGCCGTCGATGGCTCGACCGGGATCGGCGATCCACGCGCCTAGATTGGCACCATGGCCCCGCTGCCCCGAAGGCAACGCGTGGCGGCGTACGCCGTCATCCAGCGTGACGAGCACATCCTGCTCTCGCGGCTGGCCGCTCGGATCTCTCCGCAGGAGCTGTGGACGCTGCCCGGCGGTGGGCTCGACCACGGGGAGGACCCGCGCGACGCCGTGGTCCGCGAGATCAAGGAGGAGACCGGGCTGGACGCGGTGGTGGGGGAGCAGGCCAGGGTGTACTCGGCGCACATGCCGCACGCCCGCCGCGACGGCCGGCGGGCGGACTACCACGCCCTGCGGATCGTGTACGACGCGTGGGTGCCGCCCGACGCCCCGTCACCACGGGTGCTCGAGGTCGACGGGTCGACCATCGAGGCGGCCTGGCACCCGCTGGACGCAGTTCTCGACGGGAGCGTGCCGACGGCGCCGATGGTGAAGCAGGCGCTGGCCGACTACTCCCCGTTCCGCATGCAGCGGGTCGGTGCCTACGCGCTCGTCCGTCGCGGCGACGCGGTGCTGCTGGTGCGGTTCTCCACCCGCGGCTACCACACCGGTTCGTGGAGCCTGCCCGGCGGCGGGATCGACCACGGCGAGGCGCCGGCTGCCGCCCTGGTGCGCGAGGTGCGCGAGGAGTGCGGCGTCACAGCCCAGGTCGGCGACCTCCTGGTCGTGCACGACGAACACTTCAGCGGCACCGCGCCCTCGGGCCGGTTCGAGGACTACCACGCGGTGGCCCTGGTCTTCGCGGCCACCGTGGCCGACGACGCCGAGCCGCAGGTGCTCGAGGTCGACGGGACGACCGACGCGGTCGCCTGGGTGCCGCTGGCCGAGATCACCGGGGGAGACCGGCCGGTGCTCGACGTGGTCCACGAGGCGTTGGCGGCCGCGGCCCGGAGACCGTAGGAGCCACCTCACTAGGATCACCTGGTGAACCCGCGCTACCGACGGCTCGTCATCCCCGTCGCGCTCGCCGGACTCATCCTCGTCGTCGTCGTGGCCGCGCTGGTGAAGTGATGGCAGCCGAGCCACTGCTCCGTGTGCTGGCCCAGATGCGCGCCCACCTGCTCGACCCCGACGCACTGGTGCGGGCGGTCGCGTCGGGCCGGCAGCGCGGTTCCACGCCCCGGTGGCGCCGGGTGGAGCTGCGCTACGTCGACCTGAAGGCGGGCCGCCACCTCCAGATGACGGCGTACGACGACACCCAGGCCCACACGTCCAACCACCCCGTGGGCGAGGACGCGCGCCAGGCCGTCGACGACCTGCTCGACGAGCCCTTCGGCAACTGGCACGTCGACACCACCACCCAGTCCCACCAGGTCAGGGTCACCAAGAAGCTCGAGGCGCTGCTGCACAGCACCGACCGGGACGAGGCGGTCGACGTCGAGCGCGACCACGACCGCGACAAGGGCCGGCTGCTGCCCGAGGACGACCCGGTGTTCGTGGCCCTCGGGCTTTCCGACCACGAGGGTCGGATGAAGCCGAGCCGGCAGGGCAAGTACCGCCAGGTCGAGGAGTTCCTGCGGATCCTCGACGCCTCGATCGCCGAGGCGATCGCCAAGGGGCACCTGCGGACTCCCACCGACACCGAGCCGCTGCGGATCGCCGACCTCGGCTGCGGCAACGCCTACCTGACGTTTGCGGCCCACCGGTTCCTCAGCCACGTGCGCGGCCTCCCGGTGCGGATGACCGGCGTCGACGTCCGCGAGCAGTCGCGCGTCCACAACGCCGCGCTGGCCGGCCAGCTCGGCATCGAGGCCGACTTTGTCGTGGGCACGATCGGGGCGGCCGAGGTCGACCCGGCGCCCGAGGTGGTGCTGGCGCTGCACGCCTGCGACACCGCCACCGACGACGCGCTGGCCCGGGCGATCGCCTGGGAGGCCCCGCTCGTGCTGGCCGCACCGTGCTGCCACCACGACATCGCCGCCCAGCTGCGCCGCCACCCCACTCCGGCGCCGTACGCGATGCTGACCCGGCACGGCATCCTGCGCGAGCGGTTCGCCGACACCCTCACCGACGCCGTGCGCGCGTCGCTGCTGCGACTACAGGGCTATCGGGTCGACGTCATGCAGTTCGTCGGCAGCGAGCACACCCCGCGCAACACCCTGCTGCGCGCCGTCCGCACCGGCCGGCCGGTCACGGGCGGGGCCGCTCGGCAGGAGTACGACGACCTGGTGGCGACCTGGGCCGTCCGACCCCGCCTGGCGGAGCTGCTCGCCGATGCGTGAACGCTATCTCCTGGGGGCGACCGCAGTGCCGTTCCTGGTCGCCGCGCTGATGGGCACCCCCGCGGGGGTGCCGGGTGACGTGGTGACCGTCTTCGAGGACCCGGCGATCGTCGAGTCCAGCGGCCTGGCGGTCGTCGACGGACTGTTCGTCACCACCAACGACTCGGGCGACACCGGCCGGGTCTTCGTCGTCGACCCCGCCAGCGGCATGACCGTCGGCGTGACGCACTGGTCCGACGACCCGGTGGATGTCGAGGCGCTGGCGCCGGCGGGGGACGGGGAGATGTGGGTCGGCGACATCGGCGACAACCAGGCCGCCCGCGACTCGATCAGCGTGGCCCGGGTGCCGGTCGGCCGCGGCGACACCGACGTCGACCCCACGTCGTACGAGCTGACGTTCCCCGGCGGACCCCGCGACGCCGAGTCGCTGCTCGCCGACCCGGCCACCGGGCAGCTCTACGTCGTCAGCAAGGGCGTCTTCGGCGGTGCCGTCTACGCCGCCCCCCGACGACTGTCGCCGAACCAGCCCAACCGGCTGACCGAGGTCGGCCCCGTGCTGGGGATCGCGACGGACGCGGCCTTCTTCCCCGACGGTCGCCACGTCATCGTCCGCGACTACTCCTCGGCGGCGGTCTACTCGTTCCCCGACCTCACCGAGGTGGGCCGCTTCGACCTGCCACAGCAGCAGCAGGGCGAGGGCATCGCGGTGGCCGCCGACGGCACGGTCTATGCGTCCTCGGAGGGTCTGCATGCGCCGGTGCTGCGCATCGCGCTGCCACAGCGTGTGCTCCGTGCCCTCGAGCCACCTTCGCCGAGCCCCTCCGCGACGCCGCAGCCGACGACGACCCCGACGCCGGGCTCCCAGGACGGCACCGAGCTCCCCGGGGACGACTCGAGTCAGCGCTCGGCGTGGGGCTGGGCCTTGGGCGGGCTAGTCGGGCTGGCGATCGTGGTCGTACTCGTCCGCTCCCTGCGCCCACGGTAGCGGCGGCAGCTGAGACCGGTAGGCGTGCACGGGCACGTAGGTGTGCGCGAGGCTGCCCTTCACGAAGGCACCCTCTCGGGCGAGTCGGCGACGGGGTGTCTCCCCCTAGCCTTGGCCCATGGTCCGGCTCCGGCGCAGCTCCCCCGACGACCCGGGCTGGTCCCGGCGCCGGGCCGGCAAAGGGTTCGTCTACCTCGACGGCGACGGCGAGCGGCTCTCGGCGGAGGACGCCCAGCGGGTCAAGGACCTGGTCATCCCGCCTGCGTGGCAGGACGTGTGGGTCTGCCCGTGGCCCAACGGCCACCTCCAGGCCGTCGGCACCGACGACGCCGGCCGGCGCCAGTACCTCTACCACCCCGACTGGCGGGTGCGCCGCGACGGCGAGAAGTTCGCCCGGGTGCTCGAGTTCGGCAGGGCACTCTCCAAGGCCCGCGAGAAGGTGCTGGTCGACCTCGGCGCCGAGGGGATGTCCGAGGAGCGCGCCTGCGCGGTCGCGGTCCGGTTGCTGGACCTCGGCTACTTCCGCATCGGCAACGACGTGTACGCCGACCAGAACGGCAGCTTCGGACTCACCACGCTCGAACGCCGGCACGTGCGCAAGGAGGGCGGCACGTTGATCTTCTCCTTCACCGGAAAGTCGGGGATCGACCACCGCATCGACATCGACGATCCGGGCGCGGTGCAGGCCCTCGACGTGATGCGGCGTCGCCGGGGTGGTGACGACCAGCTGCTCGCCTGGAAGGACGGCAGGCGCTGGCGGTCGCTCGACTCCTCGCTGGTCAACGACTACGTGCGGGTCACGACCGGGATGGACGCGACGGCCAAGGACTTCCGCACCTGGCACGCCACGGTGATCGCAGCGGCCGCGCTGGCCGAGGCCGCGGAGGAGATGTCGGCCAAGAAGGCCAGCAAGACGGCTCGCAAGCGGGCGGAGGCGGCGGCGATGAAGGAGGTGTCGGAGTTCCTCGGCAACACCCCGGCCCTGGCCCGCTCGTCCTACGTCGACCCGCGCGTGATCGACGCGTTCGAGGAGGGCACCACCATCGGGACGGCCAACAACCGGCGCTACAAGACGGCGGACGCCCGGCAGGCAGCGCTCGAGCGGGCCGTGCTCCGGCTGCTCAAGGAGGCATGAGTGCGGCTCACAGTCGTCGAGGGCGACATCACCAGCCAGGACGTGGACGCGGTCGTCAACGCCGCCAACAACCGGATGCGCGGCGGCGGGGGAGTGGACGGCGCGATCCATCGGGCCGGGGGTCGGGCCGTGCTGGAGGACTGCGTGGCCCGCTTCCCCGACGGGCTGGCCACCGGCGATGCCGGCTGGACCACGGCCGGGGAGATGCCCGCCCGCTGGGTGATCCACGTGGTCGGGCCCAACTTCACCGCGGGCCAGCGCGACCGGTCGCTGCTGACGTCGTGCTACTCCCGGGCGCTGGCCGTCGCCGACGAGCTCGGCGCCCGCACGGTCGCCTTCCCGCTCGTGTCCGCCGGGATCTACGGGTGGCCCAAGGCCGACGCGATCGCAGCCGCCGTCGACACCCTGCGGTCGACCGACACCCAGGTCGAGGAGGCCCGGCTGGTCGCCTTCGACCGGGCGACGTACGACGCGATCGCGGCGGCGTTGCGGGATAGTCCCTGACGAATGGGTTGGTTCTAGGTGATGAAAGCAACCCAAACGTCAGGGACTATCCCGGCGCGGCCCGTGTTCGTGCTGCACGAGCACCACAAGCCGGCCCACCACTTCGACCTGAGGCTGGAGGAGGACGGGGTGCTGAAGTCGTGGGCGGTGCCGCGGGGGATGCCGACGGACTATCGGCACGACCGGCTCGCGGTGCAGGTCGGCGACCATGACCTCGACCACGCGACGTACACCGACGAGCACAAGGGCATCGCGGACAGCGGCTGGTGGGAGCTCGAGGACCGCACCGAGAAGCGGTTCGTGTTCGTGCTCCACGGGCAGGAGGGTGCGCGCCGCTACGCCATGATCACCACCGATCCCGACACCAACGACCGCCTGCTCCACCTGGTGAAGAAGCAGCCGTAGGGCTTCTAACCGGGCGCGTCGCGGGGTTAGGTTGTCGAGAATCGTGCCGGCCTCGTGCCCCCGCCGGCGCTGACATCGGAGGCCTGTTCATGCGCGCTCACCGGATCGTCGTTGTTGCCACCACCCTCGCCACTGCGGCCACCCTCATGGGGGTGACGCAGCCGGCCGCCCATGCGGCACCGACGGAGCTGTTCTTCTCCGAGTACATCGAGGGGTCCTCGAACAACAAGGCGCTGGAGATCTACAACGGCACGGGCGCGGCGTCGATCTGGCGGCTGGCGGATACCAGCGTGCAGATGTTCTTCAACGGCAACACCGACCGCCGGCGCTCACGATCAACCTGACCGGCACCGTCGCCACCGGCGACGTGTACGTCGTGGCCCAGTCCTCGGCCGACCGCGGCGATCCTGGCCCAGGCCGACCAGACCAACGGCGCTGGCTGGTTCAACGGCGACGACGCGATCGTGCTGGTCAAGGGCGGCGGTACCGGACCATCGTCGACTCGATCGGCCAGATCGGGGTCGACCCCGGCACCGAGTGGGGCACCGGGCTGACCAGCACGATGGACAACACGCTGCGTCGCAAGCCGAGCGTCGAGGCTGGTGACACCAACGGCGGCGACGCCTTCGACCCGGCCGTCGAGTGGGACGGCTTCGCCACCGACACCTTCGACGGGCTCGGAGCGCACACGACCACCGGCGGAGACCAGCCGGCCGTCCTGGCCTGCGGCGGCGCGCTGACCCTGTCGGCAGGCACAAGTGCCACACGCACGGTGACCGCCACCGACGCCGACGACACGATCGTCGACCTTGCCCTCACGAACGTCACCCCGACCCCGGCCGCCGGCACGATCAGTCGCACCGCTTTCACGCCGGCCATCGTCGACGGAGGTACGGCGAGCGCCACGGTGACGGTGAGCGCCGCCGTACCTGCCGGGACATACGCCGTGACCATGACGTCGACCGACGACGACGGCACGACCGCCACGTGTGTCCTCACCGTGCAGGTCACGACCGTGCTGACCGTCGGCGAGGTGCAGGGGCAGACCCTCGACACGGAGAACGGCACGGCCGACCGGTCGCCGCTGGCTCCGGCGAGCGGCAACGGCAGCTCCAGCACGCTGTACGACGTGCGCGGCGTCATCACCCAGAAGACGCTCGCGCGTACCGCGACCGGCGCCAACCAGTACGGCTTCTTCCTGCAGAGCCGGACTCGGCGCGACCGACGGCGACCCGCTCACCTCCGACGGCATCTTCGTGTTCATGGGCAGCTTCACCAGCTGATCGGCGGTTACGTGCCGACGGTCGGCGACGAGATCGTGCTGCGGGCACGGGTCTCGGAGTTCTTCAACCTGACCGAGCTCACGCAGCGCCTCGCTGGTCTCGGTGCTCGCCAGCGGCCTCGACGTCAACACCGACGTTGCCGTCACCGACGCGATGCCACCGGCCGACCTGGCCGACGCCGAGCGGTTCTGGGAGCGGCACGAGGGCGCGCGGATGCGGGTCCGCGCGGGCAGCGGCACCACCAGCGGCCGCGACGTCTTCCCGGGCACGGCGGACTCCGAGATCTGGCTGGTCGACGTCGACGACCCGCTGCTCGACCGGGCCGACCCGTACGCCCGCCGGGTCTTCCGCGACCCGCACCCGCTGGACAACCAGCCGACGCCGCTCTTCGACGACGGCAACGGCCAGCGGATCATGCTCGGCAGCCTGGGCGTGAAGGCGGCCGCGAACGACAACACCGTGCTGCTGCCGCCCGCACGAACCTTCGACACGCTGACCGCCGACGCGGTCGGCGGCGTCTTACTTCTCGTTCGAGAAGTACGGCGTGCAGGCCGAGTCGGCCTCGTTCGCCGCTGGAGCCGACCCGTCGGCGAACGCAGCCGCCGCAGCCGGCCAACCGGTCCAGCGAGTTCGCGGTCGCCGACTTCAACGTGGAGAACCTGTACGACTTCCGCGACGACCCGTTCGACGGCTGCGACTTCACCGGCAACACCGGCTGCCCCGGCGTGGCCCGCCGTTCGACTACGTGCCGGCGTCCGAGGCGGAGTACCGGGAGCGGCTGACGCGCCGAGGCCGAGATCGTCCGCGGACCGATGCACTCGCCCGACATCCTGCTCATCCAGGAGGCCGAGGACCAGGACATCTGCACGGTCAGCGCCGGCGCGCTGGTCTGCGGCGACGACGGACAACGCCGACGGCAAGCCGGACACCCTCCAGGAGCTGGCGCTCGACGATCGCGGCCGCAGGGCGGGCCGGCGTACGACGCGGCGTACGACCGCGACGGCGCCGACGACCGCGGCATCGTCGCGGCGTTCCTGTACCGCACCGACCGGGTGTCGCTGGCACCCGCGGGCACCGGCGTGCTCTCCGCGACGCCGGGCGTCGTCTACCGGGGCGCCCGGCTCGCCTACAACGCCGACGTGCAGAACCCGAAGTCGCTCAACGCGGATCTGCCCGCCGACGTGGACACGTCCACCGGCGTCGACGGCTCCAACGTCTACACCCGCGCGCCGCAGGTGGCGAAGTTCCTCGTTGCCGCGGCTCCCGGCTCGACGGAGCGCCAGCCCTTGTGGGCGGTGAGCAACCACTTCTCGTCGACACCGGACGCCCGGGTCGGGCAGCGGACCGAGCAGGCGGCGTACGGCGCGGCGATCGTCGGCCGCCATCGAGCCGGCTCGGAGCCGGGCGCGCGGATCGTCTACGGCGGCGACCTCAACGTGTTCCCGCGCCCGGACGACCCGATCGCGACGTCCGACTCCGACACGCCGTCCGACCAGCTCGGCCCGCTGTACGACGCCGGGCTGCACAACCTCTGGGACGACCTGGCCGCCGACGCGCCGGCGGCCGCCTACTCCTACGTGTTCCAGGGGCAGGCGCAGACGCTGGACCACCTCTTCGTCAACCAGGCGCTCTACGGCGACCTGGTGCAGATGCGGGCCGCGCACGTCAACGCCGGCTGGCCGGCCGACTTCGCCGGCGACGGCGCGCGCGGCGTCAGCGACCACGACCCGCAGATCGCGCGGTTCCAGTCCCGTGCCTAGCTCTCGGTGTCGGACGCGACCGTGACCGAAGGCCGGCAGAAGACCAGCACTCCCGCCGTCTTCACCGTCAGCGTGTCGCGCCCGCTGTCTCAGGCCATCCTGGTCTGCGCCACGACGCTGGGCCTCACGGCTTCAGAGGGTTCGGACTACGACGGACTGGCCCAGTGCAAGACGTTGGCAGCTGGCGCGACGTCACTCACCTTCACGGTGACCGTCAATGGCGACAACAAGAAGGAGCCGGACGAGCGGTTCCGGCTGCTCGTGGCAGGTGTCCCCTTCGTGCAGCTCGCCGACCCGGTCGGTGTCGGCACCATCGTCAACGACGACTGAGAATCCCCGGTGGTTGAGGTGCGAGGAGCGCTAGCGCGAGCCTCGAAACCACCAAGGCGGAGGTAGAGGTGGTTTAGAGGCTCAGGCCTTGACGGCCTTCGCACCTCAACCACCGATCTTGTCGACGACCCAGTCGATGCAGCCGGTGAGGGCCTCGACGTCGGCGGGGTCGATGGCGGGGTACATCGCGATGCGGAGCTGGTTGCGGCCCAGCTTGCGGTAGGGCTCGGTGTCGACGATGCCGTTCGCGCGCAGGGTGGCGGCGACGGCGTCGGCCGAGATCGCGTCGTCGAAGTCGATCGTGCCGATCACCAGCGAGCGGTGGTCGGGGTCGGCGACGTACGGCGTGGTGTACGGCGTCTTCTCGGCCCAGCCGTAGAGCGCGTCCGAGGAGGCCGTGGTGCGCTCGACCATGGCGGTCAACCCGCCCTGGGCGTTCATCCAGTCCAGCTGCTCGGCCATCAGGAAGAGCGTGGCGACCGACGGGGTGTTGTAGGTCTGGTTGAGCCGGGCGTTGGTGATCGCGATGTCGAGGTCGAAGAACGCCGGGACGTGGCGGCCGCTCTCCTTGATCTGGGCCACCCGCTCGATCGCGGCCGGCGACATCAGCGCCACCCACAGGCCGCCGTCGGAGGCGAAGCACTTCTGCGGTGCGAAGTAGTAGGCGTCCACCTCGTCGAGGTCGACGGGCAGGCCGCCGGCCCCGGACGTCGCGTCCACCAGCACCAACGCCTCCTCGGCGATGGTCCCCGCCGGGCGCACCACCGGCGCCATCACGGCGGTCGAGGTCTCGTTGTGCGCCCAGGCGTAGACGTCGACGCCGTCCTCGGCCACGGCCACCGGACGGCTGCCGGGATCGGCCTTGATCACCGACGGGTCGGCGAGCCACGGCGCGGCGGCCGTCGCGGCCGCGAACTTGGAGGAGAACTCACCGAACGACAGGTGCTGACTCTTCTCGCGGATCAGCGCGAAGGTCGCGATGTCCCAGAACGCCGTCGCGCCGCCGTTGCCCAGCACCACCTCGTAGTCGGCCGGCAGCGAGAACAACGCGCCCAGTCCCTCGCGCACCCGGCCCACGACGTTGCGCACGGGCGCCTGCCGGTGCGAGGTGCCCATCAGCGACGAGCCGGTCGCCGCCAGGGCGTCGAGGTGGCTGGTCTGGATCTTCGACGGGCCCGCTCCGAACCGCCCGTCTGCGGGCTTGAGGTCGGCGGGGATCGTGAGGGCGTCGGTCATGACTACCTTCCGGGTTGGCGTCGCGAGGACGTCGGGGTGATCGCTGACGACGCTGTCAGGAGCCCTATTCTGGCAGGCCCGCCAGCCCCAGCCGCACCGGAGGACCAGCCCTGAACACCGAACCAGCCACCGAGCCCCGCGCGGTCGTCGTCCGCGTGCCGCTGGACCACCCCGACGCGCAGCGGCTGATCGCGGAGGTCCAGGCGGAGTACGTCGTGCGCTACGGCGGCACGGACAGCACGCCGCTCGATGTTCAGATGTTCGAGCCACCGGGCGGCAGCTTCTTCGTGGCCTACCGCGACGGCGAGGCCGTGGCCACGGGCGCCTGGCGCCGGCGCGACGACGTGGAGGTCTTCGGCACCCGGCAGACAGCAGAGATCAAACGGATGTACGTCGCCCCGGTCGGCCGCAGGACCGGCCTCGCGAGGCAGATGCTGGCCCACCTCGAGCGCACCGCCGCCGCACAGGGAGCCGAGGCGATGATCCTCGAGACGGGGACCGCGCAGCCCGAGGCAATGGCTCTCTACGAGAGTGCGGGCTATACGCCGATCCCGTCGTTCGGCTACTACCGCGACTCGCCGGAGAACCGCTGCTACGCCCGGCGCCTGCCACCCGCTGGTTGAGGACCCTTCGAGACGCGTAGCTCACGCTCGCTCCTCAGGGACCGAAAACCGTCTCGAAACCAGCTCAGCTCTTGCGCAGACTGGCCTTGGCGTTGCCCAGGTTGATGACGGTGCCGGCCGCCGAGCCACCGAGCAGGGTGATCCGGAGCGCGGTGACCTTCAGGCCGCGGTTGTCGGACTTGTCGGTGACGCCCACCTGCAGGTTGATCAGCGCGTCGAGCTCGGGCGGCAGTGCGGGCAGCTCGCCGCCCGGCTCGGGCAGCGTGAAGGTCTGACCGTTGAACGACAACACCCCGCCCTCGGTGCCCTCGGTGTCGCGCCGTTTCATGCGGCCGGCCTTGTCGGTCGACAGGTTGACCCGGCCGACGACCCCGTCGATGAGGATCGCCTGGTCGCCCGATCCCAGCGCCACGTGCGCGACGGAGCCCTGCGTCCAGGCCCGGCTGCGGCCGTTGCCGTAGATCTTGCCGTTGGCCTTGGCGCTCAGCTCGCCAAGCGCCACGCCTGGCACGGTTGCCCCCGCGAGGAAGTTCTCGCGGGTGGTTCCGTCGGTGCCCAGGCACGACAGCTGCTGGGCGACGATGTCGCCGATGTGGGCGTTGCCGCCCACCAGGTCGGCGTTGGCCGCCGAGCCCGCGCCGGACATCACGCCGACCTTCGCGTCCTCGGTGACCTGGGCGAAGCTGCGCCCGATCTTGATCGCGGAGTCGTCGGCGTTGTCGGGGACGCCGTCGACGCCGAAGAGCGTGACCCGCAAGGCCAGCGCCTTGGCTCTCGCCGCGTCACCGCTCAGTCGCGTGCTCTGGTAGCCCGCCTCGAGGCGCCCGAGCCCGGGGATGTCGATCGCACCGTTGTTGGCCTCGAGCAGGGTCAGCACCTGCTGGAGGGTCGGTTGGACCGTGCCGTTGACGAGGGCGAGCAGCTCGGCCAGCGGTCCGTCGATCGGCGTGCCGGTGGGCGGCACGACGAGGGAGATGTCGCCGACCTCGAGGTTGGTGGCGGCGTGCAACTGGCCGTTCTTGTCGGCCCAGGCGGTCGCCGTCGTGGTCAGCGCGTCGATCGACAGCGAGGGCGAGGGCACCTGCGGGTTCTGGATGCCCAGGGTCACCGAGGCGACCTTGGAGACGCTCTCGGTGCCGGCCGCGATCGTCTTCGGCGTCTTGAACGTCGAGCTGCGGCTGGTGATCGCGCCGAGCTGGATCAGCGGGTTGCCGGTCGGGGCGTCGACGGCCAGCAGCTCGTTGGTCTTGACCCTGCTCGCCTGGCGGGTGCAGCCGATCCACGCCGGAGCGGTGCGTCCGGACCGGAGCTCCCCGGCGGAGGACAGGACCTTGGTGCCGTAGGCGAGGGCGGCGAACGCATAGTCGGTGGTGTTGCCCCTGGCGGTGACAGTGGCGCGCGCCGGCGTCCCGGTGGCCGCGGTCAGCGCGATCGTGAGCGCGGCGGTGGCCACGGTTGCAGCCACCTTGGTCGCCCGTCGGTGGGCAGGACGATGGGTGCGATTCATGCGGGGTGCCCTCCGAGGTGCTCAAGACGTGAACACCCCGTCAACGACGCGGCGACGAGCAGGGTTACGGCTTCCGATCCTGCCACTCCGCGCGCGGCAGCCCGTACCCGACCTCGCCCTGCTCCCACCCGGGGATCGGGTCGTTCCACTCGCCCACCCAGGTCCGCTCCAGCCGCAGCCCGATGCGGGTCAGCACCGACCGGGACCGGGTGTTGACTGCCATCGTCTGTGCCCAGACGTGGTCGAGGCCGACGGTGTCGAACCCGTGGCCCAGCAGGGCGGTGGCGCCCTCGGCGGCGTACCCGTGCCCCCAGGCCTCGCGCCGCAGGCGGTAGCCGAGCTCGGCCGCCGCCGGACCCTCGGGATCCGGGCTGAGGCACCACCAGCCGACGAACGCCGGCTGCGCAGTGGTGGTGAGTCCGACCCAATAGCCCAGGGCGCCGCCCGGCCCGACATCCCGGGTCATCATCGGCACCCAGTCGGCCAGCACCTCCTCAGGAGAGCGAGCCCGGCCGGTGATGAAGCGCATCACCTCCGGGTCGCCGTCGAGCGCGGAGACCTCGTCGGCATGCGCGGCGGTGAGCGGTTCGAGCCGGAGCCGGGTGGTGGTGAGGACCGGGCGGCTCAGGACGCCGCCCACTCGGGGTGCCAGCCGTCGACCTCGCTGGCCGGCCGCGACGGCGGGCCGACGTAGACCGCCGAGGGCCGGATCAACCGTCCGGTGCGCTTCTGCTCGAGGATGTGCGCCGACCATCCGCCGGTGCGCGCGCAGGTGAACATCGAGGTGAACATTGCCGCCGGCACCTCGGCGAAGTCGAGCACGATGGCCGCCCAGAACTCGACGTTGGTCTCCAGCACCCGGTCGGGCCGGCGTTCCTTCAGCTCCGCGAGGGCGGCCTTCTCCAGGGCTTCGGCGACCTCGTAGCGCGGCGCGTTGAGCTCGCGGGCGGTACGCCGCAGCACCCGGGCCCGCGGATCCTCCGCGCGATAGACGCGGTGCCCGAACCCCATCAGCCGCTCGCCGTTGTCGAGCAGCTCCTTGACGTACGCCGTCGCGTCGCCGTCGCGCTTCTCGACCTCTTCGATCATCCCGAGCACCCGGGACGGCGCACCGCCGTGGAGCGGCCCGCTCATCGCGCCGATCGCGCCCGAGAACGCCGCGGCCACGTCGGCGCCGGTCGAGGTGATCACCCGCGCGGTGAACGTCGAGGCGTTCATGCCGTGCTCGGCGGCGGAGCTCCAGTAGGCGTCGATCGCCTTCACGTGCAGGGGATCGGGCTCACCCTTCCAACGGATCAGGAACCGCTCCGCGAGCGTGGCCCCCTTGTCGACCTCGCGCTGGGGCACGATCGGCAGGCCGAGCCCGCGGGCGGCCTGGGCGGCGTACGAGAGGACCATCACGGCGACCCGCGACAGGTCGAGCCGGGCCTGCTCGTCGGAGATGTCGTAGGTCTGCCGCATCCCGAGCATCGGCGCCAGCATGGCCACGGCGGCCTGCACGTCGGCGCGGACGTCGCCGGTGTGGATCGGGATGGTGTAGGGCTCCGCCGGCGGCAGACCGGGCTCGTAGGCGCCGTCGATGAGGAGCCCCCACACCTTCTCGAACGGCACCCGGCCGACGATCTCCTCGATGTCGACCCCGCGGTAGCGCAGGGCGGAGCCTTCCTTGTCGGGCTCTGCGATCTCGGTCTCGAAGGCGACCACGCCCTCCAACCCGTGCTGGACCTCGGTCATGGTGGCTCCTGTGGCGGCTCGGACTGGCGGCTCGGACTGTTGTCGGACTGGGTGCGGAGACGCTCGGTGGCATTCTGCACCCGATAACCAGTCGCGTCACCGACGCCCTGGCGTCACCCTGGCCCTATGAGGCTGCACGAGTTCGGACCCGACGACGTTGCGTCGATCGAGACTTTTGTCGAGATCGAGAACGCGTTGCACGTCGACGCGCCCTGGCTGCATCCCGCCACCGTCTACCGCCGGCAGATGATGGTCCGCCACGGCTGGGACGGCGAGCCCGGTCGACACTTCCTGGCCTATGACGGCAACCGGCCGGTGGGGCAACTCGTCGTCCACTACACCGACTACGACAACCTCGAGCTGGCGTGGCTGCACGTCGCCATCCGTCCCGAGGAGCGCCGCCAGGGGCACGGGACGGCGTTGCTCGAGGCGGCGTACGACGTGTGCCGCGACATGAAGCGGCCACTCGTCGGCGCCGACGGCTGGGACAACGACGTCACGCGGGCCTTCGCCGCGGCCGCCGGCTTCGAGCAGAAGTCGCAGGGGATCATGCGTCGCCAGCACCTGGCCGAGCTGCCGGCCGGCTTGGCCGACAGGCTCTACGACGAGGCTGTCCCATCGGCCAAGGACTACGAGCTGCTGCGGATGACCGGCTACACGCCCGACGACCTGCTCGGGCCGCTGGCCGAAGCCGCCGCCGCGATCAACGACGCGCCGATGGACGACCTCGAGATCGAGGACGAGGTGTTCAGTCCCGAGCGGATCCGAGCCTATGAGGAAGCCCAGATCGAGGGTGGGCACCGCTTCTACCGGATCATCGCCCGCCACCGCGACACCGGCGAGCTCGCCGGCCACACGGTGGTGACGGTGGCCAGCGAGGCCCCGACGATCGGCGACCAGCACGACACGTCGGTCGTGCGCTCCCATCGCGGTCACCGGCTGGGCCAGCTGCTCAAGGCCGACATGCTGCGCTGGCTGGCCGAGGTCGAGCCCCAGGTGGCCACCATCGACACCTTCAACATGGAGTCCAACGACCACATGGTCGCTATCAACGAGATCCTTGGCTACCGCATCATGGGGCGCGAGCTCGAGTACCAGCGCCGCGTGCCCGACTAGGGTCGAAGGTGTGAGCAACGACCGCGCCGATCGGGACGAGGTCGCGGCGCTGCGGCGGGAGTACTCCGACGCCGGGCTGACCGAGACCGACCTGGCCGCCGACCCGGTGACGATGTTCGGCCGTTGGTTCGACCAGGCTCGCGAGGCCGGGTTGCACGAGCCCAACGCGATGGTGGTGGCCACGGCCACGGCCGACGGACGGCCCGCGGCGCGGATGGTGCTGCTCAAGGGCGTCTCCGACGCCGGGTTCGTGTTCTTCACCAACCTCGGGTCGCGCAAGGGCACCGAGCTGGCCGAGAACCCCCGGTGCGCGCTGCTCTTCCCGTGGCATCCGCTCGAGCGCCAGGTGCGGGTCGACGGCACCGCGTCGGAGCTGCCGTACGCCGACGTCGACGCCTACTTCGCGACCCGGCCGCGCCCATCGCGGCTGGGCGCGCATGCCTCCCACCAGTCGCGCGTCGTCGCCTCCCGCGAGGCGCTCGACGAGGCCTACCGCACCGCCGAGGCGGCGTACCCGGACGACGTGCCGGTGCCCGGTGAGTGGGGCGGCTACCTGGTGGCCCCCGAGGCCGTGGAGTTCTGGCAGGGCCGGCCGGGGCGGCTGCACGACCGGTTGGTCTATCTACGCGACGGCGAGGGCTGGCGCATCGAGCGGCTCGCACCCTGACCTGGTGTTCCGACTCAGCGAATCGGGATTTCGAGACGCGTCGCACATCCCGTCGCTGCGCTCCGGTTTGTGCCGACGCTCCTCAATCCCCTCGCCTTTCGGTGCCGTCGAGCTAGCTCGACGACACCGGGCTCGGGCTTGTGAGTGAGTGCTCACTCAGTTACGCTTTCCTTCGTGACACCACGAGCCACGGCCATGGCGCCGGACGACCGCCGCAAGGCGATCCTCGACGCACTGATCCCGCTGCTCGTCGAGCGGGGCGGCGACGTCACGACCAAGGAGATCGCCGAGGCGGCCGGCATCGCCGAGGGCACGATCTTCCGCGTCTTCCCCGACAAGGCCACGCTGCTGTTCGCGGCCGCGGAAGAGGCGATCAACCCGGCCGGCGGCCAGGAGGCGTTCGACGCGGCCATGGCCGAGGCCGACGACCTGCGGGAACGAGTGGTCGCCGCCGCGACCCGGGTGCTCGACCGGATGCAGCTGACGATGGCTGTCATGGGAGCCGTCCGGCCCTACCTCGCCGCGAAGTACCACGAGGCCGCCCACCAGAAGAAGAAGAGCATCCCGTTGGGTCCGCCCGAGTTCATGCTCAAGGCCCAGCGGGACCTCCACGAACGACTCACCGGCCTGTTCGAGCCGTACGCCGACCAGCTCGCCGTCGAACCCGCGACCGCCGCCCTCGCCCTGCGCAGCCTGACCTTCGGCACCGCCCGCCCCGAGCTCGGCCTGGCGCCGGCCCTGACCCCTGATGAGATCGCGGACATCGTCCTCGACGGCGTCCGCACACGACCTACCCCTCGGGAGAGATGATGCTCATCCGCCTGGCGCGCCAGTACCTCGCGCCGTACAAACCTCTGCTTACGGCCGTCGTGGCCCTGCAGTTCGTCGGCACCGTCGCCGCGCTCTACCTGCCCAGCCTCAACGCCGACATCATCGACAACGGCGTGGTCACCGGCGACACCGGCTACATCGTCCGCGTCGGCGCGGTGATGCTCGGCGTCGCGTTCGTGCAGATCCTGTGCTCGGTCGCGGCCGTGTGGTTCTCCGCGCGGACGGCGATGAGCTTCGGACGTGACCTGCGCGGCGCGATCTTCCACCGGGTCGGGTCGTTCTCCCAGCGCGAGGTGCAGCAGTTCGGCGCACCGTCGCTGATCACCCGCGAGACCAACGACGTGCAGCAGGTGCAGATGCTCGTGCTGCTGGCCTGCACGCTGATGGTGGCCGCGCCGATCATGATGGTCGGCGGCATCGTGATGGCGATGCGCGAGGACCTCGGGCTGTCGTGGCTGATCGTCGTGACCGTGCCGGTGCTGGTGGCCGCGCTGGCTCTGATCATCTCGCGCATGGTGCCGAGCTTCCGGCTCATGCAGACCCGCATCGACGAGGTCAACCGGCTGCTGCGCGAGCAGATCACCGGTGTGCGCGTCGTCCGCGCCTTCGTGCGCGAACCGCTCGAGACCCAGCGGTTCGCCGCGGCCAACGAGGACCTCACGGAGGTGGCCGTCCGAGCCGGACGCTGGCTCGCCGCGATGTTCCCGGTCGTCATGCTCGTCGCCAACGTCGCGTCGGTCGCCGTGCTGTGGTTCGGGGGGCACCGGGTCGAGTCGGGGGAGATGGAGGTCGGCGCCCTGACCGCCTACTTGGCGTACCTGATGCAGATCGTGATGTCGGTGATGATGGGCACCTTCATGATGATGCAGATCCCGCGCTCGGC
This sequence comes from uncultured Actinomycetota bacterium, assembly GCA_963762105.1. Classification (GTDB taxonomy): domain Bacteria; phylum Actinomycetota; class Actinomycetes; order Propionibacteriales; family Nocardioidaceae; genus Nocardioides. The sequence goes on along the minus strand of CAVXJG010000013.1, from coordinate 26,683 downwards.
GGTGTGCGCCGACCGGATCGTCGAGGTGCTCGACACCGACTCCACCGTCGTACCCTCCAGCGACCCCGTCGCCGTGCTGAGCCGCCACGGCGCCCTGGACTTCGAGGACGTCGAGTTCAGCTATCCCGGCGCCGAGACGCCGGTGCTCCGCGGGGTCACCCTTGCTGCCCGCCCGGGCCAGACCGTTGCGGTCATCGGCTCGACCGGCGCCGGCAAGAGCACCCTCGTCAACCTCGTGCCCCGGCTCTTCGACGCCACGGGCGGCCGGGTGCTGGTCGACGGTGTCGACGTCCGTGACCTCGAGCCGGACGTGCTCTGGTCGAGGCTCGGCCTGGTGCCCCAGCGAGCCTTCCTCTTCTCGGGCACCGTCGCCTCCAACCTGCGCCACGGCAAGCCGGACGCCACCGACGAGGAGATCTGGGAGGCGCTGCGCGTCGCCCAGGCCGAGGACTTCGTGCGCGCCATGCCCGAGGGACTGGACGGCGCCATCACCCAGGGCGGCACCAACGTGAGCGGCGGCCAGCGGCAACGCCTGGCCATCGCCCGAGCGGTGATCCGCCGGCCCGAGATCTATCTCTTCGACGACTCCTTCTCCGCCCTCGACCTGGCCACCGACGCCCGGCTGCGGGCGGCGCTGCGCCCGATCACGCGCGACGCGACGGTCCTGCTGGTCGCCCAGCGGGTGTCCACGATCCGCGACGCCGACCTCATCGTCGTCCTCGAGGACGGCCGGGTCGTCGGCCGCGGCACCCACCCCGAGCTCCTCGAGACCTGCGAGACCTACCAGGAGATCGTCGAGTCCCAGCTGAGCGCGGAGGAGGCGGCATGACCGCCACCTCTGCCACCGCTGCCAAGCCGGCGCCGGCAGATGAAGGAGACCGAGCGGATCACGCAAGGTCCCGGCCCCGGCCGCGGGCCGATGGGCGGCGGCATGGTGGGCCAGAAGGCCAGCCACTTCAAGCCGTCGGCCAAGCGGCTGATCGCCCGCCTCGCCCCCGAGCGGCCGCGGGTGATCGCCCTGCTGGCCCTGGCCGTCGTGAGCGTCGGGCTGATGTCGCTCGGGCCGCGCATCCTGGGCGTCGCCACCGACCTGATCTTCGCCGGCATGCTGAGCAAGAACCTCGAGAGCGACGGGATCCCGGCGGGCACCTCCCAGCAGCAGGTCGTCGACTTGCTGCGGGCCCAGGGCGACGACAACCAGGCGTCGATGATCGCGTCGATGAAGGACTTCGTCGTCGGCGAGGGCGTCGACTTCACCGCGGTCGGCCATGTGCTGATGCTGGTGCTCGCCATCTACGCGGTGGCGTCGCTGCTGTCGTTCCTCCAGGGCTACGTGCTCAACGACGTGGTGCAGGGCACCGTGCTGCGGATGCGCTCCGACGTGGAGGACAAGGTCAACGCGCTGCCGCTGAGCTACTTCGACAAGCAGCCTCGTGGTGAGCTGCTCAGCCGCGTCACCAACGACATCGACAACATCAGCCAGACCCTGCAGCAGACCATGAGCCAGCTGCTGACCTCGCTGCTCACGGTGCTGTTCGTGGTCGTGATGATGTTCTCCATCTCGTGGCAGCTGGCGCTGGTCGCGCTGGTGACCGTGCCGATCACGATGCTGGTCACCGGGACGGTGATGAAGCGCAGCCAGGGCATGTTCATCGAGCAGTGGCGGCGTACCGGCCGGCTCAACGCCCACATCGAGGAGACCTTCTCCGGGCATGCCCTGGTCAAGGTCTTCGGCCGCCAGCACGAGGTCGAGGAGACCTTTGCCGAGGAGAACGACAAGCTGTACGACGCGTCGTTCGGCGCCCAGTTCGTGAGCGGGCTGATCATGCCGACGATGATGTTCATCGGCAACCTCAACTACGTCGTGATCGCCGTGCTCGGCGGCATCAAGGTGGCCAACGGGTCGATCTCGCTGGGCGAGGTCCAGGCGTTCATCCAGTACTCCCGCCAGTTCACCCAGCCGCTGACCCAGGTCGCCTCGATGACCAACCTGCTGCAGTCGGGAGTCGCCTCGGCGGAGCGGGTCTTCGAGCTGCTCGACGCTGAGGAGCAGTCCGCGGACGCGACCGGTGCGGCCGTTCCCGAGGCCGACCGACATGGCGAGGTGCGCTTCGAGCACGTGTCCTTCTCCTACGACCCCGAGACCCCGCTCATCGAGGACCTCTCGCTGGTGGCGGCGCCGGGCCAGACCGTCGCCATCGTCGGGCCGACGGGCGCCGGCAAGACGACGCTGGTCAACCTGGTGATGCGGTTCTACGAGGTCGACGGCGGCCGGATCACCCTGGACGGCGTCGACATCGCCTCGATGCCCCGGGCGGCGCTGCGCGAGCAGATCGGCATGGTGCTGCAGGACACCTGGCTCTTCGAGGGCTCGATCCACGACAACATCGCCTACGGCCGGCCCGACGCGTCCGAGGAGGAGATCCTGGAGGCCGCGCAGGCGACGTTCGTCGACCGGTTCGTGCACTCGCTCCCCGACGGCTACGACACCCACGTCGACGAGGAGGGCAGCAACCTCTCGGCCGGAGAGCGCCAGCTGGTGACCATCGCCCGCGCGTTCCTCTCCAACCCCGACCTGCTGATCCTCGACGAGGCGACGTCCTCGGTCGACACCCGCACCGAGCTGCTGCTCCAGCACGCGATGGCCGCGCTGCGCAGCGACCGCACGTCGTTCGTGATCGCCCACCGGCTCTCCACGATCCGAGACGCCCACCTGATCTTGGTGATGGAGGACGGCGCGATCGTCGAGCAGGGCACCCACGACTCGCTGCTGGCCGTCCAGGGCGCCTATGCCCGGCTCTACCAGGCCCAGTTCGCCGCCGCCATCGAGGAGGCGGAGGTCTGAGCCGCCGGCGGGTGGGCCGCCACGCCGAGGAAACCCCTTGAGGGGGGTGGAGCGGACCAGTACCGTCGTCGTACACGGGAAAGGAGGTGGTCCAAAGTTGAATACTTTCAGGACGCGTGAGGTGGCTGCGGTCTAGCAGCAACCGACGGCCAGCCGTTCGTAGTACTGCTGGCAAATTCAACGCAGACACCCAACCCGCAGGTGATCCGGCCTCACGTCCGCCGGAGCGGTCCCCGAGCAATCGGCCCACACCTGCGGGTTGTCTGCTGTCTCGAGGCGCGTCTGACGGCGCTGGTCGGGGAATTAGTTGCCAGTGGCAACTGTTGATACAGTCAACCAAGCAATATTCCGCTGCTGCGAATCGAGACACCTTGTCAGCCACCACGCCCGCGACGACCACCGAGGACAACGCGGCCGAGACCACCGGCCAGATGAGCCACCGCGAGGTCCTCGAGGCGCTGTCCGGCCTCCTGCTCGCCATGTTCGTCGCGATGCTCTCGAGCACCGTCGTGTCCAACGCGCTGCCCGCCATCGTCACCGACCTCGCGGGCAGCCAGACCGGCTACACCTGGGTCGTCGTGGCCACCCTCCTGGCCATGACCGCCACCACCCCGATCTGGGGCAAGCTGGCCGACCTCTACAACAAGAAGGTCCTGGTCCAGTCGGCGCTCGTCATCTTCTCGATCGGCTCGCTGATCGCCGGCTTCGCGCCCAGCATGGAGGTGCTGATCGGCGCCCGCGTGATCCAGGGCCTCGGGGTCGGCGGCCTGACCGCGCTGGTCCAGGTCGTGATCGCGACCATGGTCACCCCGCGCGAGCGGGGCCGCTACTCGGGCTACATCGGTGCGGTCTTCGCGGTCGCCACCGTCTCCGGACCGCTCATCGGTGGCGTCATCGTCGACACCCCGGGCCTCGGCTGGCGCTGGTGCTTCTTCGTCGGTCTGCCGGTGGCGGTGGGCGCGTTCCTGCTGCTGCAGAAGACGCTGCACCTGCCCGTCGTACGCCGCGAGGTGCACATCGACTACCTCGGCGCCACCCTGATCGTCGGCGGCGTCAGCCTCCTGCTCGTGTGGGTCTCGCTGGCCGGCAACCAGTTCGCCTGGAGCTCCGGCCCCAGCTACGGACTGATCGCGCTCGCCCTGGCCGTCCTGGCCGCCGCCATCTACGTCGAGATGCGGGTCGCCGTCGAGCCGATCATCCCGATGCGGCTCTTCCGCGACCGCACCACGAGCCTGGCCACCGCGGCCTCCGTGCTCATCGGCGTCGCGATGTTCGGCTCGACGGTCTACCTGAGCCAGTACTTCCAGCTCGCCCGGGGCATGAGCCCGACCCACGCCGGTCTGATGTCCATCGCGATGGTGGGCGGCCTGGTCGTCTCGAGCATGTCCACCGGCCGGATCATCACCCGCACCGGCCTCTGGAAGAGGTACCTCGTCGGCGGCATGGTCGGCGTGATCATCGGCCTGAGCCTGCTCTCGACCATCGATGCACACACCTCGCTCTGGTTGGTCGGCGCGTTCATGGCCATCCTCGGCGTCGGCCTCGGCGCCACCATGCAGAACCTCGTGCTGGCCGTGCAGAACAACACCGCCCAGGCCGACATGGGCGCGGCCAGCTCGGTGGTGGCGTTCTTCCGCAGCATGGGCGGCTCGATCGGCGTCGCGGCACTCGGTGCCGTGCTGAGCCACCAGGTGGCGGCCAGCGTCACCAAGGGGCTGGCCGCCCTGGGCCTGGCCGGTGACACCCAGGAGAGCCACTCGATCCCCGACCTGAGCTCGCTCCCGGGGCCGGTGCGGGCGATCTTCGAGCAGGCCTTCGGCGAGGCGACCGGCCACATCTTCCTGGTGGCCGTGCCGTTCGCGATCGCCGCGTTCGTGTGCGTGCTGTTCATCCGCGAGGTCCCGCTGCGGACCACGATCCTGCGGGCCGACGAGATCGCCCCGGAGGCCACCGCGGAGCTGGACCAGGCGGCCGCCGAGGTCCGGTCGCGATGAGCCAGGGAACGCGCCGAGATCCTCGGCGACCTCGAGCAGGAGGTCGGCGCGATGGTCCGCCGCATCAAGCGGGTGATCGCCGCCCGGGCCCGTGCGGTGCACCCGGAGCTCGCGCCGTCGTCGTACCTGATGCTGGCCTACGTCGCGGAGAAGGGCACGATGCGGGCTTCCGTGATCGCCGAGCAGTTCGACATGGACAAGGGCGCCATCAGCCGGCAGATCACCCACCTGACCGACCTCGGGCTCCTCGAGCGGGTCACGGACCCCGAGGACGGCCGGGCCATGCTGGTCTCCGTCAGCGACGAGGGCCGGCGCCGACTGGCCGACGTCGCCCGGCACCGTCGCAAGTGGCTCGACGAACGTCTGGGCGACTGGTCCGAGGCCGAGCTCTCCGGCTTCGTGGAGTCCCTCGGCCGCTACAACCGCGCGCTGGAGTGAGGGCGTCGGCGAGATAGTCCCTGACGTTTGGGTTGGTTTTCGGGTCAGAAATGAACCCAAACGTCAGGGACTATCCCGGGCGTCAGCGGATCCAGACGGCGGTGTTCGGGGGCAGCTTGCCGTCGACGAGGCGTCCGCTGTTGACGATGACCTTGCCGGAGGGCAGGTTCACGGGGCGGGTGCCGGCGTTCAGGACGACGGTGACGGGACCGCGGCGGAAGGCCAGCACGGTCTTGCCGCGGTCGAGCATCTCGACGCGCTCGCCGGCGGTGGTGGCGAACGTGCGCCGCAGCTTGAGGGCCTTGCGATAGAACTCCAGCGTCGAGCCGCGCTTGCCGGTCTGCGCCTCGACCGTGAGGTCGGCCCACTCGGCCGGCATCGGCAGCCAGGGCTGTTTGCGGCCGCCGAACCCGAACGGCGGCTGGTTGCCGCCCCACGGCATCGGCACGCGGCAGCCGTCGCGCCACTCGGCGCCGGTGCGGAACCAGGCCGGGTCCTGCCGGAGCTCCGGCGGGACGTCCACGTTCTCGAGCCCGAGCTCTTCGCCCTGATAGAGGTACGACGACCCGGGCAGCGCCAGCATGGCCAGGGTCGCGGCGCGGGCGCGGGCGACGCCGACCTTGCCGCCGCCGTAGCGCGTGGCGTGCCGGACGACGTCGTGGTTGGACAACACCCAGGTCGGCGTGGCGCCCACGGGCTCCAGGGCTGCGAAGGTGCCGCGAATGCACTCGGCGAACGCCGGCGCCGACCACCCGGCCAACAGCCAGGCGAAGTTGAACGCCTGCTGCAGCTCGTCGGGCCGCACGTAGGCAGCGGTCGAGGACGGCGTCTGGGTCCAGGCCTCGGCGACGGCCATCCGGTCGCCGTCGTACTCGGCCAGGACGCGGTGCCAGTCGCGATAGACCCCGTGCACCTCGGGCTGGTCCCACATCGGCTCGTGCTTGAGCTCGCGCTCGATCAGCGACGTGTGGGCCCGTGGCCCGGTCTCGGGAGACTGCTCGTCGCGCAGGCCCTTGTCCTTGAACAGGCCGTGCGCGACGTCGACCCGGAAGCCGTCGACGCCGCGGTCGAGCCAGAAGCGCAGCACGTCGGTGAACATCGAGCGCACCTCGGGATTGCGCCAGTTCAGGTCGGGCTGGGTGCGGTCGAAGATGTGCAGGTACCACTGACCCGGGCGGTCGGGGCCGTCGTCGACCTGCTGCCAGGCGCCGCCGCCGAAGACCGAGTTCCAGTTGTTCGGCGGCTGCTTGCGGCCGCGGCCCTTGCCCTCACGGAAGAGGTAGCGATCCCGCTCGGGGCTGCCCGGCCCGGCCACCAGTGCTTTCTGGAACCACTCGTGCTCGCTCGAGGTGTGGTTGGGCACCAGGTCGACGACGACCTTGAGGCCCAGCTCGTGAGCGCGTGCCAGCAGGGCGTCGGCGTCGGTCAGAGTGCCGAAACGGGGGTCGACGTCGACGTAGTCGGACACGTCGTAGCCCCCGTCGTGCTGCGGCGAGGGGTAGAAGGGCGTGATCCAGAGAGCGTCCACGCCGAGGTCGCGCAGGTAGGGCAGCCGCCTGGTGATGCCCGGCAGGTCACCGACGCCGTCGCCATCGGAGTCGGCGAAGCTGCGGACGTAGACCTGGTAGACGACGGCGTCGCGCCACCAGGGCCCGGCACCTTTTGGATCGTTAAAAGTCACGGGGTCCATCCTGTCGCGACGTCGGCGCCGAGGTCAACATCGGCTCGAGCCGTCAGCGGAACGTGCTCGTGTCGACGGTGATCCAGACGTGCTCGGCGCAGGCGACCACCCGGCCGTCGGAGTCGTAGAGCGTGCAGGCCGTGTGGATCTTGCGGCCCTCCCGGCCGCGGGCGTGGCCGACGAGCACGTGCTCCTCGCCGATCACCGGCAGGGTGTCGACGCGCGCGGTCATCCGGCCGAGCACGGCCGGATAGGTGCCGAGCTCACCGGCCCACCCGCCCGGGCAGTCGAGGGCGGCCCAGGTCACCGGGAGCGACGCCCGGGGGTTGTCGTCGTGGTAGGCGTGGAAGTCCTCGCTGGTGCTGGGGTGCGGGATCCAGGACGCGGCGACGAGCAGTCCGCCGTCGACCTTGTCGACCGGGCCGGGAAAGATCCGCAGCCCGTCGCCCTCGGCGCGGTCGGGGCCACACGTGAAGCAGGACGGGAACGGCGTGCTGGACCAGCCGGCGTACGACGCCTCGGCGGCGCGGGCGACCTCGACGGGGACGCTGTCGACTTCCAGCACCGGGTCCTTGCTCGACGTCGCCTCGGCGACCGTGCCGTGCTCGTCAGCCGCCACCGTGACGTCGTCGCGCGCCGTGGTCGCTACGGGCGTGTCGAGCGGCGGCGGCCTGCGCAACGTGACGGTGATGGCCGGCCATGCGGCGGCGTGGTCGGTGGGATGGCCGTGCACGAGCTCGGCCATCGCGCCGGCCGTCCAGCCGCCGTTTCCGGACGAAGGTGGCCCGCAGAACCTCGCGGGGACCAGCAGGTCTGTCATGCCCGGATCCTCTCCCACCGTCGCCGCATCGCTCTCACTCTGCCAGCCGGTAGGGCGATGGGTAAGAATGAGGCGGTGAGCGACCTGATCGACACCACCGAGATGTACCTCCGGACGATCTATGAGCTCGTCGAGGAAGGGATCGTCCCGCTGCGTGCCCGGATCGCCGAGCGGCTGCACCAGAGCGGCCCGACCGTCTCCCAGACCGTGGCCCGGATGGAGCGGGATGGCCTCGTCACCGTCGAAGGTGACCGCCACCTCGAGCTCACCGAGGAGGGCATGCTGCTGGCGACCCGGGTGATGCGCAAGCACCGGCTGGCCGAGCGGCTGCTCACCGACGTGATCGGCCTCGACTGGGAGCTGGTGCACGCCGAGGCGTGCCGCTGGGAGCACGTGATGTCCGAGACCGTCGAACGCCGCCTCCTCGAGCTGCTCAACCACCCCACCGAGTCGCCGTACGGCAACCCCATCCCCGGCCTCGACGAGCTCGGCGAGGAGGGCCGCGCCGACGAGTTCATGGACGGCATGGTGTCGCTGGCCGAGGTCTCCACCCCCGACCGGGCGAGCGTGCGGGTGCGCCGGATCTCCGAGGAGCTGCAGAAGGACGAGTTCCTGATGAGCACCCTGCGCCGCATCGGCGCCCTCCCCGACCAGGTCGTCGGCGTCTCCACCACCGTCGACGGCGTGCTGCTCGGCTCCGGCGGCGAGGCCGCCGAGATCGACTTCGAGTCCGCCGCGCACATCTTCGTGGGGCGGCAGTAGCTCGACCGCTGGTCGAGGAAGGCGCGACCCTTCGAGACGCCTCGTCCCTCGGCTCCTCAGGGCAAGTACCGCCTGTCACGAGACCCCGCAGGTTTCGTGACGGGCCTTGACGGCCCTCCTCAACCAGCGGTGGGGACCGCGAGGGCGGTCAGGAACTCCGAGCAGCCGGCTTCGACCTTGTACGTCGCCAGCTCGTCGCCGCGGGTGGCGCCCCGGTTGACGATCACCACCGGCGTGCCCGCGCGGGCGGCCCGCCTCACGAAGCGCAACCCGCTCATCACCGTCAGCGACGAGCCGACCACGAGCAGCGCGCCGCCGCGGCCGGCAGCCCGTCCACCGCCGCGTAGCAGCGCTCCACCCGCGCCGCCGGCACGTTCTCGCCGAAGAACACCACGTCGGGCTTGAGGATGCCGCCGCACTCGACGCAGTCGGGCACCGCGAAGTCGGAAGTGTCGTCGAGGTCGACGTCGCCGTCGGGTCGCGTGGTCGCGGAGGCGTGGCGGTCGGCGTACCCGGGGTTGGCGGCGGCCATCCGCTCCTGCAGCTCCCGGCGCGCCGTGATCACCCGACAGCCCAGGCAGACGACGTCGGCGATCCGGCCGTGCAGAGCCACCAGCCGACGCGAGCCGGCGCGTTCGTGCAGCCCGTCGACGTTCTGGGTGATCAGCAGCTCAGGATCCACGGCGGCCAGGGCGCGGTGACCGGCGTTGGGCACCGCGCCGCCCATCCGGGCCCAGCCGAGGTGGCTGCGAGCCCAGTAGCGCTGCCGCGCCGTCGGTCCCGAGACGAACTCCTGATAGGTCATCGGGCTCCGGTTGGGAGACCCCGGGCCGCGGTAGTCGGGGATCCCCGAGTCGGTCGACAGCCCGGCCCCCGTCAGTACGACGACCGGCCGCCCTGCCAACAGCGCCAGCGCGGCGTCGTACGACGTCGCGGCCTGCGACGTGGCGAGCTCGGAGGTCACGACGTCGTCAGTTGGCGTAGCGCAGCCGGGCGCGGGCCCGGGCCTTCTCGGCCTCGACCTCGCGGTTCTTCGGCGGCGCGGCCGTGACGAGGTCTGCGAGCAGGTGCCGGGTGGTGTGGGCGATGTCGAGCACGGCCTGGTCGAACGCTGCCTGGTTGGCCTGGGACGGCTTGGTCGTCCCGCTCACCTTGCGCACGAACTGCAGCGCGGCGGCGTGCACCTCGTCCTTGGTGGCAGGCGGCTCGAAGTTGTGGAGGGGTCGGATGTTGCGACACATGGCGTCCAGCGTACGTCGGGTTCCGCGGCCTTGGTTTCGAGACGGGCGCTAGCGCGCCCTCCTCAACCAGCGGCCGCGGCGGAGCGGCTCACACCTCGAAGAAGGAGACGTCGTCGCCCGTGACCAGCACGACCCGACCGTCCGCCAGCGGGACGAGGCGGACGTCGTCGACCTCGACGCCGTACTCGACCTCGACCATCTCGTTGGTGACCCGGCTGTCGTCGATGTGCAGCACCGAGACGTAGCCCGTGCGGCCGTCGTAGCCCTCGGAGATCACCGTCAGCGCCGTGCGCTGGTCGGGCAGCCAGGTGAACTGGCGCGGATCGAGGGCGGCCTGCGCGGTGGCGTCGGCGGCGTAGCTGACCGTGTCGAGCTCCCGTGGCTGGGTCACGTCGCTGACGTCGAAGAGTGCTGCCTTGGCGCCCGAGGTCTGCCCGGTCATCGGGTCGGCGGCGGAGCCCATCCCGAGCATCCGGTGGCTGCCGAGCGGGTGCAGGTAGGAGGAGAAGCCGGGGATCTTCAGGCTGCCCAGCAGCCGCGGCTGCTCGGGGTCGGTGAGGTCGACGGCGTAGAACGGGTCGACCTGGCGGAAGGTGACCATCACGGCCATCCCGTCGAACCAGCGCATCGACATGATCTGCTCGTTCTCACCCAGCTTGTCGACGCGACCGATCTCGGCCAGGTCGTCGGCCTGCTGCGTGAGCGTGACGATCGAGTTGAAGTTGCCCGTGCGGGTGGTCGGGCCGACCGCGACGCGCAGCACGCCGTCGTACTCGTCCATCGACCAGCGGTCGGCGATCTGTCCGTCCACCTCGCCGGAGGCGGCGTACGTCGTGGCGGTGCCGTCGAGGTCGAAGCCGTAGAGGTACGTCGTCCCGTCGTCGCCCGTCGTCGGCATCGAGGGGACGTCCCAGCAGCACTGCTCCCAGCCGCCGCGGTAGGCCGCGGTGGCGAGGTAGAGGTGGTCGGCGGAGAAGTAGGCGATCTCGCTCTGGGTGGCCACGGCCGTCACGTCGGGGTCCTGGGCAGCCTCGTCGCCCGCCGACGCGGCGTCGAACCCGACGACCGCGATGGTGCCGAGGCCGGCGTCGGCGGCCGGGATGTTGACGTCGCCGCAGTCGACGAGCTCGTCGGTGGCGGTCGTCCCGTCAGCCTCGACGGTGGTCACGTGCGGCATCCAGTCGTCCAGCGTGCTGGCCTTGACGATCTCCTGGTTGCGCTTCAACGCCGAGCCCTCGGAGCGGAGCAGGCCGGGCTCGACGAAGTCCAGGCTCGGCAGGCCGACCGAGACGACCAAGCGGATCGCGTCGCCGTGCAGGCGGGCGGTGACCAGGCTGGAGTCGTACGCCGTCTCCTGGACCACGGTGGGGCTGGCGGGGTCGGCGACATCGACGACCAGCACGCGGGTGCCGGGACCGATCCGTCCCTCGGAGGAGTCGGCGTCCTGGCCGATCACCACGACCCGGTCGCCTGACAGCAGCAGCTCCGGGGCGTCGAGACCCGTGAGCGAGAGCGACCCGAGCCGGACCGGCTCGGGGCCGGTGACGTCGTAGACGACCAGGGTGCGGTCGTCGAGCACTCGCACCAGCAGGCGTCCGTCGGTCTTGACCGTGTCGGGCTCGTCGACACCGGCCTCCTGGACGTTGGTGCCGGTGGTGCTCGATGTCGAGGGTGTGGTCGATGCGGAGCCGGCCGAGGAGACCGCGTCGCCCGGCGCCGGCTGGGGGAATCCGCCCGAGTCCTCCATCGCGTAGACGCGGGCCCACTCCCAGCCCCAGGGGGTGACGCGAGCGATGCCGTGGTCGACGTACCACTTCAGCAGGTCGTCGCAGGAGCCCGCCGGCTGCAGGTCGGCGTTGACCAGAGCGATGGTGTCGTGGCCGAGGGGCTGGCCGGACGGCGACGTCCTGGGGTTCGGGACGGCACCGGGCGAGGCGGGGCCTCCGAGGGCCATGCCGGCGGCGAAGGCGAGGCCGAGGCCACCGACCGCCGCGGCGGCGATCCCGCTGCGCTTGAGCTGCTGTTGCATGGGTGTGGGACGGACGGGGAGGCCATCGGGTTCCGCGGGCTGCCACGATGTGGCCATGCCCGAGACCCGTGAGCTGGACCTGGTGCTCTTCGGGGTCACGGGGTTCACCGGTGCCCTGACCGCCGACTATCTCGCCACGCACGGCCCCGACGGGCTGCGCTGGGGCCTGGCGGGCCGCAGCCTCGACAAGCTCGAGCGCGAACGGGCCCGGCTGGCCGAGCACAACGCCGGTCTGGCGGACCTGCCACTCCTGGTGGCCGACTCCGACGACTCGGCCACCCTCGCGGACCTCGCTGCGCGCTCCCGCGTCGTGATCTCGACGGTCGGCCCCTATGTCGGTCGCGGCGAAGCGCTGGTCGGAGCCTGCGCCGAGGCCGGCACCGACTACTGCGACATCACCGGCGAGGGCGAGTTCGTCGACACGATGTACGTCGCTCACCACGACACCGCGGTCGCCTCTGGTGCGCGACTGGTGCATGGCTGCGGCTTCGACTCGATCCCCCACGACCTGGGCGCGATGTTCACGGTCGAGCAGCTGCCGGGAGACGTGCCGATCACGGTGCGAGGGGTGGTCCGCGCGGGCGGCGTGCCCTCAGGCGGCACGTTCGAGACCGCGCTGACCGGGATGTCGCGACTGCGGCACATCCGCGATGCCGCCCGGGCGCGGCGGAGCGTCGAGCCCCGTCCGGCGAACCGGTCTTCGAGGGCCGTGGCCGGCAAGCCGCATCATGACTCCACCCTCGGCCTGTGGCTGCTGCCCCTGCCGACCATGGACCCCGCGGTGGTGGCGCGCAGCGGGGCGGCCCTGGCGTCGTACGGGCCGCGCTTCCGCTACTCCCACTACGCCGGCATGAAGACGCTGCCGTACGCCGTCGGCGGCGCCGTCGGCCTGGCCGGCCTCGGCCTGGTCGCCCAGGTCAAGCCGCTGCGCGAGCTCGTGATGAAGCGGCTGCCGGCAGGTCATGGGCCGGACGAGTCGCGCCGCTCGAAGTCGTGGTTCACCGTCGACTTCGTCGGCGAGGGCGGCGGCGAGACGGTGCACACCCGGGTCTCCGGGGGAGACCCCGGCTACGGCGAGACCGCGATGATGCTGGCCGAGTCGGCGCTGTCGCTGGCCTTCGACGACAACCCGCCGACGTCCGGGCAGGTCACCACCGCCCAGGCGATGGGCGCGAACCTGCTGTCACGCGTGCAGGCCGGTGGCCTGACGTTCGAGGTGCTCTAGTGCGTTGCTGGCGGGTCAGAGCTCGTAGTCGATGAGATAGCGACCGTCGTCCTCCACGAGTCCGAGAGTGACCTGCTCATCCTCCTTGCCACGCTCGCCCTCGGGGTCCCAGGTGATGATGTAGCTCACCTCCATGGTGTCCGGATTCGGCTCGATGTCTCGGAGCGTTGCCGTCGCGATCGTGTTCCAGAATCCCGCATAGCTGCCCACGCTGCCGTTGCAGCAATCCTGCTGGAAGCGGGGAGTCAGCCGTTGCCACGAGGTCTCGGGGTCGGTCAGGGCGGTGGCCACGTAGTCCTGCACAAAGGTCCGCATCGCCGCGACCTGTCCTCCTCCAGTCCCACCACCTCCGGGGGACTCATCCGTCACGCTGTCGGTGGGTGAGCTGGTCGGGGATGGCGACGGAGTCTCCGCGGGTGGGCTCGACGTCTCCGGGGACGGGGAGGCGGATGGGCTCCGTGATGGAGTTTTGGATGGGCTGGATGAGGGTGTGTCGGCGGGGCGTTCTCCGGCTGTCGGTGACGGGTCTGGCTGGAGCAGCCACCAGCCGGCAGCGGCCGCGATGAGGAGTACTGCGAGTCCGAGGAGGATCGGCAGCAGCCACGCCAGCGGTTGGTCGCCATCGCGCGGCGGGAGGCCTCCCGTGTCGGCAGGCTCGTCGGTTGCTTCCTTCTCGGGCTGGACCACTGGGCCGGTCACTGGGCCGGTCACTGGGCCGGTCACTGGGCAGGCACTGGGGCGGTCCTGGGGTGGGTCGCCTGCCCCGGGGGCGGGACGAAGGGGTCCGGAGTCTGTGAGCTCACCGGGAGCAGCCAGGTGGGAGTCACCTCTGAAACGCCCGGTCGCTCCGTCCCAGCCGGCGCCGAGGTGAGGTACTCGCGCACGCGGCTCATCGGCCAACGTTGCTCAGGATCCGTGGCCATCGTCGTCTCGAGCAGATCCGCCGGCCAGCCCACGTCCGGCAGCCTCGGGGGATCCTCGTGCACGATCTGGTACATCGCCGCCAGCACATTGTCGCCCGCGTCGTAGGGCGCCCGTCCTGTCAGGGTGTGGAACAGCGTCGCGCCGAGTGACCAGACGTCGCTCGCCTCCGTAGCAGTGTGCCCGGACGCCACCTCGGGGGCGAGGTAGGCCGGAGACCCGCTCACCATGCCGGACGCGGTCAGCGTCGAGTCGGCACGGGCGCGGGCGATGCCGAAGTCGGCCAGCTTTGCCGTGCCGTCGTCGGTGACCAGGATGTTCGACGGCTTGACGTCGCGGTGCACGATCCCCGCAGAGTGCGCGGCGGCGAGCGCCTCGGCCGCCTGCCCGAGAAGCGTCGCCGCAACCGTAGGCGGGAGGCCGCCGTGTTGGTCGGCGAGCGACGAAAGGTTGGTTCCGGCGACGTACTCCATGACGAGCCACTGCTCATCGCCCTCGGTGACGAAGTCGAAGACCGAGACCACGTGGGGGTGGTTGAGCCTGGCTGCCAGCTTGGCCTCGCGCTGCGCACGAAGCAGGTCCGGCGAGCTTCCGCCAGGAAACAAGCCGACACGCTTGACGGCGACCTCCCGGCCGAGCACCTCGTCGACCGCCAGCCAGACGGCACCCATGCCGCCTCGACCGATCTCGCGCTCCAACGTGTAGCGCTGCCCGATGGCCGTGGATGGACTCGGTCTCATGCCCCACTGTTCCCGATGTGGGACCTCCTATTCGACCGCGTCGCGTTTCGTTGCCGGCTAGACGTCGAAGCGAACTGCCAAACGTTTGGTGCCCCAGGCAGGAGTCGAACCTGCGACCTTTCGCTTAGGAGGCGGCTGCTCTATCCACTGAGCTACTGGGGCGCGGGAGCCGTCGGCGTACCCCGCTCGGCGTCCGCCGCACATCCTGTCAGGCCCCGCTGGCAGACCGCGAACCGACCAGTGGTATGCCCAGGGTTTGGCTACCGTGGCGCGCGGGCGTCACCATAGGGGGTCGCGCCCCTCGTCGGGTGCCCCCGTGTCAAGCAAAAGCCGAGGTCGAGTCGTGTCGGATCCTGACGCCCCCGAGGGCGCCACACCGGCATCCGGCAACCCCACACCCGGGCGGCACAGCTCCCGAGCAGACACCGGTGGCGGCAAGGCCGCGGAGACCCCGGGACCCAAGCGCAAGGGCAAGGTCAAGAAGCGGCACACGGTGGGTCGCGTGCTGCTGGTGACCTCGGTGGTGCTGGCGCTGGTCACGGGCCTGGGGACCATCTATCTCTACCGCCACCTCAACGGCAACCTCGACGTCATCGACATCGATCAGCAACTGACCAACCGACCCGAGAAGAAGCAGGTCGAGGGTCCGCACGAGCCGGTCAACGTGCTGGTCATGGGCTCCGACGACCGCGACGCCCCCGGCAACAACATCGACAACCTCACCGGCGGCGGCAAACGCTCTGACACCACGATCCTGCTGCACCTCTCGGCGGACCGGAAACGGGCCTACGGCGTCAGCATCCCGCGCGACTCCCTGGTCGACCGCCCGGACTGCAAGGACGAAGACCTCAACACGATCCCTGGCGCCAGCGACGTGATGTGGAACGAGGCGTTCTCGGTCGGCGGCCCCGCCTGCACCGTGCAGCAGGTCGAGACGCTCACCGGCATCCGGATCGACCACTTCGTGGTGGTCGACTTCGCCGGGTTCCGGGGCATGGTCGACGCCATCGGCGGCGTCCAGGTCTGCATCCCCGAGCCCATCGTCGACCCGGCTCACGGCATCAACCTGCCGGCCGGCACCCGCAAGCTGAAGGGCATCCAGGCCCTCAACTACGTGCGCGAGCGGTACGTCGTCGGCGACGGATCGGACATCGGCCGGATGAAGCGGCAACAGGCGTTCATCGCCTCGATGGCCCACCAGGTCATCAGCGCCAACACACTGGCCAACCCGATCCGGCTGGTGCAGTTCCTCGAGGCCGCCACACAGTCCCTCACCCTCGACAAGGGGCTGGACAACCTGGCGAAGATCGCCGATCTCGGGGCGCAGTTCAAGGGCATCGGCCTGGACAAGATCCAGTTCATCACCGTGCCGTGGCAGTACGCCCCCGAGGACCCCAACCGCATCCGCTGGCTCCCCGGGGCCGACGTCGTCTGGCAGTCACTGATCAACGACAAGCCGATCCCACCCAAGTTCCTCGACGACGCGATCAGTGCGCAGAAGCCGCCCGGCTCGCCCACGCCGACGCCAAGCGGATCCCCGACGGGAACTCCTTCTGGCACGCCGTCCGGGACCCCGAGCGGCACGCCCACGACCACCCCGACAGCGGAGCCCTCCGAGGAGGCCCTCCGCAACGGGTTGTGCGCATGACGACCTCGGACGAGGGTCTCGACGGGCTCAACGACTCAGCCCCCGAGGACGAAGCGGCCCGTCGCCGGCGGCTGGCGGAGGTGTTCGGAGACGTGCTGCCCGACACCACGAGCGACGAGCGCGACCCCGAGTCGGCCGACACCTCGTCGACGACGCGGGACGACTGGTACCGCGACCAGGTGCCGCCGCACCACGGCTGACCAAGGTCTGGACCTCAGACGTTGCGGGTCTTCAGCAGGTCGCGGATCTCCTCGAGCAGGGCGATGTCCGCCGGCGTGCCCTCTTCCTCATCGGGGTACAGCCGCTCCTTGGTCTTGGTGTAGGGCACCACGACGAAGAAGTAGACGACGGCCGCGAGCAGCACGAACGAGATCAACGCGTTGAGGAAGGCGCCGAAGCTTTGCGGAGCAGTGCTGAAGTACTCCGACGCGCTGTCGGGCATCAAGCCAGTGAGCCACTCGGTGAACCTGATGACGACGGCGGCGAAAGCGGCCGCCATGACGAACGCGACCGCTAGCTCGACAAGGTTGCCGCGCAGGACGAAGTTCTTGAAGCCGGTCATGGTCACTCCTCAACGGCCGTGCCCGAGGGCCAGCCAAGGTGAACGGGCAGCCCGCACGCTAGCGCGAGTAGGTGTAGGTGAGGAACAGCGAGACAGCAGCCTGGGCCAGCGCCGTGCGGACCGTTTCGGGGGCGGCCAGCACGACGAGTCGTCCAGGCAGCCCGCCCGACAGATCGTCGTCGGCGGTCGGCAGCGCCAGCACGGGAAGGTCAACCGCGACGACGCGGGCCGTCCCGCCTTGCGGATCGGCGGCGACCAGGTCGATGCGGTCGCCGACCTGCAGCAGGGCGGCCATCCCGGCGTCGGGCAGCCGGACGGGCACGGCCACCCGGTCGGGGTACGCCGCCGCGGGTTGCGCGCCGACCAGGCGGACGTCGGTGACCGGTTCGCCGGCTCGCACAGGCGCGGCCAGCACCCGACCGACGGCGTTGTCCGCGAGCCCCGCCGGGGCCGTGCCGGCTGCGAACGACACCGGACGCAGGTCCTCGGGCTCCAGCGTGGTGCCGGCAGGCAGGTCGCGGGCAGCGGTCAGCACCGACTCGGTCGGGTCGGTGGGTGCCCGCACCTCGTGGAACCCCGCCAGCACCGCGCCCGCAGCGAGCAGCGCGGCCAGCGGCCGGCGTCGCGACAGCACGACCCGGCGTACGGTCCGCCAGCCCCGGGCCAGCCGGTCGCGTCTCGAGGTGGGCATCCCTCGACGGTAGGCGTGGCCGACCGAGCGCGCGCGGGCTCTCCACAGGCCCTCCGCTGGTTGAGGAGGGCGCGCTAGCGCCCGTCTCGAAACCAGGGGAGCGGAGCTCAGGCGGGGGCGGCGGCCTTCGTGCTGGACGACGACGAGTCGGACGAGGACGAGGACTTCTCAGACTTCGAGGTCTCGGCCTTGGTGCTCTCCGACTTGTCCGACTTCTCAGACCCGGAGGACTCGGACGACTCGGCCTTGGTGCCGTTGGTCGAGTGGCTCTTCGACTTCTCACGGCTGTCGGTGCGGTAGAAGCCGGAGCCCTTGAAGACCACGCCGACGGCGTTGTAGACCTTGCGCAGCTTGCCGCCACATGAGGGGCACACCGTGAGCGCGTCGTCGGAGAAGCTCTGGAACTCCTCGAAGGTGTGCGCGCATTCGGTGCAGGCGTACTGGTAGGTAGGCACGGTTCCCCTTCGGTCTCGAACCGGCCGGGAGGTGCTGGCACTCTCCCCGGCCGACTGCCAATGGTACGGCACAATGACAACCACCATGACGTCGAGCGGATTCCCCGAACCGACCCCCTGGCAGTCCTTTCTCGGCTGGCCTCGGCCTGCCCGCTGGGCGTCGTACGTCGTGGTCGTGGTCGTGCTTGCCCTCGTCGCGGCGACCGCGACGGCGGTGGTCCTGGTGCGCCGGCCGTTCCCCCAGGTCGACGGCACCGCCGTCCTGCCGGGCCTGACCGGCGAGGTCGAGGTCGTCCGCGACGAGCACGGCATCCCGCAGCTGTATGCCGACTCGCTCGCGGACCTGATGGCCGCCCAGGGCTACGTGCACGCCCAGGAACGGTTCTACGAGATGGACGTGCGGCGCCACATCACGGCGGGCCGGCTCTCGGAGCTGTTCGGCAAGGACACGCTGGAGACCGACGAGTTCGTGCGCACGCTGGGCTGGCGCGACGTCGCCGAGCAGGAGCTGCCACTGCTGAAGCCAGAGACCCGCGCGGCGCTCGAGGCGTACGCCGTCGGGGTGAACGCCTATCTCGACTCGCACAGTCCTTCGCACATCGCGGTCGAGTACTCCGTCCTCGGGCTCGGCGGCCTCGACTACCGAACCCGAGCCCTGGACCCCGGTCGACTCGCTGGCGTGGCTCAAGGCGATGGCCTGGGACCTCAAGGGCAACATCGAGGAGGAGATCGAGCGCGCCCTGGCGCTGGCCGACCACACTCCCGAGCAGGTGGCCGACCTGTTCCCGCCGTACGACTACGCGGCCCACGCGCCGATCGTCGACCAGGGGGCGGTCGTCGACGGGGTCTTCGAGCAGGACGCCACGACGGGCGGCACCCGCAACCCCGAGCGACCGGCGTACACCGCCGCCCAGCGCGGGCAGCTCGCGCGTCTCCACGACACGCTCCAGCGGCTGCCGGTGCTGGTCGGCCGCGGAGACGGGGTGGGCAGCAACAGCTGGGTGGTCGACGGCGAGCACTCCGCCACGGGCCAGCCGCTGCTCGCCAACGACCCGCACCTCGGCGTCAGCGTCCCGGGTGTCTGGATGCAGGTCGGCCTGCATTGCCGCACCGTCTCCGCCGAGTGCCCACTCGACGTCGCGGGCTTCTCGTTCTCCGGCGTCCCCGGCGTCGTGATCGGCCACAACGCCGACGTCGCCTGGGGTTTCACCAACCTCGGCCCCGACGTGACCGACCTCTACCTCGAGCGGATCCGGGGCGACAGCTGGATCCAGAACCGCAGCGAGCATCCCCTCACCGAGCGCCAGGAGACCATCAAGGTCCGCGGCGAGGACTCCGTGACGATCACTGTGCGCGCGACGTCACACGGGCCGATCCTCTCCGACGTCGGCGACCTCTATCCCGACCTCGCCGAGGACGCGCCCGACGACCCGAGCGGTGCCGGGCCGCCGCCCCCGGACGACGTCGAGCCTGCCATCTCGCTTGCTTGGACGGCCCTGCAGCCCACCGCCACGGCCGACGCGATCTTCGGCCTTGACGTGGCTCACGACTGGGCCAGCTTCCGCCAGGCCGCGTCGTCCTTCGCCGTACCGGCGCAGAACATCGTGTACGCCGACCGCGAGGGTCACATCGGCTACCAGGCTCCCGGCCTGGTGCCGATCCGCAAGTCGGGCAACGACGGGCTGCAGCCCCAGGCGGGCTGGCGCAGTGAGAACGACTGGACCGGCGACTACGTGCCGTACGACGGGTTGCCCAACCTGCTGGACCCCGACGAGGGCTTCATCGCCACGGCCAACCAGGCAGTGGCGGGTCCGGACTATCCCTACTACCTGACCACCGACTGGGACCGGGGCTACCGCTCCCAACGGATCCGCGACCGCATCGCCGACCTTGGCACGCTGTCGGTCGACGACATGGCCGAGCTCCAGCTCGACACGCTGCACCCGATCGCGGCCGAGCTCGTGCCGCGGCTGCTGTCGGTCGACCTGCCGCGCGGCTACTACTCCGACGGCCAGCGACAGCTGCGCCGGTGGGACTTCGACCAGGCCGCCGACAGCGCGCCGGCGGAGTACTTCAACATGGTCTGGCGCGAGCTCCTCGCGCTGACGTTCCACGACGAGCTGCCCGAGGACTACTGGCCCAGCGGCGGCGACCGCTGGATGGCCGTCGTGACGGGTCTGCTCGACAAGCCAGACGACTCATGGTGGGACGACCGCTCCACTCCTGAGATCGAGAGTCGCGACGACATCCTGGCGACGGCCCTCACCCAGGCCCGCGACGAGATCACCCGTCTCGATGCCCGCAACGTGGACGGCTGGGCGTGGGGGCACGTCCACCGCCTCGACCTGCGCAACTCGACGCTGGGGGAGTCGGGCGTCGGTCCCGTCGAATGGCTGGTCAACCGCGGAGGCTGGGAGGTCGGCGGCGGCGCGGCCGCGGTCAACGCGACGTCCTGGCTGGCCGCCGAGGGCTATACCGTCGAGTTCGCGCCCTCGATGCGGATGGTCGTCTCGCTGGCCGACTTCGACGACTCCCGCTGGATCAACCTCACCGGCGTCTCCGGCCACCCCTTCAGCCGGCACTACACCGACCAGACCGACCTGTGGGCCGCCGGCGAGACCCTCCCCTGGCTGTTCTCCTCCTCCGCCGTCCACGGAGTCGCCGACCACACCCTCACCCTCGAGCCGGCCGATCTCACCGCTGGTTGAGGAAGGCGCGCTAGCGCCTGTCACGAAACCCGGTGACGGACCGCGGTCGGGTGCCGAGGTTTCGTGACGGGACTTCGTCCCTCCTCAACCAGCGATCAGGCGAAGCGGACGATGCCTTTCGGAGTGACGGCGCCGGTGACGGTGCGGTCGTGGGGCTCGGAAGGGACGTCGAGGCCGACCTCGTCGTCGTAGAGCAGCACCCAGACGGGGGTGCCGACGGGGATCCGGCCCAGGGCGCGGTCGTAGGAGCCGCCGCCGCGTCCCATCCGTACGCCGGCCCGCGAGACGGCCAGCCCCGGCACCAGCACCAGGTCGGCGGTCGCGACGGCGTCGACACCCAGCCGTGGACCGGCCGGCTCGAGCAAGCCCCGCCCGGCCGGGATCAGCGAGTCGGCGCCGCGGTAGACCGCCCAGTCGAGGTCGAGGTCCGGCAGCAGCACCGGCAGCACCACCCGCCGTCCCATTTCGGACAGGCCCGCGAGCAGCGCGGAGGTGCCGGGCTCGGAGCCGATCGAGGCGTACGCCGCCACCGTCGCCGCCCGGCGTACCTCCACCGAGGCCAGCACGTGCTCGGCGATCGCGCGGGCATCGGCACCCACCTCGACGAGCGGGCGTCGGTGCCGTCCGGTGAGCAGCTGGTCGCGCAGCGCGACCTTGGCGGCGTGCGCGGGCGCCGGACCGTCGTCCGGGAGTGAGGGGGATTGCCGGTCGTGCACATGGCAAGCCTACGATCGAAGCATGGGTAGTCCAGGTTTGAAGCATGCCCTCGACAAGATGCGGGGCGCGGGCGTGGACGAGATCGCGGTCGAGACCTTCGCCCACTACTTCCGCCTGCTCGAGCACGGCGAGACCGGCATGATCCCCGAGTCCTCGATCGAGCCGCTGGACATGGAGGCGCTGGCCGATGTCGAGGTCTCCGAAGAGCAGGCCGCCGACGCGATCCGCACCACCGCCGTCATCAAGCTCAACGGCGGGCTCGGCACCTCGATGGGGATGGACCGCGCCAAGTCGCTGCTGTGCGTGCGCCGCGGGTTGTCGTTCCTCGACGTGATCGCCCGCCAGGTGCTGCACCTGCGCAAGACCTACGACGCCCCCCTCCCGCTGATCCTGATGAACAGCTTCCGCACCTCGGCCGACACCATGGCCGCGGTCGCCCGCTACGAGGACCTCAAGGTCGAGGGCCTGCCGCTGGAGTTCTGGCAGAACAAGGAACCCAAGCTGCTGGTCGCCGACCTCAGCCCGGCGTCGTACCCCAAGAACCCCGACCTCGAATGGTGTCCGCCCGGCCACGGCGACCTCTACACAGCCCTGCGCGGCACCGGCCTGCTCGAGCAGCTCATCCAGCAGGGCTACGAGCGGGTCTTCGTGTCCAACTCCGACAACCTCGGCGCGGTGCCCGACGCGCGGGTCGCGGGCTGGTTCGCTGCGTCTGGAGCGCCGTTCGCGATCGAGGCCGTCCGCCGCACGGCGTCGGACCGCAAGGGCGGCCACTTCGCCCGCCGCAAGAGCGACGGCCGGATCGTGCTGCGCGAGACCGCGCAAAGCCTGCCGAAGGACAGCGCGGCGCTGGCCGACCTCGACCGACACCGGTTCGCCTCGACCAACAACCTGTGGTTCGACCTCGTCGCGATGCGCGACGAGCTCGACCGGCGCGGCGGCATCCTCGGTCTGCCGCTGATCCGCAACGTCAAGCGCCTCGACCCGGCCGACCGATCCACGCCCGAGGTGATCCAGATCGAGACCGCGATGGGGGCCGCTATCGAGATCTTCGAGGGCGCCCGCACCATCGAGGTGGGCCGCGACCGGTTCATCCCCGTCAAGACCACCAACGACCTGCTGGTGCTGCGCTCCGACGTCTACGACCTCGGCCAGGACTTCGGGCTCGACCAGGCCGCCGACGTGCCGTTCGTCGAGCTCGACCCTGACTTCTACAAGCTGGTCGGCGACTTCGACCAGCGCTTCCCCGAGGGCGCGCCCTCGCTGCGCAAGGCCCACTCGCTGCGGGTCGAGGGCGACTTCACCTTCGGGCATGGCGTGCAGGTCATCGGCGACGTGGAGCTGGAGGCCGAGTCGGCCCAGCGCATCGCGGCCGACACGGTGCTCGATGGCTGATCTCCGCTCCGTCGCAGACCACCAGCAGCACATCCTCGACAGCCTCCGGCCGCTGCCGCCGTACGACCAGCCCCTGCTCGAGGCGCTCGGCCTGGTCGCCGCCGAAGACGTCACGGCCCCGATCGCGTTGCCGAGCTTCGACAACTCCGCGATGGACGGCTACGCCGTGACGTACGACGACGTGGCCACCGCCAGCGACGACCACCCGGTGCACCTTCCGGTCGTCGGTGAGATCGGCGCCGGCCAGGCGCGGCTGCTCGCGATGTCGCCCGGGACAGCCGTCAAGATCATGACCGGCGCGCCGGTGCCTGCTGGTGCGGACGCGGTCGTGCCCTACGAGTGGACCGACCGCGGCGTCGCCCAGGTCGTCATCACCCGAGCGCCCGAGAAGGGCCAGCACGTGCGCTCGGCCGGCGAGGACGTGAGCGAGGGCGACCTGCTCATCGAGGAGGGCACCCTCCTCGGGCCGCGGCACCTCGGCCTGCTGGCCAGCGTCGGCCGTGCCTCCGTCGTGGTCCGCCCTCGCCCGCGCGTGGTGATCCTCTCGACGGGCTCCGAGCTGCGTGAGCCGGGCACCGCCCGCGGCCACGACTCCATCTACGACGGCAACTCCTACATGCTCGCCGCGGCCGTACGCCGCGCGGGTGCGATCGCCTACCGCGTCGGCATCGTCCCCGACGAGCCGGCCGCCTTCCTCGCCGCGCTCGGCGACCAGCTGGTGCGCGCCGACGCGGTGATCACCAGCGGCGGCGTGTCCATGGGCGACTACGACGTGGTCAAGGAGGCGCTCGCCCCGCTCGGCACCGTTTGGTTCGGCGGGGTTGCCATGCAGCCGGGCAAGCCTCAGGGTTTCGGTGTGGTGGGCGAGGACGCGACTCCGATCTTCACGTTGCCGGGCAACCCGGTCTCCTCCTTCGTCTCCTTCGAGATGTTCGTGCTGCCCGCCCTGCGCCGGATGATGGGCCACCTGCCCTACAACCGCCCGACCGTCGAGGCCACGCTCACCCACGCCGTCACCTCTCCGGCGGGGCGTGAGCAGTACCTCCGCGGTCAGCTCCACGACGACACCGACCGGCCAGTGGTCTCGCCCGCGGGTGGCGCCGGCTCCCACCTTGTGGGCGACCTGGCCGCCGCCAACGCGCTGATCCTCGTGCCGTCCGAGACCACCGCACTCGAGGCCGGCGCCTCGGTCTCGGTGCTTCCGCTGGACCGGGAGTTCTGATGGCGGACCATCTGACCCACGTCGACGAGTCCGGCGCGGCCCGGATGGTCGACGTATCCGGCAAGGAGGCGACGGCCCGGGCCGCCACGGCCACGGGTCGGGTGCTGGTCTCGCGACAGGTCATCGAGCTGTTGCGCGGCGAAGGAGTGCCCAAGGGCGACACCCTGGGCGTGGCCCGGCTGGCCGGGATCATGGCGGCAAAACAGACGCCCTCGCTGATCCCGCTGTGTCATCCGTTGATGCTGTCGTCGGTGACCGTCGACCTCGCCGTCACCGAAGACTCCGTCGACATCGTGGCGCGAGTGTCGACCACCGATCGCACCGGCGTCGAGATGGAGGCACTGACCGCCGTCTCCGTCGCCGCGCTGACCGTGATCGACATGATCAAGGCCGTCGACAAGGGTGCGACCATCACCGACGTGCGCGTCGAAGCAAAGTCGGGCGGCAAGTCGGGCGACTGGTCCCGGTGACCGCCCCGTGACGACCGAGGTGGTGCACCTCCCTGCCGCCGTCGTCGTCGCGTCCACGCGCGCGGCGGCGGGCTTGTACGCCGACCAGACCGGGCCGCTCCTCGTGGAGTGGCTGCGGTCGCTGGAGTTCACGGTCGGCGACCCGGTCGTCGTACCGGACGGGCCGCCGGTGGGCGAGGCCATCTCGGCCGCGATCGCTGACGGCGCTCGCGTGGTGCTCACCACGGGCGGCACTGGGCTGACCCCGACCGACCGCACTCCCGAGGAGACCCGGGCGCTGCTCGACTTCGAGGTGCCCGGCATCGGCGAGGCCATCCGGGCCCACGGCTCCGACAAGGGAATCCCTGCGGCGGCGCTGTCGCGGGGCACCGCCGGCGTCATCGGCACCTGCCTCGTGGTGAACCTGCCGGGCTCGCGCGGCGGCGTGCAGGACGGGCTGGAGGTCCTCGCGCCCATCCTCGAGCACGCCGTCGAGCAGATCGTCGGGAGCGACCATTGACCGAGTGGCCGTGATCGGCTGGCCGGCCACCCTCACCGAGGGTGAGGTGACTGTGCGCCCGCTCCGTCGCACCGACGGGAAGGCGTGGAAGGCCGCCCGCCAGGCCAACGCCGACTGGCTGCGACCGTGGGACGCCACCGTGCCACCTGGCGGCGCGGAGCGACCGACGAGCTTCCGGGCGCTGGTCCGTCGCCTCGAAAGCCTGGCGCGCGCCGGGGTCTGCATGCCGTTCGTGGTCGAGGTCGACGGCAAGTTCGCCGGCCAGGTGACGGTCAACAACATCGTGCGGGGCTCGGCCCAGTTCGCCTCGGTCGGCTACTGGCTCGACCGCACGTACGCCGGCCGCGGAGTCATGCCGCTGGCCGTCGCCCTCATCATCGACCACTGCTTCGAGACCGCCGGCCTGCACCGCATCGAGATCGCGATCCGGCCCGAGAACTCCAACTCGTTGCGGGTGGTGGAGAAGCTAGGGCTGCAGGAGTACGGCTACGCGCCGCGCTTCCTGCACATCGACGGTGGCTGGCGCGACCACCGGCTCTACGCCGTCACGGTCGAGGAGTGCCCGGGTGGGATGGTGCGGCGCCTGCGCGAGCAAAACCAGCCCTAACCCCATAAGTCACATGAGTTCGCTTGCGACACACCTATGGACATCCGCCCCACGATCCGCTAGCAAACCTAGGCTCAGCACCGTGGACCTGAGTGGACTGATCTTCGTTGCCCTGGCCGTGGCGTGGGCCGTCTATCTGATCCCCAAAGCGCTCAAGCACCACGACGACGTCGTGCGCAGCCGGTCGGTCGACCGGTTCTCCAGCACCATGCGGGTGCTGGCCCGTCGCGAGCCGGTCAGCCGTCGCAACGCGCGGCTCGTGGTGACGCCCGGGAGGCCCGCCGCCCAGGTCGAGGTGGCGGTCAAGG
Organism: uncultured Actinomycetota bacterium; assembly: GCA_963762105.1. Lineage (GTDB taxonomy): Bacteria > Actinomycetota > Actinomycetes > Propionibacteriales > Nocardioidaceae > Nocardioides. The sequence continues at coordinate 705 of CAVXJG010000013.1, read as the reverse complement.
GCGAGCCCGTCGTGGCCACGCTGACCCGACGTACCGTTGCCAAGCGCGCCGCCCGCCGTCGTCGCCGGGTGCTGCTGCTTCTCCTCGTGCTCAACCTCGCGGTGGTCGCGGTGGCCACGGCCGGGGTCATCGACTGGGTCTGGGTTGCTCCACCCGTAGCGCTGCTCGTTGCCTGGCTGGTCGCCTGCCGGCTGATGGTCAAGCACGAGCGCGCGGGGCTGCCGGCCTTGGTGTCCCAGGTCGCGGAGGCGCTGACCGAGGAGCCCGCCGACCCGGTCGACGTACTCGATGCCGACACCGACTCGATGCTCGCCGTCGACGCCCTGCCGACCGACCCGGCGCTGTGGGATCCGGTACCCGTCACCCTGCCGACCTACGTGTCCAAGTCGGCCGCGCACCGCACCGTGCGCACCATCGACCTCGATGCGACCGGCGTGTGGACCTCGGGCCGCAGCGAGGCCGACAGCCGGCTCGCTCGCGACGCCGAGGAGGCCGAGCGGACCGAGCGCGACGCGCAGGCCGCCCGCGACAAGCGCGACCGCGCCGTCGGGTCCTGACCCTCCCGTCGGCCCTGTGTGAGCCCGCGCCATCGGTCTGGGTGATTCGGTCCGGCCTCAGGCTCGGTGCTAGCCTTTCGCTTCGCGTCCACAGGGCGCACGAGCACGACATCTGGGGCTGTGGCGCAGTTGGTAGCGCGTCTCGTTC
>CAVXJG010000012.1:0-114676 GCA_963762105.1 uncultured Actinomycetota bacterium | reverse complement strand
GGTCTGTGTCGCACCGACCTGCACATCTTCGAGGGTCAGTGGGTAGACAAGAGCAACGTCGCGCTGCCGTACACGCTTGGCCACGAGAACGCCGGCTGGGTCCACTCGGTCGGCTCCGCGGTGGAGCACCTGAAGACGAGCGAGGGGTGATCCTGCACCCGCTGCTGACCTGTGGCTTGTGTCGGGCATCGACACCGACGGCGGAATGGCGGACTTCATCAAGACTTCCGCGCGTGCGGTGGTCGACTTCGCCCAGGGCATCGAGCCCGCCGCGGTGGCGGCGTTGGCCGACGCCGGTCTCACGGCGTACCGCGCGGTGAAGAAGGCGGTCCCGCTGCTGTACCCGGGCAGCACGTGCGTCGTCATGGGGCTGGGGGCCTGGGACACCTCGGCATCCACTGCCAAGTAGTCAAAGGCGGCCGAAACGGCATTCCCGGAGCTACAGCTGGGACAACTGTTGGCGCCGACTGATCACGGAGCTACCTCGCGACCGCGTTGTCCAGGCGACGGCCCTCTTGGATCAAGACCGGGCAGTTGCGCCGCAGTCACCTCATCGACGTTGCGAATGCCGAACGGGATCTGGACGCTCGGCACCCGACTCCCTCGTCGTCGAGCTCGCCGGTTCGTTACTGCGCGACACGCCCCAGCGGCTGCAGGCGCCGGCAGCCGCGCTCCTCGACCGACCTGGTCCACGCCGCCAAGATCGCCCGCTAAGTAACGGGCAGCGCGCAGATGTTCGGTGCGACCCGGCTGGCCGACGTGTGCGCTGCGGTGGAGTACGACCGGGCAGTCGCCGAGCTGCGCGCCCACCTGCTGAGCTTCGGTTGACCTGCACTGCCGGAGCTCGGAGAGATGGGCGCCCGACGAACGACGAGCCGAGTCGATGGTGTTCGTCCCGCGCTCGCCCGGATCAGGCGACGACACCGACGCGCGCCCGGTCGAGCCAGCCCGCCAGCCACCAGTGCGCCTTGCCAGCAGCGTCATCGTGGCGGGGACCAGGACCAGACGGACGATGGTCGCCTCGATCGCGGGGAGCGCGGAGACGGCAGGCATCGTCACACCTCCACCTCACGGTCAGGACGACGCTCCTCGGCCGGCCAGCCGAGACCGGTCGTGGCCGGCGCGTCGGGGGTGCTCGGCGTGGGCGCGACGCCACCGGGGTCCGCCGGGCCCTGGTCCAGCCGGAACGGCGGGTAGGTGTCGGTCATCAGGGCGACGTACGCGGTCACCCGGTAGACCCACCGGTTCAGGCCGACCAGCAGGTCGAACAACGGCGCCGGGTAGCGGCCGGTGAACAGCAACAGCAGTCCGGCAGCCAACGTCAGCGCGCCGATCAGACCGCCGACGGCGAACTGGAAGCCGTCCGCGTCACCGAACTGCCACGTGCCCGCGAGCACGCCCAGCACGATCAGGTGCGGCAGCGCCAGCAGCCACGACTTGACCAGCACCAGCCCGCGCGAGAGCCGCTCGGGGTAGGCGATGTCGAGGTCGGCCGGGTAGTCGGTGTGGTCGAGGGTGAACGGCGGGTAGCGGTCGGTGCCGATCGCAGCCGTCGCGTAGAACTGCACCCGCCAGGTCCACCGCAGGATGCCGACGTTGAGGTCGAACAGGCCACGCGGGTAGCGGCCGGTGACCAGGATCGCGAAGAACGCCACCACGGTGAGCACCACGAAGACCAGCCACAGCAGCGCGAGCACGACGAAGTGCGGGATCGCCAGGAACCACTTGACCAGCCAGAGCCCACGGTTCAGCTGCGGGTCCTTCGCGCCGACCAGGGTCACCGGGGTGTCGGGCCGGACGGCTTCCGGAGGCTGACCGGGCGCGGCCTGGCGGGGGACCCGCGGTCCCGGCGGCAGGGCGCCGTACACGACGAGCAGTGCGCCGCCGAGGATCAGGGCGCCGCCCAGCAGGCCGAGGCTCCATGCCAGAGGTGTGAGCCAGCCGAGGCGTCCGCCCGCGGACAGGTCGACCGCGACCCCCGGGGAGCCGTCGACGTTCATGACCACGGCGGTGTAGGTGCCGGGCTCGAGGTCCCAGGTCAGCGCCTGGGTGCCGGGGCCGCTGCTCTGCGCGGTCCAGAACCCCTGGTCCGTGGGAGCCGCGCTCAGGTCACCGCCGGTGCCACGCCGGGTCAGCGAGTAGTCGAACGGGTCGGTGCGCAGGTCGCTGATCTCGTCGTACGACGCGCTGCCCAGGTAGCCCGCGACGTCGGCGCTCGGTGCGATCCCGATGAAGACGGCCGATGCGTCCGCGGACCGGGCGCTCAGCCGCACGGTGGCGAGGTCACGGTCGGCCCACCAGTCGTCGGGGCCGGCCTCGCCGAAGTTCACGACCTCGCTGGAGAGGGCCACCGTCTCGGTGGTGAGCTGCTCGGTCGGGGTGCTGAAGAACCCGTCGTCGTCGCGCTGGGTGGCCATCGCCCAGCCGAGGCCGAGGCCTCCGAGCAGCAGCGGGAAGCCCACGAGCGCGAGCAGGATGCCGATGACGAGGGGGACCGGGCGGTTCCTGCGTGAAGCGGTGCGGCCTGGTTCAGGTGGTGGGGTGTAGGTGGTCATGGTTGTGGTCTCCTTTCTCGTCGCCAGGCGACGTCATGACCGCGGCGCTGAGCCGATCCACCACGAAACGGCGGTATCCGGAACGCACAGATGAGTTCCGGATAGCGCCGCCCGTGTGTGTGACTACTTGACCTCGGAGCGGCGCAGGGACAGCAGCCCGACGACGAGGGGAATGACGATCCAGATCATCGTGGTCGAGCCGAGCATCGCCCACTCCTTACCGGTGTTCGTGGCGCCATCGAGGAGCGCCACCTGCGTGTAGTTCCAGTCGATCCACGGCTGCAGGTCCTCGAACCACGAGCGCACCTGGGCCAGGAGCGCGAGGATGCCCGGCATGACCAGTGAGACGACGAAGTAGCCCACGATCGCGGCCGCGGAGTTGCGCAGCACGACACCGAGGGCGAAGCCGATGGCCATGCCGACCAGGTTGCCGAGCACCATCTGGGGTGCCATGGACAACGAAATGTCCCACACGGTGTCGACGCCGGCGAGTGCGGAACCGGCCACGTTGCCGAGGGCGCCCACCGCGAAGGCGACGGACATGGCGCCGAGGCCCACCAGGAGGGTCGCGATCGCCTTGGCGCCGATCACGCGTCCGCGGCTCGGCACCAGCGTGAACGTCGTGAGCCCGCTGCGCTGGCTCCACTCACTCGTGACGGCCAGGATCGCGATCATCGGCAAGATCACCGACATCGGGAACCCGCTCGCCCTCGCGAAGTTCTGGTAGGTGACGTCGCTGTTGAGGCCGAAGACGAGGAGCGCCCCGGCCGCGATGGGCGACAGGACGCCGATGCTGATGAGCATCCAGAATCCCGAGCGGGTGTTGAACATCTTGCGCAGCTCGACCTTGACGAGCCGGGTGGTCGGGATGGGACGGGCGGTCCGGCGGGCCGGCGCGGCCTCGATGGTGGCGGGAGGGATGATCGTGGCGGTCATGCCGCAACTCCTTCGCGTTGGGTGTCGGCAGTGAGCGACAGGAACATGTCTTCGAGCCCGGCGCCCTCGGCGGACCGGAGCTCGGTGAGGGCGATGCCGGCGGTCAGGGCCACGGCCCCGACCCGAGCGGGGTCGGCGTCGGTGCGGACCGAGCCGTCGCCGGCGAGCGTGCTGGGGATCCCGGCCTGCTCGAGGGCGTGCGCGAGGTCGCGCGGTGACGTCGAGCGGGCGAGCGTCCCGGCTGCGGCGAGGAGCTCTTCCTTGCTGCCGGACGCGACGATCTTGCCGTTGCCGATCACGACCAGGTCGTCGGCGATGACCTCGATCTCGTGGAGCAGGTGCGAGGACAACAGGACGGTGCCGCCCTGGCTGGCGAAGCCCGTCAGCAGGTCGCGCATCCACCGGATCCCGGCGGGGTCGAGCCCGTTGGCGGGCTCGTCGAGGATCAGCACCTGGGGGTCTCCGAGGAGTGCGGTGGCGATGCCGAGGCGTTGACGCATGCCGAGGGAGTAGTTGCGCACCCGGCGCTTGGCCTCGGTGGGTGTCAGGCTGACGAGCTCGAGCATCTCGTCGACCCGGGTGCGGGGCAGGCCCATGGTGTCGGCGGCGATCGTGAGGATCTCGCGTCCGGTGCGACCGGCGTGCTGGGCGGAGGCGTCCAGGAGGACGCCCACCTCGAGGCCGGGGTTGGGGAGGTCGGCGAACCGTTCTCCGTTGATGGTCGCGGTGCCGGACGTCGGGACGGTCAGACCGACCATGACGCGCATCGTGGTGGACTTGCCGGCGCCGTTCGGACCGAGGAAACCGGTGACGCGACCGGGCTGGGCGGTGAAGGAGACGTTGTCGACGGCGGTGAAGCCGGCGTACCTCCGGGTCAGTGACTCAACAGTGATCATGTGACAACCCTCGCCGCGTCGCGGCGTGCGCACATCGGCGTCGAGGCCGGACCCTCCTCGGCCGTTGGGAGGAGCGGGGTCTCGTTCTTTCGGTCGGTCCCCGACGCCTCGGCGGTCCCTAGGCTGGGCGGGTGATCACCAACGCCCTGCGCTCGCTGTGGGCCGAGCCCCGCGCAGCCGACGCTCCCGAACGGGTGTCGCGCGACTGGGTGCTGGTCGGGGTGTTGATGGTGACGGCGCTGCTCGAGGGAGTCCTCCGGGACGACGTCGCCTGGCGGCCGTTCGCGACGATCGTGGCGGTCGGACTCGCGCCGGTGCTGCTGTGGCGGCGTACCCAGCCGTTGGCCTGTGTCGTGGTGGGCTTCGGCACCGCGATGGCGTTGGGGCTGGCGAGCCTGGCGGGCGGGGTCCCCAGTGTCGGCCTCAACACGATGATCTACGTCCTGGTGCTCGTCTACGCGCTGGTCCGCTGGGGCTCAGGGCGCGAGATCGTGATCGGGCTGGCGGTGGTGCTGGTCGCTGCGGTAATCGGCACGGTCGCCGACTACACCGGGCCGGCCGACGTCATCGGCGGGTTCGGCATCCTGGCGGCGGCGGCGGCGGGCGGAGCGGCGTTCCGCTACCGCGCCGAGAGCCGGCGCCGGGCGTTGGACCAGATCCGCAGCCAGGAGCGGGTCGGCCTCGCGCGCGAGCTGCACGACATGGTCGCCCACCACGTCTCGGCGATCGCTGTGCAGGCGCAGGCGGGCCGGACGCTGGCCGGGCAGCGACCCGAGGCGGCGCTCGAGGCGCTGGCGGTCATCGAAGGGGAAGCGTCGCGGACGCTGGCGGAGATGCGGGCGATGGTCCGGGTGCTGCGCGACGGAGCGCCGGCGGAGTACGCCCCCCAGCCCGGCGTTGCCGACCTGGTGTCGCTCGCCCGCCGCGACCCGGTCCCGGTCGTCGACGTGGAGGTGCCGGGTGACCTGGACGAACTTCCGCTCCAGGTCGACGCGGCGGTCTACCGGCTGGCGCAAGAGGCGCTGACCAACGCCCTGCGGCACGCCCGCAACGCCTCGCGTGTGGAGATCCGGGTCGTCGAGGGCGCGAGGAAGGCTGCGACTACGCGTGACCGACGACGGACAGATCGACCCGGCGCGGTCGGCGAGCCACGGCTTCGGGCTGCTGGGGATGACCGAGCGCGTGCAGCTGCTCGGCGGCACGCTGCGTGCCGGGCCGGCGCCCGAGGGCGGGTGGACGGTCGACGCCGAGCTGCCGACGGAGGTACGCCGATGACGGTGCGCGTGCTGGTGGCCGACGACCAAGATCTGGTGCGTACCGGCCTGTCCATGATCCTTGACGCGCAGCCTGGCATCGAGGTCGTCGGCCAGGCCGCCGACGGCCACGCCGCGGTCGAGCTGGCGCGTCGGCTCCGCCCCGACGTGTGCCTGGTCGACATCCGGATGCCCGGGCTCGACGGCATCGAGGTGACCGAGCTCCTCGCCGGGCGGGGCGTCCCGGACCCGATGGCGGTGGTGGTGATCACGACCTTCGACCTCGACGAGTACGTCCACGGCGCGCTCCGGGCCGGCGCCCGAGGCTTTCTGCTCAAGGACGCCGGGCCGGAGCTGCTCGTCCAGGCCGTGCATGCCGCCGCCGTCGGCGATGCCCTGATCGCGCCGAACATCACCCGGCGGCTGCTGTCCACCCTGGCCGCCAGGGAACCGTCGAGCCGACGTACCCAACCGATCGAGCCGCTCACCGACCGCGAGGAGGAGGTGCTGGCGCTGGTCGCCCGTGGCCGCACGAACGCCGAGATCGCCGCCGATCTCTTCATCGGCCTGACGACCGCCAAGACCCACGTCGCGAGCCTGCTGACCAAGATCGGCGCCCGCAACAGGGTCGAGATCGCGATGTGGGCCTACGACACCGGCCGGGTGGGGGACTGAAGCCGCCGTCCAAGGACTCGGAGAAGCCGTTCCGCCAAGCAAGCAGGATTCGATGAACGCGGTCTCGTCAAGGAGATGCGGCGCCAGCCGCGCATCGCGTGTGCGGTGAGCTGGGTGCCGTTGTCCATCCCGATATTCGCCAGTCAACGCCCGGTTTCCGTGATCAGTTCCTCCAACACCACGCGGGTGTCGTCGGGGATCTGTTGGTCGGCAGCCGACATGAGGCTGGCCGCGTAGTGAGTCTTTCCGCGTATGACTGTCAAGCTCGGGCCGCCGCGCTCGACGCACTTGTCCCATTCGTCCCGCGAGCGGATCCCCTGTTGCGGTCGAGGTTCTTCGAGTTGAGTAAGCGCGGATCTTCCGAAAGGCACATGCAGGCCTCCACTCGCTCCGACTAGGGGCCAGCTGTTACCGCCAACTGCACGTCCGAAACCCGCCAGCACCGCTTCCCCTACCTCTGTGACGATGTGGTCATGAATCTGCGCGCCAGCATCTTCGGACCCGCCAGCACCAAAACTCAGGCGGTAGTCGGCGCGGTCGTCGCGTTCGCCCTCGCGCTACTCATCGGGTTCGGCTTGGAGCAAGGCGCCGACTCTGCGGTCTTCACAGCCTTACTGGTCGGCCTAGCAGTCCTCATGATCGGCCTGAAGCGGAGCCGCACGGCCCGCCGCTGAGTGCGGCGCAGGGGTACGACGCGCTATCAGACTCGGTACACGCACGTCCATGTCACGCTTCCCGATGGCGTTCACGTCGCGGAGCAGGTGAAGGTCGTGACGGACCCATGGTCCGATTGGAGCGTCCTGCTCGACGCGTAATCGGGTCGCGGCAACCTCTGCTAACGCATGCTCAGCCGCGATCCGGTCGCTCGGGCCCATACCGCCGCGTATGACTGTCAAGCGCGGGCTCCTTCCGCTCGGCGCTCTGGTCCATTCCGTCTCGCGAGCGGATCCCCTTGCGGTGAGTCCCCTAGTCGGAGCGGGTGGAGGCGCGCACGTGCCCTTCGGAAGATCCGCGTTTACTCCGCGGAATCGGCCCGAAATACTCCAAGATCATCCGTGCCACTCGGGTAAGTGTCCTGGCTGGCCACGACACCGATGTCGGCTGTCGGCCCAGGTCAGGGCAGGTTCCGCCGAGTTCTTCCGAGATCCGGCGACACGTGGCGGCGATCATCTCGCAATGAGAAGGTCAGGGGTTCGAATCCCCTCAGCTCCACCAAACCCGCTGGTCAGAGGCCGTGCCCGGATCCTGGATTCGCCGCTGCCCCGCGTCGCTGACCAAGCCCTTCGTCGCGGGCCAGAATGACTGCTTCGGTGCGGCCGGAGACCTGGAGCTTGGTGAAGATCGAGGACGTCACGTTGCTGATGGTCTTCGAGGACAGGTGGAGCTCGGCGGCGATCCCCGCGTTCGAGAGGCCCCCCGCCAGCAGGTCAAGGACCTGGTGCTCTCGTGGGCTGAGCTGAGGGAACGGATTCTCCCGCTGGTCGCGGGTCGTGAGCTTGGCTAGCACCGCGCCGGCGACGGCCGGGGCGAAGATGACCTCCCCCGCAGCGACGGCGGTCACCGCCCGGACGATCTGCTCCTTCGTCGCTCCCTTGAGCAGGTAGCCCTTGGCTCCGGCCCGCATCGCGCGACTGAGCGTCCGGTCGTCCTCGGTCATCGTCAGGACCAGGACGGCCGTGTCAGGCGCCACCCGGGCGATCTCCCGGGTGGCCTCGAACCCGTCGAGCTCGGGCATGGCCAGATCCATGATGACGACGTCGGGGCGTTCGGCCACCGCTTCCCTGACGGCCTCCAACCCAGTGGCCACCTCGCCGACCAGCTCCAGGTCAGGCAGCTGCTCGATGAGCGCGCGCAGTCCCTCGCGCACCATCGGGTGGTCGTCGGCGACCAGCACCCTGATCATGGTTCCCTCTGGAGGGGGAGGACGGCCGTCACGAGCCCCCCCAACGCGGTGGGACCGGCCGCGCATTCACCACCCACCTCCGCTGCGCGGCTCTGCATCGAGCGCATGCCGAGGCCAGGAGCCCACGTCCCGACAGGGGTTCCGTCGTCCGCCACAGTCAGCTTCAGCGTCCGCTCGTCCGCCGTCACCGAGACCACGGCACTACGGGCCCTCGCGTGACGCAGGACGTTGGTCAGCGCCTCGCTGGCGATCCGGTACGCCGCGACCTCGACCGACGCAGGCAGCTCGGGCAACCCGTCCGGGGCCTCTACCGTGAGGGTGAGCCCGCCGACCTCGGACTCGTGCTGGCGTAGCGCTCCGACGAGCCCGAGCTCGTCCAGTGACGTGGGCCGCAGTCCGTAGCTCAGCCGCCGTACGTCGTCGATCGCGGCCCGCAGCTGGCTGGCCAGCTGTGCGGCGAGCTGCTCAGCGCGGCGGGGATCCGAGGGCGCGGCCAGCGCGGCACTGTCGGCCTTCAGGGCGGCCCCGGTGAGGATGGGCCCGAGGCTGTCGTGCAGCTCACGGTGCAGTCGCTGCCGCTCCTCGGTGGCAGCAGCGAGCAGATGGTTCCTCGACGCCTGCAGGTCCCGGCTCAGCGCCCTGGCATGGAGAGCGACCGCGAGCGGACCGGCCAGCAGGTCCAGTGCGGCGCGATCCTGCGGGGACAACTGCCGCTCCCCGCGTCGCACACCGACCTCGAGACGGCCGAGGACGTCCCCGTTCCGCACGAGGGGCACACTCTGTACATCGCCGTCGCGCTGCCCGGACACCACCGGCTCGCAGCCAACCTCGGTGAGGGAGGCAAAGGGCAGTCGCAGCACCTCGCGGAGGGTCTCCAGGACGCTGGTCAGGTCGTCGCCGGTGAGGCGTTGCCCGACGGCGGAGGCCGCCTTGATCGGATCGCGACGAGTGCCGTACATCGCCACCTCGACCCTGCGTTGCAGGCGGAGGCGCAGCGGGTTGAACGCCAGAGCCACTGCCAGCGCAGCGACGATCGGTGCGCCCGCGGAGGTCAGCACGACGTTCAGGAGCGCCACGAGCGCGGAGTACGCCAGGACGACGCCTGCGGTCAGGACGCCGTAGACGATGACGCGGGACAACACCACCCGGACGTCGAACAGCCCGTGCCTGAGCACCGCCACGGCTATCGACGCCGGGATGAGAGCGAAGCTCAGCAGCAGCAGGATCTCTCGGCCTGTGGGCAGGGAGAACCAGGACGGCACGTTGAGCAGTAGGACGAGCAGCACGGCGACGACCAGCCACTGCACCTGCTGCCGCACCACGGCGTCGCCCCGCCGGTAGCGCACGACCAGCGACGCCAGCGAGGAGAACAGCACGATGGGAGCCAGCATGCCTGTCACCAGCTCACCCGTCTCCCACCAGCGTGAGACAAAGTACGACGATGCGCCGTACTCGGGCGTCGGACCGGTGTTCAGCGTGCCAACGAGCGCGGCCACGACTGTCAGCCAGCACAGCCAGCGCCAGATCGGGGTTACCGGCCTTCCGGTGGGGAACAGCTGAAGGATCAGCGGTAGGCAGCAGAACACTCCCCATCCCCAAGCGAACTGGAGCACGGTGACCGCCGCACGAAGGGCCGGGTCGGGCCAGGCCTGCTCGTGCCCGGCCACGACGAGTGGCGCCGCCGCCGCGCTGAGCAAGGGAGCAAGCCCCAAGCCAAGGAGCAGCCATCCGATCGGGTTCCTGGGCTGGGCCTTCGCCACGAGGAAGCCGAAGGGCGCCGCGGAGAGTCCGATGACGAGGTTGCTGAACACGAACGTGTCTACGACCGCGTCGAGGTCCATGCCCACCAGCAAGGCGCCAACCACGGCGACCGTGGCCAGGATCAGACAGGCCGCGAGCGCACCGTAGGCGAGCAGCACCGCACCTCTCGGCATGCCCTCATCATGGCGTGCCGGCTCCTGTCCGCACAGGGAGTCTGCTCCCGGTCAACCCGGGCAGCTGCCCGGGCTTGACCGGGTCCGTCCCTCTGTGGATGCGCCGCGCGGGTCACCACGATGTCTCGGGACGGACCACCAGCCCGAGCAAGGAGACCAATGATGAGCGCACTTCCCACGGACATTGTGCGGACCGAGGCCAAGGTCGATAGCAGCCGGCCGCCACGCGACCTCCGGCAGCTCCAGCGCAGGCTCGCCGCGCTGGTCCTCCTGGTACCCGCGACCAGCATCGGTCTCGCCCGACTGTTCCAGGTCGACGACACCGACACCCGGCGAGCGCTTGACCTGGTCGCGGCGGACCCCGGTCGCCAGTTCCTGTTCGCTCTCCTCGGGTACGTCGGCATTGTCACGATCGTGCCGGCCTTCCTGGCCGCGGCGCGGCTGAGCCGGCGTCGCCGACCACTGCTCACCATGGTCGCCCTTGGCATCAACCTGGCTGCGTACCTCGGGTCGTGGGCGATCGGCGCGATCGACAACCTCTACCTGGTGGGCGGGAGGCTGCCGGCCGACCAGCGGGACACCGCGGCCCTGGTCATCGACAAGCTGTGGTCCGAAGGTCTCGCTGGGGTCAGCACCGGGGTCTTCGTGCTCGGACACGTGCTCGGCGCGATCCTGATGGCCTTCGCGTTGCGAGACAGCATCCCCACGATCGGCTGGGTCGCCATGCTGCTCACCACACCGGCGCACGTGGTCGCCTTCGTCGTCCTGCAAGCCCCGGTGCTCGACATGGGCGCATGGCTGCTGATGGCACTCAGCTTCGCCTTCTGCGCCCGGGCGATCCTGCGCACCCCCGACGAGCACTGGGACGTGCCACCCGCCACCAGCTGACAATGAACGGAAACCCGGTCAATCGCGACGACACCCAGGAGACGCCATGCACACGCCGTTCGCCGAACTGCTCGACCAGGTCGGCACCCACCAGCCCGCACGGCTGCATCCCTCCACGCTCCGGGCCTTGGCCCTGTCCATCGGGATGGCTGCTGCGCTCATGGTCGCCGGGTGCTCGGGTGACCCGTCGTCCGGCGCCACCACCTCACCGGCCGACGACGACACGTCGGCGGCCTCGAGCCAGCCCACCGAGCCGGAGTCATCCGACTCGGCCTCGGAAACAGGGTCGACCGACCTGATCGCCGACGTCGAGGTCGACGGCCGGCGTGTCCACGTGACCTGCTTCGGGCCGACCGACGCAACGACGCCGACCGTGCTGTTCGAGGCTGGTTTAGGCTCGCCGAGCGACACCTGGGACACCCTGGTCGACGCGATGTCACCGACGCGACGTGTCTGCGCCTACGACCGGGCCGGCACCGGCGCCAGCCCCCTGCCACCCAAGCCGCGACGCACCTTGAAGGACCTCGTCGCGGACCTGGAGGCGGTGCTCGAAGGGGCTGAGATCGCGGGGCCGTTCGTGCTGGTGGGCCACTCGATGGCGGTTTGGCCCCTGAGCGTCTACGCCGCCGCCCACCCCGAGGAAGTCGCCGGCGTGGTGCTCGTGGATCCACGGGCTCCACACGTCAGCGCCGAGTTGCTCGCCGCACTCCCGCCGCCTAGTGCGGATGAGCCGGAGGCGGTGAGGCTCAACCGCGAGGAGCTCACGGTGTTCGAGCACGACCCGACCATGAACCCCGAACACCTCGACCTGGCCAGGTCGGCCGCCCAGGCGAACGACGTGCTGGACGCGCCGGGCCCCTTGTTCGGAGACGTTCCCATGCTGGTGCTGGGGGCCGCGGACACGCACCTCGCCTGGAGCGACCTCCCGCCGAAGATCGCCAAGGCCTTCGACCGCATCTGGTTGGGTGAGCAGCAGGCACTGGCCGAGGAGTCGAGGAACGGATCCTTCGAGATGGTGGCCGACACCCGCCACGAGATCCAGGCCGACCAGCCCCAGGCCGTGGTCGACGCGATCGAGTCGGTGCTCGCAGACGTCATCGGCTGACCGGCCCAGAAGCCGCGCACCGTCGATGAAATATCGATGCGTTCGCTCTCTCGGAGGCGCAAACGTCACACGGCGGGATCCAGGAGCCCGCGACGCCGCAGGAGTGGCTCGATCTCGGCGTCGCGGCCTCGGAACTCCCGGTAGGACTCGAGGGGATCGCGCGATCCGCCGATGCCGACGACGTAGGTCCTGAAACGGTCTCCGTTGGCGCGGGTCAGGCCACCGTTCTCCTTGAACCACTCGACCGTGTCGGCGTCGAGGACCTCGCTCCAGACATAGGAGTAGTAGCCCGCGCTGTACTCGCCGGCGAAGATGTGTGCGAAGTACGGCGACGAGTAGCGAGGTGGGACCGCCGGTAGATCCAGGCCGACCTGCGCCAACGCTGCCGCCTCGAACTCCGCTACGTCGTCTACCTGCGTGTCCGCACCCAGCTCGTGCCACGCGAGATCGAGGAGGGTGGCCGCGAGGTACTCGGTCGTGGCGAAGCCCTCGTTGAAGGTGTCGGCCGCCTTCAGGCGCTCGACCACGGCAGTCGGCAACGGATCGCCGGTCTCGACGTGAATGGCGTAGTTGGCCAGCACCTCCGGCCACAGCATCCACATCTCGTTGACCTGGCTGGGGAACTCGACGAAGTCGCGGAAGACGTTGGTGCCGGCCAGCTTGGGGTAGGTGACACGGGCCAGCAGTCCGTGGAGGGCGTGGCCGAACTCGTGGAACAGCGTGGTCGTCTCGTCGTACGTGAGCAGCGTGGGCTCTCCCGCGGCCGGCTTGGAGACGTTGAGGTTGTTGACCACGACGGCGGTGGGCATGTCGAGCAGCGTCGACTGGTCGACGAGGCTGTTCATCCAGGCGCCGCCGTTCTTGGAGTCACGCGTGTAGAGATCGAGGAGGTAGAGGCCGACCGGGCTGCCGTCCTCCTCCCGCACCTCGAACACGCGCACGTCGGGGTGGTACGCCACGAGGTCGGTGCGTTCGGTGAACGTGATGCCGAAGAGCTGGCTCGCCGCGAAGAAGACCCCGTCCTGGAGCACCCGCTCGGCCTCGAAGTAGGGCCGTAGCGCGGCCAGGTCCACGTCGTACGTCGACTCGCGCACCCGCTCGGCGAAGTAGGGCCAGTCCCATGCCTCGATCGGGAACCCGGCCTGGCTCTCGAGCGCTTCCTGCTCGACCCGCGCGTTGCGGGCCGCCACGGGTGCCAGTCGGTCCATGAGGTCACGAACCGCCCGGGTCGAGCCCGCGGTGTTGTCGATGGTCTCGACCGATGCGTGGCTGTCGAAGCCGAGCAGGCTGGCCCGCTCGGCGCGCAGGCGAACCATCTGCAGGAGGATGTCGCGGGTGTCGTGAGCGTTGCCCCGACTGCCTCGCGCGCGCTGCGCGTCCGAGAGGCGGCGCCTCGTCTCCCGGTTCGTGAGCATTGCCAGATAGGGGTGACTCGTCGGCAGCAGGAGCGTGAGGACGTACTTGCCGTCGAGCCCGCGTTCTTGGGCCACTGCGGCCGCGGCGGAGATCTCTCCGTCCGTGAGCCCGTCCAGCTCGGCGACGTCGTCCACGACCAGCGCCAGCTCGTTGCTGTCGGCGAGCAGCGCCTGCTCGAACTGGGTCTGCAGCGTGGAGAGTCGCCCGTTGAGCTCCTTCAACGTCTGCTTGTCGTCGTCGGAGAGACCGGCTCCCGCCAAGGTGAACTCCGTGTAGTAGCGCTCCACCAGGTACTGCTGCTCCGGGTCGAGCCCTGCCGGGTCCTCGTGCACGGACTTGATGCGTTGATAGAGGTCGGAGTTGAGCCGGATCGCGTCCTGGTGCGCGGCGAAGCGGGCGGCGTACTTCGTCTGCAGCTCTTGGGTGGCTGGGTTGGAGTCCGCGCTGGTGTTGTTGGAGAAGACCAGGGTGGCGCGCCGCAGCAGCTGGCCGCTCAGCTCGAGAGGCACGAGCGTGTTCTCGAACGTCGGTGAGTCGGAGTTGGCGACGATCGCCTCGATCTCCGCGACCTGCTCGGCCATGCCGCGGTCGAACGCCGGCGCGAAGTGGTCGTCGGTGATCTCGGCGAAGGGCGGCAGCGCGAACGGAAGCGAGCTGGGCTCGAAGAAGGGGTTGGTCACCGGGCAAACATATGGACGTGGGGGCCGGCCGCCTAGTGGGTTAGTTCCGCCGCGTCCATCGCGCGATCGGTGACCACGGTCATGCACACGAGCAGGGCGACGCACACCACGGCACCGATGCCGAACACCCAGCGCAGCCCGAGGGTCTGACCCAGGACGCCGCCCAGCGCGGCACCGATGGGCATGGTGCCGTACCCCACCAGGCGATACCCGGCATTGACCCGCCCGATCAGATGGTCCGGCACGATCCGCTGGCGCAGGGAGACCGTGATGACGTCCCAGCACATCTCACCGAAGCCGGCGAGCACGAGCGCAACGGCGACCAGGATCGGGTCGGTGAGGAGCGGCGCCGCACAGGTGAGGGCGGCGGCCAGCACAGCCAGCCGGAGCGTCCGGGCCCGCCCCAACCGGATCTGCAGGCGGGGCACCGCAAACGCCCCGAGCAGGGCTCCGACCGCTCCGGCCGCCAGCAGCAGCCCGAACGTGAACCCCGACAACCCCATCGGGCCGGGGGTCACGGCGTACACCGGCAACACCGCGAAGGTGGCCATGATCGACAGGTTCATGACGGCGACCATGAAGGCCAGGGTCCGCAACAGACGGTGGTGCCACAGATACCGCAGCCCTTCGACGATGTCGGTGCGAATGCGGCTCCGAGGTGCGTCGGCCGAGCGGGACACGAATCGACCGGTCAACAATGCCAGCGCGAGCGCCCCGAACAGATAGAACGCCGCGCTGCCGACGAAGGCCAGGGCCATCGCCACTCCGACCAGGAGTCCGCCCAGGGGAGGGCCGACGAAGCGGTTCATGGTCACCTCGGCTGCCATCAGCCGGCCGTTGGCGCGCGACAGGTCGTCGCCCGGGACCATCGTCGGCAGCACCGACTGCGCCGCGGTGTCGAACAAGGTCTCGCCGATGCCCAGGGCGAAGGCGACGAGATAGAGGATCCAGAGCCGCTCGGCCTCCGCAACGGCGATCACCGCGAGTACGCCGAGGAGCACCGCCCGGGCCAGGTCGGCGTTGACCATCGTGCGCCGCCGGTCCAGCCGGTCCGCCAGCGCACCCGCGTGGAGCGCGAAGACCAGCCACGGCAACCTCGCGGCCAGCAGCACCCCAGCGATCGCTGCCGGCGACCGAGTGATCCGCAGCGCCAACAGGGGGAGTGCCACCTGGAACATGCCGTCGGCGAGGTTCGACAGCGCGGTAGCGCTCCAGAGCCGGTGGAAGTTCCGGCCTAGCGCCATCGCCTCACCGTAGCGGTGTCGGAAGACCCCAGATGCCGCGGCTGTGTGGGAGTAGGTTCCTAGTCCCGGCCGGGGCGTACGAGTCCGCTCTCGTAGGCGAGAACCACAGCCTGGACCCTGTCGCGGACGCCGAGCTTCTCGAAGATGTGGCTTACGTGCGTTCGGACGGTCGCCTCGCTCAAGAACAGCTCCGCCGCGATCTCGTTGTTCGACCGGCCCCCGGACATCAAGACCAGCACTTCGGACTCGCGCGGTGTCAGTGCGGCCAGCTCGGTTGCCTGATTGGCGCCCGGAAGGGGGCGTCGTACGAAATCGTCCACGAGCCGCCGCACGAGGCTCGGTGAGAGCATCGCGTCGCCAGCTGCCACGGCACGGACCGCGCTGATCAGCTGCGCCCGTGGCGCATCTTTGAGGAGGAACCCGCTTGCGCCGGCCTTCATCGCCTCGTACAGGTACTCGTCCAGGTCAAAGGTGGTGAGCATGAGCACGCGCACTTCGGGCGGCCCGTCGGCCAACAGGATCTGGGTCGCAGCGATCCCGTCGAGCCCGGGCATCCGGACGTCCATCAGAACCACGTCGGGGCGAACCTGTCGGGCCAGGGCCAGAACGGCGGCACCGTCGGCAGCCTGAGCGACTACCTCGATGTCCGGCTCACCGTCGAGAATCGCGGTGAAGCCGGCACGCACGAGTTCCTGGTCGTCGACCACCAACACCCGGATCATGCGAGCGGAAGCCTCGAGCTGACCGCAAACCCGCCCTCGACGGTGGCGGCCTCGAGGGTCCCCCCGTGCAGCCGTGCGCGCTCACGCATGCCGAGCAATCCATGACCCGGGCCGTTGCCGTTCGATGGTGCGTGACCACGGCCATCGTCGGTGACCCGGATCGAAAGGTCGTCCTCGCCGTAGTCCAGTCTCACCGTGGCGCTGCTCGCCCGAGCGTGCTTGAGCACGTTGGTCAGAGCTTCCTGCACGATCCGGTAGGCCGACAGGTCGACCACCTGTGGCAGCGCGCGCTGACGTCCGGTCACCGTCAGGTCGACGGCGACACCGGCGGCGCGGACGGGCCCGAGGAGCGCCTCGATGTTCGTCAGGGACGGCTGCGGGACACGGACGGCACGTTCGTCGGTTTGGTCGCCCCGAAGGAGACCGACCATTCGCCTCAGCTCGTCGAGCGCCTGCCTGCCCGACTGCTGAATCGAGGAGAACGCATCTGCGGCTCCCACGGGGTCCCGCGCGATCAGTGACTGCCCCGCCTCGGCCTGGACCACGATGGTGGAGACACAGTGGGCCACCACGTCGTGCAGCTCACGCGCGATGCGGACCCTCTCCTCGGCGGCCACAGCCTCCTCGCGCAGGGCTTGCGTCTGCTCGAGCTCCTCGACGTACATGCTGACCCGGTCCACGAGCTGCCGCTGACGGCGTACGGCGAGCCCGGCGATCCACAGGGCGCCGTAGATGAGCAGGATGAAACCGAGGTCGCCGGAGTCCCCGCCGCTGGTGAGGTCTGCTGCACCGATCACGCCGACCAGGGCGACCAGGCCGCCCACAGCTGTGCGCAACGGGGTGTAGGCAGCGATCGAGTAGGCCGAGACCAACGGGATCGCCACCGCGGAGCCGGTGTCCCAGATCTCTCCGAAGACCAGCCGCTGGAGTGCGAACACGACGAGCACCCCGGCGAGGCTGACCACCGGTCGGGTGCGGCGCCACACCAGGGGGACAGCCAGCGCGGGGCCAAGCAGCAGCTCTACCGGAAGGGCGTACTCGGACGTGGTCGCAGCCTCGACCGTCGCGATCGCGGCGAGTCCCGCCGCCAACGAGAGATCGAAGCGCTGTGACACCGCGAGCCGTTCCACGCGGCAGAACCTACGCGGCGCACGGTTGCTGCGTATCCGCTTCGGCGAGGATGCCTGCGGACCCCGGCTCATCGCAAACGCTGATGCCGAATCGGTTGTCGGCCCGATCCGCGCCGACCGCCAGCCGTCCTACCGTCGAGCACCCGATCGACATGGAGGACCGATGACCACCACCGCGGTGAACCGACACACCCGACCCACGCCCACGCCCCAAGTCCAGCCGCGTCGCGTTCGCGCCGCTGGTCCTGGCCGTTCTGCTCCTGGTTGGCGGTCTGGCACTCAGCACCGGGATGGCCGGCGAGGACGTCGTCGACGGCGTGGCGATGATGAGCTTCCCCGCGGTCGGAGGCGTGCTACTTCGACGCGGTATCGCGCCGAGGATTGGCTGGCTCCTCTCCGTCACCGGGGTGCTAGTGGGCCTGAGTGTCTTTGCCGGCGGGTACTCAGACCACGACCTTCCCGGTCAGGCGTTGGCGATGTTGGTCTCCGAGGCGGCATTCGTGGTCGTCATGGCGATCCTGCTGACGTTCCTGCCACTCCTGTTCCCCTCGGGCGAGCTCCCCTCGCGTCGGTGGCGGGTGGTGGTCTGGGCGAGCGCCGCAACATTGGTCGCCGGGGTCGTGCCAGTCGTGTTCGGGCCCGGCGTCATCGACGAGGACGTCGAGGGATCACCCGTCAACCCGATCGGCATCGCCGGCGCGGAAGCCCTGCTCGAGACGGTCGAGCTGGTCGCTCTGGCAAGCTTTGCCGTCCTTGCACTGACCTCTCTGGCGTCGATGCTCCTGCGGTTGCGTCGCAGCTCTGGTGTCGAGCGTCGTCAGATCGGCATCCTCGCTGTAGGCGTCGCCGTCCTGGTTGTGATGTTCCTGCTGGACAGCCCCTTGCAGTCGATCTTCGGGGACGTGTACGGCGTCATCGGCGCAGTGGTCGCCATCTCCGCGATCCCCGCGGCGGTAGGCATCGCGCTGCTCCGCAGCCCGGCAGCTCACGGCGCTGAACAGGTAGCCGCGACTCGGTAACGTGCCCGGATGCCCATCAAACTCGAGAACGTCGGCGTCACCGTCCGCGACCTCAACGCGGCGATCGCCTTCTTCACCGACCTCGGGCTGACCGTCCTCGGCCGTGACACCGTCAGTGGAGAGTGGACCGACACCGCCGTCGGCCTCGACGGCAACCACGCCAACATCGCCATGCTCCAGACGCCAGACGGCCAGGGTCACCTCGAGCTCTTCGAGTACATCCACCCCAACGCGATCGAGACGAACCCCACCCTGCCCAACGAGATCGGCATGCACCGCGTCGCCTTCTCCGTCGACGACATCGACGAAGCCCTGGAGATCGCCGCGAGGCACGGCTGCCACCCGCTGCGCGGCGTGGCGACCTACGGGGACGTCTACAAGCTGACCTACGTTCGCGGCCCCAGCGGCATCATCGTGATGCTCGCCGAGGAGCTGAACAAGAGCTGATCCTTGCGACCTCTTCATCCTCGGTCGTGATGCGCCACTGCAGGCGCGGCTGGCTCGGCTGAACGGACTCGGCCCGGCCACGCATGCCCGTCGCCCGGACGACGACAGGCGCGATCGCGGTGGCTACCGGGCCGTCAGGCGAGGGCCTTGGCCTTCAACGCGTCGAACTCGGCTTGGTTGATGGTTCCGGAGTCGAGCAGCGCCTTCGCGCTGGCGATCTGCTCGGCCGCACCCGTGGAGGTGCCAACACCCATCGGGATGTACTCCTCCTGTGGGGCGTGCTGTCGGGCAGTCATCTGGCGCTGGGTCATGCTCGCGTTCCGGGCGATGAGGTAGATCAGTGCCCCGAGCCAGGGCACGAAGATCAGCAGGACGGCCCACCCAGCCTTGCCCCAGCCGCTGAGCGTGGGGTCTCCGAAGAGGTCGAAGATGCACCGGAGCCACACCATGATGGCTGCCACCCAGATGAAGAACCAGAAGCTCCACAGGAGGACTTCTCCGAAGTCCGTCGTGATTGCGTCCATCGTTCACTCCTTTGCTCACGTCAGTTCCGCTGACCCGGTCGTCCCGCGGCGGGCACCGCCCATGCGGCCCGTTCCGACCGCCTGGGTGCATGGTGCCTGAGGTGAAGCGTCCCAGCATTGGAGGTGCCGCGGGTCTCAGCGGGTAGGCATGTCGCGGTCGTTTTCGGGGCTCACCACGCTTGGCTGGCCGTCGGTAGCATGTTCAGCGCTCGGCGCGGTCGGGCGCGCCTCGGGAACCACTCCATGAAGGGCTTCGGCGAGACCACGATGACCGTCGGGACGAACGGCATCCGCGCTGCAACAGCGTCGGGAGTGGCTCTGCTGATGGCCTTGATGATGGCCGCGTGTGGCGGAGACGGGTCCGTCGCCCTGCCCTCGCCCACCAGATCGCCCACCGCATCGCTCCCCAGCCCGACGCGCTCACCGAGCAGGGCAGAGACCCAGACCCCCACGCCATCGGAGGCCCCGTCGGATTCCGAGAGCCCGCCCGAGACGTCGGCACCGCCCTCGAGGTCACCCTCGGAGCGCCCCTCGTCGAGCGAGCCGAGCGAGACAGCGACCCCGGAAGTCAGTGATTCAGCGTCTGATACGCCGACCCCGTCTGAGACCCCGACCCCGACCGCAACGCCGACTCCGTCGCCCTCACCGACGGACGAGGCGGAGCAGGCGTCGGGAACGGAGCCGGCCGCAGACGAGCCCACTCCGTCGTGGGTCTGGTGGGCCCTCGCGGGGTTGGGGGTGCTGGCCGCGGCCCTGGCTGTGGTCCTGGTCGCGCGGGCCCGCCGGCGGAGCGCGTGGGACGCGGAGCTGGCCTCAGCGGAGGATGAAGCGGCGTGGCTGGCCGGCGAGCTCCTTCCCCAACTGCAGCAGTCGGTTTCGCTGGATGCGGTCGCGGGCGGGTGGCAGGTCGCGGCGGGCAGGGTGGTCCTCGCCGAGGATCAGCTCACCACCCTGGAGTCCTCGGCACCGGACGAGGTGCGGGGCACGCGGGCGCGCGCACTGCGGGACGCCGTGCGCGCCGCGCGGCAGGGCGTCGAGAACCTGCTCGCGTCGCGGGACGCAGCAGCGCTACCCCGCGACCTGGCCTCGATCGCCACCCGGTTGGCCGAGGTTCTCAACCCGAGCCCTCCCACCCCGTGAACGGTCGGCAAGGGCGTTAGCCAGCCGGTGCCGTGACCTACCGCCCTGTTCTCCTTCACCAGTAGGCCCCGGGGGCCTCCGGCGCACCACCCTTTGGGGCGAATGCGTGTGCCGGGGGCCGGACGTATTGTGTCCGAACTCGGGGGCTCGGGTAGTGGCTCCCTCGACCAGGAAGCACCGCATGAGCGCACGTCGCATCCTCGTCTGTCTCGTCCTGACCCTCGCGTTGGGGGGAGCCTCGGCCGCGCCAGCGCTGGCCGCCAAGGCGCCTGTGGAGCCGCCACAGATCACCTCGGCCGTCGCGGTCGACACCCGCACCGTCGACCTGACGTGGACCTCGGTCAAAGGCGCCCACCACTACGTCGTCACCTCGAGCGCCTCGCCGATCTACACGACCGCGACGACGGCGCGCGTCACCGGCCTCTACCCGGGGGACGAGCACGTGTTCTTCGTGAGCGCGGAGACCCGCAAGAACCAGCCGCTCGGGACCAGTGAGTGGGTCTACGTCGCCACGCCCCCGGAGGGACCTGCGGGTCCTCTGGGCTGGGTGGAGGACTTGGACGGCTACGTGCGCATCTGGAGCGGGTCGGGCATCGGATGCGTCAGCCAGGACCTC
Organism: uncultured Actinomycetota bacterium; assembly: GCA_963762105.1. Taxonomy (GTDB): domain Bacteria; phylum Actinomycetota; class Actinomycetes; order Propionibacteriales; family Nocardioidaceae; genus Nocardioides. The sequence goes on along the minus strand of CAVXJG010000012.1, from coordinate 93,593 downwards.
GGGATCCTGGCGGGCGAAGGCACCTACACCTCGCTGGGAGACGGGGTCGACCAGGGTGGTGCGCGCACTTGGACCATCTTCCAGGGCCACGGGTCAACGGAGACGTACGCCGTTCGCTGCCAGGGCAGTGGCGGTCTCTGGTCGCCCTGGTCCGAGCCGCCGACGGTCATCACCCTCCCCTGAGCGCGGCGTGCGGCAAGTGCCCACGACCTGCCGTCGCGCCGCAGCCCGATCAGAACTCGGGCGGGGACCCCTCCGCAGGAACGGAAGCGAAGAGGTTGAGCCCGAGCCGTTCGGCGAGGTACTTGGTCGCCAGCTGGCCGCGGATGCTGTTGCCGGCAGCGTCTAGGGGTGGCGAGTAGGTGGCCAGCCCGCCCTTGCCGGGGGCGACCGTCACGATGCCGCCGCTGACGCCGCTCTTGCCCGGGACGCCGATCTGGTAGAGCCAGTCGCCCGACAGCTCGTAGAGTCCGGCACTCGCCATCACCGCCAGTACCCGCCGGCATACGCCAGGTCTGATCACCCTTTCGCCGGTCGTCGGGTTGACGCCGCCGTTCGCCAGGGTGGCCGCCATCACCGCGAGGTCGTGGACGGTGACGTCCAGTGAGCACTGGCGGGTGTAGATGTCGGTCGCCTCGTCGGGGTCGAAGTAGAGCCGCTCATAGCTCTTCAGGAGGTGGGCGATGCCCTGGTTGCGCATGTTCGTGGCCGACTCGGAGGCGTAGACCTCGGCGTTGATGGTGAGCTCGCGCCCAGCGAACATCGACAAGCGTTCTCGGATGGACGCCCACTTCTCGTCGGGCGTGGCGCCTGGCGCCAGACTGGAGGTGGCGATCGCGCCGGCGTTGACCAGCGGATTCATCGTCCGCTCGGCGTTGAGCTCGATCGCCATCAGCGAGTTGAACGGGAAGCCGGTGCTGTTGACGCCGAGGCGCAGCCGAGCCTGTTCATACCCGAGCGTGTCGCAGACGAGGGCGAACACGAACGGCTTGGAGACACTTTGAATCGAGAACCGGGCACCGACATCTCCGATCTCGAACGACCGACCCCAGGGTCCGACCACGGCGATCCCGAACAGATCCGGCGACGCCTCCGCCAGCACGGGGATGTAGTCCGCGACGGTTCCGCTGTTGTTGTCGCGGTAGCGCTCGTACGCGTCGGTGACGAGCTGCCGGATCTCCGCGCGGGTGGGGAGATCGCCGGTCGACACGCGCGGTGGTGTCGTCGCCTCGTCGAACGGGAGGTCCTCGTGCATGGAGAGATTGGTCATCGGGTCTCCGATCAACGCGGTTCTCGGCAGGTCACAGTACAAGTCCGCAGGCGCGACCGGTACGCCGAACCCGGCACCGACCCGGACCTGTCACCATGCTGACCTGAGGCGTAGCGACCACTCCAACCAGCTGCGAAGGAGCCCACCTTGTCGCGCAAAGTCGTCGCAGGTTACTTCTTGTCTCTCGATGGAGTGGCTGAGGCTCCCGACCGATTCATCACCGCGTGGGACGACGAGACGGATGCCAGCGGCGCCGATCTCATTGCCACCCAGGACGCGGTCATTCTCGGCCGCCGCAGCTACGACGAATGGGCTGAGTTCTGGCCAGGCAGCGAGATCGAGCCTTTCGCCTCCTTCATCAACGCCGTTCCCAAGTACGTCGCAACGTCGACGCCGCTCGAACGCGAGTGGACCAACTCGCACGTGATCGAGGACGGGCTGGTCGATTTCGTGACGCACCTGAAGGATCGGCCGGGCGGCGATATCGGCGTCCACGGCAGCATTTCGGTCACTCGGACGCTGCTTGCTGCCGGCGTCGTCGACGAGCTCAGGCTCGTCATCGCGCCGACGATCGCCGGGAACGGGCAACGACTGTTCGACGAGTTGCCAGCCATCAGGCTCGAGACGATCCGCGGCACTGCCTCAACTCGTGGCCACCTTCTCGTCGACTACCGCGTGGTCCGTTAGACCGGGCGCCTCCGGGGAACAAGTGCCCGAAATGTGAAGGACCCCCTGCGGGGGGCCGCAGGGGGTCACTCGCACTGGTGGGGGGAACCAGTACGCGATCTCACGGTTGCCGGGGGGGTGTGACGCCCGCGAGATTCATACTTCGACCGGCCGACAGAACTCTCGTTTGCCATCCGATGTTGACTCAACTTTACAACCGGGAGGCATTGCGCGGAGTGAATCGGGTGAATATCCGGGCCTTCGTGTGAGGTGGTCTAGATCGCTCGAAAAGGGCCTCTGACCTGCGACGATGCGCTTTCGAGCGAGCGCGCGAATACCCCTTGCTGGACAAGCGTCAAAAGTCAAGATCGACTTTTTGTCAAGTGGGGTCCACCATGGTCCTCGACCGGGCTAGACAGTCCGGTCCCTGTGAGAGGGAGAAACACAATGCTTCGTAGCAAGCTGGTCGTCGCCGCCGTTGCCGCCGCCTTGATGGCGATGGTCGGAACCGCAAGTGTGGCCGTTGCGCCCCAGAGTGGTGGGCACAACACCGCGAAGATGCGCGACGTCTTCTGCTGCTGAACGACGTCTCACAGCACTATCGCGTCTCTACTGAGACCTGCTGCCTGGCCGCAATCCGCGGGCGGATCTGGAGACCAGAAGCCGCCGCGGCGCTTCGGTATGCGTCGCGTGCCGCGTCGAATTCGTTGGCGTCCTCGAGTTGCCCGGCGAGCTCGAACCACAGCTGAGCTGCTCCGCGGTCGGATCCGATGCTCGTGAGAACTAGCACGGCCTCCCGATAGGCGATGACCGCATCGTCCATGCGCCCCATGGCTGCCAATGTCTGTCCTTCGAGAGCCTTAGCCTCGGCTGCCACGATCGGAGCGTGGGCCTGCACTGCTTCGTGAACGTGCTGGCTCATCGTCTGTGCAACGTCGACCTCACCCAGCAGGTAGTGCGCGCGTGCCTGGGCGAGTTCGTTGTGGGCTACCACCACAGGGCCTGCGCTGCACCACTCGAACTCCTCGGCCGCCTGACGGAGATTTTCCTGGGCCTCCTCGACCTGGGGCGGGTCGAGGCGCAGCTGCATGATGCCGAGCTGGGTGCGCAACCCGGCGAGGTTGCGAGCGTCCTGTCCCTCGGCCAGAAGGGCCAAGGCCCGCTGGGCGAGCGGGATCGCATTGGTTACCGCGCCTTGCCCAGCCTCGAAGATGCTCGCGTTCCAGTATGCCGAGGCACGGGCCGTGGACGACCCTAGAGTTTCAGCCTTTGCCATTGCCTTGCGGCACACGCGCACGGCCTGGCCGACGTCGCCCCGCACGTAGTAGGCAGCGGCCACGGTGACGGCCAGCTGCACGGCCTCGTCGGAGGTGTCCAGCGGCGTGTCGGCGAGGTGCTCGAGCATGTGCTCGCCGACCTCGACGGCCCTGCCGAAGTCGCCGGACTCGCGGTAGCAGCGGCTCAGCGCGATGCCGGCCTTGATCCGCGTGACGCCGCCGGTCATCGGCACGATCAGGCTCTCGAGCTCGATGATCGCGTCGTCGACGAAGCCCTGGGCCTCGAGCGAGCGAGCGAGCAGGTAGCGGGCGCGGTAGACCAGGTCCTTGAGTGAAGCGGCCTCGGCGAGCTCGCGGGCCTCGCGGGCCTGCGCCTCGGCGGCCTGCGGCTCACCCGACTCGAGCGAGAGCTCCGCGAAGTCGAGGGTGAGCCGGATCTGCTCGAGGTCCTGAGGCGCGACGCCCATGAGCAGCTGCTCGACGGGAGTGCCCAGTCGGCGGCAGAGATCGGTGAGCACCTGGAGGTTCGGACGGCGATGTCCGGCCTCGATGCGAGAGACGTATCCAACCGAGACCTCTTCGCCCGCGAGATCTGTCTGAGTCATCCCCTTGGCCACGCGCGCGGCGCGCAGCCGAAGACCCAGCTCCGCCGGGTCAATGGTCCTGAGCAAGTCAGCCTGTCGGGCATCCATGTTTGCGATTGTGACCGAAGGCAGTCGAATTCGGGCAAGAACTGAGTTTCTTGTCTTTTGACCGCTCAGAACGGCGTCTGGTCCAGACCACTGTGACCGATCACGGGTGGGCCATCGCCTAGATCCAGCGGCTGAACCACATCCGGTTCAGCCATTCTCGGTGAGTGAGCAGCTGGTCGGTGTAGATCGGCCAGAACCAGGCGAAGTTGAGTAGCACGAGCATGAAGAACGCACCCGACACGATCACCCCGGCGGTACGGCGCGGGGTCGGTGCCGACGAGGCCCCCAGCGCCCGGCCCATCAGCAGGGTGATCGCCAGCACCAGGAACGGGATGGTGAGGACGGCGTAGAAGCTGAAGATCGGCCGGTCGTCGTACTGCAGCCACGGCAGCCAGGTCGACAGGGTGCCGACCACGGCGACGCCGAAGCGCCAGTCCCGAGCGCCCACCCACAGCGCGGCGGCTGCCAGCAGGGCCAGAGCGCCACCCCACCACAGCGCAGGTGTGCCGAGCAGCGTGATGATCCGCAGGCAGTCGGTGCCCGCCGGGGCGTCGCAGCCCTGGGTGCCCGGCTGGATCTTGGTGTCGGCGTCCACTCCGACCGGGCGGTTGAGCAGCAGCCAGCCCGACGGCTTCGATGCGTAGATGTGGGTCGAGCAGTTCAGGAAGTCGGTGTGGAACGTGTAGACGTCCTGGTGGTAGTACCAGAGCGACCGCAGCGACTGGATGACCTCGCCCGGGCCCGAGGCATCGGGCTCGGTGGCGGTCGGCCAGCGAGCCTTGCCGTCGGGATGCTCGGACACGTAGGTGGTGCCGTCGCAGTGACCCTGGCCGGTGTACTGCGTGTACTGGTTGGACGACAGGTCCTTCTCGTACTGGTGGGCGTGGACCAACCACCCACTCCACGACGCGACGTAGACCACCAGGGCCACGCCGATCACGCTGAAGAAGGCGGGTACGCCGTCCACGACGGCCGAGCGCAGCAGCGCGCCACGCACGCCGAACGAGCGCCGGGCACCGGCGCTCCACAGCCACGTCATGATCCCGAAGGCGGCCATCGGGTAGACGGCCTCCCACTTGGTGCCACACGCCAGCCCCCATGTGACACCGGCGGCGATCAGCCAGGGCCGCCAGATCAGCGGGACGACCGGGCCGGATCCCGTGGTGATCTGACCCCCGCTCGACGCGGTGAGGCGGGTGAGCCGGGCTCGGTACCAGTCGTGGTCGGCGACGTGGCAGTGCACGGCGAGCAGCACGAAGAAGGCGACGAAGATGTCGAGCAGGGCCGTGCGGGAGAGCACGTACTGCAGCCCGTCGAAGGTCAGCAGCAGGCCGCCCACCACACCCAGCAGCGTTGAACCCGTGAGCCGCCGGACCAGCCGGCACATCACCAGGATCATCAGGGAGCCGACGATCGCCGCGGCGATCCGCCAGCCGAAGGGATCCATCCCGAAGGCCTTCTCGCCGGCGGCGATCAGCCACTTGCCGACGTCGGGGTGGACCGCCATCGAGGCCGAGTCCTTCCACAGACCGTCGGGGTGGCCGGCGAGGATGGCGGCGTTGGCCTTGTCGCCGTCGACGTAGCTGCGTGCGTAGCCGAAGTGCAGCAGCGACCAGGCGTCCTTGGCGTAGTAGGTCTCGTCGAAGAGGAACTCGTGCGGCGTCCCCAGCTTCCACAGCCGGAGGAAGAGTGCCAGCAGCGCGACGGCGATGCTCGAGACCCAGCCGATGAACGGGTCCTCGAGCTGGATCCGCTTCCGGTTGCGTTCGGTGGCCAACGGGATTGGCTGGCCGTCGGCGGTGCGCGAGAGCCCGACCTGCTCCGACTGGCCGGTCGGCGCTGGTGACGCCGGCGGCGCGGTGGTGGTCACGGTCGGCAACCTTACGTGCTGGGATGATGCGTCCCGTGCCTCCTGACCCCGGCGTCCTCGTGCTGGCGGCGACCCCGATCGGCCGGGTCGCGGACGCCTCGCCCCGGCTCGCCGAGGAGCTGGCCACGGCGGACGTGGTGGCCGCCGAGGACACCCGCCGGCTGGGCCGGCTGACGCGCGACCTCGGCGTGCAGCGGACCGGTCGCGTGGTGTCGTACTTCGAGGGCAACGAGTCGGCCCGCACGCCCGCGCTGGTCGAGGCGATGCTCGCCGGGCGAACGCGTGCTGCTGGTCACCGACGCCGGCATGCCCAGCGTCTCTGATCCGGGCTACCGACTCGTGGTCGCTGCGCTGGAGGCCGGGATCGACGTGGTCGCGGTTCCCGGGCCGTCGGCGGTGCTGACCGCCCTCGCGGTCTCGGGATTGCCGGTCGACAGGTTCTGCTTCGAGGGGTTCCTGCCTCGCAAGGCCGGCGAGCGGTCGCGTCGGCTGACCGAGCTGGCGACCGAGCCGCGGACGATGGTGTTCTTCGAGGCGCCGCACCGGACCGAAGCGGCCCTGACCGCCCTGGCGGAGGCGTTCGGCGACGACCGGGCCGCTGCCGTGTGCCGAGAGCTGACCAAGACGCACGAGGAGGTACGCCGCGGGCCGCTCGCCGAGCTGGTGGTCTGGGCTGCCGAGGGCGTGCGGGGCGAGGTCACGCTCGTGGTCGCCGGCGCCCCGGCCGGGCCGACGCTCGGCTCCTCGCCGGACGAGCTGCGGGCAGCGGTGGCCGACCTCGAGGCGGCCGGCACGCCCCGCAAGGCCGCGATCGCCGAGGTGGCCCGGTCGGCCGGCGTACCGAAGCGGGTGGCGTACGACGCCGTGCACCGCCACACCGCTGGTTGAGGAGGGCCCTCGGGCCCGTCTCGAAACCACCCGAGTGGCCTTGGTTTCGAGACAGGCGCGAGCGCGCCTTCCTCAACCAGCGGCCGGGTACATCCGTGGGTCCGACGCTAGGTTGAACCGGGTGGAAGAGCCAACGAGGAGCCGGGCGGCCACCACCGACGACGGCGCCCGTCGCGACCGGGAGCGGCCCCCGCTGCCCGAACCGCTGCCCCATCCCGTCGTCGACAACCACTGCCACCTCGACATCGCAGACGGCGAGTGGCTGACCACCGACGAGGCGCTGGCCGCGTCGGCCTCGGTTGGCGTGCCGCGGATCGTGCAGATCGGCTGCGACCTGCCCGGCGCTCGCTGGGCGGTCGAGGCCGCGGCGTCGTACGACGCCCTGGTCGCCGGCGTCGCGCTCCATCCCAACGAGGCCCCGAGGCTGGCCGCGGCCGGGCAGCTGGAGGAGGCGCTGGCGGAGATCGAGCGGCTGGCCACCGTCCACGACAAGGTGCGGGCGGTGGGGGAGACCGGGCTCGACAGCTACCGCACCGGACCCGAGGGAAGGGCCGCGCAGGCGGAGTCGTTCCGCCGCCACGTCGACCTGGCCAAGCGGCTCGACAAGACCCTGGTGATCCACGACCGCGACGCCCACGAAGCGGTGCTGGCGATCATCGACGAGGAGGGTGCCCCCGAACGTTGGGTGATGCACTGCTTCTCCGGCGACGTCGACTTCGCCCGCGCGTGCCTGGACCGCGGCGCCTACCTGAGCTTCGCCGGCACCGTCACGTTCAAGAACGCCCAGCCGCTGCGCAACGCGCTGGTCGTGGTGCCGCGTGATCGGGTGCTGGTGGAGACCGACGCGCCCTTCCTGACGCCCGTGCCGTGGCGCGGCCGCCCCAACGCGTCGTACCTGGTGCCGCACACGATGCGGGCGATGGCCGAGGTCCGCGGGGAGGACCTGGAGACCCTCTGTGCGGCGGTCGACGCCAACACCGAAACCGCGTTCGGCGGTCCCTGGTAGCCCCGCTCAGGCGGGGAGACGCCCGTCACGTGGTCCCGCTCAGCCGTCCCAAGGCGGGTCCCAGCGAATTGTCGACAAGACGCGTCCTCGTTATCGTCTTGTGATTGTTGGCCGGAATCGGGGGTTTCCGGAGAGTTCGACGTTCGGAGCTTTGTGCTTTTCAAGCTGGAGAAGATCAGTCGCAGTCGTGCCTTGATGACGTTCCTCGTGGCCGTCGTGGTGTTGGCAGTCGCCGGCACCACCGTGGGCTACGCAGCGATGCGCAAGTCGGTGACCCTGTCCCTCGACGGCAACGCGCAGCAGGTGACCGCCCTCGGTGACACCGTCGGTGACGTCCTCGAGGACGAGGGCGTGACGCTGGGCGACCACGACCGTGTCGAGCCAGGCGTGGACCAGGCGGTCGCCGACGGCACCCGCATCAGCGTCCGCTTCGGACGGCCGCTCGAGCTCAACGTCGACGGCCACGAGCAGACCTACTGGGTGACCGCCACCAACGTGTCCGGCGCCCTCCAGCAGATCGGCCGGGCCTTCACCGGCGCGGCGCTCTCGGTCAGCCGCGGCGCCGACATCAACCGTGGCGGGCTCTCCCTCGACGTGGCGACCCCCAAGAAGGTCTCCGTCAAGGTCGGCGCCGACCGCGCCAAGACCCGGACGGTGGCCGCCCTCGACGTCCGCGACCTGCTCGACCAGCTCGACGTCAGCGTCGACAAGGACGACCGAGTCGAGCCAGCCCTCAGCCAGCCCCTGATCGAGGGCGCGAAAGTCGTGGTGACCCGCATCAAGGTGGTCTCCAAGCGCGTCAAGCGCGAGACCGTCGACTACGAGACCGTCGAGCAGTCCGACCCTGCGCTGTTCAGCGGTGACACGACGGTCGTCCGCTCCGGCGAGAGCGGGCTGCGCGACGTGTCGTACCGGCTCACCTACCGCAACGGGCGCCTGGTCGCCACCAAGGTGCTGCGCCAGCGGGTGCTCGAGCAGCCCGTCGACGCCATCGTCAGGGTCGGCACCAAGACCGCGGCGCCCAACTTCGCCGGCGGCAACACCGTCTGGGACGCCCTCGCCCGCTGCGAGTCCGGCGGCAACTGGGCCATCAACACCGGCAACGGCTACTACGGCGGCCTGCAGTTCTCGCTCGGCACCTGGCGCTCCTACGGCGGCACCGGACTGCCCAGCCAGCACACCCGCGAGTACCAGATCATGATCGCCACCCGGCTGCGCAACGCGTCCGGCGGGTACGGCGCCTGGCCGGCGTGTGCGGCCAGCCTCGGGCTGCCGCGTTAGCGGCAGGATCGGTGGTCGAGCCGCGAGCGCAGCGAGCGTGTCGAGACCCCTCGTTAGATTGACTCTCATGTCCTCCACCGGTCCGAGACTCCTCGGGCCGGTGGAGGTTCGTGCGTTGGCGGCACATCTGGACCTGCGGCCGACCAAGCAGCGCGGCCAGAACTTCGTCATCGACGCCAACACCGTGCGTCGGATCGTCCGGGAGTCCGGAGTCGGGCCGGATGACGTGGTCCTCGAGGTGGGGCCCGGCCTCGGCTCGCTGACCCTGGCCCTGCTCGAGGTGGCGGCCCGCGTGGTCGCCATCGAGATCGACGTCCGGCTGGCCTCGCTGCTGCCGTCGACGGTGGCCGAGATGGCGCCCGACCAGGCCGACCGGCTGGAGGTCGTCACCGCCGACGCGCTGCGCGTCTCGACGCTGCCCGGCCCGCCGCCGACCGCGCTGGTGGCCAACCTGCCCTACAACGTCTCGGTGCCCGTGCTGCTGCACCTGATGGTCCTGCTGCCTTCACTGGAGCGCGGGCTGGTGATGGTGCAGTCGGAGGTGGCGGCGCGGCTGGCCGCCCCACCCGGCTCCAAGGTCTACGGCGTGCCGTCGGCCAAGGCCGCCTGGTTCGCCGACGTACGCCGCGCCGGCACCGTCGGGCGCCACGTGTTCTGGCCCGAGCCCAACGTCGACTCGGGCCTGGTGGCCTGGGAGCGACGCGACCCGCCGGCCACATCGGCCACGCGCGAGGAGGTCTTCGCCGTCATCGACGCTGCGTTCGCCCACCGGCGCAAGGGCCTCCGCGGTTCCCTGCGCGAGCTGGCCGGCTCGACCGAGGCGGCCTCGGCCGCTCTCGAGAAGGCCGGTGTCGAGCCGCTCGCGCGGGGCGAGTCGCTGGGCATCACCGACTTCGCCCGGATCGCCGAGGCGCTGGCATGAGCGCGGGTCTGACGCCGGAGCCGCAGCGATCGATCACCGTCCGGGCGCCGGCCAAGGTCAACCTGCACCTGGGCGTGGGCGCTCGCCGCACGGACGGCTTCCACCCACTCGACACCGTGTTCCAGGCGGTCGGGCTCTACGACGACGTGCGGGCCAGCGACGGTCGCGGTGCGGTGGTGGTGGAGTCGGCGTCGTACCTCGGGGACGTGGTGCTGCCCGACGCCGACGACAACATCGTCGCCCACGCGGCGCGGCTGCTGGCGGCGACTGCGCAGGACCCGCTCGGGCTGGCGGCCGTCGACCTGCTCGTCCAGAAGCGGATCCCCGTGGCTGGGGGAATGGCGGGCGGGTCCGCCGACGCAGCCGCGACGCTCGTCGCCCTGGACCGCCTGTGGGCGCTTGGCACGGACGACCCGGAGCTGCTGCTGCTGGCGGCCAGGTTGGGCAGCGACGTGCCGTTCTTGTTGGTGGGCGGCACTGCCCACGGGACCGGCCGCGGCGACCTGCTCCGGCCGGTCCCCGACCTGTCGACCTGGTGGTGGGTGGTCGTGCCGTCCCTCGAGGGGCTGTCGACGCCGGCGGTCTACGAGCGCTTCGACGAGATGTTCCCCGACGCTCCTGAGACCCCGGCGAGCTCGGCCGGGGTGCTGATGGCGCTGGCGTCCGGCGTGCCCGAGCGGCTTGCCGCCGCCCTGCACAACGACCTGGAGGCGGCCGCGCTCGACCTGCGGCCCGAGCTGGGCGACCTGATCACCCGCGGCGAGGTCGAGGGTGCGTTGCGCGGCCTGGTGTCGGGATCGGGCCCCACGGTGCTGTTCCTGTGCGACTCCGCCGACGGCGCCCGGGCCGTGGCCGACGCGCTCCAGGCCGAGGACCGCGGGGTGGTCCTGGTGGCCAACGGACCCGTCGCAGGGGCGCACGTGCTCGGGCCCGATGTGACGAGCGGGGCCTGATGGTCAACCTGCTCAACCTCGAGCGGGTCTCCAAGTCATACGGCGTCCGCCCCTTGCTCACCGATGTCTCGCTCGGCATCGCCGCGGGGGAGCGGATCGGCATCGTCGGCCGCAACGGCGACGGCAAGACCACGCTGCTCGAGGTGATGACGGGGCAGGAGCCGCCGGACTCCGGGCGGGTGTCGTCGACCCGCGGGCTGCTCGTCGGCTTCCTGCACCAGGGCGACGCGCTCGTCGACACCCACTCGGTGCGAGAGGCGGTGCTGGGCGGCCGCGCCGACCACGAGTGGGCGGCCGATCCCCGCACCCGCGAGATCGTCGAGGAGCTGCTCGCCGGGGTCACCCTCGACCGGGCCGTGCTCGGCCTCAGCGGCGGCGAACGACGTCGCTGCGCGTTGGCGGCGCTGCTGCTGGGAGACCACGACCTGATCGTCCTCGACGAGCCCACCAACCACCTTGACGTCGAGGCCGTGGACTGGCTGGCTCGGCACCTCGTCAGCCGCACGTCCGCGCTGGTCGTCGTCACCCACGACCGCTGGTTCCTCGACGCCGTGTGCCAGTCGACCTGGGAGATCCACGACGGGGAGGTCGACGCCTACGAGGGTGGGTACGCCGCCTTCGTGCTGGCCAAGGCCGAGCGGCAGCGACAGGCCGCGGCCACGGAGGAGCGGCGCAGCAACCTGGTCCGCAAGGAGCTCGCGTGGCTCCGCCGTGGACCTCCGGCGCGCACCTCCAAGCCGAAGTTCCGCATCGACGCAGCGAACGCCCTCATCGACGACGTACCTCCCCCGCGCGACCGCCTCGCGCTCGAGCGCTTCGCCACCCAGCGGCTCGGCAAGGACGTCATCGACGTGGAGGACGTCGACCTGGTCCGTGGCGAGCTCACCCTGCTGTCGCACGCGACCTGGCGGCTCGGGCCCGGCGACCGGGTCGGCATCGTGGGCGTCAACGGCGCGGGCAAGACGTCGGTGCTCGGTCTCGTCGAGGGGTCCTTGCCGCCCACGGCCGGCCGCGTGCGCCTCGGCCGGACCGTCTCGCTCCAGCACCTCACCCAGGCGCTCGACGACCTGGACCCCGAGGGTCGGGTGCTGCCGACCGTTGAGTCGATCCGCCGGATCACCCGCACCGTCGACGGTGAGGTCACCGCGACGTCGATGCTCGAGCGCTTCGGCTTCACCGGTGACCGGCTGACCGCGCGGATCGGAGACCTCTCCGGCGGCGAGCGCCGCCGCTTCCAGCTCCTCCGGTTGCTGCTGACCGAGCCCAACGTGCTGCTGCTCGACGAGCCCACCAACGACCTCGACATCGAGACCCTCAACGTCCTGGAGGACTACCTCGACGGCTGGCCCGGCACGCTCATCGTCGTCTCCCACGACCGCTACTTCCTCGAGCGCGTCACCGACTCCGTGTGGGCGCTGCTCGGCGACGGCCAGATCTCGATGCTGCCCGGCGGCGTCGACGACTACCTGGCCCGCCGCGCCGCGTCCCTCGAGGCGGCGCGTGTTGACGCTCTCTCACCGCCGAATGGGCGCCAGTTGCCGTCGGATCCCGCCGAGTCGGCGCCAGTCGTCGCCAAGGCGCGGGTGGGCAGCGCCGAGGACCGGGCGGCCCGCAAGACGATGGCCCGCATCGACAAGCGCCTGGAGCGGATCTCCGAGCAGGAGGCCGCCCTCAACGCCGCCGTCATCGAGCACGCCCACGACTACGCGCGACTGGCCGACCTCGCAGCCGAGCTCGACCTGCTGGCCGCCGAGCGCGACGAGCTCGAGTCCGAGTGGCTGGCCGCGGCCGAGGCCGTGGAGTGACGGTCAGGCCTTCTCGCCCCAGACCTGGACCATCCGTGGATTGCCGATGAACGTCCTCGGATCGCGAGCGAGGGCATAGAGCTCCTCGACCAGGCGGTCGATCTCCTCGCCGGTCGCGACCTGGTGGCGGACGGCCATGGTCTTGATGTTCTCGAGCGTGAGCGCCGGCATGATCTTCACCTCGCCCTCGAGCCCGGCCGGCTGTACGACATTGGGCTGGACCCGCTCGAGGCCGGCCCCGATCAGCAGCAGCGGCAGTCGTGTGCCGATGTGGGGGTCGCCACCGTTTGCCTGGGCGGTCAATGTGTAGATCTCCTGGTAGCGACCGAACGTCGCGGTCTCCGGCTGGCAGAAAGATCCGCGGTAGTCGATGTCCTCGACGATCAAGCGCCCGCCCGGTCGAAGTGCCCGCGTCATCTGTAGGAGCCCAGCTGCCGGGTCCCGGAGGTGGGTCAGCACGAAACGGGCGTAGACCACGTCGTACTCGTCCTCGCCGAGACCGTCGGCCAGGTCGGCCACCCGGAACTCGACGTTGGTGATCTGCTCGTGCTCGGCGTCGCCGCGAGCCAGGCCGATCTTCGTCGCGTCGAGGTCGACGCCGACGACCGACCCCGTGATCCCGACGAGCGACGCGAGGTCGAAGGTCACGTCGCCTCCACCGCACCCGACATCGAGGCAGCGCAGGCCCGCGGTGACCCCTGCTCTCTCCAGAAGGGGAAGCGTGGTCGGCCGCATGACGCGTCCCAAGACCCTCAGTCGCTCTCGGCCTTCGACGCCGCCACGAATCAGGTAGTGCTGCTCGTCCATGGCCGATACCTCCCGAACCGAATTGTTCGCCCCGCGACGCGAGTTGTCAGTCCCCGTCAGGCGTAGGGGGCGAGGAGGGAGCGCAGCAGGGAGGCGAGCTTGGTGCGGTCTCGCTCGGGCAGGTCGGCGAGCAGCTCGCGCTCGGCATCGAGGAGCGCCGCAAAGGCGCCGTCGACGGTGACCTTGCCCTCGGGTGTGAGCCGAACGATCACGCCGCGGCGGTCGTCGGGGTCGGGGTAACGCTCGACCAGACCCCGCGCGGCCAGCCGGTCGACCCTGTTGGTCATCGTGCCGCTGGTGACCAGCGTCTCGCGCAGCAAGCGCCCCGGTGACAGCTCGTACGGCGCCCCGGTGCGGCGCAGCGCGGCCAGCACGTCGAACTCCCACGACTCGATGTCGTGGGCGGTGAACGCCGCACGACGGGCCAGGTCGAGGTGCCGGGCCAGCCGGCTGATCCGGCTGAACACGGCGACCGGGGCCAGGTCGAGGTCGGGGCGCTCGCGGGCCCAGGACTCGGCCAGCTCGTCGACTTCGTCGCGCATGACCCGGGATCCTACTCGATTTGGTCAAGATTCTTGACATCGAGACACCCCCGTCGGAGGATAGGAATTATCTCGATGTCAAGACAAAGGACCGTGATGCACCGCTGGGACCCGGAGCGCTACCTGACGTACGCCGACGAGCGGGGTCGCCCCTTCGTCGAGCTCATCGCCCGCATCGGCGCGGCCGACCCCGGTCTGGTGGTCGACCTCGGCTGCGGGCCGGGCAACCTGACCCGGCTGCTCACCGAGCGATGGCCGGCCGCTGCCGTCGAGGGCCTCGACTCCAGCCCCGAGATGATCGAGCGAGCGCGGGCGGAGCCGGGCCCCATCGACTTCCGGGTCGCCGACCTGCGCGACTGGGTGACCGACGGTGGCGAGCCCGTCGACGTGCTGGTCTCCAACGCGACGCTCCAGTGGATCCCGGGCCACCTCGACCTGCTGCCCGGCCTCGTGGGCCGGGTCGCGCCGGGGGGCTGGCTGGCGTTCCAGGTGCCGGGCAACTTCGACGCGCCCAGCCACACCATCCGCAGCGAACTGGCCGCCGAGGCGGCGTACGCCGACCACACCCGCGGCGTCGTCGCGGTGCCGTCCTCGCACGACCCGGCCGTCTACCTCGAGACGCTGGCCGGTCTCGGCTGCGAGGTCGACGCATGGGAGACGACCTACCTGCACGTGCTGACCGGCGAGGACCCGGTGTTCACCTGGGTGTCCGGCACCGGCGCCCGACCCACCCTGCAGGCGCTGCCTCCCGGGCTGCGCGAGGACTTCGAGGCGGAGTTCAAGGCCCGCCTGCGGGCGGCGTACCCGCCCGGACCTGCCGGCGTCGTGCTGCCGTTCCGCCGCGTCTTCGCGGTTGCCCAGCGAGGGGTCCGGCGACTGACCTGACGTCAGCGACGCAGCACGCGGGAGAAGAACCCGCCCTCGTGCTGGTGGTCGTGGCCTGTGTGATGGTCCTGCGTTTCGGCGTCGTGGCCGGGGCACCACTGGTCGTCGGGCACCACCGCGCGGACCTCGTCCACGTGGTCGCCGCAACCCGCCCACGTGACCAGCCCGCAGGTCTGGCACCGCACCGGTCGGCACATCCGAGATCACTCCCTCGTCCTTCGTGTGCGGGCGAGTCTGCCAGGTTTCACCGCCGTCCCCGGCATCGAGGGCCGGTGCTAGCGTCGCCGAAATGAGCCCAGAGGTGAGCCCCGAGGCCATCGCCGAGACCGTCCGCGCCCTGCTCGACGTGCGGACCTGGATCGCGCTCGACATCGACGACGAGGGTCGCGTGCTGGCCGCCCACGACGACCTCGGCAGCCTCCAGCTGGTCGAGATCGCACCAGATGGAAGCACGACGCCGCTGACCGACCTGCCGTCGCGCTGTGCGGGGCGCTACATCCCCGGCCGCCGGCAGGTGCTGGTCGAGCACGACTCCGGCGGCGACGAGAAGTGGCAGATCTCCTTGCTCGACCTCTCTCGGCCACTCGACCGGCCGGCGCGCCTCGACGACCTCGCGCCGGTCGTGCAGGACGCCGACCACATGAACGTCCTCCACGACGTCACGTCGACCTCGCTGATCTACTCCACCAACCGGCGCAACAACGTCGACATGGACATCGTCGTGCGCGACCTCGACTCCGGTGAAGAGACGGTCGTCTTCGACGACGGCGGCTACGTCGTGCTCACCTCTGTCTCCCACGACGAGTCGTCGGTCGCAGTCACCGCGCTGAGCCTGCAGCCGCACGGCACGGTCGTCTCCGTGGCCGGGCCTGCGGGCTCGGCCGCCGTGACCAGCCCCGACGAGCACGCGCAGCACCTCGTCAGCGGGTGGGCCGCAGACGACGCCGGCCTGGTGGTGGTGTCCGACCACGACCGCGACCTCCAGGCCGTTCATCGCCTCGGCCTCGACGGCACCTGGTCGGTCCTGGTTGCGCACGACGGTCACGACGTGGGTGGCGTGCTCTCGCGGGACGCGTCGGCGATCGTCGTCTCCCACCACGTCGACGGCCTCGACACCCTGGCCGTGCACGAGGCCGACGGCACGCACCGCGTCGACGTCGACCTGCCACCCGTCGTACCCGTCTCCATGCGCTGGGCCACCGACGGCTCCCGCTTCGTGGTCACCGCGATGACGCCGACCGATCCCGGTTCGATCCTCAGCGTGGACGCCACCACCGGCGCGGTCACCCGCCTGGTCGACGGTCGCGCCACGCTGCCCGCCGACCTCCGCGACCGCCTGGTCACGCCGGACGTGCACCGCGTGCCGACGCCCGACGGCGAGCAGGTCCCGTGCTTCCGCTACGCCGCCCCTGCCGATTCTTCAGTGCGCGGCGCGTCGGTGGTGCACGTCCACGGCGGGCCGGAGAGCGAGGCCATCCGGATGTTCTCGCCGGTGCTCCAGGCGCTGGCCCTCGCCGGCTTCGACGTGCTGGTGCCCAACGTGCGCGGCTCGGCCGGCTACGGGAAGCGCTGGCTGTCCCTCGACGACATCGAGCTGCGTCTCGACTCCGTCGCCGACCTCGCCGCCATCCACGACTGGCTGCCGACGATCGGTCTCGACCCGAGCCGGTCCGCGCTGTGGGGCGGCTCCTACGGCGGCTACATGGTGCTCGCGGGCGTCGCGATGCAGCCCGAGCGCTGGGCGGCCGGCGTGGACATCGTCGGCATCTCCTCGCTGGTGACGTTCCTGGAGAACACCTCGGCCTACCGCCGCGCCTACCGCGAGCGCGAGTACGGCTTCCTCGACCGCCACTACGACTTCCTCGTCAAGGCCTCACCGCTCACCTACCTCGACGACATGGTGGCGCCGCTCTTCGTCATCCACGGCGCCAACGACCCGCGGGTCCCGCTGTCGGAGGCCGAGCAGATCAAGGCCGCTCTCGACGACAAGGGCGTCGACTGCGAGCTGCGGGTGTACGCCGACGAGGGCCACGGGCTGGCCAAGCGCGCCAACCGGCTCGACGCCTATCCCGCCGCGATCGCCTTCCTCGTGGGCCACCTCAGCCTTCCCGGTGGTTGAGGTGCGAGGCCGGCCCACGGCCGAGCCTCGAAACCACGCTCAGACGCCGCCGCCTGGCGCGAGACCGCTGTCGACGCCGGCCTTGGCCACCATCGACACCTCGAGGATCTTCTTCTCGCCGACGAACTTCCTCTGCACCCAGGTGGCGATCCAGGTAAGGATCAGGTTGACGGTCACGTACATCGCGGCGATCACCATCACGGTCTGCAGCTGGTTCCCGAAGTCGCCGTAGATCTGCTTGCCCACGAACGTGAGACCGGGTGCGGTGATCGCGTAGCCGAGGCTGGTGTCCTTCAGTGCCACCACGCACTGGCTGATGATCGCCGGCAGCATGATCTTGACGGCCTGCGGCAGCAGGATCTGCGTCATCACCTGGGTCTTGCGCATGCCGATCGCGTACGCCGCCTCGGACTGGCCGCGCGGCACCGCGAGGATGCCGGCCCGGAAGACCTCCGCCAGCACCGAGCCGTTGTAGAGGGTCAGCGCGATCACCACGCACCAGAAAGCGTCCAGACCGCCTGGGCCGGCGCCGTACCCGAAGTAGAGGAAGATCATCAGCATCAGCACCGGCACGGCGCGGAAGAACTCCACGACCGCCCAGCACAGCCAGCGCAGGCTGGCGTGATCAGACAGCTTGCCAACTCCGAAGATCGTGCCGAACACGACCGCGAGGATCACCGAGAAGAACGCCATCTGCAGGGTCTTCACCAGGCCGTCGACGAGCAAGGCCCGGATGTAGTCGGGCGTGACGAACGGCTCCCACAGCCCGTACTCGAACTGGCCGCGGTCGGCCATCCGCAGGACCAAGAGTGCCGCCAGGCCGGCGAGCAGCACGAGCGACACGATGGTGTAGATGCGGTGGCGCGCCCGGGTGCGCGGGCCGGCCACGTCGAAGAGGACGCTGGTCTGGCTCATCGCGCCACGCTCCAACGACGCTCGAGGCGGTTCGCACCGAAGGAGACGATCTCGACGAGGAGGACGTACCCGGCGGCGAACAGCAGGAAGATCGGCAGGTCGTTGCCGCTGATGTTGGTGAAGTACTTCATCCGGGCGGTGGCCTCCAGGATCCCGAACGCATAGGCCACGGAGGTGTTCTTCAGCAGCGCGATCAAGACGCTGGCCAGCGGCGGCACCGTGGCCCGGAACGCCTGCGGCAGCACCACCTGCGTCATCGTGCCGCCGAACGTGAGCCCGATGGCCCGCGCGGCCTCGGCCTGTCCCAGCGGGACCGCGTTGATGCCGGAGCGGATCGCCTCCGCGACGAACGTGCAGGTGTACAGGGACAGCGCGAGGCAGGCGCGGAAGAAGAACGAGCTGACCCCGATCTCCTCCACCGAGCGGAACAGGATCCCTAGCTTCGGCAGGCCGATGATGACGAAGACGAAGATGATCAGCAGCGGGGTGTTGCGGACCACGGTGATGTAGATCGTCGCGGCTTTCGACAGGAACGCCACCGGTCCGACCCGCATCGCCGCCAGCAGCGTCCCGAGCACGAGCGACACCGCACCCGACACCAGGAAGAGCCCGATGGTGAGCCGGAACGCGCTCAGGTAGAGGTCGAAGTTCGAGAACACCAGCTCCACGGCAGGTGGGTCCTCCTTCGGTGGCGGGTGTCGGCCCCGCCCGGTGGGGGCGGGGCCGACCCTTACGGAGCGATGTGGACGGTCAGGCTGCCGGGCACTCGTCCATCGGCGGCGCCTCCGGCGTTTCGACACCCGAGGCGCCCAGGGTGGCCGCGAACGCGTCCTCCCAGGTGCCGTCCTCCTGCGCCGCGGTGATCGTGTCGACGATCCACTGGCACATCTCCGGGTGGTCGAGCGAGTAGCCCACGCCGTACCGCTCCTCCGAGAAGGGCTCCACGACGACCTTGAGCTCGTCGGGATGCTCGGCGGCGTAGCCGAGCAGGATCGCGCCGTCGGTCGTCATCGCGTCGACGGCGCCGCTGAGCACCTGGTCGACGCACTCGGAGTAGGTGTCGAAGCCGCGCGGCGTGGCGCCCTCGGCCTCGATGTTCTCCAGGGACGTCGAGCCGGTCACCGAACAGACTTCGGTGCCCTTGACGTCTTCGAGGCTGTCGATGTCGCTGTCGGACTTCACGAGCAGCTGCTGGCCGGTGATGTAGTACGGGCCGGCCTGGCCGACGACCGCACGGCGCTCGTCCGTGATCGAGTACGACGCCAGCACCAGGTCGACCTCACCCGACTGGATGAATGGCTCCCGGTTGTCGGAGATCGTCTCCGTCCACGTGATGTCCTCGGGGGCAATGCCCAGCGAGGCCGCGAGCACCTTGCCCAGCTCGGGGTCGAAGCCGACCGGCATGTCGTCGGTGGCGCCCTTGAAGCCGATGCCTGGCTGGTCGAACTTCACGCCGATGATGACATCGCCGGAGTCGGCGAGCTCCTTCATGCGGGTGCCGTCGTCGAACTCGTCGGCGGCGTTCTCGGCGACGTCGACCTCGACCCCCGCGGAGCTGTCGTCGCCCGCGTCGCCGCAGGCGGCCATCGAGAGCGCCAGTGCCGAGGCAGCCGCCGCGACCTTGAGTTGCTGCATGATCCGCATTGCTTCTCCTTTTCCCGAGCCGTGTTCGGCTCCCCGATAGGTGTGAAGTTGTCGCGCGTCAGTGCTTGAGGATCTTGCTGAGGAAGTCCTTGGCCCGGTCGGACCTCGGGTTGGTGAAGAACTCCTCCGGGGTGTTCTCCTCCACGATCTGGCCGTCGGCCATGAAGAGCACGCGGTCGGCTGCCGTGCGGGCGAAGCCCATCTCGTGGGTCACCACGATCATCGTCATCGGGTCGCCCTGGGCCGGCTTGGCCAGGTCGACCATCACGTCGAGGACCTCCTTGATCATCTCGGGGTCCAGCGCCGACGTGGGCTCGTCGAAGAGCATCAGCTGGGGCTCCATCGCCAGCGCTCGGGCGATCGCTACGCGCTGCTGCTGGCCGCCGGAGAGCTGGGCGGGGTACTTGCCGGCCTGCTGCTGCACACCGACCCGCTCGAGAAGCCTCGTGGCCAGCTTGTCAGCCTCGGACTTGGGCATCTTGCGGACCTTGATCGGCCCGAGCGTGACGTTTTCGAGGATGGTCTTGTGGGCGAAGAGGTTGAAGCTCTGGAAGACCATCCCGACCTCGGCGCGCAGCGCGGCGAGCTCCTTGCCCTCGGCCGGCAGCGGCTTGCCATCCAGGCTGATCGTGCCGCTGTCGATGGTCTCGAGCCGGTTGATTGCCCGGCACAGCGTGGACTTGCCCGAGCCCGACGGGCCGATCACGACAACGACCTCGCCCCGCTTGATCTGCACGTTGATGTCGCGCAGCACGTGCAGCTCGCCGAAGTGCTTCTCGACCTTGTCGAGGACGACGAGCGCGTCGTCCGAGCCCCGTCGCCGCGGGGTGTCTGATGTGGCCGTGTCCGAGACGGTCATTTCCAGACCCTAGCGGGACATGGCCCGATCCGGCCACGGGAAGCCCCAGGCGAAGCACTCGGGGAAGCACTGGGGGCACCGGATCGTTAGAGGATGTGAACGACCACCCCAGGAAAGGGCCATCCATGTCGACCGTGACCGTCGGTGCCGAGAACTTCGCCACCACCATCGAGCAGGACGGCATCGTGCTGCTCGACTTCTGGGCGTCGTGGTGCGGCCCCTGCCGGATGTTTGCGCCGATCTACGAAGCGGCGTCCGAGGCCAACCCCGACATCGTCTTCGGCAGCATCAACACCGAGGAGGAGCGGGACCTGTCCGGTGGCCTGGAAATCAGCTCGATCCCCACGCTGATGGTCTTCCGGGACGGGATCATGATCTTCCGCCAGCCGGGCGCGCTGCCTGCGTCCGCGCTCGACCAGGTCATCGAGGCCGTCCGCGCCCTCGACATGGACGACGTACGCCGCCAGGTCGCCGAGCAGTCGTAGCCGCGACTTGGGCTCGGCGCGGCCCCGCGCCGTACCCTGAAGCCCGTCATGACTGCACCCACCGATCTCGCCGCTCCTGGTTTCGAGACGGGCGCTGCGCGCCCTCCTCAACCAGCGAGCGGCCGCACCTACGAGGTCCGCACCTACGGGTGCCAGATGAACGTCCACGACTCCGAGCGGCTCACCGGACTGCTCGAGGAGGCGGGGTACGTCGCCGCGCCCGGCGACAGCACGTCCCGACGTGGTCGTGTTCAACACCTGCGCGGTGCGGGAGAACGCCGACAACAAGCTCTACGGCAACCTCGGCCACCTCGCGCCGGTGAAGGCCGCCCATCCCGGGATGCAGATCGCCGTCGGCGGCTGCCTGGCGCAGAAGGACCGCTCGACCATCGTCAAGAAGGCGCCTTGGGTCGACGTCGTCTTCGGCACCCACAACATCGGCTCGCTGCCGGCCCTGCTGGAGCGGGCGCGGGTCAACGAGGAGGCCCAGGTCGAGATCCTGGAGTCGCTCGAGGTCTTCCCGTCGACGCTGCCGACCAAGCGCGAGTCGGCGTACGCCGCCTGGGTCTCGATCTCCGTCGGCTGCAACAACACCTGCACGTTCTGCATCGTCCCGGCGCTGCGCGGCAAGGAGAAGGACCGCCGGCCCGGCGACATCCTCGCCGAGGTCCGCGCGCTGGTCGCCGAGGGTGTCAGCGAGGTGACCCTGCTCGGCCAGAACGTCAACGCCTACGGCGTGGAGTTCGGTCGAGCGGCAGGCGTTCTCCCAGCTGCTGCGGGCGTGCGGGGAGGTCGAGGGGCTGGAGCGGGTGCGGTTCACCTCGCCCCACCCCGCCGAGTTCACCGACGACGTCATCGCGGCGATGGCCGAGACACCCAACGTCATGCCCCAGCTGCACATGCCGCTGCAGTCGGGCTCCGACCGGGTCCTCAAGGCGATGCGCCGCTCCTACCGCCGCGAGAAGTACCTCGGGATCATCGAGCGCGTGCGGGCGGCCATGCCCCACGCCGCGATCACCACCGACATCATCGTCGGCTTCCCCGGCGAGACCGAGGAGGACTTCGCGCAGACCCTCGAGGTCGTCGAGGCCGCTCGCTTCTCCGGTGCCTACACGTTCCAGTACTCCAAGCGCCCCGGTACGCCGGCCGCGACGCTCCCCGACCAGGTGCCGGCCGATGTCGTGCGCGACCGCTACGAGCGGCTGGCCGAGCTCGTCAACGACGTCGCGTGGGCCGAGAACAAGCGGCTGGTCGGCAACACCGTCGAGCTGCTCGTCTCGGAGGGCGAGGGGCGCAAGGACACCGCCACCCACCGCCTCTCCGGCCGCGGCCCCGACAACCGCCTGGTGCACTTCGACCCCCATGGTTTCGAGACAGGCGCTAGCGCGCCTTCCTCAACCAGCGGGGGGATCCGCCCTGGCGACATGGTCACGGTCGAGATCACCCGCGCCGCCCCGCACCACCTGGTCGCCGACGGCGGCGTGCTGGCGGTGCGGCGTACACGCTCCGGTGACGCCTGGGAGGCGCGCACCGCCGCGCCCGCCGCTCCGGTCGTCGGACTGGGCATGCCAGCAGTCGGCGCGCCTGTCAGCTAGGTCTCGACACGCTCGCTAGCGCTCGCGGCTCGACCAGCGAACGAGGGATTGGTGGTCGAGCCGGGCGAGCGCCAGCGAGCCCGTGTCGAGACCTCAGTCGCTGCGGGGGTCCTTGGACGGGTAGCCGGCCTTGGGCTCCAGGCCCTCGGGGTTCTCCTCGACGGCTCCCGGGCGCTGCTCGGGTGGCACGTCGTCGGCGTCCTCGGCGTCGAGGTCGGCGAGTGAGGTGTCACGGACGCCGTCGGTGGTGTGCTGGCCGGGGCCGGTGGGGCCGGTGCGTTCGCTGCTGACTCCCATCCCGCCCTCGGCCCGGGTGGGGCCGGACGAGCCGGGGGTTGATTCACGGAGGTCCTGCGGGTCGGCTTCGCTCATGCGGACCGGTACCCGTTGACGCGGTTTCGAGACGGTCGCTGCGCGACCTCAACCTGCGACGGCATCAGTCAAACCCGAAGGTCGAGTAGGGGGCGATGCCGTCGCCCGCGAGCCCGCGCAACACCTTCAGCTCGTGAGGGACCACGGGGTCGGGCAGGGCGGTGAGCGGGTACCACTCCAGCGCCGCACACTTGGCCGGCTCGACGATCCGTGGCGTGCCCGACCACGAGCGGCAGGTGAAGAACCAGTCGATCCGCTCGTCGATCGGCTCGCCGCCACGCGTGCGGTGCATGCCGGTGACGAACTCCAGCACCAGGTCGCCGACGCCGATCTCCTCGACGGCTTCGCGGCGCGCGGCGTCGTACGCCGTCTCGCCCTTCTCGACGTGGCCGGCCGCGGCGGCGGCCCAGTGGTCGTCCATGTAGCCGGTGTGCTGCCGCAGCTGCAGCAGCACCTCGTCACCGTCCGCGCCCGGGCGCAGGAGGAAGACGTAGGAGGCGGGCACCACGACGAACCTGTCGATGGTGCCCGCCGCCTGATGGTCAGGGTGCGGACCGGTCACGGGTTGGTGTCGCCCTCGCCCGTCTTCTCCTGGAGGAAGTCCTGGGCCTGGTCCACCTGCCCGTCGTACTTGCCGCCGGTCTTGTCGTCGACCACGTCGCCCGCCTTCTCGATCGCGTCGTCGACCTTGTCGTCATGCTCGCTCAGCAGATCCTTGCCCTTGTCCATGCGTCTCGAGGAAACCCATGCTGCGTCCTCTCGTCGGGTGACCCCGATGGTCACCACGCCGGCCAGCGTAGCCACGTCCTAGGCGGGCGGCTCCACCTCGGCGTCGGCGTCTCCCGAGTCCTGAGTCGGGCTCCTGCTGCTTGTCGTCGGGTTCGGCGACCTCGTCGGGGGCGTCGCTGGCGGCGGGGTTCTTGCCGGCCGGCATGTCGGCACCGATGGGCGGCTCGGGGGTCGCGCCGTAGCGGTGATCCGCGATGGCGTCAGCGCCCCCCGGGAACAGCTCCGGCTCCTCGGTGCTCGGCGTCGGCATCGGCCCGGGAATGTCGTTCATGGGCGTACCTCCGGCTCCGGCTCTCCGGACGGCACGACGTCCGGGTCCGAGCCCGGCCCGCCCGGCTCCGACGGGATCGGGTCGGTCGGCACGGGCGCCGGGTCCGGGTCGGGCGCTCCTGGCATCGGGTCCCCCGGTGGCGGCACTGGCTCGGTGGTCATCAGGTCTCCCTCCCTGCGGGGGATCTCCCCCCTTGTCCACCTCACCACCCGCCCCGGCGCACAGCAACCGCCCGGGAGGGTGAACCGGGCTGTCCTTCGCCGTGGTGACAGACTGCGGCGGTGCCGAGCGAGCCTCAGCCGATCGTCGCGGTGGTCGGCGCGACCGCCTCGGGCAAGAGCGACCTGGCGCTGGCCTTGGCCCGCCGGCTGCGCGGCGAGATCGTCAACACCGATGCGATGGCGGTCTATCGCGGCATGGACATCGGCACGGCCAAGACCCCGGTGGCCGAACGCGGCGGCATCCCGCACCACCTGCTGGACTACCTCGATGTCGACGAGCCGTTGACAGTCGCGCAGTTCCAGGGCTGGGCAAGGGCGACGATCGAGGAGGTGCGGGCGCGCTCGCGGGCGCCCGTTCTCGTCGGCGGCTCGGCGCTCTACACCCGGGCCGTCCTGGACAGGTTCGAGTTCCCCGGCACCGACGAGGCCGTCCGCCGGCGCCTCGAAGCGGAGCTCGACGACGTCGGCGCGGCCGCGCTGCACGCGCGGCTGGCGGAGGTCGATCCCGAGGCCGCCGCCCGGATCCTGGTCGACAACGGCCGGCGGATCGTCCGCGCCCTCGAGGTCGTCGAGATCACCGGCCGCCCGTTCACCGCCAGCCTGCCGCGCCTGGAGTACGCCGACCCGCACTCGATCCAGATCGGCGTCGCCATCGACCGACCCACCCTCGACGAGCGGATCGCGCAGCGGGTCGACGCGATGTTCGATGCCGGCTTCGTGGCGGAGGTCGAGCGGCTGCTCGGCGCGGGACTGCGCGAGGGACGGACCGCCGGCCAGGCCATCGGCTACCGCGAGGTAGCGGCGTACCTCGCCGGGGAGCTCACGCTCGACCAGGCCCGGGAGCGGACCGCGACCGCGACCCGGCGGTTCGCCCGCAAGCAGGACTCCTGGTTCCACAAGGACCCCCGCATCGTCTGGGTCGGGTACGACGACCCCGACCGCGTAGAGAGGGCGGTCGCGGCCGTCGGCGGTGCGTGACAGCCTGGGGCGATGGCGACGCACTACTACACCGCCTCGAGCCTCGACGGCTTCATCGCCGACCCCGACAACGGGCTCGAGTGGCTCTTCGTCCAAGACATCGACCAGAAGGGGCCGATGTCCTACGACTCCTTCTTCGCCGACATCGGCGCGATGTGCATGGGGGCGACGACCTACGAGTGGGTCCTGGCCCACGAGAAGTGGGTCTACACCCTGCCCACCTGGGTCTTCACCCACCGTGACCTGCCGCTCGTCTCGCCGGACATCAGGCTGACCAAGGCCGACGTCCGTGCGGTGCACGCCGAGATGACCGAGGCCGCCGAGGGGAAGGACATCTGGGTGGCCGGTGGCGGCGACCTGGTGGGTCAGTTCGCCGATGCGGGGCTGCTCGACCAGGTCTGGGTGCAGTACGCGCCGGTCACGCTCGGCGGCGGCGCGCCGCTGCTGCCGCGGCGGCTCGACCTGGTGGTCGAGGAGGTGGCCCGCAACCGCGACTTCCTCTGCGGCCGCTACTCGGTCAAGCGCTGACCACAGGTCGCACGTGGGACGATGAACCCGTGGCTGGCTACCCGTTCCTGAAGGGTCACGGCACGGAGAACGACTTCGTGCTGCTGCCCGACCACGACGGGACCGTCCACGGTGACCTGAGCGACGCCGAGATGGCTGGCCGGGTGCGCGCTCTGTGCGACCGCCGCGCCGGCATCGGCGCCGACGGCGTGCTCCGGGTGGTGCGCGAGGGCGACGGGTGGTTCATGGACTACCGCAACGCCGACGGGTCGATCTCCGAGATGTGCGGCAACGGCATCAGGGTGTTTGCGCGGTACCTCGTCGAGGAGGGCCTGGTCGACCCGGCGGCGCCGTTCTGGGTCGGCACGCGGAACGGGTCGAAGCTGCTCGACGTGGACGGCGAGAACGTGACGGTCGACCTCGGGGTGGCTCGGGTCCTCGGTGAGACCAAGGTCTCGGTCGGGGACCGGACCTGGACGGCCACCCACGTCGACATGGGGAACCCGCACGCGGTGGTGTTCGTCGACGACGAGGCGACGCTGGCCGGTCTCGACCTGGGCCGGCCGCCGGAGCACGACGTGGCGACGTACCCGGATGGCGTCAACGTCGAGCTGGTCGTCCGCCGCGGCGACGTGCACGTGGGCATGCGCGTGCACGAGCGTGGTTCAGGAGAGACCCGCTCGTGCGGCACCGGCGCGGGCGCCGTCATGGTCGCGACCGCTGTCGGGGACGGGGCCGATCCGTCGGTCACAGGCCGGCAGGCGATGTATCGCGTCGACGTGCCCGGCGGCATGCTGGCCGTGACCTGGAGCCCGCAGGGTCACGTCTATCTCACCGGGCCGGCGGTGGTCGTGGCCCGAGGGACAACCAACCTCTGAGGCGTCCTAGGCTCCGCTCCATGGACTTCGAAGGAGCCTCTGCCGTCGTCACCGGAGCCGCGTCGGGCATCGGCGCCGCGTGCGCCCGTCAGCTCGCCGCCCAGGGCGCCCGGGTGGTTGTCGCCGACCTGAACGCCGAGAAGGGCGAAGCGGTCGCGGACGAGATCGGCGGGATGTTCGTAGCCGTCGACGTCACGAACACCACCCAGATCCAGCAGGCGGTCGACCAGGCCCTCGAGTTCGGCCCGCTGCGGGCACTGGTCAACTCCGCCGGCATCGGGTGGGCCCAACGCACGATCGGCCGCGACGGTGAGTACGAGTCCGCGCACGATCTCGACGCCTTCAAGAGGGTCGTTGCCATCAATCTCGTCGGCACGTTCGACGCCATCCGGATCGCAGCCACGGCGATGAGCCGCAACGAGCCCGACGAGGCAGGCGAGCGCGGCGCGATCGTCAACGTGTCGTCGGTGGCGGCGTTCGACGGCCAGATCGGCCAGGCGGCGTACGCCGCGTCGAAGGGTGGGCTCGTCGGCCTCACGCTGCCCGTGGCCCGCGACCTGGCGGCGTCCGGCATCCGCCTCAACACCGTGGCGCCCGGTCTGATCGACACCCCGATCTATGACTTCGCGCCCGAGCCCGAGGCGTTCAAGGAGCAGCTCGGCGCCTCAGTGCTCTTCCCGAAGCGGCTCGGCACGCCGGACGAGCTGGCCGCCATGGTGCTGGCCTGCCTGACCAACACCTACATGAACGGCGAGACGATCCGCGTCGACGGCGGCATCCGGATGCCGCCCAAGTGATCGGTGGTTTCGAGGCTCGTCGCTAACGCTCCTCGCACCTCAACCACCGAAAGTCTCGGTGGTTGAGGTGTGAGGGCCGCCAGGCCCGAGCCTCGAAACCACCCAGCTTCTAGCCGAACAACGCCCTGGTAGCCGCCAGCCGCCGGTCGGCGTCCACCAGCAGATCGGCGTTGTCGGACCACTGTTCGACCGTCCCGATCGGTCGGGCTCGCCGGAGGTCGTGATCGCCGATGGTGCCGAGCAACGGCGCCGTCAGGTCGCGTAGCCCCCGGAACGGTCGATCCCAGAACGGCTCGGTCGCAGGCAGCAGCGTCGGCAGCCCGACCTCCCCTTGAAAGGCGGCGAGCCGCTCGACCGCGTCGACGAGGGCGTCCTCGCGCCCCGGCCAGTCGTCGGCCGCCAGTGCACGGTCGAGCGCCGCGGCGATGCCGGCGGTGTTGGGCAGCGTCGCGTAGACGGCACCGAGCCACTTCGCGTACGGCGGCCAGCGGCGCTCCAGCAGGAATCCCAGGTGCATCGCGGTGCGCGCCAGCCGCGCGGCCAGCATCCGGGACCCGGCCTCGTCGCCGCGCTGACCCGTCCGCCCCACGAAGGGCAGCTCCTGGCCGAGCCGCGCCCAGTCGGCGGCGATGGCGAACCGCCAGACCTCGTCCGGGTACCACGCAAGCCGTTCACGGATCGCGGTGAGCTCGCCTGTGTCGTCGCGGAACACCGCTCCGCCCGCCACCTCGAGCACGGCCTGACCGGTCAGCGAGAGCCACTCGACGATGTCGGGCGCACGGTCGAGGGTGAGCCCGGTGCGTGAGCGCGCGAACCCGATCGGGGAGGCAACCTCCGCTCGCTGTCGCACGGTGGGTTCCCAGGTGGTGGCGAAGCGCGTCCGATGTCCGCGCCAGGACTCGGGCAGCTCCGCCTCTAGCACGGCGTCAACGCTCTCGACGTGCTCGTCAGGGACAAGCACCGTGAGCCGCAGTCCCCAGTCGTGGTCGCGGGATGTGGCGTCGTCCAGACCGAGCACGTCGGAGCCGGAGCCGAGGCGAGCGGTGGCGAAACGCAACTCCGGCAGGGCGCGGGTCAGCAGCGGCTCGACCACCTCGGCGCTGTAGTCGCGGGCGAGCGCGAGGCCCTTCGCTCCGCTGGACTCCATGGCAACCGTCAGACGTTGATGCGGGCGTTGGTCGGGTCGTACATCGGCCGCAGCGACACCTCGGCGGCGTACGCCGTGCCCGCGATGTCGACGGTCCACTCGCCCGCCTTGAGCCAGTCGGCGTTGAGGGTCTCGCCCGCGTCGAGCATGGCCAGGCCGACGGCCCCGCCCAGCGTCCAGCCGTACGACGCCGCCCGGATGTAGCCCACGGGAATGCCGTCGCGGCAGACCAGCTCGCCGTGGAAGAGCAACGGCTCGGGGTCGGTCAACCGCACCTGCACCAGCCGGCGGGTCGGCAGCCCGGCCTCCTTCGCCGCGAGCACGGCTTCTCGTCCGATGAAGGACGGCTTGGTCAGGTCGACGGCGAAGCCGAGCCCGGCCTCAAGCACCCCGTCGGTGTTGTCGATGTCGTGGCCGAAGTCGCGATAGGCCTTCTCCATCCGCAGGCTCGCCAGCGACTTCAGCCCGACCAGGGCCAGCCCGAGGGGCTCGCCGGCGTCGACGACTGCGTCGTACACGGTCAGCGCGTCGGCGGCCGGCAGGTAGATCTCGTAGCCCAGCTCCCCGACGTACGTGATCCTGACCAGCAGCACCTGGCAGCCCGCGAGCGTGACCCAGCGAGCCGTGCGGAAGGGGAACGTCTCGGTCGAGAGGTCGGCGTCGGTGAGGGTGGCCAGCAGGTCGCGCGACCGCGGACCCTGCACGTTGAGCTGGGCGTACTCCTCGGTGACGTCGGCAATCGTGACGTCGGCGTCTCCGGCGTACCGCCGCATCCGTGCCAGCGCATGCCCGTGAGCGGTGTCGGAGGCGACCACCCAGAAGTCGCCCTCGGCCAGCTTGGTGACGGTCAGGTCGGCCTCGAGGTGGCCGGCGTCGTCGAGCCACTGGGTGTAGGTGATCCGCTCGGGATCGCCGTCGACCGCGCCGCCGGACACCTGGTCCAGGACCGCCCCGGCATCGGCGCCGGCGACGCGGAACTTCGACATGAACGACATGTCCATCAGCCCGACGCGCTCGCGGATCGCCCGGTGCTCGGCCTCCCACTGCTCGAACCACGGCGCCCGTCCCCACGTCGGCTCCGCTTCGGGGGTGACGCCAGGACCGGCGAACCAGTCGGCGCCCTCCCAGCCGGACACCTCGCGGAGGTAGCCACCCGCCTCGACGAGCCGGTCGTGCACGGGCGAGAGCTTCGCGCCGCGGGCCGAGCGCAGCTGCTTGCCGGGCGTGTGGGCGGCGTAGACGGTGCCGAGGATCTCGGTCGTGCGGGCCGACCGGTAGGACTCCGTGGCCTGGTAGGCGCGGAACCGGTCGACGTCGAAGCCGGTCACGTCGGCGTCGGGACGCCCGGTCGTGATCCAGTGCGCGAGCAGTCGACCGAGGCCGCCGGCCGAGAGGATGCCGACGGAGTTCATGCCGGCCGCGACGAAGTAGCCGCGCATCCCCGGCGCCTCGCCGACGATGGGGGACAGGTCGGGCGTGAACGACTCGGGACCGCAGAAGAACGTGCGCACGCCGGCGTCGAGCGTCACCGGCACCCGTTCCATCGCCTTCTCGAGGAAGGGCGACATCCGCTCCCAATCGGGCGGCAGGGTCAGGAACGACGCGTCGGCGGGGATGCTGCCCGGGTTCCAGGCCGCGGCGCGCGGCTCGAAGAGGCCGACCATCATCCCGCCGCCCTCCTCGCGGTAGTAGCCGTAGGACGCCGGGTCCTCGAAGATCGGCGCATCCGAGGTGAGACCGTCGATGGTGTCGGTGATCAGGTAGTAGTGCTCGGCGGCGGTGTTGGGCACCACGACCCCCGAGCGCTCCGCCAGCTCGCGGGCCCACATGCCAGTGGCGTTGACGACGTACTCGCACTCGACGACGCCTTCGGTGGTCGAGCCGGGCGAGCTTGCGAGCCCGTGTCGAGACCCGCCGACCGCGACCCCGGTCACCGACTCGATCTGCCCGCTGGTCTCCGTCAGGACGTCGGTCACCCGCACCCCCTCGAGGATGCGTACGCCGAGCTGCCGCGCGCCCCTGGCCAGCGCGGTGGTCAGGTCGACGGGGTTGACCCGCCCGTCGCCGGGCACGTGGAAGCCGGCCAGCAGGTCGTCCGTCTTCGCCCACGGGAACAGGTCGCTCATCTCGCGCGGGGAGATCTCGTCGACCTCGAGCCCGAGGTGCCGCTGGAACGCCGCGACACGGCGGTACTCCTCGAGCCGGTCGGCGTCGGCCGCCGCCTCGATCAGCCCGACGGGCTTGAAGCCCGTCGCCTGGCCGGTCTCGGCCTCCAGCTTCGCGTAGAGATCTCGCGAGTAGAGCCGGATGGCGGTGCTCGTCTCGGAGAACGAGCCGAAGCAGGTCATCAGCCCGGCCGCGTGCCACGTCGTACCGCTCGTCAGCCGGTCGCGCTCCAACAGCACCACGTCGTCGCCCCAGCCGAGATGGGCGAGGTGGTAGGCGATCGACGCGCCGATGACCCCGCCCCCGATGACGACGACGCGAGCACGGTCAGGCAGTTGCACGGCGGCCACGGGAGCACTGTTCCAGACGGCCAGCACCGATTCGTCTGCGGATCACCGTGACTTTCTCCGCCGGGCGACGCAGACGAATCGGAGTTAGGTCACGAGGTCGATCATCCCAAGGATCGCGTGAACTCCTCGATTGCCGCGACCATGTCCTCGGGTACCTCGAACATCGGGAAGTGGCTGCGGGCGTCGAGCCGCCGGACGGAGAACCACGGATGGGTCGCGGCGTACCGCCGGCTCATGACCGGCTAATGAGTTCGCGGGATTCAGCACACCCGACCTACCCTGGAGGGACATGACGAACGCACACGACCACGACTTCACCCTCGACGCCGAGCTCGACGAGACGGCCGGCTGGGACCTCGACGACGAAACCTCCGACTCCGACGACACCGACGCCGTCGAGTGGCGATCGGGGTACGCCGACGAGCCCGACCCCGAGGAAGACCCCGAGGCCGAGCTCAGCCCCGGCGCCAAGGACCTCGCCGAACGGCACGCCCTGCGCCGCGTCGCCGGCCTGTCGACCGAGCTGCAGGACATCAGCGAGGTCGAGTATCGGCAGCTGCTGCTGGAGCGGGTCGTCCTGGTGGGCGTCTGGACCGGCGGCACCGTCGAGGACGCCGAGAACTCCATGGCCGAGCTCGCGCTGCTGGCCGAGACGGCCGGCTCCGAGGTGCTCGAGGCGATCTACCAGCGCCGCAACAAGCCCGACCCGGCGACGTACGTCGGCCGCGGCAAGGTCGACGGGATCCGCGAGATCGTGCAGGCCACCGGCGCCGACACCGTCATCTGCGACGGCGAGCTCGCGCCCAGCCAGCTGAGGAACCTCGAGGACCGGCTCAAGGTCAAGGTCGTCGACCGCACGGCCCTGATCCTCGACATCTTCGCCCAGCACGCGAAGTCCGCGGAGGGCCAGGCGCAGGTCGAGCTGGCCCAGCTGAACTACATGAAGCAGCGGCTGCGCGGTTGGGGTGGCCAGCTCTCCCGCCAGGCCGGTGGCCGCGTCGGCGCCGACGGCGGCGGCATCGGCGGCCGTGGTCCCGGTGAGACCAAGATCGAGACCGACCGCCGGCGCATCAACACCAAGATCGCCAAGCTGCGCCGCGAGCTGGCCGCGATGAAGGGCACCCGCGACACCAAGCGGCAGGAGCGCACCCGCCACGCGATCCCGTCGGTGGCCATCGCCGGCTACACCAACGCCGGCAAGTCCTCGCTGCTCAACCGGCTGACCGGTGCGGGCGTGCTGGTCGACGACTCGCTGTTCGCCACCCTCGACCCGACGACGCGGCGTACGACGACCACCGACGGCCGCGTCTACACGATGAGCGACACGGTGGGCTTCGTCCGCCACCTGCCCCACCAGCTCGTCGAGGCGTTCCGCTCGACGCTGGAGGAGGTGGCCGACTCCGACCTGGTGCTGCACGTCGTCGACGGCTCGCACCCCGACCCCGAGGGCCAGATCGCCGCGGTGCGCGAGGTGTTCGCCGAGATCGGCGCCGACAAGGTGCCCGAGGTCATCGTCATCAACAAGGCCGACGCCGCCGACCCGATGGTGATCGCGCGGCTGCGCCAGCGCGAGCCGCACTCGATCGTCGTCTCGGCCAAGACCGGCGAAGGCATCGACGACGCCCTGCGCGTGATCGAGTCGGAGCTGCCCAGGCCCGGTGTGGCGTTCGAGGCGCTGGTGCCCTACGAGCGCGGCGACCTCATCAACCGGATCCACCAGCAAGGCGAGATCACCACGATGGAGCACACCGGCGAGGGCACGCTGGTCCGCGGGCGCGCCCACGAGGACCTGGCCGGCGAGCTGGCGTCGTACGCCGCCGCACCGCTCACCGACTGACCTCGGTCAGACCCCGATCGACCCCCACGGGCCCCAGATCGCGAACGTCATCCCGGCACCGGCCTGGATGTTCACGAAGAGTGTCTGGCCCGTGTGGCTGAACGTCGATCCGGCGAACTCGTCGTTGGACCGGTCCGCGCCCGTGCGGCTGACCAGCCGGTTGAGCGCGATGTCCCACAGGTCGCCCTCCGGTGAGAGCCCACGGATGAAGTTGTCGTTGACGTTGTCCTCGCAGAGCACCAGGGTCCCGCGGTTGGACGTGGTGATGTTGTCGGGGAAGTCGAGGGTGGCGGCGTCCGGCGACTGGTAGACCACGCGCAGGCTTTGCGCGTCCGGGTCATAGGCCCAGACCTGCCCCGAGCCGTTGCCGAACCCGCCTGCGTCGCCCGCCGTCGAGCTGGTCTCGGCGGCGCCGCCGCCCTGGGTCGAGGTGAAGTAGACGGAGCCCTTGCTGAAGACCTGCCCCTCGAGCCGCGAGAAGAAGGCGGCGCCCTTGGCCCAGCCCTGGCTCCCCACATGGATGAGGGCGGTGTTGTTGGTCGTCGGCGCGGTCTGTCCGGGCGTGTAGGGATAGACCACGTCGGGGGTCTCGATCTCGACCCACTCGACGGCGTACTCGGTGTCGGCGACCTGGGTGCCCTCCAGGTGCGCGTTGTGCACGCCCTTGACCTTGAGCATGTGCAGGGTGCCGCCGTCGCGGAGCTCCCCGACCTCCATCGGGTGCGCGGGCGGGGTGTAGCGGTAGAAGCCGGAGGCGAAGCCGAAGTTGTCCTCGGTCAGGTAGAGGTGACCGCCCTTCGGGTCGAAGGACACCGCCTCATGCGCGAACCGGCCGGCTTGCCGGATCGGCTGCCGCGTCGACTGGCCCTCGCCCGCGAACCGGCTGGCCGGAACCTCGAAGACGTAGCCGTGCGGCTTGGTGAGCGCGACGTTGGGGACGCCCGTGAAGTCGGGGCCGACGTCGGGACCGTTGATGGTCTCCTCGCACGTCACCCAGGACCCCCAGGGCATCTGGCCGCCGGAGCAGTTCATCATCGTCCCGTTGAGGCTGGTGAAAGCGCTGACCACCTCGCCGTGCCTGGACACGTGGACGGTGGTGGTCCCGCCGCCGGCCATCGCGTCGTACGGCGTCCCCGGGCCGAAGGCCGGCCGCGCGCCGTTGATCTCGTGGTTGCGGACCAGGATCGACGTCCCACCAGGACCCTTGAAGGCGCCCATGCCGTCGTGCCGGCCGGGCAAGGCGGTCCCGTCGGTCAGGGTCACCGGCAGCTCCGTGTCGTGGAACGACCGGTAGCTGAAGCCAGGAGGCAGGTGCAGCCGGACCTTGCCGTCCCGCGCGTCTGGCACCGGCACGAGTGCCGCGGCCAGCGGGGCGAGACGGGCATGGGCGGGCGCGGCGACGAGTCCGGCGAAGGGGCCGGCCGCCGCGATCGCGGCGCTGGTCTTCAGGATGGTGCGGCGGTCGAACGGGCGGGTCTCGGGCACGGGGTTGTCCTCTCGGCGGAGAGGGGGGATCTCGGCAAAATAGCCCTGTCACCTCACCACCGCCACCCCAGTGGGCGGTCGACATCCGTGTCTATCCGCGCGAGGGTGGGATGACCGCCACTTCTCGGGAGGACGCATGACCGCACGTGCACGCACCACCGCCCTGCTGGCCGCCGCAGCCCTGACCGCGGCCGGCGCGCTCGCCGCCGTACCGATCCAGGGCGCTCAAGGCGCCCCGGGTACTGCCGGCCCGCATGAGCGGGGGCTGGGAGCCAAGCGGGCCACCAGCATCGGCTTCGGCGGCGCCGTCTCGACCGTCGACCCGTCCGCTACGCAGGTCGGGCTGCGCGTCCTCAAGCAGGGCGGCAACGCCGTCGACGCGGCCATCGCCACCGCGGGCGCCCTCGGGGTGACCGAGCCCTACAGCTCGGGGTCTGGGCGGTGGCGGCTACTTCGTCTTCTACAACGCCGCCAAGGGCAAGGTGCAGACCATCGACGGCCGCGAGACCGCGCCGGCCGCGATGCCCTCGGACGCGTTCATCGACAAGTCCACCGGCAAGCCCTACACCTTTACCCCCGACCTGGTCACCAGCGGCGTCTCGGTCGGCGTGCCCGGCACGCCCGCCACCTGGGACAAGGCGATGAAGCGGTGGGGCACCTGGACCCTGGGTGACGTGCTGAAGCCGGCGATCAAGCTGGCCACCGACGGGTTCAAGGTCGACAGCACGTTTGCCAAGCAGACCGAGGAGAACAAGGTCCGGTTCGCGGCGTTCCCGGCCACCAGCGCGATCTACCTGCCCGGCGGCGCGGCCCCGGCCGTCGGCTCGGTGCTGAAGAACGAGGACCTCGCCGCCACCTACAAGCTGCTCGCCGACAAGGGCGTGAAGGCGTTCTACGGCGGCAAGCTGGCCGCGCAGATCGCCGGCGCCACCCGCCATCCGGCGAAGTCGGCGACCACGACGCTGCCGGTGCCGCCCGGTTCCATGACCGTGGCCGACCTGCACGACTACCGAGTCGTCAACCGCAAGCCGACGGCCGTCGGCTACCGCGGCTACGACGTCTACGGCATGGCGCCGTCGTCGAGCGGCGGGACGACGGTGGGCGAGGCGCTCAACATCATGGAGCGCTACGACCTCGGCGCGATGGCGGACCCGCTCGCCCTGCACCACTACCTCGAGGCCTCGGCGCTGGCCTTCGCCGACCGCGGCGCCTACGTCGGGGACCCGGGCTTCGTGCCCGTCCCGCAGGCCGATCTCCTCAGCGACACCTTCGCCGCCGAGCGGGCCTGCAAGATCAGCGAGACCACCGCGCTCGTCAAGCCGGTCGCGGCCGGCAACCCCGCGTCGTACGACGGGTCGTGCGCGACGCCGACCGCCGGCAATGCCAAGACGGACACCGACACCGAGAACATCTCGACGACCAACATGACCGTCACCGACCGGTGGGGCAACGTCGTCGAGTACACGCTGACCATCGAGCAGACCGGCGGCTCCGGGATGGTCGTGCCGGGGCGGGGCTTCATCCTCAACAACGAGCTGACCGACTTCTCGACCGTCTACAGCGCGAGCGACCCCAACCGGATCCAGCCCGGCAAGCGGCCACGCTCGTCGATGTCGCCGACGATCGTGCTCAAGGACGGCAAGCCGTTCCTGGCGCTGGGCTCGCCGGGCGGCTCGACGATCATCACCACGGTGCTGCAGATGCTCTACAACCGCATCGACCGCGGGATGACGATCCAGCAGGCGATCGCGGCGCCGCGGGCCGCCCAGCGCAACACCGCGTCGGTGACGGCCGAGCAGTCCTTCATCGACGCCTACGGCCCCCTGCTCGCGCCGTTCGGCCACAAGTTCGCCGCCGCGGGCGCCCCGGGCACCAGCGCCGCCGAGATCGGCGCCGCCACGGCCGTCGAGTTCGGCGCCAAGGGGCTGCTCACCGCCGTTGCAGAGCCCACCCGCCGCGGCGGGGGCGCGACGGGGGTCGTGGTCCCGAAGTAGGCCTACGCTCGGCTCGTGTTCACGGAGGCTCGCCTGGCGAGCGGACAGGTCCTGGAGTACGTCGACCTCGGCGACCCCGACGGAGTCCCGGTGATCTACCAGCCGGGCGCGCCCAGCACGGCCGGTGGAGGCGTGCTGCTGGGCGACGCCGCCCGGCGTCACGGCGTACGACTGGTGTCGGTCAGCCGACCCGGCTACGGCGCTTCGTCGCTCACCCCGCCGAGCCTGGCGTCCGTCGGCCGGCAGGTCGTCGAGCTGGCCGACCTGTTGGGCTGGTCGTCGTTCGGCACCTTCGGCTCCTCCGGTGGCGGTCCCTATGCGCTGGCGACGGCGGCCGCCGCACCCGACCGGGTCACGCGAGTGGTGGTGGCCGCCGGGCCCGGGCCCACCGAGGGCGAGGCTGAGCCTCTGGCGACAGTCACCGCCGAGGTGGCCGAGTTCGCCGCCAAGCTCCTGGAGCTCGACGACGACGGATTCCAGGCGGCGATGAAGTCCGACGTACCGGCCAACGAGCACTACTTCGACGAGCGCCCGACCGAGGCGGCGACGTTCTTCGCGGACCTCCGGCGGGCCCTGGCACCGTCCGACGGCTTCGCCCGGGACAACGTCGCCTGGGGCGGTCGCTGGGACGTCGACCTGTCGGCGGTGACCACGCCCGTCGACCTGTTCTACGGGGAGGCCGACCAGATGGTGCCGTTGCACCACGGCCACCGACTGGCCGAGCTCCTCCCGAACGCGACGTTGACGGTGCTCCCAGGAGCCGGCCACGGCGACACCACCTTCGGCTCCATGGACCTTGTCCTGGGCCGGCTCACCGCTGGTTGAGGAGACGACCGACCTTCGGTGGTTGAGGGTGCGAGCTTGCGAGCCTCGAAACCACCTGTCCACAGGCGTAGGGACCCCTGCCTGCAGCGTGGCGCACGGTGGCGCATGCTGACGTCCATGGCGTTCACCTACATGGTTCGGTGTTCCGACGGTTCTTACTACGTGGGCAGCACTACCGACCTCGCCTGGCGGCTGTGGCAACACAACGAGGGGGACGGTGGTGCGGCGTACACGCGACGACGGCGGCCGGTGGAACTGGTCTGGTCTGCGGAGTTCGAGCATGTTGGCGCAGCGTTTGCAGTCGAGAAGCAGATCCAGGGATGGAGTCGAGCCAAGCGTGAAGCCTTGATCCGCGGCGACTTCGATGCTCTTCCGGAGCTGGCCAGCCGCCCCACGGCGAGGCGAGACGCTCGCTGAGACTGGTTTCGAGGCTCGTCGCTGGCGCTCCTCGCACCTCAACCAACGAACAAGCGACCTCAACCAGCGGAGTGCGTCAGCGGGCGGCGGCGACGCTCTCGTCGGTGCCGGCGAGCTTCTGGGCCAGCCAGATGGGGATCACCGAGAGGAGGATCAGCACCGCGGCCACCACGTTGACCACGGGGGCCTGGTTGGGGCGGAACAGGTTCTGGTAGATCCAGATCGGCAGCGTCTGGATGCCCTGGCCGACGGTGAACGTGGTCACGATGATCTCGTCGAAGCTCAGCGCGAACGACAGCAGGCAGCCCGCGAGCAACGACGAGCGCAACATCGGCAGGGTGATCTTGAAGAACGTCCGGAAGGTGCCGGCGCCGAGATCCATCGACGCCTCCTCGAGGTTGCCGCCGAGGCGCCTCAGCCGCGCCACGGCGTTGTTGAAGACGGTGACGATGCAGAACGTCGCGTGCGACACGATCAGGGTGAAGAAGCCCAGCTTGATGCCGATCATGGTGGTGAAGAAGTTGGCCAAGGCGACGCCGGTCACCACGCCCGGCAGCGCGATCGGCAGGATGATCAGCAGCGAGACGAAGTCGCGGCCGAAGAAGTCGAACCGCTGCAGCGCCAGCGCCGCCATCGTCCCGAGCACCAGCGCGATCAAGGTCGCGAGCAGGGCGACCTGCACCGACGTCCAGATCGCGTCCCGCGCACCCTGCGACTCGAAAGCCGCCTTCCACCACTGGGTGGTGAACCCCGGCGGCGGCCAGGCGAACGTGCGCGAGACGTTGAACGAGTTGACCACCACCAGCGCCAGGGGTGCGTAGACGAACAGCAGCGCCAGTGCGGTGCTGACGGCGAGCACGCGACGGGTGAGGGTGGACAGGGTCATAGGTTCTCCAGCGCTCCGGTGCGGCGCACGGCGGCCAGATAGGCGAGCATGATGACGACGGGGATCGTCGCCACCGCCGCGGCGAACGGCAGGTTGTTGCCCTTCAGCACGTTGTCGTAGATGACGTTGCCGAGCATCTGGTTGGCGCCGCCGACGATCTGGACCGCGATGTAGTCGCCGAGCGTCAGCGAGAACGCGAAGATCGACCCGGCCACGGCTGCTGGGAACAGCACGGGCAGCACCACCCGCCGCATGGTCATGCCCCACCCGGCGCCGAGGTCGGCAGACGCCTCGAGCAGGGAGTTCGGCAGCCGCTCCAGGCCGGCGTACATCGGCAGGATCATGTAGGGCAGCCACAGGTAGGCCAGCGTCACCACCGTCGCGAACAGCCCGTACCCCGGCGACGAGAGCCCGAAGGGCGCCAGCACCCAGGCGATCGGCCCGTCATTGCTGAACATGCCGCGCCAGGCATACGCCTTGACGAGGTACGACGCCCACAACGGCGTCAGGATCGCGATGACGAGCAGGCGTTGGGCTCGTGGCGAGGCGACCTTCGCCATGTAGAGCGCGACCGGGAAGGCGATGACCGCGTCGATGACCGTCACCCCGACCGCGGTGAGCAAGGTGCGGATGGTGATGGTGCGGTAGACGTCGAGGCTGAAGAGCTCGCGGAAGTTGTCGAGCGTCCAGGTGCGTTCGATGTTGCCGGTGAACCCGTTGGCGGTCCACAGCGCGGTGATGAACAGCGCCGCGAGCGCGACCAGGTACCCCACCCCCAGCCACAGCATGGGCGGCCCGAGGAGCAGCCCAAGCCGGAGCCGGGGGTGGCGGTGGAGCACACCGCCGCTGGTCGAGGAGGGCGCGCTAGCGCCCGTCACGAGACCCGGTGAGGGGTCTCGTGACGGGCCTTGACGGCCCTCCTCGACCAACGGGGCTCAGCCCTTGATCTCGGTCCAGGCCTGGGTCCACTCCTGGTACGTCGTGCACGTCACGTCCGTGCGTCCGTCGAGGCACTGCTCGATCGGCGTCGTCCAGTAGTGGATCTGGTCGGCGAACGTCTCGTCGTAGGCGTGGAACTGTTCGCAGAAGCCTTCCGCGGTGAAGTCGCAGGCCTTGGTGTTGGCCGGCGCCTCGCCGAACCACTCGGAGATCTCGGCGTTCGTCTCGGCGCTGATCACGTGCTCGAGCCAGGCGTAGGCGCAGTTCGGGCTCTCGGTCTTCGACCCGATCATCCAGGTGTCCGACCAGCCGGTCGCACCCTCCTCCGGGAGGACGACTTCGACGGGGGTCTTCTCGGCCTGGGCGAGGTTCGCGACGAACTGCCAGCTGGTGCCGACCACGGTGTCGCCGCTTCCGAAGGCCTGCACCTCCTTGAGGTAGTCAGACCAGTACTCACCGACGTGCTCGCGCTGCGACTTCAACAGGTCGACCGCCGCGGCCAGCTGGTCGGCGTCCAGGGCGTAGGGGTCCTCGATGCCGAGGTCGGGCTGGGTCGTCATCAGGTACAGCGCGGCGTCGGCGATGTAGATCGGCGAGTCGTACGCCGTCACCTCGCCGCTGTAGTCGGCAGCACCCTCGAACACCGGACTCCAGCTGGTCGGGGCGGGGCTGACCTCGTCGGTGTTGTACATCAGCAGGTTGGCGCCGTAGCCGTGTGGGACGCCGTACATCTGGCCGTCGACGGAGTTCCAGGCGCGGTCCTTGAGGTAGTCCCAAGTCTCGGCGTAGCTGGGGATCAGGTCGGTGTTGACGGGAGCCACGTCGCCGGCGGCGATCATGCGCAGGGTCGCGTCGCCGGAGGCCGACACCACGTCGTACTGACCGCTCTTCATCAGGGTCACGGCCTCGTCAGAGGTGCCGAAGTACTTCACCGACACGTCGCAGCCGGTCTTCTCCTCGAACGGCGTCACCCAGTCAACGGCCTTGTCGGTGCTGCCGTCCTCGGCGTAGCCCGGCCAGGCGAGCACGCTGAGCGTGCCCTCGTTGTCGCCGAGCTCTTCGGCCATCGGGACGTCGGGCGGGGTGAACCCGCCCTGCTCCTCGGCAGCCTGGCCGCCGCTGTCGTCGCCACCATCGTCGGTGCCGCAGGCGGCCAGAGCGGTGGCCAGCACGAGCCCGAGGGCCGCCGTGCCGGCAAGGGTGCGGATTTTTCTCATGACGGTTCCTCCTGAGGGTGTCCCGAGGCGGTGGTGGTGCGGGTGAGATCGATGACGTGCTCGTCGGCCCAGCCCAGCCCGACGCGGTCGCCGCGGTCGATGGCTTGGTCGGAGGTGCCGTGCAGGTTCTGCCGGAGGACGGTGAGGGTGCCGCCGCCGTCGAGCTCCACGACGTAGTGGTTGACCGAGCCGAGATAGACGACCGCCTCGACCGTGCCCTGGGTGCGCTGGTCCGTGGAGTCGCCGGCGCCGACGAGCTGGATCTTCTCGGGCCGGATCGAGAACGAGCCGTCGCGGCCGACCACCCGCCGGGCCGCATCGCCGGTCAGCAGGTTGGAGGTGCCCACGAAGCCGGCCACGAACGACGAGGCGGGCGACTCGTAGAGCTCGGCCGGCGTGGCGACCTGCTCGATGCGTCCGTCGTTGAAGACCGCGATCCGGTCGCTCATCGTGAGCGCCTCTTCCTGGTCGTGGGTGACGAAGACGAAGGTGATGCCGACGTCGCGTTGGAGCTCCTGGAGCTCGATCTGCATCTCGCGGCGCAGCTTGAGGTCGAGGGCGCCGAGCGGCTCGTCGAGCAGCAGCACCCGCGGCCGGTTGACCAGCGCCCGGGCCAGGGCGACGCGCTGCCGCTGCCCGCCGGAGAGCTGTGAGGGCCGGCGGGCGCCGTACCCGCTCAGCCGGACCGACTCGAGCGCCGCCTCGGCTCGCTTCCGTCGCTCCGCACGCGGCACCTTCTTGACCGCGAGGCCGTACTCCACGTTGGCGATCACGTCGAGGTGCGGGAAGAGCGCGTAGTCCTGGAACACCGTGTTGACGTTGCGCGCGAACGGCGCCTGCCGGGTGACGTCGCGGCCCTCGAGGAAGACTCGTCCCTCGGTCGGCGCCTCGAAGCCCGCGATCATCCGCAGCACGGTGGTCTTGCCCGAGCCC
This sequence comes from uncultured Actinomycetota bacterium, assembly GCA_963762105.1. Classification (GTDB taxonomy): domain Bacteria; phylum Actinomycetota; class Actinomycetes; order Propionibacteriales; family Nocardioidaceae; genus Nocardioides. The sequence goes on along the minus strand of CAVXJG010000012.1, from coordinate 52,103 downwards.
GACGGGCCGAGCATCGAGAAGAACTCGCCGTCGCGGATCTCGAGGTCGAGATCGTCGACCGCGGTGACCGGCCCGAAGCGCTTCGTCACCGACTCCAGGCGTACGGCGGACATGGGGACCCTTCGGGAGTAACGAGATCTTCGTTGCCCGCAACCTAGAGGATCGGATTTCGTTGCCACAAGCACGTTCGGGTCACGGATCCCGTGTCGCCAGGCCCGCCGATTCGGCAGAGTTGGCCGGCTTTGCCAAGATCGCCCGCATGGGTCGAGGCGTGCTGCTGCGGTTGCTGCTCGTCCTCGGCCTGCTCGGCGGGTGCGCGGCCATCGCCCTGAGCGCCTCGCCGCGGCTCGGGCTCGACCTGCGCGGCGGCACCCAGATCACCCTGCAGACCCAGGACACCGAGCGCGTCAAGGCCGACGGCGAGGCCACCGACCGGGCCGTCGAGGTGCTCCGCGGTCGGATCGACGCGATCGGCGTCGCCGAGCCCACGCTGGTGCGCGCGGGTGAGAACCGGATCATCGTCGAGCTGCCCGACGTGCAGGACCCGCGCCAGGCGCTCGAGGTGCTGGGGCGCACGGCGCAGCTCACCGTCCACCCGGTCGTCGCGACGGCGGCCGGCCCGAACGCGAAGCCGTCCAAGCCCGGGAACCTGATCTATCCCGACGAGACGTCGGGCTACCTCGAGGTCGGCCCCGTCGCGATGGACGGCAACGAGATCACCGGCGCCCAGGCCGAGATGCCCCAACAGTCGGTCGACTGGGCCGTCAACGTCGACTTCACCGGCAAGGGCTCCGACATCTTCGGCAAGCTGTCCGGCGACGCCGCGTGCGCCCAGGGCGACCCCCGCCGAGTCGCGATCGTGCTCGACGAGGCGGTCATCTCCTCGCCCGAGGTGCAGGTGCCGTGTGGGGCCAGCATCACCGGCACCACCAGCATCACGGGCGGGTTCACGTTCGAGACGGCCACCGACCTGGCCATCCTCATCGAGGGCGGCGCGCTGCCGGTGCCCGTCGAGGTGATCGAGCAGCGCACCGTCGGGCCGACGCTGGGGCAGGCGGCCATCGAGGCGTCCTGGCAGGCGGCGCTGGTCGGGCTGGCGCTGACCGCGCTCTTCATCGGCCTGGTCTACCGCCTCGTCGGCTTCCTCGCGACGCTCGCGCTGACGTCGTACGCGCTGCTGGCCTACGCCATGCTCGTCGCCCTCGGCTCGACGCTGACCCTGCCCGGGCTGGCCGGCTTCGTGCTCGCCATCGGCTTGGCGATCGACGCCAACGTGCTGGTCTTCGAACGCGCACGTGAGGAGTACGCCGAGCACCCGTCGGCCGGCATCCGGCGCGCGCTGATGGTCGGCTTCAACAAGGCGTGGACGGCGATCATCGACTCCAACGTCACCACCCTGCTGGCGGCGGGCCTGCTGTTCTTCCTCGGATCCGGGCCGATCAAGGGCTTCGGCGTGACGCTGTCGATCGGCGTCATCGCCTCGATGATCTCGGCGCTGATCATCGCCCGGGTGCTGACCGAGATGGCGGTCTCGACTCCCTTCGTGGCCAAGAGGCCGGGCATCACCGGGCTCTCCAACGTCGGGCGGGTGCGCACCTGGCTCGACGAGAAGCGGCCCGACCTGATGTCGCGCCGGCGGCTCTGGCTGGCGATCTCGGGGGTCGCGCTGGTCGCCGCGCTCGGTGGCATCTTCGCCAACGGCCTCAACCTCGGCGTGGAGTTCACCGGCGGGCGGGTGCTCGAGTACTCCACCGCCCAGCCGCTCGACGCCGACGAGGCCCGCGAGGCGGTGGCCGACGCCGGCTTCCCCGAGGCGACCGTGCAGGAGGCCGACAACGACAAGATCACCGTGCGGGTGGGCGAGATCACCGAGGACCAGGCCCTCCAGATCCAGGCCGCCATCGACGAGGCCGGTGGTGGCGCCACCAAGGAGCGCGACGAGAAGATCGGCGCCTCGCTCGGCGACGAGCTGCGCACCAAGGCACTGATCGCCTTCGCCGTCGCGTTCCTCGTCCAGCTGCTCTATCTCGCCATCCGCTTCAAGTGGACGTTCGGCCTGGCCGCCGTGCTCGCGATGTTCCACGACGTGGTCATCGTGACCGGCGTCTTCGCCTGGCTCGGCAAGCCGATCGACGGGGTGTTCCTGGCGGCGGCGATGACGATCATCGGCCTCTCGGTCAACGACACCGTGGTGGTCTTCGACCGCATCCGCGAGCGCTGGTACGCCTCCCGCGGCGAGGTGCCCTTCGTCGAGGTCGCCAACCGGGCCGCCGTCGAGACCATGCCGCGCACGGTCAACACCGGCCTCGGCGCGATGTTCATCCTGGCCGCGCTGGCGATCCTGGGCGGCGACTCGCTGCGCGACTTCGCCATCGCGCTGCTCCTCGGCCTGGTGATCGGCACCTACTCGTCGGTCTTCACCGCCACCCCGATCGTCACCTACCTGCAGGAGCGCTGGCCGCTCTCGCGCTCCAAGCCCGTCCGGGTCAAGCGCGAGACCGCGGAGGATTCCGGCGCCGTCATCTAACGCCGCCCCCTGGGGCATGGCGCCAATCCCGCTTCTTCGCCATAGTTTGACCACTGAGCTCGGGGGTTGCGCTCGGAGGGGGACGGTCCATGGGGAGCCATGCCGATGGTCGGATCTTCATCAGTCACGCTCACGCCGACGTCTTGTCAGCTCGTCGGCTGAAGAGCGGGCTGGCGGACGCTGGGTACGAGAGCTGGCTCGCGCCCGACGACATGGTCGGTCGCGACTCGTGGGCCGGCGAACTCCTCCACGAGATCGACCGATGCAGCGCGTTCATCGTCCTCGTCAGTCCGGCGACGCTCGAGTCGAAGCACGTGCATCGCGAATTGACGCTCGCCGTCGAGCACGACAAGGACGTCATTCCCGTTCTCCTGGAGCCCGTCACTCTTGACGGTCCACTTGAGTACCTGTTGTCCACCCGCCACTGGGTGGAGGCCGACAGGGAGGCGCCTCAAGCCGCAGTCGATGCCATCGTGCGTCGCATCACTTCCGAGGAGGCGCCAACGGCCGAGGCGTCGGGCTCCCGCATGAGTGAGAGAACGAGCCGCGGCAAGGTGTCGTGGGACGCCTCGCGGGTGCCGGTGCCGCTCGACCCGATCATCGGGCGCGACAGCCTGATCGCGTCCGTCGTCGGAGCCATCCGGTCCGGCAGTCGGCTCATCACCCTGAGAGGGCCGGGCGGGGTCGGGAAGACCCGACTGGCGCTTGCGGTGGCACACGTCGTTGCCGAGGAGGGACTTGCCTCCGTCTCGTTTGCCGACCTGTCCGAAGCCCTCGACGCCACTTCCTTGATGGTGGGCATCGCCAACGCCGTGGGCTACCACGGCCCAAGCCCCGAGGATCCCGGCGAAGTGGCTGCCGCGTTGCCGGATGACCCGACGCTGCTCGTGTGCGACAACCTGGAACAGGTAGCGATGCATGCCGCACCGCTGCACCAATTGCTGCAGGCGGCACCGGGCCTGACCGCACTGGTGACCAGCCGGACGCGCCTGGGGCTGGCCGGCGAGAGCGTCGTCGTCGTTCCGCCGCTCGAGCTCCCACCCGAGTCCGGTGGCGACGAGGCCGGACCATCCCCTGCCGTCGAGGTGTTCCTCCAGGCTGCTCGGCACGCGGTCCCGGGCTACACCCCTACGCCTGCCGAGCTCCAGGACGTGGAGCGCGTGTGCCGGGCCCTGGACGGGCTACCCCTTGCCCTGGAGCTCGCGGCCAGTCGGCTGGCCATCATGAGTCCGGCGCAGCTGTGGGAGCGCGTCGGTCGACCTCTCGTCAGTCACACGGCCAAGGCCACCTCCTCGGACCGACATGCATCCGTGGAGGCGACGATCGCTTGGAGCCTGTCGCTGTTGAGTCCTCCGGCCCTCGCGGGGTTCCCCCGGCTCGGTGTGTTCCAGGGTGGCTTCACTCTCGACGCCGCGGAGCAGGTGTGCTCGTCGGCCGCCGAGTCCCAGGCCGACGTCGACGACTGGCTCTCCGAGCTCGTCGACGCCAGTCTCGTGCTGACTGCGGACGCACCCTCGGGTCGGCGGTTCTTCCTGCTGCAGCTCCTGCTGGCGGAAGCGAGGCGACGATCCCCCGAGGTCTCGCTCGAACAGCGCCACGCAACGTACTTCGCCGAGATCGCCGAGCGAAAGCGTGCCCAGATGGTGGGGCCGACCGGGGCAGCGATCACCCGAGAGCTCATCGACGAGCTCCCCAACTGGTCGCAGGCGTTGGGTTGGGCCGCGCATCACGACCCCCATCTCTACTGCCGCTTGGCGCGGGGGTGGCGCGGCGTCTGGACCGTCTCTCCCCGCCCGGCGGATGTGCTCGGGAGCCCCCTGTCGGAGGATGCCCGAGCCTCCCTCACCGAGCGCGAGGCGGCGACGCTCGACGTGCTCTCGGCGACCGCGGCCTACTTGGCCAGCGCCACGGGCTCGAAGTCGGCTCTCGAGCGAGCGGTGTTGCACGAAGCCGCCCTGCAGTCGGATCCCGAGCTCGTCGTGCTCGCCTGGAGCTTCCTGGCCGCGGCCTGCCTTCAGGCGGGCAGCCTCGACGACGCCCGCGACGCGGCTGCTCGAGCCCGGGCCTATGCGGTCGACCACGGCGGTGTCCACGAGGAGGCGATCGCCTGCGACATCTCAGCATTTATCGCGACCTCCCGGGGAGACCTTGCGGAGGGGCGCGGCTTCATCGAGCGCTCGATCGCCCTCTGCCGAGCGTCAGGGCGACGACGTCGGAGTCTGTTTCGGCCTCAGCACGCTGGGAGGGCTGCTGATCGAGGAGGGCGACGCCGCGGCGACAAGGGCGTGCGCTGACCGTCTGTTGGACCTGGTTCGGCACGGTCGCGGGCTCGCACACAACGAGAGGCAAGGCGGTCCGACTCCTGGGGATTGCCGACGTGATGGACGGTGACCTGGCGAGCGCAGCCCGGCACCTCCACTCGTCGTTGAGGGAAGAGGAAGTGCTCCCGCTCAGCCTCGTCGGGAACCTGATCACGGCGGCCGCCGTGCTCGCGGCGGCCGGGGACCTCGATGCCGGCTCACGTACCCTCGCCCAGGCCCAGCGGCTGGCGACGAGGTTCGAGGTCGACCTCAAAGACACACCGACTCCGCTGCTCGACTATCTGGCCAGGCTCGAGCCTGAAGCCGCCGGCCTTGACGCCCTCGAGGAGTCGTCGCCACGACTGGTGCCAGACGACGTGATGGCCGGGCTCGCCCGGATCGCAGGCCTCCCCACCGCCTGACGGGACTGTCTGTGGGCGCGCCGTCCTGACTGTCCGCGCGCGGACGTAGGGTGCCGGGGTGCCCGACGCCCCCACCACCAGCGAGACCGAGACCAGTCGGCTCCACGACGTGCTGGCGTCGGCGGTGGAGGGGATCGGCGGCGAGGAGAGGCCGGGCCAGGTCGAGATGGCCGAGGCGGTCGCGTCGGCGATGCAGTCGGGCGAGCACCTGCTCGTCCAGGCGGGCACCGGCACGGGCAAGTCCCTGGGCTACCTCGTGCCCGCGCTGCTCCACAAACGCCGCGTCGTGGTCGCCACCGCCACCCTCGCCCTCCAGCACCAGCTCGTCGAGCGCGACATCCCACGGCTGGTCGCGGCCGTCGACGGCCTGGGCGAGCGCGCCGAGGGCATCGACACGTCGTACGCCGTGCTGAAGGGCCGCTCCAACTACGCCTGCCTGCACCGGATCCGCGAGGGCGTCCCCGACGACCAGGGAACCCTGGTCGACGTGCCCGTCGGCTCGATGGCCGGCAAGGTGCTCCAGCTCCGGGCATGGGCCGAGGAGGAAGCCACCAACAACGGCTCCGGCGAGCGCGACCACGCACCGCGGCACACCGACCGCGAGTGGCGGCAGGTCTCGGTGAGCCATCGCGAGTGCCTCGGCGCCAGCCGCTGCCCCTTCGGGCAGGAGTGCTTCGTCGAGACCGCCCGCGAGGAGGCCCAGCGCTCCCACCTGATCGTCACCAACCACTCGCTGCTGGCGATCGACGCCATCGAGGGCGTGCCGATGATCCCCGACTACGACGTCGTGGTCGTCGACGAGGCCCATGAGCTCGTCTCGCGGGTCACCCAGGCCGCCACCGACGAGCTGACCGTGAGCGAGGTGGAGCGGGCCGCCCGGCGCTCCCAGCGACACGTCGAGGGCACCGAGGCCGACGACCTCGCCGACGCCGCCGACGCGTTGGGGGCGGCGATGGACGACGCCAGCCCCGGCCGGTTCGACACCGTGCCCGAGCAGCTGCGCGACGCGCTGGTGCTGGTCCGCGACGCGGCGCGGGCCTGCCTGTCGGCGTACCCGCGCGAACCGGAAGGAGCCGGTGACGCAGACGCCGGCCGCACCCAGGCCCGCGGCTCGGTGCAGGAGGTGTTCGCGACCTCCGAGCGGATGGCCGCGGGCTCGGAGGCCGACGTGCTCTGGCTGGCCGAGGGCGGCGAGCGCATCCCGCCGCGGCTGTGCGTGGCCCCGCTGCAGGTCTGGGGTCCGATGCGCGACAAGCTGCTCAGCGACACCACCGCGGTCTTCACCTCGGCGACGCTGATGCTCGGCGGTGACTTCTCCGCGATGGCGGTCTCCATCGGCCTCAAGCCGGCCGAGCGGGTGGTCGACGGTGCCGCGGTCAACGCCGAGCCCGCTGCCGAGGGCGTGATCGGCTGGCGCGGTCTCGACGTGGGGTCGCCGTTCGACTACGGCCGCCAGGCCATCCTCTATGTCGCCCGGCACCTGCCGACGCCCGGCCGCGACGGTCTCGGTCAGGCGCAGCTCGACGAGATCTGCGAGCTGGTCGACGCGGCCCAGGGCCGCACGCTGGGGCTCTTCTCGTCACGCAGGGCGGCGGAGACGGCGGCGGAGGCGGTCCGCGAGCGGCTGCCCCACCTCACCACGCTCGCGCAGGGCGACGCCCAGCTGCCCGAGCTCGCCCGACAGTTCGTCGAGGACCCGCACACGTGCCTCTTCGGCACGCTCAGCCTCTGGCAGGGCCTCGACGTGCCCGGCGAGACCTGCCAGCTGGTGCTGATCGACCGCATCCCGTTCCCGCGACCCGACGACCCACTCATGTCCGCGCGTCAGCGTGCGGCCGACCAGGCCGGAGGCAACGGGTTCATGCAGGTCGCGGCGACCCACGCGGCGCTGCTACTCGCGCAGGGGACCGGCCGCTTGATCCGCACGACGACCGACCGCGGGGTCGTCGCGGTGCTCGACCCCCGCCTGGTCACCGCTCGCTATGGCAGCTTCCTCAAGGCCAGCCTGCCGCCCATGTGGTCCACGACCGACCCGCAGGTAGCCCGCAAGGCCCTGGCTCGGCTCGCCGACGCCGCCCTGACGAGCGATCGCGGCGGCGATCCAGAAGCCCAGGCCGATGACCAGCCAGCCGACGAACACGTCGGCGGTCCAGTGGTTGCCGGTGCCGATCACGACTAGACCGGTCACGATCGCGTGCACCCAGCCCAGCGACCGCACCCAGCGCCGCTTGGCATGCTTCTGCACCACGATCGCCACCCAGAAGGCCCAGCCCGCGTGCAGCGACGGGAAGGCGGCGAGCTGGTTGGTCAGGCCGCCCAGGCCCTTGGGGGCGGACGCGTCGCCGCCCCACCAGCCGTCGGCCGACGTCAGGGCCAGCACGTCGGTGTAGCCGCCGAACAGCCGCGGCGGGGCTGTCGGGAGCAACAGGTAGGCGACCAGCGCGATGATCGTGCCGATGAGCAGGGCGCGTCGGGCGGGCACGTAGCGGTCGCGACCCTGGCGGTAGAGCCAGATCAGCACCACGCCGGTCACGACGTAGTGGGCGGTGGCGTACCAGAAGCTGCCGAACAGGCTCAGCCCCCGCGACACGACGAACCACTGGTTGAGGGTGCCCTCCCACGCCAGGTGGGTGGCCTGCTCGAGGTCGAGGAGCTCGGCGGCGCGCTGCCGCGCCGGGCGCAGGGCGTCACTGGCAAAGAGTCGCGAGGCGCTGTAGGCGACATAGAGGGCGAGGATGAGGACGAGCTCGACCACGCCAGCGCGGACGCGCCGGACCACGCTGGTCGCTCTCGGCTCGAGCCCCCGCTCCATGCCGCTCTCCTTCTCCCGCATCCTCACACTCCGAGGTTGCCCCGTTTAGCTAGTCCCGCACATCAGGTGCTCCCCTGACCACCCCCTGAGGGGTTGCGCTGGCCATTGTCGCCCACCCGGCCAAGAAGGACGAAGGGTTAACAGATTGCTTACGGGACCTCCACAGACGCAACGCTCACCATGGCGCAGATGATTCCATCCGGCGCCGACATTGCGTCGTACGCCGGGGAGCGAGCGGCAAATCAGACCTTGCGGAGGACCGCGGTGACCTTGCCGAGGATCGTCGCGTGGGTGCCGTCGATCGGCTCGAACGACGGGTTGTGCGGCAGCAGCCAGACCCGCCCGTCCTTGCGCTGGAAGGTCTTGACGGTGGCCTCGCCGTCGATCAGGGCGGCGACGATGTCGCCGTTGTCGGCGGTCTGCTCCTGACGGATCACGACGTAGTCGCCGTCGCAGATGGCCGCGTCGATCATCGACTCGCCGGTGACCTCGAGCAGGAAGAGGGTGCCCTCGCCGACCAGCTCGCGCGGCAGCGGGAAGACCTCCTCGATGTGCTCCTCGGCCAGGATCGGACCACCGGCCGCGATCCGGCCGACCACGGGCACGTAGGCCGGCGCGGGATGGCTGTCGCCGATCCCGGTCTCGTCGTACGACGACTCCTCGGCCGCGCCGAGCGAGCGCCGGGCCGCCATCACCTCGGGCAGGAAGACCTCGAGGGCGCGCGGCCGGTTGGGGTCGCGCTTGAGGAAGCCCTTCTCCTCCAGCACCTTGAGCTGGTGGGCCACGCTCGAGGAGCTGGTCAGCCCGACCGCGTCGCCGATCTCGCGCATGCTGGGCGGATAGCCGCGCAGCTCGATGGAGTCCTTGATGTGGGCCAGCACCCGTTGCTGGCGCGGCGTCAGGCCCGTCGCGTCGGGCGGGCCGTCGGGCAGCTCGGAGACCTTGCCGCGCGTGGGGGCCTTCTTCTTGCCGGAGCCGCTCTCGGGTGCCATGGCGCCACGCTAGCCGCATCTCGCCCCCTGATTCAAACATCTGTTCGAACGGGCGTGTCGCATCCCGCTGTTCTCGAAACATCGAACATTTGTTCGGGTGGGTGCTTGATTCTGTTCGAACAGGTGCTCTAGTCTCGTACACATGTTCGATCGAACGTCTGATCGAGCGGTCGTCGAGAAGCGTTGTCGGTGGTCGCCGTTAGACATGGGTCAGCACTCCAGCTAGGCAGAGCCCCAGGAGGTCCCGATGAGCACCATCACCGTGAACCCGACGGTCACCCGGGTGCGACCGGCGCGTGCGCCGTCCGCGGCCCCGACGCGGCCCGTCGGCTCGAGCGTGCGCCTGACCCGGCGCGGCCGGGCCGTCGTGGTGGTCCTCGGCCTCGTGCTGGTGCTGGCCGTCGGCGTCTTCTTCGGCGCCGGCTCGGTCGCCACCGAGCGGCCCGGCACGCCCGAGCCGACCCGCATCGTGATGGTGGGCGAGGGCGACACCCTTTGGGACATCGCCGCCGACGCGGCCGCGGTCACCGGCGACGGTGACGTCCGCGCCATGATCACCCGCATCGAGCGGCTCAACGCCCTCGACTCCGGCATGGTGCTCGCCGGCCAGCGCCTCCGGATCCCCACCGACTAGCGCGCCACACAGACGTCGCCGGTGGACTCGACCCCCATCGGCGAGCCGGGGAAGACGAAGGGCGGGACCATCCGGTCCCGCCCTTCGCGGGGTCTCGACACGGGCTCGCTGGCGCTCGCCCGGCTCGACCACCGACACACGCTTCGGTGGTCGAGCCGCCGAGCGCAGCGAGGCGTGTCGAGACTCGGTGACCAAACGAAGGCCGGAACTCGCGGAACGATGGCCGAAAACCGCTCTACCTCCGGGCCCTGGTGGCCGTACGCTCGGACGCGTGCGACATGACCAAAGTACTCAGACGCCGATGACAGAGCAGCCGGCATCCGGTCGTCGGGCCGCCCTGCTGGTCGCGGTTGCGCTGGGCATCGTCTACGTCGTCTGGGGCTCGACCTACCTGGCGATCCGCGTCGTGGTCGAGGACATGCCGCCGATGGCCTCGGCCAGCTGGCGCTACCTGTGCGCCGCGATCCTGCTCGGCGCCATCCTGGCCGTCCGCAGCGGTCTCGGCCGGCTCCGCGCGACGCGTCGCGAGCTGCTCGGCTGCGCGGCCCTCGGCCTGCTGCTGCCCGCGCTCGGGAACGGCCTGGTGTCCGTCGGCGAGAGCAAGGGCGCGCCGTCCGGCATCGCCGCCCTGCTCGTGGCGGCCGTCCCGCTGTGGGTGATCGTCTACCGCAGCGCGACCGGTGACCGGCCCCGCAGCCAGACCACGCTCGGCGTGCTGATCGGCTTCGCGGGCTTGGTGCTGCTGATCACCTCGACGGGCATCGACGGCGACGTGCCGATCGGGGCCAGTCTGATCATCATGGTCGCCACGGTGTGCTGGTCGTTCGGATCCTGGGCGACTCCGAGGCTCTGGCTGCCGAAGGACGCTTTCGTGCTCACGGTCTACGAGATGCTGTTCGGTGCAGGCTGGCTGGCGCTGCTCGGCGGCATCCGCGGTGAGCACCTGCTGCCGACGGCGGCGCCGCTGGAGGCGTGGCTGGCGTGGGGATACCTGGTCACGTTCGGCTCGGTCGTCGCCTTCACGGCGTACGTCTGGGTGCTCGGCGCCGCTCCCATCTCGCTCGTCGCGACGTACGCCTTCGTCAACCCCGTGGTGGCCGTCTTCCTGGGCTGGCTGATCCTGTCGGAGGCCATCACCGTGCCGATCCTCGCCGGCGGTGCGATCGTCGTGGCCGCGGTGGCCGTCGTCGTCGTGTCGGAGCGCAGGGCACAGGTGCCAGCCGTTCCGGACCCCGACCCGGAGCCGGTCCCCCTCGCAACCTGCTAGGTGCGGTCCTTCAACCGGCGCACGAACTTCAGCCCCGACCACGTCGCGTCGATCGCGGCGACCTTGACGTCGACGAACCCGAGCTCGAGGCCGAGCTCGCGCACCAGGTTCTCGTCGAGGTCGCTGGCCACGCCGCTCGACTTCTTGGGCCAGCACACCCACACCATGCCGGCGGTGCTGGTGCGTTCGAAGAGCACCGGCAGCCGCTTCTCGAGACCGGCCAGCGTGGTGTGCCAGGTCAGGGTCAGGTCCATGCTGCGCGGGAGGCGGCGTACGACGGAGCTCGCGACCAGGGCGCCGAGCTCGACGTCGGCCGGCTGGCCGTCGAGGAACACCACGTGGTCCGGCTTGACGCCGAGCTTCTGCGGCAGGGGAGTGCCGGAGTAGCCGGCCGTCACGGCTGCTCACCGCGCGATCCGCTTGCCACCCACCGGGCGTGGTGTCTTCGGCGCTTCCTGGGCGCCTCCCTTGACGATGCCCAGGATCCGCAGCAGCCGGGTGACCAGCAGCAGCCCCACGAAGAGGCACGCGACCGCCCCGAGGGACGCCAGGCCGAGCAGCCACCAGGCGTCGGTGTCGCCGCCGCGGGCGGTGGCGCCGAAGTCGATGGCGGCGTAGACGAGGTAGCCCCAAGCCACGATGGCCGCGGTCACGCCGAGGGCGTGGAGGAGCAGCGGCAGCCGGGACCCACCCCCCGACTCACTGCCCGCTTCGCCGCCCGGCTCCTCGATCGGCTCGCTGGCCGGCTGGCCCGTCGAGTGAGTGGGGAGATGACTGGGGACATGCGTGATTGCGGGAGCGCCCTGGGCTCGCGGAGCGGGCTCGGCGCGGCGCTTTCCCGCGTGCTTTCCCGGCTGCTCCACCCGGCCATTGTGGCCCATGGAGGAAGTCCTCACGGCGGGGATCGCCCAAGCCCGTACGACACGCCGCGACACGCCGCGACACGCGGTCGTCGACGACCCATCTGGACCGCCCGTCAGGCCGCTGACCTGCGGCGATGCCGTCGTACCGGAAGTACCTGAAATGCACCGTCGAGAGGGGTTGCATGCCCTCGCACCCCGGCCTACAGTAACCACTACATCTAGTAGTTACATCGTTGTGGTTTTCCACATGTAGTTCACAGAAGCTGATCCGGGACTCACAGCGAGCCGCTAGTTGTTAACAACTACGGGGCCTCTATCCACACCCTCGCACGGGTGTTGTCGGCGACCCCTGAGACGCTCGAACCAAGGCCGAGAAGCCGCGAGAGGAGGACCACGATGCACTGCCCCTACTGCCGCGACACCGACACCCGGGTCACCGACTCGCGGGTCTCCGACGACGGCACCTCGATCCGCCGCCGCCGCTCGTGCTCGGCCTGCGAGAAGCGCTTCACCACCACCGAGTTGATGCAGCTGACCGTGCTCAAGCGCTCCGGTGCCACCGAGCCGTTCGCCCGTGACAAGGCGGTCGCCGGTGTCCGCAAGGCCTGCAAGGGCCGCCCGGTCACCGAGGACGACCTGGCCCGCCTGGGCCAAGCGGTCGAGGACGCGCTGCGCCTCGACGGCGCCGCCGAGGTGCCGGCCCACGAGGTCGGCCTGGCCATCCTCGGCCCGCTCCGGGCGCTGGACGCCGTGGCCTACCTCCGCTTCGCGAGCGTCTACAAGGCCTTCAGCAGTGCCGACGACTTCGAGGACGAGATCGCCCTCCTCAAGGCCGAGCGCGCTGTTTCGTTGGTCGAGGAGGTCGCGCAGCGACCGTCTCGAGACCATCGACCTCAGCCGGTCGCGTCCGGCTGACCCCAGACCGCCCGGGATGGATTGTGGGGAAGCGATCCGTCCCGGGCGCACCACCCCGGTGGCCAGCGCCACCAGCAGTTGCAGTGCCCGACAACGAAGTGCCCGCCCTGAAGACACGAGGAGAGTCCATGACCGAGACGGTGAACCCCGGCGCCAAGGCCAAGTCAGCGGCCGCGCCTGCCGGGATGAAGATCGAGCGGGTCTTCAGCACCGAGGGGGTGCACCCCTACGACGAGCTCAACTGGGAGCGCCGCGACGTCGTCCAGACCAACTGGAAGACCGGCGTGAACGTCTTCGAGCAGCGCGACGTCGAGTTCCCCGACACCTGGTCGGTCAACGCCTCGACGATCGTGACCACCAAGTACTTCCGTGGCGCCGTGGGCACCGACGTCCGGGAGTGGAGCCTCAAGCAGCTCATCGACCGCGTCGTGTCGACGTACCAGAAGAGCGGCGAGGACAACGGCTACTTCGCGTCGCCGGCCGACGCCGAGGTCTTCGGGCACGAGCTGACCTGGCTGCTGGTCAACCAGTACTTCTCCTTCAACTCTCCTGTCTGGTTCAACGTCGGCACCGCGTCGCCGCAGCAGGTCTCGGCCTGCTTCATCCTCTCGGTCGACGACTCGATGGACTCCATCCTCAACTGGTACAAGGAGGAGGGGTTCATCTTCAAGGGCGGCTCCGGCGCCGGCCTCAACCTCTCCCGCATCCGCTCCTCCAAGGAGCTGCTGTCCTCCGGCGGCACGGCCTCCGGCCCGGTCTCCTTCATGCGCGGCGCCGACGCGTCCGCGGGCACCATCAAGTCCGGCGGCGCCACCCGCCGCGCGGCCAAGATGGTCGTCCTCGACGTCGACCACCCCGACATCGTCGAGTTCGTCGAGACCAAGGCGCGCGAGGAGGACAAGATCCGCGCGCTGCGTGACGCCGGCTTCGACATGGACCTCGGCGGCCACGACATCACCTCGGTTCAATACCAGAACGCCAACAACTCGGTCCGCGTCTCCGACGCGTTCATGCGCGCGGTCGAGGAGGGCACCGAGTTCGGGCTGCGCGGTCGCAAGACCGGCGAGGTCATCGAGACCGTCGACGCCCGCGAGCTGTTCACCAAGATCGCCAAGGCCGCGTGGGAGTGCGCCGACCCGGGGCTTCAGTACGACGACACCATCAACGACTGGCACACCAACCCCGAGACCGGCCGGATCACGGCGTCCAACCCGTGCTCCGAATACATGTCGCTCGACAACTCCTCGTGCAACCTGGCGTCGCTCAACCTGCTGAAGTTCCTCAAGGACGACAACACCTTCGACAGCGAGCTGTTCGCGAAGGCCGTCGAGGTGATCATCACCGCGATGGACATCTCGATCTGCTTCGCCGACTTCCCGACCGAGGCGATCGGCGCGACCACCCGCGACTACCGCCAGCTCGGCATCGGCTACGCCAACCTCGGCGCGCTGCTGATGGCGATGGGCCTCGGCTACGACTCCGACGCCGGCCGGGGCATGGCCGCGGCCATCACGTCGCTGATGACCGGCGTCTCCTACCGCCGCTCGGCCGAGCTCGCCGGCGTCGTCGGCCCCTACGTCGGCTACGCCCGCAACGCCGCGCCGCACAAGCGGGTGATGCGCAAGCACCAGGCCGCCAACGACGCGGTGCGCACCTTCGGCATCGCCGACGCGCAGGTGCACAAGCTGGCCACGGTCGCGTGGGCCGACGTACAGACGATCGGCGAGGCCAACGGCTTCCGCAACGCGCAGGCCTCGGTGCTCGCGCCCACCGGGACCATCGGCTTCATGATGGACTGCGACACCACCGGCATCGAGCCCGACTTCTCGCTGGTGAAGTTCAAGAAGCTCGTCGGCGGCGGCTCGATGCAGATCGTCAACCAGACGATCCCGCGGGCGCTGGCCAAGATGGGCTACGCCGAGGAGCAGATCGAGGCGATCGTCGCCTTCATCGCCGAGCACGGCCACGTCATCGACGCGCCCGGTCTCAAGCTCGAGCACTACGACGTCTTCGACACCGCGATGGGGGCCCGCGCCCTCAAGCCGATGGGCCACGTGCGGATGATGGCGGCCTGCCAGCCGTTCCTCTCCGGCGCGATCTCCAAGACGGTCAACCTGCCCGAGACCGCCACGGTCGAGGAGATCGAGGACATCTACCTCCAGTCCTGGAAGCTCGGCCTCAAGGCGACCGCCGTCTACCGCGACAACTGCAAGGTCGGCCAGCCCCTCTCCGACGGCAAGTCGGACTCGTCGAAGGCCGACCAGGCCCGCGGCGCCGCCTCGCAGGCCGCGCTGGTCGAGGCCAAGACGGTGGAGACGATCGTCTACCGGCCGACCCGCAAGCGCCTGCCCAAGCAGCGCGACTCGCGCACCACGTCGTTCACCGTCGGCGGCGCCGAGGGCTACATGACCTCCGGTGCCCACGACGACGGCGAGCTCGGCGAGGTCTTCCTCAAGCTCGGCAAGCAGGGCTCGACGCTGGCCGGCGTGATGGACGCCTTCTCGATCGCGGTGTCGATCGGGCTGCAGTACGGCGTCCCGCTGGAGACCTACGTCTCGAAGTTCACCAACCTGTCCTTCGAGCCCGCCGGCCTCACCGACGACGCCGACGTGCGGATGGCGAAGTCGATCATGGACTACATCTTCCGCCGCCTCGCCCTCGACTACCTCGACTTCGAGTCCCGCTCCGCCCTCGGCATCTACTCCGCCGACGAGCGCCAGCGCTACCTCGAGACCGGCTCCTACGAGCCTCTCGAGATCAGCGAGGCCGAGTCCCTCAAGGCCGACGCCCCAGTCGACGCCACCATCGTCGAAGACTCGCCGGTAGTTGAGGCCTCCCCGCTGGTTGAGGAGGGCGCGCAGTCCTCCCCGCTGGTTGAGGAGGGCGCGCAGCGCCCGTCTCGAAACCAAGGGGAGATCGGCGAGGCCCACACCTCCGCCGAGCTGTTCGAGAAGATCACCGGCACCGCCATCGACTCCCCGCTCTGCATGACCTGCGGCACCAAGATGCGCCCCGCCGGCTCCTGCTACGTCTGCGAGGGCTGCGGCAGCACCAGCGGCTGCAGCTGATTGGTTCACACGTACAAGAGGCCCAAGCTCTCGAGCTTGGGCCTCTTGTACGTGCCGGGACAGTCGCCTATTGCGCGACCGCCGTGGCGAGAGCAAAGAAGTCTGTCGGCACTGCGTGCTCGAGCCGCCAGGTGATCGCGATGGGTCGATCGCCGGTGTGGCTCACGTAGTGAGCAGGGCCAAGGAAGAGGTACGGCGAGGTCCCGAACTCGTCCTTCTGCGAGTGGCGAACAAACAACAGCACGGTGCTCGCCCCAGTGAGATAGCGCTGTCCAGTTGGTGACTGCACCGACGTGGTCGACTGCGACTCCCAGTGAAAGAGCGTCGGCGAGATCGGGTAGTCCCGGTACATCGTGGTGGGTGAGTAGTCCGCTTCGGACTTCTTCAGCGTGACGAAGAAGGCGTCGATGTTGCGGTCTGAGGAGTACCAGACGCCCTCACGGAAGCTGTTCGGCTGACGAGGGAAGTCGAGGGCGGCCAGGATTTCCTCGCGCTGATAGCGGGCGTGAACCCTGAGTGGCAGATCGGCGTGTGGCCCCGTGAGAGGCGATCGAAACGTGGCGGGCCGCTTCGAAGGAGATGTCCACCACCGACGCGATCTCGCCCCGTGTCGCAACCTCCGCGCGCAAGCGCCGACAAGCCCTTCCTCATAGGAACCGTGGCCGCCACCGTCGTACCAAAGCGAGTAGAAGAGCATCCGAGCCAGACGCTGTTCCTCGATGGACAGGTCGGTATAGGAAGGGGCGTCGTCCTGGAGGAGGCGTCGATACGCCATCCGCCGAGCTGGGTCATCCACGTGGGCGAATGCACGCACGCGCTTCAGCAACTTCGCTTCGAGTGAAGAACCCGGTTCGGTCGGCAGCCCGGCATCGCGGCGAAGACGAGTCCATGAGTGACTTCCGCGGCGGAGGATGTCGCTGAGCTCGAGGCCGGACTCCTGGAGAAAGCTCTCCAAGCCGCGATCGCCATACGAGCGCAATTCGGCGACGATCTGTTGCCACCGGTTGGCGATCTGCCCGCGGATGTTTTCTAGGACGATGGCTTGGGACTGCCGGTCCATCACGATCTGGCATCCAGAAGGCAGGAATGGAAAGCCCTCCTTGACCTGCCGCTCGATGCCGGCCCGTGTGTCACCGGTCAGAGCCCGCAACTTTGCGTCGAAACGAAACTCCTGGCGATGGAAGCCCACGAAGTCCAGGACCGTCAGAACGGCCTTGTCGCGAGTCCGTCGCAGTCCGCGGCCGAGTTGCTGCAGAAATACGGTGGCGCTCTCGGTAGGCCGAAGGAACAGGACTGTGTCGACGTCCGGAACGTCCAGGCCTTCGTTGAACAGGTCGGCGGCGAAGAGGACGTTGACACGCTTGGCGCGCAAGTCAGCAAGTGCTCGCTCGCGTTCGCGCTGGGGAGTCTGACCTGTGACGGCGACTGCGGCTACTCCGGCTTGGCGAAATACCTCGGCCATGTATTCGGCATGCGCCACGCTCACGCAGAAGCCCAAGGCGCGCATCTCATCTGATATTCGACACCTTGTCGCGGAGTTCCTTGAGCACGATGCGCGAGCGCGCGTCGTTGCCCGTGTAGACGTTCGAGAGTTGGTCCTCGTCGTAGCGACCGCGGGACCAGCCGATTGAGCGGAGATCGGTGCCGTCGGCCACCACGAAGTAGTGGAACGGGCATAGCAGATCCGCGCCCAGCGCGTCCCACAAGCGAAGCTCGGCCGCCGTCCGGCCGTCAAAGAAGCTCCGTACGTCGGTCCCGTCTGTTCGCTCGGGAGTCGCCGTCAGGCCCAGGAGTTCTCGAGGCGTGAGGTGATCGAGGATGCGACGGTAGGTCTTGGCCTCGGCGTGGTGGAACTCGTCAATCACGACGATGTCGAAGGCGTTGCGCGGGATATTGGCGACGCCGTAGGACGTCAGCGACTGGACGCTGGCGAAGACGTGCTGCCAACGTTCGGGCCTGGCGCCGCCCACGTACAGCTCACCAAAGTCGCCATCGCTCAGAACCTCGCGATAGGTGCGCAGCGATTGTTCGAGAATCTCCCTTCGATGCGCAACGAACAGAAGACTCGGCTGCTGGTTGTCTGCTCCGAGCCGGCGGTAGTCCAATGCGGCAATGACGGTCTTGCCGGTGCCCGTGGCGGCCACGACTAAGTTGCGGTGCCGATCGTGAAGCACACGCTCGACCGCGACCGCGTCCAAGATCTCCTGCTGGTAGGGAAATGGACGGACTTCCAGCCCAGAGATGGAGATGGTTACTCGATCCCCCAGGCGCCCGCCGCGCGCAGCGATGAGGGCATCGTCCAGGCGATCGCGATCCCTCTCGGGGTCGTACACCTCGAATTCGGAGCCGTTCCAGTAGGAGTCGAAGGTGGCTTCAAACTTCTGGAGGAGCGCGGGCGTGGTGCTGTGCGACAACCGAACGTTCCACTCGACTCCATCAAGCAGGGCACTGGTCGACAGGTTTGACGACCCGACATAGGCCGTGTCGAAGCCTGTTGCGCGTCGAAAGAGCCAGGCCTTCGCGTGCAGGCGCGTGCGCGCAGCGTCGTACTGCACCTTGACCTCGGCGCCGAAGTCGCGGACGAGACGATCCAGAGCCTCTCGCTCGGTGCCACCGATGTAGGTCGTGGTCACGACGCGTAGCGGGATTCCCGCTTGGCGCGCGCGAGTGAGCGGCGCTTCGAGAAGTCGGACGCCGCGCCACATCACGAAGGCACACAGCAGGTCGACGGAGTCCGCAGAGTCGATCTCTGCCTTGAGCTCGCTTGCCAATGAGGGCTCGCCGTGAGCATTGGTCAACAAGGCCGCATCGTTGAGCGGAGTCTTTGGTCGTTCGCCCAAGCGGACGACCTGGCCGGGTCCTGCCGGCCGTCTGACAGCGAGCAGTTGGCTGACCGGGTCTGCGACGAGAGGTTCCTCGGTGCCGATGAGTTGCACGAGTTGATTCACCACTGCGAGACGTCTGTCGGGGTCGCGCTCGGCCTGCAAGCGCCGCTGGATCGCTCCAGCGAGAAACTGCGACAGCACGTGGGATTGGTCTGCCGGGTCTACCCGGCCGAGTTCCGGCACCAGGTCAACAAGTGCTTCCAAGCGTTGGGCCAGGTCGGTGGTCAACACCGACTCGTAGAGACCTTCTTGCATGCCCCGAGCTCCTTCCGCATGGCTTCCCGAGGCCGGCCTCAGCCTCCCGGCGCACCCTACGGCGGTCATTGCCAGAAAGGGCACGACACGGGAGATAGGAGGCCCTCCGACGAGACGAGACTGCGTGGTGGAGAAGTCGTGCGTGAGAACTGCCCACGTAGGAAGTTGTCGAGGCGGCCATCCGACGAGAGGTCTGAAACCGTCCAGACCGAGGCGGCGGGTGAGGCCGGCTCGTTCGCGGAGCCGGCGGAGGACCTCGTGTGAGCGGTTGCCAGCATGCGCGGAAGCATGAGTGGCGCCCGCACCTCTTGAACTGTGCGGGCACTGTGCGAGTGCTGCCCGTGGAGGGCGGCCTCGGACTGCCCGAGGGTGGAGCCATGACGCAGACGATGTGGTTGCCACCGGGCTGGCAACACCCCGAACGAGTGCCCGTGGACGTCGGACACCATCTCAGGCCGATCCGGGCCTCCGACGTCGACCTGGACATGCGGGCGGTGATGGGGTCGCAGGAGCGGCTCTGGGCCGTGTACGGCGAGTCCTGGGGCTGGCCGCCCGCCACGATGACCGCCGAGCAGGACCGCGAGGACCTCGCCCACCACGAGGACGAGATGGCGCGGGGCGAGTCGTTCAACTATGCGCTCTTCGACGCCGGTGAGACCGAGCTGCTCGGTTGCGTCTACATCGACCCGCCCGTCGTGCCCGGGACCGACGCCGAGATCTCGTGGTGGGTCGTCGACTGGCTCGTGGGCGGACCGATCGAGCGCGCGCTCGACGCGCTGGTGCCGCGCTGGGTCACCCAGGACTGGCCGTTCACCGACCCGCACTACCCGCACAACACCATCGAAGGAGAAACAGCATGACCAGCACGTTCGTCACCACCAGCGAGTCACTCGACGCCGGCGCCGTCCGTCCCTCACAGGGGAGGGGATGGGCGTACGCCGGCGTGGGTGCCGGCCTGGCGGGGATCGCCTGCATCGTCGGCAGCACCATGGCGGGGGCCGTCTACGACAAGGCGATCGCCGGAGACCCCGGGGCCATCGTCGACAAGCTTGCCGAGCAGACCGCGCCGATCCTCGTGATGCACACGGGAGCCATGCTCAGCGCCTTGCTCCTGCTCGTGTTCGCCGCAGGGCTCCGCAGGCGCCTGATGGCCAGCACGCCCGAGGGCAGCCTCTTGCCGCAGGTCGCGTCGTACGGGCTGCTGCTCGTCTCGGTCGCCCTGCTGATGGGGTCGGGCCTGACCACGGAGTTCGTGTTCGGGGTCCAGGATGCCAACCAGCTGGTGCCGGAGAGCGCCGTCTTCTTCGGCCACTGGATCGGCACCATCCCGTGGCTGTGGGTGGGTGCCGGCGTGGCTGCTCTTGCCGTCGGCATCGCCGGCCGCAAGTTCCGCGCCGTGCCGGGTTGGCTGACCTGGACCAGCCTCGTCTTGGGCGCGCTCACCGTCTTCCTCGGAGTCAGCCCGCTGCAGTACATGGCCGGGGCGACCGGTCCGCTGTGGCTCACCATCGCGGCCATCGGGCTGCTCAAGAAGAGCTGATCAACCCACCTGCTGACACGAGCCGCCCGGAGCTTCGGGCCGGGCGGCTCGTCGGTGGAGGCACGGCTAGACGAAGCCTTCCTCGACGAGCGTGACGCCCTCATGGGTGACCACGTGGGACTGGCCGGAGCCGCCGACGACGCGGATCCAGCTGGTGACGAAGAGGTAGCCGCGCATCAGCTCGACGTGGAAGCCGCCGTACATGGCGGGCACCGCGAACCAGACGGCCTGGCCAGGGCACTCGTGGAGGACCCCGACGGGCGGGTAGCGGAGGGCCTCGCGCAGCGGCCGCTCGTAGGAGTCGGCGATGCCTTCGGGGAGCTTCAGGCGGCCCTCGATCACCGAAGCGAGGCCGCGGTCGAGGGCGGCCATGCGGTCGGCGTCGAGCGGGGACGGCGGAGGGGTGAGCATTTCGAGGAGGCCGACGCGGCCCTGTTCGCGAGCCACGTCGTACGGCGTCCGGCCATCGCGGGCGGGTAGCGAGCGGAGGGCGCCGCGGCGGAGGAGCTCCTCGACGATCGTGACGGGAGCGCCGCGCCAGGCGGCCTGGTGGAGCGGGGCGAACCAGGACGCGCCGTCGATCCGCGGCTGGTTGACGTTGACCCAGGCGAGGTCCAGGGTCTCGAAGACGCGGGGCCAGTTGCCCGACTTGGCGGCGTCGGCCAAGCGGTTGCTGCGCTCGACGGCCTCGGGCTTGAGCAGCCCAGGGTCTAGTACCCCGGGCCAGGGCAGGCTCTCGGCCATGCCGCGAACGTACTCGGCTTTCGGCTGCCGGGCGCGACTGCTGGGTTCCTGACATCTCCACAGGGTGCTCGCGACCTGAGATGTACAAAGATGTACATTGATGGACATGCAGATGACTGTGAGCGAAGCCAGGTCCCGGCTGGCCGAGATCGTGGAGCTCGTGGCTGCCGGCGAAGAGATCATCCTGACCCGGCACGGTGTCGCGGCTGCGGTTGTCGTGCGTCCCGACACGCTGCGGGTTCGTCGAGCCGACTTGGCCTTCGATCGGGCTGCCGTCGTCGGCGACCTGCTCACGGCGGGAGCGAACCGCGGCGTGGGACACCGGCCAAAGCTGTCGCCCGAACGGGCCGAGCGCTGGTCGCAGAGGTCGCTCGCTCTCGGGCGCGGAGATGAGGCGTGGACGCCTTCGACGCCGACGTCTTGATCTACGCGGCCGCTGCTGATCATCCGTTGGGAACGGGGGTGCGCTCCCTGCTGCGGCACGGCGAGAACCACATCGGTTCTGTCCTGCTGGTCCCCGAAATCCTCACGAGGCCACTTCGCGACGACGCTCGATCAGAGCTGGAAGAACTCAGCGCGATCCTGGGACGCCTGACCCTGCTGCCGTGCGACAGGGTAACCGCGCAGCTGGCAACGGCCCTCGGCGCGTCGTACGGCTTGCGGGCCGCCGACGCGATCCATCTCGCGACGGCTGTGCAGGCGGGGGCCGACCGGTTCATCACCAACAACCGTCGTGACTTCCGCGCCACGATCGCTGAGGTCGACGTCGTCTATCCCGACCAGCTCGGCGACTAGATCCTAGGGA
This sequence comes from uncultured Actinomycetota bacterium, assembly GCA_963762105.1. Taxonomy (GTDB): domain Bacteria; phylum Actinomycetota; class Actinomycetes; order Propionibacteriales; family Nocardioidaceae; genus Nocardioides. The sequence continues at coordinate 30,074 of CAVXJG010000012.1, read as the reverse complement.
GCGGCCTACGACCAGGTGGTGATTTCCGGCGTCAGCCCGAGTGAGGTCACCCATCGCGACTCGCCCTGCATGACGATCTCCTCGCCGTGGGCGACGAGCAGCTCGAGGACGTCGTCACCCGGCGACCCGCGCAGGGCGGCTACGACGACGGGGACATCGGCGGCGCGGACAGTCACCCAGTACTCGTACTCGTCGGTGTCCTTCATCGGCGGGGCGAGGTCCTGACCCTCGAAGACCAGGTCACCGGCGTCGGTCAGTACGACGTCGACGTGCAGACGTTCGCGGGACCACAGAGTTCGTCGTCGGTCGCTCATGTCTCTCCTCAGCCACGTGAGGCCCGAGGTTATCCACCGCTCGTGTCCTCGATGTGCCTCGGTGACACGCTGCGACGGCAGTTCGAGCCGACGGCCGGCGCAGCAGGCGGAGGGGAGGGGCTCGGAGCGCGAACTGCCGTCATTCCTGACAAGGGGAACGAGCAGTCAACGACTGGGCATGCGCCGAAGCATCGCGACGAGGGCTGGTCTGCGCCTGTGGGTCTCGAGGAGCTCGACGACGAGGGCGTCGAAGTCGGCCTCGCGCCCTGCGGCCGCCGACGCTCGGCGGAGCTCACCGAGGTGGGCGACGGCCTGCCGGTAGTTCTGCTGGTCGGCTTGCCGCAATGTCTCGTGCACAAGGGTGGTGTAGCCATCGAGCACGTCCAGGGGGTGCGTCTTGGCGCGGGCCCGTAGCAACAAGAGAGTCAGCGTGGCGTCGAGCTCCATGCTGCGCGAGGCGTCCCAGGCAAGATCGATCTCGCCCTCGCTGAGGAGCACGGTCAGCCAGTCCCGCGGGCTGCGTTCCAGGAGAATGTCGAGCCCATTGAGGCGCTCCGTCGGCCAGCGGTCGAGGTCAAGAGCGGCTCGGCGCAGCGACCCGTAGGAGGCGACGACGGGGAAGGCTTCGAGCTGACTTCGACGCAGTGCCAGCGCGTCCTCGAGCTCACCCCGCTCGCGAAGCAGCCGCACTGCCGTGTCGTACAGGGGGACGGTCTGGTGATGAACGGGGGAAACGGTGATCCCGCGAAGCGCGTAGGCGAGAGCCTCGTCGACGGCGCCGATCTCGAGGAGTGCGTCGACCAGTTCCTGGAAGTAGTACGGGCGGTCGAGCGGGCCACCGATCAGCTCCACCATGCGGGGGATGTCGCGGTCGAGCACTGCCAGGCGTTGTTGCGCGCGTCGCGGGTGGAAGTCATCGGGGTCGGTAACCAGGCGCTTGTCGACCTCCTTACGGAACGCCTTCATGCCGCGGTCCCCGAGCGCCGCGGCGTAGTCGACCGGGTCGACCTGGACCCACCCGTTGTCGGCGAAACCAAGCTTTGCCATCCAGCGAGCCAGCTTGATCTGGTCGGGGCTGCCCAGTCGTGCTGCTTGTACGTGCAGATCGAGCAGCCGACCCAAGGCTTGGCTCTGAATGCCTGAGGAGTCATCGGAGCGGCGGATCGCCCTGATCATGACGTCGATCGCCCGTTCGACGAGGCCGAGTAAGTCGTCGGCCGTCGGCGAACTCAGTGCCTCCTCCAACCGATCGACGACCTCGTGCGCGCGCTCCCCGTGGTCGTTGGCTCGCCGCCAGTCCAGGTAGCCCCGGACGCGCAGTGCCTCGACGCTCGGCTTGAGATCGGTGACGTCCCCAACAGACGCGGCCTTGTGCGCTTGGACGCTGGGCGATGACGCGCGCTCGGGTGGCGCCAGGTCGGAATCCAGAGTCAGGACCGTGGCCACGACGTGCTTGCAGACCATGTCGCGCAGGCCGATCGGGCAGGTGCACTCAGCGGACGAGCCGTCGAGCCGGACGTCGTACTCGATCGTGCCCTTGACCACCGCCGCTACGTGACCGGGCTCTGCGGCGACGATGGTGACCAACCCGCGGCGGTAGTAGTCGGCGCCACGCTCTGCCGAGCCTGGGTCCGCGCGGGCGATGAGATGCGCGAAGGCCACGAGCCCAGTATCGCCGGGCGGCTCGGCGGCTGCCCGTCAGGCGGCGTCGCCGCCGAGCAGAGCGTCCATGGGTACGGCGACCAGATCGGCGTCGCAGGCGCGGTGGACGACCTCGCACGCGGCGCCGGCGCGGCGGGCGGCGTCGTAGAGCGCGTTGGCCCAGGCCAGGTCGTTGGTCGTCAGCCCGCCCGGCCCGGGCCGGGAGCGGAGGAAGGCGAACCGTTGGCCGGGCACGTCGAGGTGCCGGAGGACCTGGGCGAGGCCGTCGATCATCTCGTCCTCTGGCGGCTCGACGGCGTGGGTGATCTCGGTGATCTGGGGGACGGCGCGGTCGTCGTCGGCGATCACCAGCATCCAGACGCTGTGGCCGCCGAAGCCGAACGGTCCCATCAGGGTCCGCCAGGTCTCCTCGAGGTCGGCCTGGGTGCGGATGACGGGCTGGAAGGGTGGGCGTGAGTTCGTCATGGACCGAGCCTCACCCGATCCGGGCGACGGCGCGAACGGCTATCCACAGGGTCGGTCCTGGGTTCGCCGACCATGCGTCTTGCGCGTCGTCGGCGACCGGAGCAAGGTGGCTATCAGGGTTCAAGGAGGTGCGCGATGAAGGCCAAGGTGGGCGATCGTCTGGTCGTGGAGAGCAACACCGTCGGCAGCCCGCGACGTGAGGGCGAGATCGTCGAGGTGCAGGGAGCCGACGGCGGACCGCCGTTTCTCGTGCGGTGGAGCGACGGGCACGAGGGCTTGACGTTCCCGGGCTCCGACGCGCACGTCGTCTCTGCGGCCTGAGCGCAGCGCCTGCCCGGCGTCGGCTACACGAAGCCGTGGCGGGCCAGCGGCGGGATCAGCTCGCGCTCCTCGTAGGCCAGATGGGACAGCAGCGTGTCGGTGAGCAGGTCGAGGGCGCGTTGCAGCTCGGCGATGGCCTCGATGGCAGGCGCGCCGTAAGGTTCCGAGCCCACCAGGCCGACGAGCGCGTCGTCGACCTGCTCGAGCACGTCGGCGATCACGTGGTGCTCCTGCTCGAGCCGGTCGAGGACGGCGCCGAGGTCGGGCTCGCTGCGGCGCAGATGAGTGAAGACGCTGCGGTCCTCCAGCGTGTGGTGGCCGGTGACGATGCGGCAGTAGGACTCGCAGAAGGCGCCGAGCGTCCAGTTGTTCTGCCGCATCGCCATCGTGTTGATCACCGACCGCGCGGCGCCGACACCCATCGCACCGCGGCGGACCTGGTCGACGACGTCGCGGACCTGTGCCAGCTCGTCGCGCAGGTGGTTGTGGATGTCGAGCAGGTGCTGGGGGACGGCCTGGTGGTGGGGTTCGTACGACGCGTCGTCCGGGCCGGCGTACGTCGGGCGGTCGGCCTCGTCCCAGGGCAGCTCCGGCGACAGGCGCTTGCCGGTGTCGGGGGTGGGGCGGGGGAGGGTCGGGGTCGCGCTCGGAGGTTTCGAGACGCTTGCTAGCGCAACCTCCTCAACCACCGAGGGGGCCACCGAGGAGGGCCGGTGCGGGCGGCGTCGACCAGGTCTCGCACGGCGGGGGCCACTTCGAGGGCGAAGCGGCTGATCTCGTCGGAGTCGTCGGAGCCGAGGATGAAGGTGCTCACGCCGTGGTCGAGGGCGAGCCCGGCGAGCCGTTCGGCCTGCGCCGACGACGGCCCCTGCATCACCGCGTGGCCGGTGAAGACGTTGAGCATCCGGCGTACGGCCTGCGGACTGCGGCCGGCCTTGACCGCCGCCTGGTCGATCACCTGGTTCATCCCGGCCAGATCGGACGGCTCGACCCTGCCGAGGCTCGGCAGCCAGCCGTCGGCGAGCCGACCGGTCAGTCGGAGCATCCGCGGCTTCAGGGCACCGATCCAGATCCCGGGGTCGTGCACCGGCTGCGGGCCGGCGTGCAAGCCCTTGATCCGGTAGTGCTCGCCAGCGACGTCAACGGTGCGGTTGCCGTCGCGGCCCCAGACGGCGCGGATCACCGTGATGGCCTCCTCCAACGCCTCCACAGCTTCTCCCGGCGAGAGTCGCGAGCCGCCGGCGGCCACGATGGCGTCCCAGAATGCGCCGGCGCCCAGGCCGAGCTCGGCCCGGCCGTCGCTGAGGATGTCCAGGGTCGCCACCGAGCGGGCGAGGACCACGGGCTGGCGTAGCGGCAGGTTGGCCACGTTGGGCGCGACCCGGACCGCGCTGGTGCGAGCCGCGATGGTGGACAGCAGCGTCCAGGTGTCGAGGTGCTTGGCCTGGTAGGGGTGGTCCTGCACGGTGACCAGGTCGAGGCCGAGGACGTCGGCGAGCTGGGCCAGCTCGAGGGTGCGGGCGGCGTCGGCCGCGTCGGGGGAGAGGAAGACGCCGAACTCCAGATCGTGGCCGTAGTCCGTCACCGGGTCACATTAGCGAGGACGTGGTTTCGAGACGGGCGCCAGGGCGCCCTCCTCAACCACCGGCGAGCCTGGTGGGCCAGACCGGGCCGGTCCAACCCCAGGACCCCGTGGCCACCGGTCTGGACCGCTGCGGCGACCCTTCCTGCAGCACCATCCGGGGCTTACCATGGGGAAACGCGTCTCCGGGGGGAAATGGGGAATTGGCTGATGGCCGAGACCAGGCAGATCGTCGATCACGTTGCTCGGGCGACGGGGGTGCCATCCCACATAGCCGAGGGCTTTGTGTCGGTGCTCCACAACGTCGTCGAAGAACTCATCACCGACGACATCGTCGTCGCCGCGCCACCACTGATGGTGGGTCGCGTGGGGTGCCCGGTCCTCGACCGGTTGCTGATGCTCATGGAGGACGGGCGCTGGAACTGGCCCGACAGCCTCGACGTGTCGGATCACGACCTGGCCGCCGCGCTGCGGCTGCCGCCGGAGGTCGTCGAGGCCTACCCGGTCGTCGGTCGCTTCGGCCTGCTGGCCAGGTGCCTCGACCGGCTCGCCATCCCCGACGACCAGTCCGAGACGCACCTGCGGATGCTCGACGTCTGGCTCGCGACGTACGGCGACCAGGGGTCCGGGCCGCGGCCGTTCGAGGTGCTGCCCACGGGCAGCAGGGAGTCCTTCCGTGGCTGGCTGCTCGACCGCCTTGACCTGCTCGCCCGCTACGGCTTCCCCGTGGCTCTGGCTGAAATGTTCGAGGACGAGATCGACGGCCTGGCACACGTCTTCTCCGACGGCCGGTGCCCCGACCTGGTCACCAGGGCCACCGACGACGGTGACGTGATCCGCAAGGGCGACTGGCTGATCATCTCCTACAAGGTCACCGCGGTCGGCCATGCTGCCGGAGACGAACTAGCGGTCTACGTCGACTGGATGCGCGCCGAGCTCGGCACCGACAACGTCCACGGCCTGCTGATCGCCGACGGCGCGAGCCTGCTTGTCGAGCGGGGCCTGCGCGAGCGCAACTTCGGCTACCTCTCGCTGTCGGCCCTCGGCTACCGCAAGTGGATCCGCAGCCACACCCGCGTGGCCGTATCCGGCGACCCAGACGCGACCGCCATCGGCTATCCGTCCACGATCCGACCCGGCGCGATGGCGGCCCTCGCGGGCTAGCACCGCCGGACGACCAGCGCTCCGCCCGCCCCCACAGCAGGCGGAGCGTGCTTGTTTGTCCTGACCTGCGGTCTGGACCAGGCAGCCAATCGCCGACCTGACGGGTGGGACTTTCCGCGATCCCGCACCGCACCGGGCCCGCGAGAAGCAGACTCATGCCCTGGTCACCGGCCCCCCGCGGGGACCACTACCGGGCTGTCGCGCGACTCGCCCGGGGACCAGGCACCGAGTCAGGAAGGCTCACCAGTGTCGAGGACCCGGGCGTGGGGCGCCGCCGCGCTCTCACTGGCTGCCGCCCTGTGCGTCGTACCCGCGATCCTGACGCCCGCCTCCGGAGCCGGGACCGCCGCCGAGGTCGTCCCGCTGGCGCAGAAGAAGCCCAAGACCCTGGTGCTCCGGGCCAAGCCCATCCCGCTGTCCGCACCCGAGATCGCGAACCCGATGCGCGGCCAGTACGAGTGGCTCGGCGCGGCCGCGCAGCCGCAGGCCTGGCCCGTGCGCGACGTCTACTACCGCGACCAGGTGGCGTGGAAGCGGATCGAACCGTCCCCCGGCGTCTACGACTTCTCCTGGTTCGACAAGGGACTGGCCCGCGCGCACGAGCTCAACGGCCGCTTCGGCTTCCGCGTGATGGCGTGGTGTCCGGGCTGCTGGCTCGACGCCACCCCCGCGTGGTTGCCGCGCCAGCCCGGCAGCGACATCCCCGACTGGGACAACGAGGCCTTCCTTGCCTCGTGGGAGCGGCTGATGGCCGCGATCGGGGATCGGTACGCCGCCGACCCGGCGCTCGGCTGGGTCGACGTCGGCGGCTACGGCGCCTGGGGCGAGTTCCACACCGGCGGCCAGGGCAGCGAGATCGCCACCCCGAACGCCGTCCGGGTGATGCGCGCGGTGCTCGACCACTTCCCGGCGCAGCACGTCATCCTCAACGCGATGGTGCCCCGCTACGTCGACGCCGCGATGGCGCTGAGCCCCCGGATCGGGCTGCGGGTCGACTGCCTCGGCGAGTTCAACATGTTCTCGATCCTGCCGACGGCCGCGCCCGCCCTCCAGGACCGCTGGAAGACCGCGCCCGTGCTCAGCGAGTGGTGCGGGACCGCCGCCACCAGCACGGCGCGCGGCGCCGACCAGGTGCGGCAGTTCCACATCAGCCAGGTGGGCAGCCCCGGCGGTGCGTTGGCCGCGGCGATCGCGACCGACCCGGCGGCGATGGCATCGTTCGTCGACGCGGCAAAGAGCAGCGGCTATCGCTACGTGCTGGCCTCGATGCGAGTGCCGCGCAAGCTGCCGAGCAACGGCAAGTTCAAGATGGTCTCGCAGTGGCGCAACGACGGCTCCGCGCCGACGTACGACGGCTGGCGGGTCAGCCTCCAGCTGCGCAAGCGCGGCCAGGTCGTCCGCACCACCGACCTCAAGCTCGACCTGCGCAAGGTCCTGCCTGGCACCACCTCCATCAGCCGGTCGGTCGCCCTCGGGTCGCTGGCTCCGGGCCGCTACTCGCTGTGGGTGACGGTCACCGACCCGACCGGATATCTCGCCCCGATGGCCCTGGCCATCAACGGCCGCCGGGCCGACGGCGCCTATCAGATCGGCAAGGTTCGGGTCGCACGTGGGCGCGCCTGAACCAACGGTCTGATTCGGGCGTCTGACTTGGAGAAGGGGGCGTCATGCGCGCAAGGCGAGACACGAGCGTGGCTGCGGCCGTGGTGTGGTTGTGCGCGACATCGTTCGCCTGGATTGCCGTCCCAGCAGCGGCCGGCGAGCCGAGCGCGGCCGCCGCCACCATCGTGGACGCCGGTCCAGACGACACGGCCGACGAGGGCCAGGGGATCCACCTGAACGGTCTCGTCATGGAGCAGGGACCGGTCACTATCTCGTGGACGGCAACTCCGGGACCGGACGTGGACGCCGGGGCTCGTTGCTTCATTGGGAGCTCCGACTTCGAGACCTCCAGCGCCTATTGCACCGACGACGGCCATTTCGTGTTCACGCTCACCGCAGACGACGGCGTGAACCCGCCGGTCTCGGACTCGATGACGGCGACGATCACCAACGCCCCGCCCGACACGCTGCTCATGCAACCCGACACCGGAACGACCTACCCGTACGACGCCCTGGCTGTCTTCGAGGCGGACGTGTACGACTGGGGCCTCAACGACTCGCTGAGCTGCACTGTCGCGTGGGGGGACGGGGCGACATCGGTCGCCGCGGTCGTGGGCGGGTCCTGCACGGCGTCGCACCATTACGACACCGGGTTCTACCACCTGGTGGCCACGGCGACCGACGACGATGGAGGGGCGGAGACCATCGGGCCCCTTTCGATCCACGTCAATCCGCCTCCGGCTGACGGCTGGGGTTTCATCAAGAAGGACGGGCGCCGTACCGGTTTCGATTTCTCCGTGCGACCGGTTGGAGCCAAGACGGCCGGACACCTCGCCGTCACCAGCGCCGGGCACCGTCTCGTCGCCGTCTGGCTTCGCGACCTGGAGGTCTCCGGCGACCGGGCACGCTGGTTGGGGCGAGGTCGGTGGGATGGGCGGCGCGGTTACCGCTTCCGCGTCGTCGTGCACGACAACCGCCGAGAACCGCAGGGCGCGCCCGACCGCTTCGGCATCGTGGTCCGGGACCCGGACGGCGACGTGGTGCTGACGACCGAGGGTGCGCTGCGGGCAGGCAATATCCGCGTGCGCTGAGGCTGTCTGGATCGAGGCCTTGCGGCCCCTCGTCAACCGGTGGGCTGGAAGACTGGGGGCGTGCGTCGCCGTCTGCCTCTCGTCATCCCGCTCGTCGCGGTCGGCCTGGTCGCACCGGTGGCGGGCTTCGCCCTCAGCCTGCGCCGCTCGCTCGGCGCCCGCACCGTCACCGTCGACCCGCCCGCGGTGCGCACGGCGCCCTGGCGCGAGGGCCGGTTCGCCAACCGGCTGCCGATGACGGTCGTGGAGCAGACGGGCTCGATCGCGCTCGACATGGCCCGCCGCGACAACAGCGGCCGCCCGACCCGACCGGTGCCACTGGTGCGGCCGGAGCTGCCGGCGCAGGCCGCGGAGCTGGCCGTCACCTGGCTGGGCCACGCCACCACGCTGCTCGAGATCGGCGGCCACTGGGTGCTCACCGACCCGGTGTGGAGCGAGCGCTGCTCGCCGTCGGCGACGGTGGGCCCGCGGCGTACGCATCCCGTGCCGCTGGCGATCGCCGACCTGCCGCGGCTCGCCGCCATCGTGATCTCGCACGACCACTACGACCACCTCGACACCGCGACCGTCGACGCCCTGACCGCGAGCCAGGACGCGCCCTGGGTGGTGCCGCTGGGCGTGGGCTCCCACCTGCGCCGGTGGGGCGTGCCGGCGCACCGGATCGTCGAGCTCGACTGGGACGCCACCCACACCGCTTGGCGACCCGGCCGGTGGCCGGGCCGACGAGCTGTCGCTGACCTGCACCGAGGCCCGGCACTTCTCCGGCCGTGGGCTCACCAACAACCGCACGTTGTGGGCGTCGTGGGTGCTGGCCGCCGGCGAGACCCGGGTCTACTTCGGCGGCGACACCGGATACACCGAGGAGCTCGGCGCGATCGGTCGCCGGCACGGCCCCTTCGACCTGTCGCTGCTGCCGATCGGGGCGTACGACGCCCGCTGGCCCGACGTGCACCTCGACCCCGAGCAGGCCGTGCGGGTGCACGGGGAGATGGGTGGGTCGGGCGTGCTGGTGCCGATCCACTGGGCCACCTTCGACCTGGCGTTCCACGCGTGGGCCGAGCCGCCCGAGCGGCTGGTCGAGGCGGCCCACGCGACGGGTGTCGACGTGGCCGTGCCGCGGCCGGGTGAACGCTTCGAACCGCGCGCCGCTCGACCCGTCGATCCGTGGTGGCGGATCGCCCGCTGACGGGTGTGTCGAGGCACTAGCCTGACCGCGTGTTCGACGGCGACCCGCAGGCCCGGGCCAAGGACCGCGACCGGGACCGGGCGGTCTATGTCATCGCTGCCGCCCTGCGCAACGGCCAGATCAGCCAGCAGGACCACGACCTGCGGGTCGAGCGGGTGCGCTCCTCGATGACGGTGGGCGAGCTCGACGGGCTGGTCCGCGACATCGCCACGGCGCCGGCTCCGCTGCCGCCGACGGCGGTGGTGCCGCCGCCCGTGGTCTCGACCGGCTCGACCGGCGTCGGGTCGGTTCCCGCCGACCTCTACGGCCCGCCGCCGAGCTGCGAAGAAGCACAAGGCCGCGGGCACCAAGTCCGGCACCGCGTCGGCTGCAGGCGGCCCGCAAGTTCCTCGTCGGCTGCCTGGTGATGGTGGCTGGTCTTCGTGCTGGCGCCGATCGTCTTCGGGATCGTCCTGTTCACCGCCCAGTCCGGAGGCGGCGGGACCGAGGTCGTCGACGACCGACCCGATCCCGGCGGGCCCGCCCTTCGAGCTGACCGCCGCGGGCCTCCGCGACTTCGTGACGGCCTACGACGAGACGTTCGACAGCACCGAGGTGGTGCGGGCGGTCTTCTACGACGCCGGGTACGTCGTCTCCTGGGTGCCGGACGGCGACGACAAGGTGACGCTCTGGAACTACCTGGACGGGGCGTTCGACCAGCTCGGCGACCCGATGGAGGACACCGAGGAAACTGCCCCGGTCGACCTCGCCGACCTGAGGCCCGCCAAGGTGATGATGCTGGTGCGGACGGCCCAGCAGACCCTGGGCGTGCCCGACCCGGCGTCGACCTACGTGATCCTCGACCGGGGCATCCTCAGCGGTGAGCCGCAGCTCGCGGTCTACGTCAGCAACGACGACGGCGACTCCGGCTACCTGCAGGCCGACCTCGACGGCACCATCCTGCAGACGTCGAAGGCCGGCTAGGTTCTGGCCACCGAGCGGTAGATCTCCAGCGTCTGCTCGGCGATCGACCCCCAGCTGAACGCGTCGATGGCCCGCTGCCTGCCGGCCTGGCCCATCGCCCGGGCCCGGTCGGGGTCGGTGACGACCTCGGTCAGCGCGGCGGCGAAGTCGGCGACGTACTGGTCGGGGTCCAGCGGCGTGCCAGTGCCGTCGGTGGCCTGCTTGATCGGCACCAGCCGGCCGGTGGCGCCATCGACGACCACCTCGGGGATGCCGCCGGTCGCGGTGGCGACCACCGCCGTCTCGCAGGCCATCGCCTCGAGGTTGACGATGCCGAGCGGCTCGTAGATCGACGGGCAGGCGAAGACGGTGGCCGCCGAGAGCAGCGCGACGACGTCGGGTCGCGGCAGCATCTCGCGGATCCAGACGACGCCGGTGCGGGTCCGTGACAGCTCCTCGACCAGGCCCACCACCTCGGCCTCGATCTCCGGGGTGTCGGGCGCGCCGGCGCACAGCACGATCTGCACGTCGGGCGGCAGCTGGGCCACCGAGCGCAGGAAGTAGGGGAGGCCCTTCTGGCGGGTGATCCGGCCGACGAAGATCACCGAGGGACGGTCGGGGTCGAGACCGAGCTCGCGGACCCGGTCGGGGTTGTCGACGCGTGCCCAGTCGTCGGTGTCGATGCCGTTGTGCACGACCTTGACCCGGTCGGGGTCGATGTCGGGGTAGGACGCGATCACGTCGTCACGCATGGCCGCCGAGACCGCGATCACGGCGGACGCGGCCAGGTAGGAGGTCTTCTCCACCCACGACGACACGGCGTAGCCGCCGCCGAGCTGCTCGGCCTTCCACGGGCGCAGGGGCTCGAGCGAGTGGGCGGTGATGACGTGCGGGACGCCGTAGAGGAGACCGGCGACGTGGCCGGCGAAGTTGGCGTACCAGGTGTGGGAGTGCACCAGGTCGGTCCCCTCGCAGCCCGGAACGATCGCGAGGTCGACGCCCATCGTCTTGATGGCGCCGTTGGCGCCCGCGAGCTCGGGCAGGTCGCCGTACGCCGTGGTGAGGCGTTCGTCGCGCAGCCCCCCGAAGGCGTGCACCCGGGTCTCGAGCCCGTCGATGGCGCGCAGGGCCCGGACCAGCTCGGCGACATGCACCCCGGCTCCGCCGTAGACCTCGGGTGGGTACTCCTTGCTCACGACGTCGACGCGCACACCCGTGAAACTACCCCTCCCGGCACGGCTCCCGCACCGGCTACGTTGACCACCATGGCCGACCGACAACGTAGGAACGTGCTCGCCATCGTGCTGGCCGGCGGGGAGGGCAAGCGGCTGATGCCGCTGACCGCCGACCGGGCCAAACCCGCGGTGCCTTTCGCGGGCATCTACCGGCTCATCGACTTCGCGCTCTCCAACGTCGTGAACTCCGGCTATCTCAAGATCGTCGTGCTCACGCAGTACAAGTCCCACAGCCTCGACCGCCACGTCACCCAGACCTGGCGGATGTCGACGATGCTCGGCAACCACGTCACCCCGGTGCCGGCGCAGCAGCGGGTCGGCAAGCACTGGTACCTCGGCAGCGCCGACGCGATCTTCCAGTCCCTCAACCTGCTCACCGACGAGCGGCCCGACATCGTCGTGGTCGTCGGCGCCGACCACGTCTATCGCATGGACTTCTCCCAGATGGTCGACCAGCACGTCGACTCGGGCGCGGCCTGCACGGTGGCCGCGATCCGGCAGCCGATCTCGATGGCCGACCAGTTCGGCGTCATCGACGTGCACCCCCACGACCCCAACTCGATCCGGGAGTTCCTCGAGAAGCCCAAGGATCCCGAGGGGCTGCCCGACAGCCCGCACGAGGTGCTGGCGTCGATGGGCAACTACGTCTTCGACGCCGACGCCCTCATCGACTCGGTCACCAGCGACGCCACGCTGCACGGCTCCAAGCACGACATGGGCGGCGACATCGTGCCGGCTTTCGTCGGCAAGGGGGCGGCGGGCGTCTACGACTTCAAGGACAACAACGTGCCGGGCTCGACCGACCGCGACCGCGGCTACTGGCGCGACGTCGGGACGATGTCGTCCTACTACGCCGCGCACATGGATGTCGTCTCGCCGCTGCCGATCTTCAACCTCTACAACTTCGCGTGGCCGATCTACACGTCGTACGGCCCACAGCCGCCGGTCAAGGTCGGGCAGGGAGCCGAGGGTCAGCCGTCGCGCACCGACGAGACGCTGCTCTCGCCGGGCGTCGTCATCACCGGAGGGACGGTGAGCCGGTCGGTGCTCTCGCCCGCCTGCTACGTCGACAACGGCGCGATCGTCTCCGACTCCGTGCTCCTGCACGGCGTCCACGTCGGCGCCGGCGCAGTGGTGCGCAACGCGATCATCGACAAGTCGGTCGACATCCCGCCCGGCACCAGGATCGGGGCCGACCACGACGAGGACAGGAAGCGCGGCTTCATCGTCGAGGACGGGCTGACCATCCTGGGCAAGGGCCAGCACGTCCCCGGCTGAGACGGAACGCCGACCGGCTCGCTACCGTCCCATGACCATGAAGCGACTTCTCGGACCACTCCTGCTCGCTCCGCTGCTCGTGCTTTCCGGCGTGCGCGGGTGACGACTCCTCCGACGTGGCCAGTGACCCGGCCGGGTCGACGTCTTCGCCGGCGACGTCGACCCCGTCGACTCCATCGGACTCGCCGACCGGGAAACCGACCGGCGATGGCGTGGAGTTCGACGAGATCGCGATCTTGTCGCAGACCGCCGCCGGCGGGCAGGTGTCCACCACGGCCGTCGAGCTAGGGGACCAGGCGCAGGTGGACGCCTTCGTCGAGCAGTTCAAGTTCCCTGGCTTCGGTGAGAAGATCGCCCAACAGGTCGCCGCCACCACGGTCCCCGAGGGCCAGGTTCTGATCGGGGCGGTCGTCTCGATCGGCTGCGACGTGCCGCCCGGAGTGGAGGTCACCGGGGAGCCCGGCTCGTGGACCATCACCCCGCTCAAGGTCGCCGACCCGCTGCCCGAGTGCCTGGCTCCGGTCACCTCCGTCGCGATCGTGGCCGTCCCCGCCGCCTGAGCTCATCGAGGACCGGCTGCCAGGCGAGCGCGCCGCCGACCTTCTCCCTGCTCAGTCGCGCGACCTCGCCGCCCTGCGCGGGCACCGTGTAGATGCCGACTCGCTGGCCCACCCCCGTGAACGCGACCAGCTCCCCGTCGGGGCTCCAGGCGACCGCTGGCGCCAGGCCGGCGCAGGTGCAGCGACCGAGCGTTCGCGATCTTCCTGATCGACCCCGACGCGACGTCGACCACGATGAGCTTGTAGTCCGCCAGGACGAGGTCCTCGGCGTCACTGTCGCCACCCGGCACTGGCCTGGCCGCGACGTACGCCAGCGGACTCACCGTTGGGTGACCAGGACGGCGGGACCGCCAGGAGTCCAGGTGCCGGGTCCCAGTAGCGCCGCAGCCACGAGCCGTCGGCCTTGACGACATAGAGGCCGGTCGGTGCAGCGAAGGCGATCCGGGTGCCGTCGGGCGACCACACCGGCGCGTCCCGGGCGGAGACCGGGTAGCGGGATCGTCGCCTCCCCGCCGGGGGTACGCACCCGGAGCTCGCCGTCCGATGCCACGGCGATGCGGGTGATGTCGTGGAGCGACACCTGCGAAACACGGTGCGGCGCAGGACGTGAGGACCTCGGACGCCGCCGGTCTCGACGTCGAGGGCGACCAGCGTGCCGCTGGTCGTGTCGTGGACGAGGTCGGATGCCGTCGCCAGACCACGTCGAGGTGTCCGTTGACTGGCAGCCCCGACGGGCAGGTGCGGGAGCGATCCGGCGCCCGCGACCACGGTGTCTCCCGTCGCCGTCATCGACGAGCAGTGCGCCGTTGGACACGTGCGGCACGACCGGTGCGGGCTCCGGCTTCGACTGTGTGCCGCCGAACCGCCAGACCGCCCCAGCCGCGAGCAGGACTACGGCGACGGCAGCGATGACGGCCCGGGTGGCCCTGCGACGGCGGTCGGTCTGCCGCAGCCGCGCGAGACCGGCCGTCGCGTCCACCAGCGTCCGGCGCTCGAGGTCCTCGACCGCGGCCGCGATGCGCGTGTCCAGGCTCATGACAACTCCTCCGGGTCCAGGCCGAGCCCGGCGGCCAGCGCGTGTCGGGCCCGGCTGAGGTGCTGCTTGACTGTGCCCGGCGTGCAGTCCAGTGCGGCGGCGATGTCGGCGATCGGCATGACGTAGACGAACCGGAGCGCGGCGACCTGGGCCTGCCGCGTCGGGAGTCGGCGTACGGCCGTCCAGAACTCTTCGCTGTCGTCGGTCATCGCCGGAACCTCCCGACGGCTGCTCAGCCGGGCCAGGGCGCGCAGCTCGACGATCCGTCGACGGAACTGGGAGACGGCGAGGTTGGCGCACGTACGGCGGACCCAGAGGTCGGGTCGCTCGAGGGCGGAGACGTAGGCCCAGCGACGGTAGGCGACCATCATGGCCTCCTGGGCGACGTCCTCGGCCAGGGCCGCCCCGCAGAGGCCGCGCGCCAACCGGGTCAGGCGAGGGAGCTCGGCGAGGTAGAACGCGTCGAAGTCCGCGGCACGCGTGACCGAGAACCTGGTCGCGCACCGCCCAGTCGGTGACAGGGAGCTCGCCCACGTCTAGTACCTCGTTCGACGCCTGCCTCAGGATGACAGGTCCAGACCGCGCGATCTGACCGTGTCATCCGGATCGCTCGAGCGGCGCGAGGTATCCGACATGAGGGCAACCCTGGGACTGCTGGCCCGTGCTCCTGTCGGCATCGACCGCTTGTGCCGGGGCGCCAAGTCAGCAGCCAGTCGCACACCAAGCGTCCCGCGTCGGCCGAGGGCGACCTCGCAGCCGTCGGTGGTCTACCAGACGCCAGGGCACCGTTTGGGTGCGGCCGTCGGGCGAGCAGCGCCGTGGTCGACGCGGGCAGTGGCCTCGACGGAACGCCTGAGCACCCCGACTGGTCGCCGGACGGGGAGCGGCTGGCGGTCGAGACCGACTTCTCAGAAATCTGGACCCTGGGCGACGACGGGTCGCACGCGCGCCGGCTCTACGCCTGCAAGGCGGCGTGCTTCTACGTCGAGATGCCGGCCTGGTCACCGGACGGGCGCGAGATCGCCTTCGTGGAGGTGCAGACGAAGGACGGAGTGACGACCTCGCGCGCGCTGCTGCGCGTCGTGGACGTCGCCGGATGGCCACGTGCGCACGATTCACGGCCGACCGCAGCCGGACGGGTCGGGTTCTACTCGCCGCGCTGGTCCGACGACGGCCACTCGCTCGTCTTCGAGGAGGACGTCTTCGCGTCGACGCGGCTCGACGAGACCGTGGTGAAGCGGGTGCGCGTCGTCACCGATCCGCGCCGACGGTCACCATCGCCGGGTGCTGGCGAGCTGGAAGGGGCCGTCTCGACGGGCCCGGGTCACCGGCTCCCGGACTGGTCCGGTGAGCACGGTGGTGTTCGTCCGCGACGACAACCTGCTGCTCGTTGGACGTCGGCGACGGCAGTCTGCGGCCGCTGACGACGTACGACGGGTGACCGAGCACGCGATCCAGCCGACGTTCAGCCCAGACGGTCGGCACATCGCCTTCACCTTTGTGCGGGGGAGCTTCGGGTCGACGACCAGGCTGAGGGCGCGCGTCGTCGATGTCGAGACCGGTGTGGTCACCATGCTCGACCTCCCCGGCGCCACGCACGTGCGGCTGGGGCCGTCCTAGGGGGTGTAGGTGACCTCGAGGCCGTTGGCGACGTGGCGCTCGAAGCCGTCCGACGGTGAGTTGCGAACGCCGATCCGACCCTCGGGGTCGAGGGCCAGCATGGTGGAGGAGCCGCCGCCGTCGAGGTTGAGCGCGTCCTCGGCGCCGAGCGCGGTCATCAGGTTCGCCAGCTCGACCATGGTGTAGCCGCGGCTGAACGACTGGCGGCCGTCGACCACCAGCATCAGCACCTGGCCGGTGTCGCGGTCGATACCCACGGCGGTGCGCGGGTGCATCTCGCGGTCGTCGACCACGCGTCGTACGCCGTGCAGCAGCAGCACCTTGTTGCCCGAGATCGCCACCTCGGGGTTCCCGCGGAGCGACCACGTCACGCGAGCCTTCTCGCCCTTCTTCAGCGCGCCGAGGGAGTCGGCGCCCGTGCCCCGGCCGATCAGCACCAGCCCTCGGATCTTCTCGCCATAGGTCAAGGTGGGCTTGTTGGAGACGACGTGGTTGTGCCGGATCACGACCTGGCGGACGTCCTCACGCTGGTCGTCGACGACGCGGTAGCCCGCCGTCAAACCCCACCGGTAGTCGTAGATGCCGATCCGGCCGTCGAAGATCGTGGGCGAGTTGTAGTGGAGGATCTTCATCCACGGCTCCTGGACGACCTTGGCCGTCATCGGGAGGTTGGCGACCGTCGGCACGCCGTTCTTGATCAGGAAGGCACGGTTCCAGCCGTACTTGCGGGCGTGCAGCAGGCCGCGCTGGCGGTCGACGCCCAGGCCCAGCGGCGCACCGGTGTCGCCGATGTCGTAGAAGTCGCCGTTGATCCCGGCGATCGCGCCGTCACGGGCGATCATCCGACGCACGGTCTCACGGTTGCGCACGGACTTCGCGCTCGCGTAGTCGATGGCCAGGCCGGGTGTGGCCGGGTCGATGGTCAGCAGGGAGGCGCGGATCGGCCCGCGCGCGTCGACCTGGTCCCACTGGCGGAAGGTCACACCGGGAGCCACCGCCCAGGTGATGTCGGAGGTGATGGTCGCGGGCTTCTGCAGGAACCGGGGCACGTACGGCGCGATCTTGCCGCGTACGCCGTCCGAGGTCTGCGGGCCCGACTGCCGTGGCCGCTTGTCGGCACCGCCCGACGCGCCGCCGGGGTCCGCGCCCGCGAGCGACGTGGTGGCCGGGACGGCCAGGGCACACGCAGCGAGGACGGCCAGCAGCCCGAGGGGAGAACGCATGCGGTCGAGGTTAGGCGAGCGTGTGTAGCCGTTGGTTGAGGAGGGCCGTCAGGCCCGTCACGAAACCGGCGACTGGGCCCGTTGGTTGAGGAGGGCCGTCAAGGCCCGTCACGAAACCAGCGACTGGGCCCGTTGGTTGAGGAGGGCCGTCAGGCTGCGCGACCTCCTCAACCAGCGGTTGGGCTGCGCGACCTCCTCAACCAGCGGTTGGGCTGCGCGACCTCCTCAACCAGCGGTTGGGCTGCGCGACCTCCTCAACCAGCGGGCGCGCAACGTACGTCAGACCTCACCTCTGGCCTTCCGCGCGGCCCAGCCGCGTGACGAGAGGCCGGGGAGCATGCCGAAGTCGCCGTCGATGAGGGCCTGGCGCTTGCGACGTCCCCAGCCCTGAAGGCGTTTCTCGGCGGCGTACGCGTCTTCTACTCGGTCGTAGTGCGCCGACCACCGCAACGTCACGGGGCGGCGCCTCCGGGTGTACTTCGCGCCCAGACCCTCGTTGTGCTCACTGAGCCGCCGCTCCAGGTCGTAGGTGCTGCCGACGTAGAACGATCCGTCGCGGCACTCGACGAGATAGACCCACGGCATGTCGTCACCTTCGTGGCCTTGATCGCGCTGCTGCAACCGGCCCGGAATTGCCTGTGGAGGAGGGCGTGACGCTTGCGGTGGTTTCGTGACGGTCGCTGCGCGACCTCCTCAACCAGCGATGGGCGGGGTCGGCGTGATGGTCGCGGTGGTTTCGTGACGGGCGCTAGCGCGCCCTCCTCAACCAGCGGGGCCTCAACCAGCGGAGGAGAGGGCGAGGCTGGCGGCCTCGATCGCGGCGGGGGAGAGCACGTGCTCGATGGCCATCACCGACGCGCCGAGCACACCGGCCTCGCCGCCCGCGCGCGACGGCACGATCCGCAGGTGCTCGGTCGCGAGCGGCAGTGATCGGTGGTAGACGGTCTCGCGGATGCCGGCCAGCAGGTGTTCGCCGGCCTGGGCCATCTGACCGCCGATCACCACCACCGACGGGTTGATGAGGTTGACCATGGCGGCCACCACGTCGCCGATGTCTCGGCCGGCCTGTCGGACCGCCGCGATCGCGAGGGCGTCGCCGGCGCGCACGAGGTCGACGACGTCCTGGCCGTCGTGGGCCGTGCCGCCGCCGGCGCGGATCTTGGCCGCCAGGGCGGGTCCCGCGGCCACGGCCTCCAGACAGCCGGTGTTGCCGCAGCGGCAGGTCACGTCGTCGGCACCGATCACCCGGACGTGGCCGAGGTCGCCGGCCACGCCGGTGGCGCCGCGCTGCAAGCGGCCGCCCGAGATGATGCCGGAGCCGATGCCGGTGGCGACCTTGACCAGCACCAGGTCGTCGACGTCGGGCTGGTGCGCCTGCTGCTCGCCCAGGGCCATGATGTTGACGTCGTTGTCGACCAGGACGGGCACGGCGTACTCGCGCTGCAGGCGTCCCGGGACGTCGTACTTGTCCCAGCCCGGCATGATCGGCGGACTGATCGGGCGGCCGGTCGCGTGCTCGACCGGGCCGGGCAGGCCGAGGCCGATCGCCGCGAGGTGCTTGAGCGGACGGCGCTGCGCCTTCAGCAGCGCGCGCACGGTCGAGGACACCCAGCCGAGCACCACCTCGGGTCCCTCGGCCACGTCGAGGCTGGTCCCGACCTCGCCGAGGATCTCGCCCGAGAGGTCGGCCAGGGCGGCGCGCACGTGGGTGGCGCCGACGTCGACGCCGACCACGACCTTGGCGGCCGGGTTGAGCGCGAACAGCGCGGGCGGTCGGCCACCCGTCGAGCGGGCGCCCCCGAACGGCGCCACCAGCTCCAGGCGCATCAACACGTCGATCCGGGCGGCGATGGTCGATCGGGCCAGGCCGGTGGCGTCGGCGAGCTCGGCGCGCGTCCACGGCCGGCCGTCGCGCAACAGGTCGAAGATGTCGCCCGCGTGCACGGCAGCAGTGAAGCACTCAGGGCTTCCGCCGTCTAGACGGCAACTTTTGCGTGCCTCTCGACAGAAGTGGGTGACGCGTGCCACAGTGGCGCCGTGCCGCCCGTCGACGCCTCTCTCGATGCCAGGCCCGCCGCTGCTGGTGGCCACGGGGCATGACCAAGAGCTTCCTCGGCAACACCGTGCTCGCCGATGTCGACGTGGTGCTCCGGCCGGGCGAGGTGCACGGCCTGGTGGGCGAGAACGGCGCGGGCAAGTCGACGCTGATGAAGCTGCTGGCCGGCGTCTACCAGCCCGACAGCGGCACCATCGAGCTCGACGGCCATGAGGTGAGCTTCGGTCACCCGGTGCAGGCGCAGCGGGCCGGCGTCTCGACGGTGTTCCAGGAGTTCAACCTGCTGCCCGAGCGCACCATCGCCGAGAATGTCTACCTGGGCCGCGAGCCGCGCCGCCTCGGGCTGGTCGACATCGGGCGGATGCAGCGCGACACCGCCGAGCTGCTCACCGGGCTCGGCATCACCCACCTCAAGCCCGGCACGCTCGTGCGCCAGCTCTCGGTCGCCGAGCAGCAGGTCGTCGAGATCGCCAAGGCCGTCAGCTTCGACGCCAAGGTCATCCAGATGGACGAGCCGACCGCGTCGCTGGCCGACCACGAGGTCGAGCTCCTCTACTCGATCATCGAGCGGCTGACCGGCCGGGGCGTGGCGATCCTCTACGTCTCCCACCGGCTCAAGGAGATCTTCGACCTCTGCCAGACGATCACGATCCTCAAGGACGGTCGTCAGGTCAGCAGCGGGCCGGCGAGCGAGCTGACCGAGGCCTCGCTGGTGCGACAGATGGTCGGCCGGTCGCTGACGTCGTACTTCCCCGACAAGATCCCGGGCACCGAGGTCGGCGAGGTCCGGCTGACCCTCGAGGGCGTCGGGAACCCGTACGTCGACGGCGTCGACCTGACCGTGCACGCCGGCGAGATCGTCGGCCTCGCCGGACTCCAGGGTTCCGGCCGCACCGAGCTCGTCGAGGCGGTCTTCGGCGTGCACGCGTTCGACCGCGGCACCATGGCGCTCGACGGCAAGACCGTCACCGTGCGCAGCCCGCGCCAGGGCGTCCGCCGCCGGCTCGCGCTGGTCACCGAGGACCGCAAGGCCAAGGGCCTCGCCCTCAACCAGTCGATCCTCGACAACGCCCTCGGCGTGGTCCGCGCCGTGCTGCCGTCCCGGGCCGGGGTCGCGCGCCGAGAGCTGCCCGGCGTGCTGTCGAGCCTCGAGGTGTCGGCGCGCGGACTCGACCAGGAGGTGCAGTTCCTCTCCGGCGGCAACCAGCAGAAGGTCGTGCTCTCGCGCTGGCTGAGCATCGACCCGCGCGTGGTGCTGATGGACGAGCCCACGCGCGGCATCGACGTCGGCGCCAAGCACGCGGTCTATGAGCTGATGCGCAAGCTCGCCGCCGACGGCGTCGCGATCCTGATGGTCTCCAGCGAGCTGCCCGAGGTCATCGGCATGTCCGACCGCATCCTCGTGATGCGCGACGGCTTGCTCGTCGGCGAGCTGCCCGCGGGCTCGACCGAGGAGCAGGTGCTCGGGCTTGCCACGGGCGCCGCGACCGACGAGGGCGCGGCATGACGACGACCGCCACGCCCGCCACCCGCGAACGGGGCGCCCGCCGCAGCCGCCGGCGTACGGCGGCCCTCACCTCGACCCAGCTCGTCTACGTCGTCCTCGCCCTGATCGTGGTGGTCTCGGCCGTGCTCACCTTGACCAAGGACCGCAACTTCTTCAGCCAGGGCAACCTCTGGACGATCTTCACCACCATGACGGTCCTCGGCTTCATCTCCATCGGGCAGACGCTGGTGATCCTGGCCGGCAGCCTCGACCTGTCGGTCCCCTACGTCGCCAGCCTGACCACCCTGGTCGCCGGCGGGATCATGGCCGGCGACGACGCCAACATGGTGCGCGGCGTGCTCACCGCGCTCGCGGTCGCCGCGCTGGTCGGGCTGGCCAGCGGGCTGATCGTCACCCTGCTCGACGTGCACGGCTTCATCGCCACCCTCGGCGTCGGGCTGATCATCAGCGGCTACCTCGCGTCCAACTACCAGGGCAGCACCGGCCAGGCGGCCGACGACCTCCAGTTCTTCGGGGTCACCGGACTGGGCGTGATGCCGTACGTCGCGATGTTCATGTTCGCGGCTGCCGCGATCGTGTGGGCCGCGCTGCGCTGGACCCGCTGGGGCCACCACCTCTACGCCGTCGGCGGCAACCGCGCCGTCTCCCGGATGTCCGGCCTGCACACGGCGTACCCCGTCATCGTGGCCCACGTGCTGTGCGCCGTGTTCGCGGGGCTCGCGGGGCTCACGCTGCTCTCCCGGACCGGGATCGGCAGCCCGACCATCGGCAGCCAGGGCCGCTACGACCTGCTCTCGATCGCGGCGGTCGTGCTCGGCGGCACCCTGCTCGCCGGCGGCAAGGGCAGCGTCGTCGGCACCATCGGCGGCGTCGCGATCTTCGCCGTGCTCGACAACGTGATGGCCGTGATGGGGGTCAACCCGTTCCTCAAGGACGTCGTCCGCGGCCTGATCATCGTGCTCGCCGTGGCCGTCTATGCCCGGCGCAGCATCGTCCGCCGGCCCGCTCGCTTCGGCCATGCCTCCGCCCTCGGCTCGGTGCTGAAGGAGGACGGATGACTACCACCGCCGTCTCCCGCGCCACCATCCCTCTCCACCAAGGCACGGTCGCCCAGCGCGCCGTCCGCGCCGCGGTCACGCCGGGTGGTGGGGTGTTCGTGCTCGTCGCCGTCCTGCTCGTCGCCGTGATCTGGTCCAACCCCAACTTCGGGGACCCCGGCTTCCTGATCCGCTTCGTCGGCCGCACGGCGCCGCTGGCGATCGCCGCGATCGGGCAGTACTACGTGATCGTCTCGGGCGAGTTCGACCTGTCGATGGGCGCCGTGATCGCCACCCAGGTGGTGATGGCCGGCAACCTCATCGGCCAGGACGAGGGCCGCATCCTGCCGGTCATGGTCCTGATGATCGGTGTCGGGGCGCTCATCGGCTTCCTCAACGGCGTCGGCACGACGCTGCTCAAGGTGCCCAGCTTCATCGTCACGCTCGGCATGTTCCTGGCCCTCGGAGGCCTGGTGAAGTACCTGACCGGCGGCGCCGCGACGGGCAACCCCGTGGACAAGTTCCGCCAGATCGGCCGCGGCGGCATCACGGACGTCCCCGTCGTCGACGTGATCCCGTACTCCGTCCTCATCCTGGTCGTCGTCGCCGTGCTCGGCGCGCTGCTGATGCGGTCGTCGTACGGGCGCACCCTGCTGGCCGTCGGCGACAACCCGGAGGCGGCGGCGTTCGCCGGCACCTCGGTGTGGTGGACCAAGACCTGGGCGTTCATGCTCTCGTCGCTGTCGGCCACGATCGCGGGCATCCTGCTCGTCGGGTACGCCGGCGTGCACCCGTCGGTCGGCCAGGGCTACGAGTTCCAGGCCATCACCGCGGTCGTGCTCGGCGGCGTGGTGCTCGGCGGCGGTCGCGGCTGGGTGCTCTCGGCCGCGGCCGGTGCCTTCGCTCTCGAGCTGCTGCTGGCGCTGCTCACCTTCCAAGACGTCGAGTCGACGTGGCGCAACACCGTGCAGGGCGTGATCATCATCCTCGCCGTGGCCGCGTCGGCCCGCGCCTGGACCTTCGGGCGTCGCCCTCCAGCTTCCCCCGCACCACCCACCGCACCCGCGGTGGACACCACTGCCCCGCCGCCGACGCGGTCGGGCACCGACACAGGAGAACACTGATGCGCCGAAAGTCCATCCGAGGCCCGCTTGCGGTCGCGGCCGCTCTCTTGCTGGCGGTCCTGACCGCTTGCAGCCAGACATCAGAGCCCAATGCGGGCGACGACCCGGCCGACTCGTCGGCCTCCAGCGAGCCAACCGACGAGGAGACGGAGGCTGGCGGCGACGACACCGAGTGGTTCTCGCAGGAGCTCTTCGACGAGCAGGACCAGCAGCGGTCGGCGACCTTCGAGGGTGACCCGGAGGAGCCGTACCTGCAGTACATCGACGGCGACATGACCGACACCTCGGCGTACAAGTCCGAGGGCGCCAAGAAGGTCTGCTTCGCCAACGCCTCGATCTCCAACCCGTGGCGGCAGACCGGCTGGATCACCATGAACCAGCAGCTGAAGGTGCTCCAGGACGAGGGCGTGATCTCCGAGATGGAGACCCGCGACGCCGAGGACGACGACAACACCCAGATCTCCGACATCGACTACTTCATCTCCGAGGGCAAGTGCGACGCCTTCGTCATCTCGCCCAACTCCACGGCCGCGATGACTCCTGCCGTCGAGCGCGCGTGCGACACGGGCAAGCCGGTGATCGTGTTCGACCGCGGCGTCGAGACCGACTGCGCCACGACGTTCATCCACCCGATCGGTGGCTTCGCGTGGGGCATCGACACCGCGAACTTCCTGATCGACAACCTCGAGGAGGGCGACAAGGTCGTCGCGCTGCGGATCCTGCCGGGCGTCGACGTGCTGGAGCAGCGCTGGGCGGCCGCAGAGAAGCTCTTCGACGAGGCCGGCATCGAGGCGACGGACTACTTCACCGGCGCCGACCCGACCGAGATCAAGAAGATCATCAGTGACGAGCTCGCCAAGGGTGACGTGCAGGGCGTCTGGATGGACGCCGGCGACGGTGCCGTGGCCGCGATCGAGGCCTTCGAGGACGCCGGCGTCGACTACCCCGTGATGACCGGCGAGGACGAGATGAGCTTCCTGCGCAAGTGGGAGGACACCGGCCTGACGGGCCTGGCCCCGGTGTACTCCAACTTCCAGTGGCGCACCCCGCTGCTCGCCGTCCAGAAGATCTTCGCCGGCGAGGAGGTGCCCAGCGAGTGGGTGCTTCCGCAGGTGCCGATCACCGAGGACGAGCGCGCCGACTACCTCGCGGCCAACGAGGGCATGCCCGACGGCCACTACGCCAAGTTCGGCGGCGAGAACCTGCCCGGCTACCCGGAGGTCTGGCAAGAGCGCCAGATCCCCTGATCGCGCGCTGAGACCCCTCCCATGCGCGAGATCGGCATCAACACCTGGGTCTGGGCCTCGCCCCTGACCGACGAGAACGTCACCGACCTGCTGCACCACGTCGCCGGCCTCGGCTTCGACGCGGTGGAGCTTCCCCTGGAGACCCCTGGCGACCTGTCGCCCGAGGTGGTCGGTGCGGTTCTCGAGGAGACCGGCCTGACGCCGTACGTCGTCGGCGCGATGGCGCCGGGCCGGGACCTGGTGATGACCGATCCGGGGAGTGTCGCAGCAACGCAGGAGTACCTGGGAGCGTGCACCGCCCTGGCGTCGTCAGTCGGCGCCGGGGCGGTGTGCGGGCCCTTCTACGCGGCCACCGGGCGGGTATGGCGGATGACCGAGGACGAGCGGGCGGCGGCGTACGCGCAGCTGCGTGAGTCGCTGCGGCCGGTGGTCGAGCAGGCGGGAGAGCGGGGCGTGACGATCGGCATCGAGCCGCTCAACCGCTACGAGACGTCGCTGGTCAACACCGTCGACCAGGCGCTGACCGCGCTCGACGGCCTGCT
The DNA here is from genome assembly GCA_963762105.1 of uncultured Actinomycetota bacterium. GTDB lineage: Bacteria > Actinomycetota > Actinomycetes > Propionibacteriales > Nocardioidaceae > Nocardioides. Next base: position 5,280 of record CAVXJG010000012.1, on the reverse strand, counting down.
CGGACCGGCCCTCGGGCTGGCGCTGGACAGCTACCACCTCAACATCGAGGAGCGGTCCAGCGCCGACGCCGTCCGGACGGCCGGCTCGCACCTGGTGCACCTGCAGGTGTGCGGCAGCGACCGGGGCGCGCCCGGCGGCGACCAGACCGACTGGAAGGCGCTGCTCGCAGCGCTGGACGAGGTCGGGTACGCCGGCCCGCTGAACATCGAGAGCTTCACGGCCGACAACGCCGCCATCGCGACCGCCGCGTCGATCTGGCGGCCGCTCGCGCCGACCCAGGACGACCTGGCCCGCGACGGGCTGGCGTTCCTGCGGTCGCTCACCGACCAGACCTGATTCGGAGGACGCAGATGGCGCAAAGACCCCTGGGTGTTGCCCTGATCGGCAGCGCCTTCATGGGCAAGGCGCATTCCAACGCGTGGCGCAACGTGCGGGCGTTCTACCCCGACGTGCCGGACATCCGGCAGCAGGTGCTGGTCGCCCGCGACCCCGCGGCGACCAAGGACCTGGCGGCGCGGTACGGCTGGGCCGACGCCGGCCACGGACTGGCGCACCGTGATCGACCGCGACGACGTCGACATCGTCGACGTGTGTCTCCCCGGGCACCTCCACGCCGAGGTGGCGATCGCGGCGCTCGAGGCGGGCAAGCACGTGCTGGTCGAGAAGCCGCTGGCCAACACCGTCGCCGAGGCCGAGAAGATGCTGGTGGCCGCGCGCGCTGCGCGTGAGCACGGCGTCGCGTCGATGGTCGGCTTCAACTACCGCCGCGTGCCTGCCCTGGCGATGGCCCGCGACCTGGTCGCCTCGGGTCGGCTGGGCGTCGTACGGCAGGTCAAGATCGCCTACCTCCAGGACTGGCTCGCCGACGCCGGCGCACCGATGACGTGGCGGATGCGCAAGGAGACCGCCGGGTCGGGAGCGCTCGGCGACCTGGCGTCGCATGCCGTCGACCAGGTGCGTTTCCTGCTCGGTCAGGACGTGGTGTCGGTGTCGGGCAATGTGGAGACGTTCGTCCGTCAGCGCACGGGGGCTGACGGGCCGGAGGACGTCACGGTCGACGACGCGGCCTGGGCCACGCTGCGTACGTCGGGCGGGGCGGTGACCTCGCTCGAGGTGTCGCGGATGGCCACGGGCCGCAAGAACTCGCTGAGCATCGAGGTCTACGGCTCGGCCGGTGCGCTGGCCTTCGACCTGGAGGCGCTCAACGAGCTGTCGGTGTGCACCGATCCGGCTGATGGCTTCACGCGGCGGCTGGTCACCGAGTCCGACCAGCCGTACGTCGGGGCGTGGTGGCCACCGGGCCACATCCTCGGCTGGGACCACACGTTCACCAGCCAGGCCGCCGACTTCCTCGCCGCGATCGCGTCCGGCTCCGAGCCGTCACCCTCGTTCGTCGACGGGCTGGCGGTGCAGCGCGTGCTGGCGGCGGTGCAGGAGAGTGCGGCACGGTCAGCACAGCGCGTCGATCTGGAGGTCATCTGGATGAGCACTCCGTACACCCTGTTCACGGGCCAGTGGGCCGACCTGAAGCTCGATGAGGTCGCCGAGCTGGCGGCCGGCTGGGGCTACGACGGTCTCGAGATCGCCGTCTCCGGCGAGCACCTCGACGCGTGGCGCTGGGACGACGCCGACTACATCGCCGAGCGGCGCGCGATCCTCGACAAGCACGGGCTCGGCCTCTGGGCGATCTCCAACCACCTGACCGGGCAGGCGGTCTGCGACGACCCGATCGACTTCCGGCACCAGGCGATCGTGCGGCCGCAGGTGTGGGGCGACGGCGACCCGGAGGGCGTGCGGCAGCGCGCTGCCGAGGAGATGCAGCACACCGCGCGGCTGGCCCGCGCGCTCGGGGTGAAGACGGTGGTCGGCTTCACGGGCTCGTCGGTCTGGCAGTACGTCGCGATGTTCCCGCCGGTGGGCGCCGACCGGATCGAGGCGGGCTACCAGGACTTCGCCGACCGCTGGAACCCGATCCTCGACGTCTTCGACGAGTGCGGCGTGCGGTTCGCCCACGAGGTGCACCCGTCCGAGATCGCCTACGACTACTGGTCGACGCAGCGCACGCTGGAGGCGATCGGTCATCGCGAGGCCTTCGGGCTCAACTGGGACCCCAGCCACATGATGTGGCAGGACCTCGACCCGGTCGCCTTCATCACCGACTTCGCCGACCGGATCTATCACGTCGACTGCAAGGACACCCGGATGCGGCTCGGCGGCGGGCGCAACGGCGTGCTGTCGTCGCACCTGCCCTGGGGTGACCAGCGGCGCGGCTGGGACTTCGTGTCCGCCGGCCGGGGCGACGTACCGTGGGAGGACTGCTTCCGCGCGCTGCGCGCGATCGGCTATGACGGCCCGATCTCGGTCGAGTGGGAGGACGCGGGGATGGACCGGCTGCACGGCGCGCCCGAGGCGTTGGAGTACCTGCGCCGCTTCGACTTCGAGCCGCCGACCACGTCGTTCGACGCTGCGTTCTCATCGCCTACCGGTGGTTGAGGAAGGCGCGCTAGCGCCTGTCACGAAACCCCGTAAGGGAGGGCAGTCTTCTTACGGGGTTTCGTGACGGGACTTCGTCCCTCCTCAACCAGCGGGGGTGGGGACGACAGGCAGGTGCACGACCGTGTTCTGGAGGATCACGGCACCGGGCGTCCGGCTGCCCATGCCGACGAACGTCTCGCTGAGCGGTGAAGCGATCACAAAGAGCGTCTGGCCCGCTGGGACGTCGACCGCGACGGCCGGCAGCTCGATCCGGCGGGGCTCGCCGATGACGGGCGCGAGCTCGTTGAACGGCATCACGTTGTTTTGCACGAGCTTGGCGTCGAGCGGGTTGGTGCCCACCGCCAGTCCGTAGAACGCGCGGTTGTTGTGCGCCGAGGGCCGTCATGGTGCCGGTGAGGTAGGCGGACCCGGCGATCCGGATCGGACCCTGAGCCACGGGGTAGGCGATGGCCGCGCCGCCGGTCTCGGTGGTCGCGACATCACCGACGGCGACCGGGTTGTCGGCCGCGACGGTGTCGACCGTCGTACAGGTCGAGGTCGGGGTCGCGAGGTGAAGCTTGCCGTAGCCCTCCAGACCCGTGTCCTTGCCCTTGAGCTGCTCGTCCATGAAACGGAGGGCGAGGGCCGCGAAGTCACCGCCGGCCAGCTCCTTGCTGCACGGGTCGGAGGCGACATCGACACCCTGCGGGTAGACGGCGGGCAGGGTGTGGCCGCCGTTGTAGCCGACGAAGATGCTGTGCTTGCGGGCGCCCTTGGTGATGGCGGTGCGCCAGTTGTCGAGCCCCTGCTGGAGGTTGAACAGGGTGTCGGTGAGGCCCTGGCCGAAGAGCACCGGGATGTCGAGGCGGCGTCCCTGGCTGACGTGCCAGGCCGGGCCGTTGCGCTCGAAGAACTTCGGGAGGTTCTCGGTGCCGGGGATCGTGCCGTCGGGCCAGAAGCCGGTGGCGGCTCCTTCGACGAGGGCCTTGTAGATCTGGGGCGGCAGCGCCTGGCTGGGCAGCGAGGCAGCGCCGAGCACCAGCGCCCACTCGGTGCGCACCACGGCCTGCGGGGCGAGGCTGGTGCTGAGGTCGTTCCAGGTGATCTCGGGAGCGAGGGCGTCGAAGACCGGCTTGCCCTGGACGCGCAGCTCCTCGAAGGCGCCGAGGAACTGGTAGCCGCCGCCGTAGCTGCCGCCGATGGCACCGAGCCGCGGGTCGCCCGGTCCGTCCTTCTGCACCCAGCGCAGGTGGGCGATCAGCCTCACGAGGCGCCGGACGTCGCGGCCCTCGACGCGCGGGTTCTCGACGTACGCCGTCCCGCCGCTCTCGCCGAAGCCGCGCTGGTCGAAGGACAGCACGCCGTAGCCCGCGTCGAGCCAGTTCTTGAACGCCGCCGGGTCCGTCGTGCGCGAGCCGCCCCAGCCGTGGCTGTGCATGATGAACGGGACGCGGTGGTTGCGCGCAGCGCCGGCGGGCTTGAAGAGGGTGTAACAGATCTGGACCGGCGCGTCGGTGCCCGGATCGGGGACGCTGGTCAGGCAGGCGTTGGTGGTCCTGACCTCGGTGCCGGGCGCCGAGGCTGCGCCGGTGGCCGTGGTCGTCGGGCCGAGCAGCGCCAGTGATGCCGCGGTCGCGACCGCCGTCCCGATAGCTGCGGTCTTGATGAGGCCGTGCACAGTCATGGGTTCCTCCCGGCGCCGTTGCCGGTTCAACGGGACAGGTACGGGTGAGGTCACGGCTTGTGACGCCCGTCACTCGAGCCGTCAGCGCACCGCGACCGCCAACCGCCCGTCCACGAGGGCCAGGTCGACGGGCTCGCGCGGTAGGTCGACGACGGTGCCCTGCTCGAGGGTGTCCGGGTCGAAGGCGATCACCGACGGCGGGCGAGGAGATGGCGACCCACACCGTGCCCTCGGTGGCGAGCACGGCAGTCGGCGGGCCGGGCAGGGCGCGGGTGGCGACGACCCGGCCGGTCTCCGATGCGCGCCACAGCCGGTCGTCGGCGGAGGTGACGACCCACGCCTCCGACCCGTTGCTGGTGAGGTCGACCGCCTCACCGCGCAAAGCCGAGTGCACGGGCGCGGCACTGCTGCCGTCGAGTGCCACCAGCTCGGCGCGGCCGTTGGTGAGCACCCAGGCTCGGGTGCCGTCGACATCGAGGCGAGCTGGCGTCGCGCCGATGCTGACCGGTTGCGACCAGCCGGGGGTACCCACCGGCGCGTGCACGTCGCCGGTGATCGTGGCGACCCAGATGCCATCGTCGCCGCTCGCGAGGGTCAGCCTGCCCGCCGTCCCCTCGACGGCAGCCACGGGAGCGCTGACCTGGCCGTCGGTCACCGTCACGGTCTCGCCCGAGAAGCCGAGCCCCACGATGGCTGCTGCGCCGTCCAGGGCCAGTGCCGAGGGTGGCGCGGACAAGCCCGTCACGTCCACAGCACTGTCGCCGTCGAGGTCGAGGTCCAGGGCGGCCACGGCCTGGTCGTCGACGGAGCGGACCCAGACGACGCCCCCCTCTGCCTCGATCTGGGCGGGCGAGACCGGCAGCGTGAACGAGCCGACGACCGAACCCGACTCCCGATCGACCTCGACGAGCCCCGGGCCGGTCAGGTCGCCGACAGGATCGACAGCCGGGTTGTGGACGTGGACCCAGCGCCACACCAGCGATCCGACCACCACGACGACCACGGCGGCGAGGATCGCCAGGTTCTTCCGTCGTTGACCCGCCGATGCGGAGACCTTGGCAGGACTGTGCTCGAACTCCGCCGGCGTGGGCGGCTGCGGCTTGGTCAACAGGTCCTGGCG
>CAVXJG010000011.1:0-630000 GCA_963762105.1 uncultured Actinomycetota bacterium | reverse complement strand
TACGTATTACCGCGGCTGCTGGCACGTAGTTGGCCGGTGCTTCTTCCCCACCTACCGTCACCCACACCAAAAAGCATGGACTTCGTCAATGGTGAAAGAGGTTTACAACCCGAAGGCCGTCATCCCTCACGCGGCGTTGCTGGATCAGGCTTCCGCCCATTGTCCAATATTCCCCACTGCTGCCTCCCGTAGGAGTCTGGGCCGTGTCTCAGTCCCAGTGTGGCCGGTCACCCTCTCAGGCCGGCTACCCGTCAAAGCCTTGGTAGGCCATTACCCCACCAACAAGCTGATAGGCCGCGAGCACATCCCCCACCGAAAAAACTTTCCACCCACCAACATGCGCCGGCAGGTCATATCAGGTATTAGCACCCATTTCTGGAAGTTATCCCTGAGTGAAGGGCAGATTACTCACGTGTTACTCACCCGTTCGCCGCTCGAGTACCCACAAGTGGGCCTTTCCGCTCGACTTGCATGTGTTAAGCACGCCGCCAGCGTTCGTCCTGAGCCAGGATCAAACTCTCCATCGAAAACCAATGAAAACCTCTACCCGGCAAACAACAAACCCCGACAAAAAGCTGTCAGAATTATCGTCAACCAAAGAAACCACCACCACAACCCAAAAAGCCATGGCAACGGGTATAAAACAAACTAATTCGTCGACTATTGACACACTGTTGAGTTCTCAAAAATCAGACGCACATCGTGCTCGGCCGTGAGGCTCCGCTCCGAGGCTGTCCCCGCACACAGACGTCCCGGCTTCGTGGGCTCCGACCTCAGAAGAGGCACGGCGCTCCAGTCAGGCGGAGACGGTGAGATTGAGGGGCTGTCTCCCGGGGCCGGAAGCCCGACCGACTGGTCTTGCTTCCCGCCGCTCCCTGGCGACAAGAGACAACTCTAGACAACGCCGGGTCCGATGATCAAATCGGGGTGCCGTGAGCCGAAGCCCGGCGCGGCCTCGGCTGCCGTTCAGGCGCGCTCGACGCCTGCGAAGGTCTTCTTCCCGCGCCTGAGCACCAACCAGGAGCCACCGATCAGGTCGGCCGAGGACGGCACGAGCTCGGGATCCTCGATGCGCTCGTTGTTGAGGTAGGCACCGCCCTCGGCGATGGTCCGTCGGGCGTCGCCTCGGCTCTTGGCCAGGCCCGTTTCCACCAACAGGTCGACCACGCTGGGCATCTCACCGTTCACCTGGGCCGAGCCGGCCTCTCGCAGGGCCGCGCCGAGGGTGGCCGGGCTCAGGGTGGCAAGGTCCCCACCGCCGAAGAGCGCAGCCGCGGCTGCCTGCACCTGGGCCGTCTCCTCCGCACCGTGGACGAGCGTCGTCACCTGCTCCGCCAAGGCTCGCTGGCCGGCCCGGAGGAAAGGCTTCTCGTCCGTCTGGACCGCCAGCTCCTCGATCTCCTCGCGACTGAGGAAGGTGAAGATCTTGAGCATCTCGACCACCTGGACGTCGTCGACGTTGAGCCAGAACTGGTAGAAGGCGTACGGCGACATCATCTGCGGGTCGAGCCACAGGGCACCCGCCTCGGTCTTGCCGTACTTGGTGCCGTCCGCCTTGGTCACCAGTGGCGTCGCGAACGCGTGCGCCTGTCCGCCCGCGGCCCTCCGGATGAGCTCCACGCCCCCGGTGATGTTGCCCCACTGGTCGGAGCCGCCGTGCTGGAGTGTCACGCCGTACTCGCGGTAGAGGTTCAGGAAGTCCATCGACTGGAGCAGCACGTAGCTGAACTCGGCGTAGCTGATGCCCGACTCGAGCCGGCGGCGTACGGTCTCGCGCCCGAGCATCCGGTTGACCGGGAAGTGCTTGCCGATGTCGCGCAGGAAGTCGATGACCGACAGGCTCGCCGTCCAGTCGTAGTTGTCGACCATGGTGGCCGCGGTCGGCCCCTCGAACGACAAGAAGGGCTCGATCTGGGCGCGCACCCGGGCGACCCACTCCTTGACCGTGTCCAAAGAGTTCAGGACCCGCTCGCCGGAGTCCTTGGGGTCGCCGATCATGCCCGTCGCGCCGCCGACCAGCGCGAACGGCGTGTGGCCGGCGAGCTGCAGCCGGCGAGCGGTCAGGATCTGGACCAGGTTGCCCATGTGCAGGCTCGGCGCCGTCGGGTCGAAGCCCACATAGAACCGCACGCTCCCCCCGCTCAGCGCGCTGCGCAGGGCGTCGAGGTCCGTGGAGTGCACGACGAGACCGCGCCACTCCAGGTCGTCGAGGAGTTGCTGATCGATGGGCCGGTCGATGGACACGGTGACCTTTCCGGGTTCGGGTACGTGTTGCCAAGCCTGCCGCATCGTCCGCCTGGCTGCCCACCGGGTTCTACGGTGCGGCAGGTCCGCCGTCCCCGTTAGAAGCGCGATCCCAGCCCGTAGGCTTGCGCACGGTCCGGGAAGGGAGCCGATGGAGATCGCTGGCAGGTACACAGCCGATCGGGAGATCGGCCGTGGCGGCATGGGTGCGGTCTGGCTCGGCACCGACAGCGTGCTCGGCCGCCAGGTGGCTCTCAAGCGCATCGGCGTCGCCCCCGGCGCTGGAAGTCCTGACCTCGAACGCGCCGAACGCGAGGCGCGGCTGGCCGCCCGGCTGAACCACCCTCACGTCGTGGCGGTCTTCGACCTGGTCGAGGACGAGGGTCAGCACTGGCTGGTCATGGAGTACGTCGAGGGCGTCAACCTCGCCGAGCTCGTGCGGCGCGACGGCGCACTGTCGCCGGACGAGGCCGCTCCGCTGCTTCGTCAGGCGGCCGACGCGCTGGCCGCCGCCCACGAGGCGGGGATCGTGCACCGCGACGTCAAGCCCTCCAACATCCTGGTCACGGCCGATGGGCAGGTGAAGCTGTCCGACTTCGGGATCGCGCGCGCCGAGGCCGACGCGTCGCTCACCCAGACCGGCCTGGTCACCGGGTCTCCGGCGTACCTCGCCCCCGAGATCGCCTCCGGCTCGACGGCCACCGCGGCCGCCGACGTCTGGTCCCTCGGCGCCACGGCGTACCACGCCCTGGCCGGCAAGCCTCCCTATGAGGTCGGCGACAACTTGATGGGCGCGCTCTACCGGATCGTGCACGAGGATCCTCCTCGCCTTCCGGAGGCGGGCTGGCTGTCGACGCTGCTCGACCACACGATGGTGCGCGATCCCGGCCTGCGCTGGCCGGTCTCCCGCGTCCGCGACTTTCTCGACGGAGGCCCGCTGCTGGCCGACGGTACGGTTGCGCACGCCGTCACCCAGACCAGCACGGCGGCGGCTGCGGCGGCCCCGACGGCGGTCGCGCCGCCGGCCGTGCTACCGCCGCCCGACCCGACGGCTCCCGCTGCTCCGGTCGAACCCCAGCACCAGACCCAGGTCCTAGCCCCGACCCCACCATCCGAGCCGCGGAGGGCCAGTCGTCGGGGCCCCAGCACACTCGTCCTGATTGCCTTGGTCGCCCTGTTTGCGGTCGCGCTGTTCCTGCTCTTTGCCTGGCTCCTCGGCGCCTTCGACGACACGAACGACTCGGAGTCGAACAGCGGTCCTGGGTCGGAGACCTCCTCCGAGACCACCGACGCCGGGTCACCGTCGACGAGCGAGAGCGCGGAGCCCGACACCGCGGCGATGGAGGCCTTCGTCACCGACTACCTGGCCACGGTCACCTCTGACCCGAAGTCAGCGTGGGAGATGCTCACGCCGGAGTTCCAGGAGGCCAGCGGCGGGTTTGGCCAGTACAAGAGGTTCTGGGGCACCGTGGAGTCGGCAAGCGTGGTCTCGATCGAGGCTGACGCCGACGCCCTCACCGTCAGCTACGTCGTCGAGTACACGATGAAGAAGGGTGAGGAAGACACCCGCCAGGACGAGGTCACCCTCCAGCTCGAGCAGAACGGCGACGGCTACCTGATCGCCGACGAGTTGTAGCGCGTTGACTGCGTTGGCGAGCGGCGACTGTTCTGCGGACTATCTGCGGACTCGCGACGCATGTCTGGACGCGGAAGCGCGCAAGGACATGATCCGCCGGGGCTGGTGACGGCGGTGTCACACGGCAGTGCCCTTTACTCGCTGGTCACTCTTTCAGTTCGTCCTCGTCCGTCGCGTACATGTCCTCGAGGGCGGTCAGGGCACGGGCCTCCGCGTCGCTGAGCGTGGCCCGACGGGACTTCGCCCGGAGGATCTCCAGGTAGTTCATGTCGTCCCCTGACGGGTCGAACATTTCTGGGGGAAAGGCGAGCAGTGCATCGGACATGTTGGTTCTCCGGTTTGGTGGAGTGGTGCAGCTGTTTGAGTTGAACAGCCCGGCCGCGCCTTTACGAGCGAAACGCTAACAGTGTCTTGACGGATCGCCAATTCCTGGGACACTGCTCTGGTGACCACGGCCCCGAAGCGCAGGCGACTCCAACCTGAGCAGCGGCGCGATCAGATGCTCGACGCGGCCAACGACCTGTTCGCCGAGCGTGGGTACGAAGAGGTCTCGGTCGAGGACATCGCGCGTGCGGCCGGCGTCACGCGGGGGCTGGTGCACCACTACTTCGGCGGACGTACGGAGGTCTACGTTGCGCTGCTCGAAAGGCTCGACGCAGTCCGCGAGGAATCACTGCGGCTGCCCGAGGGGCGCAGCGCCCGGGCACGCGTCGCGGACACCGTCTCACGCTGGCTCGACTGGACAGAGACGAACCGCACCATCTATCTCGGCACGATCGCACCCGGCGAGGACATCGCGGACCCCGAGGTGAGACGCGTCGTCGCCGACCTCAGAGGCCGCGCCGTCGCCCTGCTCGCGTCCTTCCACGCCGACATCGCCCAGGACTCGCTCCGGCTGCGCTATGCGCTGGAGTGCTGGACAGGGCTCAACCGCGCCGCGACACGGCGGTGGCTACGCGGCGACGCCACCCGCAAGGCAACACAAGAACTGCTCACCTCCACGCTCGAACACGTCCTGCGCACGTTCGGCGCGCCATCCAGCCCGCGTTGAGGCATGCGAGCGCCCCGCTGCGCGGTCCCGTGGGGTGAGCTGCCTAGGGTCTTCGAGCCCGAAGTCACTCGGGGGTGCGTGACTTGGAGAAAAGCCGTTCGGTGGAATCACGGTTGAAGCGCCTTGAGAGCGCTGCAAGGGACCACCGGACCCGGTGTCCGATACGCATCACCCGTCAGCAGCCCGGGGGCGATACTCACGAACGCGCTCGGATCGTCATCCGTCGTGACCCCAACCCACACGACGCGCCAGTGCGGCGACCTCGCGCCGCGACCCGGTCTCGGTCTTGCGCAGCAGGTTGGAGACGTGCACGCTCACCGTCTTCTCGCTGATGAACAGCGCCTCGGCGATCTCGGCGTTGGTCCGGTTCGCCACCAGGTAGGCGAGCACCTCGTTCTCCCGCGCGGTCAGCCCGGTGAAGGCGGCGGGCACGGTCGCTGCGGTGGGGATCCGTGGCGAGGTCAGTGAGATGCGGGCGCTGGCGGCGAGCTCCTCGACGCGGGCCTGCAGCGGTGTGGCGCCCTGCTGGCGGCGTAGTCGTGGACGCCGCGCAGCAGCTCTGCTGCCTCGGTGCCGCGAGGCGCCCGACTCGACCAGCGCGGAGGCGAGCCGCCAGGTCGAGACCTGCTGCTCCCAGCCGAGACCGGCGTCGGCGCACGCCGCCACCGCCTCCCTCCAGAGGCTCACCTGGTTCTCGACTCCTTCGGCTCGCCCGGCTCGGCGGCGAAGAGAGCAGCCCGGGCCAGCTGGACGGTGTCGTCGGGACCGGAGGGCTGGAAGGCGATCCCGGGCAGGGCCGCGCGCGTCTTGACCAGCCGGGTCAGTGCCTCCCGATGGGTCTGTACGGCGGCCTGGTCGCGGTCGTCCGATGCTTGTTGGACCAGGTCGGCGGCGGCCCGGGCCCCGAGCACCATCAACTCGTCGAGGATCTCGCGGGTCCACGGTGTTCCAGGGCAGCGCGCGCTCGACGAGCTCGAACGCCCCTGCTGGGTCGTTCCTGGCCAGCAGCACCTCGGCCATGGCCGCACCCGCTGTCGCACTCTGGCCGGCTCCTCGAGCTAGGGGCTGATCTCGTGGGCACGGGCCAAGTGACCGCCCGCCGCCTCGTTCACGCCGCGACGCGCCGCCAGCACGCCCGGCGAGGAGCCGGATCTCCGCCTCGTCGCTGCGGCTGGCCGGTGGCGGCCAGACCTGTGCGCACGATGGCCTCGGCCTCGTCGAGCTCTCCCATGCGCGAGCAGCACGCTCGGCCAAGAGGAGGCTCGAGAACACCGTGGTCCCTCACGGGACCGACCACTGCGTACATGTCGCGCGCATGCTCGTGAGCAGCGGCGCAGGTCTCCCCGGCCTACGAGAGCAACCGCCTGATGACGTACGCGTCGCCAATGACGTCGGATCGCCCGAGGCCATGCGCCTGCTCCCAGCAGACCGTCGAGTCCAGGTCGGCCTGCGCGGAGATCGGTGTCCACCAGAACTGCGGCGCGGACGCCGTGGGCCCGGCTGATGGCGGCCGCGGACCCCGAGCGATGGGCAGCCGCCACGGCCTCCTCGACCACCCGACGTGCCTCGTCGGTCCGCGCCTCCCAGTCAAGCTTCTCGGCAAGCGGCCAAGGCCTCGGCGTGCTCGCGGCTGTCGGGCTCGACCCGGGAGAGCTCCACGGCTCGCTCGCATCTCGGTGAGGGAGGACTCCTTGGTCTCGCCGAGGTCGAACGCGACGTCGCCACCAGACGCGTGAGGTCCGCTCGCCCAGAGCGGGTCCCGTTCGGGCGAGACGAGGTCGCGTGCCGCGCCGAGGAGTCGGTAGCTGTCGGCGCACGCTGCCGACCCGTTGGCAGGCGCGCGCCGGCTCGCTCGAGCAGCCGCGCCCGGCCGACGGAGTCGGTGGTGTCGGCACCCACCTCCCACAAGTCGGCCGCCCGGGCCAGCAGCTCGGCGGCCTCGCGCCGCGCACCGAGCTTCTCGGCGAGGTCGGCGCCCTGGAGGAGGGCGGCGAACGCCGCCGAGCCCTCGCCGGCCCGTCTCGTGGTGGGACGCGAGGTCGCCTAGCCGGCGCAGCTCGTCGACACCCTCGGTCGAGACCGTCTCGAGGTGGGCCGCCCACGCCGCGTGCACCGGCGCCGCCTCGCCGGGCAGGTAGGTCTCGGCCAGGACGCCCGCCAGCAGCGGGTGCCGGAACCAGGCGCCGTCACCGTCCGAGCACGACGACCCCGGCGTCGACGGCCTCGCGGACGGTCCCGGCGTGCGGTGATGCCGAGCTCCGCGGCGATGGCCGCCAGCGTCCGAAGGTCGGTCGGGCGGCCGGCGATGGCCAGGATCCGGGTGATCTCCCGCGCTGGGCGCCGACATCCCCCGCCACGCGTCCAGCAGCGCCTGGCTGAGCTCGTCGGGCAGGTCGTCGGGCAGATCGGAGGAGTCGAGGTCGCCGCGGCGCACCAGCAGCTCGCTGAAGTACGGGTTGCCCCGAGACCGTCTCGAACACCTGCTCCACCAGCCGGGGCGGCGGTGGTCGGCCCAGCAGCGTGGCGATCTGGTCGCCGGTGGCGTCCTCGTCGAGCCGCGTCAGCACCAGCTCCTCGGTGCCCGGGCAGCCGACGGACGTTGCCCAGCCAGTGCTGGAAGCTGTTCACTGACAGTCGCCTCGTCGCGGTGGGTGGTCACCAGCGCCAACCGTTGACGCCCGAACCCGGCCACCAGGTAGGACAGCGCGTCCCAGGTGGCCGGATCGGCCCACTGCACGTCATCGACGACCAGCACCGTCGGACCCTGGGCGATCACCCGGCTGAGCAGGGCGTCGACCACCATCATCAGCGCCGACGGCCGTCCGCCGGGCGAAGCGCCCAGCGAGGGCAGGATCAGCGCCGCGCCCGGCACCGCCTCGATCACCGAGGCCCGCTCGGCGTCGTCCGCCTCGCTCAGCCACCCCTCCAGGGCGAGCACCAGCGGGTGGTACATCGCCTCCACGGCCCCGAAGCGCAGGCTCTGCCCCCACAGCACCTGGGCGCCCTCGCCCGCCGCTTGCGCGCAGACGCTGCGCACCAGGCTGGTCTTGCCGATGCCCGCCTCCCCGTGCACCAGCACCGCCCGCGGCGAACCGTCCAGGCCGGCACGGACCACGTCGAGCAACGTCGCTCGTTCGCTCCGCACGACCGGACAGCGTCGCTGCCAAGGCAGCCGGTCTCATGACATCGAGTGTGACCCCCCTGCGAGCCCGACTGTCTCCCCACTTCCCCGCCAGGTGGCCGTCCCGGTATCTAAGGGCCCCTTCCCCGGATCTGAGGGGTTGCTCCTGATCCGGACGCGGTGGCCTCAGAACCAACGTGGAGGCATCAGCAACCACCACCTCAGGAGCACCTCATGTACGCCAAGCAGACCAAGCCCCGGATCCGGACCGCCACCTACGTCACGGTCGTCGGTCGCCACACCACCCGGACGGGCACGCCGGTGAGGGTTGGCGAAGCGTCCGCCGTGGAGCAGCCAGCCACTCACTACGCGCGCAGCGTTGTCGACCTTGTGAACGCTGCACGGGCCGGTGACCAGGGGTCGTGGAACGATCTCGTCGACCGTTTCCTCCCCCTGGTGGCATCGGTGATCGCGAGGTACCGGCTGCAACAGTCCGACGCCGATGACGTCAACCAGACCGTCTGGTTGCGGCTGGTGGAACACCTCGACGACTTGCGCGAACCCCGCGCGCTGCCGGGCTGGCTGGCCACGATCGCCCGCAACGAGTCCCTGCAAGTCATCCGGCGCCGCGGCCGCGACACGCCAGTCGACCCGCAAGCGGCGACGATGGCGCGCGCGGACGACCTGCCACAGCTCGACGAGAACGTGATCCGCGAAGAGCGTCTCAACGCCCTTCGCGAGGCGATGCTCGAGCTACCACCCCAGCGCCGCGAGCTGCTCGAGTTGCTGATGGCCGACCCCCCGATCTCCTACGACCAGATCAGCGCCATGCTGAGCATCCCCAAAGGAAGCATCGGTCCGACCCGGGCACGCGCCCTGGAGCAGCTGCGCCACACCCGGGCCATCCGCACCCTTGCCACCACAGACTGATCGACCTCAACCCGGAGCGTGCGAAGTGGACCCGCGCAGGTCAGCGAAGGCCCGGGCCGGACCTGAGGAAGTTCGCCTCCGACGGATCCGCCCGATCAGCCGCGCCTTCTCTTTCGTCATCACACAAACCCGGTGGGGCACGGTCAGCCGCCGAGAATGTCACCGCGGGAGACGCTGTTCGTCTCTAAGTGCCGGCTCCCCACCCGACGCGACGGGCCAGCGCGGCGACCTCGCGGCGTGACCCGGTGTCGGTCTTGCGCAGCAGGTTCGAGACGTGCACGCTCACCGTCTTCTCGCTGATGAACAGCGCCTCGGCGATCTCGGCGTTGGTCCGGTTCGCCACCAGGTAGGCGAGCACCTCCTTCTCCCGCGCGGTCAGCCCGATGAACGCGGCGGGGACCGGCTCCGAGCCGGGTACCCGTGGCGATGTCAGCGAGATGCGGGTACTCGCGGCTAGCTCCTCGGCCATGGCCTTCAAGGGAACGGCGCCCTGCCCCGTTGCGTAGTCGTAGACACTTCGCAGCAGCTCGGCCGCCTCCGTGCCTGAGGCGCCGGACTCGACCAACGCCGCGCAGAGCCGCCACGACGCCACCTGCTGCTCCCATCCCATACCGGCTGCGGCACACGCCGCGACCGCCTTTCTCCAGAGGCGCAGGGAGTCTTCGGACCCCTCGGCTCGGCCTTGCTCGGCGGCGAAGAGGGCCGCCCACGCGACCTGGACGGTGTCGTCGGGACCGGAGGGCTGGAAGGCGATCCCCGGCAGGGTCGCGCGCGTCTCGACGAGTCGGGTCAGGGCCTCCCGGTGGGTCTGGACGGCGGTCTGGTCGCGGTCGTCGGATGCTCGTTCGACCAGGTCGGCCGCGGCCCGGGCCCCCCACACCATCAGCTCATCGACTACTCGCGGGTCCACGGCGTTCACGGGCAGCACCCGCTCGACGAGCTCGAACGCCGCTGCTGGGTCGTCCTGGGCGAGCAGCGTCTCGGCAATGGGTGATCCCGCCATGAGCCCTGGCCGCTGCTCGAGGTCGGGCAGCAGCTCTCGGGCACGCTGTAGGTGATCGCGCGCCGCGTCTTTCGCGCCTCGGCGAACCGCCAGCGTTGCTGCCTGGAGCCGGATGTGCGCCTCACGGCTGGGAGTGTCGCTCGCCGCCAGACCTGCGCGAACGATGCCCTCGGCCTCGCTCAGGTCCCCGGCGGCGAGCAGCGCGCTTGCCAGCAGGGCGGCCGGGAACACCGTCCGCCACCCCTCACCGGCCGACCACGTGTAGTGGTCGCGGGCATGCTCGAGCATGCGGCGCTGGTCACCTTGGGCCCACAACAGATTGAACCGGTCGTTGTACGCACTGCTGATCAGCTCGGGAACGCCCGACGCCATCGCGTAGTCCCAACTGACCTGGCAGTCCAGGTCCGCCCGCTCGAGGTCGGTTTCCAGATACTGCATGGCGCGGTGCCCATGGGCCCAGCTGATGGCCGACGCAGACCCCGAGCGGTGTGCCGCGGCCACGGCGTCCTCGACGAGCCGGCGGGCCTCCTCGGTCCGCCCGTCCCACCACAAGGAGTCGGAGAGCTGGGCCAGGGCTTCTGCGTGCTCGCCGCTGTCCGGATCGACGCCGGACAGCTCCACGGCTCGTCGTTCGTCCTCGTTGTCATTCGGGTTCTCGCCAAGGCCCCCACCATCTGCGGTGCCCGATACCCACCGCGTCAGCCTGCTCGCCCACAGCGGGTCACGCTCGGCGGAGACCAGGTCAAGTGCCGCGCGGAGCAGCCGATAGCCCTCCCGGGCCCGCCCCACCCGCCAGCAGGCGATGCCGGCCCGCTCCAGAAGCTGTGCCTGGCCGACGGTGTCGGTGGCGTCGGCAGCCACCTTCCACAGGTCGACCGCCCGGACCAGCAGGTCGGCGGCCTCGCGAGGCGCCGCGAAACTTCTCGGCGAGATCGGCACCAAGAAGGAGCGCAGGAACGCCGCCGACGCCGTCGCCAGCCTGCTCGTGGTGGGACGCGAGGTCGCCCAGACCGGCGCAGCTCGTCGACACCCTCGGCGGAGAGAGCCTCCAGGTGGGCCGCCCACGCCGCGTGCACCGGGGCCGCCTCGCCGGGCAGGTAGGACTCGGCCAGCACTCCGGCCAGCAGCGGGTGCCGGAACCAGACACCCTCGTCGCCCGATCACGACGACGCCGGCGTCGACGGCCTCGCGGACCGAACCGACCTCGGACACACCGAGCTCCGCAGCAACTCCGTCCAGGGTTCGCAACTCGGTGGGGCGGCCGCCGATGCCAGGATCCGGGACATCTCCCGCGTTTGGCTGGACAGACCTCGCCACGTGTCGAGAAGTGCCTGGCTGAGCTCGTCGGGCAGGTCGTCGGGCAGCTCGGCGGAGTCGAGGTCGCCGCGCCGCACCAGCAGCTCGCTGAAGTACGGGTTGCCCCGCGACTTCTCGAAAACCTGCTCCACCAGGCGTGGCTCCGGTAGCCGACCCAGCAGCACGGCGATCTGGTCGCGTGGTGGCGTCCTCGTCCAGGCGCGTGAGCACCAGCTCCTCGGTGCCCGGCAGTCGGCGGACGTTGCCCAGCCAGTGCTGGAAGGGTCACTGACGGCGGCCTCGTCGCGGTGCGTCGTCACCAGCGCCAGCCGTTGGTGGCCGAACCCGGCCACCAGGTAGGACAGCGCGTCCCAGGTGGCCGGATCGGCCCACTGCACGTCATCGACGACCAGCACCGTCGGACCCCGGGCGATCACCCGACTCAGCAGCGCGTCGACCACCATCATCAGCATCGACGTGGCCCTGGGTGGGCGAGGCACCCAGCGACGGCAGGATCAGCGCCGCACCCGGCACCGCCTCGACGACCGAGGCTCGCCCGGCGTCGTCCGCCTCACCCAGCCAGCCCTCCAGCGCGAGCACCAGCGGGTGGTACATCGCCTCCACCGCCCCGAACCGCAGGCTCTGCCCCCACAACACCTGCGCGCCCTCGCCCTTCACCTGCTCGCAGACGCTGCGCACCAGGGTGGTCTTGCCGATCCCCGCCTCACCGTGCACCAGCACCGCCCGCGGCGAACCGTCCAGCCCGGCACGGACCACGTCGAGCAACCTGGCCCGTTCGCCCGCACGGCCCGACAGCGTCGCCGGCAGTGCAGCGGGTCTCATGACACCGAGTGTGACCACGTGCAGCCCGACTGTCTCCCCACTTCCCCCGGCCAGGCGGGGCGTCCCGGTATCTAAGGGCCCCTTCCCCGGATCTGAGGGGTTGCTGCCGATCCGCGCACTGCGGCCTCAGAACCAGCGTGGAGGCATCAGCAACCACCACCACCTCAGGAGCACATCATGAACACCAACCGCATCCACCAGATCCGGACCGCCACCTTCGCCACCGTCGTCGCGTTCATCGCCTGCGCCAGCACCACATCGCCCGCCTTCGCGGGAGAGGCCCAGGGCGACGGCGAGGGAGGCTCCGGAACCAACAGCGTCTCGACCTACGCCGAGCCCATCGCGGCCCTCGACGGCATGACGCTGGCGGAGTACATCCAGAACCACCAGGCCGGCGACCCTCGCACCGCGACCGTCGACTAGCCCAGCCCGCCAGCATCAAACACGACACGGCCCCCGACACCTGTCGGGGGCCGTTGTGTTTCGGCACTGGTGAGTTGTCCGGTTTCGGTGCTCGGCGGGTTCGGACGGGTCCTTGCTCCACAATGTGGTGGTGGACCTCGAACAGGGGTCGTCTGCCGCGTCCGTGTCGATGGTCGGACGTGACGCGGAGCTGCGCGACCTGACGGATGTGCTGGACTCCGCTGCGAGTAGGTCGCCTCGGCTGATGGCGGTGCGTGGCGAGGCGGGGGTCGGCAAGACCACCCTGGTGCGCGCCGCGGCCGATCGCGCGCGAGGTCTCGGCTTCGAGGTTCTGTGGGGCAGCGGACTTCGCCTTGCGGCTGACAACGCGCCATACGTCTCCCTTGCCGTGGCGTTCCAGCGGCGACTTGCCGAGCCCGACGGCGGCGCCAGCCTCCGGGACGCGGTGGCACACGTGCCCGGCGCCGGATGGCTGATGCCGGAACCGGCTGGAGTAGTAGCGACGCCGGCGACGGGTTCGGCGGGTAGTCCGATCGCTGCGGCGGGCGCGGTGCTGTTCCGGCTCTCCGCCAGCAGCCCGGTCCTCCTCGTCGTGGACGACGTGCAGTGGGCGGACACCGCAACCCGGGACGTCCTTGCATACCTGGTGGCTGGCTTCGCCGGGCAGCGGGTCGCGGTCCTCACCGTCCATCGCGCGGAGCAGGCGAAGCCACTGGGGGAGTTCGCCCTGTGGCTCTCCGACATGCGGCGGATGCCGGGGGTCCAGGAGTACGACGTACGCCGGCTCACCCGCGACTTCTGTGACGCCCAGGTGCTCTCCATGCTCGGCTCGGATGCGTCAGCGCAGTTTCTCGAGGACGTATATAGGAGCTCGCAAGGCAACCCCTACCTGACCGATCTGTTGCTCACGGACCTCCGCGACGGCCGACCGGTCCCGGACTCGCTGCCGCGCGAGCTGCCCTCGGCTCTCTCCGACGCCCTGCTCGCCGCCTGGGCGAGGCTCGGCGCACCGGCGCAGCAACTGAGCCGGGTACTTGCCGTCGGCGGGGGCCCAGCCGTCGTCGCGGACCTCGAGTCCGTGCTGGCCGGGCTGGCCGGTCAGCACTTCGGCACCGGTTCGCCGACCGGAGCACCTGCGAGTGTCATGTCCGCACTCCATGCGGGGATCGAGGCCGGCATCGTGATCGTCGACGGCGACAGCGTCTGGTTCCGGCACCCGCTCCTCGCGGACGTCCTGATCGCGACGTACCTGCCGGGGGAGGCTGCCCCGGTCCACGCGGACTGGGCCGCCGCTCTGAGGGCGGCTCCCAGCGGCGGGGGTTTGTCGCTGTTGCGTCGCGAGACCGCCCTCGCTCGGCACTACGAGGCCGCCGACCAGCCGCGCGAGGCGTTCATGGCGCGCCTGCGTGCGGCGGACCTGGCCGAGCAGCAGGGGGAGGTGGGCACCACCGCTGAGCACCTGGTGCACGCTGTCGACCTGTGGGGGCTCGGCAGCACGGGCCCCACCGCCGACCCCGCCGCAGACCCCGCCGCACCGACTGCCTTAGTGGACCTGCTGGAGTCCGCAGCCAGGGTGTGCTTCCGTGCCGACCGCGCCGAAGATGCGCATCGGCTGTTCAAACGGGCGCTCCCGCTCGTCGGCGACGACCCGCTGCGGGCCAGCCGGTTCACCGTGGAGCTGTCCAGCCTGGAGTGGGATCTCGGCCTGGTCGAGCAGCCCTCCCTGACCGGGGCACGGGCCGCGGTCGAGCTGGCCCGGTCCGACCCCGACAGCCATGAGCTCGCGGAGGCCCTCGTCCTCCTGGTGCACTGGCTGGTCCGGCACTCGCAGCACGAGCAAGCCGGTCGGACCGCGCGGGAGGCATACGACGTGGCGGCTCGCTCGGGATCGAGGTATGCCCGATCGATGGCACTTGGTGCTCTCGCCGTCACCGAGTCCGATCCTGTCCGGGCCCTCGGTTTCGCCGAGGAGGCACTGGAGGAGGCCCTCGCGTCCGGGGACGACCGCTGCGTCACGTGGGCCTACGTGAGGCTCGACGGCCTGCACATGCGCGCGGGCCGGCTCCAGGAGGCGATGCCCCTGCTCGACGCCGCGTACGCCCACGCGATCGTGAACGGTCGCGGCGCGTACGAGAGCGGCGCCCTTGCCGACGCCCACCTGATGTTGGGCGACCTCAGGGCCTCGCACGACGTTCTCCGCGATGCCCTGGCTCGGCGCAGCCGACCCAGCACCACCGCATGGGCCCGTCTCACCGCCGCGGCCCTGGCGGCTCGACGCGGGGACCTGGACGCGGCCCGTCAGCACCGTTCGCGCGCACTGGAGGTGATGCCGAACCTCGAACACCGGGCCGGTGCTTCCGGCAGTGGCTACCTCGCGGAGCTGGCCCTGACCGAGGGTGATCCGACCTCAGCGATCCGCGTGGTCTTGAACGCAATTCCGAACGTCCGTGACGACTCGCCCTACGTCGACGAGTTGTGCCTCTGGGGTGCCCGCGCCGCGGCGGACCTCGCGACCATGGCCGTGGATCGCCGCGACAAGGAGGCGCTCGACCAGGCTCACTCCGTCTTCACAAGCCTCCTGGAGACCCGCGCGACCGTTGCCGGGGAACCCTTCACGGCCCGTTCGGTCGACGACCTGCTCTCGCCCGCGATAGGTGCGCTGTTCGCGGCCGAGCGGCAGCGGCTCCTCGCCTGCGCCGCCCAGGGTCAGGACCGGGTCGACGCCTCTGAGAAGACGGCGGAGTGTTGGCGTCGGGCCGCGGAGCTGTGTGCACGCGCCGGCATGCGCTGGGACCAGCACCACGCGCTGTCGCAGCTCGGCGTCGTCCTGGTCACGAGCGCAGGCGCCACCTCGGAGGCCAAGCAAGCGCTGCGGTCCGCGCACGCGTACGCCGTGGAGCAGGGCGCCGTGGTGCTCGGTCAGTGGGTCGAGGCAACCGCGGCCCTCGGGCGCATCTCTCTCACTCCGCCGACCCGGCTCGTGGGGAGCGCCCCTCCGGATTCGTCATCGGGGGGCGGCGGGGTGCTCGGCCAGCTCACGGTGCGTGAACGAGAGGTCCTCTCGTACCTCGTCGCGCACCGGACCAATGCCGAGATCGCGGCTGATCTCTTCATCAGCGACAAGACCGTCAGCGTCCACGTGTCCAACATGCTGCGCAAGACCGAGACCTCGTCCCGCCGCGAGCTCGCGGCCCTTGCGGCGCGGCTGGGCTGGGACGATGGGAGTCGTCAGTAACACCGCGTTGGCGATGTCGGATGGTCGTTTTGCGCAGGGTGTTCGTGGCACGGCACCGTGGCGGGTCAAGGAGCTAGTTCTACTGCGCACGTCCAGCAGCCAGCGCCTGTCGGTAGCCTGCTGTGGACTCGTGACGGCCGCACATCATTCGATGCAGTTCGATGGTGACGTGCCTGGTGTTAGAGCCTGAGGTCACTTGGGGTGTGGGAAGCTGAGCAGAAAGACAGCACGACTACAGACTGTCTGCGCCTATGGTCCGAGCGGCCAACCGACCTCGGCCTACCCAATCGCCGAGAAAGACTCGGGATGCAGGGAACTGATCCTGGTGGCTGTGGAATGAGTGCGCGTCTGCGTCGTAGTCGTATATCCAAGCGACGAACCCCGCCCATCGCAGGGCCTTCGGGTACCCCACGCACCGTCTGGCGATCACCACTGTGATGACGTCTCGGGCGTAGTTCACCTGATGTTTCATTCCTGGGCAAGGAGTCTTGGAGTCGACTCTCTGATCCCAGTACTCGATTGTTCTGAGGGACATGTGACCTGCAGGGCGCGCCGGGTTTCGACCGAAGTACCAGCTGAGGCGAAACTCAGGCCCCCAGTCGGAACGGTCGGTGTCGAAGTAGATGCGCACGATGTCGGTCTTGTTCTTGATGAAGTCGCGGCCGTAGACGCGGATCCTGTAGTGGCCATCAACGTTCATGTCCAGCTGAGTACGGAGCACATCGACCGTCTTTCGCCCATCCCGTGGCGGATCGTCGTAGCCCCAGACCAAGGCCGAATCGGCTTCAACGGATGCGACCGCCGGCGGAACCCACGCAGCAGCGGCGCCGATCAACAGGGATGTCACGAGGCTCACTAACCGGTTCATCGCAGCCTCCCCCGCCATCCCTGACAGCCCCAATGGACGCTACGCCGGGTGAGTTGGCTGCGTCCAGTGGGGTATGCGTGAGCACAAACAAGTCCCTAATACAGACTTGCGACGGACCTAGTCCAATCCGATGCGGCTTTGCCTTACAGCTCGCAGTGGTAGCGGATCTCCGCATCGCAGCGGTCGATTCCCCGGTGACCTCGCGCCACGTCCTGTCCCTCTCCTCCAATGAGGATGTCGTAGCCGTTGCCGCCCATGAGGAGATCGTTACCTCCGCGGCCGTAGATGGTGCCCATGTGGGAGTCGCTGGGGAAGCCCCAGATGTGCAACGAGTTTGGCCCGGCTGTGCCCTTGAGGGTCATTGGACTGGTGCCACACTGACCATGGTTCGTGCAGTAGGTATTGAAGACGTCCGCGTTCTCGAAGTTCACTGCTCGTCTTTTCGCCTCGTTGGACCCCACATCTTCGAGCCTTCCGCTCGTGAGGTTGAACACGATGGGGAGTCGGCTGTTAACTCCCTCGTCATATGACCTGGTGTAGTAAAACGTGTCGATGCCTGCGCCGCCGTCGAATCGGCCGCCGGGTGCCCGGCCGAGGAAGTACACCTCGTCGTCACCACCACGCATCCGCACTTCGAGGGACCCCCTGCGCGGCTGCCACGGCTGGTTTGTAAACATCCCGAAGGTCTCGCGGTCATCTGAGCCGATGAATTGGAAAGTGCCACGCGCTCGCGCTTCGAAGTGCGAGAAGCCGGTGAAGCCGGCCACCTGGTCACCGTCGCGAGTAATCCGTCCAGCACGGTTGTCGACCTTCCAGGAATGCTCGCCCAGGTGCGCAACCTGGATCACCAGCGTGTCAGCGCCTCCTCCCTCAAAGACTCCTCCAGACGCAGGCATCCTTAGCCACAACTCGTTCGAGCCCCAACCCAAGTTCACGACATCACCGCCTCCGCTGATGACCTCGTCGTTGCCACCGGCGGTGTTGATGACGTCTGCGTCGGGTTCTGCCGCCCCCCTGTCGTCCGCGACTACGACGTCGCGGGGAAGTCCGCCGATGACCTCATCCGAACCCGGGCCTGGCCAAAGCACGAAAAAGGTAGTGGTGGCTTTGGAGGAATCGATGCGATCGCTGCCGCTACCAGTGAAGAACGGCGCTGGGTACTCATCGTAGTTTCCATCGGGTACTCCGGTGATGCACAGCAGGTCGTCGCCCCCTAACAGGTCAACGCCGTAGGCTCCGTTGCTGACCACGACGTCCGGGCCCTCGGTGCCCTGGAGGCTTTCCACATCGGGTGCGCCAACGATTGTCGGGGACTGACCGAAACACAGCTCGACCTCGCTGGCCGTAGCGATCGAGGCCGTCGTCGAGAAAACCGATGACGACGCAACCGTCGCGATCACCAACGAGAACAGCGCAACGCGACCTGGCATCGCTTCCTCCCCGCTACAAGCACTAGAACCAAGCATCCTGCAGGCCACAGTGCTTCGTCTACATCCCCGACGCGGTGCAGCCTCAGGCCTGCTCGAGCTGCTCGGCGGGCAGCCAAATTTCGGCAGGCTCCCAGCGGTCATCCTCGAGGACAGGCAGCACTACGCGGCCCTGCCAGACGTCGCCGAACTGGCGCCACTCCAACAGCAGTGCCGGACGCCGGCCACACTCGTCGGTAACCCAGCAGTGCCGCAGCCGCTCGAGCGGAGTCGGCTCCACCGGCGCCGGTCGTTCGCTGCGGGTCGCCGCGATTCGCTCGGCCATGGTCCCGTAGCTGTGCCCGCCCCGCTTGTTCATGCCGCCGCCATGCTGCCGAGCGTTTCACTGACCGCCGACGCCCCCAGTCGCGGGCTGCCGGGCAGCAGTAGTCGCGACTAGCCCTCGCAGGCCGTGCCGTCGTCGTCCCGGTCTAGGTTCTTGTGGTTCTCCCAGTAAAGGTCCTTGGCGTGCTGGCCGTACGCGGGTCGCCCATAGCCCTGGTTGACCTGCTTCTGAGCGGCCGTCTTGTTCTTGGCGACCCCGTGTTTGAAGTCCGCGTTCAGCGCGGTGCAGTTCTTGTAGGTGGCGTGCCTAGGGGTCTTCGAGCCTGGAGGTCACTCGGGGTGCTGATCAGCGGGTCGGTGCTTCCGGCGACGGCATCCTCCTATGAGGATCCGCGCGGCTCGAGTTCGCGTCGTAGTTGGCGCGTCGCGGACTCGATCCAGGGAAGGCTGGCGCACCGATCCGGTGGCGCGGATATCTTCGCGCGATGAGCGAGTTGAGCCGCCGCGTCGACGAGAAGGCCGCCCAGACAGGCTTCGCCGGCGTCGTCCGGCTCGAGCGATCCGGCGTGGTCGCCCTCGACGCGGCGTACGGACTGGCCGACCGACGCCACGGCATCGCGATGACCACCGATAACCAGCTGGGCATGGCGAGCGGGTCGAAGACGTTCACCGCCCTGGTGGTGATGCGCCTGGTGGAGGAGGGCCTGCTCGGTCTCTCGACCACCGCACGTCAGGTCCTGGGCACCGACCTCCCGCTCATCGCGGACGACGTCACGATCGAGCACCTGCTCTCCCACCGGTCGGGCATCGGCGACTACCTCGATGAGGACGAGCTCGACAGCGAGGACTACGTGTTGCCTGTTTCGGCGCACCGGCTGGTGACGACGGAGGACTTCCTCCCGATCCTCGACGGCTACCCGACGAAGTTCCCGGCCGGTGAGCGGTTCTCCTACTGCAACGGCGGCTTCGTCGTGCTCGCCCTGATCGCGGAGCGCGTCTCCGGCCGCTCCTACCAGGACCTGGTGCGCGAGCTGGTCTGCTCCCCCGCAGGCATGGCCGACACCGACGTTCCTGCGCTCCGATGCTCTTCCCGGCGGGCGGCACTGGGCTACGTCGAGGTCGAGGGCCAATGGCGGACCAACGTCTTCCACCTGCCGGTGGTCGCCACGGGAGACGGCGGGATGTACACGACCACCGCCGACATGGCTCGGTTCTGGACCGCACTGACCGCTGGGCGGATCGTGCGCGCGGAGACCCTCGCCGACATGCGCACGCCGCGCAGCGAGCCCGACCCGGGCGAGTCCCGCTGCTACGGCCTCGGCTTCTGGCTGGAGGCCGACTCACCCGTGATCACCATGTCGGGTGGCGACGCTGGCGTCTCGTTCTGGTCGAGCCACCACCCCGAGCGCGGCACGACGGCCACGGTCATCTCGACCACGATCGGCGGCGCCTGGCCCGTGGCCGAGGTCGTCGAGTCACGTACCTGACCGCAGCCCCGGGACCTAGGTCAGCCGGAGTTGATGGTCCACGGGCTTTGGGGAACGTCGAATCACTGAGGACATGGGGACGAGGTCAAGCCTTCTCGGGTGCAGCGGACGAGCCGAGCCGCTTCGCGAGAGCGGCGAGGTCGCGGCGTGACGTCGTGTTCGTCTTGCGCAGCATGTTGGAGACGTGGACGCTGACGGTCTTGTCACTGATGAAGAGTGCGGTGGCAATCTCGGCGTAAGTGCGGTTGGCAACAAGGTGCGCCAGCACCTCGCGTTCACGTGTCGTGAGCGGGGCGAGCACCCCATCGTGTGCGGGCAATGGGGCTGAAGCGCTCCCCCGAAGTTCGGTCGGTGCCCCCAAGGAGATGCGAACAAGGCCGGCAGTCTCTTCGACCGCCCGTCTCAGCGGAGCCGCTCCCTGCTCCAGCGCATAGGCGTACGCCGACCGCAGAGCCCGCTTTGCCTCCGGGGTTGCGCCCTCGCTGGTGACGAGGACGGTCCCGAGCCACGACAGCGCGTAGCTCTCGTACCATCGAAGGTCCCCGCGAGAGCACATCTCGGCGGCGTGCCGCCAGGAGTCAGCCGCTACGTCGTGGGCATCGAGGCGCTCATGGTCCTCGGCCATGCAGGCGAAAAGTCGCTGTCGCTCGGCTTCGAAGAGGGCACCCAGTGCGGGCTGCAGTCGGTCGTCGGCGGACCGAGCTGCGAAGGCTTCACCGCCCACACCTGCGCGGACCTCTACCAGCCTCTCGAAGGCGGCGCCCGCGGCCTGGAGCCCTTCCGTGTCGCGGCGATCGTGCGCGTGGCTCGCCATGTCCGCAACGGCGCGCATCCCCCACACGTACAGTTCGTCGATAAGAGTCAGGTGGTGGTTCGGGATATCCGGGATCGCGCTGGAGACCACCCCGATCGCGGCTGTCGCGTCACCCTGCGCCAGATCCAGCTCGGCGAGAGGCTGCCTACCGAGGCCGCCGATACGATGCTCGATGTTCGGTAACACTTCCAAAGCCCGTGCGCGGTGCTGCCGAGCCGCGTCCAGGTCCCCCCGGCGAACCGCCAGGGTGACGGCGACGAAGCGGGCCAACGCGGTAGCGGTTGGAGCTCCGCGCCGCGCCAAGGCGTCCCGGAGGGCATCGGCGGCTGCGCCGAGGTCGCCCAGCATGAGGTACGCGTCCGCAAGCTCGGCGCTCTCACCTGCACCTCGACCGTTCGCGATCGCGTGTGCGCACGCCGCCTCGTGCACGGGCATCACCTCGTGCAGCCGGCCCTCCTTCTCATACAAGTTGATAAGCTCGTCGTAGGCCCACATGACGCAGCGGTCGCCGCCATCTGCCTTCGCTTCCACCAACGCCTCTTCGGCAAGACGGAGGGCGCCTGCCGGGTCGGACTCCGTGTGGCCGAGAACGCTGAGTGCCTGCGACAGGGCCGATCTCGAACCCGAGCGGACGGCGACCTCGTACGCTTCCTGCGCCACCCGCCTGGCTTCTTCAGGCCGCGAGTCCCAGAGAAGGGGATAGACGAGGTAGGCAAGCGCCTCCGCGAGCTCGACGCTGTCGGGACCGGCGCGGGCCAGTTCGACCGCGGCGCGGGCCCGATCGACCGAGCGCTGCTGGACCATGCCGAGCTCCCATTCCAGGTTCAAGAGCTCAACAGTGAACCGGCTGGTCCGTAGCGGGTCGTCGTCGACCATGGGAAGCGCGCGGGTCAGCAGCCGGTGCGCGTCCTCAGCCCGATCGGAACGCATGCAGACCAGGGCTGCCGACTCGAGCAGATCCACGAGTTCGATCGGCGCGGACGGGTCGGCGACGGCATCGGCGCTTCGCACGTCCCACAGGTCGACGGCATGCACGAGATGGTCGGCTGTGGTGCCCACCTCCCCCTGCTTCTCGGCCAGGTTCGCCGCGCTCAGTCGCGAGGCGAACGCCTCGTCGGGCCGGCCGGCCGCCTCGTTGTGTCGAGCCAGAGCTGTCTCGCGACGTAATGGTGACAGAAGTCCCTCGCCTCGACCCGACTCCAGCACGGCGGCCCACGCCGCGTGGACCGGTGCCGCCTCCCCCGGCAGGTACGACGCCACCAGGACGTCCGCGAGAAGGGGGTGCCGGAACCACACGGTGTCCCCGTCGCGGACCACGAGGCCCGCCGCCATGGCCTCGCGCAGGGCGGCCACGCCCTTGCCCAGGACACCGGATGAAGCGAGAGCTCCGTCCAGCTGACCACTCACGTACTCGAGCTCTCCGACGACTGCTGGACTCCCACCCACGGCCAGCACCCGGCTGAGTTCCTGCGCCGGAGCGCTCAGCCTCGCCCAGGCAGCGAGCAGTGCATCGGAGAGTGCGGACGGCAGCTCGTGCGGCAGCGAGTCGGGGACCGGTCGGTCGTCGCGGATGTCCGTCAGCAGCAAGTCGGTCAGGTAGGGGTTGCCCTGCGAGCTCCGATACACGTCCGCCAGCAGCTGTGGCGATGCCGTCGGGCCGAGCACGGAGAGGACCTGCGAGTCACAGGAGTCGCGGGCAAGCCGGCGTACCCCCAGCTCCCGCACCCCGGGCATCCGCCGCATGTCTGCTAGCCACATGCCGAACTCCTCCGTCGGCCTCCCCTGTTCCTCGCGGTAGACGGCGATGACAGCCAGCCGCTGACCCGCGAACCCGGCGACCAGATAGGCGAGCACGTCCCGGGTCGCCGGATCGGCCCACTGCACGTCGTCGACGACCAGGAGGGCGGGTCGACTGACAGACAGCCGGAACAGCAGGGCGCCCACCGCCGAGATCGAGCCACCCGTCGTACTCGCCTCGGTCGTCCCGTCCAACGCGTCTTCCGGAAAGAGCCAGCCTGCGCCAGGAACCCGCGTGACGGCCTCGCGGACTCCGGCGCCATGGTCAGGTTCGGAAAGCCGCCGCTGGAATGCCGTCGTCAGTGACACGTACGGCGCCTGGTCGACCGCAAGCCGTAGTCCGCTCCCCCACAACACTTCGAACCCGAGCCCTCGCGCGCGTTCAGCCGCAGCCCGCGCCAAGGTTGTCTTGCCGACCCCCGCCTCGCCGCGGACCAGCATGAGCAGAGGCGACCCCATCGCGGCGCCGTTCAGGACGTCCAGCAGCTCGAGCAGCTCTGCATCGCGACCGACCATCAACGCGGTCGCGTCAGAGGTCCTTCGCTCGAATCCCACCAGCACATTGTGGACGCAAGGACTGACAAAGGCGCCTGTGAAACAGACGACCGTGTCTCTCCTGGAAGTTGCACCCAGACCGGGGGGCGTCGAAGAGACAAGGCCGTGACGAAGACGTGCGGGCCACCCTCCGGTGGCGGCGAGGGCCGGGCACAGCTACGGCACGATGGCCGAGCGGATCGCCGCGACCAGGGGCGAGCGACCGGCACCACTCGGGCCGACTCCGCTCGGGCGTCTGCGGCACTGATGGGTGACCGACGAGCACGGTCGACGTCCGGCGCTGCTGCTCGAGTGGCGCCAGGCCGGGGACGTGTGGCAGGGCCGCGTGGTGCTGCCTGTCCTCGAGGATGACCGCTGGGAGGCCGCCGACGTGTGGCTGCCAGGCGCGCGGCTCGCGTGAGGCTCGGACAAGGATCGCCGGATCGCCGGTGCGGTGGCTCCGGCCGCCGTTAGCATCCCCCTCGTGCTTCGCCCGTTCCTCACCTTGCTGATGGCCGCGACCGTCCCGTTCCTGGCGGTGCCGCCAGCTTCGGCTGACGGGGAAGTCATCGCGTCGATGCCGGACGGTGTTCTCTACTACGAGTGCGGCTACTACCCGTACAACCTGAGCGTTAGCCCGCCATCTGGCTACGGCGCGTGGGGGGTGAGTCTTCGCCTGTTTGGTCCAGACGGCGACCGGGTCGCCTCCACCACCTACGCCTACGGCGGCCCCGCAGGATCGAATGCCTTCTACATCTGCGAGTCCCCCAACCTGCCCGGGACCTACCGCATCGAGGGAGAGGGCCAGGCATGCAACTCGGCCGGCGAGTGTGTCGTCCTCACCGTCGTGCCGGACACGTTCAACATGCGCCTGCCGAAGACCAAGACCCTTCTGAAGGTCAAGCCGCGGAGCCCGGCCAAGAATGGCTGGGTTCGGTTCATCATCGAGACCCGCCAAGAGCAAGAGGCCGGCTACCTTCCCCGGAGCTATACCCAGGTCGGCGCTGCAAGCGCGTATTGACGGCCGCTGGGTTCTCGTGAGGCGCAGCATCTATGGGACTGATGTGCACGGTCGAGTTGTTCTCCACTACCACTTCAGGTTTAACCGGATGCGGGTCCGAGCGAAGACCTTTTCGACACTCACCCTCCTAGGGTCGAAGACGCCTCCAATCACCGTCAAGGCGCGCTGAACGGCGTCCCCGGCGGCAGGTACGAGTAGTCACCCCCCACGCCGCCCTGACGGTCCGAGCCCACGATGCCCGAACCCCTTTGGGCGGCTCGGACACTGCCGGGTGACCAACGATCAAGGGCGACGTCCGGCGCTGCGGCTCGAGTGGCGCCGGGTCGGCGATGTCTGGCAGGGCCGAGTGGTGCTGCCGGCGCTCGTCGCCGCTCTGGTGCTCGGTGCATGGCGCCGGCCAACGCGCAGTTGCACTACAAGACGACGGCACGGCCTGCGAGGGCTAGTCGCGCGCAACGGGTTCATAGCTCAGTTCACAGCCCTCGACGGCATGACCCTGGCGGAGTACATCCAGAACCATCAGGCCGGCGACCCCCGCAACTTCCACCGTGGTCTAGCCCAGCCCGCCCGGATCGCCGGCACAAGGCCCCCGACAACGGTCGGGGGCCGTGCTTCCCATACGCCAGTGCTTGTCCTGGCTTGGTAGCTGCACTAAGGCTGGTGTTCTACGAGCATGGGAGAGGCGGCGCGCCTCCTGGCGCTCCATGGTCGCTGTGCCCATACTCGCGGCATCCGACCCGGGGTTGTCCGGGTTACTTTCCTCGCAAGGTGGGCCACGCATGACCTCGATCACCCCGTCCGTCACCCCGGACCTCACGCGTTCGCGCATCCTGACCGTGGCGCTGGCCGCGTCGGTGCTCCAGATGCTCATGATGATCCCCGGCTACAGCGAAGACGGGTCCCTCCAGGTCGGCGAGTGGCTGATCGTGCTCGCGATCTCGATCGCGATCAGCGTTGGCGCTCTTCCTGTTCGTCGTTCCGAGGGCCGGCGTCACGGCAGGCATCGTGCTCGGGGCCATCGCAGTGCTCAGCGTGCTCGTCTTCTGGGCCGGCATCACGCTGCCCCTGGCGGCCGCGGCTGCCGTCGTGGGTTGGCAGTTGCGCCGCGGCGGCAACACCGGCAAGGGCCCGATCGTGGTGCTCGGGCTGGCAGCACTGGCCACCGTGGCGCTGGTCGCCATCATCATCGGTGACGCCGTAGCCAACTGACGGGGACCACAGATCGTCGGCTGGCCGCCACGGAGGTAGGGCGTCTCTGGGACGGGTCAAGGCCAGGATGAAGTACGTCGCATCGTCGAAGACGATCGTGCTCACGCCCTACAGTGCCCTGGCCAACGACGCCACCTACAAGGTGACCGTCACGGGCGTGAAGGACGTCGCCGCGAACAGGGTGGACGAGAAGCCGAAGAAGGCCCGCGCCAGGCGCTGGTAGCCGTCACCCATCACCTAATCGTAGATGTAGAAATTGGTGAAGGTGAACCGCTGGTTTGTGCCGTTGGTGTCCACCGTCTCCACGCCGAAGTCGACCTGCCATGTGGTCGTGGGGGTCCAACCCCTGTTCCGCACATCAGCGAAGAACAGGTTGAGTGGCATGTTCCCACTCAACTGCTCGGGAGTGGACACGTAGGTGAAGATGCCGCCATCACCAGAACCAGAGCGCCACACCTGATAGTCGTGCCCGCCGATGGTGGTGGTACCAACCTGGTTGCCAGCAGGACGCTGACCGAAGTTCTCAGTCCAGATCATCAGCTCATGACTGAAGCCGTCACCGATCCAGATGTCGAAGGCCGTGTTGTAGATACAGCCGGCGCACTTGGGTCCGACACCAGCGAAGTCGGCTGAGGTGATGTTCGTCAGCGGTGTGTCGTTGTAGTCCCGGTGCACGTTCGGGTACGCCTCAACGGCGTTGTCGCCATGGTTGGGGACGTTGACGTCGACGTACCAGTTGTCGTAGTTGCAGGCGGTGATCGTATGGGTTCCGCCGTAGTTGTCGTTCCAGTTGTTGTTGTGGACGAAGTACTCGCTGCCATCGGACTCGGAGAAGGAGCGACCTCCGCCTTCACCGATGGTGATGCCGTTGGTGCACGGTGCTGGAGGAGTGGGTGTCGCAGTGGGTGTCGGAGTGGGTGTCGGCGTAGGGGGCTCCGTGAGGTCGGTTACCGTCACCCTCAGGGCCTTGGCGTGCCTGGCGCCCTCGATGTCGGTGGCACGAACCCGAATGGACAGGCTGGGGTCGGCCTCGATCTCGAAGGCTGCCGCAGTCAGCAGCCGCTTGCCGTCGATGGTGAACGAGGCGTTGTCGCCTGCACCCACGCCCTGCACCAGCGTGAAGGTGTGCTTGTCGCCCGGGTCGGGATCGGTGGCCGTGAGCTTGCCAACCATGGTGCCTATCGGGGAGTTCTCGGCCACGGTGTTGGGCTTCAGCCTGACGGTGGTGGGCGGTTCGTTCTGGTTGATCACCTCACACCCGGACACCACGTCGTTGCCGGTGTCGGCGAACGCACGGTCCGTCGTTCCGGAGCCGCAGCGCACGCGGTCGCGGAACCCGGCATCGTCGCGAGCGTCGATCTGGTCGTTGCCCTTGCCCCCACGCAGGTTGTCGTCCCCGACGCCGCCGGTGACCACGTCCTTGCCCTGCCCACCACTGGCCACGTCCCGGCCAGGGCCACCGACCAGTTCGTCGTCGCCATCCCCGCCGCGCAGGACGTCGTCACCGCCACGGCCCACCAGATGATCATCACCGCCGCGGCCGCAGATCACGTCGTCCCCCGAAGTACCGACCAGCTCATCCCGGCCAGGACCGCCCACCATGGTGCAGCCCGCACTGCTACCCACCTGGGCCGCCAGAGCCCCAGCGACCACAGGCCCCGCGCCCCGCGGCCACATCACCACCATCAGACTGCCGGCGACGACGAGCGCCAAGATGACGCGACGGCTGCTGCTCACGAGATCTACTACCGACGCCACGGCAAGGCTCCTCGAGCTGGAGACCACGGTCGCCGGTCAAGGGTGGTTCGCGAGACCAGGCCGTGGCCGATCAGTACTCTGTCACATTCGGGCTCGCTGACGGTGGAACCGCTCGCTCGATCCCGTTCTCCCGGCAGACCCGATCGGCGCCATCCGGGAACTGAAGTCGGAGCAACACCGGCTCGTGGCCGTCACGCGAGGGCCGGTGGGCCGCTCACAGAACTTTGACTGGTCCCGGCTGAGGAATCGTTACCGCGTCGACAGGGAACGACTGAAGCAGGAGCCTGAAGACCCAGAGCGCGACTTCGACGCCAGCCACTCGGCGGATGCGTAGGCGTAGGGGAGGTATGTAGGGAATCACCTTCGCCGGAAGGCGAGGGTTTTCCTATTTGCGCAGGACAGCACGCGTTTTTCGTGGGGCGGGTGGGGCTCGAACCCACGACCCAAGGATGATGAGTCGGTTTCGCGGCGTCCTGCTCTGGTGTCGCCGGTCCGTCTCACGCCTGGTTCGTGGCTGAGGAACGAGGTGTCATCCGCGTGTGTCGCGCTTGGTCCGTGTGGGTGGCGTAGCAGCGACGTAGCAGCGGACCGGGGAAGGTGCCCGTGAACCTCCAATGCAAGACAAGTGGACTCACGTGGGGTTCCATTTCGGGCAGTATCTGCCCCGTTCTCGCCGGGTGACCGGAGCCGAGTGCAGAACGCGCGCTAAGAGCAGATCCCTATCTCACAGCGAGTGCGAGCAGTGGCCGCGAGCGCCTCCGCCTCGAAACGCAATCCGCCGGCACCCTCCCGCGCCGCGAAACGGTGGACCTTTCGCAGCGGAATGGCCGCGGTCGGAGCCCGCGCCCGACGCGATCAGCGAGCGGGCGTGCCGCATTGAGGCGAAGTGTCCCTCCCAGTGCAGGTCGGCCTGGTGACAGAGATCGGCAGCCTCCCGCCATGTGCCCGGGTCTGTCGTGCCTAGGAGGCGACTCACCGCCGCGCGGTAGATCGCCTCGCGAGCGGTTTGTACGGGATTGGCGGGCCACCCGGGACTGAACGGGTCCCGGCCTCCGACTCGCGCAGAGTGCCGGCTCTCGAACTTTGGCCCGCGCTTGCTTCACCGCGTCGTCGTCGCCGGGTCACGGGCGCGGTCGGCCAGGTCGGCGGCGGCGCGGCTCCCCACATCATCATCAGGTCGGCGACTCGCGGGTCCGCGGCCTCGTCGGCAGCGGCGCACCAGCAGGTCGAGCGCCTGGCCAGGACGGCGCTGCGCCAGCAAGGCTCGGCCAGCACGGGTGGCGACTCGAGTCCGGGCCGGTTCTCAGGCAGGATCTGCTCCATGGCGCGGCTCAAGTGAAGGTCGGCGGCGGCAAGGTCGCCCCGTCGGACGGCGACACACACGGCGGCAAGGCGCACGAAGGCTGCTCCAAGGACGCCGGTCATGCCAAGGCCCGTGCGGATGGCATCTGCGGCCTCGTGCAACAGACCGTGGTCTGCCGCTTTCAGAGCCAGTCGGCGCATCGCCACACGGCCGCGGAGGTTGCTCCGTCGTCCAACGCCACCAAGCGCCTGCTCTCTCTCAACGCCAGCGCATCCCGCTGGTGACCTCGGCCGATCAAGACGTTGATCTGGGGCTGGGCCGCGTATCGATCAGATCGGGGTCTCCCGAGTCCGGGCGAATCGCAGTGCTTCGCGAGCATCTTCATCCCCGTGGACCTCGCCGAGTGCCATCGATCGCACGACGTAGCGATGCTCAGCGCCTCTGGTGCTCCAGAGCGGAGCGCGGCGGCTACCGCCGCCTCCGCTGCCTTGGCCGCCTCCTCGGTTCCGTTGCTCCAGTAGAAGCTGTTGCTCGAGGCGGCTAGCGCCTCCGCATGCTCCCGACTGTCCGGCAGTTCGTCCGTCAACGCGACGATCCAGCGCCGATGCTCCACCGGCTCAGCCGGGTCGCAGCCCAGCCAGAAGTCCTCCGCGCTGCAGAGGGTGGTCATCCTGCTCACCCGGAGTGTGTCGCCGGCCGCCGTCGCTAGTGCCACAGCACGTTCGCCGGCCGCGACCGCATCGGCAGATCGCCCCACCCGGACGCAAGCCACTGCGGTCCGCTCGAGAAGCGCCGCCTCGTCGAGCCCGAGGGTCGAGGTGTCGACTCTCGACCACAGCGCGATCGCGCGCTGGAGGTGGATCGCCTCCTCCTGCCACATCCGGGCTGACCTGGCGGCGTCGGCGGCTGCGATTGACGCGGTCAAGCAGCCGTCGAGGTCCCCCGCGCCCTCCAGGTGCAGGGCCACGTCGGCGAGCCGGCGGATCTCCTCTACTCCGGCTCCCGCGTCCGACGGAACTCGGCGGCCCAGGCGGCGTGCACGGGCTCCGCCTCGCCGGGCACATATGTCGTCGTACAGCACTCGGCGAGCAGTAGATGCCGGAACCAGATCCGCCGCGCGCCCACCTCGACGAGAAGGCCGGCATGGCCGGCCTCCGCGAGCGCCGCCGCCACCTCCGATGCAGGCCCGAGACCTGGTCGCCGCGCACACGCTGCGAGTCGGACGACCGTGGCCGGCCGGCCGGCGACAGCGAGCGACCGGACGACGTCCCGTGTGCTCGCCGACAACCGGTGCCAGGCCGCCAACAGGGCGTTGGCGGGTCGGCGAGAACAGTCTGCGGCAGTTCGTCGGCCCGAGGGTCCAACCCTTCTGTCAGCAGCTCGGTCAGGTAGGGATTCCCGCCCGACCGCTCGGCGACCGCGGTCACCAACCCCGGAGCCGGTGACCCCCCGAGGAGGAAGCCCAGCTGCTCCTCGGTCTCGTCCCGCGACAGTCTTCGAGCTGCAGCTCGACGACCGAAGGGAGCCGGCGCAGGTCAGCCAGCCAGCCGTGCAGGGAGTCTCCCGGCGCGAGACTTCGTCGCGGTAGGTCGCAGCACGACCAGCGGTTGACTTCCGAAGCCGGCAATGAGGTAGGTCAGCGCGTCCCGTGACGCGAGGTCGGCCCACTGAACATCGTCAATGACCAGAACGGTCGGACCCTCGCCGGCGATCCGCGAGACCAGACCCTCGGCGGCGCGGACCAGGCGCACGGGTGCCGCCTCGGCCGCACCTCCCAGGAGGGCAGCAGCAGCGCCGCATCAGGAACGGCGGCCAGCACCCGGTCCCGAACGCCCAGATCGGCCTCGGCGAGCCAGTTCTCGAGCGCCTTCACCCACGGCAGGAACATGACTCGACGCACGAACCGCAGGCAGCGCCCCCAGAGCACTGCGAAGCCCTCTCCCGCGCCTGCTCACAGACAGCAGCGACCAGGGACGTCTTCCCCACGCCGGCCTCACCGTGCACGAACAGCACTCGGGGGGTGCCGCCTGGCTGACCGCATCCCGCAGCACCTGGAGTTCCGGCTGCCGACCTGCGATGCGGAGCCGGGCTCTAATCCGATTCCGGACATCGACGCCAGTGTCCCCCGCCGCGGGCGCGTCGTCTCTAGCGCCTCTCAGGCCAGGTCGCCAAACCTCAGGGCCGCCCGCTGACCTCAGGATCTGCCCCCGATGTGGAACGCCGCTCTAGACGAGGTCGAAGACATCCCAACCAACCACCCAGAACAGGTGAACATCATGAACCGCAACTCCGCCTCCAACGCTCTCTCGCCAGCCTTGCCCTGGTCGTCGCCATGGCGGCTCCCGCAGCCGCATCTCCCTATCGGAACGAGGAACAGCCCCACAAAACCGACCGCAGCGACGGCGAGGACAGCGAGCACCGCGAGCGCGGCAGACATCTGCAGCCTTAGACCACCGCAGCCCGGGACTCTAGAGATGCTGGGGTCACCCCTGACGATCTGGCTCGAACCGCCCTACCTTTGCCCAGTGGACTCCCTCGCCAGCCTGACCCGCACCGAAGCAGAGACCCGCGCAGCTCTCCTCGAGGTGACTCGCTACGACATCGAGCTCGACCTCCGGGGCCTGCTCGAGGGGGAGGTGCTGGAGGCCACTTCCACCATCACGTTCCGCTGCAGAGAGCCGGGTGCGCAGACGTTCGTGGATTGTGTGCCGGAGATCCGGTCCGCCACGCTGAACGGCCTGACCCTCGACCCGGCCACGGCGGCGGCGGGCCGGCTGCCGCTCCCCGACCTCGCCGCCGAGAACGTCCTTGTGCTCGTCTCGTCACAGTCGGACACCAACAGCGGGAACGGGGTCCAGCGCACCGTCGACAGCAGCGACAAGCTGGTCTACGTCTGGATGAGTTTCGAGCCCGACCTGGCACGGATGGTGTGGGCGAACTTCGACCAGCCCGACCTCAAGGCAGTGCACTGTTTCACGGTCAAGGCGCCGGAGACCTGGACGGTGCTGAGCAACTCAGCTCCCACGGTGGTGCAGGGACTGCCGGACGGGGGGCGGGTCTGGACGTTCGCCGACACGCCCCGACTGTCGCCGTACGTGACGGTCGTCAACGCTGGGCCCTTCTACGAGCTCCGCGAGCGGCGGGGCGACCACGACCTCGGCTTGTACTGCAGGCAGTCGCTCAAGCATCTGCTCGACCGGGACGCCCCCGAGCTGTTCGATCTCACCGAGCGGGGGCTGGCGTGGTACGGCCAGCACTTCGGCGTCCCCTTCGGACAGGAGCGCTACGACCACGTCTTCGTCCCCGACTTCGGTGGGGCAATGGAGAACTGGGGTTGCGTCACGTTCAGCGACTGGGCGTTCTCGCGCAGCCTCCCGACGTACGACGAACGCCGCGAGATCGCCGAGATCCTGCTGCACGAGATGGCGCACATGTGGTTCGGCGACCTGGTGACGATGCGGTGGTGGGACGACCTGTGGTTGAACGAGGCCTTCGCGTCCTGGGCGGCCTGCTGGGCGGCCGAGGGCACCACCCGCTACAAGGACGTGTGGGCCAGCTTCCTCGCCACCTTGAAGCTGGAGGGTTACGGCATCGACATGAGTCCGGCCACCCACCCGATCAGGGGTGACGTGCCGGATGTGAAGCACGCGTTGGCGAACTTCGACCAGATCTCCTACGCCAAGGGGCAGGCGGTCCTCAAGCAGCTCAGCGCGTACGTCGGTGAGGACGCGTTCCTCGAAGGCCTGCGCGGCTACTTCCGTGACCACGCCTGGGGAAACACCACTCTCGAGGACTTCATCGACGCGGTCGGCTCGGCCAGCGGACGCGACCTGAGCGCGTGGCAACAGGCCTGGCTCAACAGGTCAGGTACCGACACGCTCGCCCTGTCCGGGGACACCTTGACAGCTGCCGGGCCCGACGGCGACGCGGCGCGACCGCACCGGCTCGACATCGGTTGCTACGCCGACACCGGCGACGGGCTCCGACACGTCGCCGACGTGGAGGTGCACACGAGCGCCGGGGCCACCCCTGTCCGGCTCCCGGACTGCGACCTGCGGTTGGTCAACGACCACGACCTCACCTTCGCCGCCGTCCGGACGGACCCCGCGTCGCTGGAGCTGCTCCTCCGCCGCGCCGGGCAGCTTCCCGAAGCGCTGTCTCGGGCCCTCGCCGTCGGGACCGCCTACGACATGCTCGTCAAGGGCGAGCTCAGCGCCGAGGAGACCCTGACCTGCCTCGTGGGGATGCTCAAGACCGAGCGTCTCGCAGGTCTCGTCGAGCCGTTCCTCCGCGTGGCCAGCAAGGTGGCCCGGAGCTTCACCCCCGTCCACGACATCGAGGCCGCTCGTTCCAGGATCGCCGACGTGGCCGCCCTCCTCGCCGCCCGCGAGCCGGAGCTCGCCAAGGGCGCCCTCCTCGAGCTAGCGGGCAACGCGGTCACCGTCGACCACTTCGCGCAGGTCGACGAGGCTGCAGCCGGCGACCTCGGCGTCGCCTGGCGGGTCGCGACGAGGCGCGCGGCCCGAGGGGAGTACGACGTAGCCGCCGTGGAGGCGCTGGTCGAGCGCGACCCCGACCCCGAGGCCCGCTTCAGCGCCCTGGCCGTGCGCGCCGCGCGTCCCCTCCCGGAGGCGAAGGAGGAGGTGTGGCAGGCGCTGTACGTCGACAGGTCCGTGCCGGCAGATCAGTGCATGGACGCCGTGGTGACCGCCTTCTGGTGGCCCGAGCAGCGCAACGTACTGTTGCCGTACACCTGGCGCTACCTCGAGGAGCTGCCCAAGCTCCCGGGTGAGGGCCTGTTCAACCTCTGGGGGCAGATCCGGGCCATGTACCCGGACCTCGGCGACCAGGCCTTCCTCGATGCGGCAACGTCCCTGGCCCACGCCGACGGCACCAACCCGACCATCAGGTCCGCGCTCCTCAACGGGACCGACACCTTGGTGCGCCGGTTGCGAGCACGAGGAGAACTCGCCGTCGCTTCGGCCTCATGAGGAGTTCGCGACCCGGGTGATCAGAAGCTGGGGGTCGCCTGCGATGTTGCGCGAGGTTCCGAGATCCGCTTGAGAGCGTCCTGGTGGGGCTGAGCGTCCTGATGGGGCGTCCTGGTGGGGCGGGTGGGGCTCGAACCCACGACCCAAGGATTATGAGTCCTTTGCTCTAACCGGCTGAGCTACCGCCCCGCGACCCGGCAGCGCCAGGCGTCGCCGCAGCCTATCGACCGCTCGGCCAGCCGGGAGGGCCGACCAAGAACACCTTCGGCGCGGCAACGGCGCGCTACGCACCCAGGGGTGGTTTCAGGGTGGGCGAGAGATGCGAGAGTCCCCTCGAGGACTCGACCACGAGGCCTCCAGACACTGGAGGAAATCATGGGAAGACTGCTCAGCATCATCGTCGTCGTCTGGTTGCTGATCGGAGTGGTGGCGGCTGCGCAGCGGGGGTACTTCGGGGGAAACGATGACGTGAGCTGCAAGGAATTCGGCGACACCGCGTTGACGGTCGTGGCCGGCCCGCTCAACTACATCGGCATCAACCCCAAGATCCATTGCGAGGACATCAACGCCCCGGAGCCCTCGGAGTGACGTTCAGCCACTGACGAGCGGAGGTTCGGCGAGCGCGAGGAGCCAGTAGCCCTCGGCTGCGCCGAACTCCGCCGTCTCGTCGTCGGTGAGATGGCTCAAGCAGCGCAGCCACGACTCAGAGCGCGCCAACTTGCCCAGTTGGAGCGAGGCGTCGAGTCGTCGCCGCAACTCCGTGAGAGGCGCGACGTCGCTCCACACCTCCAGGGCCGCCTCGGCGATCCGGCCGACGCGCGGGTCGTCCGGCCCGCACCCGAGCCGGCTCCTCACACGTCCGAGCGGAACGAGCAGGGCGGAGAGCGGTTCACCGAGCAGCGCATCCCCGAAGTCGAAGAAGCGCAGGACACCGTCGACCGCGAAGACGTTGTTCTCGTGCAGGTCGTTGTGGTTGAGCGTCACGGGCAGGCCGAGCGCCGCGGTCTGCTCGGCCCACACACCTACCTGAGGGAGCAGCCGCCGGAGCATGGTGGCGTCAGCTTCCGACAGGTGGCGACCATCCGAGGTGGGCAGGGCGGCGTACTGCTCCACCCGAGTGTCGACGTACGACACCGCCTCGGCGGCTCCCAGCCGCCGGAGCCCGGCGGCTTCCATCTCATCGACGTGGTCAGCCAGCTCGCGCTGGAGGAGTGCGCCCTCACGGGCTACTGCGCACCACGACTCGAGGTCGTCGCCGACGGTCTGGCCGAAGACCGGTCCCTGGTCGGGGGTCAGCAGGAAGCCGCGCTCGAGGTCGACGGCCGTCGGCGGCACCACGCGGGACGAGTGCTTGGCGAGGACTTGGACCAGGGCTGCCTCGAAGTTCTGGCCGGGGCAGTTCTGCTTGGCGTACCAGACGTCGCCGCCGGCATGCACCCGCCAGACAGCTGACCAGCCGCGCACCTTGACGTTCTCCAGTCGCACCTCGCGACCGAGGGAGCGGGCGCACCACTCCCCCAGCTCGGCCTGGAACTCGGGCGACCGCCAACGTGGAGAGATGGGAGTGCCACGCGCCGGCAACGGCCAGTCAGGCATTCTTCCGCTGCATCTCGTGCAGCCGCTCGACGGGTCGGTAGCCGAAGTCACGGTTCGTCGCCTGCATCGCTTGGTTGTCCACCGCTGTGTCGGTGTGGATGGCTACCTGGTCGGGCCGGTCGCGCTGCACGATCTCGAGGGTGGCGAGCTTGAGCAGCGTGCCGAGGCGGTGGCCGCGGTGCTCGGGCATCACCAGCGTGTCGTCCTGCTGGACGTAGTCCGCGTCGTGCGGCAAGAAGAGCTGCGAGTAGCCCCCGAAGGACCCATCGGCGGCCCGACGCGCCACCGCAGTGATGCCGTCGTACGACCGCAACAGCCGGTCCTCCCGCGCCCGCTGCCGGGCCTCGTCGACGACCACCGGCTCGTAGTCGATCCCGCCGACTGGCACGTCGTTGCTCATCCGCGTCTGCATCTCGCAGAAGGGGACGAGGTGCTCGTCCGGGCACCGCCCCGCCCAAGTGATGACCTCGTACGCCGGCGCGTCGGACTTGGCCCGCAGCCGGTCGATGTCCTTCTGATCGACGGGCAGGCGCAGCATGAGGTGGTCCTCGGTGTGCACGCTGTCGAAACCCAGCGCCGTGGCGAACGCATAACCGGCGGATTCGCTGGGGTTGCTGCCGGCCGGGACGTAGACCTCCGCGCAGACGCTGGTGCGGCCGTCCGCCGCAAGGCGCCGCATCGCCTCGTCGTACAGCATGCGGCCGATCCCCTTGCGGCGGTGACCGGGCAGCACGCTGATTGCCAGGTCGGCCAGGTGGAGGTTGTCCTGCAGGGAGCCTCCGAACTCGGCGACACCGACCACGTCGTCGCCGTCTCGGGCGACAAGAAGCGTGCGCACATACCACTCGTTCGGGTTCCGCCTCATCGTGCGAAGCCGTTCCCAGCTGCGGAGGATGGCGTGCTCGCGCTCCGGACGGACGGCCGCCTGCTCGGTCTCCCAGAACACCCGCAGCAACGTCTCGTCGGCGGGATCGACCTCGAGCACCTGAGGCATTGACGGCATGCCACGGAGCCTCGCCGAACCCGCTGGTGACGGCAAGAGAGTTACCAGCCATGCTCTCCCTATGGAGAGAGAGCCGCTCAAGACGTTGCCCGAAGACTGGTCGACCGGGATCGCGATCGTCGCCCATCCCGACGACATGGAGTTCGGCGCCGCTGCGGCGGTGGCCCGGTGGACGGGACAGGGCAAGGCGATCTCCTACGTGATGGTGACGAGCGGCGAGGCCGGGATCGACGGCATGGCCCCCGACGAGTGCCGACGGGTGCGTGAGGCCGAGGAGATCGAGTCGGCCCGCATCGTGGGTGTCGACACGGTCGAGTTCCTCGGCCTGCAGGACGGCATCGTGGAGTACGGCGTCCCGTTGCGGCGCACGCTGGCCGAGGTGATCCGGCGGCACCGGCCCGAGATCGTGCTGACCGGCAACTTCCGCGACACCTTCGGTCCCGGCATGCTCAACCAGGCCGACCACATCGCCGTCGGTCGGGCCGTGCTCGATGCGGCACGAGACGCCGGCAACCGCTGGATCTTCCCCGAACAGCTCACCGACGGCCTGGAGCCGTGGGGTGGCGTGCGCGCCGTGTGGGCCTTCGGCTCGCCCGAGGGGCGGCACGGCGTCGACACGACTGACACGTTCGACGCCGGGGTCGCGTCGCTCGCGGCCCACGCGGCGTACATCGAAGGTCTCGGTTGGGAGAACTGGGACCCGCGCGAGTTCCTCGAGGGCTTCGGCCGCCAGGCCGGACAGTGGATGGGCGTCCCGATCGCGACCACGGCCGAGGTGTACTCCTTCGGCTTCGGCGGCGACGAGGAGTAGGCGCGCGCGTCAGCCGAGCCGCTCGAGCAGCGGCACGGTCGAGTCGACCCCCGGAAGGGCGTCGATCTCGGCCGCAAACTGCCGGGCCCGGTCGGCGGCCGTGTCGTCGGCCAGCAACTTGCTCACGGCGCGACTGATCTCCGCTGGTGAGGCGGTGGCGGCGTCCAGCGTGCGGGCGACGCCGAGCTCCGTGGCCCGCTGCGCGTTGTGTGGCTGGTCGGCACCCAGTGGGAGGAGCACCGACGGCAGGCCGTGGGCGAGGGTGCCCATCAGGCTCCCCGAACCACCGTGCGAGATGACCAGGTCGCTGTCGCGCAACACCTGCTCCTGAGGAACGAATCGCGCGATGCGCACGTGGTCGGGCTGCACGCCGAAGTCGGCCGGGTCGATGTGCTGCCCGACCGTGACCAGCACGTCGGCATGGACGTCTGCCAGGCCGGCCAGCAAACGCTCGAACAGGTCGCCGGAGCCGGTGTTGAAGGTCGTCCCGAGCGTCACGTACACCCGCGGCCTCGCCGCTCGCCGGGTGGCGGGGACGCGGTCGCCGGGTCGGTACGAGAACGTCGTCGCGGGCAGCGGTAGCGGCGAGGACGGGCTCCGGAACGAGGGCGGGAACGGCGCGAGGACGAGCCCGCGGGTGAGCATGGCGAGGTCGGGGTCCGCAGCCAGCCCGTGCTCGGCGCGGATCACCTGTAGAGGCGGCGAGACGAGATCGGGGCGCAACAGCGTCCCCGCCGCCAGCACGAGCACGGTGGCGGTCGGGACACCGACCACCTCGGCCGCGATCGCGGATCCGAGGTCGGCCTCGTCGCGGACGACCACGTCGGGACGCCACTCACGAAGGTGGTCCTGAAGTGCGGTCGCGTGGCGCCGGGCTCCCTTGGTGGCGAAGTTCTCCGCGAACTCGAGCTCCGCCGCGAGCGCGTCGGTGGGCAGCAGCGGGGTCAGGTCGCGTGTGGGCGGGCGCTCGTCGGCGGTCCGGGGCTCGCTCGTCGCGAAGGCCCGGAAGCCCGCTGCCTCCACCACCTCTGTCAGCTTGCCCGACCCGGCGACCGCTACTTCGTGGCCGGCCGCCACCGCAGCCCGCGCGACCGGGACGAGTGGTTGGAAGTGGCCGACACCGCCGATGAACGTGAAGAGGATCCGCACCGCGGGGAACCTATCAGCGCCTTTCCCTTGGTCCCTCGCGGACGGACGCCTCGAAAGCGCGCCGACTTTGTTCGGGGACCGATGTCGAGAAACGCCGGCCCGCGTCGTCCCAGGTGCGCAAGCGGCCACAATGGTCGCG
Source organism: uncultured Actinomycetota bacterium (assembly GCA_963762105.1). Taxonomy (GTDB): domain Bacteria; phylum Actinomycetota; class Actinomycetes; order Propionibacteriales; family Nocardioidaceae; genus Nocardioides. The sequence goes on along the minus strand of CAVXJG010000011.1, from coordinate 591,987 downwards.
CCGTACCGAAGGAGACAATCATGGCCAAGTACCTGCTGCTCAAGCACTACCGCGGCGGTCCGGCTCCCGTCGTGGACATCGCCCCGATGGACCAGTGGGCGCCGGCGGAGGTCGACGCGCACGTCCAGTGGATGCGCGACTTCGCGACCAAGTTAGAGGAATCGGGCGAGTTCGTGGACCACCAGGCGCTGTCACCGGAGGGCACGTTCGTCCGTTACGGGGGCGAGGGCCGGCCGCCGGTCACCGACGGCCCCTTCGCGGAGACCAAGGACCTGATCGCCGGCTGGCTGGTCATCGACGTGGAGACGTACGAGCGAGCCATCGAGGTGGCGGGCGAGTACTCGGCTGCACCGGGCCCGGGCGGCAAGCCGAACCACGAATGGCTGGAGGTACGTCCGTTCTACGGCTCCCCGTCCACCATCGCGGAGTGAACGAGGCCCAGCTGCGGGAGCTGATTCCCGCGGTCACCGGTGTTCTCGTCCGTCGCGGAGCCGACTTCGCGACGGCAGAGGACGCCGTGCAGGAAGCGCTGCTGCGGGCGCTGGCCACGTGGCCGACGGACCCCCCGGCGGATCCGAAAGGCTGGTTGATCACGGCCGCCTGGCGGAAGTTCGTGGACGCGACCAGGGCGGAGAGCTCTCGGCTCGCCCGCCAAGCTCGGGTCGCGGCCGAGCCGCCGCCAGGCCCGGCCGAGGAGACGGCCGACACTCTGCAGCTCTACTTCCTGTGCGCCCACTCCTCGCTCACGCCGGCCTCCGCGGTGGCGCTCACGCTGCGGGCCGTGGGCGGTCTGACGACGCGCCAGATCGCGGAGGCGTACCTGGTCCCCGAGACAACCATGGCCCAGCGCATCAGCCGGGCCAAGCGCACCGTGTCGGGCGTGCGCTTCGACGAGCCCGGAGACGTGGCCACCGTCCTGCGGGTGCTCTATCTGGTCTTCAACGAGGGCTACAGCGGCGAGGTCGACCTAGCCGACGAGGCGATCCGGCTGACCCGCCAGGTGAGGTCGATGACCGACGACGAGGAGGCGTCCGGGCTCCACGCGCTGATGCTGCTGCACCATGCCCGCCGCGCCGCGCGGATGACACCCGACGGCACCCTCGTCCCGCTCGCGGAACAGGACCGGTCCCAGTGGGACACCGAGCTGATCGCCGAGGGCGTGGCGATCCTGCAGGCGGCGCTGGCGCGCGACCGGCTCGGCGAGTACCAGGTGCAGGGCGCGATCGCCGCCCTGCACGCCGACGCGCAGTCGGTGGACGAGACCGACTGGGTGCAGATCGTGGAGTGGTACGACGAGCTCGACCGTCTCACGGACAACCCCGTCGTACGTCTGAACCGTGCCGTCGCGGTGGGTGAGGCAGACGGGGCCCTGGCCGGTCTGGCCGCACTCGAACTTGTGGATCGGGCAGTTCCCAGGTACTCGGCTGTCGAGGCATACCTCCGGGAGCGGGCCGGCGACCTCGCGCTCGCGGCTCGGCTGTACGGCGACGCGGCCCGCGCTGCCACCAACCTCGCCGAGCGCGATCACCTCACCCGACAGGCAGCTCGGTTGAACGGCATGGTTCGAGGTTGATGCGATTGCTCAAAAGGGCCTCTGATCTGCGTTGCCGCAGGCCAGAGGCCCTTCTTCGCTCCCCCGGTTGGACTCGAACCAACAACCCTCCGGTTAACAGCCGAATGCTCTGCCAGTTGAGCTACAGGGGATCGTGAAGCCCGCACAGATTAGCAAGCCGAACTTGGCCGGGCGAATCGTGCCACCCGCCCCTCAGGAGGGGTCACGGGTCAAGCCCGACCTCCTCGCGAGCCCGCGACAAGGTGGCCTCCGCGGCCAGCCGCACGGTGGGGTCGTCGGGGTCGATGCCAGCGTCGTACTCGTAGATCCAGCGCAGCTCGCCGTCACCTGCGGGCGCCCTCCGGGCGATCACGCGTACGCCGCGGCGACCGACGACCGGGGCGTGCCGGACCAGCACCACGCTGGCCGTCACCCGCTCGCGGACCAGCTCGAGGAACCGGCGCGGCTCGGCGATGACGAACCTGTGCACGCGACGCTGCTCGCCCCAGTGGCCCACCTCGACCACCCGGAACGCCTCGGTGTCGCGATCCCAGTCGGCGGCCTCGACGTCCTCCCAGGCCAGCCGGGTTCCGTCGAGGTAGAGCGCCTCGCGGGTGCCGGCCAGCAGCTCGCCGCCGCTGGCCGCCGCCCAGGCCAGCACGCGTTCGCCGGGCGCCACCGACACCGGCGGCCGCTTGCCGAACAGCGACGTCACGCCGAGCCCATCGCCTGCTCACGCAGGGTGCGTCGGTGCTGTTCGAGCGCGACGAGCTCGCCGAACATCTTGTTGTAGTCGCCGGACTCCTCGACCGGGTTGGTGCGCTGGAGCCGCGACTTCACCTCGGCGATCCGCCGCATCGCCGTGAGCTCCTGCAGCCGGTAGACGTGGGCAGCCACGAAGGCGGGGTCCGGCTCCTTGGCGGTGAGCAGCGCCTCGACCGAGAGGGCGCTGACTGCCGAGACGACGACGGGATCATCGGAGGCCGAGCGGATGCGGCCGGCCCAGCCGGCGTCGGCGGCGGCCGGGCCACCGGCCGCGGAGACCAGCTCCCAGAGGGCCCGATAGGTCGGGTGGGTGAAGTCGTTGGCGCCGATGTCGGAAGCCGCTCGGCCGACGGCGGCGGGATGCTGGAGGACCAGCTTGAGCGTCTCGCGCTCGATGGCAAAGCGCGGCTCGCGTGGGTCCGGAAGTGAACTGGTTGGTCGCGCTGGGCGCGACTCCTGGACCACGGTCCTCGCGGGCGGTGCGCGACACAGCCCTCCGTACCTCCTCGCGCGCTTGCTCGATGTCGACGCCGACCATGCCTGCAAGCTCACGCGAGAAGGCGTCGACCTTGGACTTGTCGCGGATCGAGGACACCAGCTTCGCGGCCTCACGGACCGCGTCGACGCGCCCGTCGGCGCGGTCGAGGTCATACTTGCCCACCACGTTGCTGAGCACGAAGCGGTAGAGCGGCACCCGCCGCGCGATCAGCTCACGCACGGCGGCGTCGCCCTGCTGGATGCGCAGGTCGCACGGATCCAGCCCGGTCGGCTCGACGGCGACGTAGGTCTGAGAAACGAAGTTCTGGTCGCCGTCGAAGGCGCGCAGCGCGGCCTTCTGGCCGGCGGCGTCGCCGTCGAAGGTGAAGATCACCTCGCCACGGAACTCCTCATGGTCGTGCAGGAAGCGACGCAGCACTCGCGCGTGCTCGTCGCCGAAGGCGGTACCGCAGGTCGCGACGGCCGTGGGCACGCCGGCCAGGTGGCAGGCCATCACGTCGGTGTAGCCCTCGACGACCACCGCCTGCGACATGCGGGCCATGTCGCGGCGGGCCAGGTCGAGGCCGTAGAGCACCTGGCTCTTCTTGTAGATCGTCGTCTCGGCGGTGTTGAGGTACTTGGCCTCGATCTTGTCGTCGTCGAAGATCCGCCGTGCGCCGAAGCCGATCGTGTCCCCGCTGGCGTCGCGGATCGGCCACAGCAGCCGCCCGCGGAACCGGTCGTACGCCGAACGGCCCACCGCCACGAGTCCTGCGGCCACCGCCTCGTCGTCTCGGAAGCCGCGCTGCCGAAGATGTCTGAGCAGCGCCTCGCCGTCGCGGGGGGCGAAGCCGACACCGAAGGTCTCCGCCGCGGCCTGGTCGAACCCGCGCTCCCCTAGGAACCGCCGCCCCGCGACCGCTTCGGTCGATGCCAGCGCAGCGGCATAGAACTCCTGGGCCACCTTGTTGGCCTCGATGAGCCGCTGGCGCTGCGGCCCTTTGGGTCGCTCGTCGCGGACGTCGCCGTCCTCGCGGCGCAGCGTCACCCCGAACCGGTCGGCGAGCCGTTCCACAGTCTCGGTGAAGGACAGCCCGTCGATCTTCATCAGGAAGCTGATGACGTCGCCGCCTTCGCCGCAGCCGAAGCAGTGCCAGAACTGGCGCGCGGGCGTGACGTGGAACGACGGGGACTTCTCGTCGTGGAACGGGCACAGGCCCTTCATGGAGCCGCCGCCGGCGTTGCGGAGCGTCACGTAGCCCGATACGACCTCGTCGATGCGGGCCTTCTCACGCACCTCCGCGATGTCTTCCTCACGGATCCGGCCGGCCACGGGCGGAGTCTATGCCGCGGCTCCCCCAGCCCGTTCTGGCCATCGGCAAACGGTCTGCCGGCCAGTATTCGAGGCACGCCACCCCTCAGGGTGGTCCGGACCGTGAGCCACCGCGTGAGGATTGACAGATGACCTCATCACCCGCTCCCACTCCGGGTCCAGGACAGGTCACCGCGCTGCCCGACGGCGACCCCACGCTCGGCGCCCTGGTCCACGACATCACCCAACAGATCCCGGAGCTGATCCGGTCCGAGATCCGACTCGCCCAGGTCGAGATGACCGAGAAGGGCAAGCGCGCAGGCCTCGGGATCGGAATGTTCGGAGCCGCCGGCCTGCTCGCCTTCCTGGGCCTCGCGACGCTGGTCGCGACGGCCATCTTGGCCTTGGCCCTGGCCCTCGACGCCTGGCTCGCGGCACTGATCGTCGCCGTCGTGCTCCTCGCGGCGGCCGGGGTGGTCGCGCTCCTGGGCAAGGGCCAGGTGCAGCAGGCCACCCCGCCGAAGCCCGAGATGGCGATCGAAGGCCTCAAGGAAGACGTCGCGACGGTGAAGGGAGCGCGCGGATGACCCAGACACCCGAACAGATCGAGGCCGAGATCGAGGCCCAGAGGGAACAACTCGCCCAGACGGTCGACCAGCTGAGCGCCAAGCTCGACATCAAGTCGCGCGCATCGGAGAAGCTCACCGAGCTGCGCTCGCGTCCCGACGTCCTGACCGGGGCAGCGCTGGCATTCGTGGCCGTGGCCGCCCTCGTGTGGTGGAGGAGGACCACGTGACCAGCCAGTCGACCCAGGGCCTGGATCGCACGCGAGGCGACCACGCCGGACGCCGAGGACCCACGCAAGCCCGACAAACCCACCGACATCGAGCCACGGACGTGGCGCTACGTCGCGAAGAGGTCGTTCCACGAGTTCCGCGACGACCAGTGCACCGACCTGGCCGCAGCCTTGACGTACTACGCGGTGCTGGCCATCTTCCCGGCTGCCCTCGCCCTGACCGCACTGCTCGGCCTCGTGGGACAGGCCGAGAGGTCCGTCCAGACCGTCGTCGATGTGCTCGAGCCGCTCGTTTCCGAGCAGACGTTGGGCACCGTGCGTCCGGTGCTGGAGGACCTGGCCGGCTCCGAGACCGCGGGCTGGGCTCTGGTGGTCGGACTCGTGCTCGCCCTCTGGTCGGCCTCGTCGTACATCGGCGCCTTCGGGCGGGCGATGAACCGGATCTACGAGATCGGCGAGGGTCGGCCGTGGTGGAAGCTCCGCCCGATCATGCTGCTGATCACCCTGATCGCCGTGGTGCTGGTCGCCGTGGTCCTGCTGATGCTGATCGTCTCCGGGCCGCTGGCCAAGTCCATCGGCGACGTCGTCGGGCTGGGAGATGAGAGCGTCCAGGTCTGGGGCATCGTCAAGTGGCCGATCATCCTGCTCGTGGTGATCGTGGTCGTGGCCCTGCTCTACTACACCACCCCCAACGTCCAGCAGCCGAAGTTCCGTTGGATCTCGGTTGGCGCGACGGTCGCCATCGTGATCTGGATCGTGGCCTCGGTCGGCTTCGCCTTCTATGTCGCCAACTTCTCGTCGTACAACAAGACCTACGGGTCGCTGGCCGGCGTGGTCGTCACGCTGATCTTCCTGTGGCTGACCAACGTCGCCCTGCTGCTGGGCGCGGAGATCGACTCCGAGCTCGAGCGCGGTCGCCAGCTCCAGGCCGGGCATGGCGGCCGAGCGCGAGCTGCAGCTGCCGGCGCGGGATACTCGCAACATCGAGAAGGCCGTCGAGCAGGAGGACAAGGACGCCGCCGCCGGGCGCGAGATCCGCCAGGCGGCCGAGAAATCGAAGGCCACCACAGGAAAGCGAAGGAAATCATCATGAAGAAGCTGTTGTTCCTGGTCGCGATCGCCGCCGGATACGTGCTGGGCGCCAGGGCGGGCCGCCAGCGCTACGAGCAGATCAAGCAGATGTTCGTGAAGGTCAAGGACGACCCGCGGGTGCAGTCGGCCGCCCACTCGGCCGCCGACACCGCTCGGCAGCAGGCGCCGGTCGTCAAGGACAAGATCACGGCCGCGGCGTCGACGGCCGCCGACAAGGTGCGCCCGTCCAGCTCCTCGGCCGACGACGAGCTGCTCGAGCAAGCTCGACCCCGACAGCACCGCGCGCCAGGACAACCCCTACCCGCAGGGCCACCTGCCCTGAGAAACCTCAACCAGCATGTAGCCGAGCGTGCCAGGCCAGCGCCCGGGCGTCGGTGAGCGAGGCGACCTGGTCGATGACGGCGCGGTGGCGTCCCGCGTCGTCGGCGGCCGCACGCCAGTCGTCGGCGTAGATCCGGTCGAGGGCGTCGGCGCCGCGCTCGAGCAGTGCCTCGACGAGGTCGGCGAGCAGGTCCCGTTGGTGGTGCATCGCCACGACGCGGTCGTCGGCCTGCATGACGTAATGGGCCGCGATCCCCTTGAGCACGGCGATCTCGCGCTCGGTCGGGGTCGGCACCACCAGGTCGGCGTGGTAGCGGACGAACGGCCCATCGTCCGCCGCGAACGTGGCGTCCTGCGCGGCTCCGCAGAAGCGGCCGATCAGGTCGCTGGTCAGGTTCTTCAGCGCCGCGAGGTGCCGGCGCGAGCCGTCGTACGCCGTCGTGGGCCAGCCGGCGACCGACGTCAGGTCGCTGAGGGCGTCGTCGAGCTCGGCGTCGGTGGCACCGGGCAGGTACCACTCGCGCACGGTCGCCCACACCGCCGCCCGGTCGAGCAGGTGCAGGTCGACGCGGCCCGCCACCACGCCGTCCTCGATGTCGTGCACGGAGTAGGCGACGTCGTCGGCCAGGTCCATCACCTGCGCCTCGAGGCACCGGTCCCGGCCGCCGACCCCGTCGCGCACCCAGTCGAAGAGCGTGCGGTCGTCGTCGTAGACGCCGAACTTGCGGACCACTCGCGGTGAGCCGTCGGTGTGCACGCCGGTGGGTGCCTCGGCCTCGGCGCTCGCCCACGGGTACTTCGTGCAGGCGTCGAGGGTGGCCCGGGTCAGGTTCAGCCCGACCGAGCGGCCGTCGGTGTCGAAGGTCTTGGCCTCCAGTCGGGTCAGCAGTCGGAAGGTCTGCGCGTTTCCCTCGAAGCCCCCGAAGTCGGCGCTCATCTCCGCCAGCACCCGCTCGCCGTTGTGCCCGAACGGCGGGTGCCCGAGGTCATGGGCCAAGGCCGCGGTCTCGACGATGTCGGGCTCGCAGCCCAGCGCCCGCGACAGGTCGCGGGCGACCTGGGCCACCTCGAGGCTGTGGGTGAGCCGGTTGCGCACGAAGTCGTCGGACTGCGGTCCGACCACCTGGGTCTTGGCCGCCAGCCGTCGCGACGACGCGGCGTGCACGACGCGGGCGCGGTCGCGCTCGAACGGCGTGCGCTCGGGCGCCGCGACCCGCTTGGGCGCCTCGGCGACGAAGCGCTCGCGAGCCGTGTCGTCGTACGGTGCGATCGGGTCCATCGAGGGCGACCCTAGTGGGAGTGCCTGACGTCCCCGGTCAGTAGACGCTGACGTGCACGTGGTCGTAGTGGTTGGCCGTCGACGAGCCGCGGCTGGACATGTAGCGCCAACCCTCGCCAGCGCGCACGGGAGTCCAGATGTGCTGGCGCCAGAGGATGTCGTAGAGGTGCAGCTCCGAGGAGTGCGCGCGCAGGAACTCGGCGATGGCGGTGCCGAGCGCGACGTCGCTGACCATGATGTCGATCGCGCGGCCCGAGGCGTGCTCGCCGTGGCTGCTCCACCCGCCGTACGACGTGATCTGCGGGAAGGCGTTGCACACCGAGCGGAAGACGAAGACGGCGTTGGAGGTGAGCCCGCTCTCGCCAGAGTAGGGGCACGGAGCCATCGAGAGACCGGCGCCGACGCCGAGCGGCTTGTCCTCGCTCAGATAGCCGTCGGTGACCCAGCGGCTCTTGCCGGCCACGACGATCTCGACGCGGTCACCTGCCTCTCGGCCGGTGACGAGGACCTGACGAGACGCCGGGATCTCGCCGAGCATGGCGGCGTCGTCGCCGGACTCGGTCCACAGGTTGAGCGGCGCGGTCGTCCAGAGCTTGACGTGGGCCTTCTTCACCGCCTTCGCAGTGGCGGCGGTGCGCTCGGCCTGGTCGCGCAGGTCCTTGGCGGCCTTGTTGCGGTTCGCCGACCGGGAGACACCGAGGACGCGGTCAGTCACCGAGGTGCGGTTGGCGCCGTCCGCGGTCGTCGTCGAGGCCGAGAGTGACGCCGACATGGGCGTGGCCGCGACCAGGTCACTGGTCGCGGGAGCGGCGCGGAGGACGCCGGCGGCCACCAAGGGGGCGGTGGCGAGGAAAGCGATGCCTGCGGACACGGTCTTGGCCGTGAGCAGGCGGCGGGCATCGGTGTCCCGCTTGTGGCGATGGTGTGCCACAGGCGTTGATCCTTTGCTGTTGCGGTCAGGGGGTAGGTGCCGCTTTCCCGAGAGTGTTCCTTCATAACGAAACGGACACGAAGCGTCGAGTCAAACACACGTCTCACTGGCTGTCGCAATCCCGGGGGTCCTACTCGGCAGTAATCCGCGTCACCCCCGGGCCCTCGCCGCGTGACGCCACGTCGACATTGCCATGACGTCAAATTGATGTCAAAGTGACCGCATGACCTCGACGTACGCCGCTCGGCTCGGGCGCTCCTGGCGCGGTAACCGTCTTCTCATGGGCCTGTTGTGGGCCTGCTCGCCGGGCTACACCGTGCTCGGCCTCGCCGCGGCGCTGCTGCAGGCCGTGGCCGCGGCAGGAATCATGATCTGCTCCGGCCGCCTGGTGGACGGCGTCGTCCAGGGCGAGCTCGCGACCGGCTGGCTGGTGCTCACGCTGACCGCCTTGGTCTTGCAGCCGGTGGGCACCGCGCTCGTTGACATCGTCGGCAGCGTGCAGCAGGGCCGGGCCACTCCCCTGCTGCTGGAGCGGGTGGCCACGCTGGCGTCCCGTCCACACGGCATCGAGCACCTCGAGGACCCAGAGGCTCGCCAGTCGATCGACGCGGCGATCGAGGAGATCAACCAGCAGTACTTCCTCGGCGTCCAGTCGACCTGGCAGACGTTCGGCTACCGGCTCTGGGGCGTGGCGGCGCTGGTGGTGCTGGCGTCGTGGTCGTGGTGGGTCGCGCTCGTCGTGCTGGCGGCCACGCTGCTGCTCAACGTGCGGTGGTCGGCCTACTCCCAGCGGATCTTCGAAGACATCTTCCGCGACCGCAGCCGTCGCCGCGCACGCTGGTACCGCAACCTCCTCGTCGACCAGGAGAGCGCCAAGGAGGTGCGGCTCTTCGGTCTCACCGGCTTCGGACTCGACCGGATGACCGCGACCTGGCGGGAGGCCATGGTCGTGCTGTGGGCCGGCCGCCGGGACAAGCGCCGACCGATCTTCCTGGCGACGGGCTTGATGCTGGCGGCGTACGCCGTCGCGCTCGCGGCCCTCGGCCACGACGCCTGGGTGGGCGCGATCTCCACCGCCGTGCTGCTGTCGTCGGCGCAGGCGCTGACGCAGATAGACGGCCTCGGGATGCTCGGCGACATGCAGACGATGGTCAACCGCCAGGTCGCGCTTCTGCTCGATCTCGACGACCTGTCCCGACGCCTGCCCGAGGCCACGTCGCCGAGCGCCACAAGGGCCCAGCGCGGACGGCGCACCATCGCTGGGGCGGCCGCCGTGTCGCTGCACGACGTCCGCTTCACCTACCCCGGTCGCGAACGTCCGACCTTCGAGCACCTCGACCTCGAGATCGCGCCGGGAAGCAGCGTGGCGGTCGTGGGGGCCAACGGAGCCGGCAAGTCGACGCTCATCAAGCTGCTGTGCGGGCTGCACCGACCTGACACCGGCACCGTGCGGATCGACGGGGGCGACCCCGGCGTCGACGACGACCTGCGGCGCCGGGTGGCCGTCATCTTCCAGGAGTTCGTCCGCTACCACCTGCCGCTTCGCGACAACGTCGTGATGGCGCTGCTCGACGACCACTCTCGCAGTCGCGACGGGCTCGACGCGGTGGCATCGCGAGCGCTGCACGACGCCGTCGGCGACCCCGTGCTGGCCCGCGTCGGCGACTGGGACCGGGTGCTCTCGGGCGAGTACTCCGGCGGCACCGACCTCTCCGGCGGTCAGTGGCAGCGCGTCGCCCTGGCGCGGGCGCTGGCCGCCATCGACACCGGCGCCGGGGTGCTGGTCCTCGACGAGCCGACCGCCGCCCTCGACGTCCGCGCCGAGGCCGAGCTCTTCGACAACTTCCTGGAGGTCACCCGCGGGCTGACCACGATCCTGGTCAGCCACCGGCTGTCCAGCGTCCGCCACGCAGAGCGCATCGTGGTGCTCGACCACGGCCGCATCGTCGAGGACGGCAGCCACGGCGACCTGGTGGCGGCCGGCGGCCGCTACGCCCGGATGTTCGCCCTGCAGGCGCAACGGTTCGCGTTGGCCGGAGACGTCGACGCGACGGAGGAGGCGTCATGAGGGCGCTGCACTCGCTGCTGCTGCCGTTGCGCGCGGCCTGGCAGCTCGACCGTCGGGCCGCCTTGCTGGCGTTCCTCGAGGTGGTCGGGAGCGCGCTCAACAGCCTGCTGCCGCTGGCCTTCGGGCTGATGGTCACCGGGGTGGCGACTCACGAGGTCGACGCCCTGGTCGTCGGCGCCTGTCTCGCGGGTGCCGCCCTCGGCGTCGTCCCGATCTTCACCACGATCGGCGTCGAGGCCCGGCTGCGGCTCAACGAGATGGTCGGTCACGAGTTCGACTGCCGGGTGGCCGAGCTGATGGCCGCCGTACCCACCCTCGACCACCTCGAGTCGCCGGCCTTCCGCGACCAGGCGCAGATCGTCACCGAGCGGCAGGGCGCCCTGGGCGGCGCCTACAACAGCCTCCTCAACTCGATGCGCCAGCTCGCCATGCCGATCGTGACCCTCGCCGTCGCCATCGCCGCCGACCCACGGCTGTTGTGGCTGCTGCCGGCGTCGATCCCGAGCATGCTGGTCGGCCGGTGGCTGATCCGGTGGGATGCCGCCGCCGAAGAGGACGGCGCCGAGCCGGGGCGGCTGACCCAGCACCTCGTCGGCCTCACCACCGACCCCGTGTCGGCCTCCGAGCTGCGGGTGCTTGGCGCGCGCGGCGTGATCGGCCGCCGGCTGCACGGGGCCGGCTGGGCCTGGCGTCGTCCGCACGTGCGGGCCGAGGTGCTCAAGAACGTCGCCTCGACGGCTGGCGGCCTCTTCTACATCTTCGCCGCCGGCATCGTGCTCACCCTGATCGCGCGGGATGCGGCGGCCGGGCAGGTGGCAGTCGGGGCCGTGGCCACGTCGGTCCTGGTGATCGGTCAGCTGCAACAGGTCGTCGCCTCACTGCGCTGGTTCGTGCAGATGATGGCTCAGGTGGTGCGCACGGTCGGCCGCTACCAACAGCTCGAGGAGGGCGTCGCCGCCGCCCGCGCCGAGGGCGGTACGACGCCGCCGCCCGACAGGCTGCACGAAGGGATCGCGCTGCGCGGGCTGACGTTCACCTACCCCGGCGAAGAGACCCCGTCGCTCGCCGACGTCGACCTCGACCTGCCTGCCGGCTCGGTCGTGGCGATCGTCGGCGAGAACGGCGCCGGCAAGTCGACGCTGGTCAAGCTGCTCACCGGGCTCTACGCGCCGACCAGCGGCCGGGTGCTCGTCGACGGTCACGACCTGGCCGACCTCGACGGCGACGCCTGGCGGACGCGCTGCGCCGGGGCGTTCCAGGACCACGTGCACCTCGAGCTGGTTGCCCGCGAGTCGATCACCACGGGCGACCTCCCGGCCCTGGCCAGCGACGAGCGGGCCCACCAGGCGCTGGCCGACGCCGCAGCCGCCGACGTACTGGTCGCGCTGCCCGGCGGCCTCGACACCCAGCTCGGCACGAGCTGGGACGACGGCACCGAGCTGTCCGGCGGGCAGTGGCAGCGGCTGGCCATCGCGCGCGGCATGATGCGCCGCCGGCCGCTGCTGCTGGTGCTGGACGAGCCCACCTCGGCACTCGACCCGGCCACGGAGCACGCGCTGTTCGAGGGCTACACCGAGGCCGCGCGGCGGGCCGGGCGCGGCGGCGCGATCACCGTGCTGGTGACTCACCGCTTCTCCACCGTGTCGGCCGCCGACCTCGTCGTCGTACTGGCCGACGGGCGCGTCAGCGAGGTCGGCCGGCACGCCGACCTGATGCGCGCCGGCGGCGGCTACGCCCAGCTCTACGCCCTCCAGGCGCGCGGCTACTCCTGAGCCGATTCGCTGGTCGAGGAGGTCGCACTAGCGACCGTCACGAGACCCCGTGAGAGGTAGACGGCCTTGTCACCGGGTCTCGCGACGGCGCTGACGCGCCTCCTCGACCAACGAGGGGGTCAGCCGCCGGTGGTCTCGGTCGTGTCCTCCTGGACGTGGCAGCCGCTGCCGTCGGCGTCGTCGAGCCAGCCTTCGGGGAGGACCACCTTGGAGCGCGGCGAGCCCTGGCGCCCGCGCGGGGTGCCGAGCTCGCCCACGGGGAAGCGCTCCTCGGGGTCGAGGTCGGCGAGCAGGGTGTCGAGGGACGCCAGCGAGTCGACCAGCGCAAGCGAGTGCCGCAGGGTGCCGCCGGCCCGGAAGCCCTTGAGATACCAGGAGACGTGCTTGCGGAACTCCTTGCAGCCGCGCTCCTCCCCCATGTGCTCGCTCAGCAGCTCGGCGTGGCGGCGCATCACCCCGCGCACCTCACCCAGGTTCGGCAGCGTCGGGGGGCCCACGCCGTCCGGCGAGAAGGCGGCGGCCAGGTCGCGGAACAGCCAGGGCCGGCCCAGGCAGCCGCGCCCGACGACGACGCCGGCGGCACCGGTCTGCTCGATCATCCGCACGGCGTCGCCGGCCTCCCAGATGTCGCCGTTGCCGAGCACCGGGAGGTCGACGTGGTCGACCAGCGCCGCGATCGCGTCCCAGTCGGCCTCGCCCGAGTAGGACTGCGCGACGGTGCGGCCGTGCAGCGCGATCGCCGCGCAGCCGGAGTCCTCGGCGATCCGGCCGGCGTCGAGATAGGTCAGGTGGTCGTCGTCGATGCCCTTGCGGGTCTTCATCGTGACCGGGACGTCGTACGGCGTGGCTGCTGCGACCGCGGCGGCGAGGATCTCGCCGAGCAGGCCGCGCTTCCACGGCAGCGCCCCGCCACCGCCCTTGCGCGTCACCTTCGGCACCGGGCAGCCGAAGTTGAGGTCGATGTGGGCGACGCCGTACTCCGCGCACAGGATCTCCGCGGCCTTTCCGACGTAGACGGGGTCGGTGCCGTAGAGCTGCACCGAACGGATGGTCTCGAGGTCGTCGAAGACGAGCATCTTCAGCGTCGTCTCGTCGCGTTCGACGAGCCCACGGCTGGTGATCATCTCGCAGACGTAGAGGCCGGCCCCCTGCTCGGCACACAGCCGGCGGTACGCCGCGTTGGTGATACCCGCCATCGGCGCCAGCACCACCGGGGTCTCCACGCGCAATGACCCGAGGGTCAGCGACGTCGGCAGCGCGGTAGCGGTGGGCATTGCGCCATTCTCCCCCGGCGGTGGAGCATCACCGAACCGACGGCTCCTGCGGTTTCGAGACGGGCCCCGAGGGGGCCCTCCTCAACCTCCGGACGCGGGCTGCTTCTTGGGCTTGGGCGGCTTCCACTCGGTCACCTTGCCGACCCAGGTGATCGGGTTGAAGTCCTCGGTCGGGCGGAAGCTGGCGGCGTGGAGCTGTCCGTGCCGCGGCACCAGGAAGACCAGGCAGGCCTTTGTCTGGGCTCCCGGGCCGAAGCTCTTCGGCAGCGCGGGGCTCGGGCACGGCTCGAAGCGCGAGCGGAAGGCGTTGGACTCCACCAGGGTGTTGCGGCCGGCGAGCAGGTAGAGCGGGATCCGGCGGCCGCCGAGGTTGCCGTCGCCGACGTTCTTGGCCGACACCGTGACGTAGTAGAGCGAGGACGCCCGGCCGGCCGCATCGAGCTGCCAGTCCTTCAGGGCCTTGATGTCGGCGTGCTCGAGCGAGCGCACCGTCAGCTTCAGTACGCCGACCTCGCCCTGACGCGGCCGCCAGGCGACCACGGCCGGCTCGCCGAGCCCCAGCTCGCTGCCCTGGTCGGTCAGCACGACCCCGTCCGGCACCGGCAGGTACGGCGCGGGAATGCCGTCGGTCGGCGATCCGCTCGCAGACGCGGCCTCTCCGGACGCCGTGGCGCCCGCCGTCGGGGACGCCGCTCCGCTCCCGCCGCCGTCGCTGCACGCGGAGACGGCGAGCACGCCGGCGAGCAGCAGGCCGAGGCACGCGCGCGAGGTCCCGGACGTGGTCATGGAGCGATGGTGACAGGCGAGCGGGTCAGCAACCCACGAGACGCTCGGCGAAGTACGACGCCACCTGGTCGAGGGCGATCCGCTCCTGCTTCATCGTGTCGCGCTCGCGGATCGTGACGGCCTGGTCGTCGAGCGTGTCGAAGTCGACCGTGACGCAGTACGGCGTCCCGATCTCGTCCTGGCGGCGGTACCGGCGACCGATGGCACCGGAGTCGTCGAAGTCGACGTTCCAGCCCAGCCCGCGCAGCTGTGCCGCCAGGTCCTTGGCCTTGGGGCTGAGGTCGGCGTTGCGGCTCAGCGGCAGCACCGCGACCTTCACCGGCGCGAGTCGCGGGTCGAGCCTGAGCACGACCCGCTTGTCGACACCGCCCTTGGTGTTGGGCGCCTCGTCCTCGGTGTAGGCGTCGACGAGGAAGGCCATCAGGCTGCGCGTGAGACCGCCCGCGGGCTCGACGACGTACGGGATGTAGCGCTCGTCGGCAGCCTGGTCGAAGTAGGACAAGTCCTGGCCGGAGAACTTGCTGTGCTGGGTCAGGTCGTAGTCGGTGCGGTTGGCGACGCCCTCGAGCTCCTCGAAGTCGCGGCCGGAGAAGCCGAAGCGGTACTCGATGTCGACGGTCCGCTTGGAGTAGTGGCTGAGCTTCTCCTGCGGGTGCTCGTAGTGGCGCAGGTTGTCGGGGTTGATGCCGAGCCCGACGTACCAGCGCGTGCGCTCGTCGATCCAGTACTGGTGCCACTCCTCGTCCTCGCCGGGCTTGACGAAGAACTCCATCTCCAGCTGTTCGAACTCGCGGGTGCGGAAGATGAAGTTGCCGGGCGTGATCTCGTTGCGGAAGCTCTTGCCGATCTGGGCGATGCCGAACGGCGGCTTCTGGCGGCTGCTGGTCACCACGTTGGCGAAGTTGAGGAAGATGCCCTGCGCGGTCTCGGGGCGCAGGTAGTGCAGCCCCGACTCGTCCTCGATGACGCCGAGGTAGGTCTTCAGCATCATGTTGAAGTTGCGCGGGGGCGTCCAGGCGGCGCGGGTGCCGCAGTTGGGGCACGGGACGGACTCGTTGATGTCGACCGTGTCGGGGTCGTCGATGTCCTTCTTGACCGCGTAGTCCTCCTGCAGGTGGTCCTCGCGGTAGCGCTTGTGGCACGACTGGCACTCGACCAGCGGGTCGGTGAAGGTCGCCAGGTGACCGCTGGCCTCCCACGTCTTGGTCGGCAAGATGATGCTGGAGTCGAGACCGACGACGTTGTCGCGGGTGGTCACCATGAAGCGCCACCACTGGCGCTTGATGTTCTCCTTCAGCTCCACGCCGAGCGGGCCGTAGTCCCACGCGCTCTTGGTGCCGCCGTAGATCTCACCGCACGGGTAGACGAACCCCCGGCGCTTGCAGAGGGAGACGACGTTGTCGAGGGCGCTGGGGGGTGGCTTTGCCACAGTTGATGCTCCTGGGTCTGGCCGGCTGGCTGCCGGTCTTGGCCTGATTCATTGGGTTCTCGGGCGCTGGAACCAGTCAGCCTATCGAGCCCTTCGAGACGGCTCGTCCCTCGCCTCCTCAGGAACCACGAGTCGAGACGATATTGAGGTCGGCCCCCGGCTCGACGACCTCGTAGGCGCTGGGCTCGTCCAGCGCGCGGCTGAGCACCGGGACGGCGGTCAGCTTGACGTCGTACGCCGACAGGGCGCGGCGGTAGGCGCCCACGTTGTCCCACTCGGTGGTCAGCACCCACAGCTCCGGGTCGTCGGCGTTGCGCCCGACCCGGCCGGCGACGAAGCCGGGTCGGGCCGCCAGCGTCTCGCGCGCCGCCTGGAGGTCGGCCCGGAACTGCTCGGCCGACTCGGGCGAGACTCGGAACCGGTTCACCACGAGCATGGGGCGACTGTAGGTGAGAACATATATCTTCCCAGGAAGATACGATCCTCCCGTGACTCAGGAGACCCCCGACGCCGTGGATCGGTTCGCCGAGCAGTGGGCGGTCGAGCGCCCGGAGCTAGACGTCGGCCCGATGCTGGTCGTCGGGCGCTTGCACAGGTTGGCCGAGATCCTCGACCAGCGGCTGCGGCCGCCCGTCGCGGCGGCCGGCCTCGGCAACGGGGACTTCGACGTGCTCGCGGCGCTGCGCCGCTCGGGGCCGCCGTACCGGCTCACTCCGACCGAGCTGGCCGCCACCACCATGGTCACCTCGGGCGCGGTCACCAAGCGCGTCGACCGCCTGATCAGTCAGGGGCTGGTCGAGCGCACCGTCAGCGAGACCGACGGTCGGGGACGGGTGATCGCGCTGACTGCTGCCGGCAAGTCGCTGCAGGAGCGGTTGCATCCGGCCCATCTGGCCAACGAGGACAGGCTGCTCGGTGCCCTCGACGCCGACGAACGACGCCAGCTTGCCGGGCTGCTCAGCAAGCTCCTGGTCAGCCTGGACAGCTGACGACAATCGTCACGCCGATCGGTCCTCCAGGCGGACGAGTCGGGACCGGATGTCCTCGAGCGCCGCGCGGATCGGCGCCGAGAGGCCGCTGAACGTCAGGGACTCGCGTGCATAGGTGTACGCCGACAGGGCGGTCACTACTCCCCTGAGGGCCGACTCGTGGGTCAGTCCCATGTCCCGGAGAGTTGCGCAGGCCAGCTCCCGGGGCGGTCCCGCGGTCAGCCCCAACAGCATGTGCTCGGTGCCGACGTAGCCGTGCCCGAGACCGCGGGCCTGGTCCACCGAGCGTTCCGCCGCCGCCTCGAGGTCGCCGGCCCCGCCGTCACGGGCCTGTCGGGCGCGAAGCTCGTCGAGCAGGTCCAGCGCATCGATGTCCGCCGACGTCAACACGGCCAGGGCCAGGCCGCCCGAGGCGGTCATGGCGGCCACCAGGTCGACGGTCGTCGGGGCAGCGGTCGCCTGGCGGGCGGCGGTCAGCACCCCGAACGCACGCTTGGTGAAGCTCTGGTCGAGGTCGTCGCCCGAGCCGCTCGGCAGCTCGGCCGACGTGCCGCCGTCGAGCTGGGAGGCCGCCACGGCGTCGGCCAGCGCCTGCTGGCACACAGCAGAGACGGGGATGCCGGCGGCCTTGACCTCGATGGCCAGCTCGTCGGGCAGGTAGACGTTGATCTTGGGTGACATCGAGACTCCCTCGGGTGTGTATAACCCCAAGATAACCCCAAGGTTCGTACTTGTCACCGTTCCCGGACAGTTGACAATCGTTCTCAACCGTTGTGAGAATCATTCTCATGCGAGCGGCGACGGGACTCCTCCTTCTGGCCCTCGCGCTGCCGGTGACAGGCTGCGCCGCGTCGGCCGCCGACGACGGCCGGGTCCGGGTGACGGCCGGGTTCTACCCGCTGGCCTGGGTCGCCGAGCGCGTCGGCGGGAGCGAGGTCGACGTCGTCAGCCTCACCGACCCCGGCGTCGAGCCACACGACCTGGAGCCGACGTTCGCCCGCACCGTCGCCCTGGCGCGCGCCGACCTGGTCGTGGTCGAGGACGGCCTGCAGCCCGCCCTCGACGAGGCCGTCGAGCAGACCGCCGAGGGCGAGGTGCTCGACGTGACCGACGTCGTCGAGCTCCACGAGGACGGCGACGGCCGCGTCGACCCGCACTTCTGGCTCGACCCGCTCCTGCTCGCCGACCTGGGCGACGCCGTGGCTCGCGACCTGGCTGCGCTCGACCCGCCCAACGCCGCGGCGTACGCCGACAACGCCGCGGCCCTGCGCACCGACCTGACCGCACTCGACGCTGCGTTCACCGCCGGTCTGGCTGACTGCGACCGGCACGTCATCGTCTCCTCGCACGACGCCTTCGGCTACTGGGCGAAGTACGGCATCGAGGTCGCCCCCGTCGCCGGTCTGACGCCTGACGCCGAGCCCACGCCGGCCGGCCTCGCCCAACTCCAGCAGCTGATTGCCGACGAGGGCATCACCACGGTGTTCTCCGAGCGGCTGGCCAGCCCGAAGCTGACGGACTCGCTGGCGGGCGACCTCGGCCTGCGCACCGCCGTCCTCGACCCGGTCGAAGGGCTGAGCAGCGCCACCAGCCACGAGGACTACCTCTCGCTGATGAACGAGAACCTCGCAGCCCTCCAGGAGGCCAACGGATGCCAGCCGAGCTGAACCCCGTCGAGGCGGCGGCGGTGTCGGTCGCCATCGCCGGCCGGCCGATCCTGCGCGGCATCGACCTGACCGTCTACTCGGGCGAGCTGGTGGCGCTGATGGGCGCCAACGGATCCGGCAAGTCCACGCTCGTGCGGGCGCTCACCGGGCTCCTGCCGCTGACCACCGGCTCGGTCCGCCTCTACGGCACCCCGCTGGAGCGGTACGACGCATGGTCGCGGATCGGCTTCGTGCCCCAGCGCGCCAGCGCGGCGTCGGGCGTCCCGACCTCGGTCTGGGAGCTCGTCGCGTCCGGTCGGCTGACCCGCCGCCGATGGTTCCGGCCGCTCTCGCGGGCCGACCGCGCCGCCATCGACAGCGCGCTCGAGGTGGTCGGCCTGAGCGACCGGCGTCGCGAGGGCGTGACCTCCCTGTCCGGTGGCCAGCAGCAGCGGGCGCTCATCGCCCGCGCCCTCGCCGGCGAGCCGGAACTGTTCTTCCTCGACGAGCCGACGGCCGGGGTCGACCTGCCCAGCCAGCAGGCGTTGGCGGCGGCGCTCGGCGGCCTCAAGGACAGCGGCGCGACGATCGTGCTGGTCGCCCACGAGCTCGGCCCGATGGCCCCGCTCGTGGACCGCGCCGTCGTGATGCGTGACGGGCGGGTCGCCTACTCCGGGCCGCCGCTGGCCGACCACGAGGTGCACGACCCGACCTTCGGCGAGCCGCACACGCACCACCATCACGACACGTCCACCCGACACGACCACGTCCCCCACATCGACTCCCCTCTGGACCGCCGATGAACTTCTTCGACCTGCTCTCCCTGGGCTTCATGCAGCGGGCGCTGCTGGCCGCGGTGTTCACCGGCCTGGCCGCGCCGGCGGTGGGCACCTACCTCGTCCAGCGCCGGCTCGCGCTGATGGGCGACGGCATCGGCCACGTCGCGGTGACCGGCGTCGCGCTCGGCCTGATCACCGGCGCCTCCCCCACCTGGACTGCTGTGGTCGTGGCCGCGATCGGCGCGGTCGTCATCGAGCTGATCCGCAGCCGCGGGCACACCAACGGCGACGTCGCGCTCGCGCTGATGTTCTACGGCGGGCTGGCCGGCGGCGTGCTGTTGACGGGCCTCGGCGGGCAGAGCACGTCGCTCCTGCAGGTCTACCTCTTCGGCTCCATCACCACCATCTCGGCTACCGACGTCTGGGTCACCATCGCCCTGGCCGTCGTCGTCGTCGTGATCTGCCTCGGGCTTGCGCCACAGCTGTTCGCCGTGGCGCAGGACCCGGAGTTCGCCCGGGTCGCGGGGCTGAGGGTCGGCGCCTACAACCTGACCATCGCCGTCCTCGCCGCCGTGTCGGTGACCGTGGCGATGCGCACCGTCGGCCTGCTGCTCGTCTCGGCCCTGATGGTGGTACCGGTGGCGACGTCGCAGCAGCTGGCCCGCTCGTTCCGCACCACACTGGCCGGGGCCATGCTGCTGGGGATCGCCGCGTCCGTCGGCGGCCTGTTGCTGGCGGCGTACGCCTCCTTCCACGCCAACGTCGCACCCGGCCCGACCATCGTGCTGCTGTCGCTGGCCGGCTTCGCGGCCGCCTGGCCGCTGGGCGTCTGGCTGCGGTCGCGGCAGCGGCTGCGGACGCCGTTCGCACCGGAGGAGCCGACCGGCCACGACGTCACCGAGCACGTCCACGTGCACGGCCCGGACTGCGGACACCTGGCGGTCGAGCACGGCGACCACGTCGACTACGTCCACGGCGGCCACCGGCACGCGACCCACGGAGAGCACTATGACGAGCACTGACCGGCCCGCCGCGCCGGCCACCCCGGCGACCCCGCGTCCGACCAAGCAGCGGCTGGCGGTGCTGGCCGAGCTGGAGCAGCTCGACGAGTTCCGTTCGGCCCAGGAGATCCACGAGCTGCTCGCCGACTCCGGCATCGGGCTGGCCACGGTCTACCGGACGCTGCAGCTGTACGCCGACGCCGGCGCCATCGACGTACTACGCCGCGAGGACGGCGAGGCGATCTATCGGCGCTGCTCCGACACCCACCACCACCACCTGGTCTGCCGCTCGTGCGGCACCACCATCGAGGTGGAGGGCCCGGCCGTCGAGCGCTGGACCTCGGCCATCGGCGCCGAACACGGCTTCTCCGACATCAGCCACACCCTCGAGCTGGTCGGCACCTGCCCGGCCTGCCGCTGAGCGCCGGAGAGGTCAGGCCTTGCCGTAGCGGCGGTCGCGCTCGGCGTACAGCTCGATGGCCTTCCAGAGCTCCCGGCGGTCGCAGTCGGGCCAGAGCACGTCGGTGAAGATGAGCTCGGCGTACGCCGCCTGCCACAGCATGAAGTTCGAGAGCCGTTGCTCCCCCGACGTCCGCCACACCATGTCGGCGTCGGCCAGCTCGGGGACGTAGAGGTGCCGGGCGAAGGTGCGTTCGTCGACCTTTTCCGGGTCCAGCCGGCCGGCCGCCACGTCGCGAGCGATCGACCGCGCGGTGTCGGCCACCTCGGCGCGGCCGCCGTAGTTGACGCACATCGTCAGCGTCAGCACCTTGTTGTCGCGGGTCAGCTCCTCAGCAACCTGGAGCTCGCGGATGACCGACTTCCACAACCGCGGCGTCCGGCCCGCCCAGCGCACGCGGACCCCGAGCTCGTGCATCTCGTCGCGGCGACGGCGGATGACGTCGCGGTTGAAACCCATCAGGAACTTGACCTCGTCGGGCGAGCGCGTCCAGTTCTCGGTCGAGAACGCGTAGGCGGAGATCGCCTTGACGCCGATCTCGATGGCACCCTCGACGACGTCGAAGAGCGAGTGCTCACCCATCTCGTGGCCACGGGTGCGCGGCAGCCCGCGTTGCTTGGCCCAGCGGCCGTTGCCGTCCATCACGATCGCCACGTGCTTCGGGACCAGCTCGCGTGGGATGGCCGGCGGCCTCGCCCCGGAGGGGTGCGGGGTCGGCGGACGGTGCTTCACGTCCGACAGCGTAGGACCGCCGTCGCGAAGTTTTACTCGCGCGGCCCTGCAAGCCTCCCTATCCTCGAGAGAGGGATCGGGCGGGGAAGGCAGCCACCGAGGAGAAGCATGCGCCGTCGCCGTTCGGCCGTCGCCGTCCCGATCCTGGGTCTGGTGCTCACCTTCGCGGGCCCGCCGGCGGCGCACGCGCAGGTGCTGATGCTCGCGACCGGCAGCGCCGGGTCGGTCTCGCTGCTGGACTTCGCGGGCGGCTACGAAGGAGCCCCGACGAGCGACACCGACGCCACGCAGGCGGCCGTCTCGTGCTCGCACAACGCCCGGGGCCGCAAGGCGGTCTTCGCCGGCGGCCAGGCGTGGGCGGCCGACCTGACGAGCGGACTGGGCAACGACTGGCAGTACGTCCGAGTCGTGGCCGGGGCCGTGGATGCCTCCGGCCAGGCAATCACCGGCGACGTGTCGCCGTTCTACGTCGCGCACGACAACGAGCCGGCCACCCTGCCCGCCGTCGCGGTCCTCCTGCCGCTGGACGACGTCGTCTACACGCCGGTGTTCATGGTCCAGTTCTACGACTCGACCTATGCGCTGGTCGGCTCCGCGATGCTCGGCGGGCAGACGGGTGCCTGGATGGAGACCGATCGGACGCCGCCCTTCGGCGACCGCTGGTACGTCGCGCAGGCCGACCTCGTGCAGTGCGACTGACCGACGTCTGACGCACCGCCGCCGTCAGCGCTCGACGTACTCCAGGGAGCGCAGCCCGCGCTCGAGGTGCCAGTGGACGTACGCCGCCACCAGCCCCGACGACTCCCGCAGCGACCGCGCGTCGGCGGCGGCCACCACGTCCCAGTCGCCGGTGAGCAGTGCGCTCAGCAGGCCGAGCGTGGCGGCGGACGGGGAGGCCGACCCCGGCACCCGGCAGTCGGAGCACAGCGCCCCACCGGCCGCCGGGCTGAACCAGCGGTGCGGGCCCTCGTCGCCGCAGCGGGCGCAGTGGGAGAACGTGGGTGCGTAACCGGCGACCGCCAGCGAGCGCAGCAGGTAGGAGTCGAGCACCTGGCCCGGGCCGCGCTCGCCGCCGGTCATCGCCCGCAGTCCGCCGACGAGCAGCAGGAACTGCTGGAGCGCCGGCTGGCCCTCCTCGGTCACCAGCCGGTCGGCAGTCTCGAGCATCACGGTCCCGGCGGTGTAGCGCTCGTAGTCGGCGCCCAGCCCTTTCGCGAACGGCTCCAGCGTCTCGGCCTGGGTGACCACGTCGAGCGACCGGCCGACCGCCAGCTGGAGGTCGACGTGGGTGAAGGGCTCGAGCCGCGAGCCCCACCGCGAGGTGGTCTTGCGCACGCCCCTGGCCACCGCGCGGACCCGGCCGTGGTGGCGGGTCAGCAAGGTGATGATGCGGTCGGCCTCACCTAGCTTGTGGGTGCGCAGCACGACCGCCTCGTCGCGGTAGAGAGGCACCCGTCCAGTGTGCCTCACCGGAGCCCGCGTCAGGCGGGGGCGCGGCGGGAACGACGCCGCGCAGAGCTGCCGTCCCAGCACTCGTGCACGAACGCGGTGGCGATCTCGTTGAGCCGCTCGGGCCGGGCCCGCCACTCCACGATGCTGCGGGCCTTGACGAACTGGGCGTGTCGGCATCTCCTCGGCCAGCATCGCCGCGTCGGCGAAGGGGTGGATCGGGTCGACCGCGTGGCCGACGATCAGGGCCGGTGCGGTGATCGACCGGCGCTGCTTGGACTGCGGCGCCACCCTGCCGAAGATGATCCCGTGGATCACGGCGGCCACCGGCCCCGGCCGCTGGTCGAGGGTGTCGAGCCCGATGCCGACCCAGAACGGCACCAGTCCGCGCGGGATCGGCCGGGTCAGCGCCCGCACCGTGGAGACGGTGAAGGGCAGGTAGCGGGCCGCGAACATCAGCGGCACGAACGCCACGATCCCGGCGTGCAACGCGTTGTCGAGCACGGGCATCTCGAGGATCAGCCCCTGCACCCGGTCGGGGAAGTTGGCCGCGAACTCCAAGCGAGACGTTGGCCCCCAGGGAGAGCCCACCGACGACCGCACGGTCCACGCCGAGGTGGTCGAGCAGCGCCAGCACCTGGTCGGCGAACGACGTCGTCGAGTAGACGAGCGGATCGGCCGGCCGGTCGGAGCGGCCGTGGCCGAGCAGGTCGAGGGTGACCACGTGCAGTCCCTCGGCCGCGAGCGCCCGCGCCAGCGGCTGCTGCATCCGGCGCGGCATGAGCTGAGCCGTGCAGCAGCACGACCCACCGCTCGCCGCCGCCGTACTCGGTGTACTCGAGGCGGTCACCGTCGATGAAGAACTGCCCGATCCGCTCCGACACCAGCATGTGTGAAATCTAGTCGCGCCTCATCTCCACCAGATGGAACTGTGATGCCCGTGACCCCTCCCCACGACCCCTCGACGGCCCAAGCTGCTGGCCGAGATCGAGCGCTACTACGACGCCGTCCCGCGACCGGTGGCCACGACCGAGGAGGTCGGCCCGTTCACGCTGTTCCTCGCCGACGAGGGCAACGCGTGGCAGTTCTACGCCCGCCCTCGGCTGGGCGTGACCGACGAGTTCACCGCCGACGACGTACGCCGCCTCTTCGAGCGCCAGGTCGAGCTCGGCAAGCCCAGGAACATCGAGTGGGTGCACGAGACCACCCCGTCCCTGCTGACCGCGGTCCGGGAGGCGACCGCCGGCCTCGACGGGCGTGGAGCTCGAGGAGTGCCCACTGCTGGTGCTGCCCGAGGACGTCGAGGTGCCGCCGGCCCCTGAGGTGCGGGTCCTGGGTCCGGATGACGCCGACCTCGCCACGGTCACCAACGTCATCCACGCGGCGTTCGAGGGCAGCGACGAGGTCGTCGAGCGCCCGCTCGGCAAACGCCCGGAGATGATCCGCGACGGGCTGCTGGTCGAGACGGCGGCGTACGTCGACGGCGAGGTCGCGGGCGGCGGCGGCTCCGCTCCGCGCGCCGATGGCGCCGAGCTGATGGGCATCGCGGTGCCTCCCAGGTTCCGCCACCGCGGCCTGGGCTCGGCGATCACCCGCGGCCTGGTGAACGCGGTCCGCGAGCGCGGCGCCCGCACCGTCCTGCTGTCCGCCGGCGTCCGACGGCGCGGCCAGCATCTACCGCCAGGTCGGGTTCGTCGACGTCGGCACCGCGTGCATCCTGGAGGTCTCCGATGAGCAGCGACCCTGAGTGCCCGGCTGCTGTCGCGGGACGACTGGGAGGTGCTGCGCGACGTCCGGCTGCGCTCGCTCGCCGAGTCTCCCGACGCGTTCGGGTCGACGCTCGAGCGCGAGACGGTGTTCGACGAGAAGGAGTGGCGGCGCCGACTGGTCGGGCCGGTGGCCGTCGTGCTGGTCGAAGGACGGCCCGTCGCCGTCGGCGGCACGTTCGCGCGACGACGGCGTCCTGCAGGTCTGGGGCATGTGGACCGACCCCGACCACCGACGTCGCGGGTATGCCCGGAAGGTGCTGGACCTCCTGCTGGGCGATCTTGCCCCCCAGGAGCGGGCGGAGCAGCGGGTGCAGCTCCACGTCAACCTCGCCGCGCACGGCCGCCCGCACGACGTACGAGCGCTACGGCTTCGTCGGCACCGGCCACTTCGAGGAGCTGCGGCCAGGGTCGGACGAGCAGATGGAGCTGATGGTGCTCGACTCGTCCGGCGGCTGATCTCGCTCGATCTGCGAGATGACGCGAACGGGTCATGCACAGGATCCGTCGAGTCCCCTACTTTACTTTGCATGCCACTTCACCACGGGTCGGAGACGTTCTTCATCGAGGGCGAGGGCGTGGTCGGCGCCCAGGCGGGTGGTCGCTCGGGCCGCGAGCGCGATCCCGTCAACGCGTCCGGCGATCCGGCCGCCCCGGCGCCCGCCGCGCTCGCGGCCGCCGAGGCACCGCCGTTCCGCTTCAGCCGCTGCGGGCCCAAGGGCACCCCGCTCGGCCCGGCCGTGACCATCAAGCTGGCCGAGGCGATGGTGGCCGGAGGCGGCGGTTCCGGCGACGTGCCGGCCGGCTACACCTACCTGGGCCAGTTCATCGACCACGACCTGACGATGGACCGCACCGAGGTCGAGCTCGGCGACGACGTCACCCCGGCCCAGCTGGTGCAGGGCCGGTCGCCGCGGCTCGACCTCGACTCGCTCTACGGCGTCGGGCCGGGCGACCCGGTCTCCGCGAAGTTCTACGAGGACGACGGGGTGCACCTCAAGATCGGCGACACCCGGCGCGTCGACGCGGACGCCAAGAAGAAGGGCCACGACCTCCCCCGGGTCGACGGCAAGCGCACGGCGCTCATCCCTG
This sequence comes from uncultured Actinomycetota bacterium, assembly GCA_963762105.1. GTDB lineage: Bacteria > Actinomycetota > Actinomycetes > Propionibacteriales > Nocardioidaceae > Nocardioides. The sequence continues at coordinate 566,219 of CAVXJG010000011.1, read as the reverse complement.
ACCCGCGCAACGACGAGAACCTGATCGTGGCCCAGACCCACGTCGCCATGATCCGGCTGCACAACACCGTCGTCGACTCGCTGCCGTCGACTGCCGTCGGTCAAGCGCTTCGCGCAGGCCCGCAAGAAGGTGACGCTGCACTACCAGTGGATGATCCGGCACGACTACCTGCCGCGGATCGTGGACCCCGCCCTCGTCGACGACGTGTTCGCGAACGGCCGCAAGCTCGTCGAGCCCGACGCCGCACCGACCGAGGTACCGACGATGCCGATCGAGTTCTCGGTGGCGGCGTTCCGGCTCGGGCACAGCATGATCCGCGACTCCTACAACTGGAACCGGCGCTTCCCCGGCCAGGCCGGCAGCCTGGAGTACATGTTCGACTTCTCGGGCCTCGGCGGCACCCTCGGCGGCGACCTGACCCTGATCAGCACCTGGCTGGCCGACTGGCGCCGGATGTACGACTTCGCCGCCGCCGGTCATCCCGAGCTCGCGCCGGCCAGCAACGTCAACATGGCCAAGCGCATCGACACGCTGTTCGACGACCCGCTCAAGCACCTGCCTCCGAGCACCTTCGGTGGCGCGAACTCGATGGGCTTCAACGACCCGACGCCGCAACCTGGCCTTCCGCAACCTGACCCGCGCCAGGATGGTCAAGCTCGCCAGCGGCCAGCAGATGGCCCAGAAGCTCGTCAACCTCGGTGTCGCGGTCGACCCCGCTGACCAAGGCCGAGATCCTCGACCGGCTCCGGAGGCGCCGTGCTCACCGGGCTCACGGCCGCCCAGAAGGACGCGATCGCCGACCAGGACGCCGCTGTGGTTCTACCTCCTGCGCGAGGCCGAGCTCAACGGCGGTCGGCTGACCGGCGTCGGCGGCCGGCTCGTCGCGGAGACCATCCACCGCGCCATGCAGGGCAGCCGGTTCTCGATCGTGCGCAGCAAGGCCTTCACGCCCGACCTCGGCGACCGCGGCAACACCTTCGAGATGACCGACCTGCTGCTCGCCGCCTTCGACGGCCAGGCGTCGGGGATCAACCCGCTCGGCGGTGCGTAACACCTCGTTGGTCGAGGAAGGCGCCGTGGCGCCTGTCACGAGACCCGGTGAGCGGTCAGGCCACCCTGGTTTCGTGACGGGACTTCGTCCCTCCTCAACCAGCGCTTAGTGCTCGACCGGCGTTGTCTTGCGGTTGACGGCGGAGACGACGGCCTTCAGCGAGGCGGTGACGATGTTGGGGTCGAGCCCGACGCCCCAGAGCACCTCGTCGCCGACCAGGCACTCGACGTACGCCGCCGCGGTGGCGTCGCCACCCGCGGACAAGGCGTGCTCGGCGTAGTCGAGCACGCGCACGTCGAAGTTCTGGGGGAGCTCGTTGAGCGCGTCGACGAACGCCGCGATCGGGCCGTTGCCCTCACCGGTCAGCGACTGGGGCTGGCCCTCGACGTAGACGTTGACGGAGAGCTGGTCCTTCTCGCCGGCGGCGCTGGAGGTGTGCACGGAGTTGAGCCGCAGCGGCGCCTCGCGGTCGAGGTACTCCGCGCGGAACACCGACCAGATCTGCTCCGGCGTCATCTCGCCGCCCTGCGGCGTCGGTGTGCTGCTGGATGACCCGGCTGAACTCGATCTGCGCCCGGCGGGGCAGGTCGAGCTTGTGCTCGGCCTTGAGGATGTAGGCCACGCCGCCCTTGCCGGACTGGCTGTTGACCCGGATCACGGCCTCGTAGGAGCGACCGACGTCCTTGGGGTCGATCGGCAGGTAGGGCGCCTCCCACTGGATCTCGCGCACGGGCACGCCCTGCTCGGCAGCGATCCGGTCGAGGTCCTCCAGGCCCTTCTTGATCGCGTCCTGGTGGGAACCCGAGAACGCCGTGTAGACGAGGTCGCCGGCGTAGGGGTGCCGCGGGTGCACGGGCAGCTGGGTGCAGTACTCGACGGTGCGCCGGATCTCGTCGATGTCGGAGAAGTCGATCTGCGGGTCGATGCCCTGGCTGAACAGGTTCATCCCGAGCGTGACCAGGCAGACGTTGCCGGTGCGCTCGCCGTGCCCGAAGAGGCAACCCTCGACACGGTCGGCGCCGGCCATCACGGCCAGCTCGGTGGCGGCCACGGCGGTGCCGCGGTCGTTGTGCGGGTGCAGGCTGATGGTGGTGTGCTCGCGGCGCGTGAGCTGGCGGGAGAACCACTCGATCTGGTCGGCGTACACGTTGGGCGTGGCCATCTCGACGGTGGCCGGCAGGTTGAGGATGATCTCGCGGCCGTCGTCGGGCTGCCAGACGTCGGAGACGGCCTCGCACACCTCGACCGAGAACGGCAGCTCGGTGCCGGTGAAGATCTCGGGGCTGTACTCGTAGCCGATGATCGTCTGCTGCAGGTGGTTCTCGCTGTGCTTCATGACCAGCTCGGTGCCGCGCACGGCGATGTCCTTGATCTCGTCCTTGCTGGCGTGGAACACGACGCGGCGGAAGAGCGGGGCCAGCGCGTTGTACATGTGGATGTTGGCGTGATGGATGCCGACCAGCGACTGCACGGTGCGCTCGATGAGGTCCTCGCGGGCCTGGGTCAGCACCGAGATCGTCACGTCCTCGGGGACTCGGTCGCTCTCCACGAGCTGGCGCACGAAGTTGAAGTCGGTCTCGCTGGCGCTGGGAAAGCCGACCTCGATCTCCTTGTAGCCCATGGAGACGAGGAGCTCGAACATCTTCATCTTGCGGGCCGGGCTCATCGGGTCGATCAGCGCTTGGTTGCCGTCGCGCAGGTCGGTGGAGAGCCAGCGCGGTGCCTCGGTGATCGTGCGCGTGGGCCAGGTGCGGTCGGGCAGGTCGATCGGCGGGAACGCGCGGTAGCGCTGCACGGGCATCCCGCTGCTGCGTTGGGTGTTGGTGAAACCGGAGTGCTGGAGAGTCATGTCGTCCTCGTCAGGTGATCGAGCGATCGGGACGTCGGCGCGCGTGGTGACCTCCGCAGCGAGGAAGTCCGACGATTCAGACCTCGCTACGGCGGCGAAGGAGGAGTCGCGCGCTCATGACCCGATCACGATAGCCGTGTCGGTGCGCTGTTGACGACCGCTCTCCAGACTTCGGGCAGGATCAAGGCCGTGAGCCCGACCTTCGAACCGCCATACCTGGACCTGACGTTCATGACGCCACTCTCGGAGGAGCGGGCGTCACGGCTGGTCTCGTTCCTGGCCGACGGGTCGCCCGGGAGCGTCCTCGACATCGGATGTGGCTGGGCCGAGCTGCTGCTGCGCGTGCTCGCGGCGGCGCCGGACGCTGTCGGCGAGGGCGTCGACCTCGACGCCGATGCGATCGCGCACGGCCAGGCGCTGGCCGTGGCCCGGGGTCTGACCGACCGGGTGGACCTGCGGGTCAGCGACGCGCTCGACCTGCAGGGCGGCTGGGACCGCGTGGTGTGCATCGGCGCCTCCCAGGTGTGGGGCGCACCCGTCGAGGAAAGGCAGCCGCTGGCGTACAGCGCAGCGCTCGCCGCTCTCCGCGGCCTGGTGCCTGCGGGGGGGCGCGTCGTGTACGGCGACGGGATCTGGTCGCAGCCGCCGACGGCCGCGGCGATCGCGGCACTGGCCGGCCGGGAGGACGAGTTCGTCACCCTCGGCGAGGTCGCGGACCACGCCGTCGCCGCGGGCTTTGCGCCCATGGCCGTGCACGAGGCGTCCCTCGACGAGTGGGACGTGTTCGAGAGCGGGTACGCCGCGGCGTACACCCGGTGGCTCGCCGGTCACCGCGTCGACGACCCCGAGGCCGACGAGGTCCGCGTGCTCGCCGAGCGCCAGCGGGCGGCGTACTTCTCGGGGTACCGCGGCATCCTGGGCCTCGGGTACCTGGAGCTGGTGGCCGTCTAGGGCCGGACCAGGGCCTCCGTCACGAACCGCGCGGCATCGTGCAGGGAGTAGGTGTGGTCGGGGTCGGCCTGGAACTGGCCGATGCGGACGACGACCGTCTCCGAGCCGGGATCGACCAGCACTGTCTGGCCGCCGAGGCCCTGGGCCGTGAAGAGATCGGCCGGCGCCTCGGGCGCGGGCTGGCCGACGAAGGGCGCGGGCTGGCCGGGAGCGTCGCTGGCGAGCGGGCCGATGATCGGGCCCTCGCGGTTGAGCCACCACAGCAGGCCGTACGCCGCGTTGTGGTCCTGCGAGGGAGCGCCGACCGCTGCCTCGACCCAGCTCTTGGGCACGATCTGGTCGTCGCCCCAACGGCCCTGGCGGAGGAACAGATACCCGAACCTGGCCAGGTCCTCGCAGGTGGTCTGCAGTCCGAAGAAGGCGTTGGTGTTGCCGGCCGGGTCGGCGGTCATCCGACTGTGGGTCATGCCGATCGGACCGAGCAGCCTGTTGGCGGCGTAGTCGCGGGTGGTGCTGCCGGTGGCCCGTGAGATCACCCGGTCGAGGGTCTGGATGGCCGCGTTGTTGTAGGCCCAGACCTCGCCAGGCGGGTACTGCTGGTGGAGCCCGATCGCGTACCTGGTGCGGTTCTTGGCCTGGGGCAGGTCGCCGTAGTCGGTGCCCAAGTCCCAGTGCCGGCCGCTGTCGTTGCTGAGCAGGTTGCGGATGGTGACGCCGGCGGAGTTGGAGCCACGCCAGTCCCGGATGTAACGCGACGCCCTCTGGTCGATGTCGAGGTCGCCGTCGGCCTGGGCCAGGCCCACGAGCGTGCTGGTCAGCGACTTGGTGACCGAGAAGACCTCGCGCGGAGTGGTCGCCGGGACGCCGCGCCAGTTCCACTCGCCGACGATGCGGCCCTTGCGGGCGACCAGCAGGCAGGTGGTCTGCGACGGCCGGGCGGCACGGGCGATCTGGTTCATCACGGTCGGGTCGAAGCCGAGCTTCTGAGGCTTGGCGTGGCGCCATTCGGCACCCGGATAGATGACGCCGGCGGACGACCTCGTCGTCGGGTCGGCCGGGGCGGTCGGGAAGCCGTCGCCGCTGGGCGCAGACGGGGTGGCGGCGGTCGAGGCGGCCTGCGTGAGGTCGTCGGAGATCTTGGCCGCCCGGGTCGAGGAGTCGGACGAGCAGGCCGCCGTCAGGCCGAGGGTGACCAGCACGGCGGCCGCGACGAGGGGGCGGCTTCTCACCGTGTCGAGGGTAGTCGGGGGCGGGAGCCGGCCTCGGGTCGGCGTCGTACGGTGGCGTTCGTGGACGTCTCCTTGCACAAGGCCGCCGAGGTCGACCTCGGTCTGGCCACGGAGCTGATGGCGATCGAGGCCCGGGTCCGGGACGGGGTGGTGGACGTCCCGGCGAACACGGGGCGCTGGCTCTGGCTGCGGCTGACGCGCGGCGCCGAGCGACCCTCGAGAGTCCTGGTCGCCCGGCGGGACGGTGAGACGATCGGCTTCGCGGTGCTCGAGGAACCGCAGCACGAGTACACCGACACGGCGTTCTTCACTGGCGCCGTCGATCCGGCCCATCACCGCCAGGGCGTCGGACGGGCCCTGCTCGACGCCGTCGCCGACAGCACCGACCGCGCCTTCCTGCGCGGTCGGGCGTGGGGCGGTACCTCGGGCGCGGTGGTGCTGCCGCACTGGGGCTTCGAGTCCCGCGTGACTCACGTCGTACGCCGCCTCGACCTGACCGCCGCGCACCGCGGGTGGGACGCGCTGCGCACGGAGGCCGCGGCTGCCTCGACGGCGTACGAGCTCACGGCCTGGCGTGGTCCGACTGCCCGGGACGTGTTGCCCGAGATGGTCGTGCTCCGGGAGGCGATCAACGACGCGCCGGACACCCACGAGTACGAGGCGTACCCCGTCGAGCGGATCGAGGCGTACGAGCGGGAGCTGGCGGACCGCGAGCAGACGCAGTACACGATCGTCGCGCGGCACGTCGGCTCGCGGGAGCCGTGCGGGATCACCATGGTGTTCGTCGACGAGACGGCGCCCGCGGTCGCCCACCAAGAGGACACCTCGGTCGTGCGCGCGCACCGTGGCCATCGGCTGGGGCTTCGCCTGAAGCTGGCGATGGCCGACTGGCTGACCGCCGAGCGTGCCGACGTGCTCGCCGTCGACACCTGGAACGCCGACGACAACGGCCCCATGATCGCCGTCAACGAGGCGCTCGGGATGCGAGTGGTGGCGAGCCAACAGCGCCTACCGCCGGGCTCGTTGACGGCATGGTCCAGGCTGTCAGGATCGTCCGAGCGATTTATCGAACTTTTCTTCGGAAAGTGTCTCACATGGCGAGAATTGAGCGTGGATTCCGGGCCTGAGTGTCGGTGGTCGATGGTCGGATGAAGGCATGTCCGAGGCGTTCACCACCGACCCGCGGCACCCGGTCGCGCAGACGGTGGGGATGGCCCGGGCCGAGGTGGCCGGCCTGGCCGGGATGCCGCTGTGGACGATGGGTGCAGAGGAGGCTGCCGACACCCTGATCGAGCTGACAAGGCTGCAAGCCCAGGTTGCCGAGCTGACCATGCGGGTGCTCGACCAGGCCACCCGCCTCGACGTCGGCGCGTCCGACGGCGCGACCTCCACCGCCGCGTGGTGGGCCCACCACACCCGCACCACCCGGACCGAGGCCCACCGCACCGCCCGGCTCGCGGCCGCGCTGGCCGATGACCACCAGCCCGTCCGCCACGCCCTTGCCACCGGTCAGGTGCTGCACGACCAGGCCCAGGTCATCGTCGACGCAGTCGCCGCGCTCCCCGACGACCTCGACTCCTCGATCAGCCGCCGCGCCGAGACCCACCTCATCGAGCTCGCGCGCGACCACGACGCCAAGGCGCTGCGGATCCTGGGCCGTCACGTCCTCGACGTCATCGCCCCCGAGATCGGCGAGGCCCACGAAGCCCGCCTCCTCGAGAAGGAAGAGAACGACGCCCGCGCGGCCGCGTCGTTCACGATGAGCGACGATGGCCACGGTCGCTGCCACGGCCGGTTCACCATCCCCACCCTGCACGGCGCCATCCTCCGCAAACACCTGATGGCCCTCGCCTCACCTCGACGAGCCGGGGGCCCGCGAGCCGATGCGACGGAGGGCGCCAAGCTGCCGATCACGAAGCACCGCCTCGGCGAGGCCTTCTGCACCTATCTGGAGACCCGCCCGGTCAACTCCATCGGCAAGGCAGGCGGCATCGCCGCCACCGTCGTGGTGACCATGACCCTGGAGTCCTTGATGGGCGGCCTCGCCGCGGCGTCCCTCGACGCCGGGGAACGGATCTCCGCCGGCGAGGCCCGCCGGTTGGCATGCGAAGCCGGCATCATCCCCGCCGTCCTCGGCGGCGCGTCCGACGTGCTCGACATCGGTCGCAAACGCCGCTACCACTCCGAACCTCAGCGCATCGCCCTCGCACTCCGCGACGCCGGCTGCACCACCATCGGCTGCGACCGCCCACCAGCCATGTGTCACGCCCACCACGACATCCCCTGGTCCCGCGGCGGCCCCACCGACCTCAAGACCGGCCGACTCCTGTGCCCGCGCCACCACACGCTGGCCCACCACGCCGACTACCGGACCCGCCACCTCCCGGGCGGCAAGGTGCAGTTCACCCGGCGGACGTGACATCCACCCAATAGGCGTCGTGGTCAGAAAGCTCTCGTGGCACCGGATGGGAGCCCGCACCGAGAACCAGCCAGCCACTGGGCACGGCGATGTGGTCGATACTGCGCTGCTCGGGAGTTCGACCAGGAAGGGCGGCGGTGGGCACCACGAGGCCCAGCCCTTGAACAGTCTCGGCGATCAGTGCTTGTGATGCTCGCGTGAACCCACGCAGGCCGCCAGTCAGCGGCTGGTTCCAGTCGCCTCCCCAGATCGCCTCTCGACCGGCCAGGGCCTCGCCGATCGGCTGCAAAGTGGCCGCCAGGCGATCGGCATGATTGGCACCCCGCCACGGGGCTACGGCACCCGAAAGCGGCCAGGGAAGCACCGAGCTGCAGACCAGGATTCCGTCTACCTCCGCGACGACGCTGGCCGGATGAGGATCGGCAAGCGGATTGATCCTGGGTCTGCTCAGGATGGCCGACCAGTGGGTGCAGCCAATCGCCAGTGAGAATGAGAAATGGCTCGCATATCCGTCAAGACTGGTTCGCGCGTTCACCTCGGTGAGCAACAGAATGTCGGCCGCGAGGTCCTTCAGCGTTTGCTGGTGATCGTGAGTCCACCTGCCTTCGAGGTTCCAGGTGGCGATCCGCATCCACGGAGACTACGGCGGCCACGTGTGCGCGTTAGCCTCGCCCCATGGCGCGGCTGCTCGTAGTCCACCACTCCCCCACGCCGACGGTGCAGGCACTGACCGACCGGGTGGTTGCCGGGGCGGGTGACGAGGCGATCGACAGTGTCGAGGTCGTGGTGCGGCCGGCGCTGGAGGCCCGCGCGGAGGACGTGTTGGCGGCCGACGGCGTCGTGCTCGGTACGACGGCCAACTTCGGGGAGTTGGCGTCCGAACGTACCGAGGGGAGCGACCGGCCTGGCTTCAGCCGACCCAGACAGCCGTTCTTCGCCGACAGCCGCACAGGCCGCCGGGGTTCTTGTCATACCCGATCGAGACGACGCTGTAGGGAGAGCCGCACACGTCGTAGGTGCGTACCTGGAACACCTAGCCACCGGACGAGGCAATGCTCATCCGCTTACCGACTGTGCGTGGAGGCCGAGGCCGGGCCGGCGCTGAACACGCCGAGACCCGCCAAGACCAGGGTGACCAGCATGCTGGCGATGCTGACCTTCTTCAACGTTGTTTCTTCCGCTTCTGTGAGTGCTGTGTGGCTCGCGACCTGGGCCGGTTTTGGCGGTCTTCAGGCTCTTGCTTCTCCTGACAAGAAAGGCGGCGACTCCCCCGTGGGAGCCGCCGCCTCTCATGTGTCTCGATCAGAACGTGTGGTTGATCGTTGTTGGCGAAATGCTAACACTTTCTTAACGGATCGCCAATTCCTATACTTGCCTCGTGAGCACGACGTCGAGGTACAGCCGCCTCGAGCCCGAGCAGCGGCGGGAACAGATCCTCGACGCAGCCAACATCCTGGAACAACTGCGACCTCCGCTGGCTCGCCCCGGCTCCGCTACGCCCTGGAGTGCTGGACCGGCCTGAACCGCGCGGCCACGCGACGCTGGCTACGCGGCGAGAACACCCGCGAGACGACACACGGGTTGCTCACCTCGACGCTCGAACACGTCCTGCGCACGTTCGGCGCTCCGCGTTAGCCTCCGACCATGCCTCGCCTGCTGATCGTCCACCACTCCCCCACGCCGACGGTGCAGGCACTGACCGACCGGGTGGTTGCCGGCGCGGGCGACGAGGCGATCGAGGGTGTCGAGGTCGTGGTGCGGCCGGCGCTGGAGGCCCGCGCGGCGGACGTGCTGGCGGCCGACGGCGTCGTGCTCGGTACGACGGCCAACTTCGGCTACATGAGCGGCGCGCTCAAGCATTTCTTCGACACCATCTTCCTCGAGGCGGGCGGGGCGCTGAGCGACGACGGGTCGGCGGCCTCTGGCGGCGGGGGTGGGAAGAAGCCGTTCGGCCTCTACGTGCACGGCCGCTACGACACCGCGGGCGCGGTCCGTGCGGTGGAGTCGATCGTCGGCGCCCTCCCGTGGCGGCAGGCCGCGCCCGTGCTCGAGGTGCTGGGCGAGCCGTCCGACGAACAGCTGGCGGCGGCGTACGAACTGGGCGCCACAGTGGCCGCGCTGGTGGCTTCGTGACCGGTGCACACCGGCCTCGGCGGCTGCGCACCCGGCAGTAGGATCGCCGGGTTGTCCCGCCGCCCCCAGCCGAGCAGAGAGGCCGTCGTGCCGCCTACCCGTCGCCTGACCAGCACGCTGGTCGCGTTGCTGGTGACGGTGTCGACGTTGGCGCTCGCGGGTTGCCAGGAGGACCTGCCGGCCGGCGTCGACCCGGCTCAGGTGGACGCCGTCGAGGCGCCAGAGCTCGGGGCCTGCCGGGACCTGACCATCAAGGACGTCGCCGCGCCCAGCAACGCCACCAAGGTCGTCGACTGCGGCGAGGAGCACACGGCACAGACCTACGCCGTGGCGTCGATCCCCGACGAGCTGACCGACGCCGACTACGACGCCGAGGAGCTGGGCGAGTACGCGTTCGAGGCCTGCTCTGCGAAGTTCATGAAGTTCGTCGGGGCCGACGAGAGCCTCGCGATGCGCACGATCCTGACCTGGGCGTGGTTCCGTCCGTCGGAGTCGGCGTGGGACGAGGGGGCGCGGTGGTATCGCTGCGACGTCGTCGGCGGTGGCGACCAGACCAAGGAGCTGGTCGATCTCCCGTCGAACCTCAAGGGTCTGCTGCTAAGGCCCGACGACGACTGGCTCGTGTGCGCCCAGGGCCCCACCGTCGCCGGATCGGTCAAGGTGCCCTGCTCGGTCAAGCACGACTGGCGGGCCGTCTCGACGATCAAGCTCGGCGAGCCGGAGGACCCCTACCCCGGCGACAGGGTCTCCGAGGTCACCACCCGCGACTACTGCTCCAAGTCGGTCGGCGCCTGGCTCAACTACCCCGTCGACTACGACTTCGGCTACACCTGGTTCCACGAGCCCGAGTGGAACGCCGGCAACCGGCGCTCGGTGTGCTGGGCCAAGACGATCCAGTGATCCGTACGCCGCGGCGTACGGCTGCAGCAGCCGCGCTGCTCACTTCGGTCGCTCTCGCCGTCTCCGGTTGCCAAGGTGGTTCTGCGGACTCCGAGACTGGCTCGTCGGCATCGAGCGGCACCCCCACTACGGGCCCGAGTGAGAGCACCAGCGCGACCCCGAGCGCGACGCCCACCCCGGCACAAGCCGTACCCCCACCACGCAACCGGGCGTGCTACGACTACCGCTATCCGGCCGCCATCGCCCCGGTCGCCCACGGCGACCCGGTCCCCTGCGCGATGCGCCACACAGCCATCACGTTCAGCGTCGGCCAGCTCGACACGGTCGTCGACGGCCACCTGGTCTCGGTCGACTCCGACCGAGTGCGCGCACAGATCGCCTCCGCGTGCCCGCGCGCCTTCGAGGTCTTCGTCGGCGGCACGCCCGAGACCCGCCGGCTGAGCATGCTGCGACCGGTGTGGTTCACCCCCAGTGTCAAGGAGTCGGACGCCGGCGCGGACTGGTACCGCTGCGACGTGGTGGCCTTGGCCGCCGACGAGGAGCTCGCCCCGCTGACCGGCCGGCTCCAGGGAGTGCTGGCCCGGCCGCTGGCCCGCGAGCAGTACGCCATGTGCGGGACCGCCGAGCCCGGCACCCCCGACTTCCACCGGGTCATCTGCTCGGCCGCGCACTCCTGGCGCGCCATCGCGACGGTGGATGTGCCCGGCAAGCGCTACCCGGGCGTCGACGCCGCCCGCGAGGCCGGTCAGGACGAGTGCCGGGACGCCGGCCTCCAGGTGGCCGACGACGCGCTCAACTACCGCTGGGGCTACGAGTGGCCGACGGAGCAGCAGTGGGAGGCCGGCCAGCACTGGGGCATCTGCTGGGCCCCCGACTGACACCGATTCGTCTGTGCTCGTAAGCGGGGAATCTCACGGTAATCCGCAGACGAATCGGTGTGGAGCAGCCTCAGAACCCGAGCTTGCGCAGCTGCTTGGGGTCGCGCTGCCAGTCCTTGGCGATCTTGACGTGCAGGTCGAGGTAGACCGGCGTGCCGAGCAACGCCTCGATCTGCTTGCGGGCCACGGTGCCGACCTCGCGGAGCCGGGCTCCCTTGTGACCGATGACGATGCCCTTCTGGGACGAGCGCTCGACGTAGAGATTGGCGTGGATGACGAGGAGCGGCTTGTCGTCGGGCCGGTCCTCGCGGAGCCCCATCTCCTCCACGACGACGGCGATCGAGTGCGGCAGCTCGTCGCGGACGCCGTCGAGGGCCGCCTCGCGGATCAGCTCGGCGGCCAGGATCTCCTCGGGCGCATCGGTCAGGTCGCCGTCGGGATAGAGCTGCGGGCCCTCCGGCAGCAGGGCCACGAGCAAGTCGGCGAGCAGGTCGACCTGGCTGCCCGACACCGCCGACACCGGCACGACCTCGGCCCACTCGGTGTGCGTCTCCTGGCCCAGCGCGGCGATGTCGAGCAAGTGCTGCCCGATCTGCTCGGACGACGCGAGGTCGGTCTTGGTGGCAATCGCGACCTTGATCGTACGACGCACCTTGCCGAGCTCGGTGACGATGAACCGGTCACCGGGTCCGATCTTCTCGTTGGCCGGGAAGCACACGGCCACCACGTCGACCTCGGCCCAGGTGGTGCGCACCAGGTCGTTGAGCCGCTCGCCGAGCAGGGTGCGCGGCCGGTGCAGGCCAGGGGTGTCGACCAGGATCAGCTGGGCGTCGGGTCGGTTGACGATCCCGCGCACCACGGTCCGCGTGGTCTGCGGCTTGTCGCTGGTGATGACGACCTTGGTGCCGACCATCGCGTTGGTCAGGGTCGACTTGCCCGCGTTGGGCCGGCCGACGAAGGACACGAAGCCGCTGCGGTAGTCCGCCGGGTGTTCCGTGTTCACGACGACGCCTCGCGCGCCGCGTCGTACGCCGCCCAGATCTCGTCGTCGCTGCGGCCGGCCGCCTTGCCGGCCCGCCAGATCGGGCCCGGGTCGACGGCGCGCGGCTGGCGCTGGGCACCTCCGCCGCGCCAGTAGCCCATCACGTCGTAGGCCGTGCTCGGCAGTCGGACGTCTCTCATCAGGTGCTTGCGGATGGCCCGCATCTGCGACGACTCCCCCGCCATCCAGAAGTAGCCGTCGCCGTCTGGCCAGTCGATCCCCTCGACGACCTCGGCGAGGGCGGACTCGTCCGGACCTGGTGGGGTCAACCACGTCACGGCGACGTCCTCGGGAAGATAGTCGGGCAGCTCGTCGGGCACCTCGGCCCAGACCCGCACCGCCCGCCGGTCGAGCTTGTCGAGACCTTCCAGGATCCGCGCCATCGCCGGCATCGCGGTCAGGTCGCCGACGAGCAGCAGCCAGCCGGCGTCCTCGGGCATCGCGAAGGAGCCCTTGGGTTCGCTCAGCGTCACCCCGTCCCCCACGCAGTCGCGGGATGCCCACTCGGTGACCAGGCCCTCCTCGTGCACCACGACGTCGAGCACCAGCTCGACGCCGTCCCACGAGCGGACGGTGTAGTAGCGGGACTGGAACTGCCCCGGGATGACCAGCGCGACCCACTCGTCGAGCACCCCGGTGGACGCGAAGGCGTCCGGCCCGGTGACGTCGCCGAGGATCAGCCGCACCAGATGCTCCGACAACGGCTCGCGGCGCAGCACCGTGGCGGCGTACTCCCGAGCGCGTGTGGTCACCGCCCCAGGCTATTGCCCCAGGAAGTGATCGAGCCCGCCGGGACATAGCATCCCCGGGTGCCCTCCGTCTCCGCTCCCGCGACGCTGAACGGGGCGGACTGGCGCCGGGTCCGGATCGCGGCGTACGCCGCCTTCGTCATCGGCCTGGTCGGGTTCGTGTGGTTCGCGGGCATCCCGACCGACCGGCTGGGACTGGCCGCGCTGGCGATCGGCTTCCTCAGCATCGGGTTGCTGGGCCGCGGCTGGAAGGCCTGGTTCGGGCTGCTGCGCGACTGGCTGCCGTTCACGGCCGTGCTGCTGGTCTATGACTACAGCCGCGGCTTCGCATCGCCGTACTCCGAGGCGCAGCGACAGGCCGGCAGCTATCCCACCGAAGACGTGCACAACGCGCTCGGCCTGCCTCTCCAGGTGCGGTTCCCGATCGTCGTCGACCAGTGGCTCGCCGGCGGCACCACCCCCACCCAGTGGCTGCAGGCGCACCTGCACGCCGGCGACGCGGTGCCCTGGTTCGGGGCGCTGGTCAGCCTGGTCTACGTCAGCCACTACCTGGTCGCCCCGGTGACGGCGGTGTGGCTGTGGATCCGCGACCGGTCGGCGTTCCGGGTCTGGATGTCGATGGTCATCGCGCTGGCCGTCCTCGGGCTGACGACCTATGTGCTGCTTCCCACCGCACCGCCCTGGCTCGCGTCGGTGTCGGGAGATCTCGACGGTGCCCCGGTGGGTCGGTACACATCCGAGGGCTTCGACCAGATCGGCCTCCACACCGTCGGATCCGCGCTGGCGCTCGGGCAGCACCTGGTCAATCCCGTGGCGGCGATGCCCTCGCTGCACGTCGCCTTCGCCACCCTCGCCGCGGGCTTCTGGTGGAGCCGGCTGCGGTCACCCGCCCGCTGGCTGCTGTGGCTCTACCCGGTGGCGATGTCGTTCAGCCTCGCCTACGGCGGTGAGCACTACGTCACCGACGAGCTCGCCGGCGTGCTCTACGCAGCGCTCATCCTGCTGGTCGCGCGCCTTCTCGGGCGTCCAGCCGTCGCCGGGACGGCGACGACCTAGACGCCGCCGTCGAACAGCGGCCGCAGCGCAAACCCGTCGCCGCCGTCGGCGTCAGTGCGCACCGCGAGCACGTGGTCGAGCTGGATCTCGTTGCGCTCGAACGACAGCCGCGAGCCCGCCATGTAGAGCCCCCACACGCGCGCCGTGCCCTCGCCGACCTCGGCCACGCACTCGTCCCAGTTCTCGACGAGGTTGTGGCACCAGCCCGCGAGGGTCTTGGCGTAGTGCATCCGGAAGTTCTCGGCGTGCATGACCTCGAGCCCGACGTTCTGGGCCTCGGTGATGATGCGGCCCACGCCGGTCAGCTCGCCGTCGGGGAAGACGTAGCGGTCGATGAACGCGCCGGTCTCCTCGCGGTGGTTGTGGGGGCGGGTGATGCAGTGGTTGAGCAGCCGACCCTGCGGGCGCAGCTTGTCGCGCAGGAAGGAGAAGTAGGCGGGGTACTGCCGGACGCCGATGTGCTCGGTGAGCCCGATCGAGCTGATCGCGTCGAAGTCGCCCTCGAGCACGTCGCGGTAGTCGGAGTGGCGGACCTCGGCGAGGTCGGCCAGCCCCTCACGGTCGATGGCCGCCTTGGCCCACGAGGCCTGCTGCACGGAGAGCGTGACGCCGAGCGCCTTGACGCCGTACTCGCGGGCCGCGTGGCGGACCATCCCGCCCCAACCGCAGCCGACGTCGAGCAGCCGCATGCCTGGCTTGAGGTCGAGCTTGTTGCAGATCAGGTCGTACTTGGCGGTCTGCGCCTCCTCGAGGGTGGCGTCCTCGGTGGGGAACACGGCGCAGGTGTAGGTCATCGACGGGCCGAGCACCAGCTCGTAGAAGCGGTTGGAGACGTCGTAGTGGTGATGAATGGCCTCGGCGTCGCGGGCCATCGAGTGCCGCAGGCCTTCGACCGCGCGCCGCCACCGGGGCAGCGTCTCCTGCGGAGGCGGGGGCGGCGGCCTGAGGTTGGCGATGCCGAGGGCGCGCACGATAGCCAGCGCCTCCGAGGGCGTGGGCGCGCGGAACTTGAGGTGCTTCTGCAGCAGCACCAGCGCGTCGTAGGGATCGCCTGGGTGGACGCCCTCGACGTCGAGGTCGCCGGAGACGTAGGCGCGGGCCATGCCGAGGTCGCCGGGCGCCGTCAGCAGGTAGGACAGGCCGCGCTGGCTCTTCAGCGTCAGGCGGATGCTGGCGTCGGCCGGGCCGACCGCACTGCCGTCGTACGCCGTGAACTGCACAGGCAGACCGTCCTTGAGGAGCGAGCCGACGGCGTCACCGATCGTCATCGTCATTGCCTCTTCACCGCCTTGTCATAGAGGGAGGTCAACCTGTTGTCGGGGTCGTAGCGACTCTTCACGGCGGCCAGGTGCGGGCCGTCGTAGACCTTGTCGAACGTCTCGCGGTCGTAGAAGGCCTCGGAGTAGAGCCCCTTCGTGCCTCCGAGCTCGGACACCTTGGCCTCGATCGCGCGGTTGCGGGGGGCGTCGGGCGCCTCCGGGCCGACGTGGACGGTGCCCCAGAAGCCGACGTTGACGTAGGTGGTGCCGAGCTTCAGCGGGTAGAGCGGCCACTCGCGGTCGCGGAGCCGGAGCGGGCACAGCCACACCGGGCGCATCCCGACCTCGGCGTCGAACCACTCGAGGAACTCGGGCAGCCGGTCGACGGGGATCTCGACGTCCTGGATGACCTTCTCGCGTTGCGGCCTCCCGGCACGGCGGTCGAGCCGGTCGGCGATCTTGAAGCGGTGGTCGAGGGCGACCATCCGGTAGTAGACGTCGGATCGTCGGTAGCGAGCCGGCCACAACCGGCGCAGCCGCGGGTTCTGGGCGCCGAAGGCCCGCGAGCACCAGAACCAGTCGGTGTCCCAGCGCCACAGGTAGTCGTAGGTCGTCAGGACGTCGGTGTCGCGCTCCTGCAGGGAGCGGTAGTAGATCTGCTGGCCGGTGTAGTCGCTGACCTGCTTCGGCTCGCTGGTTGAGGAGGTTGCGCCAGCAACCTGCCTCTCGCTGGTTGAGGAGGTTGCGCTAGCAACCGTCTCGAAACCAGGCCCGTCACTCCAGGTGGCCAGGGTGAGCACGAACTCCCCCGGCTCGAAGGCGACGCCGTCGAGGGCGTCGACCCGCTCCCCGTCGTACTCCCGGCTCTCGGTGATCGAGGCGATCGTCTTGGCCAGCAGGCCGGCGTCGTCGAAGCGCAGGTGCCGCAGCGCGACGTGGGAGCGCACCGGCTCGAGCTCGATGCGCAGGCGGGTCGCGTAGCCCAGCGAGCCGTAGGAGTTGGGGAAGGCGTCGAACAGCTCGTCGCCGGGGCGGGTGGTGACGACCTCGCCGGCGCCGGTGAAGACGTCCATCTCGATGACCGACTCGTGCGGCAGCCCGCTGCGGAAGCTGGTGGCCTCGATGCCGAGGCCCGACACCGCGCCGCCGAGGGTGATGGTCCGCAGCTGTGGGACCACCAGCGGGATCAGGCCGTAGGGCAGGGTCGCGTCGACGAGGTGCTCGTAGGTGGTCATGCCCGCCACGTCGGCGGTGCGCGCCTCCGGATCGACCGAGATCACACCGTCGAGTCCGCTGACGTCGAGACCGGGTGTGTCGGTGGCCGTGCGTGGGCGGAACAGGTTGGACGTCTTCTTGGCCAGCCGTACGGGTCGACCGGGCGGGATGGCGGCGTACGACGCCCGCAGGCGCTCCACCGCCACGGCATGCTTCGCCCGAGCGCCCTCTCCGGCAGTCACCCCTCCACGGTATCGCGAGCGCCCCCCGCGCGCGCCAGGAGGCCGGTGTCGAGACGGCTGTCGCGGCGGTCCAGCCGGGCGCGCAGCCGGGTGGATGCCTCGTCCAGTCGGCCGGCGCGGATCAGCGCGTGGACCACGGTGTCCTCGAAAATTTCGCGCTGGGCATGCGAGCCGCCGAGCCTTCCGAAGTGGGGCTCGAGTCGAAGCAGCGCGTCGGCTGATCTGGCGTGGTCGCCCTCGACGTACGCCGCGAGGCCGAGTGCGAGGTCGGGCAGCAGCTCCGCGGCGCCGGGCACCTCGAACGACGCTGCGTTGTGGGCCAGTCGGCGCAACCCGTCGGCGTCACCAGCGGTGGCCAGCGCCAGCGCGACGTGCGCGCCCAGGAAGGTGAACGGCACTTCGTCGAGCAGCGGCGTGGCCAGCGAGGCAACCGGCGGGGACTCCGGGTCGGTGGCAGGCGGGACGTGGCCGAGCAGCTGGCAGCGCCAGAGCAGCGACGGCCCGTCGATCAGCCGCCCGCCCGACATGGCGCCGCCGCAGTCCGGATAGCGCGCCAGGGCACCCTCGGCGTCGCCGACCGCGAGATGGTGCAGGGCGGAGTGCCAGACCAGGTGGCCCTTGAAGGCCGCGTCCTGGTCGGTGCCGGGCAGCCAGCCGTCGAGCCACTCGATGCCGTTGGCGTGGTCGCCGGACTCGAAGTAGACGTGCGCCATCGGATGGCCGCCGGGGAACCCAGCGGGCTGCAGCTCGAGGGATCGGGTCGCGAGCCGGTGGGCCGCGTCGAGGTCGCCGCGGTCCTGGGCCGCCATTCCGAGGAAGCCCAGCAGCATCGCCGTCTCGCCGACGTGCTCCATCGAGCGGCGGCCACGCTCTTCGGCCTGGTCGGGGCCGTCGGGTTCGGTGCCCATGATGAGCAGGAACACCGCGACGCTGAGCCCCATCAGGTCGCCCGGGTGGTCGTCGTGGTGGGCCAGCCACCTCTTCTTGGCCGGCCAGCGACCCTGCTCGACGGTGGCCTTGGCGGCGCCTGACGAACGAGCGCTCCCAGGCGTGCTCGGCCCGCCCTGCCTCGGCGGCCGCGACCTCGGCGGCTGCGTCGAAGTCGGCGGCCATGAAGACGGCGAGCAGCGCTGCGGTGGCCCGGGCCACCGCGAACCCGGGGTCGGCCTCGACCACCCGCTTGACCATCGCGACGTCACCCGACCGGCGCGCGTGGTAGCGCTCCATCGCCTCGGCCCAGGTGTCGGCGACCTCGGCGGAGCAGGACAGCGGCTGGCCCCACGGGTCGGTTGTCACGCGACCAGCATATTTCGCTGGTCGAGCCCGCGAGCGCCAGCGAGCGGTCGTCGCAGACCGCCGTCCGCTCACGGGGTCTCGACACGGGCTCGCCTAGCGGCTCGCCCGGCTCGACCGACGAGGGTCTAGATGCGGTGGACGACGACGTCGGGGCCGGCGAAGTCGGCGAGGGCGGCGGCGTCGGCTTCGGCGAGCGAGCCGGGGCCGCCCAGCACGACGGCCGCCTCGAGGCCGCGGGCGCCGGAGGACACCGCCATGGCGAGGCAGACGCCGAGGGCCGAGATGCGCAGTGAGGGCAGCGAGACCGTGGCGCCGGCGTAGGTGCGGCCGTCGAGGTCGCGGACGGCGGCGCCCTCGGCGGCACCCGTCCGGGCTCGGGTGGCCCGCGCCAGGGTCACGAGCTTGGCGTCCTCGGCCGACAGCTCACTCATCGTCGTCGGGCTCCTCGGCAGCGGGTACGGCGCTGATCAGCACCGTCTCGATGCGGTTGCGGCGGCCGGTGGCCTGCTCCGCCTCGAAGCGCAGCCCGTGGGCCTCGACCCACGACCCGGGGATCGGCACCTTGCCGAGGTGCTTGGCCATCAGGCCGAGCACGCTGTCGACCTCCTCCTCGTCGATGTCGACGCCGAAGAGCTCGTCGAGGTCGTCGATGGGATAGCGCGAGGACACCCGCACGGACTCCTCGTCGAGCCGGACGACGTCGACCTGCTCGGCGTCGTACTCGTCGGTGATCTCGCCGACGATCTCCTCCAGCAGGTCCTCGATGGTGACCAGGCCGGCCGTGCCGCCGTACTCGTCGACCACGACCGCGATGTGCTGACGGTTGGCCTGCATCTCCGACAGCAGGGCGTCGACCCGCTTGGAGTCGGGCACGAAGAACGCCGGCCGCATCACCGAGTCGATGCGCTCGGTGAACTCCACGTCGGGCGCCTCGAAGTCGCGGCGGACGATGTCCTTGAGGTAGGCGAAGCCGACCACCTCGTCGAGGTTGTCGTCGACCACGGGCACGCGGGAGAAGCCGCTGCGCAGGAACAGCGACATGGTCTGCCGCAGGTTCTTGAACCGCTCGATGTAGACCACGTCGCCGCGCGGCACCATCACCTCGCGGACGATGGTGTCGCCGAACTCGAAGACGGAGTGGATCATCTTGCGCTCGCCGGACTCGATCACGGCGGACGCCTCGGCCAGGTCGACCAGCTCGCGAAGCTCGGTCTCGGTGGAGAACGGTCCCTCTCGGAAGCCGCGCCCCGGGGTGATCGCGTTGCCGAGCAGGATGAGCAACCGCGGGATCGGGCCCAGGATCGTGGTCACCGAGGAGATCGGCCCGGCGGCCGCGAGGGCGATGCGCTGCGCATGCTGGCGCCCCAGGGTTCGCGGGGCGACACCGATGACCACGAAGGAGACCAGCGCCATGATGAGGATCGAGGTCACCAGCGAGGGCCAGAAGGCCCCGTCGTAGGCGTCGCTGACCAGCTGGGTGACGATCACGATCGCGGCGATCTCGCACAGCAACCGCATCAGCAACGCGGTGTTGAGGTAGCGCGGGGCGTCGTCGAGCAGCTTCACCAGCTGCCGGGCACCGGCACGGCCCTCGGCCACCAGCTCCTGGGCGCGAGCCCGCGAGAACGACGCCAGTGCGGCGTCGGCCGCCGAGAAGGCGCCGGCCAGGAGGACGCAGGCGGCCGCCGTGACCAGCAGCCACGCGTCGGTGCTGCTCATTTGAGGCGGGTCACCGCGCGCGCCATTGAGCCAGCAGGTCGTCCTGCAGCCCGAACATGATCCGGTGCTCGTCGGGCTCGGCGTGGTCGTAGCCGAGCAGGTGCAAGATCCCGTGCACGGTCAACAGCTCGATCTCGCCGTCGCGCCCGTGGCCGGCCGCCACACCCTGCCGCTCGGCGACCTCGGGGCAGATCACCAGGTCGCCGAGCACGCCCTCCTCGGGGTCCTCGTTGACCAGGCCCGGTCGCAGCTCGTCCATCGGGAAGGCGAGCACGTCGGTCGGGCCCTCCTTCTCCATCCACTGCATGTTGAGCTCGGCGATCGTCGCCTCGTCGACGGCTTTGATGCACAGCTCGGCCTGCGGGTGCACGCGCAGCACGTCGAGCACGAAGCGGCTCAGCCGCGCCAGCTCGCGCACGTCGAGCTCGTGGCCCGACTCGTTGAGCACCTCGATGCTCATCAGCGACTCCTGCTCGGGATGGGCGTCCGTCCGGCGATCGGTCACCGGCGGTCGCGCGGAGCCGGCACGGACTTCTGCGCCGCGAACTCGTTGCGGGCGTCGAACTCGTCGTACGCCGCCACGATCTTGCCGACAAGTCGGTGCCGCACCACGTCGTGGGCGGTGAGCCGCTGGAAGGAGACGTCCTCGACCTCGCTGAGGATCCCCTCGACGACCTTGAGGCCGGACCTGATGCCGCCGGGCAGGTCGATCTGGGTGACGTCGCCCGTGACCACGATCCGGGAGCCGAAGCCCAGCCGCGTCAGGAACATCTTCATCTGTTCCGGCGAGGTGTTCTGCGCCTCGTCGAGGACGATGAACGCGTCGTTGAGGGTGCGCCCCCGCATGTAGGCCAGCGGCGCCACCTCGATGGTGCCCGCGGCCAGGAGCTTGGGGATCGACTCGGGGTCGATCATGTCGTGCAGCGCGTCGTAGAGGGGGCGCAGGTAGGGGTCGATCTTCTCGCTCAGCGTGCCGGGCAGGAAGCCGAGCCGCTCGCCCGCCTCGACGGCCGGGCGCGTCAGGATGATGCGGTTGACCTTCTTGGCCTGCAGCGCCTGCACGGCCTTGGCCATCGCCAGGTAGGTCTTGCCCGTGCCGGCGGGGCCGATGGCGAAGGTGATGGTGTGCTTGTCGATGGAGTCGACGTAGCGCTTCTGGTTCAGCGTCTTGGGCCGGATCGAGCGGCCTCGGTTGCTCAGGATGTTGAGCGAGAGCACGTCCGCCGGCCGCTCCTTGGTCTCGGCGCGCAGCATGTGGAGCACCCGCTCGACGGTCTCGACGGTGACGCCCTGACCGGTGCGGATGATCGTCACCAGCTCGTCGAGCAGCCGCTCGGCGAGGGCGATCTCACCGGGGTCGCCGGTGAGTGTGATCTGGTTTCCCCGCACGTGGACATCGGCGCCGAACGACCGCTCGATGACGGCGAGGTGCTCGTCGCCGGGTCCCAGGAGGCTGACCATGTTGATGCTGTTGGGGACGACCACCGTGTGCTTGGTGGTGGGTTTCTCGATGGGGGCGGCTGCGTCGGCAGCCCTGCCGTCGATGGGGTCGTCCACGGTCTGTTGGGAGTCGGTCATGGATGCGCCCGGAGGGCGGCCTTCCTGGTCGGCGATGGTCCGGCCTTCCATGCTACGGGAGGGCACCGACCGGGCCCACCGGATATGCATGAACGGAAACGGAGGTTTCGAGACGGCTTTCGGTCCCTGAGGAGCGAGCGAAGCGAGCGTCTCGAAGGGTCCTCAACCAGCGAAGCGGGGTCAGGGACGGGTGACGGTGAGGATGCCCAGGCACATCTCGTCGGTGGTGCCCTCGCCCCACACGACGTACTTGTCGGGGATGCCCTCGAACGACGGCAGCATGTCGCGCAGCCACTGCACGTGCTTGCAGGTGACCCGGACGACGTCAAACGGTTGCAGGTGGACCGGCTTGACGGGCTTGGAGCCCTGGTTGTCGAAGTCCCAGATCGGGATGTCGAGCACGGTCTGGGCCCGTGGTGTGCCGGGGTTGACCTCGATCTTGATGGACCGGCCGAGCAGGTGCATGTGGCCCGCCACGCCCCGGATGGTGGTCGGCTCGCCGATGGTGCGGTCGCAGGAGGTGGTGTTGCTGGCCACGGGCTCGCCGCCGCACAGGAGGTACAGCGCGTTGTTGGTGTTGCCGGCGCCTCCGAAGCGGGCGATCACGTCGGCCATCGAGGCGTCGCGGGTGCACAGCGGCCCATCGGCGTACTTGTCGCGGCAGGGCATCTCCACGGGCGCCGGCAGCAGCATGGTCTCGAGCGGGGTCAGGTGGGCCGAGGCGGGTGCCACCCGCAGGAGGGTGGCCGACTCGTCGGCACCGGGGCCGGCGAGCAGGTTGTAGTGCACCTGCATGATGATCCGGCTGCCGGCCGCGAGTGGCTTGCCGAAACCGGCCGCGCTGACCGACTCCTTGCCACCAGGTGCCCAGGCGCCGAGCCACGGTGCGCTGTTGAGACCGTCGTTGTCGCGCAGCCCGCTGCCGCCGAAGCAGGTCCAGCCCTCGCCCGCCGTCCCGGCGTCGATCGCCTCGGCTTCGGCGACCTGGTCCGGTGGCACCGTGAAGAGGATGACGTGGTGCACGACCTCGGCGTTGCCGGGCTGGACGAAGGTCCCGGTGAGGAACACGTCCTTGCTCAGGTGGGGGTCGAGGAGGAAGCAGCGGTAGTCGTCGGTGCCGATGCCGTTGGGGGCCGCGGGCGTGTACGACGCCGGCATCCGCAGCGTCATCCGCTTCTCGCCCTTGCGCAGCGGCTTGGGCTTGGTGGCCTCGATCGGGTGGTCGTCCTCGGTCTCCTCGGCGGCGTCGTCGGTGGCGGTGTCGCTCGAGGAGGCGGTCTCGGAGGGCCCGGCCCCGAGCGTGGTGCTGGTGCCGGCCGGCACGGCGTCGTGTGGTGGAGTCGCCGCCGGAGCCGCAGGCGGCCAGCGTGGCCATGGCCAGGCAGGCGGCGAGCACACCCGCGGCCGTCGACCGGGTCATCCGGGCGGCCAT
Source organism: uncultured Actinomycetota bacterium (assembly GCA_963762105.1). Lineage (GTDB taxonomy): Bacteria > Actinomycetota > Actinomycetes > Propionibacteriales > Nocardioidaceae > Nocardioides. The sequence goes on along the minus strand of CAVXJG010000011.1, from coordinate 543,221 downwards.
GTCATCGCCCTTCCGCCGAGCACGTGCAGATGCGTGTGGAAGACCGACTGGCCGGCGTCCGCCCCGGTGTTGAAGACGAGTCGGTAGTCGTCCAGACCATCGCGCCCGGCGACGTCGCGGGCCAGCCGGACCAGCGCCGCCAGGGTGTCGGGTTCGGCGTCCGCCAGGGCGGCCGCGTCGGCGTGGTGGGACCGGGGCACGACGAGCGCATGGGTGGGCGCTTGCGGGTTGACGTCGCGGAACGCCAGCGCCTCGTCGCTCTCGCCGACGACATCCGCCGGGATCTCGCCCGCCACGATCCTGCAGAACAGGCAGTCGGGGTCCGCGGTCATGGGGCCATGCTGCCACCCGCTGGGTCGCCGAGCACTGCTCTCGGACGCGCCGAGGTAAACCTCAGGGACGGCTCGTGCGTCGGACTACCGTGATGAGCCATGCGATGGCGAGCCGGCCGGCCGGTGCGGTGAGCTCCGACGGGTCGACGTGGGACGGCGATCCCGACGCCGCAGTCGAGCAGCTGTACGCCGCCCATTGGCGCTCGCTCGTCCGGCTCTCGGTGCTGCTCGTGCGCGACGTCGGCACCGCCGAGGAGGTCGTGCAGGACGCCTTCGTGGAGATGCACGGCCGCTGGAGCCGCCTGCGCGAGCCCGACAAGGCGCTGGCCTACCTGCGCCGCGCGGTCGTCAACCGCTCCCACTCGAGACTGCGCCACCTCAAGGTCGTCCGCGCGCACGCGTCGCGGCAACCCGCACCGGACGTCGTACGCGGGGCGGACGAGGCGGTGCTCGAGGGCGACCGCCGCTCGCTGGTGCTCGATGCCCTCGCAGACCTCCCCCGCCGCCAGCGCGAGGTGCTCGCGCTGCGCTACTACGTCGACCTCTCCGAGGCCGAGATCGCCGACACCCTCGGCATCAGCCGCGGCGCCGTCAAGAGCCACGCGTCGCGCGGCTCGGCCGCCCTGCGCGACACCCTCGCCAACCTCTGGGAGGAACCCCATGAGTGACGACCCCCGCCTCGACCCGCGCTTCGACAGCCGGATGTCCGAGCTGATCACCGACGCCGTCGCCGACGTCGAGCCCCGCGACGGCCTCCAGGCCATCCGGTCCCGCACCCGCCCGTCCAGCAAGGAGAACCCCATGGCAACGTCTCGCAACTGGCTGTTCGCCGTCGGCGGAGCCGTCGTCGGCACGGCCGCCGTCATCCTCGCGATCACCCTGGTGGCGAACCTCGACGACGACGGGGACGGCTCGACCCCCGTCGCCAACCCGTCGACCGCCACCTCGGCCACGGACGACCCGTCCGCCTCGGACACTCCGAGCAACAGTCCGACCCCGTCGGACACCGGCACGCCGATCGCCACCGAGTCGCCCGTCGCCGTGTACTACGCCGGTGACGGGCCGCGGGGCACCGTGCTCTTCCGCGAGTTCCAGCCGGGGATCGGTGCCGACCCGGTCGCCCAGGCCGCATCCGCCGCCGTCGCCGGGCCCGCGCAGGACCCCGACTACCGGACCCTGTGGCCGGCCGGCACCCAGGCCACGGCGTCGTACGACGGCGACGTGATCACCGTCGACCTCACCGGTGCCGCCCTGCACGACCGGCCCAAGGGCATGAGCAAGCGCGACGCCGAGCTCGCCGTCCAACAGGTCGTCTACAGCGTCCAGGGCGCGGTGCAGAAGCGTGCGCCCGTGCAGCTCCTGCTGGACGGCCAGCACACCGACATGGTGCTCGGTGAGCCGGCCTCCGAGCCGTTGGCCGAGGCTCCTGCTCTCGAGACGCTCTCGCTGATGTCGATCAGCGAGCCGTCCGAGGGTCAGGTCGTGGCGGGTTCGTTCGAGGCGTCCGGTGCCAACAACAGCTTCGAGGCATCGGTCTCCTACGAGATCCGCGACGGTGACAAGGTCGTCGGTACCGGGTTCGGCATGGCTGCTGGGTGGGGCGAGGACAAGCTGTTCCCGTGGCAGCTCACGGTCGACGTCTCGGGACTCGCGCCCGGCACCTACACCTTCGTGGCGATGAACGACGACCCGTCTGGCGGCGCCGAGGGCCACGGCCCCGACATCGACACCCGCACGATCGTGGTTCAGTAGCACCGTGCTCTTCTTCCGGATCCCCGGAGTGCGCCGGACGCGCTCCGGGGTCTGGTGGCTGACGGTGGCCGCGATGCTGGTCGCCGCCGCGGCGATCGTCGCGGTGATGGTCGTCGCCGGCCGCTAGGTCCCCCCTAGATTGACCCCATGGAGCTCTCGGCGCGGGTGCTCAACCGCACCCTGCTCGCCCGACAACACCTGCTCGCCCGCACCGAATCGACAGTGGCCGCGATGGTCGAGCACCTCGTCGGCATGCAGGCGCAGGACAACCAGCCGCCGTACTTCGGGCTCGCGGCGCGGCTCGAGACGTTCGACCCGTACGACGTCACCCGCGGCCTCGAGTCACGCTCGCTGGTCCGGTTGCTGACGATGCGCAGCACCGTGCACCTGCTGGTCGCCGACGACGCGTTGACCCTGCGGCAGTTCACCAGGCCGATCCACGATCGTGAGCGCAAGGTGAGCCAGATGGTGCGGCCCGCCCTCGAGGTGGACCTCGACGAGTTCGCCGTCGCCCTTCACGCCGCTCTCGCGAACGGGCCGCTGCCGGTGAAGAAGCTCGGCGAGGTGCTGACCGAGTCGTTCCCCGCCGTGCCGGCGAACGCCCTCGCCCATCTGGCCAGGGTGGCGGCGCCGCTCGCCCAGCTGCCGCCGCGCGGATGCTGGCAGCAGCCCGGCGGCGTCGTCTACCAGTACGTCGACACGTGGCTCGGGCGCCCGCTCGTCGACCCCGACCCGGCCGCGATCGTGCGCCGCTACCTCGCGGCGTACGGTCCGGCCTCGGCCGCCGACGTCACCGCCTGGTCGGGCGTGCCCGGCATCCCGGCCGTGCTCGCCACGATGGACGACCTGGTGCGGCACACCGACTCGTCCGACAAGAAGTTGTTCGACGTGCCGTCCGGGTCGCTCGTCGATCCCGACGTCCCCGCCCCGGTGCGCCTGCTCGGCATCTACGACAACGTCTGGCTCTCCCACGCCGGCCGCGACCGGGTCACCGAGCCGGAGAAGCGCAAGCGCTGGATGGGCGTCAACGGCGGCCTCTGCTCGACCGTCTTCGTCGACGGCATGCTCGAGGGCCTGTGGCGGGTCGAGGACGGCAGCCCGGTGGTGGTCGAGCTCTTCCGCGACCTCACCAAGGCCGAGCGCACCGGGCTTGACGAGGAGCTCGACCGGGTCACGGCTCTGCTCGAGCAGCCCGCTGGTTGAGGAGGGCGCCCTGGCGCCCGTCTCGAAACCAAGAGCCCGACATGCTCGGGTTGCGGCCGCCTGCAAGGTCACCGGGTTTCGAGACGGTTCTGCGCAACCTCCTCAACCAGCGGGATGGTCACCGCCACCGGGGCGTTCGCGACAACAGGGCGGCAACCGCGGCGACGCCAGCGGTCGACGTACGCAGCACCTCGGACCCAAGCCGTACGCCGTGCGCGCCGGCGGCCTCGAAGGCGGCGACCTCGTCGTCGGTCAGGCCACCCTCGGGACCCACCACGACGACGATCGAGCCGGTCGCCGGCACCGCGAGCGAGGCCAGCGACTCCGAGGCATCCTCGTGCAGCACCACGGCCAGGTCGGCGGCAGCCACCAGCTCGGCCACGGTGGCGCTGGCGACCAGTTCGGCGACTTCCGGGAACCACCCGCGGCGCGACTGCTTGGCGGCCTCGCGAGCCGTCGAACGCCAGCGAGACAGGGACTTCGCGCCCCGCTCGCCCTTCCAGACGGCCACACTCCGGGCGGCTGCCCACGGAACGATGCGGGCGACCCCCACCTCGGTGAGCACCTCGACCGCCAGCTCGCCGCGGTCGCCCTTGGGCACCGCCTGCACGACGGTCACGACCGGGTCGGGAGCGGGCACATCCGTGAGCGTGACGACCTCCACCGTGAAGACCCGCTTGCCCGTGGACGCGACGGTGCCGGTGACCGACCGGCCCAGTCCGTCGGTGAGGACGACGGCCTCGCCGACGCGGAGGCGGCGTACGGCGACGGCGTGGTGCGCCTCATCACCGGTGACTTCGACGGTCGAGCCGATCGTCGTGCCGGCCAGCGACTCGACCCAGTGGACGGGCAGGCTCATCGGAGCGCGGCGCTCAGTGCTGGTTGAACGCGTCGCGCAGGCGACCGAAGACCGACTTGTTCTCCTCGCGCAGCTGCCCGGTCGGCTTCTCCTCGTTGCGGATCGCCGCCAGCTCGCGCAGCAGCTCTTCCTGCCGCGGGTCGAGCCGGTTGGGGGTCTCGACCAGGATGGTGACCACCAGGTCGCCGCGGCCGGAGCGGAGCCCCGGTACGCCGCGCGCTCGCAGCACCTGGGACGAGCCGGACTGGGTGCCGGGCGCGATCACCAGCTCAAAGCTGGTCTCGACTCCCGAGTTCGCGTTGGAGTCCGCCTGGACCAGGTCGGCCTCGAGGGTCGGCAGCGTCAGCGTCGTGCCGAGAGCGGCGGCGGTCATCGGGATGCCGACGGTGGTGTGCAGGTCGTTGCCCTGTCGCGTGAAGGTCGGGTGCGGGGCGACCTGCATCTCGACGTAGAGGTCACCCGCGGGCCCGCCGCCCGGTCCGACCTCGCCCTGCTCGGTGAGCTGGACGCGGGTGCCGTTGTCGACCCCGGCGGGGATCTTGACCGTCAGGGTGCGGCGGGATCGGACCCGGCCGTCGCCGGAGCATTCGCGGCAGGGGTCCGGGATCACCGTGCCGAAGCCGCGGCACGCGGCACAGGGGCGCAGCGTGCGGATCTCGCCGAGGAAGGAGCGCTGGACGTGGGCCACCTCGCCGGCACCCCGGCAGGTCTCGCACTGCATCGGTTGGCTGCCGGGGGCTGCCCCGTCGCCGTGGCAGGTGGTGCAGACGACCGCCGTGTCGACCTTGAGCTCGCGGACCACGCCGAACGCCGCCTCGGCCAGCTCGATCTCGAGCCGGATCAGCGCGTCCTGACCACGACGCGTGCGCGGCCGCGGGCCGCGGCCCTGCCCACCGGCGGGCTGGCCGCCGAAGAACGCGTCCATGATGTCGGTGAAGGAGAAGCCGGCTCCCTGGCCGAAGCCACCCATCCCTGCGAAGACGTCGCCGCCGCGGTCGAAGACGGCGCGCTTCTGGGGGTCGCTGAGGATCTCGTAGGCCCGGGTGACCTCCTTGAACCTCTCCTGGGTCGCCGGATCCGGGTTCACGTCGGGGTGCAGCTGCCGGGCCAACGCCCGGTAGGCCTTCTTGATCGTCTCGTTGTCGGCGTCGCGCGGGACACCGAGCATCTCGTAGGGGTCGTGGCTCAACGTTGGTCCTCAGGGGTCTGCGGGTGGCTCGTCACAAGTCTCATGCCTCGTCGAGGATGCGGGAGACGTAGCGGGCGACGGCACGCACCGCCGCCATGGAGCCGGGATAGTCCATCCGGGTCGGGCCGACGATGCCCAGGCTGGCGATCGTCTCGTCCCCGGGTCCGTAGCCCGTGGCGACCACGCTCGTGGAGCTGAGCTCCTGGTAGGGCCCCTCGTGACCGATCCGCACGGTGAGCCCGCCGGCGTGCACCTCGCCGATCAGCTTGAGCAGCACGACGTGCTCCTCGAGGGCCTCCAGCAACGGACGTACGTCGGCCTCGAAGCTGTCGCCGAACCGGGCCAGGTTGGCCGTCCCAGCGACCACCACCCGCCCGTCGGAGCGATAGTCGGACATGGCCTCGACGAGGGCGTCGGCCACCTTGGCCGTGGTGTCACCCATCGCATCGAGGCCGCGCAGCGTGTTGGCCGCGTCGCCGATCGACTCACCGACCGCGGCCCGGGAGACGGCCGCACGGATGCCGGCCAGCTCGTCGTCGGTAGCCGGAGAGTCGAGCTCGACCAGCCGCTGCTCGACCCGGCCGGTGGACAGGATCAACACGAGCAAGACGCGGGTCGGCGCCAGCAGGACGAGCTCGATGTGACGCACCGTGGACCCCGACAGGGTGGGGTACTGCACGACGGCGACCTGGTGGGTCAGCTGGGAGAGCAGCCGGACCGAGCGGTGCACCACGTCGTCGAGGTCGACGGCGCCGTCGAGGATGGTGGCGATGGCGCGCTTCTCGGCGGCACTCATCGGCTTGATCGCGGTCAGTCGGTCGACGAAGAGTCGGTATCCCTTGTCGGTGGGCACCCGGCCGGCACTCGTGTGCGGCTGGGTGATGAACCCCTCCTCCTCGAGCGCGGCCATGTCGTTGCGGACGGTGGCCGGGGAGACGCCGAGCGAGTGCCGCTCGACCAGGGCCTTGGAACCCACCGGCTCCTGGGTGGCGACGTAGTCCTCGACGATGGCCCGCAACACGGCGAGGCGACGGTCGTCCTGCATCCCCGCCACCTCCTCGTCTGGTCACCCATCGGTCACGCACTTGGGCGCGCCAGCCGGGGTGCTGGCACTCGCGCATCCTGAGTGCCAAGCCTACTAGGGTTCGGGCCGTGGCTGACTTCACCGAGGTGGCGGACCGGGTCTGGGTCGCTCGCTACGAGTGGTTCGACGTCAACGTCAGTGTGGTCGAGGGTGACGAGGGTCTCCTCGTGCTCGACACCAACGCGTCCCCGGAGGTGGCCCGGGGCGTGCTGTCCGACCTGCGCCGCCTCACCGGTCGGCCGATCCGTTGGGTCGTCAACAGCCACGTGCACTTCGACCACACCTTCGGCAACGGCGTCTTCGCCGCCGAGGGAGCGGAGCTGATCTGTCACGAGTCGGCCGCCGACGAGCTGCCGGCCCACGCCGCCGGCGTACGTGAGGCGGCGGCGGCCGATGACGACCCGCGCGCGGCAGCGCTGGTCGAGGTCGAGCCGGTCGTTCCGGAGCGGACCTTCTCCTCCGCGATCTCCCTCGACCTCGGCAACCGGCTGGTCGAGCTGGTGCACCCTGGCCGCGGACACACGTCCGGCGACCTGGTCGTGCGCGTCCCGGACGCCGACGTCGTGCTGGCCGGTGACCTCGTGGAGGAGTCGACCGATCGCGACGCGGTGCCCGGCTTCGGCGACGACTGCTATCCCATGGAGTGGCCGCTGACCCTCGACGTCGTGCTCGGCCTCACCACGTCGTCGTCCGTCATCGTGCCCGGCCACGGCACCCCGGTGGACCGCGAGTTCATGGAGGACCAGCGCAACGCGATCGGCGTGGTCGCCGAGACGATCCGCGACCTGGCGACCCGCGGCGTACCCGTCGGCCAGGCCCTGGACGTCGGCAGCTGGCCCTACCCGAAGGAGCACCTGGCCGCCGCCGTTCGCCGCGGCTACGAGCACCTGCCTCGGAGCCAGCAGCGGCTTCCCCTGGTCTAGGTGCACCAGTCGGCGAACCTCCGCCACCCCTCCGGGTGTTGCTGCCGACCCGGATAGCCCGTAGACCGGCTCCATGAGTGAGAACGAGCAGGAGCCGACCGACCCGACGACCGACGAGGACACCTTCCGCGACAACACCGCGGCCGAGACGTCCCTGCCCGACAGCGACTACAGGCAGGTGGCCGTGGGTGACGAGGACCTGCCCGACGACCTGCGGCCGGGCGGCGACAACCCGCTCGCCGAGGCCACCGACGACCCCGACGCCGAGCGGCAGGACCTCGGCGATCCGCACATCGAGGGCCTCCAGCGCGACGCCGACGACAACCCGGTGCCCGCCGACACCGACGCGAGCGAAGACGCCCACCACAGCGAGGACGCCGATGCCGACGAGGGCGCCGACGAGGGTGTCGACCGGGACTGAGCTTCCGGCGCGCCCGACGCCGCACGACGCCGCGCTCCGCCTAGCGTGGGTCGGTGCCCTCTCCCGCTGACCGCTACGGCTCCGACGTCCTTGCCGGCGACTGGCGCGCGCCCGCCCGCGGCCGCGCGGTCCCGGCCGCCGCCGAGCTGGGCGCGGTGGTCGAGGAGGTGATGACCGACTTCTGCGGTGAGATCGTCGCCGTCGAGCGGGACCTGGACACGCTGACGCTCGAGGACCGGCGCGGGCGGCGGCGTACGTTCCCGCTGGGCCCGGGCTTCCTGTTGGAAGGCCGGCCGGTGATCCTTGCGGCGCCCGCCCGGAGCGGCCCGAAGGCCAACACCCGCACGGCCTCGGGCTCGGTCGCCGTCACGGGCGCCAAGGCGCGGGTGGCGCGGGCCAGCCGGATCTTCGTCGAGGGCCGCCACGACGCCGAGCTGGTGGAGAAGGTCTGGGGCGACGACCTGCGGCTCGAGGGTGTGGTCGTGGAGTACCTCGCCGGCGTTGACGACCTGGCTGACCACCTGCGCGACTTCCGCCCCGGCCCGCAGCGACGGGTCGGCGTGCTGGTCGACCACCTCGTCGCCGGGTCCAAGGAGAGCCGGATCGCCGAGGCCGTCCGCCGCTCCCCCATCGGCCCGCACGTGCTGGTGGTCGGGCATCCGTTCGTGGACGTCTGGGCCGCGGTCAGGCCCGAGCGGCTGGGCCTGAACGCCTGGCCCGAGGTGCCGCGCGACGAGGACTGGAAGAAAGGGGTGTGCCGCCGCCTCGGCTGGCCCCACCAGACTCAACAGGACACCGCCCGCGCCTGGAAGCAGATCCTGGGCCGGGTCGACTCCTTCGCCGACCTCGAGCCGACGCTGCTCGGCCGGGTCGAGGAGCTGATCGACTTCGTCACCGTGCCCGTCTGAGCCGGCCCCGTCCCGGACCCAGCCAGGGTCCGAAGTCCGGGTCGGATCAGGGCCTTCACCGACGGTGGAATCGATGGCGCACGACTACCGTGGGAGCAGAGGGGATGGCCGCCGTGGCCACCCGCAGGAGGCACGACCCAGATGACCGAGAACCCCACCCCCGAGCCGAACCCGGGGCCGCACGTCGGCAGCGAGAGGCCGGCGTACGAGCAGGCACCGCAGCCGCCTGCCAACCCGTACGGCGGGCCTGCGTACGCCGCCGCTCCCGGCTACCCGGAGGCGCAGTCGCAGACAGACCTGAACTGGGCCGCCGCCTCGCACTGGGGCGCGGTGGTCGCGGCGTGGTTCGCGATGGGATTCCTGGCGCCGCTGTTCATCATGCTGACGGTCGGCAACCAGTCGCGGTTCGTCCGCCGCCACGCGGTGGAGTCGCTGAACTTCCAGATCTCGCTGCTCATCTACAGCGCCGTGGCGGTCTTCTTCTCCATCATCACCATCGGCCTCGGCCTGATCATCGTCATCCCGCTGGCCCTCGTCGCGCTGGTCTGGATCGTCGTCGTGGTCATCCAGGCGTCGGTCAAGGCGACCAACGGTGAGGACTACCGCTATCCGCTGACCATCCGCCTGGTGAGCTGACCCACCCGCTGGTTGAGGAGGGCCCCCTGGGGCCCGTCTCGAAACCACCGGAACAGGTTTCGAGACGGGCGTTAGCACGCCCTCCTCAACCACCGGGGGTCGCGCTTCCTCAACCAGCGGATGTCACGGCAGCAGGTCGCGGACCACGGCGTCGGCCAGCAGCCGGCCCTGGCCGGTGAGCACCAGCCGCTCGCCGGCGCGTTCGAGGAGCCCGCGCCTGACCAGGTCGTCGATCGCGGCCCTGCCGGTGGCGTCGAGCACCTGCACGGGCAGGCCGTCGCGCAGCCGCAGCTCCAGCAGCACCCGCTCCACGCGGCGGGTCTCGGCGTCGAGGATCTCGCGGGCGTGGGCCGGGCTCACGCCGGCGTTGATGCGTTCGGCGTACGCCGCGGGGTGCTTGACGTTCCACCACCGGACGCCGCCCACGTGGGAGTGCGCACCCGGGCCCACGCCCCACCAGTCGGCGCCGGTCCAGTAGCCAAGGTTGTGCCGGCACCGGGCGTGCTCGTTGCGGGCCCAGTTGGAGACCTCGTACCAGCCCAGCCCGGCGCGGGAGAGCCGCTCCTCGGCGAGCAGGTACTTGTCGGCCAGGTCGTCCTCGTCGGGCGCCGGCAGCTCACCGCGAGCGACCCGGCGAGCCAGGGCCGTGCCCTCTTCGACGATCAGGGAGTACGCCGACACGTGCTCGGGCGTGCAGGCCAGGGCCGCGTCCACGGATGCCTCCCAGTCGGCGAGCGACTCCCCCGGCGTGCCGTAGATCAGGTCGAGGCTGACCTGCTCGAAGCCGGCCTGGCGGGCCCAGCCGACCACCGCCGGCACCCGCAGCGGGTCGTGGGTGCGGTCGAGGACCGCGAGGATCCGCGGCACGTCGGACTGCATGCCGAACGAGATGCGGTCGATACCGACCTGGCGAAGCTCGGCCAGGTCCCAGGCGGCCACGCTGTCGGGGTTGGCCTCGGTCGTCACCTCGACGTTCGGCGCCAGTCCGAACTCACCCGCGATCGCGGCCAGCACCGCCCCCAGCTCGCCCGGCTTCAGCAGGGTCGGCGTCCCACCACCGAAGAAGACCGACGACACCGGGCAGGTCGACGTCGCCGAGCACGCGGCGGGCCAGCCGGACCTCCTCGATGGCCGCCACGGCGTACGTCCCTCGCGACGCGCCAGGGGTGCTGGCCGCCGGCGAGCGGCTGAGGTCCTCGGCGGTGTAGGTGTTGAAGTCGCAGTAGCCGCAGCGCACGGTGCAGAACGGCACGTGCACGTAGAGGCCGAAGGGCCGTCGGCCCAGCTCGGCGAGCGCCGTCTCTGGGAGGGCGCCGTCGGCCGGGGCGGGGTCGCCCGAGGGGAGCGCGGACGGCATGGATGCATCAAACCAGTACCCACGCCGGTCGAGCCTGTCGAGACCCTGGTTACGCCGTCGGCGAACGGTGAAAGGAGTGGCGGCCCGCGCACGTTAGATGGAGTCATGGACGACGTGTCAACAGCGGACGACCGTCCGTTCGACGCCTACTCGGCCGTCGTGGTCGGCGTCGCGGAGGCGCTCACCCCACGGGTCGCGGCACTGCGGATCCGCGGCCGCCGGGGCGAGTCCGCGGGATCGGCCGTCGTGCTCAGCCACGAGGGTCACCTGATCACCAACGCCCACGTGATCGGCGACGCGAGCAGGGGCGAGGCGGCCTTCGCCGACGGCACCACCGCCGCGTTCGAGGTCGTGGGCAGCGACCCGCTCTCCGACCTGGCCGTGGTCCGGACCGACCGTGCGGTGCCCAGCCCACCGGCGTACGGCGACGCCGACTCGCTCAGGGTCGGCTCCCTCGTGGTGGCGGTGGGCAATCCCCTCGGCCTGGCCGGCAGCGTGACCGCCGGCGTGGTCAGCGGGCTGGGCCGCAGCCTGCCGGCGCGCGGCCGTACGACCGCCCGGCTCATCGAGGACGTCATCCAGACCGACGCCACCCTCAACCCCGGCAACTCCGGCGGCGCGCTGGCCGACTCGTCCGGACGGGTGGTCGGCATCAACACGGCGGTGGCCGGCATCGGGCTGGGCCTGGCCGTGCCCGTCAACGCGACCACCAACCGGATCATCTATGCACTGATGCACGACGGGCACGTACGCCGCGCCTACCTCGGCCTGGTCAGCAGCCCCGCTCCGCTGCCGCCGGCGTGGGCCGAGCGGACCGGTCAGCGGACCGCGTTGCGGGTGGTCGAGGTCGTCGAGCACAGCCCTGCCGAGGCCAGCGGCCTGCACCGCGGCGACATGGTGGTGGCGGTCAACGCCACCCCGCTCGGCACGGCCGGCTCGCTCCAGAGGCTGCTGCTCGACGACGCCATCGGCAGTCGCGTGGAGATCACCGTGCTCCGCAACGGCGCCCTCGTCGACGTGGTCGCCGAACCCACCGAGCTGGTCGACTGACCCTCCCCGCTGGTCGAGGAAGGCGCGCAGTAGCGCCTGTCACGAGACCCGGTGCCGAGTCCGCCGACCCGTCACCGGGTCTCGTGACGGGCCTTGACGGCCCTCCTCGACCAACGGCGGAGGTCAGACCGGGATGTTGAGGGTGGCGACGTAGCCGTCCTCGACGGAGCCGGTGACCGAGGCCATCTGCAGGGAGTAGCCGTCGGCGAAGATGCCGTCGCTGTCGAGGCTGACCTGGGCCAGGTTGCTGACGCTCTGCTCGTAGCCGGCAGTCGCATAGACCGTCTCGCAGACGTCCTGGGGAAGCGCCAGCTGGGAAGTGCGCAGCTTGTTGGAGGCGTTGGTGGCCGCGTCGAGGGACTCGTAGACCTCGAAGTGCATGTGCGGCCAACGGCCGGCGTAGCAGGCAGGGAAGATCGTGGTGAACTCCAGCGACCCGTCGTCGGCGGTCTCCTGGACGCCGCGCAGGTAGTTCTCGTCGGCCGCGGCCTCTGAGTAGAGCGAGTAGTTGCCTTCGCGGTCGCAGTGCCAGAGATAGATCGCGGCGCCCGAGAGCGGCGTGACGTCGGTGCCGTTGAGGTCGTAGACCTTGAGCTTGACCGTCAGCGCGACACCCTCTGCCACACCGCTGGCGTCGCCGAAGCTGGCAGTGATGTCGGACCGGACGATGCCCGACTCCGTGAGCACGTTGGGGCCGTTGGAGCCGTCGCCGGGATAGGGACCGGCCGTCTCCTCCGGGATCTCGCCGTCGGCGACGTCCACGGCCGAGTCCGCCCCGGCGGGACCGCCCCCGCCTGCCGGCGGGCCGCCGTCGGGGGGCCCGCCGGCCGTCGAGGAGCTCGAGGAGCTCGCGGAGCTCGACGAGTCGGCGGCACACCCGGCCAACGCGGCGACGCCGACACCACCGAAGATGGCCAGCATCCCCCGGCGCCCCAGCGCCTGGCGCTCGACGATCTTGGGCAGGTCGTGGGAGAGGCCGAGGTCGTGGTCCTCGAGCTCGTCGTGTGAGTCGTGGTGGTGAGTCATGCCCGTAGTGCAGCCTTCGTACCTGTGCGTCGCCTGTGCACACTCGCTGGTCGAGCCGTGAGGCCGGCCACGGCCGAGCGTGTCGAGACCCTGGATCGGTCAAGGGGTCTCGACACCGCCTCGCCTAGCGGCTCGGCGGGCTCGACCAGCGACTACGCGTAGAAGCCGTCGATGACGTCCTTGTAGTTGTCCTCCACGACGTTGCGCTTGACCTTCATCGACGGGGTGAGCTCGCCGGACTCGACCGTCAGGTCGTGGTCGAGCAGCTCCCACTTCTTGATGGTCTCCCAGCGGTTGAGGTTCTTGTTGAGCTCGTCGACGTAGCCCTGGACCATCGCGTGACAGGCATCGGACCTGACGATCTCGGTGTAGTTGCCGCTCACGCCGTTCTCGGCCGCCCAGCCGGGGAGCGCGTCGGGGTCGAGGGTGACCAGAGCGACGACGTAGTTGCGCTCGTTGCCGAACACCATGAACTGGCTGGCGTAGGGGCAGATCGCCTTGAACTTCGCCTCGATCGCCGGCGGGGCGATGTACTTGCCGCCGGACGTCTTGAAGAGCTCCTTGATCCGGCCGGTGATCCGCAGGTAGCCGTCGGCATCCAGGGACCCCTTGTCACCGGTGTGCAGCCAGCCGTCATCGGACAGCGTCTTGGCGGTCTCCTCGGGCAGGTTGTGGTAGCCGTCCATCACGCCAGGGCCCTTGATCATCACCTCGTCGCCCTCGCCGAGCTTGACCTCGCTGGCGGGGAAGACCGGGCCGACGGTGCCGAAGCGGTAGTCGCTGGGCAAGTTCACGAACGAGCCTGCCGACGACTCGGTCAGCCCGTAGCCCTCGAGGATGATGATGCCGGCCGCGTTGAACCACTCGGCGATGTCGCGGTTGAGCGCTGCGGCGCCGGAGATGAAGAACCGCACGCGGCCGCCGAAGCGCTCGCGGATCTTGGCGAAGACCAGCTTGTCGAAGAGCGTGTGCTGCACGGACAGCAGCAGCGGGACCGACTTGCCCTCGCGCTTGAGCTGGGCGACCTGCAGGCCGACCTTGAACGCCTGGTTGAAGATCTTCTCCTTGATGCCCCCCTCGGCCGCCTGCATCGTCATGATCCGGCCGTGCGCCTTCTCGAAGATGCGCGGCGCCGCGCCCATGAAAGTCGGCTTCACGACGGCGAGGTTGTCGATGATCTTGTCGACGCGACCGTCGATGGCGGCGGAGTACCCGCAGGCCATCTGGGTCGACATCAGCACCTTGCCGAAGGAGTGCGCCATCGGCAGCCAGCGGAACTCCAGGTCGTCCTCGCTGAGGATGTTCTGCGCCCTGATGGCCTCACCCTCGTAGACCCACGAGCTGTGCCGGAGCCGGACGCCCTTCGGTCGACCCGTCGTACCGGAGGTGTAGATCAACGTGGCGAGCTGGTCGCCACTGATCCCCTTGGCGGTCTCCTCGACGACGCCGGGGTGCTCGGCGAGGTAGGCGTCGCCGAGCTTCTCGAGCTCCTCGAGGGCGATGACCCAGTCGCCGTCGGTCGTGCCGTCGAAGGTGATCACCTTGCGCAGCTTGGGCAGCTCGGACCGGCGTGCGGTGAGCTTGGCGATCTGGGTGTCGTCCTCGGCGAAGACCACCTGACAGTCGGAGTCGCTGAGGATGTAGGCCGTGTCCTCCTCGTTGGTGCTCGGGTAGACGGTCGTCGTCGCGGCCCCGGCGCACATCACCGCGAGGTCGGCCAGGATCCACTCGTAGCGCGTGCCGGAGACGATGCCGATCCGCTGCTCGGACTCCACACCGAGCGAGAGCAGGCCCGCCGCAACCCGGCTGACGTCGTCGCCCGCCTCCTTCCAGGTGACCGACTTCCACCCGTCGCCCTCGGGGTAGCGGAAGGCTTCGCGCCGGGGCGACTTGGCAACCCGCTCGAAGAACTGCACGGCCACGTTGGCCGGCACGGAGTCGATGAAGCTGGCGTCTGGGGTCGTGGGCGTGGTGGGCATGTTGCTCCCTGCTCGGGTGAGGTCGGACGGCAGGACGCCGCCCAGCGAGACCGTTGCGAGACAACCTAGTTGAGGTGGTTACGCGCGGGTAGGCGTACCGAGGCCGAAACGTCGCTTGGCCCGCGCTGGCGTCAGCCGGAACGCCGGTCTTCGGAGCCGGTGGCCGGCAGGTCGATGAGGTGCGAGCCCCGGCTCACCTTGGTCGCGAGATAGGAGGCATTGGCGGGGCCGACGTGCACGCCGGTGGGGACGCGGCGGGTCACCTCGATGCCGAGCCGGCCGAGCTGCTCGGCCTTGTCCGGGTTGTTGGTCAGCAGCGCCACGCGTCGTACGCCGAGGGCGTGCAGCATCTGGGCCGCGACGGTGTAGTCGCGCTCGTCGGCGCCGAAGCCCAGGGCCACGTTGGCCTCGTAGGTGTCCAGCCCCGCGTCCTGGAGCGCGTAGGCGTCGAGCTTGGCGTAGAGGCCGATGCCACGCCCCTCCTGGCGCAGGTAGAGCAGCAGCCCGCCCGCCGCCGAGACCCGTTCGGCCGACTCCCGCAGCTGCGGGCCGCAGTCGCACCGGCCGCTGCCGAACACGTCCCCGGTCAGGCACTCGCTGTGCACGCGGACCAGTGGCGGGGCGTCATCGGGAGGACTCAGCGGACGGTCTCCGAGCCGGAACGCCAGGTGCTCCCCGTCGTCCACCAGGCCCTCGAAGGTGAACGCGCGGGCAGTGGTGGTGAACCCGTCGCCGAAGCGCAACGGCATGGACACCTGGGTCCGGATCCGAGCCGGCGGCGGGTTGGTCATGCGTCCTCGAACCGGGAGGACAGCGCGTAGCGGAGCAGCACGACGTCACCGAGGCGGCGTACCTCGGCCAGCTTCGCGCGCCGGTCCGGGTTCCACGGGAACCGTCCGTCGTCGACGAAGCGTGGTGCCCGGGAGTCGCCGACGAAGAAGGGCGCGACCACCAGGTGCAGCTCGTCGGCGAGGCCGGCGGTGAGGAACTGGGTGTGGATGCTGCCGCCGCCCTCGACCATGAGCCGCCGGGTGCCGCGGTCGTGCAGGTCCTCGGCGAGCTGCGCCATCCGGACCCGGTGGCCGCCGTCGACCACCGTCGCGACCTCGCCGAGCCGGCGCCGCGCCTCGGGCAGGGCGTCGCTGGCGCAGTAGACGATCTTGTCGGTGTGGCCGGTCGTGAAGAACCGGCCCGTCGGGTCGAGCCGGGCCCCCGCCGTGACGGTGACCTTGGCGGGCGTCGGCGGCAGCCCCCGCGCCACGCGCGCGTCCCGGCCGGCCTGGCTGCGGACGATCAGCCGCGGGTTGTCCTGCCGGACGGTGCGGGCGCCGACCAGGATGGCGTCGCAGCCGGCCCGCACGGCGTCGACGCGGTCGAGGTCGGCCTGGTTGGACAGCAACAGCCGTTGCTGCGAGGCGGTGTCGAGATAGCCGTCGATCGACACTCCGCAGCTGAGGAGGATGTAGGGGCGCTCAGCCATGGGCGGCCACCCCCACGCGTCGTGGGTCGGCCCGCCGCGAGGGGTTCGGGCGGCGGAGGAACAGCAGGACCGCGCCCGGCAGCGTCGCGACGAGCGACAGGACGCCGTACGTCACCGCGACGGTCGCGCCCGTCGCCGCCCCGAGGCCGACAGCGGCGAAGGCCCAGGCGGCGACCCCCTCGCGCGGTCCCCACCCGGCGACGTTGACGGGCACGGCGGCGGCGACCAGCACGACGAGAGCGATCGGCAGCAGGGTGGTCGTCGGCGCGGACACCCCGGCGGCGTCGGCCGCGACCATGAACACGAGCGCATGCCCCGTCGCGGCCAGGAGAGACGTGCCGAGCACCGCCGGCACCGCAGCGGGGTCGAGCACGCCGCGGGCCGACAGGCCGGAGATGACGAGGACGGCCGCACAGACGCCCGCAGCGGCGACCGCGGTGAGGACCCCGCTCGATCGGGTGTCGAGAGCCGGCCACAGGACCAGGACCACGACCAGGCCGGCGGCGACCTGGACGACCTGCCCGACAACCCGCTCCCAGCCCACCGACAGGAGCACGGGCCGCATCTCCCCCGTCGCTCGCCCGTGGGTCACCCCGCGGTGCACGTCGCCGAGCACGCCGCCGGGCAGCACCGAGTTGAGGAACTGCGAGCGGTAGTACGCCGCCACCGCCTCGCCGAGCGGCACGTCGACGCCGAACCCGCGCGCCACCAGCCGCCACCGCCACGCGCAGCAGACCGTGGTCCCCGCGACGATGACCAGCGCGGCGGCGATGGCCGGGACGGTCGTCGCGCGCACCCCGGCGACGAACGGCTCCGCACCCAGCCGCCACACCAGCGCAGCCAGGACCGCGGCGCCACCCATCAGGCGCGCCACCGCCCATCGCCGCTGTGTCATGGCCTGCCTCCCTGCCCGGGTGTACGCCGGTACCCGTCTGCGGGTTCAGCAGCCGTCGGTGGGTGAGCGAGTGCCCGCGCCAGGAGGGCGGTGGTGTCGTCCCAGCCGGGCAACGTCACCCGACGTTCGCGGGCGGCGCCGCGCAGCCGCGAGCGGAGGCCCGGGTCGGTGAGCCACGAACGGAGCGCCCCGGCGAGGGCGGAGCCATCGTCGGGAGGCACCAGCACGCCCGGGAGCTCGCCGGCGGCCGTCGTGCCCAGCGCCTCTCGGACCCCACCCACGTCGGCGGCCAGCACCGGGACGCCCCGGGCCAGCGCCTCGGCGGCCACCATGCCGAAGGTCTCGTGGCGGGACGGGAGGACGAGCAGGTCGGCGGACTCGTACGCCGCCCCGAGCGCGGCTCCGGTCAGGGCCCCGGCCCACCGCACCCGGTCGGCGAGGCCGGCCGCCTCGACGGCGGACGACAGGCCGGCTGCGTGCTCGAGGTCGAGCGCCGCGCCGACGCACGTCCAGGTCCAGGTCAGGTCCGGCAGTCGTGCCAGCGCCTCGACCAGGACGTCGTGGCCCTTGACCGGCGTCACGGCGCCGACGCTGAGCAGGCGCGAGCCGGAGCCGGATGCAGCGGAGAGCGGGACCGCGTCGGTGCCGGGAGCGGCGACGTGCAGGACGCCGTCGGGCAGGTCATACGTGGCGCGCAGCCAGTCGCGGGTCCAGGCGCTGGTGCAGACGACCGAGCCGGCGGCGCGCAGGGCGCGGACCTCCTCCTGCCGCCGCGCCGCCTGACCAGGGATGTCGACTCCCAACGGCAGGTGCACGAGCAGCACCAGCCGCAGCCTGTCCCACTCGCCCTCGATCGCCGCCGGGGCCGCGCTCCCGACCAGCCCGTCGACCAGCACCACGGCCCCGTCGGGCAGCTCCGCCAGCACCGACCCGAGCCCGGCGACCTCGGCGGCGTGGAGACGCACGTCCCAGCCCAGGTCGCGCAGGCCGCCCGCGACGCGCAGGTCATAGACGTTGCCACCGCTCGGTCGCGTCGGGTCGTCGACGCCCGGCGGCACGACGAAGTGGAGCACGGTCACGGGATCAGAGGGTCCGTTCGAAGCTGGCCCAGGCCACGTGCGACTCGTGCAGCGTGACCAGGATCCTGTCGAGGCCCTGGGCGGGTTCGCCGAGCTCGCCGGCCCGCACGCGTTCGGCGATCCGGTCGGCGACCACGCGCGCCAGCGCCTCCGTGGAGGTGTTCATACCGGCGAAGTCGTCCTCGTCGTCGAGGTTGCGGTAGTTCAGCCGGTCCAGCACGTCCTTGAGCAGCACGCTCGCGCGGCCGATGTCGACCAGCACTCCGTCGCCGTCGAGTCGCTGACCCACGAACGACGCGTCCACCACGTAGGTCGCGCCGTGCAGGCGCTGGGCGGGCCCGAACGCCTCGCCCTGGAAGCTGTGGGCCACCATCATGTGGTCGCGCACCGTCACGGTGAACATCGGGCCTCCTCGATCCGGGTGGGATCAGTCGTAGGTGATCGTGTGGCACAGCGCCGGCAACGTGCCCGCGGCCAGCCGGGACATCACGTCGGGCAGCTCGGCGAACGGCGACTCCCCGGTGAGCAGCGCGTCGTACGCCGGGTCCTGCAGCAGGTCGAGGGCCAGCGCCAGCCGCTCGGCCCGCGTCCGCCGCCCGCGCCGGGCCGTGGCCACCTCGCCGACCTGGCTGGCCCGGACCGACAGCCGCCGCGAGTGGAAGGCACCGCCGAGCGCGAGCGAGACGGGCCGGTCGCCGTACCAGCTCAGGTCGACCACCTCGGCGTCGGCGGCCAGCAGGTCGAGCGAGAGCTGGAGACCCGCTGAGGTGCCGCTGGTGTGCAGCACCAGGTCGCGACCCATGGGCGCATCCTCGGGCGCGGCGAAGGACACGCCCAGGGCGCCGGCCACTTCACGCCGTGCGGGATCCACGTCGACGAGCGTCACGTCGACGCCTGGGATGCCGGCCAGCAGCCGCGCCACGCAGCAGCCGACCATCCCCCCGCCGACGACCGCGATCCGGTCGCC
The DNA here is from genome assembly GCA_963762105.1 of uncultured Actinomycetota bacterium. Taxonomy (GTDB): domain Bacteria; phylum Actinomycetota; class Actinomycetes; order Propionibacteriales; family Nocardioidaceae; genus Nocardioides. Next base: position 524,081 of record CAVXJG010000011.1, on the reverse strand, counting down.
GACCAACGGGCCGGCGTCCCAGAGGGCGTTGACCGCGGTCTCGAGCGTCCCCGCGAGCACCGCCCGCGAGGCAGGCACGCCGTCGGGCACCTTCGCGACGGCCTCGACCGGCACGACGTAGGACGTCTGGTGCGGGTGCAGGCAGAAGACCGTCCGGCCGACGAGGTCTTCGGGCCCCTGCTCGACGACGCCGACGTTGAGGTAGCCGTACTTCACCGGCCCCGGGAAGTCACCCTCCTGGAACGGCGCCCTCATGGTGTCGTACTGGCTCGGCGGCACACCGCCGGTGAAGACCAGCGTCTCGGTGCCGCGGCTGATCCCGGAGCGCAGGGTGCGCACCAGCACCTCATCCGCGGCGGGCGCCGACACCGCCACCGGGCGGATCTCGCCGCGGCCCGGCTCCGCGAGCCAGAACGCGAGGGCCTCCCCACCAGCGCTCACGAGCCCTCCTCTGAACCGACTCGACGACATCCCCGTGTGACCGAAGGTATCGATCGGCAACGAGTGGTAGCGACCGAGGACACGGAGGCGTGGTGCGTCGGGTTCACCCCGGTCCGCTGATGGGCCTGATCGCGGTCGTGGTGCTGCTCGCCCTCCTCGACCTCGGCACCGGCCTGGACCGCGCGGGCTGGGTCGCGGGGCTGGTCGTCGGACTCGTCGTCACCGTGCCCCTGGGCGTCGCCCTGGACCGGCACGGCCAGCCACGGCTGGGGCCGGCCGACCGGGTCACCCTGACCCGGGCAGTCCTCACCGCCGGCGTCGCCGGCCTGGTCGCAGCCTCCTTCTCCCGCGACGTGCCGGTGGCGCAGGTCGTCACCCTGGCCGCGGTCGCCCTGGCGCTCGACGCGGTCGACGGCCGGGTGGCGCGGTGGACCGGGACCGTCAGCACGCTCGGCGCCCGCTTCGACATGGAGGTCGACGCACTCCTGCTGCTCGTGCTGAGCGCCTACGTCGCCCAGTCACTGGGGGCCTGGGTGCTCGCCATCGGCCTGGCCCGCTATGTGTTCGTCGCCGCCAAGCTCCCGTTGCGCTGGCTGCGGGCCCAGGCGCCCCCGCGTCCGTGGTGCAAGGTCGTGGCCGCTCTCCAGGGCATCGTGCTGACGGTGGCGGCGAGCGGGCTGCTGCCTGAGCAGGTGGCCGTCGCCGCTGTGCTGGTCGCCCTGGCCCTGCTGGTGGAGTCGTTCGCCCACGAGGCCTGGGAGCTCTGGCGCCGGCGCGAGCCGCTCCCCGCCCGGCCAGCGGTGCGCGCGCTGACGGGCGTGCTCGCGGTGCTCGTCGTCTGGGTCGCACTCGTAGCACCCGACGACGTCAGGTCGCTGGACCCCGCAGCGTTGGCCCGGATCCCGGTGGAGGGCCTGGTGCTGCTCGGCGTCGTCGTGGTGCTCCCGTGGCGGGTCGGCCGCTGGGTGGCCGCCGTGGCGGGCGGGGCGCTCGCGCTGCTGACCGTGCTCAAGCTGCTCGACATCGGCGTCTCCGTGGCGTTCGGCCGGCGCTTCGACCCGCTCGGCGACCCGACGTACCTCGACTCGGGCGTCAGCTTCCTGCGCGACGCGATGGGCACGCCGACGACCATCGTGGTGGTGGTCCTTGCAGTGCTGCTGCTCGGCTGCGTGCTGACGCTCGTGCCGTACGCCGTCGTGCGCACGGCTCGCGACGCCCGTCGGCACCCCTCGCCGGCCGCCCGCATCGTGCTGGCGCTGGCGCTGGTGTGGGTGGGCTGCGCCGTCGCCGGCGTGCGCGTCGGGCCCGGCGAGCCGGTGGCGGCCGCGACCGAGGTCGACCTGGCCGCCGCCCACGTCACGGCGGTGCGTCGCCAGCTGCGCGAACGGGCCGAGCTCGCGAGGGAGATCGGCGACGACCGCTTCGCCGACGTCCCGGGTTCGCGGCTGCTGACGGCCCTGCGCGGCAAGGACGTCTTGCTCGTCTTCATCGAGAGCTATGGGCGGGTCGCACTCGAGGGCCTGCCCACCTCGTCCGAGCTGGTCGACTCCGTCGACGCCGACACCCGCCGGCTCCACCAGGCCGGCTACACCGCCCGGAGCGGTTTCCTGCACTCTCCGACCTTCGGGGCGATGAGCTGGCTGGCGCACTCCACCCTCCAGTCAGGGCTGTGGATCGACGGCCAGGGCACCTACGACGAGCTGCTCGACCACGACCGCCTGACGTTGAGCAGCGCGTTCGGCCGCGCCGGTTGGCGCAGCGTCGGCATGGTGCCGGCCAACACCGAGGACTGGCCGGAGGGTTCGGCCTTCTACAAGTGGGAGACCCTCTACGACTCCAACAACGTCGACTACCACGGGCCCAGGTTCGGCTACGGCCGGATGCCCGACCAGTTCGCCCTCGAGGCCTTCCGCAAGCTCGAGCTCGACCGCCCCGGCCGTGGGCCGGTGATGGCAGAGATCGACCTCGAGTCGAGCCACAACCCGTGGGTGCCGCTCCCCCGGATGGTCGACCCCGAGGACCTCGGCGACGGCTCGATCTTCGACCCGATGCCCGCCGAGGGCGAGCAGCGCGACGAGGTCTGGCGGGACGCGACGCTCGTCAAGGCGGCGTACGTCCGGTCGCTGCAGTACAGCCTCGACGCGCTGGTCTCCTTCGTCGAGGAGTCCGGTGACGACGACCTGGTGCTCATCGTGCTCGGCGACCACGAGCCCGTCACGACCGTGTCCGGCACCGACAGCAGCCGCGACGTCCCCATCAGCGTGGTAGCCCGCGATCCGGCCGTCCTCGACCGGATCGCCGACTGGGGGTGGCAGCCCGGGCTGCGCCCGCACCCCGACGCGCCGGTCTGGCCGATGGACGACTTCCGCGACCGCTTCCTCGACGCCTACACCGACTGACCCGGCGCACCCGCGAACGGGCTAGAGGTCGAGCCGCAGCACCGCCTGGCCCGATCCGTTGCGCACCTCCAGCGACGCGATGTCCTCGACGACGGTCGCGGTCGCCCCGGGGATGTGCATGGTGCCGGGCTTCGCCTGCCACGAGACCGTGTCGACGTGGCCGTCCCGGCTGCGGATGACCAGCGAGAACCGCGCGCCCGTGTCGGCGCCGTAGTCCTCGACCCGGCCACCGTAGGTGCAGGTCAGGTCGACCTTGGTGCCCCAGCCGACGCTGGTCAGGCCGATGTCGCCCGTCACGCCGTCGTCACCGAGAACGGTCATCGGCAGGGCCGGGGCCACCGAGGCAGACGTGCTGATCGGCGCGGTCACCGGCTCGTTCCCGTCGTCGCGGGCCGACTGCAGCGCCATCGCGCCGAACGCCACGACGGCCGCAGCCGCCACCGCGCCGAGGGAGAGGGTGACCAGGCGCCGCCGCTGCTCGCGTCGTACGGCGGCCACCAGCGCCGGCAGCACGGTCTCGGGCAGTGGCTCGACGACGGGCGTGGCCTCGACCCGGTCGATCGGGACCCGGCCGAGCAGGCCTGGCAACCCGGCGACCTGGCGCACGGACTCGGCACAACTGGCGCAGCCGGTCAGGTGGCGTTCGAACTCGAGCCGTTCGGCGGGAGCCAGCGCGCCGAGCACGTAGGCACCGCCGTCGTGGGCGAAGGCGCAGGAGGAGTCCGTCATGCCGTCACCCCCATCTCCTCGAGGGCGAGCCGGAGCGCACGCAGGGCGTAGTGGGTCCGGGACTTCACGGTGCCCTCGGGGACCTCCAGGAGCCGGGCGGCGTCGGCCACCGACATGCCGCGGTAGTAGCAGGCGAGCAGGACGGCGCGGTGGTCGGTGCTGAGCCGGGCCAGCGCGTCCTCGACCACCCACGACAGCAGCAGGTGGTCGGTGTGGTCACGGGCGTCGGCCTCGTCGACGAGTTCGGGCACGTCGGCCACGCTCAGCTCGCTGCGGGCCCGCTTGGTGCGCCACTCGTCGATGACCAGGTTGCGGGCCACCGTGAACAGCCACGAGCGCACCGAGCCGCGGGACTCGTCGAGCAGCCGGGAGCTGCGCCAGGCCCGCAGCAGGGTCTCCTGCAGGACGTCCTCGGCGCGCGGGCGGTCGTTGCCGGTCAGGCGCAGGCAGTAGCCCCAGAGCGCGCCAGCGTGCTCGGCGTGCAGCTGCTGCATCAGCGCGACCGGGCTGGTCTCGGTCCTGTCGGCCACGACTCCCCCTTCCGACAGTCACACGGTGCACGCCCCGCTCAGGTTCAGTCTGGCGCGGCGGCCAAGGGCCGGCGAACGGGCGTCACCCGCAGCCGGTCCAGACGTGCCGGGCCCGTCCTCGGCCCAACCGTCGACCCCACAGGCTCCGGCCGGCGGGAAGACCAGGTCGGTGACCACGACCAGCCCGTCGTGCGCGAACACCTCGACGGAGGTGCGGTCGAGCCAGACCTCGAGTGCCACGGTGCCGTCCACCAACGGCACCGGCGCGCGAGAGACCGACGCGAACGAGTCGCCGAGCCCCGCCTCCCCCGACCGCCGGTCGACGACGAGCTCCCCTGTCTGGGCGTCGTACCCGATGCGCAGGGCGTGGCCCCCGCCCGCGAACACGCTGATGCCGGCGGCGCCGGCGGCGCCCGGGCGCAGCAGCACCTCCACCAGCGCGACCTCGGCATCCAGGGCCAGCGGCGTCGCGCCCGGGTCGAGGGCCACCCCGTCGACCTGGCGGGCGGCGTCGCGGTCCAGGTACGCCGCCACCTCGGCCACCACCCGCTGCCGCAGCCGCGGACCGGCGGGCGTCGAGACCAGCGTCAGGTCGCGCGGCAGGGTCATCGCGCCGCGCCAGGCGCCGGCCGGGGTGGTGGCGGCGTACGCCCAGTTGCTCATCCAGGCCACGCTCACCCGCCGGTCGTCCGGCGCGTCGTTCCAGGTCGCCGCGGCGTAGAAGTCGCGGCCGACGTCGAGCCAGTGCCTGCCTTCGGCAGTGAAGGTGACGTCGTCGAAGTCGCCGACGTAGTAGCAGGTGCCGCTCCCGCCGCCCGGAGCGCCGGCGGCGACACTGAGCAGCAACACCCAGCGCACCTGGTCGGGGTCGCCGTCGACGGCCAGCGGGAAGAGGTCGGGGCACTCCCACGGGCCGGCCTCAGCGTGGGGTCGGCGAACTCGCTGAGCAGTTCCCAGTGCGCCAGGTCGTCGCTGGCATAGACGACCACGAGATGCTCGACGGCCTCGACCGCGACCATCAGCCAGCGACCGTCGTGGCGGAACACCTTCGGGTCGCGGAAGTCGCCGGAACCACGGTCCAGCACCGGGTTGGTGGCGTGCTTCTGCCACGTCTCACCGTCGTCATGGCTGACCGCCAGCGACTGCGCCTGGATGCCCGGGAGCCGTGGGTGGGCCGGCGTATGGGTGCTCGTGTAGACCGCGACCATGTCGTCGTCGGCGAGCGACGACCGAGCCGGAGAAGATCGCCTCGATGCCGACGCCGTCCTCACCGAGGCCCTCGGGGATGGCGACCGGGCGCTCGTCCCAGGTGAGCAGGTCGGTGGACACCGCATGGCCCCAGCTCATGTGGCCCCAGTCGGTGCCGTGGGGGTTGTGCTGGAAGAACAGGTGCCAGCGGCCGTCGTGGAACACCAGGCCGTTGGGGTCGTTGAGCCAGCCCCGCTCCGGCGTGAAGTGCAGGAGGGGTCGCCGGTCGTCCTGGGGGCCGGGCACGCGCGAGAGTGTAGGGCTCAGTCCTGGACGGCCTTGGCGACCGCCACGCACATGGTCAGGTAGTCCTGGTCGAGCGGCATGCCGTCCGCGACGTCGTCGAGGTGCCACCCGGCGTTGAGGATCATCCGGACCACGACCCAGTCGCGGGCCCGCTCCTCGTCCAGTCCGCCGGCGTCGACCAGGGCGTGGAACCGCCGGCGGGTGCCGGCGCGGACGTCGCGGTCGAGCTCGTCGAAGCGGTTCCAGAGCATCGCCGCCGGCTCGTAGTGCGGGTCGCCGCTCATCGGCTTGGGGTCGATCACCAGCCACGGCTCGCGGTCGGCGGCCAGCACGTTCTCGTAGTGCAGGTCGCCGTGGATCATCGTGCCGACCGACGCCGGGTCACTGACGAAGTCGCGCGCCAGCGAGCATGGTCTGCTCGACCATGCGCCGCGGGATCGGCGCGTCGCGCGGCAGGGTGCCGAGCTGGGTGGCCCAGCGGTCGACGTACGACGTCAGGGTGCGCAGCTGCGGCAGTGCGGGCACGTGGATGCGTCCGTAGAGCGCGCCGACCACCTCGCAGGCCTCGATGTCCACCTCGGGTCTGAGGTCGTCGGTGCTCAATCGCTCCAGGAGCAGCGCCCGCCGGTGCGGGTCGGCGCGCAGCAGCCGCACCGCGCCGTCGCCCTGCCAGCGCTGCAGCGCGAGGTGCTCGTGCTGCGACTCCTCGTCACCGGGCCAGGTCAGCTTGAGGACCGCGCGCTCGCCCTCGAGCGTCGTGACCGGGAGGACGAGCGAGCAGTAGCCGTGCATCGGCAGCCCGTCCATCGTCAGCTGCCACTCCTCGAGCAGCCCCTCGGCCAGCGTGGTGAGGCCGTGCACCCAGCCGGCCCATTCCTCGTTCCTGGCGGCCATGCCGAGCACGCCGTCGGGCAGCACCAGCCCCGGCATGCCCGTCACTTCTGGCCCGTCACTTCTGGGGCGCCACGCCGTTGAGCCAGACGTCGGGAGGAAGGTGGGGTTTTCCCGGCACGGCGCGACGTTCCTCGCGGGTCTCCGTGAGGACGTCGCTGCCGAGCCGCCGCCAGAAGCGGGCCGCCCGGGGGTTCTCGTCCTGGAAGGCGATCCACCACGGCCCGGGATGCGCCCCGAGCGCGGTCTCGGCCAGCACCCGCGCCACGTTGCCGCCGCGGGCCGAGCGGGCGACGAAGAACTCGCCCAGCGTGCGAACGTCTCGCTGCAGCCCGCGCACCAGGCAGAAGCCGACCGGGCGGTCGCCCCGCCGAGCCAGGTAGGCGACCGCGTCCGGGTCGTCGACGTCGTAGAACGGCAGATGCCCGGTCCGGAACCGCCCGTCGGGCCCGGGCGAGGTGTGCCGGAACTCGCTGAGGTCGTGTTGATAGAGCTGCCACAGCGTCTCGACCACCGGCCAGTCTTCGCCGTCGACGGGTTCGACGGTGAGCGGCCACACCGCGTCGACGACCATCGTGGCGATGCCCTCGGGCAGCAGCCCGAGCGCGTCGAGCTCGGCCGGCGTCGCCCAGAGCGGGTGGTAGCTGTTGTCGGGTCCGTGCTCACCGGCCTCGGCACCGCCGAGCAGGGGTTCGCCCTCGACGCCGGCCATCAGGAAGTACGTCGCCATCCGGTCGCCGTGGTCGGCCTCGAACAGCACCCGCTCGGCCTTCCCGTCGAGCGTGCACTCCTCGGCCAGCTCACGGACGGCCGCCTCCGCCGGCGACTCGCCCGGCTCGATGCCGCCGCCCGGGAGGACGGCGTAGTCGCGGCCGTCGAGGTGGCGCCGGATCACCAGCAGCTTGCCGTCGCGCTCGACGACGGCGACGGCTCTGGGGACGCGGCTGGAAAGGGGTGCCCGGGTCACCCCACCATCCTGCCCCAGCGCCCTGCCCGCTGGTCGAGGAGGCCGCCCGCTGGTCGAGGACGGCCGGCGCGGGATAGTCCGTGACGATTTCGTGGTTTTCGAGACGGAAAACAACCATTTCGTCACGGACTATCCCGATGAAGCGTGACCAGAGGCAGATCAGGCAACGAGGTCTCGGTACGCCAGCAGACGGCGACGGGCGGCTGGATCGAGTGCCCGGCGCAGGTCGACGGTGTGGGTCGGCACCCACCATGACGGTTGTTCGATGGTCCAGCGGCGCTCCGAGACCAAGGCCCGAGCAGCTCGCTCCCGCTCGACCCGCATCCGCCACGCGAGCCGGTCACGGTCGGACATGTCGCGGGCCACGACCGTCATCGTCGCGAGCCCGCTCGACTCGAACAGTCGCTGTCGGTGTACGTCGGCCCGGCGGCGTTCGCCCTCGAGGTGCAGCTCCCCGTCGTACTCGATGGCCAGGCCCGCTTCGACGTCGAGCAGGTCGGGAGTGCCGAGATGTCGGCCGGCCAGGTCGAAGACGGGCTGGTTGCACAGCAGCCGCGGGAGCTCGGCGACCAGCTGCCAGACGAGTCGGACCCGGGGCTCCATCGGTGACCAGCTGTTCTCCTCCATCAGGCTCACGGCCTGGCGCGCCTGCGGGATCCCCGTCTTGGGTCGATGAACGGCGAGCATGGCGCCCGCCTCGTCCTTCGACACGAGATCGGCGTAGGCGGCCATCTCGGCGGCCGCGACCGCGTCCTCGAGAGTCGCGGCGTGACGCATCTGGAAACACAGGGACCACGCAGTCGTGGTCATCCGTAGCCCGTCGACTTCGGTCAGGTCGCGTGGGTCGAGCCGCTCGTGGCAGATCACGATGCCGGGTTGGTTGCGTACGTCGTCGCAACCGGTCGCCAGCACGACCGGCGCCGGCTGTTGTCGCGTCTCACCGGTGAACCACGTCGCGCCGCTCCACCGCAGCGCCGCCCAGCCGGTGACCCCGCCGTACCTCGGCAGCACGGCCGCCGCCTCCACGATCCGCTGCTCAGGAACACTCCCGTCGATGTCCACAGGGAGGTACAAACCGTGACTGGTGCGTCGGTAGCGGGGTCCCCGAGCGGCGCTGGGCGTCGGACCCGAGATGCCGGCCGGGTCCCTGCGCATGGGGCGGAACAGCTCAGGTCTGGAACCGCTGAACGGCTCCGGACGGACGACGGCTCTCGACACGACACCCACGCTGAGTAGTCGTACCGACACTCGGAGGCCTCGCGAGCGACTTATCCACAGGCCGTCGGGATAGTCCGTGACGTTCTCGTTGTTTTCGGACCGAAAAACAACCCGATCGTCACGGACTATCCCGACGGGCAGCAGAAGAAACGCGCTACTTCTTGCCGGACTTCTCGCCCGTCTGGCCGGTGGAGAGGGCGGCGATGAAGGCTTCCTGGGGGACCTCGACGCGGCCGACCATCTTCATCCGCTTCTTGCCCTCCTTCTGCTTCTCCAGCAGCTTGCGCTTGCGGGTGATGTCACCGCCGTAGCACTTGGCGAGCACGTCCTTGCGCATCGCACGGATGTTCTCGCGGGCGATCACCCGGGCGCCGATGGCGGCCTGGATCGGCACCTCGAACTGCTGGCGCGGGATGAGCTCCTTGAGCTTGCCGGCGAGCATCACGCCGTAGGAGTACGCCGCGTCCTTGTGCACGATCGCCGAGAAGGCGTCGACGGGCTCGCCCTGGAGCAGGATGTCGACCTTGACGAGGTCGGCCGCCTGCTCGCCCGAGCGCTCGTAGTCGAGGGACGCGTAGCCCTTGGTGCGGGACTTCAGCTGGTCGAAGAAGTCGAAGACGATCTCGCCCATCGGCAGGGTGTAGCGCATCTCGACCCGGTCCTCGGAGAGGTAGTCCATGCCGCCGAGCGAGCCCCGCTTGGCCTGGCACAGCTCCATGATCGTGCCGATGTAGTCCGCCGGGCTGAGGATGGTGGCCCGGACCACGGGCTCGCGGACCTCGGCGATCTTGCCGCCGTCGGGGTACTCCGACGGGTTGGTCACGACGACGACCGTGCCGTCCTCCATCACCACCTCGTAGACCACGTTGGGCGCGGTCGAGATGAGGTCGAGGTTGAACTCGCGCTCGAGCCGCTCCCGCACGATCTCCATGTGGAGCAGGCCCAGGAAGCCGCAACGGAAGCCGAAGCCCAGGGCTCCCGACGTCTCAGGCTCGTAGGCCAGGGCGGCGTCGTTGAGCTGGAGCCGCTCCAGCGCGTCGCGCAGGTTGGGATAGTCGTCGCCGTCGATCGGGTAGAGCCCGGAGTAGACCATCGGGTTGGGGTGCTTGTAGCCCCCGAGCGCCTCGGTCGCGCCGTGGTGCTGGCTGGTGACGGTGTCGCCGACCCGCGACTGGCGGACGTCCTTCACACCGGTGATCAGATAGCCGACCTCGCCGACCCCGATGCGGGTGCCCTTGACCGGCTCCGGGCTGATCACCCCGACCTCCAGCATCTCGTGCACGACCCCGTTGGACATCATCTTGATCCGGTCGCGGTGCGTGAGATGTCCGTCGAAGACCCGGACGTAGGTGACCACGCCGCGGTAGGTGTCGTAGACCGAGTCGAAGATCAGCGCGCGAGCCGGGGCGTCGGCGTCGCCGACGGGCGCCGGCGTCACCTTGACGATCTCGTTGAGGAGGGCCTCGACGCCCAGACCGGTCTTGGCCGAGGTCCGGAGTACGTCGCCGGGCTCGCAGCCGATGATGCCGGCGAGCTCCGCGGCGTACTTCTCGGGGTTCGCCGACGGCAGGTCGATCTTGTTGAGCACCGGGATGATGTGCAGGTCGGCACCCAGCGCGAGGTAGAGGTTGGCCAGGGTCTGCGCCTCGATGCCCTGCGCCGCATCGACGAGGAGTACGGCGGCCTCGCACGCCTCGAGGGAACGCGACACCTCGTAGGTGAAGTCGACGTGCCCGGGGGTGTCGATCATGTTGAGGACGTAGGTGCCGGGCTCGGCGCCCTGCTCGTTGTCGGCCGGCACGGTCCAGGGCATCCGGACGGCCTGGCTCTTGATGGTGATGCCGCGCTCGCGCTCGATGTCCATCCGGTCGAGGTACTGCGCCCGCGCGCTCCGCTCGTCGACGACGCCCGTCAGCTGCAGCATCCGGTCGGCCAACGTCGACTTGCCGTGGTCGATGTGGGCGATGATGCAGAAGTTGCGAATGATCGCGGGATCCGTCTGCCCCGGCTGAGGCGCGGATCGGGGTGCGGATGGCGGCACGAGGGGCTCTCTGGCGGACGGTGGGAGACCCGGCAATTCTCCCACAGCGCGGGTGGCCCCCCGGCATCGCCGAGCGCGATGGCAGGCGGCCGAGGGTAGCGGCCGGCCGCCGGTCGCTGCTAGGAAGGACGCGGCCGACCGCGGCCAGCCCTTCTCGGGGTTCCCTCACCCGGCGTCTCTGCTGGAGCAAGGAACGACTCTCATGCAGCACTCACTGCGCCAACGCTTCACCCTGCTCGCCGCGACCGCGGCGGCGTTGACCGGCCTCCTGCTCGCACCGGCATCGCCGGCCCAGGCGGTCACCAAGCTCACCGACTCTCAAGCGGCCTCGCAGCTGTCGGCGTCGGGCATCACCCGGACGTCGAGCGGCGGCTGCACCAACCGCAACGTCAGCACCTGCACGTCGTACGAGCAGATCAACCAGGCCACCGTCACGGGCATCAAGACCTACAAGGGCGTCAGCGGCTGCGCCGTCAACATCACCGGCGGCACCGAGACCGGCCACGCGTCGGGCACCTACAGCCACTGGAACGGCTACAAGGTCGACATCTCCCGCTCGACGTGCAACGACAACTACATCACCTCGCACTACACCTACATCGGCTTGCGCGGCGACGGCTACCCGCAGTACCGGGCCGCCTCCGGCAACGTCTACGTCAACGAGGGCAACCACTGGGACATCACCTACTACACGTGCGGGTGTTGAGCGCTCGACTGGTGAGCCTGCGAGCCAGTCGAGGGAAAGCGAAAGATTGAGGAGGCTCGGCGACCGACCGCGAAGCGGGTGGTCGCCGAGCCGTCTCGAAATCCGGTGAGGTAACCGCCCTCCCGTAAGGCAGGATCGCCGGGTGACCGCGATCCCCACGACGATCCCGCACGGCCGCACGGCCCAGCGGCTGACCTGGCCGCACCTGCCGCCGGTGGTCCGCGCGCTCATCGAGGAGCGGTGCGGCTCGCCAGTGGTGGACGCCGCCTCCCAGGGCGGCGGCTTCACGCCCGGCTTCGCGTCCGTCCTCACCTGCGAGGACGGGTCGCGACACTTCGTCAAGGCGGCCTCGGCGCGCGCCCAGAAGATGTTCGCCGACAGCTATCGCGAGGAGGTCCGCAAGCTGGAGGCGCTGCCCGCCTCCGTACCTGCCCCGCGCCTGCTGTGGTCCCACGACGGCGACTGGATGGTGCTCGAGACGGAGTACGTCGAGGGGCGGGCGCCCCGTCGTCCGTGGCGGGCCGCTGATCTCGACGCCGGCCTCGACGCCCTCGAGGTGGTGGCACGTGAGCTCACGCCAGCGCCGGCCGACCTGCACCTGGACACCTTCGCCGACGAGTTCGGGGATTGGCCGGCGTACTGGGACTACGTCGCCGGCGCGATCCCCGACCTGCCCCACCTCGCGGACGCGGCAGCACTGGCCGCCGGCTTCGCCGACGTGACCGCCGGCGACACCGTCGTGCACACCGACGTGCGCGACGACAACATGCTGGTGCGGACCGACGGCACCGCCGTCTTCTGCGACTGGAACTGGCCGGTGCGGGGCGCGCCGTGGCTCGACACGCTGATCATGATGATCGGGCCCTGCGGTGACGGGCTCGACGTCGACGCGATCCTCGCGGCCCGGCCACTGACCCGCGACGTGCCGGCGGAGCACGTCGACCGAGTGCTGGCGCTGGTGATCGGCTACTTCTTCAAGTCCCAGGACGACCCCGTGCCGGCCACCTCGCCCTACATCCGCGACCACCAGCGCTGGCAGGGCGAGGTGCTCTGGCGGTGGCTGGGCCAGCGGCGCGGCTGGTAACTGCACGATTTGGGCGGCTCGGAGCCGCTCCGGTATCGTCTCCCATCGCGTGTGCGCGGAGTCAGCGCGCCGCCATCCGACTTCAATCCGTCCAGACCGACCCGAACGAGGCTTGCCAGTGGCAAACATCAAGTCCCAGATCAAGCGGAACAAGCAGAACGAGAAGGCGCACCAGCGCAACAAGGCTGTCAAGAGCGACCTCAAGACCGCCGTGCGCAAGTTCCGCGAGGCCGCCGAGGCCGGCGACAAGGACACCGCCGTCACTCTCGGCCGCAGCGCCACGCGCAAGCTCGACAAGGCCGCGTCCAAGGGCGTCATCCACAAGAACCAGGCGGCCAACCGCAAGTCTTCGATCGCGAAGAAGTCCGCGTCGCTCTGACCTTCGCGTCCGCCGACCCGTCCGAGATCCGGCGCGGCTTGCACTGAGGAGCCGAGGGACGAGGCGTCTCGAAGGGTCGTCGTCATTTCCGCAGGTGGAGGGCTCAGGCGTCACGCAGTGCGGTGATGCTGAGCACCAGCCGCTCGAGCGTGTACGCCGCGTCGCTGGCCGCGCCCTTGATGTCGGCGTCGGCCTGGGCGATCGTCCGGATCGCCCTGGCGATCGCCGGGTCGGACCAGCCTCGTGACTGGTCGCGGATCGTGCGCAGCTTCCACGGCGGCACGCCCACCTCGCGGGCCAGGTCGGCCTCGCGCATCCCCTTGGGCGCGGACTTGTAGCGCGCCACCCCCCGGGCGGAGCCCGCGAACGCCGAGGTGACCAGCACCGGGGCGGTCCCGCCGTCGATGGCCCAGCGCAGCTCCTCGAGAGCGTCGCGGCGACGGCCCCAGAACGCCGCGTCGGCGACCGCGAAAGACTTGGCCTCGGCCCTGCCGCCGAAGTAGCGCTTCACCTTCTCCACCGACAACGACTCGTCGGGATAGTCGTTGGTGAGCTGGTCGGCCGCGGCGGCCAGCGACCGCAAGTCCTGTCCGACCGCGGAGACCAGGAACGACGCCGCGTCGTTGTCGATGGTGGCGCCGTGTCGGCGTACCTCCCCGGCGACGAACCCGGGGTAGTCCGACGCCCTGAGCTCTTCGGACTTCGCCTCGGTGACGCCGACCAGCTTGCGCAGCTTGGTCAGCACTCCTGACCCCTTGGGCCCGCCGCCGTGCACGAGCACCAGCGCGACCTCCTCGACGGGGGCGGCGGCGTAGGCGAGCAGGCCTTCGACGGACTCGTCGGGCAGGTTCTCCAATCCACGAACCACGACGCACCGGGTCGAGGAGAAGAGCGACGGCGCCGACATCTCGCCCAGCTCGGCCAGCGTCAGCCCGGAGGCGAGGCACTCGGTGAGCTCGGCGTCAGCGTCGTGCCGGCGGACGGCCTCGCGCACCGCCGTGACGGTGCGCTCGTTGAGGAACTCCTCCTTGCCGGTCACCAGGGTCACCCGGCCGAGCACCTCGTCGGGCTGGGGTCCTCGGGTCGCACGTCCGCTCATCGACGCCAGCCTGCCACAGCCCACCGACGCGTCCCGCGCCCGCAGCACCATGCCGGCTCGCTCATCTGGTGACGGTGACCAGCCGTCCGTCACGGACGGCGACGACGACGTCGCCGTCGAGATCGGTGCGCAGCACCCGAGCGCCCGTCGCGGCCAGGTTGTCGATGGTGCTCGGCGCCGGATGGCCGTAGTCGTTGTCGGCGCCGACGGACACCACGGCGACCCGTGCGCCGAGCGAGTCGAGGAACGCGAGGTCCTGGTAGCGGCTGCCGTGGTGCGGCACCTTGAGCACGTCGACATGCAGGCCGGGCAGGATCCGGGCCAGCGCAGCCTGGCCGACCGGCTCGATGTCACCGGCGAGCAGCAGCCGGACCCCACTGACCTCGGCGAGCAGCACCACGCTGGCCTCGTTGGCGGTGCTGCCGTCACCCGGCCCGACGGTCGGCGAGGACGGCAGTGGCCACAGCGTCTGAAGAGTCACGTCGCCGACCCTCCGCGTCACGCCGTACGCCGCCACGTCGGTCCCCAGGCCCGCCGACCGGACCTCCTCGTCCACCAGCGCGACTCCCCCGGGCGGGTCGGCCAGCCTGGTCACGTCGATCTCGCCCACCGTCCGGTGGTCCAGCACTCCCGCGAGCCCGTCGACGTGATCGGCGTGGAAGTGGGTGAGCACGACCAGCGGGACGTGAGTGACGCCGAGCCGGCGCAGGCAGGTGTCGACCAGCCGGGGGTCGGGTCCGGCGTCGACCACCACGCCGGCGCCCGGTCCTGCGCGGAGCACGAGCGCGTCGCCCTGGCCGACGTCGCACGCCGCGAACACCCACCCGCTTGGTGGCCAGCCGGGAGTGGGCGGCCCCGCCACGGTGACGGCCAGGAGCAGCACGCAGGCCGCGGCACCGGAAGCCCGATGCCCGAGCACCAGCGGACCGGCCCACGCGACGGCCGCGGTGACCCCGACGAGGAGAACCAGCGACACGGCCGTGGTGCGCCAGCCGATCGCAGCACCCGGCAACGCGGCGCCGTGCTCGGCGACCGCGATGATCCAGGCCACGCACCAGCTCGCGGTCGTGCCGACTACGCGGCCAGCGACTCCGGACACCAGTCCGACGAGGCCGCCCAGCAGACCCAGCACGGTGGCCGGCCCGACGACGGGTGCGACCGCGAGGTTGGCCGCGACTGCGACCAGGCTCACCTGCCCCGAGATCGCCGCGACCAACGGAGTGCAGGCCAGCTGCGCCGCGGCCGGCACGGCGACCGCCTCTGCGACCCAGCGCGGCAACCACCGCGCCAGGGCGTCGCGCCACCGCGGCGCGAGGAAGAGGATGCCGGCGGTCGCCAGCACCGACAGCGCGAACCCCGCGGTGGTCGCCAACCCCGGGTCGAGCAGCAGCAGCCCCACCACGGCGACGCCGAGGCCGCGCACGCCGCGATGCAGCCCGCGCCGACCCAGCCCGACCAGGGCCACCGTGCCCATGGCTGCCGCGCGCAGCACGCTGGGCTCGGTCCGGGCCAGCAGCACGAACCCGACGATCCCGAAGGCGCCGACCAGCGCCAGCCAGCGACCGCGCACCCCGGCCCACCGGGCCACCACGAGCAGGAACCCGACGACCAGCGTCAGGTTGGTGCCCGACACCGCCGTCAGGTGCGTCAGCCCGGTCGTCCGGAAGTCGTCAAGCAGGTGCTCGGGCATGTCGGCGTCGTCGCCGTCGACGAGGGCGGGCACCAGTGCTCGCTGGCCCTCCGGCCGGTGGGCCACGGACTCCCGGATGGCGGCGCGCAGCGCCTCGGTCGCGCGCCAGGCAGGGCCGGGGTCGCCGATCCGCTCGGGCGGTCCCCGCGGCGTCGCCACGGCGGCGACGTCGTCGCTCGCCGGCCCGAGGCGGCCGGTGAACCGCACCGTTTCGCCCATCCGGACGTCCTCCCAGCCGACCCCTCCGAACACCAGGACCGGGTCGCGCACCCGCGTGACCGCGCCGTCGGCTTCGATCGCCTCCGAGACGCGCACCCGCACCAGCACGCGGTCACCGAACCGGCCCGCGACGACCCGAGGATCCGCGGTCACCTGGCCCTCCAGCACGACGAGTGCTCGTGCCTGCGCCAGCCGGGCGACCGGGCCGTGCCGCACCGCGTCGCCCCGGGCCAGCGCCACCGCAGCCACCGCAGCCGCGACCAGCACCATCGCGGTCGCCGTCAGCGCGACCGACCGCACCCAGACCCGCCAGCGGCTCGCCAGCAGGCACCCGACCACCCCGACGACCGCGAAGACCAGCACCGCGAGGCAGACGTGCGGGTCGAGGTACGTCGCCGCCAGCGCACCGAGCCAAGCCGCGAGCCCCAGCAGCGGCATCCGCACGTCGGGCGGCCCGATCGGCGCGGTCGGTCCCAGGGACTCGGCATCGTCGCGCCTCACAGCGTGACGAACGGGGTCAGCTTGGCCAGCGTGGCCTCCCCGATGCCGTCGACGTCGAGGAGCTGGTCGACAGCGGTGAACGCGCCGTTGTCCGTGCGCCACGCCAGGATCGCCTGGGCCGTCACCGGCCCGACCTCGGGCAGGGCCTCGAGGGCGACCTGGTCGGCGGTGTTGAGGTTGACCAGTGTCGTGACCGGACTCGTGCCGCCGGGCACGCTGGCCGCCACGCCCGCAGGCGGCTGCACCCCGACCAGGATCTGCTCGCCGTCGACGAGCAGCCGCGCGAGGTTGAGGCCGGTCAGGTCGACACCGGCGCGGGCACCGCCGGCGGCCTCGAGCGCGTCGACCACGCGGTCGCCGGTGCGGAGCACGGCGATGCCGGGTCGGCGTACCTTGCCGGCGACGTCGACGGTCACCGTGCTGCTGGTCGCGGTCGGGTCGGCGGAGGCGCCGCCCGACGAGCCCAGGTCGACCAGCGTGGAGGCCGGGACCGGCTGCGTCGGCACGGCCACCTCGGTGGGCCGGCCACGGAGCAGCCACCACGCGGTCGCCACCAGACCGACGACTACCAGCAGCGCCACGACGGCCAGCTGCGCCGGTCCCAGCGCCAACCGGCCGCGCACCCCCAACGGCAGCATCGAGGCCAGCGCGGACGGCCGCCGCGACGAGTGCCGCCCCGGTAGCGGCACCTCCCCGACGTCCGCCTTCCCCGAGTCGTCCCACGACGACTCGGCCCACCCCGCCGGCTCGTCGCGACCCGGCCGGATGCGGGTGTGTGTGTCCGGATCCGTGTCGGGGCCGGTCAGTGGCGCTCGGTCCCGACCGCGGACCGCCGCGAGCTCGGCCCCCAGCAGCGCCAGCCGGCGAGCCACCGCCTCCTCGTGCGCGCTCGAGCGGCGGGTCGGACGGCTGGCCATGCCAGCGACCCTAGGAAGCCGGGCGGGACCTCGCCAGCGGCTCCGCGGCCGCCTGTGGAGGAGCGCCGGTCACAGGCGCGGGGCGACGCAGACCGCGACCATGCCGGGCCCGACGTGGGCGCCGAGCACCGCGCCCAGCTCGCCGCACCAGACCTCGCGTCCGTCGAGGCCGGCCGCCAGCCGTTCGGCCAGCCGGGCGGCCAGCTGCTCGGCCCGCTCCGGGCTCGCGAGGTGCGAGACGCACAGGTCGACCTGCTGGTCGCCCGCCGCCTCGACGATCAGATCCTCCAGCCGGCTCAGCGCTCGCGCCGAGGTGCGCACCTTCTCGAGGTTGGCGACCTTGCCGTCCTGGATGCTCAGCAGCGGCTTGACCGAGAGCGCGCCGCCGAAGATGGCGGCCGCCGCCCCGATCCGGCCACCGCGGCGCAGGTACTCCAGGGTGTCGACGTAGAACAACGACGTCGCTGCCGCGGCCCGCCGCCGGGCGGCCTCGGCCGCCTCCTCGGCGGAGCCGCCGTCGTCGAGCACGTCGGCAGCCGACAGGGCGGCGTACCCGGTCGCGACCCCGACCTGGCGGCTGTCCACCGTCAGCACCGGGACCGGAGCATCGCGAGCAGCCAGCTGGGCCGACTCGAAGGTGCCGCTCATCTCGCCCGAGAGGTGCACCGACACGATCTCGTTCGCCCCGGCAGCAGCGGCGTTCTCGTAGACCTCGAGCAGGGCGCTCGGCGTCGGTCGAGACGTGCTGACCGGTCGGAACGCCTTGAGCGCCTCCGCCACCATCGCCGGCGTCGCTCCGTCGTCGCCCTCGGCCATCACCTCGTCATAGACCCGGGCGCCGATGACCACCTGCAGCGGCACCACGACGATGCCGCGTTTCGCCGCCACGTCTGACGGCAGGCTCGCCGTCGAGTCGGTGACGATCACGGTCCCGGGCATGGCCGCAGGCTACCGGCGCGGCAGCCCGCGGGGTCAGACGACGACGTTGACCAGCTTGGGCGCACGCACGATCACCTTGCGCACCGGCGCCCCGTCCACCGCGCGTACGACGTCCGGGTCGGCCAGCGCCAGCGCCTCCAGGTCCGCGTCGGTGATGTCGGGCGAGACCTCCAGGCGCGCCCGCACCTTGCCGCGCACCTGCACGACGCAGGTCACCGAGTCCTCCACCAGCAGCGCCGGGTCGACCTCGGGCCAGGAGGCGCGGGCCACGGTCGGCTGGTGACCCAGCCGCTCCCACATCTCCTCGGCCACGTAGGGCGCGACCAGGGACAGCAGGATCGTCACGGTCTCGGTCGCCTCGCGGACGGCCGGGTCGGCGGGACCGCTGCCGGCGTCCATCGCCTTGCGGGTGGCGTTGACCAGCTCCATCACCCTGGCGACCAGCACGTTGAACTTGAAGCCCTCGACCAGCCCGGCAGCGTCGTGCACCGTGCGATGCGTGACTCTGCGCAGGTCGACGTCACCAGTGGCCGGGTCGACGCCCGGCGCCGACGTCACGTCGCCGCTCAGCCGCCAGGCCCGTTGCAGGAACTTCAGCGACCCCGCCGGCGACATGTCGGCCCAGTCGATGTCGTCCTCGGGGGGTCCCGCGAACACCAGGGTCAGCCGCACCGCATCCACGCCGAAGGCCGATAGTTGTTCCCCCAATCGGACGCCGTTGCCCTTGGACTTCGACATCTTGGCGCCCTCGTTGATGACCGTGCCCTGGTTCAGCTGCGCCGAGAAGGGCTCGCGGAACCCCACCAGGCCCATGTCGTTCAGGACCATGGTGAAGAAGCGGGCGTACAGCAGGTGCAGCACCGCGTGCTCGACGCCGCCGATGTAGACGTCGCACGGACCCCACGCGTTGACCAGGTCGGTGTCGAACGGCCTGGGTGTCGTCGTGCGGCGAGCAGTAGCGCAGGAAGTACCACGACGAGTCCACGAACGTGTCCATCGTGTCGCTGTCGCGCTTGGCCATGCCGCCGCAGGAGGGGCACGGCACGTTGACCCAGTCCTCGGCGGCCGCCAGCGGTGAGACGCCCTTCGGCGTCAGGTCTGCGCCGCGCAGCTCCGGCAGCACCACCGGCAGCTGATCGTCCGGGACCGGCACCTCGCCGCAGTCCGGGCAGTGCACGATCGGGATCGGCGCGCCCCAGTAGCGCTGCCGCGACAGCAGCCAGTCGCGCAGCCGGAAGTTCACGGCGCCCTTGCCGGTGCCCTGCTGCTCCAGCCACGCGATGATGGCCGACTTCGCCTCCGCGATGTCCATCCCGTCCAGGGAGATCTCGTCGTTGGCCGAGTTGATCGCAGGGCCCTGCCCGACGTACGCCTGGTCGTCGGGGAAGTCGTCCGGGCGGGCGCACGGTCCGGATGATCGGCAGGTCGAACCGCTTGGCGAAGTCCCAGTCGCGCTGGTCCTGGCCGGGCACCGCCATGATCGCGCCGGTGCCGTAGTCGGCCAGCACGTAGTCGGCCGCCCAGATCGGGATCTTCTGGCCGTTGACGGGGTTGACGGCGTAGCGGCCCAGGAAGACCCCGGACTTCTCGCGCTCGGTCGACAGCCGCTCGATGTCGGAGGCCTTGCGGACCTCCTCCAGATAGGCGTCGTACGCCGACCTCTGCTCGTCCGTGACCAGGTCGCCCGCCAGCTTGGCGTCGGCCGCGACCACCATGAAGGTGGCGCCGAACAGCGTGTCCGGCCGGGTCGTGTAGACGGTCATCCCGGCGTCCCCTTGGTTTCGAGACGGGCGCCGCGCGCCCTCCTCAACCAGCGGGAAGGTGACGTGGGCACCCTCGGACCGCCCGATCCAGTTGCGCTGGGCGGTGATGACCCGGTCGGGCCAGGTCGGCGCCAGGACGTCCAGGTTGTCCAGCAGCTCCTGGGCGTAGTCGGTGATCTTGAAGTACCACTGGGTCAGCTCGCGCTTGGTGACCTCGGCGCCGCACCGCTCGCAGTGCCCGTCGATGACCTGCTCGTTGGCCAGCACGGTCTGGTCGACCGGGCACCAGTTGACCGGGCTCTCCTTGCGGTAGGCCAGCCCGCGCTCGCGGAACCGCAGGAACAGCCACTGGGTCCAGCGGTAGTACTCCGGATCGGAGGTGTTGAAGGTCCGGCTCCAGTCGAAGCTCGTGCCGAACTTCCTGCACGACTCGATCGACGTGGCGATGTTGGCGTAGGTGAACGTCGCCGGGTGCTCGTTGTCCCGGATCGCGGCGTTCTCGGCGTTCAGGCCGAAGGAGTCGAAGCCCATCGGGTTCAGCACCTCGTAGCCGCGCAGCCACCAGTAGCGCGCGACCACGTCGTGCAGGGCGAATACCTCGGCATGACCCATGTGCAGGTCGCCGCTCGGGTAGGGGAACATCGTCAGCGCGTAGCGCTTCTCGCGCGGGGAGTCGTCGTCGGCGCGGAACGGGTCCAGGTCGTCCCAGACCCGCCGCCACTTGTGCTCCGTCGGCCGCCACGTCGTACGACGCCGGTTCGGCGCTGTCGGGCGACTCGCTCATCGGGGCCTCTCCCTCGTCGATTCTGGTGCTCATGATGCCTCTTCTCGGAACCTGGTTCGGACATGAAAAAACCCCTCGCAGGGAGGGGTAGCCGCGCGATCGGGACCGATCAGCGCGGCTGGCCAAGAAGCAGGAACTGGAAGGACATGCGAACCAGCATACCGAAGGGCGCCGGGCTCAGCCTCCGACTATGCGAGACATCAGCCAGCGGGTGCGCTCCGCGAGGCGCGCGGGAGCCTCGGCGTCGCCGGCGATCAGGCCGAGCAGCGCGTTCTCGAACAGGCCGTCGATCAGCGCGTAGGCCGCCTGCGACTCCAGCGCGGGCTCCTTGTCCGACAGCACGGCGTAGCGCTCGACGATGCGCCAGATCATCTCCTCCAGCGCGCGGTCCATCTCGAGGACTTCGTCACGGAAGGACTCCTCGAACAGGCTCTGGGTGCGCAGGTCGTACCAGAGCCGATGCAAGGGGGCCTCGGTCGTCAGCGTGTCGACGAGCTTGTCGACAAACCCGTCGAGCAGCGCCTCGGCCGTCCGCGCGCCCGGCACCAGGTCGTCGAAGCGGCTCACGCAGCGCTCCTTGTAGATGCGCACGCAGTGGATGATCAGCTCGACCTTGTCGGTGAAGTAGTAGTGCACGACGCCGTGGGTGAACTCGGAGTTCTGGGCGATCTCGCGCAGCGACGTCCGGGCATAACCCAGCTCTGCGAGCGTGGCCAAGGCCGACTCGGCAAGCTGCTGGCGCCGCTCGTCGACGCGCTCCTCGCGCGCCGAGCGCTCGTGGATCGGCAGACTGCTCATGCGCCAACCCTAAGGGTGTGCCGCCATACCCCACCTCCCCCGAACGGCTATTTCTGGACGGCCGTACTGACCAGGCGTCAAAAGCGGCCGCTAACCTCCGACCATGACGATCACCGACCTGTTCCGCCTCGACGACAAGGTGGCGGTGGTCACCGGAGCCTCCAGCGGCCTGGGTGTCGCGTTCGCCAGGGCACTCGCCGAGGCCGGCGCCGACGTCGCCCTCGGCGCGCGGCGCGCCGAGCGGCTCGAGGAGACCGCCGCCCTGGTCCGGGGCGCCGGTCGTCGGGCGCTGACGGTGGCCACGGACGTCGCCGACCCAGACTCCTGCACGGCGCTGGTCGAGGCCGCGATGGCCGAGTTCGGCCGGGTCGACATCCTCGTCAACAACGCCGGCATCGGCACGGCCGTCCCGGCCACCCGGGAGACCCCGGAACAGTTCCGGCAGGTCATCGACGTCAACCTCAACGGCTGCTACTGGATGGCCCAGGCGTGCGGTCGGGTGATGCAGCCCGGGTCCAGCATCGTCAACATCTCCTCCGTGCTCGGCCTGACCACCGGCGGCCTGCCGCAGGCGGCGTACTCCGCCTCCAAGGCCGGCCTGATCGGGCTGACCCGGGACCTGGCCCAGCAGTGGACCGCCCGCAAGGGCATCCGCGTCAACGCGCTCGCGCCCGGGTTCTTCGAGAGCGAGATGACCGACCCCTACCCCGACGGCTACCTCGACCTGGCGATGACCCGCGTGCCTGCCGGCCGCAAGGGCGACCCGGACGAGCTGGCGGCGACCCTGGTGTGGCTGGTCTCTGCCGCCGGCGGCTACGTCAACGGCCAGACCATCGCCGTCGACGGCGGCATGACCATCACCTGATCATCCGACCGGACGATGGTAACGACGCGCGGTCCGGCGCCGGCGAGGGCGGCGACTCGCGTGCGGTCAGCCGGCTCCACGGAGGTGCCGGCACGGCGGTTGGCCTCGAGGAAGACCGGTAGGCAGCGACGGTAGGATCACCGACTCCTGGCCGAGCAGCCATCCCGGCGGTCGAGGCACCCCGCGCGCCCCTCAGCTGAGATCCCCGGGATAGTCCCTGACGTTTGGGTTGCTTTTCGCCGCTGGAACCAACCCAAACGTCAGGGACTATCGCGCCGTACGCCGTGGTTGAGCCGCACATGACGACCATCGGCTTCATCGGCAGCGGCAAGATCGGCTCGACGGTGGCGCGGCTGGCGGTCGACGCCGGTCACGACGTGGTGCTCAGCAACAGCAGGGGCCCGGAGACGCTCGCCGACCTCGTCGCCGAGCTGGGCCCGCACGCCCGGGCCGCGACGGCGAGGGAGGCAGCGACCGCCGGCGACCTGGTGGTCGTGACCATCCCGCTCAAGGCCTATCGCGAAGTGCCTGTGGCGCCGCTCGCGGGCAAGACCGTGCTGGACACGATCAACTACTACCCGCAGCGCGACGACCACGTCGCCGAGCTCGACGACGAGTCGACCACCAGCAGCGAGCTCCTGCAGGCACACCTGCCCGACTCCCACGTGGTCAAGGTGTTCAACAACATCAACTACCGCCTCCTCGCCACCCTGCAGCGGCCGGCCGGCGACCCGGAGCGCACGGCGCTCGCCATCGCCGGCGACGACGCGGGCGCCAAGACGGCGGTGGCCGGGTTCCTCGACTCGATCGGCTACGACGCGCACGACGTCGGCCCGCTGGCCGAGGGCTGGCGCTTCCAGCCCGACACCCCGGCGTACGGCGCCCCGTACGCAGACGGCGGGCCGGTCCCGGCCGACGTGCTGCGGGACGTCCTGGCTCGCGCCGAGCGGCGCGCGGACTGAGGTAGCCGCCCCGCTAACCTTCCGGCGTGAGCCGCTGGACCTACCGTCCCGAGCTGGACGGGCTGAGGTCCGTGGCGGTCTATCTGGTCGTGCTCTTCCACTGCGGGCTGGCCTCCTTCGCGCGGCGGCTTCGTCGGCGTCGACCTCTTCTTCGTGCTGTCGGGCTTCCTGGTCTCGCACGTCATCTGGGCCGAGGTCGACCGGGCCGGCTCGTTCCGCCTCGGCTGGTTCTACGCCCGCCGCGTCCGCCGCCTGCTCCCTGCCGCCGTCCTGGTCATCGTGGTGACGGCCGCTGATCCAGCTCCTGGTGGCCAGCGAGCCGCAGCGCGCGGGGATGCTCCGCGACGGTCAGGCCGCGCTGGTCTACCTCTCCAACTGGCAGTTCATCGCCGACGCCCGTGACTACTTCACCGCCGACGGCACCGACACCAGCCCCTACCTGCACTTCTGGTCGCTGTCGATCGAGGAGCAGTTCTACGTCGTGCTGCCGCTGCTGCTGCTCGTGCTGCTGCGCCTGCGCCGGCACGTCGTCGTCGTCCTGCTCCTGCTGACGGCGGTGGTGGCCGGGTCTGTGGCGCTCCAGGTCTGGTACGCACAGTCAGACCCGACGTACGCCTACTACGCCACCCAGACCCGGGTCTACCAGCTCGCCGCCGGCGTGCTGCTGGCGCTCATCACCCGGCTCGTCACGATCAAGGGTTACGTCGGCATCCCGCTCGCCATCCTCGGCGTCGTGGGGATCGTCGTGGTGGGCTCCGGCGCGGTTGACGTGACGCCCTCGACCCGCGGACTGCTGGCCACGGCCGTGTCGGTCGCCGCCATCGCCGGGTTGTACGCCGCCCCGTCCGGCCCCGCGGCCCGGCTGCTCGCGCTGCCCCTGCCGCGCTACCTCGGCCAGATCTCCTACGGGACCTACCTCTGGCACTGGCCGTTGATCCTGGTGACCCGCGACGTCTTCGACGTCCGGCCGATCCTGATCGCGGCCATCGCAGGCACGGTGGCGACCGGTCTGGCGGCGCTGTCCTACGAGGTGTTCGAGCGGCCGATCCGGAGGGCCAAGCGGCTCGACCCCTTCCCCTGGCCCGTCGTCGGCGCGGGACTGACCGCGAGCGTGCTGGCCGCGGTCCTGGTGCTGCCCCCCATCCTGCACGCGGACGTCCGCCCGGTGCTGGCCAACCCCTCGGCGGGCGACCTGTCGGCGATCGCGGCCGACGCGGCCTGGGTCGAGGAGCCGGTGCCGGGAGACCTCGACCTGAGCGCCGCGCTGGACGACGTGCCCGACGCCGGCGTGCCGTGCACGGCCGACGGATCTCGAGGTCTGCGTCCGCGTCTCCGGCGCCGGGCCACGGATCCTGCTGGTCGGCGACAGCCAGGCGGCAATGTTCGTCGACGCACTCGAGGCGCTGGCCCATGAGCATGACTTCACGCTGCTCACCAACATCGTCCGCGGCTGCGGCTGGCAGGCCGGGCTGGTGCAGGATGCTTCGCCCGAGGAGCAGGCCGCCTGCACCGAATCACGCGAGACGTTCTACGCCGACGTCCTGCCGCAGCTCGATGTCGACGCGGTGATGACCGTGAGCCTTGCCAGGGCCGACGAGTCGTGGACCGAGAAGCTCACCGACCCCGGGGGGCCGCCCGGCGAGACGCTGGAGCAGATGCACGCGCGCACGGCGTCCGCCACCGCCGAGGCCATCCGTGCCGCCGGCGCCCGGCTGGTGCTGGTCAAGGCACTGCTGGGCACCAACGGCTACGAGCGGAACGGGCCGGACCCCTTGGACTGCCTGGCTCGGGCCACCCGGCTCGGTGACTGCGCCGTCGTACCCCCGTTGGAGAAGCCGTTCACCGACGGCATCCTCGACGCGATCGCTGCCACCACTGACGAAACGGCGGCCGTCGACCTCAACCCGGTGCTCTGCCCTGACGCCCCGCTGTGCCGCCCGGTCATCGGCGACACCGTCGTGTGGAAGGACCCCGACCACGTCACCGGCACCTTCCTGGTGGAGCAGCGCGAGACGCTCTGGCAACGGCTCGAGGACACCGGGCTGTTCACGTCCGGCTGACGCCCTGGGTGAGGAGCGGCGACCAAGGGGGTGTTGCGTCACCCCCTTGGCAACGCAAGACTGCAGCTCTCGGGGAACGGTCGTGTCAGATGGTGGAGTCGTCAAGACAGCCAACCGGAGGCGACGAGGGGGCGACCCCCCGCCGTGCGCTGCTCGACGCGCAAGAGCAGTCCGTCGCGATGACCGAGGTGCTCGCCGCCCTCGGGCGTGCGGGGGCCGATCCCGGCGGGATTCTCGACGTCATCGTCGATCGGGCAGTCAGCCTCTGTGAGGCAGAGGCGGCTCAGCTCTATCTCGCGGAAGGCCCCGTCTTCCGGCTCTCGCGCGACTCCGGCGCCGTTCCCGAGGAGTACCGGCGCCAAGTGGCGGACCATCCGGTGGCGCGCAACCGTGACTCGTTGGTGGGGCGGGTGGCCGAGGACCGGCGGACCCAACAGATCACAGACGTCTTGAAGGACCCGGACTACGGACGCCGGGACCTTCAGGAGCTGGCCCGCTACCGCACGCTCATGGCGGCGCCGATGCTCCTGGACGACGACGTAGTTGGCGTGCTCCTGATAACGCGCACCGACGTGGACGCCTTCGACAAGCACGCGTACCAACTCCTCACCAGCTTCGCGGCGCAGGCAGCCATCGTGCTGCGGCAGGTCGACCTGATGCGGGTGCTGGAGACGCGCAGCGAGGAGCTGGCCAGCAAGGTCGCCCAGCTGGAGGCTCTCCGCGACCTCGGCGACGCCGTGAGCTCGAGCCTCGACCTCGACGAGGTGCTCGATCGCATCGTCGCCAGCGCCGTCCGCCTGACCGAGACCGACGGCGGCTCGATCATGGAGTACGACGACGTGGCCGACACCTTCGTCGTCAGGGCCGCCTTCGGCAGCAGCCCTGCCCTGCTCGACCGCCTGCGCACGCTGAAGATCGAGCGCGGAGGCAGCGCGGTCGGCCGGGCCGCCGGAGATCGGCGTCTCCTGGAGATCGTCGACCTCGATGCGGTCGAGCGGGACGTGCATCTCGAGGCCCTGCACGCGGACGGCTGGCGTTCGCTGCTCGCCGTGCCGCTCATCCGTCAGGACGAGCTTGTCGGCGCCCTGGTGATCCGGCGCCGGACGACGGGTGCCTTCGGGCAGGACGTGCGCGAGCTGCTCCAGACATTCGCGGGCCAGTCGGCGCTGGCCATCATCAACGCCCGCCTCTTCGGCGAGCTGGACGTGGCCAGCCGCCACAAGTCGGAGTTCCTGGCCAACATGTCACACGAGCTGCGGACCCCGCTCAACGCGGTGATCGGGTTCTCCGAGGTGCTGCTGGACCGCATGTTCGGCGACCTCAACGACCGCCAGGAGGAGTATCTCCGCGACATCTGGACCTCGGGGCGGCACCTCCTCGAGCTGCTCAACGACATCCTCGACCTGTCCAAGGTCGAGGCCGGGCAGATGGTTCTCGAGCCGACCCTGTTCCCCGTCCGCGCCGCTTTGGAGTACGTGCTCTCGCTGGTGCGTGAGCGTGCGGTGACCCACGGCATCGCCTTGACCCTCGACGTGAGCGACGACGTCGGCATCGTGCGGGCCGACGAGCTGAAGTTCAAGCAGGTGGTGCTCAACCTGGTGTCCAACGCGGTCAAGTTCACCCCCGACGGCGGGACCGTCGCCGTCGCCGCGTCCCGGTCGGGCGTGGTCGTCGAGGTCACCGTCACCGACACCGGGATCGGCGTCCCCGCGGAGGATCACGAGCGGATCTTCGAGTCCTTCCAGCAAGGCGGTCGCGGTGCCCCCAAAGGCGAAGGAACCGGCCTGGGCCTCACGCTGTCGCGCCGCATCGTCGCGCTCTTCGGGGGCCGGCTCTGGTTGGAATCCCGGGTCGGCCACGGGAGCACCTTCACCTTCAGCCTCCCCCTGCCGCTCGTCGAACCGGCCACACCCCTCGGCTCTTCCGAGCTGCCGAGCGTGCTCCTCGTCGACGACGACCGGGCCTCGCTCGACCTGATGTCGGCCTACCTCGCCGGCTCCTCGGTGCGGGTGCTGCGTGCCCACGACGGCGTCGAAGCGCTCGTCGAGACCAAACGGTCACTGCCCGCGGCTGTCGTGCTCGACATCCGGCTGCCCCGCCTGGACGGCTGGGAGGTGCTGACCAGGCTCAAGGCCGACGCTGCGACCCGTGACATCCCGGTGGTCGTCGCCTCGATCGTCGACGAGCGGGCGCGCGGGCTCAGCCTGGGCGCGTCGGCGTACCTCTTGAAGCCGGTCCGCCGCGACGACCTCCTCGATGCTCTCCGGAACGTGGGCCTGACCATCGAGCAGGAGTCGATCTCATGAGCCCCCAGCGGATCCTGGTGATCGAGGACAACGCGCTCAACCTCAAGCTGGTTCGCGACGTCCTGCAGCACGCCGGCTACGACGTGCTCGAGGCAACCACCGGCGAGGCCGGCATCACCCTCGCTACACAGCAGCCGCCCGACCTGGTCCTGCTCGACCTGCAGCTACCCGGGATCGACGGTCACGAGACCTTGCGCCGGCTGCGCGACGGGGTCCTCGACCCGGGCGTCCCGGTGGTCGCGGTGACCGCGCTGGCCATGACGGAGGACAAGAAGCGCGCCGCCCGAGCCGGTTTCGACGGCTACCTCGAGAAGCCGGTCAGCCCGCGCAGCCTGCCCGGCCAGGTGGCCGGGTTCCTGGAGATCGGAGGCGTCCCGTGACCGGCCGCGTCGAGGAGACCGAGATCGTCACGGTGCTCGCCGTCGACGACCAGCCCCAGAACCTGCGGCTACTCGACGCCGTGCTGACCCCTCGGGGGCATCGGGTGCTGACCGCCTCGTCGGGCGAGGAGGCGCTGCGGCTGCTGCAGGACGGCGGCATCGACATCGTGCTGCTCGACATCGTGATGCCCGGCATCGACGGCTACGAGGTGTGTCGGCGGATCCGGGCCGACCCGGCCACGGCCTTCCTTCCCGTCGTGATGCTCACCGCCAGTGGAGCCCAGCAGCGGCTCGACGCCTTGGAGGCCGGGGCCGACGACTTCGTGACCAAACCCTTCGACCAGAGCGAGCTGATGGCGCGGGTTCGCTCCCTGACCCGCATCAAGCGCTACCACGACACCGTGCGGGAGCAGGCAGCCGAGATCGCCGAGTGGAACCGCGAGCTCGAGAACAGGGTGGCCGCGCAGGTCAGCGAGCTGCAGCAGCTCGGCAGGCTCCGGCACTTCCTGTCCCCGCAGCTGGCCGAGCTCGTGGTCAACGACGAGAGCCTGCTGGCCAGCCACCGCCGCGAGATCGTCGTGGTCTTCTGCGACTTCCGGGGGTTCACCTCCTTCGCCGAGGCCAGCGAGCCCGAGGAGGTCGTGGGCGTTCTCAACGAGTACCACCAGGCCCTCGGCGCCCACATCCACCACCACGGCGGCACGCTGGAGCGGTTCACTGGCGACGGCATCATGGTGTTCTTCAACGACCCCGTCCCGGTGGACGACCCGGCCGCCAGCGCCGTCCGGATGGCGATTGGGATCCGGGACGAGGTGCGCGAGCTGGCGTCCCGCTGGCTACGCCTGGGCCACACGCTCGGGCTCGGCGTGGGCCTGGCCCAGGGATACGCGACGCTCGGCCGCATCGGCTACGAGGGCCGCTTCGACTATGCGGCGATCGGCAGCGTCACCAACATGGCTGCGCGGCTGTGTGACGTCGCCGAGCCCTGGCAGATCCTGGCTACCGACCGGGTGCTGGCCGCGGTGGAGGACCTGGTCGACGCGGAGCTGGTGGGCGACATGCAACCGAAGGGCTTCAGCCGACCGGTGCGAGTGCACGAGATTCGACAACTGACCGACGAGCAGGTGACGACATGACCACGACCTCGACGAACACCGGCCGCCGGCTCTCCGACGTGGACGAGCCGGGACGCTACGCGGCGTACGACGCCCTCCAAGTGCGGATGCCCGTCGTCTGGCAGGGCTGGCAGCACGAGCTCGCGGACGAGTCGGTGGTGGTGGTGCCCTCGATCAGCCTCGAGCGCACCACGGCCGGCAGCGGAACGGTGATGCAGGCGATGGAGGAGCGGGCCCTCTTCCTGCTCCTGCTGCTTCGGCAGCCTCGGCTCGAGATGATCTACGTGACCTCGTCGCCGATCTCGGAGGCGATCGTGGAGTACTACCTCGGCCTGCTGCCGGGGATCATCCCCAGCCACGCCCGCAAGCGACTCCAGTTGGTGTCGGTGGGCGACGCATCGCCCTCCTCCCTCAGCTCGAAGCTTCTGAGCCGCCCCCGCCTGCTCCGCCAGATCCGCGAGCTCATCCCGGACCCGAGCCAGAGCCACCTGATCCCCTACAACACCACCGACCTCGAGCGCGACGTCGCGCTCAGCCTCGGGATCCCGATGTACGGCGCCGACCCGCGGCTGGCGCCGCTCGGCAGCAAGACCGGCTGTCGCCGGCTCTTCGAGGAGGTCGGGGTGCAGTGTCCGATCGGAGCCGAGGACCTGGCCTCGCTCGACGACCTGGTCCACGCCGTGTGTGGTCTCCGCGCGCGAAAGCCGGGCCTGGGCGAGGTCATCGTCAAGATCAACGAAGGCGTGTCCGGGTCGGGCAACGCGCTGGTGGACCTGCGCGGGCTCCCGGCGCCCGGGGACGACGCCGAGGCCGCGGCGGTGATCGCCCGGCTGCGGGACATGGAGCCAGAGGCGACCACTCTGAGCGTCGACGACTTCCTCGCGGGCTTTGCCCGCCTCGGCGGGATCGTCGAGGAGCGCATCACCGGCGTGACGCTGACCAGCCCCAGCGTCCAGATGCGCGTCCTCCCCGACCGCACCGTGGAGCTGCTCTCGACGCACGACCAGCTGCTCGGTGGCGCGAGCGGGCAGAAGTACCTCGGCTGCGTGTTCCCGGCCGACCCTGCCTACTCGCGCAAGATCACCGAGCCGGCGATGGTGATCGGGCGGCACCTCGCCGAGCTCGGCGTGCTAGGCACGGTTCGCGGTCGACTTCGTCGTCGTCGAGGACGCCGACGGCGAGTGGACGGCGTACGCGATCGAGCTCAACCTCAGGAAGGGCGGCACCACCCACCCCTTCTTGACCTTGCAGTTCCTCACAGACGGTCACTACGAGGGCGAGACGGGCTGCTACCTGACCCACGCCGGCACGCCGAAGTACCTCGTGGCGACCGACCACTTCGAGGACGACCGGCTCCGCGCGCTCAGCGTCGACGACGTCCTCGACGTCGTCGCGCGGCACCGGATGCACTTCGACCAGACCCGGCAGTCCGGCGTGGTGTTCCACATGATCAGCTGCGTCACCGAGTGCGGCCGGCTGGGCCTCACCGCCATCGGCGACACTCCCGACGAGGCGTGGCAGCTCTACCAGGATGCCCAGGACACGCTGCTTGCCGAGGCCGACACCGCCCGTGCGGAAGGGGCGCTGATCGGGTGACGGACCACCCGGTAGGGCCGTCCACGGACGAGCTCGTGTGGTACGCCGCGTTCGGCTCCAACCTCCTGCCGTCCCGCTTGGGCGCCTACCTCGGGGGCGGGCGGCCGCCCGGCTCCCGACGGACCTACTCGGGGGGTCGTGACGCGGCACCTCCGCGCGAAAGCCGGACCGTGACCCTGCCCGGGCACCTGCACTTCGGCGGCCTCTCGACGGTCTGGGGCGGCGGGCTGGCCTTCTACGAACCCGGCCCGACAGGTTCGGTGCACGGGCGGGCGTATCTGATCACCTTCGGCCAGTTCAGTGACCTCGTCGCCCAGGAGGCCCGCCGCTCGGTGGGCACCGATCTGGTGCTGGCGAGCGACGGCCACACCTACCACGGCCTGTCGGTGATCTACGACGCCGTCGTGCCGGTGGGCGACCTGGACGGGCGGCCGATGCTGACGCTCACGACGACGGCCGTGCATCCCGACAACGCTCCATCGGCGGCGTACGTGACGGTCATCCTGGCCGGCCTCGCCGACGGGTTCGGACTCACCGACGCCGAGCGCGTCGACTACCTGCTGGCGGCCGGCGGGGTGCGCCCGACCTGGACGCGCGAGGGGCTGGCAGAGCTGTTGTGAGCCGGGGTTCGCTTCCCCTGCCGCCGGATCTGGGACAGGATCGACGACACCATACGTCTAGCTTGGGAGACACATGCGCACCCGGATCGCCGCTCTGGCCACTGCCCTCGTCACGGCCGCACCCCTCGCCCTGGCCGTCCCGATGCCGGCAGCATCCGCCGCAGGCAAGGACGCCTCGACCGGCATCACTTTGACTCGGTGGACCTCCGATGCCGACTTCGGCGCGGGGACGCGGGAGGGGGTGACGCTCCAGGGCGGCTCCATGGTGATCGACGACGCGGCGACACTGCCCACGTCGAGCTACACCGACCCCTTCGGCGGTACTGCGCGGACCTACCAGTACGCCACGTGGACCTCGCCCGTCGTCTCGCTCGGCTACCGCATCGACGAAGCCATCTCCTCGTGGAACGCGGCGACGCCGACCGGAACGTGGGTGGAGACGCTGTTCCGCGCCCGCGACGCCGACGGCACCTGGACGAAGTGGTACGTCATGGGCCGCTGGGCGTCCGGCAGGAACTACGCCGCCGGCGACATCCACCGGACCTCGCTCAACGGTCAGGGCGACACCGACGGCACGGTCTTGACCGATACCTTCGCCAGCCGCAAGAAGCGAGAGGCAGTGGCGTTCCAGACCCAGGTGCGACTGATGCGACCGCTCGGTGCGGCGACCAGCCCCCGACTCGACGCCGTCACGACCATGGCGAGCGCGGCGTTCCCCAAGTCCCACAAGGCGACCAGCACATTCACGCTGAGTGACGAGGCCGAGCTGCCCGTGACGACTTTCGCCCAGAACATCCACTCGAACGAGTTCCCTGAGTACGGCGGTGGCGGCGAGGTCTGGTGCTCCCCCACGTCGTCCGCGATGGTGATGAGCTACTTCGGGGCATCCCCTGGCGCTGACGAGTTGGCCGCGATCCCCTACGAGGATCCTGAGGTCGACCACGCTGCGCTGCACGTGTGGGACTACACCTACGACGGCGCCGGCAACTGGCCGTTCAACGCGGCGTACGCGCACACCTACGGGCTCGACTCCTTCATCACTCGGCTGCGTTCGCTGGCCGAGGTGGAGCGGTTCGTGGCGGCGGACATCCCGGTGATCGTCTCGTTGTCGTGGAAGCTCGGCGACATGCCGGAGGCCGGCTACGAGACCAACGGTCATCTGCTCGTGATCATCGGCTTCACCGAGGACGGCGACCCGATCCTCAACGACCCGGCCGCCAACTCCAACGCCAACGTGCGCAGCATCTACACCCGCGAGAATTTCGAGAAGGTGTGGCAGGAGTCGACCGGCGGAGTGTCCTACATCTATCACCCGACCAACGTGCCGCTGCCGGCAAACCTGCCGGGGGTCACCCCGAACTGGTAGGGCACCCTCGGCGGGCCTCGAAAGATTTTGAAACTCGCAGCGAACCTTTCGACCCACCACCGCGTCTGAGTCGGTTGAGAGGCTCATGACGGCCTCCCCACCGACCCTGACCGCGCATGACACGGTCAGCGCACGAGCCCCCGGCGGGCGAGACCTGCCGGGGGCTCGGATATTTCGTGCCGCTACCAGCTGCGCCCGGCGACGTGCTCTGGGAAGTCTTGGGTGGAGCTGAGGGGACTCGAACCCCTGACCCCCTGCATGCCATGCAGGTGCGCTACCAGCTGCGCCACAGCCCCAAGATCGTGATGTCGCTGCCCGACGGGCAACGCGCGGAATCTTAGCCAACGGCCTCATCGGATGCGAAATCGCCCCCGGGGGCGTGGTCCGGGTGCGCGCCGACGACTGCGGTCTCGTTGTAGGACACCAGGCGCAGCCCGCCTTTGGTGCCGTGCTCACTCAGCACCGACCAGCCGCAGTTGTCCATCCCGCGCAGCCCGCGGGAGAGCTCCCACGGCCAGCCGAGGAGCGCGATCAGGCCGACCTTGAGGCAGGCGCCGTGGGTCACGACGATGCCCGTCTCGCCCTCGGCGAGGGCGTCCAGGCAGTCGGTCAGGGCCGCGAGCATCCGCTCGCGCACCTGCAGGGTGGACTCCTCACCCTCGACCAGGACGCGCTCGTCGTCGGCCAGCCAGGCGGCGTACTCCTGGGGGTACGACGCCTGGAACTCCGGGTGGGTCAGCCCCGAGCGGACGCCCACGTCGTACTCCCGCAGCCGCGGGTCGGTCTCGAGGGTCAGGCCCGTCGCGTCGGCGACGTACGCCGCGGTCTCCCGCGCCCGGGCCAGGTCGCTGGACCACAGTCGCACCGGCCCCAGCGCTGCCAGGTGCGGCGCCGCGGCGGCGGCCTGGGCACGGCCGACGTCGTCGAGGGAGATGTCGGCGTGACCCTGCGCCCGCTGCTCGGCGTTCCACGCGGTCTGGCCGTGCCGAAGCAGGACGATCGTGCGGGTCACCGCTGGTTGGCGACCACGTCGGCTGGCAGCGAGATGGCCGGGCAGTCGCGCCACAGCCGCTCCAGCGCGTAGAACTGCCGCTCCTCCTCGTGCTGGATGTGCACCACGATCTCGCCGTAGTCGATGAGCACCCACCGCCCGTCACGCTCGCCCTCGCGGCGCAGCGGCTTGGCCCCGATCTCGCGCAGCTTGTCCTCGACCTCGTCGACGATGGCCTTGACCTGGCGGTCGTTGGAGCCGCTGGCGATCAGGAAGGCGTCGGTGATGGCGAGCTGCTCGCTGACGTCGAAGGCGACGATCTGGCTGGCCAGCTTGTCGGCGGCCGCGCGGGCGGCGGCGACGACGAGCTCGACGGCGTGGTCGGTGGCGGTCATCTGGTGTCAGTCCTCGGTCCCGTAGAGGTCGTGCTTGGCGATGTATTGGACGACGCCGTCGGGCACGAGGTACCAGACGGGCTCGCCCCGGCGCTTGCGCTGACGGCAGTCGGTCGACGAGATGGCCAGCGCGGGGATCTCGATCATCGTCACCCGGTCTGCCGGGATGGCCTCCAGGGTGGCGGCGTCCATCGTGTAGCCGGGCCGCGTGCAGCCCACGAAGTTGGCGAGGTCGAACAGCTCATCGGCGTCGCGCCAGGTGAAGATCTCGGCGAGCGCGTCGGCTCCGGTGATGAAGTAGAGGTCGACGTCGCCGATCCCGGCCCGCAGGTCGCGCAGCGTGTCGATCGTGTACGTCGGACCGCCGCGGTCGATGTCGACGCGCGAGACCGTGAACCGCGGGTTGGCAGCCGTGGCGATGACGGTCATCAGGTAGCGGTGCTCGGCCGGGGAGACGACGCGCTCGTCCTTCTGCCAGGGGTCACCGGTCGGCACGAAGACGACCTCGTCGAGGTCGAACCACGCCTGGACCTCGGAGGCGGCGACGAGGTGACCGTGGTGGATCGGGTCGAAGGTGCCGCCCATCACCCCGACGCGGCGACGAGTCGAGCCGTCCGCAGGCGTCGTGGACGTGGCGAGCGCGATCAGCTGTGCTCGCGGCCGGCCCCGAAGGCGAGCAGCGCTCCCAGCGCGGCCAGCAGGAGGAGGACCGTGCCGGCCCCGACCACCCAGTGGTTGACCCCGCCCCACATCTCCGACTCCTCGGCGGCGGCGAGGACGAGTGCGATCGACATGGCAGGCACTCTACCGGGGCGGTCGGGCCCTCAGCGCACCTGGCCGTCGCCGGTCACGACGTACTTCGTGGAGGTCATCTCGGTGAGTCCCATGGGGCCACGGGCGTGCAGCTTCTGGGTCGAGATGCCGATCTCGGCCCCGAACCCGAACTGCCCTCCGTCGGTGAACCGCGTCGATGCGTTGACCACTACGGCGGCCGCGTCGATCTCGGCGACGAATCGGCGCGCCGCTGCGAGGTCGCCGGTCACGATCGCTTCCGTGTGGCCGCTGCCCCAGCGGGTGACGTGCTCGATGGCGGCGTCGAGGTCGGGGACGACGGCGGCCGAGATCTCGAGGTCGAGGTACTCGGTGCCCCAGTCCTCCTCGGTCGCGGGCACCACCCCGTCGTACGCCGCGAACGCCTCGTCGCCGTGCACCGCGACGCCCGCCTCGTGCAGGGCGGCCAGCACCCGCGGCAGGAACTCGTCGGCAACCTCCGCGTGCACCAGCAGCGACTCGGCAGCGTTGCAGACACTGGTCCGGTGGGTCTTGGAGTTGAGCACGATGTCGAGCGCCATCTCGAGGTCGGCTGCGCGGTCGACGTAGACGTGGCAGTTGCCGACGCCGGTCTCGATCACCGGCACGCTGGACTCCTCGACGACCGACCGGATCAGGCCCGCGCCGCCGCGCGGGATCAGCACGTCGACCAGGCCGCGGGCGCGCATCAGGACCTTCACGCTCTCGTGCGAGTCGCCGGGCACCAGCTGCACCGCGTCGGCCGGCAGCCCGAACACGTCCAGCGCCTCGCGGAGCACTTCGACGATGGCGGCGTTGCTCGAGCGAGCACTGGAGCTGCCCCGCAGCAGCACCGCGTTGCCGGACTTGAGGCAGATGCCGGCGGCGTCGACCGTGACGTTGGGCCGGGCCTCGTAGATCATCCCGACCACCCCGAAAGGCACCCGGACCTGACGCAGCTCCAGCCCGTTGGGCAGGATGCCGCCGCGCACCACCTCGCCCACCGGGTCCGGCAGCCCCGCGACCTCGCGCAGCCCCTCGGCCATCGCCGCGACCCGGTCGGGGTCCAGCCGCAGTCGGTCCACGATCCCGGCGTTGGCGCCGTCGGCCTCTGCCCGCTCGACGTCCTCGGCGTTGGCCGCCAGCACCGCCGTCTCGTTGCTGTGCAGGGCATCGGCCATCGCCGTCAGGGCGGCGTCCTTCTGGGCCCGGCTGGCCAGCGCCAGCGCCCGCGACGCCACCCGCGCCCGGGTTGCCGCGTCGGTCACGTCCTGCTGGATGCTCATGGCAGCAAGCGTAGGTTGGCGTGCGTGCGTGTGGTGCTCCTGGGTGACAGTCACCTGGCCCAGGTCCGTCGCGACCTTGACCGCATCGGCACCGACCGTGATCGGAGGATCACAAGCGAATACTGCGGGCGATTCTCCGATGACGCTGCCCTCCACAGGCGGCAGCTGGCCCGGTTGTGTCCGAGGTGGTCGTCGGCTGAAGTCGCCACATGGAACAGTCGGAGATAGACCGCGTGCTCGCAGTCCAGCACGGTGTCATCTCCCGGCGTCAGGTGCTCGCGGCCGGAGGCACGGACAACGACCTTCAGCGGCTGGTCCGCCGTCGCGAATGGCGACGCCTGCACGAGGGTGTCTTCGTCGATCACACTGGCCCCGTGTCCTGGGATCAACGAGCCTGGGCGGCCGTGCTCGTCCACGGCCCGGCCGCCCTGACGGGGGCATCGGCCCTGCGAGCCCACGGCGTCCGCGGGCACGACGGACCAGACCTAGCAAGCATCAGCCTGGTCGTCGCCGAGGGTCGTCGCGTCGCCCCTGCTGCGGGGGTGTGCGTCCGTCGGTCGTCCTCCTTCGACCGTGACGTCCAGGCTCATCTCTCACCGCCTCGAGTGCGCCTCGAGTGCGCGGTGCTCCAGGTTGCCGCCGAGGCGCGCACCGAGGACCGGGCGGTCGCAGTCCTCGCCGACGCCTGTCAATCGGGCCGCACAACGCCGGACCGGCTGCTCGCCGCCCTCGAGCAGACGCCGAGGATTCGCCACCGCGCCCTACTCGTGCGGGTGCTCACCGATGTCGCGACAGGTGCCTGCTCCGCCCTCGAACGCCGCTACCTGGTGCGCGTCGAGCGCGCCCACGGCTTGCCGACGGGCGCCCGGCAGCGACGGGTGCTGCTGGGGAGCCGACCGGGCTACCGCGACGTCGAGTACGTCGGGTTGCGCACCGTGGCGGAGCTCGACGGTCGGCTCGGTCACTCCGCCGCCCGCGACCGATGGGCAGACCTGGAGCGCGACCTGGCCAGCGCCGTGAGGGGCGACTTGACCCTGCGCATCGGCTGGCTCCAGGTGCTCGAAGCGCACCGGCTGGCCGACTCAGTGGGGAGCATCTTGGTCGCCCGCGGCTGGGAAGGACAGCCACGGCCGTGTGGACCCGACTGCGTCGTACCGGACATCGGAGGATCCCCAGCACCAGATGCTGGGGATCCTCCGATGTCCTGGTCTGCGTGACGCCGAGAGCTCAGCCCTTGCGCTGGTTGATCAGCTCGGTGGCGGCAGGGAGCACGGTGTGCAGGTCGCCGACGACGCCGAAGTCGACCAGCTCGAAGATCGGGGCCTCCTCGTCCTTGTTGACGGCCACGATCGTCTTGGAGGTCTGCATGCCGGCCCGGTGCTGGATGGCGCCGGAGATGCCGTTGGCGATGTAGAGCTGCGGCGAGACGGTCTTGCCGGTCTGGCCGACCTGATAGCTGTGCGGCACCCAGCCGGAGTCGACGGCCGCGCGGGAGGCGCCCACGGCGGCCCCGAGTGCGTCGGCGAGACCCTCGATCGGGTCGAAGTTGCCGCCGGTGCCACGGCCACCGGAGACCACGATGGCGGCCTCGGTCATCTCGGGGCGGCCGGTGGCCTGCCGCGGCTGCGAGGCCACGATCTGGGCGGTCTTGGCCCCGTCGGAGATGGTGGCTGCGAACTCCTCGACCAAGGCGGCACCGTCGACCTCTTCGGGGGTCACGGCGTTGGGCTTGACCGTGATGATCGGGGTGCCCTTGGTGACCTTGGCCTGGACCGTGTAGTTGCCGGCGAACACCGACTGGGTGGTCACCGGACCCTCTTTCACGTCGACGGCGTCGGTGATCAGGCCCGACTCGGTCTTGATGGCCAGCCGCCCGGCGATCTCCTTGCCCTCGGGCGAGGAGGTGATGAGCACGGCAGCGGGCGACGCCTTCTCGACCAGCTGCTGCAGCGCCTCGGCCTTGGGCGCGACGAGGAAACCCCTGATCTCGGCGTCGTCGATCACATAGACCTTCTCGGCGCCGTACTTCTTGACCGCCTCGGTCGCCTGAGCGCCCTGGTCGGAGGAGCCGATGAACACCGCGGACGGCTCACCGAGCCGCCGCGCCAGGGTGAGCAGCTCATAGGTCGGCTTCTTGACCTCGCCGTCGGCGTGGTCGATCAGCACCAGCACTTCACTCATGGTCGACTCTCCCTGCACTTCCTGGCTCAGATGAACTTCTTGGACGCGAGGAACTCGGTGAGCGCCTTGGCGCCCGAGCCGTCCTCGTCCTTGACGATCTCGCCGGCGGTCCGGGGCGGCCGCGCCTCGGTGTCCTCCACGACCGACCACGCCACCGACAGCCCGACCTGGTCAGCCGAGACGTCGAGGTCGGAGAGCGAGTAGGTCTCCATCGGCTTCTTCTTCGCCGCCATGATCCCCTTGAACGACGGGTAGCGGGCCTCGCCGGACTGGTCGGTCACCGACAGCACCAGCGGCATCGTCGCGCCGATCACCTCGGTGGCGGTGTCGCCATCCCGCTTGATCCGGACCTGGTCGCCCTGCGTCTCCACGACGGAGGCCAGCGTCACCTGCGGCAGGCCCAGCCGCTCGGCCAGCATGGCGGGTACGACGCCCATGCTGCCGTCGGTCGACGACATGCCGCACATCACGAGGTCTGCGCCGTTGTCACCGCCGGCCTTCTCGACGGCCTTGGCCAGCACCAGCGACGTGGCGATCGCATCGGAGCCCGCGATCGCGTCGTCGACGACGTGGACGCCCTGGTCGACTCCCATCTGCAAGGCCTTGCGGACGGCGTCGACGGCCTTCTCGGGGCCGACGCACACGGCCGTCACGGTCACGTCCTCGGGGTTCTCGGCCTTCTCCTTGATGCGCAGGGCCTGCTCCACGGCGTACTCGTCGAGCTCGGAGAGCAGCCCGTCGACGCCGACCCGGTCGACCGTGTTGTCGGCCTCGAAGTGGCGATCAGCCGTCGCGTCCGGCACGTGCTTCACACATACGACAATGTTCACGGCACGGACGTTACTAGCGGGTCACCAGGAGCCGGAACCGAGGCCAGGGTGCGATCCCTCACAGGGTTGGAAGGGTCACACCACGAGCTTGGCCCGGTCGACCGAGCGCTTGAGGCTCGGCGAGCCGAGGTAGCGGGCGACCACGGTGTAGTGGCCCGCCTTGCTGATGTTCTCGAACACCTTCTTGGCGCCACCGAACGTGTTCACGCTGATGAGGGCAGTCCGGATCTTGGCTCCGTCGCGCTTGAGCACGAACTTCACCTTGCCGGTGACTGCGGTGCCGTGCAGAGCCACGACCTTGCCCTTGCCGACCAGGCGGTCCCGCGCGTCGCGGTAGACGGCGCTGGCGGTGGTCGTCGTCTGGTCACGCACGACGGTGATGTTCTTGGTCGATTCGCTGACCGCAAGGTTCGGGTCGGTCGGGGTGAACTTCGCCGTCACCGGTCGCACACCCATGGCCAGCGCCCGGGGCAGCGTCGCCTTGACCTTGCCGCCCTTGACCGCGACCTTCACCGTCTTGCCCGCGAAGGTGAACGCGATCGTGCCGGCCGGCTTGGCCTTGCTCCCCGACGTCGCGACGGCAGCGGTGACGGTGGGCTCGGCGCCGTACTCAACGGGCGACGGCTTGACCGCGATCGTGGTCGTGGTCGGCGCGGGGACCACGGTCACCGTGTCGACGTGGACGTTCTGCCCTGCCTGGAGGACGCAGGTGCTCGTGAAGTTCCCGGCGCCCGTGCCGTCGGCCTTGTAGAACAACAGGTTGGCAGTGAAGTTGCCGGTGCCGACCTCGTACGTCGTGCCGAGGGGGCCCGCGAGCAGGCTGCCGCTCGGACCGGTGGCGGTCAGGTTCATCGCGGTCGCGGGCGCACCCGGCAGCGGCGTCTTCGGCGCCGCCAGTGTCGTGGCGGTCGGGGCGCCGTTCACCGTCAGGACCGAGTCGAGACTCGCGTCAGCAGTGACCGCGCTGTAGGTCGTTCGGGCGTAGTCGACCACTGCGGCGGGCAGTGTCAGGACGGTGGTCGTGACGATGCCCACGCTCTGCCCCGGGCTCATCGTGGCCGGCAGAGCGGTGTCGACGACGACCGTGAACACCTGTGCCCCGATCGGCGAACCGCAGTCATAGCTGAGCGTGCTGCTGACCGCCGTAGCGGGATTCGCCACCGCCGCGAGGCCAGCGGTGGCGAGCATGGCAGCCGTCGCGGTGGCAACTCGGGCCAGCGGCCGGGTGGTCGAGTTCATGCGATCGATCCTCGCGTGCACCAGGCGAGCGGGGCAACCCGCCGACCCGATGGCGAGGAGCCATCGGGTCGGCGGGTGTCTCTGTTACGGCGTCCCGTAGACCGCCAGCTCCGTGGAGTCCATGAAGTCGCAGCCGGAGAAGTTCCCGGGACAGGTGCCGCCGAGATCTTCGACCTGCGTGCTGATCATGGTGAAGCGGACGAACCGCACTCCAGTCGTGCCCGCAGGGAGCGGGACGCTGGTGGGCCTCCGATCGGCCACCCCGAAGTCGCCGTTGATGGCCGACCAGGTGGTGTTGTCGGTCGACAGCTCCAGCCGATACTTGCTCGTCGAGGCGCTACCCGCGTCACCGCAGGTGTTGGAGGGGTTGATCACGACCTCCGTGACGTTCACCGCCGCAGGCAGTTCGATCACGACCTCCTTCGGCTGCGGGGTTGGGATGGGGTTCGTCGGGGCGTCGCTGCCCCAGCCATTGCCCTGCGACTGGTCGATCAGCTGTGCCGGACCGCACCCGAATGCCGAGTAGTCCGGAGGTGTGAACGAGACGATCTCACCACCACCGCTGGAGGCAGCCCAGTCACGGCGCAGCGCCCAGTTCAGCGTGTTCGTGCGCGAGGCGACCGACACTGACTGGACCACCGGGTCGTAGCCCGCGCCGCGGGCGACGACCTTCGGGTAGGTGCCCGGAATGATGCCGGTGATCGTGTACTGGCCGGCCGCGTTGGTGATGGCCGCGTAGCTGCCACCGAACCCGGACGCGTGGCCGCCGAACATCACGACTGCACCGGCGACCGGGGTCCCGGCGTCGGCGTCGCTGACCGTACCGGTCAGCGACCCCAGTGGGGTGTTGGCCGGCGGCGGGGTCGAGAAGTCCTCGGCCGGCGCCGTGTCGTCGCCGTCCACGCTGCCCGCGAAGAAGCCCATGCCGCGGGCCGCGAAGACGGTCCAGATCTCGTCCTGGTCCCTACCGTTGCGGACCGCCATGTCGGCCTCGAGGATGCTGTTGCGCATGTCGAGGAACGACGGGTTCGCCGGTGAGAGCTCCATCGCCCGGGTGACCAGGTTCTCGGTCAGCCGGACGCCCAGCTCGTCGCGCAGGTCCCACAGCGTCTGCACCCAGATCTCACCGTCGGCGTGCACCTCGGGCCCTCCGATGATCTTGCCGAAGTCGCCGTAGGTGTAGCCCCCGGCCCGGAGAGCGCGGGCCCGGTGCCGGCACAGGACGCCGACGTGGAGCCAACCGGGCAGTCGACCGGCTCGGTGCGGATGATGTCGTTGCCCCAGCCGACGTACTCGCCGACGCGGAGCTCGCCGTCTGCGGCCCGGTCCCTGAACAGTCCCTCGTCGACGAGGAAGTCCATGGCGTACCAGTCCGAC
The DNA here is from genome assembly GCA_963762105.1 of uncultured Actinomycetota bacterium. Classification (GTDB taxonomy): domain Bacteria; phylum Actinomycetota; class Actinomycetes; order Propionibacteriales; family Nocardioidaceae; genus Nocardioides. Next base: position 482,134 of record CAVXJG010000011.1, on the reverse strand, counting down.
CAGGCCTCACCCATCGAGCCCGCCTGGATGTTGCCCAGCGTCGAGTTGCCCAGGGCGTCGACCACGAGGCGGTTGGAGAGGCCGTGGGTGTACTCGTGGTAGACGATGTCGGCCTCGTCGCCGGAGTTGCCCGCGATGAACGGGTCCTCATCGGGGAAAGCGGTCCCCGGCTGGTGGAACAGATACATCTGCATCCGCGGCGGGATGCCGTCGGGTGGGGTGCTCATGTTCGCGTTGTCCACGTGCTGGCCGTCAGGCCCGGTCGCCGCACCGTCGATCGCGTTCGCCGAGACCGCGTCGCCGTCGACCGCCTCGAAGTTGCCGGCGGCCCTGGTGAAGCCGATGGGCGCGCCCTCGAGGTGGTCGTGGAAGCGGCCGAGGAACGACAGCAGTTGCACGGCGTTCTGGGCCTTGTTGGTCTGCCAGGAGTTGGCAACCTCGGGGTCCCAGGTGCAGACGAACTCAGGCACGCAGGCCTCCGGCGTGAACTCGACCAGCGGGAACTTCCACAACTTGTTGCCGCTCGGGTGGATCTCCTCGCTGGCCTGCGCCAGGTCGTCGTCGTTCACGTCGGTGAAGACGTGGGCGACGTTGCCCGCCAGCCGGGGCGAGTTGTTCGGCAGCCAGCCGGGTCCGGTGAAGTCGACAAGCTTCTGCTCGCCACCACGTGCGGCCCCGGGGTAGTTCCCCCAGACGTACCCCTTGTCGTCCTGGACCAGGTTGCGGCGGTAGAGAGTGCGGCCGGTCTCGGCATCGATGACGTGGGTGTAGCCCGTGCCCATGGTCACCGTCTGCCAGCCAAGGCGCAGACCCTGCAGGGTCTTGAAGAGCACCAGCTTGGCCCGATCCCCGTTGCGGAAGGTCGTGCTGCGGTCGGTTCCCGTCGCCTTGAACGCCGCGGTTGGGCGCACCTTCCCGAAGGTGTCCTTGACAGCCAGACGGCGGGCCTCGCTCGCGCTGATCTTCGGCGAGCCGACGCTGCGCGGCAGGCTGGCCAGCGGTGACCCGTCGACCTGGAGCAGTCGCCCACCAGGCGCGATGTGCGCCCGCAGCCCGTTACCGAATACGGCGACGCCGCGCACCCGCTGCACGAAGCTGAGGTGCCGGGTTCCCGAGGTGTCGCGGTAGGACTTGCGAAGGTCCAGGCGCGCCAACTCTCTCGTCGAGAGCCGGAAGACGCCGGGGTGACTGCGGACGTAGCCGAGAGCGACCACGCGCGCCGACCGTGAGCTCCGGCCGGTCAGGAAGCCGTTCGTCTTCGCCACGATGCGCGGCGTGCGGGTCAGCGCGTCGATCTGCACGATGCCCTGGGCCCCGAGGTCGCGGCGTAGCGCCTGCACGCCGGCGCTCGGCTTGGCGGCGATGCGCGCCTCACGCAGCTGGAGGGCCTTGGCCCCCGGATTGCCGCGGCGGGCGTCGTAGTTCGGCTTCTTCTCGGCAGTCACTCCGGGCTTCGCGGCCGCGCCGGGTTGCGGCGCCGCAGCTCCTCCGGAGGGTGTCATGGTCGCTGCCAGAGCGGCGGCGACGGCAAGGACGAGGGCAGCGCGGGTTGCGCGCACACCGTGATATCGCATTGCGTGGTCCCTTTCGGCCGGCCGTAACGGTCCTGCCGGGGGGACTACGGGGCGTGGCCCAAGGCGCCGCTCCACCCCCGCTCAGCCCAGGATCGCTGCGAGTGTGGTTTTGCCACCACCTTGTACCCGCGCGCCACGCTTTGTGAAGAGGGATCGCGTAGTTTCCCTAGGGTCCTAGGGCCGGATGATCCGGTCGAGGATGCGGCCGCCGATCAGCCACACGATCGCGGCAAGGCCCCAGTTGACCAGGGCATCCTTGGTCTCGGCATTCTTGCCGTCGAACGAGAAGACGCCGTCCTCGAGGTCGAAGACGCCGAGGTCGAGCTTGTCGGCCAGGTCGAGGATGAACGTCACCAGGGCGTTGTCCTGGTTCACCGAGTCGCCCAGGGCGATCAGCAGCGCGCCGACGGCCAGCACGAGAGCGGCGACCACGCACACGGCCCACACCAGCTGGGCGAGGCGCAGGCGCACCACGTCGACGCCCGCCTTGGCCTTGGCGGCCGCCGCAGCGCCGCGCTTGTGCTTCGTCTCGGTCTCGGTCTCGTCTTCAGCCACGTCAGTTTTCACATCTCTCGTCGTCAGGGGCAGGTGCCGTGAGGCTCAGGGTGCCACTCGTCGGCCGTCATCGGCCCACGAAGCGCGCCTTCCCTGGACCGTGCTCAACGAAGGACCGCATCCCGATGTCACGGTCCTCGGTGGCAAACAGCGCGGCGAACTGCTGGCGCTCGATCTCCAGGCCGGTTTCCAGGTCGGTCTCCAGGCCCCGGTCCACGCACTCCTTCGCGGCGCGCAGCGCGTACGTCGCCGCGCCGGCGAACTGCCCGGCCCACGCCAGCGCCTCCTCGTAGACCCGGTCCGCGGGGAGCACCCGGTCGACCAGGCCGATCGCCAGCGCCTCGTCGGCCTTCACGAACCGGCCGGTGAAGACAAGGTCCTTGGCGCGGCTCGGGCCGACCAGCCGGGTCAGCCGCTGCGTGCCGCCGGCGCCGGGGATGATGCCGAGCAGGATCTCCGGCTGGCCCAGGACGGCGTCCTCGGCGGCGTACCGGACGTCGGCGCAGAGCGTGAGCTCGCAGCCACCACCAAGTGCGTAGCCGTTGACCGCCGCCACCACGGGCTTGGGGATGCGCGCGACGGAGGAGAACGCCGACTGCAGACCGCCGGAGCGACGCACCATGTCGGTGTAGGACATGTCCGCCATCTCCTTCACGTCGGCGCCGGCCGCGAACACCCGCTCCCCGCCCCAGACGACGACCGCCTTCACGTCGTCGCGCCCGCTCGCCTCGGTGGCGGCGGCGCGGATCTCCTCCTGCATCTGCACGTCGAGCGCGTTCATCTTGGGCCGGTCGAGCCGGATCGTGCCGATGCCGTCCGCCACCTCGAGTCGTACGAACTCACCCATCCGCGTCTCCGTCCTCGCGACCGTGTCTCCACCCGTCTTCCGCGGGAGCCTATCCAGACGCCCGGGGCGCGACACACCGCCTGCAGCGCGGTCCTCCCTCAGACAGAATGGGTCGGGTGAGTCCCGACCGCTGGCACTGGCACACCCGCGACGAGACCGCGCCGGTGTGGCCGGGGCGGCACCAGGAGCTGGGGTCGCTCTGGCGGCCCGAGGCGACCAACTTCGCGCTCTGGTCACCCGAGGGCACGGCCGTTTGGGTCTGCCTCTTCGACGACGCGGGCGTCGAGACGCGCCACCAGCTGACCGAGCACACGCTGGGGGTCTGGCACGGCAAGATCCCCGGCGTCCCGATCGGCCAGCTCTACGGCTACCGCGTCGACGGGCCGTGGGACCCGCGTCACGGCCGGCGCTTCAACCCGGCCAAGCTGCTGCTCGACCCCTACGCCCGAGCCATCTCCGGCGACGTGACGCCGGGCCCGGACGTCCTGGGGCACGCCCGCGACCCGCGGGTGCGCAGCAAGGTCGACTCGGCCGACGCGATGCCTCGCAGCGTGGTCGTGCACGACGAATTCGACTGGCACGGCGACGGCCGGCTGCTGACCCGCTGGCGCGACACGGTGATCTATGAGCTGCACGTCAAGGGCTTCACCCAGCTGCACAACGAGATCCCCGAGCACCTGCGCGGCACCTACGCCGGGCTCGGCACCCACACCGTCACGGACTACCTCCGGGACCTCGGCGTGACAGCTGTGGAGCTGATGCCGGTGCACCACTTCTTCACCGAGCCGGAAGTGGCCGCCCGCGGGATGGTCAACTACTGGGGCTACAACTCGATCGGCTTCTTCGCCCCGCACGCGGCGTACTCCTCCTCAGGCGACCGTGGCCAGCAAGTCGCGGAGTTCAAGCAGATGGTCAAGAACTTCCACGCCGCCGGGATCGAAGTGATCCTCGACGTCGTCTACAACCACACGGCCGAGGGTGCGGCCGATGGGCCGACGTACTCCTTCCGCGGCCTGGACGACCGCGGCTACTACAAGCGCGCAAACCCGATCGGGGACGCCTATTGGGACATCACCGGCTGCGGCAACACCGTCGACTCGACCAGCCAGGGCGCGCTGCGGCTGATCCTTGACTCACTGCGCTACTGGACCACCGAGATGCACATCGACGGCTTCCGCTTCGACCTGGCCTCGGCCCTGGCCCGCACCGGCCTCGCCATCGACATGCAGTCCGCTTTCCTCACCACCATCGGGCAGGACCCGGTGCTGCGGAACGTGAAGCTGATCGCGGAGCCGTGGGACGCGTCGATGGACGGCTATCTGGTGGGCTCGTTCCCGCCGCCGTGGGTGGAGTGGAACGACTCGTTCCGCGACACGATGCGCGACTTCTGGCGCCATCCGGGCGACGTCAGGCAGCTTGCATCGCGGCTCGCCGGCTCGTCCGACCTGTACGCCGACGACGGCCGATCGCCGTACGCGTCGGTGAACTTCGTCGCCGCGCACGACGGCTTCACGGTGCGCGACCTGGTCTCCTACGACACCAAGCACAACGAGGACAACGGCGAGCACAACCGCGACGGCAGCGACAACAACCACTCGACCAACCACGGCATCGAGGGCGAGACCGACGACCCCGACATCGTCGCGCTCCGGCGGCGGCAGGCCGCCAACCTGATGATCACCCTGTGCCTCTCGTCCGGCTCGCCGATGATCAACGCGGGCGACGAGCGGGGGCGCACCCAGGGTGGCAACAACAACGCCTACGTGCAGGACAACGAGATCTCATGGGTCGACTGGCGGCCAGACGATGCGTGGCTCGACGTCTACGACTTCACCAAGACCGCCCTCCGGCTGCGGCGCGACCACCCGGCCTTGCGGCAGCGGCACCACTTCGAGGGGACCCCGTCGATCGACGGCGGTCCGAAGGACCTCGCCTGGATGCACCCGTCGGGCCGCGAGATGGAGGAGCAGGACTGGTACGACGGCTCGCTGCACGTCATCGGCATGTTCGTCTCCGGCGACCCGCTCCGCTCGCCCGGCCCGCACGGCGAGCAGCAACGTGACTCCTCGTTCCTGATCTGGCTGAACTCCGGCGACGACGCCGTCGAGGTCACCCTCCCCGAGAACGACTGGGTGCAGGAGGGCGAGGTGGTGCTCTCCACCGACGAGGACCACCCCATCGGGACGCCCGTGCACTCCGGGGACGTGCTCAAGTTCGGCGCGCGGACCGTGGTGGTGCTGCGCCACTGACCGCGGGTTACGGGAACGCGACGACGCCGAGCTCGGCGATCGAGGTGAGCAGGCCGTTGCGGGGCACGATTCGCACGGTGTAGCCGAACGCGCCGGAGTGGTCGAGGGTGACGGTGCCGTCGAAGCGGTAGCGGCCGCCGTCGTAGGACTCGGCCGGGGTCAGCGAGTCGGCGACGGTGTCGACGAGCGCGTCGTCGGAGACGATGACGCCGTGCACGACCTGGACGTCGACGTCGTCGGGCGACAGCGAGCCGAGACAGACGAAGGCGCGCACGTTGAGCGCGTCGCCGACCTCGGGGGCGTCACCGACGCCTTCGCTCTCGACGTGCTCGACGCGGACGTCGGGCCAGGCCGTCTTGACCGTCTTCTTCCACGCCGCCAGCGTCGCAGCCCCGGCGTAGTCGGAGTTCAGCGCGCGCGCGTTGACCGCCGCGGGGGCGTAGAGGTTGCCCACGTAGTCACGCACCATGCGAGTGGCCAGCACCTTGGGCCCGAGCGACTTCAGCGTGTGCCGCACCATCTCCAGCCAGCGGGTGGGCACGCCGTCGCCGTCGACGTCGTAGAACTTGGGCGCGACGTCGTTCTCGATGAGGTCGTAGAGCGCCCTGGCCTCGATGTCGTCACGCCGGTCGGGGTCGTCGATCCCGTCGGCCGACGGGATCGCCCAGCCGTTGTTGCCGTCGTACCACTCGTCCCACCAGCCGTCGAGGATCGACAGGTTGAGGCCGCCGTTGAGGGCGGACTTCATGCCCGAGGTGCCACACGCCTCGTAGGGGCGCAGCGGGTTGTTGAGCCACACGTCGCAGCCGGGGTAGAGCGGCTGGGCCATGGCGATGTCGTAGTTGGGCAGGAAGACGATGCGGTGCCGCACCTCGGGGTCGTCGGCGAAGCGGACGATCTCCTGGATCAGCTTCTTGCCGCCGTCGTCAGCCGGGTGCGCCTTGCCGGCGATGATCAGCTGGATCGGATGCTCGGGGTGCAGCAGCAGCTTCTTGAGCCGATCCTGGTCGCGCAGCATCAGCGTCAGCCGCTTGTACGACGGCACGCGGCGCGCGAAGCCGATCGTCAGCACGTCGGGATCCAGGGCGCTCTCGACCCAGCCGAGCTCGGCCTTGGCGATGCCGCGGCGGGCGCTGGACTTCGCCAGCCGCCGGCGGGCGTCGAGCACGAGGCGCTCGCGGAGCTCGCGCTTGACCGACCAGATGTCGGTGCCGGGGATGCTGTCGACGGCGCGGTAGAACCCCTCGACGTCGTCGGAGTCGGGGTCGGCGCCGCGAGAGCTGGCCAGCTCGATGACCTCCCGGGCCACCCACGTCGGGGCGTGCACGCCGTTGGTGATCGAGCCGATCGGCACCTCGGCCTCGTCGAAGGCCGGCCACAGGCCGCTGAACATCTCGCGGCTGACGTGGCCGTGCAGCAACGAGACGCCATTGGCGCGCTGGGCCAGCCGGAAGCCCATCACCGCCATGTTGAAGACGCTGGCGTCGCCACCTTCGTAGTCCTCGGTGCCGAGGGCGAGCACCCGCTCGACCGGGACGCCGGCCGTCGGGCCGGTCTTGCCGAAGTACTGCTCAACCAGCTCGCGCGGGAACCGGTCGATGCCTGCTGGCACGGGCGTATGGGTGGTGAACACCGTGGACGCGCGGGAGACCTCGAGCGCGGTGTCGAAGTCGAGTCCCGGACCGCCCTCGCCGACGGTCAGCTCGCGGATCCGCTCGAGGCCCAGGAAGCCGGCGTGGCCCTCGTTGGTGTGGAACACCTCGGCCGCGGGAGCGCCGGTGAGCCGGGAGTAGGTGCGCAGGGCCCGGACGCCGCCGACACCGAGCAGCATCTCCTGCCGCAGACGATGCTCGCTGGTGCCGCCGTAGAGGCGGTCGGTGACCTCGCGGTAGTGCTCGGGGTTGCCCTCGACGTCGGAGTCGAGCAGCAGCAGCGGCACCCGGCCGACGCTGGCGACCCAGATCCGCGCCACGAGGTCGGGCCCGCCCGGCATCTCGATCGCGACGGTCGCGCGCTCGCCGTCGTCCTCGCGCAGCAGCGACAGCGGCAGCTCATCGGGGTCGAGGACGGGATAGGTCTCCTGCTGCCAACCCTCACGGGAGAGCGCCTGCTTGAAGTAGCCGTGCTTGTAGAGCAGACCCACACCGACCAGTGGCACGCCGAGGTCGCTGGCGGCCTTGAGGTGGTCGCCCGCGAGGATGCCCAGACCGCCGGAGTACTGCGGCAGCGCTGCGGCGATGCCGTACTCCGGGGAGAAGTAGGCGATCGCCCGGGGGCCGTCGGTGACGTTGTGCTGGTACCAGCGGTCGGCGCTCAGGTAAACATCTAGGTCGGCCTTGGCGTCGTTGATGCGGGCGACGAAACCCTCGTCGCCCGCGAGCTCGGCCCAGCGGGACCGGCCGACGGCGCCGAGGAGACGCACGGGGTCGTGGTCGACGGCATCCCACGCCCGGGCGTCCACGGACGCGAAGACGTCCTGCGTCGGGGGGTGCCAGGACCACCGCAGGTTGCCCGCCAGGGCGGCCAGCGGCTCGAGCTCCGCAGGCAGGACAGGACGGACCGTGAATCGTCGAATCGCACGCACGGAACGACGGTAGCCCACCTGCTCTGGATCGATCCAAATCTCACCGCGCTGGGCGAGACGAGCTTGCGAGTCACGGCCAGGTGACGCGGGGAGGTTGAGGAGCGTCGGCGCGGACCGGAGCGAAGCGACGGGACGTGCGACGCGTCTCGAAACCCGGTGACAGAAAAGCCAACCGTAACTGGGGTTCACCCCACCGGGTGGTTTCGAGGCTCGCTTCGCTCGCACCTCAACCACCGAGCGGTCACCCGGCTTGCACGGCCACCCGGCGACCCGCAAGGGTGGCGCCATGGTCGGCCGCATCCCCATCCTCCAGGTCATGCCTGTCGTCGACCTCGGGCGACTGGCGGCGAAGGCGACCGTGGGCGAGCCGATGCCGGTCTCCGCGACCGTGTTCCGCGAGGGCCACGACAGGCTCGGCGCCGAGGTCGTGACGACCGACCCGTCGGGCACCCGCCGCCCGCCGGTCCCCCTGGTCAAGCACCCCGAGAGGCCGGACTTCTACGAGGCCTCGGTGACTCCCGACACGGTGGGAGCGTGGACCTTCGAGGTGCAGGCCTGGTCGGACCCGATCGGCACCTGGCAGCACGCCGCCGGGCTGAAGATCCCCGCGGGAGTCGATGTCGACCTGATGTTCACCGAAGGCCGGCTGCTGCTGGAGAAGGTGCGCGCCGAGCTGACCGACGCCAGGGACCAGGAGATCGTCGAGGGCGCCATCGCCGCGGCCGGGGACGACGACCGGCCGGTCGAGGCGCGGCTGGCCGCGCTGCAGTCCCCGGAGCTCACCCGCCTGCTCGCGGCCCACCCGATCCGCGAGCTGGTCACCATCGAGGGCCCCTACCCGATGTTCGCCGACCGCCAGCGCGCGCTGTTCGGCAGCTGGTATGAGTTCTTCCCACGCTCCGAGGGCGCCACCGAGGACCCCAAGACGGGCAAGGTCACCAGCGGGACCTTCCGCACCGCTTTGAAGCGGCTCGACTACGTCGCCGACCTCGGCTTCGACGTCATCTACCTGCCGCCCATCCACCCGATCGGCGAGGTCAACCGCAAGGGCCCGAACAACACCCTCACGCCGGGGCCGGACGACACCGGCTCGCCCTGGGCGATCGGGTCCAAGGACGGCGGCCACGACGCCATCCACCCCGACCTGGGCACGATGGCGGACTTCGACGCGTTCGTGGCCCGCGCCGGCGAGCTGGGCTTGGAGGTGGCGCTCGACCTGGCGCTGCAGGCCGCGCCCGACCACCCGTGGGTGCAGACCAACCCGGAGTGGTTCACCACCCGGGCCGACGGGTCGATCGCCTACGCCGAGAACCCGCCCAAGAAGTACCAGGACATCTACCCCGTCAACTTCGACAACGACCCGACCGGCATCTGTCGCGAGGTGCTGCGCATCCTCAAGCAGTGGATGTCCCACGGCGTGCGGATCTTCCGGGTCGACAACCCGCACACCAAGCCCGTGGCGTTCTGGGAGTGGCTGCTGCGCGAGATCCGGCGTACCGATCCGGACGTGTTGTTCCTGGCCGAGGCGTTCACCCGTCCGGCGATGATGAGCACGCTCGGCGCGATCGGGTTCCACCAGTCCTACACCTACTTCACCTGGCGCACCGCCAAGTGGGAGATCGAGGACTACCTGCGCGAGCTCTCCCACCGCACCGACCACCTGATGCGGCCGAACTTCTTCGTCAACACCCCCGACATCCTCCACGAGTTCCTCCAGTACGGCGGCCCGGCGGCGTTCAAGATCCGCGCGGCGCTGGCGGCGACCGGCTCGCCGAGCTGGGGGGTCTACGCCGGCTACGAGCTCTTCGAGCACGTCGCGGTCAGACCTGGGAGCGAGGAGTACCTCGACTCCGAGAAGTACCAGATCCGGATCCGCGACTGGGAGACCGCCGAGGCCGAGGGCCGCACGCTCGCGCCGTACCTGCGCGGGCTCAACGCCGTCCGGCGGGCCCACCCGGCTCTCCGGCTGCTGCGCAACGTCACCATCCACAGTGCCGATGACGAGAGCATGCTGGTGTTCTCCAAGGCGGCCGGCGACGACATCGTCATCGTCGTCATCAACCTCGACCCGCACGGGGCCAGGGAGACGACCGTGCACCTCAACATGCCGGCGCTCGGGATGGGCTGGCACGACACGTTCACCGTGGTCGACGAGATCACCCAGCACACCTGGACCTGGGGCGAGAACAACTATGTGCGGCTCGATCCGGGCGTCGAGCCCGCCCACATCCTGAGCGTGAGGAAGCCGTGACTCCGCGCAAGAAGAGCGCCGCGACCGAGCCGGCCGACCCCGCCGAGGACACAGTGACCTCCACCGGCTCGACCCGCCACGTCGACTTCACGACGACCTCGACAGACGAGACCGCGATCTCGACCGACTCGACCGGCACGAGCGACACGACCGGCAGCACGGGCGAGGTGGACGTGTCCGAAGAGGTCACCGAGGTCGAGGCGACCACCGAGTCGCTGGCGACCCCCGAGTGGTTCAAGACCGCGGTGTTCTACGAGGTGCTGGTGCGCTCGTTCCGCGACTCCAACGGCGACGGCACGGGGGACTTCAAGGGCCTGACGGAGAAGCTCGACTACTTGCAGTGGCTGGGCATCGACTGCCTGTGGGTGCCGCCGTTCTTCACCTCGCCCCTGCGCGACGGCGGCTACGACGTGGCCGACTACACCGACATCCTCCCGGAGTGCGGCACGGTCGAGGACTTCCACACGTTCCTCGACGAGGCCCACCAGCGCGGGATCCGGGTGATCGTCGACTTCGTGATGAACCACACCAGCGACGCGCACCCGTGGTTCCAGGCCAGCCGGAGCGACCCGGACGGCCCCTACGGCGACTTCTACGTCTGGTCCGACACCGACGAGCTCTACCAGGACGCTCGCATCATCTTCGTCGACACCGAGCCGTCCAACTGGACCTGGGATCCGGTCCGCCAGCAGTACTTCTGGCACCGGTTCTTCGCCCACCAGCCCGACCTCAACTTCGACAACCCGAAGGTGCACGAGGCGATGCTGGAGGCGATGGCCTTCTGGCTCGACATGGGGCTCGACGGCTTCCGCCTCGACGCCGTGCCCTATCTCTACGAACGGCGCGGCACCAACGGCGAGAACCTGCCGGAGACCCACGAGTTCCTGCGCATGGTCCGCAAGTGGGTCGACGACAACTACCCCGGCCGGGTGCTGCTCGCGGAGGCCAACCAGTGGCCGGCCGACGTCGTCGACTACTTCGGCGAGTTCGAGGCGGGCGGCGACGAGTGCCACATGTGCTTCCACTTCCCGGTGATGCCGCGGATCTTCATGGCGGTCCGGCGCGAGTCGCGGTGGCCGATCTCCGAGATCATGGAGCAGACGCCGGCGATCCCGGGCAACTGCCAGTGGGGGATCTTCTTGCGCAACCACGACGAGCTGACCCTCGAGATGGTCACCGACGAGGACCGCGACTACATGTGGGGCGAGTACGCCAAGGACCCGCGGATGAAGGCCAACATCGGCATCCGCCGCCGGTTGGCGCCGCTGCTCGACAACGACACCAACCAGATCGAGCTGTTCACCGCGCTGCTGCTCTCGCTCCCCGGCTCGCCGGTCCTCTACTACGGCGACGAGATCGGGATGGGCGACAACATCTGGCTCGGCGACCGCGACGGCGTCCGCACCCCGATGCAGTGGACGCCCGACCGCAACGCCGGGTTCTCGTCGGCGACGCCTGGCAAGCTGCACCTGCCGGCGATCCAGGACCCGGTGTACGGCTACCAGAGCGTCAACGTCGAGGCCGAGCTCGAGAACGCCTCGTCGCTGCTGCACTGGACGCGTCGGATGATCCACGCGCGTCGCGGGCACCCGGCGTTCGGCCTGGGCGGCTTCACCGACCTCGGCGGCACCAACCCCACCGTGCTGTCCTACGCCCGCGAGCTCGAGACCTCCGACGGGACCGAGGTGATCGTGTGCGTCAACAACCTGTCCCGCTTCCCACAGCCCGTCGAGCTCGACCTGCGCCGCTTCGAGGGGATGGTGCCCATCGAGCTGCTCGGCGGCGTCACGTTCCCGCGGGTCGGCGAGCTGCCGTACCTGCTGACCCTGGGCGGCTACGGCTTCTACTGGTTCCGACTCCACCAACCCACCGAGGAGGCGATCGCACCGTGACCGACTCCGTGAGCGACCCCAGCAGCCGACACAGCTCCCCCACCACACCGACCGAGGAGCTGACCGCCTTCATCCAGGCGGCGCGCTGGTTCGGAGGCAAGGGCCGCGAGTTCCGGGTCACCGGCGTGCGCCGCCTCGGCTGGGTGGAGACCGGCACGCCCACCCGCGTCGCCGTCGACCTGGCAGAGGTCACCTACGACGACGCACCCGGCGGCGCCCCCGACCGGCAGAGCGTCGAGCTCTACCAGGTGCCGCTGGCTTTCTACACCGACCCGGAGGAGCGGCTCAACCACGCGTTCGTGGGTTGGTGGGAGGACCCCGACCTCGGCTTCGTGCACGCGTACGACGCCCTCCACGACCGCGAGGCGATGGCAGGCTGGCTGCTCGCCTTCGACCAGCCGCCGACCGAGGGCCCGCTGCACTTCCGGCGGCTGCCCGGCCACGACCTCGACCTGGACGCGCACTCCACGCTGTTCAGCGGCGAGCAGTCGAACTCGTCGGTCGCCTTCGGCGAGGACGCCCTGCTCAAGGTCTTCCGCAAGGTGACGCCCGGGATCAACCCCGACATCGCGGTGCACAAGGTGCTGACGCAGGCCGGCTCCGAGCACGTTCCCGCGCTCTACGGTTGGCTCGAGACCGAGGGCGACGACGAGGCGCCGCTCCAGCTGGCGATGCTGCAGCAGTTCCTCCGCACGGCCACCGACGGCTGGGACGCCGCCATGGCCAGCATCCGCAACCTGTTCGCCGAGGGCGACCTGCGCGCCGACGAGGTGGGCGGCGACTTCGCCGCCGAGGCGGCCCGGTTGGGCGAGTCGCTGGCGGAGGTGCACCACGACCTGGCCGAGCACTTCCCCACGCACGTCCGCACGGCCGCCGAGCAGCGCGAGCTGGCCGCCGCGATGAACGCGCGGCTCGACGCCGCACTGGAGGTCGTGCCCGACCTGTCGGCGTACGAGAAAGGCCTGCGCGCCACCTTCGACGCCGCCGCCGAGGTCCCCGGTGTGCTGGTGCAGCAGGTGCACGGCGACCTGCACCTCGGCCAGACGCTGCGCACGGTGAAGGGTTGGAAGATCGTCGACTTCGAGGGCGAGCCCGCCAAGCCGCTGGCCGAACGGGTGCTCCCCGACTCGGCCTGGCGCGACGTGGCGGGGATGCTGCGCTCCTTCGACTACGCGCCGCGCGTCGCCGAGAGGGTCATCGGCAGCGGCGCCGACGACACCGGCGCGGAGCAGCGGGCCTTCCGGGCGACCGAGTGGGCCGAACGCAACTGCGCTGCCTTCCTCGACGCCTACGCCGGTCGCGAGCTGACCGACGACGAGTCGCGGCTGCTGGACGCCTACGTCGCCGACAAGGCGGTCTACGAGACGGTCTACGAGGCCCGCAACCGGCCGACGTGGCTGCCGATCCCGCTGGGCGCGATCGCGACGCTGGTGGGCTGAGCGATGCCGATCAACCCTAGGCTGACGACGAGGCCGATCCCGCCCCTGTGGAAGGAGATCGCACGATGACCGGAGCACGACCGATGACCGCCGACGAGCTGGAGCTCCTGGTCCAGGGCAGCCACGGCAGTCCGCACTCGATCCTCGGCCCGCACCCCCACGACGGCAGCGTGACCGTCCGGGTGTTCAAGCCGCTCGCCAAGTCCGTCAAGGTCGTCTACGACGGCGCCAAGGGCAAGAAGACGGTCGAGCTGGGCCACGAGTACTCCGGGATCTGGGTCGGCGAGCTGCCCGTCGCCGATGTGCCCGGATACCGCGTGGAGGTGGACTACGGCCACGGCGCCAGCACCGTCGACGACCCCTACCGCTACCTGCCGACGCTCGGCGAGATGGACCTGCACCTCATCAACGAGGGCCGCCACGAGCTGCTGTGGACCGTGCTCGGCGCCCACCTGCACCGCTACGACGGGGCCGGGAGCGACCCGATCCAGGGCACCTCGTTCGCCGTGTGGGCGCCCAGCGCCAAGGGCGTCCGGATCAAGGGAGACTTCAACTCCTGGGACGGCCGCGAGCACCCGATGCGCCAGCTCGGTCACTCGGGCGTGTGGGAGCTGTTCGTGCCCGGTGTGGGGTCCGGCACCAAGTACAAGTTCCTGATCCTCGGCGCCGACGGCGAGTGGCGCGAGAAGGCCGACCCGATGGCCTTCCACACCGAGGTGCCGCCCGCGACGTCGTCGGTGGTCTACGAGTCGTCGTACACCTGGGGCGACGACGCGTGGATGACCGAGCGTCGCAGCCGACAGCCCGTGCACGGCCCGATGTCCGTCTACGAGATGCACCTCGGATCGTGGAAGAAGCACTGGGGCGGCGGCGCCTACAGCTACGGCGAGCTGGCCGACGACCTGGTCCCCTACCTGACCGACCTCGGCTTCACGCACGTCGAGTTCCTGCCCGTGATGGAGCATCCGTACGGCGGCAGCTGGGGCTACCAGGTGACGTCGTACTTCGCTCCGACGGCGCGGTTCGGCGACCCCGACGGCTTCCGCTACCTCGTCGACCGGCTGCACCAGGCCGGCATCGGCGTGCTCGTCGACTGGGTGCCCGCGCACTTCCCGAAGGACACCTTCGCGCTTTCGCGCTTCGACGGCACCCCGCTCTACGAGGACCCCAACCCGACCCGGGGCGAGCACCCCGACTGGGGCACCTACGTCTTCAACTTCGGCCGCCGCGAGGTGCGCAACTTCCTGGTCGCCAACGCGCTCTACTGGCTCGAGGAGTACCACATCGACGGCCTCCGGGTGGATGCCGTCGCGAGCATGATCTACCTCGACTACTCGCGCGAAGCCGGCGAGTGGACGCCCAACGTGCACGGCGGCCGCGAGAACCTCGAGGCCGTGCAGTTCCTCCAGGAGATGAACGCCACCGTCTACAAGCGGGTGCCCGGGGCGGTGACCATCGCCGAGGAGTCGACCAGCTGGGACGGCGTGACCCGGCCGACCGACGCAGGTGGTCTGGGCTTCGGCTTCAAGTGGAACATGGGCTGGATGCACGACACCCTCGGCTACTTCCAGCGCCAGCCCGTGCACCGCTCGTGGCACCACAACGAGCTGACCTTCGCCCTGGTCTACGCCTGGGCCGAGAACTTCGTGCTGCCCATCAGCCACGACGAGGTCGTGCACGGCAAGGGCTCGCTGCTGCGCAAGATGCCAGGTGACCGCTGGCAACAGCTCGCCAACGTCCGGGCGTTCCTGGCCTACATGTGGGCGCATCCCGGCAAGCAGCTGATCTTCATGGGCGCCGAGCTCGGCCAGGAGTCGGAGTGGGCCGAGGCCCGTGAGCTCGACTGGTGGCTGTTGGAGCACTCCGAGCATCGCGGCGTCCACAACCTGGTCCGCGACCTCAACAAGGCGTACGTCGAGTCGCCGGCCATCTGGTCGCGCGACGACGAGGCCGGTTCCTTCGCGTGGATCAACGCCGACGACGCCGATCGCAACGTCTACTCGTTCGTCCGGACGGCGCCCGGTGCCCCGGACCTGGTCTGCCTCGCCAACTTCTCCACCGTGCCCCACGGCGACTACGCCCTCGGGCTGCCCTCGGCAGGCACGTGGGACGAGGTGCTCAACACGGACGCCTCCACCTATGCCGGCTCCGGAGTGGGCAACCTGGGAGCCATCGAGGCGGTCGACGGCGAGCACGACGGGCAGCCCGCCCACGCGACGCTGGTGGTGCCGCCGCTGGCCACGGTCTGGTTCCGCAAGCGGGAGTGAGGGGGTTTCGGTGGTTGAGGTGCGAGGAGCGCTAGCGACGAGCCTCGAAACCACCAATGCGGACAGTGGTTTCGAGGCTCGGGCCCTTCGAGGCTCGGGCCTGCGGCCCTCGCACCTCAGGAACCACCTGGCGGCCCTCACACCTCAACCAGCGGTCGTTAGGGTCGACCACGTGGCCGAAAACCCCGAGCAGCCGACGCTGACCGACGGCGTGGTGACCCTCCGCCGCTGGCGCCAGGACGACGTCGACGAGGCCGTGGCGGGGCACGACGAGGTCATCGCGCACTGGTTCGGCTGGCCTGAGGACGGCGTGACCGCCGACCGGATGGGCGCCGCGATCGGCAACTGGCACGCGGCGTACGACGATGAGAGATCGACCGTCGCGTTCGTGATCGAGGCTGACGGCAAGCTGGTCGGCAGCTGCGACGTCAAGCGGGTGAGCAAGGGCGTCGGCGAACTGTCCTGGGCTCTCTACCGCGGCTTCCGCGGCCGGGGGTATGCCACCCGCGCGGTGCGGATGCTGGCCGACTACTCGCTCACCGAGGAGGGCCAAGGCGGCCTGGGCTACTGGCGGGTCGAGGCCAAGGTCGAGCCCGACAACCAGGACTCGCTGCGAGTGGCCACCCGCAGCGGGCTGCGTCGCGAGGGCCTGCGCCGGATCGAGCCGGGAGTGGGCGACCGCGCCGAGACCACGTCGTACGTCGTCCTGGCGCGGCTGGTCAGCGACCCGCCGCTGAGCGAGCCGGAGGCGTTCCGGGCGCTGCTCAACTCCTTCCTGCCCCGCAAGCGGGCGATCGGCCAGATGCTGGTGCGCGACCCCGGCGGCCGGGTGCTGCTGTGCCAGCTGACCTACAAGCGCGACTGGGACCTGCCCGGAGGCGTGGTCGAGGTCGGCGAGTCGCCACGGCTGGCTGTCGGCCGGGAGATCCAGGAGGAGCTCGGCCTGTCCATCAAGGCCGGCGACCTGGTGCTCACCGACTGGTTGCCTCCGTGGGGAGGGTGGGACGACGCCGTCTGCCTGGTCTTCGACGGCGGCGTGCACGACGCGGCGATCCTGGACGACGTCGTGCGGCAGACCCGCGAGATCGTGTCGGCGGAGTTCTGCGACCTCGACCAGGTGCGGGAGCGCTGCGCGGACTTCACGGCGCGCCGCATCGAGGCGGCCCTGGCCGGTGTCGACTCGGGCCGCGCGGCGTACACCGAGTCCGGCCGCTGACCCCCTCGCCCTGACGCCTCAAAAGGGGCAGGATCAGAGAGATGAGCACCTTCGTCTACGACTTCGCCCAGGGCAACAAGGACCAGAAGGACCTTCTCGGCGGCAAGGGTGCCAACCTCGCCGAGATGACGAACCTCGGGCTCCCCGTGCCGCCGGGCTTCACCATCTCGACCGAGGCCTGTCGCGCCTACCTCGAGGCGGGCCACGACCCTGACGGACTGGCCGACGAGGTCACCGAGCACCTGCGGTCGCTGGAGGAGGCGATGGGACGCCGGCTCGGCGACGCCGACGACCCGCTGCTGGTCTCGGTGCGCTCGGGAGCGAAGTTCTCGATGCCCGGGATGATGGAGACGGTGCTCAACATCGGGCTCAACGACGCGTCGGTGAACGGCCTCGCGAAGACCAGCGACAACGGCCGCTTCGCCGTGGACTCCTACCGGCGGCTGATCCAGATGTTCGGCTCCACGGTGATGGAGATCGACGGACACGTCTTCGCAGCCGAGCTCGACGCGCTCAAGAAGCGCAAGGGCACCGCCGTCGACACCGATCTCGACGCCGACGACCTCACCGGGCTGGTCGAGACCTTCAAGGAGCGCTTCCGCGAGCACACCGGCCGCGACTTCCCCCAGGACCCGCGCGAGCAGATGGACCTCGCGATGCGCGCGGTCTTCGACTCCTGGAACACCGACCGCGCCGTCCTCTACCGCCGGCAGGAGCAGATCCCCGAAGGACTCGGCACCGCCGTCAACGTGCAGGCCATGGTGTTCGGCAACCAGGGCGACACGTCCGGCTCCGGCGTCTGCTTCACCCGCGACCCCGCGTCGGGCAACCAGGGCGTCTACGGCGACTACCTGCAGAACGCCCAGGGCGAGGACGTCGTCGCGGGCATCCGCAACACGCTCTCGCTGGCCGACCTCGAGCGCATCGACAAGACGTCGTACGACGAGCTGCTCGCGATCATGAACACCCTCGAGAAGCACTACCGCGACATGTGCGACATCGAGTTCACCATCGAGCGCGGCAAGCTCTGGATGCTGCAGACCCGGGTCGGCAAGCGCACGCCAGAGGCGGCGTTCCGGATCGCCTGCCACATGACCGACGAGGGCCTGATCGACGTCGACGAGGCCACCCGCCGGGTCACCGGAGCCCAGCTGGCGCAGCTGATGTTCCCCCGCTTCGACGACAAGGCCAAGCGCACCCTGATCGCCAAGGGCATGAACGCCTCGCCCGGCGCGGCCGTCGGCAAGGTCGTCTTCGACTCCGACACCGCGGTCGAGTGGGCAGAGCGCGGCGAGGACGTCATCTTGGTCCGCAAGGAGACCAACCCCGACGACCTGCGCGGGATGGTGGCCGCCAAGGGGATCCTGACCAGCCGCGGCGGCAAGACCTCCCACGCCGCCGTCGTCGCGCGGGGCATGGGCCGCACGTGCGTGTGCGGTGCCGAGGCCCTCGACGTCAACGTCGAGAAGAAGCGCGCGAAGGTGCGCAAGGGCGAGACGCTGCACGAAGGCGACGTGATCTCCATCGACGGCACCACCGGCGAGGTCTTCGCCGGTGCCGTCCCGGTGGCCGACTCGTCGGTGGTGCGCTACTTCGAGGGCGACCACGTCGATCCCGAGCAGGATGACGTGGTGTCCGCGGTCGCCAGGGTGATGGCCCACGCGGACGGCAAGCGCCGGCTCCGCGTGCGGGCCAACGCCGACACCCCCGAGGACGCGGCCCGAGCCCGCCGCTTCGGCGCCGAGGGGATCGGGCTCTGCCGGACCGAGCACATGTTCCTCGGCGAACGGCGCCAGCTCGTGGAGAACCTCATCGTCGCGGACGACGAGGAGGGGCAGGAGGCCGCGCTCGGCGAGCTGCTCCCACTCCAGCGCGCCGACTTCACCGCGATCCTCGAGGCGATGGACGGACTGCCGGTGACGATCCGGCTGATCGACCCGCCGTTGCACGAGTTCCTGCCCGACATCACCGACCTCTCCGTCGCGGTGGCGCTCGAGGACGACCACGGCACCGAGAACTCCCGCCACCACAAGCTGCTCGACGCGGTGAAGCGCCTGCACGAGCAGAACCCGATGCTTGGCCTGCGCGGCGTCCGCCTCGGCATCGTCATCCCCGGCCTGTTCACCATGCAGGCCCGGGCCATCCTCGAGGCGGCGGCCGAGCGGACCGCCGCCGGTGGCGACCCGCAGCCGGAGATCATGATCCCGCTGGTCGCCACGGTCAAGGAGCTCGACCTGGTCAAGGTGGAGATCGACAAGGTCGCCGCGGCGGTCAACGCCGAACGCGGCGTCGAGGTCGCCTACAAGGTCGGCACCATGATCGAGCTGCCCCGGGCAGCCGTCACGGCCGACAAGATCGCGGCCTCGGCCGAGTTCTTCTCGTTCGGCACCAACGACCTGACCCAGATGACGTGGGGGTTCTCCCGCGACGACGTGGAGGCGTCGTTCTTCAGCACCTACCTCGAGCACGGGATCTTCCCGGCGTCACCGTTCGAGTCGCTGGACACCGAGGGCGTCGGGGTCCTGGTGCACCACGCCGTCCGGCTGGGCCGGCGTACCCGGCCCGACCTGCACCTCGGTGTCTGCGGTGAGCACGGCGGCGACCCCGCCTCGATCCACTTCTTCGACTCGGTCGGGCTCGACTATGTCTCCTGCTCGCCCTTCCGGGTGCCGGTGGCGCGGCTCGAGGCCGGCCGTTCGTCGATCGGGGAGCCCACCGCCTGATCGCTGGTCGAGCCGCCGCGAGGGACGAGCGGCGTGTCGAGACCCTCGCAAGTCGCTAGGTCTCGACACGCCTCGCTGCGCTCGGCGGCTCGACCAACGAGTGGTGGGCTCAGAACAGCGCCGACGCGAGTGCCTGCCGCCCAGCGAGCACCCGGGCGTCGGCGTTGCCGACGGCCGCGAAGAGGGCCAGCAGGTGCTCCCGCGCGCGGTTGCGATCGTCGCCGGCGGTCCGGCGTACGACGTCGACCAGGCGGGTGAACGCGTCTTCCACGTGGCCGCCGAGCATGTCGAGATCGGCCACCAGCGTCTGCGCGTCGACGTCGTCGGGACTGGCCGCCGCAGCGGCGCGGGCAGTCTGCGCGTCGACGCCCTGGGTGCGCTGGAGCACCTTGGCCATCGCCAGGCCGGCAGCGGCCTCGGCGTCGGCAGGGTTGCCGTCGACGAGCTTCTGGTACTCCGCCACCGCCCCGTCGATGTCGCCCTCGCCGAGTGCGTCCTGGGCGGCGGCGTAGCGCGGGTCGACCGGCGGCTCGCCATCGTCGTCGCCGGCCTCGACAGGGGCGCCGGCGGTGCGCGGCTGGTGGCGCCCCGCGATCCCCTGGGCGGTCAGCTGTTGGCCAAGCTGGTTGAACAGCACCCGCAGCTCCTCGAGGCTCAGCACGCCCGGGATCGGCTGCGCGGCCGGCCGCCCGTCGAGCAGCACGAAGAGGATCGGCACCTGCGCGATCTGCATCGCTTGAGCGATGGCCGGCGAGGCGTCGATGTCGATGAGGCCGGCGAGGAAGCGCCCGTCGTACTCGTTGGCCACCGTGGCGACGTCGGCGGCCATCGTGGCGCTCTCGGGGGCCTGCGAGGGTGAGTAGAAGACGAGCGCCACCGGGGCGGTCATCGAGGCCTCCAGCACCTGCTGGAAGTTCTCCTCCGTGACGTCGAGGGCGTACGCCGACCCGCTGCCTGCGATGCCGGGTGCGGGAGCCCCTGCCGCCGGTGCGCCCGGGCCGGCCGGCCGGCCGGCCGCGGGGCCGCCGGCGGGCGGCGCGGGTCGCTTGAGACCGGAAAGGTCGATCGCGCCGGGCCGGCTGAAGGGCTGTTGCGTCATGTCCTCATCCTATGGAGGAGGTCCGGCGTCACAGGGTGTCGGGGCCGTCCCCGTCGACCACGTGCATCGCGGCCTCCTCGGCACTCGCGCCGGCGCCGTCGATGCCGACGTCGTCGGCGTACGGCTCGGAGTCCTCGTCCTCACCCGCTCCCTCGTCGGGGGCGATCAGCCGGCCCGCGCGGACGTTGCCGACCTCGCCGTCGTCGAGATCGTCGATGTCGCGCTCGGCCTCGGCGTACGGGTCGGGTTCGGGCTCCTCCTGGGCGATCCGCTGGTCGAGGGACTCGCCGAGCTCCTCCTCCAGCGGGGTGTTGCCATAGCCCTGGCCGACGGACCACTTCTCCGGCGGGGAGTAGCCCTCGTCGAGCGGCTCGGCGAGCCCGCGGTCCCCGCTCATGCTGTCGCCGTCGCCCTGTGGCTGGTCCTCGTCGTCGACGCTGTAGCCGCCGTAGATCTCGCCGTCGTTCTCGCTCATGCGTCAAAACTAGACGGCATCCCCACGCACTGGGTCTCGAGACGGGTCACCCAGCCCCTCGCTGCGCTCGGGTCTGCGTCGAGCCCTCCTCGACCTGGCGCCTGATCCCAGCCCTCGCAAGCTCGGGCCGGGGGCGCTCAGAAGCGTGCCGGTTCGCGGTACTCGCCCCACTCGGCGCGCAGCGCGTCGCAGATCTCGCCGAGGGTGGCCTCGACGCGGACCGCGTCGAGCATGGCGGGGATCATGTTCTCGTCGGTTCGCGAGACGTCGACCATCCGGGCGACCGCCGCCGACACCGCGCCCTCGTCGCGGGCGGCGCGGCGCTCGGCCAGCAGCCGCACCTGCTCGACCTCGACGTCGTGGGAGACCCGCATGATCTCCAGGTCGTGCGTGACCGACTTGGTGTGGGTGTTGACGCCGACGATCTTCTTCTCGCCCTTCTCGAGGGCGAGCTGGTAGGTGAAGGCGGCCTCGGCGATCTCGGACATGAACCAGCCCTCCTCGATGCCGTGCAGCAGGCCGCGGGTGACGGGCTTTTCGCCTGCCTGGGTGGCAGCGGCCAGACCCTCGGTGTCGGCGTGGGTGAGCGTCGAGCCACCCATCGAGAGCACCTTGTCGAAGATCGCGTTGGCCTCGGCCTCGATCGCGTCGGTGAGCGCCTCGACGTACCAGGAGCCGCCGAGCGGGTCGGCCACGTTGACGACGCCGGTCTCGTCCATGATCACCTGCTGCGTGCGCAGGGCGATCTCGGCGGCCTGCTCCGACGGCAGGGCCAGCGTCTCGTCGAGGGCGTTGGTGTGCAGCGAGTTGGTGCCGCCGAGCACCGCGGCCAGCGCCTCGATGCCGGTGCGGACGACGTTGTTGTAGGGCTGCTGCGCGGTCAGCGAGACACCGGCTGTCTGGGTGTGGAACCGCAGCCACTGCGCCTTCTCCGAGGTGGCGCCGTAGACGTCGCGCATCCAGCGCGCCCAGATCCGGCGGGCGGCGCGGAACTTCGCGATCTCCTCGAAGAAGTCGACGTGGGCGTCGAAGAAGAACGACAGGCCAGGGGCGAAGACGTCGACGTCGAGGCCGCGCTCGAGGCCGAGCTCCACGTAGCCGAAGCCGTCGGCCAGCGTGAACGCCAGCTCCTGCGCGGCCGTCGAGCCGGCCTCGCGGATGTGGTAGCCGGAGACCGAGAGCGGCTTGTAGTCCGGGATCTCCGCGGCGCAGTACTCCATCAGGTCGCCGATCAGCCGCAGGTGCGGCTCGGGGCCGAAGAGCCACTCCTTCTGCGCGATGTACTCCTTGAAGATGTCGGTCTGGAGCGTGCCGTTGAGGACGCCGGTGTCGACGCCCGCACGCTCGGCCGCGACCAGCATCATGCAGAACACCGGCACCGCTGGGCCGCTGATCGTCATCGAGGTGGTGACGGAGCCGAGGTCGATGCTGTGGAACAGCCGCTCCATGTCGGCCGCCGAGTCGATGGCCACGCCGCAGTGGCCGACCTCGCCGAGCGACATGCGGTCGTCGGAGTCGCGGCCCATCAGCGTCGGCATGTCGAAGGCGACGCTGAGGCCGCCGCCGCCCCGGCCGAGGATCATCCGGTAGCGCTCGTTGGTCTGCTCGGCGTTGCCGAAGCCGGCGAACTGGCGGATCGTCCACGTCCGGCCGCGGTAGCCGGTCGGGTAGAGCCCGCGGGTGAACGGGAACTCGCCCGGCCACTCCCCCTCGACACCGTCCGGCGGCCCGTACGCCGGCTCCACGGTCACCCCCGACAGCGTCGTGAAGTCGGCCTCCCGCACGCCGCCCTTGGCCTGCGCCGCGTCGTACCTGGCCTGCCAGCGGGACCGTGCGTCATCCGTCATGGGGAAATAGTAGGACGTCCTACTAATTCCGCCTAACGCGGCTGGTCAGGTGGTTTCGAGGCTCGTCGCTGGCGCTCCTCGCACCTCAACCACCGATCGCTGGCTGAGCCTCGAAACCATCGATCGGATCTAGCGGGTCCAGCGGTAGATCTGCCCGTCCCGGATCTCGACGGAGGTCGGCGGCCTCGCGCTCTTCTCGCGCAGGTGATCGAGCACCTTGGTGCGGCCGCGCAGAGTCACGGCACCGTCGGTGAAGTGCACGTAGGGGTGCAGCAGCGGCCGGAGCTCGCCGTACTCCCCCGCATCCAGGAACCCGTACGCCGCCATGGCCGGCGCCGGCATCTCCGGCAGGTCGTGCAGCATCTTGGGCGTGCACATCCGCCACGCGTCGGTCACCAGCTCGCGCATCTCCTGGTCGTCGATCCGTTCGAGGTGCACGCACACCCACTGGTAGCGCAGGTCGGAGGTCGGCGGCAGGAAGAAGGCGTCGGGATCGCTCGCGATCAGGCCGTCGCGCTCGGCCTTGGGGAAGCCGAACCCCATGTCGAGCTCGTCGCGGGAGAACGCGGCGTACACGATCTGGCCCACCCTGAGCTTCCAGCGCCCTCGCACCTGGCGTTCGTAGGTGCGGGGCAGGGCGAGCCCGACCCGGCGGACGGCGTCGGAGGTGGTCACCTTCGGCGCCCCTAGAAGTCGCCCGCCGCGTGCCGTACGGGCGACAGCAGCGCCGACAGCTCGGTCAGCTGGGCTTCGGTCAGCGCTTCGAGGGCGAAGTCGGAGGCCACGAGGTCCAGGGTCGCCGCTTCGACCACGGCCCGGCCCGCGTCGGTGATCTCGGCCAGCACGCCGCGACGGTCGTCGGGGTGCGGCGTGCGCACCACGAGCCCGTCGTCCGCCAGCCGCCTCACGATCGAGGTCACCGACGTCGGGTGCACCTGAAGACGCTCCCCCATCTTGCCGAGGGGCAGCGAGCCGCGCGAGGAGAACGTCAGCAGCACCAGCGCCTCGTAGCGGGCGAAGGTCAGACCATGAGGCCTGAGGATGCCGTCGAGCCGGCCGATGACGAGCTGCTGCACGCGCATCAGCGACGTCACGGCGTGCATGGCCGGCACCCTGTCCCATCGCAGCCCCCACTGCCGGGCCGCCTCGTCGATCGGGTCGAACGGCAGCGCCTGCTTGGGTGGCATGCCCACGAGTATCGCTGGAGCCGAGCCCTCAGCTGTAGGGAAGGGTCGCCATCAGCACGTAGAGGGTCAAGATCAGGGCACCGACCGCCGCCAGGTCGCCCACCAGGACCGACATACCCTCGCGCCGACGACCGCGGACGTCATTGCTCCAACCTATGCTCAGCGGACGTCGGCCTGCCGCAACGTCGCCGGCGTGCCCAGCTTGACGGTGCGGTCGGCGATCCACAGCGCGATGGTGAAGACCACGATCAGGACGAGGCCGAGCACGCCGGCCAGCACCAGCCAGCGAAGGCTGTAGTCGACGGCGGGGTCGAACGCCGCACGCTCGCCGATGTCGAGCGATGGCAAGACAAGCAGCAAGGACACGAACGCGGCCAGAGCACCGCCGACGACGGCCATGCCGAGCAGGGCGACGTACTCGGTGACGATTGCCCGGCGCAGGTCCCTGCGACGTACGCCGACCACGCGCAAGGCTGCCACCTCGTAGGCGCGCCAGCGCAGCTGCACGATCGCCAGCGCGAGCACACCGAGGAACGCCAGCAGCAAGGTGAGCACACCCACGAGCAGGAACACCTTCCACCCCAGTGAGAAGGCGTCGGAGCGCAGCAGCGAGAGCTCGTCGTCGTAGGTCCGCACCTCGCTGAGGTCGACCCCCGCCCTGCTCACCCGATCCAGCACCGACGCCGGCGTCCCGCGCGCCACCAGGAGCTCGGTGAGCGGGATGTTGGTCGCCTGGTCGCCGTACTCCCGCAACGCGGTCGACAGGTCCGAGAGACCGCCGTTGTCGCCGACCATGGGCAACGCCCCGGCAGTGCCGGTGACGGTCATCGGGGTCCGCGTGCCGAGCACGGACGCCCCATTGACGAGGCCACCGCCGAGGTCGTCGAGCTCGGTCCCGGACGTGGCGACCAGTGGCGGGGACTCCGGCTTGTCGGTGGTGGTCAACCGCAGCACCGACGACCCGGCCTGGTCGACGCTCACGACCAGTCCCCCGGTCCCGCCGCTGAGCTGGAGGGGGGCCCCGCCGTCGGCTTCGAAAGGACGCGCGGCCCGCCAAGCCGAAGAATCGTCGAGGCGCCAGTCCCCCGCGCTGCCGTCGGAGGTGACGTCGGCGATGGTGAAGGTGCCGGTCGCGTCGGTCACCGACGAGCTGCTGCCCGCGACGTAGAGCTGCTCCAGGTCGCAGCCGGCCTTGCACTCGGAGACGAATCCGTCGAGCTCGGCGTTCCCCTCCATCGGCAAGGTGCCGATGGGCGCCAGCTTCTCCTCCCCGTTGTCGGAGGTGATGTAGCGCACCCACATCTCGAGCGGCAGGTTGAGGCTGGCCTCGAGGTCGATGTCCGTCACGTGGAACTTCAAGTGCGTCCCACTGAACGTGATC
The DNA here is from genome assembly GCA_963762105.1 of uncultured Actinomycetota bacterium. GTDB lineage: Bacteria > Actinomycetota > Actinomycetes > Propionibacteriales > Nocardioidaceae > Nocardioides. The sequence continues at coordinate 456,548 of CAVXJG010000011.1, read as the reverse complement.
GGCTCGCCGTCGTCATCGGGGCGCAGCATGTCGGAGATCTCGTGCACCGACTCCGAAGACCAGGAGTCGTCCCAGGTCACGACGTTGGCGAAGCTGCGGCTGTCGACCAGGGCAACGCGGGCCCCGTCCTCCGTGCGGGGCGCCGGCGGAACCGCCGTCATGAGGTAGCGCCCGTCGGGGTCGGCCTCGCGGGCCACCCACAGCAGCCGGGCGGGGGCGGTTTCCGTGAAATACGCCCGATCGGCGCCGACGGTGGCGCTGGCCTTCGACACCCTCCAGTCGTCGGCAACCTTCCAGGCAGAGGCCGCGAACGTCGCCATCGACGTCGCCAACAGCAAGGGCAGCACAAGCTGCATCAGGTCCTGGCGGCGGACCAGGCGCCGCGAGGCCAGGAACGGGGACAGGGTGCCTCGGTCTGCGGTCCGCGTCATCCACAGCCGGGCCAGCACCACCAACCCGGCCAGCGCCAGCACGGAGACGCCCAGCGCCACGAAGAGCGGCGCGAGCAGCTCGACGAAGCTCGAGGACGACGTGGCGTCGGACGTGACGAACTGGACGACGGCCGCTGCGGCCAGCACGACCAGGCCGCCCTGCGCGAGCAGCGACCAGCGAGTCGTCGTACGCCGCCGCGTGACGGACGCGAGGGAGCTCGCCAGCGGCTCGCGGACCACGCCCAGCACGGCGACGAATGCCGCCACCAGCGCCGCGGTGACCACGACGACCGCCGAGATCACGGCCGGCGCGGTGACGACGAACGGGGTCTGGCCGAGCCACAGCCCTGTCACGGTGCGCGAGGCCACGACCGCCAGCCCGATCCCCACCGGCACCGCGGCCAGCAGCACCGCCACAGGCTCGGCCACGGCGAACCGGATCACCTTGGGCGTCGAGAAACCGCGCAGCTTGGCCAGCGCCACTTCCTGGCGGCGAACCTCCGCTGCCGAGGAGATCAGCACGTAGAGGAGGAGCAGTGCCAGCACGACGAGAGGGACGACCGCCGCGAGCGTGATCCGCGAGAGCAGGGTCTGCTCCGCCCTGACGTCGTCGAAGAGAGGTTCCAAGGTGACCACGTCGTCGCTCTGGAGGACGGGGGCCTCGGCCCCGGCGACCTCCGACTGCCACTGGACCAGCTGGCGCTGGGCGGCGTCCATGGTGGAGATGTCGACCTTCTGCATGTCGATCGGCCGATCGGCTCCGCCCACCGTCCCGACGGGGAAGGTGATGGACGACTGGTCGACGAGCAACGCCGGCGCCGGGAACGGAGGTGCTCGACCGGTCGGTGGACGGAGAGTTCCGTCGCCCGCCGTCCGGACTGGGGAGTACCACGTCGGATCGGCGTTGTCGTCGATCGTGTAGGTCCCGACGATGGTGTAGGTCGCGGGAAAGTCCTTCACGGTTTCGCTGCCGTCGTCCGTCCTAGCGGTGGCGTTGAACATCACCGTGACCGTGCCGCCCACCTCCGCGCCGATCGTGCGCATCATCGTGGGGTCGATCAGCGCCTCGTCGGGCGCCGACGGGCAGCGGCCCTCGATCTGCGCCTCCTCGCACATCCCCTCACGCCAGTAGGTGTTGATCTGCCGCGTCACCTGGCCGACGCGATAGGTCCCCTCGGTGAGGAGATAGGGCGTCAGCGGCTTCCAGTAGGAGTTCGCCGCGTCCGACGACATCAGCTCCGTCACTCGCTCGAGCATCCCCTGGCGGTCCTCGTCCGTGAGTGGCTTCGGGCGTCGACCGTTGGCGGCGACCAGGTCGACCGACGGGGCGGTTTCGACGTTGAGTCCGGTCTCGACGGTCGGCCGCTGAAGCGTTCGCTGGTCCAGCAGGTGCTCGGCGGACGACCGGGCGTAGAGCGGAGTGGCCACCGCGACCAGCATCGCAAGCGTGCCGAGAGCGAACACGCCGACATTGAGCCAGCGTCGGGCCCGGAGGCCTGCGAAGAACGTGCTCACTTCTCGGAGCCTCGGGCGATGTCGACGCGACGGACGAAGAAACCGTCGTCGGTTTCCTCGAACTCCACCAGGGAGCCGGGCGGGTAGTCGTCGGACCAGTCCTCGGGCAGGTGCACCGCGCCGTCCTGGTCGATGACCGCATAGTCACGACCGTGGACGCCCTCCGAGCCGATCCGCCCGTTGCGGATGGTGACCCGGCGCGGGATCCGCCCCGCAATGTCGGGGTCGTGCGTGACGATGACCACGGTGGTGCCGAACTCGGAGTTGACCCGCTGGATCAGGTCGATCATCGTGTCGCGGTCCGTGTGCCCGAGCTGCGACGTGGGCTCGTCGGCGAGCAGGAGCCCGGCGCCGCTCGAGACGGTCACGGCAAGTGCCACCCGCTGCTGCTCGCCGCCCGACATCGCCGTGACTGGTTTGTTGATGAGGGGGCCCAGGCCCAGCTGCTCGAGCAGTTGCCGCGACGTCGGCAGCCGGCGGAGGTCGGCCGCGGACAGCCCGCGGCGCGCGAAGTCGACGTTGCCCGCTGCCGTGGCATACGTCAGCAGGTTGCGGCGGGCGCCCTGCAGGAGCGACGCGACCTTGCCGGCCCGCAGGCGGGTGAGCTCCGGCTCCGGGATCCGGCTGATGTCGACGCCGTCGACGATCACCTTGCCGGCCGACGCACGCTGGAGGCCGCCGAAGAGCCCCAGCAACGTGGACTTCCCCGATCCCGAGGGCCCGAGGAGGGCGACCTGCTCGCTGGGGGCGATGTCGAGGTTGACGCCGCGCAGCGCGACCACGTCGTGACCCGCGAGCGTGGTGTAGATGTGCACGACGTTCTGGCACTGCACGGCCAGGCCGGCGTGGGCAGCGTTCATGCGTTGCCGCCGGGACGCATGAAGGCGTCGAACTCGTGGCCGGGCTCCGGCGGTGGCGGCGGCTCCTCGTGCACCTCGACCCTCCCGTCGATGAGGTGGATCTCGTCGTCGCACTCCTGGGCGACCGCAGGGTCGTGCGTCGCCAGCAGCACGACGGCGCCGCGGTTGGCCTCCACCCGGAGCTGGCCCACCACCAGGTCGCGGTTTGCTTCGTCGAGCTCGCTGGTGGGCTCGTCTGCCAGCAGCACGTCGGTCTCGACGACAAGCGCGCGCGCCACCGCCACCCGTTGGAGCTGGCCACCGGAGAGCTCGGAGATCAGCCGGTCGGCCAGCTCCTCCACGCCGACTCGGCCAAGAGCTGCCACCGCTCGCGTGGTCGCCTCGGTCGGCGCGACGCCGCGCCCACGCAGAGCGATCGAGACGTTCTCTGCAGCGCTCAGCGTCGGCACCAGGCCATAGCTCTGCAGCACGAAGCCGGTGCCGGGCAGCGGCTCGCCGGCCTTGGTGGTCACCGGCCCGCCGTCGTACGACGCCGAGCCGGTCGCCGGCCGGGCCAGCCCGCCGACGAGCGAGAGCAGTGTGGTCTTGCCGGAGCCGGAGGAACCCGTGACAGCGAGGATCCGGCCGGGCCCGGCGGAGAGGGAGACCTCGTCGAGCACCCGGCGGCCTTCGACGTCGAAGGAGAGACCCTCGCCGACGAGCCGTCGGCCTCCCCCGTTGCCTGCCCCGTCGCTGGTCACCCGGCCGACCTTAGGCAACGCCCTGCGCGAATCCCACCGCGGGGGCGACCTGTGCCGAAATCGTGATCCGAGGGATCACCACGCTCATGCCTGCGTGTCGGCGCTGAACCTCATGCGATGCGGGAAGCGGTGCACCTCCTGCGGCCAGCCGACCGCGACCGCGATCCTGCCGGCCCAGTACTTTGCCGCGGCATCGTCGGCCACATCGACGACCGCGAAACCGCCGAGGTGCTCCTTGGTCTCCACGAACGGCCCGTCGGTGAACACCGGCGAGCCGCTGCTCGGGTCCACGCTGCACAAAGCGGTCGACGCGTCCAGACCACCGTCGCTGAAGACGAAGGCGCCGGCGGCCGTCATCTCGTCGATCACGGCCCTGGCGGCCGTGCCCCGTTCGCGAAGCTCCTCCAACGTGAGGTCGGGCGTCCACTCGTCGTTGAAGGCGATCAGGTACAGCGCCATCTAAAGCTCCTCTGCTCACGGGCAGCCCGGGATGGCCGCCACACCCTCTCCACGAACGCACTCGCGTCGATACGACACCCTCGCCAAGACTATTTCCAGGCATTTCGCATCGATGTCTCCGATCGCATCTCCCGAAGAACTGTGCCGTGGATTTCAGTCAACCGCTGAGCGGATCTAGAGAGCGGCGCCGACGTGCGACGCTGGCGCCCATGGACGCCGCAGAGCAGGTCATCGAGGCCGCCGAGGCACGAGGCTCAGCGCTCGCCGAAGGGGACGCCGAGAAGCTGTCGCGACTGTTGCACGATGACTTCAGGTGGACCTCCCACGTGGGAGAGACCTACGGCCGCCAGGAGTACCTCCGTCGGAACACCGAAGGTCACACCGTGTGGCGCGCCCAGACGATCATCAGCCCCGAGGTCGTGATCGTCGGGGACACCGCAGTACTGCAGGCCGAAGTGGTCGACGTGGTGCTCGCGGACGACGGCGAGCCCGAGACCTTCCGGATGCCGGTTACCCAGGTATGGATGCGCCTGGGAGCCGAGTGGAAGTGCCTCGCCGGCCACGCCGGACCCCGCCGAAGCTGACGCCGGTTCCCGCTCAGTCGTCGCCGAGCACAGCGGCTGGTCCCCGCTTGAGGAGCTGCTGTCCGACGATGAGGCGCTGCAGCTCGCTGGCGCCCTCCCAGATGCGCTCGACGCGCAGCTCGCGGTACATCCGCTCGGCGACGTTCTCGCGCATGTAGCCGCGACCACCGAAGACCTGGACGGCCCGGTCGGCGATCCGGCCGGCCGTCTCCGAGCACAGCAGCTTGACCATCGAGGCGCGGGCGTGCAGGACCTTGCGGTCCTCGCCGGCGTCGATAGCCCGGGCGACCTCGTAGAGCGCGGCGCGGGCCGCGAACAGCTCGGTGGCCGAGTCGGCGAGCATGGCGGTGACGAGCTGGTAGTCGCCCAGCGGCTGGCCGCCGACCATGCGGCTCCCCGCGAAGGCGGTCGTCTCGTCCACCAGCCGCGCCGATGCGCCGACACAGCGGGCCGCCACCATCACCCGCTCGAAGCGGAACCAGTCCTGCGCGAACGTCATGCCCTCACCCTCGGCGCCGACGAGCTGCGACGCCGGCACCCGCACGTCGGTGAACGACACGATCGGGTGCTCGTCGGCGATGTGATGGGAGTACGCCGGGGTCCGGACCACGTCGATGCCGGGCGTCGGCAGGTCGACGACGAGCAGCACGTGCTCGCCGGCGTGCGGTCCTTCGGTCAGCACCGCCTGGACGAAGCAGTAGTCGGCGACGTTGAAGGACGTGACGTGCCACTTGGTGCCGTTGACGACGTAGTGGTCGTCGTCGGTGCCCTCGCCGACCCGACGGGCCGTCGTCGCCAGGTCGCTCACGTCGCTGCCGGCGTACTCCTCGGTGATCGCGTAGCACTCGTGCCGCTCCCCCGCCACCGCCGGCCGCAGCCACCGGCTCAGCTGCTCCTCGGTCGCGACGTCCGCCCACCACTGGGGCGGCGTGTGCAGGCACCAGGCGAGCCCGTTGGTCACCCGTCCGACCTGTTCCTGGACCAGCACCTGCTGCAGAGCGCTGAGCCCGGGGCCGCCGACGGACGTGGGCATGTTGGTGGCGTAGAGGCCGCGGCGGATGGCCTCCTCGTGGTGCTCCTTGACGAGGGCCTCCGGCAGTACGCCGCCGGCCAGCTCGACCTCCACCTCGTAGGGGATCAGCGTGTCGACGAACTCTCGCGCCCGGCGGCGGATCTCCAGGTCCTCATCGGTCAGGCCGTGCACGATGGTGCCTCCTCACTCTCGTCGCCGCGGGGTACGACGAGCACGTCGGCCGCGACGGCCCCGTCTGCGGTCGCGATCACCGGGTTCAGGTCCATGGCGGCCAGGTCGTCACCATGCTCGTGGGCGATCCGTGACACACCCACGATCATGTCGACCAGGGCCTCGAGGTGTACGGGAGGGGCACCACGGAAGCCGTCGAGCAGCGGCCGCAGGCGGAGCCGGTCGAGCATCCGCCGAGCCCCGTCGGGCGAGAGGGGCGGCAGCGCGACGGCCCGGTCGTCCAGCAGCTCCACGAGCACGCCGCCCGCCGCCACCACGACGAGGAGGCCGAGGGCCGGGTCGCGGACCAGCCCGATCGACAGCTCCACTCCCGGCGGCACCTGGTGGTGCACGGTCACATCGGGGCCGAGGCGGTGGGCGAGGTCGCGGTAGGCGTCCAGCGCGCCGTCCGCATCGGCGACGTCGAGCACCACTCCTTGGACGTCGCTGCGGTGGGTGACGCCGGGCGCCGCCGTCTTCAGCACCACCGGCCAGCCGACCTCCTCGGCGGCGGCCAGCACGTCAGCCTCACTCGACGCCGAGCGGTGCTCGGGGGTCGGGATGCCGTACGCCGCGAGCAGCGGCCCAGAGTCGGTGACAGGCTGGTGGTCGACGGCGTCGGGGCCCTGTCGGGCGACGGCGTCGAGCAGGCGCCGGATGGCGAGCAGCCCGCTCCGGAAACCCTCGAGCACAGGCACGCCCGCGGCGCGCAGCCGTTCGGCCGCCTCTTCGTCCAGGGCTGCCGGCAAACCGGTCAGCACGACGAGCGGCCCGTCGGTGTCCGCGGCGACGTCGAGCACCGCGTCGACGTAGGACGTGTCGCCGTCGTACTCGGGCACCAGGTCGACGGTCAGGGCAGTGACGCCGACGGCGGGATCGGCGGCGAGGGTGCGCAGGCAGTCGGCGAACAGGCCACGGGTGTCGGCGCCGCCACCCCACACGTCGAGCGGGTTGCGGGGTTCGAGCCCGCTGTCGAGCCGGGCCGCGAGCGTCGTCCGCGTGCTCTCGGAGAACTCCGCAAACGGGATCCCGGCATCGTGGGCGAGGTCGGCCACCAGGCTGCGCTCGGCGCCGGAGTCGTGGACGGTCGCCAGGCCGGTGCCCGGGCGCGGCCGCCGCGGCGACGCCAGCAGGGCCAGGGTGTCGCCGAGCTCGGCGAGGTCGCCGACGAGGTGACCGGCCACGTCGTCCATCAGCGCCTCCCAGGTCGCGGACTGGCCAGCCACCGCACCGGAGTGGGAGGCGACGAGCGAGGCGCCGAGGGGCGAGCCACCGACCGGCAGCAGCACCACCTCGATGCCGGCCGCGCGGGCCCGGCGCAGCGAGGAGCGGAGGTGGGCGCCGTCCCGGACGGTCTCCAGGACCAGCGCGAGCACGCGGGTGTCGGTGTGGTCGACGATGTGGTCGACGTAGTCGGCGGTGGTGGTGACCAGCTCTTGCCCCGACGAGACCGCGAGGTCGAAGCCGAGGCGGAGTCGGGTCCGCAACAGCGTGGAGAAGACCGAGCCGGAATGTGTCACCAGCGAGACTGGGCCGACGGGCAGGTCCTCGCGCTCGACATAGCCGAGGGCGCGCAGCCCGCGGCGGACGTTCCAGAACCCCATGCACCCCGCGCCGACCACCGCCAACCCGGCGTCACGGGCGATCGCGCAAAGCTCCTCGCGGACCCCCTCACCGTGGGCGCTGCCGAACACCACGGCGCCGCGGGCCCCGACTTTCGCGGCCGCGGTCAGCTGGTCGACGAGCCGGCCGTCGCCGACGCCGAGCAGGACCAGGTCGGGCGCCTCGCCGACGGCCTGGAGGTCGGGCAGGCACGGATGCCCGGCGACCTCGTCGTACGACGGGTTCACCAGCCAGACCTGCTCGAACCCCGGCGAGCGAAGCACCTCGCCGACCATCCGCTCGCCTAGGCTTCCCGGGCGCGGGCTGGCGCCGACGCACGCGACCGAGCGCGCCTCGAGCGTGGCGCGAAGTGCGTTCGCCTGGTTTCGTGACGGGCCTTGACGGCCCTCCTCAACCAGCGCGTCTCCTCAGCCGATGCCAGCGCGTCTTGCGGTCGGCGATCGCGGCCCTGGCCGCCTGCCACCCGGGGATCCCGCACACCCCGCCGCCCCCGTGGGTCGCGGAGCTGGCGTTGTAGAGGCCGGCGATGGGCGTGCGGTAGTCGGCGTAGCCCGGCGCCGGACGCATGTGGAACAGCTGGTCGGGAGTGAGCTCGCCGTGGAAGATGTTGCCGCCGATCAGCCCGTACTCCTCCTGCATCTCGTGCGGGCCCACGATGTCGCGGTGGGTGATCGACGCGGCGAACCCGGGCGCGACCTGGTCGTAGAGATCGATCAACCGGTCGGCGTACGACTCGAGCTCGTCGGTGTGCGGGGCCTCGCTCCACTCGTGCGGGACGTACTGGGTGAACAGCGAGAAGATGTGTGTCCCGTCGGGGTTGAGCGTCTTGTCGAGGGTCGTCGGGATGACGCCGTCGCTGAACGGCAGGAGCGAGGCCCGGCCCTCGCGGGCGTCCTGGAAGGCGCGCTCGATGAACTCCATCGACGGCGCCATCTCCACCGAACCCGTGTGGTGCTCGGCCAGTCCCCCGGGCAGGTCGCGGCTGGGGTCGGCGGTGAAGCTCGGCAGCTCTGCGAGTGCCAGGTTGATCTTCACGACGCCCGACCGGGTGTTCCACCGCTCGATGTCGCTGACGAAGTCGGCCGGTAGCTCGGTCGGCGGCAGGTGCTCGAGGAAGGCGATCTTGGGGTGCAGGCTGGTCACGACCAGCGGGGCGGTGAGCTCCTCGCCCCCCTCCAGCACCACGCCCGTGACCCGACCAGCGTGGGTGCTGACCCGCTCGACCCTCGCGCTGGTGCGGATCTCGGCGCCGAAAGACTCGGCCGATCGGCCGATCGCCGCCGAGACCGCGCCCATCCCGCCCTCGGGGTAGCCCCAGCTGCCCAGCCCATGGCCCGGCCCCGAACCGTCGCCCACGTCGCCGATGGAGTGGTGGGCCATCACGTACGCCGTCCCCGGCGCGTAAGGCCCCGCCCAGGTGCCGATCACGCCGTTGACCGCCATCGCGCCCTTCACCTGAGGGGACTCGAACCAGTCGTCGAGAAGGTCGGCGATGCTCATGCTCATCAGCCGGGTGAGGTCGGCGATGGTGCGCTGGTCGACGCCGCGGTTGCTCCAGACCAGCCGGGCAAGGTCGGCCAGGTCGGAAGGCGAGTGGCTGCCGATGGTGGGCGGCACCCGGGTGAGCAGCGGGCCCATCACCTCGGCGAGGCCGGCCAGCCAGGCGTTCCACCTCGGCCAGGCCTCCGCGTCCTTCTTCGACCACCGCGCGATCTCGTCGTACGTACGCGCCTCGTCGTCGTCGTAGATCGTCAGCGAGCCGCCCTCGGGGAACGCCTGGTAGTAGGGCCCCATCGGGTGGACCTTGTAGCCGTGCCTGGCCAGCCCGAGCTCGGCGACGATGGTCGGCGGCATCAGGCTCATCACGTACGACAGCCGGGTCACCGACAGGTGCGGCGCGTCGGGCCACGGCTGCTCGGTGGTGGCCGCGCCGCCGATCTTGGCCCGGCCCTCGAGCACGACGGTGCGGGCGCCCGAGCGGGCCAGATAGGCAGCGCAGACGAGGCCGTTGTGGCCGCCGCCGACCACGATCGCGTCGTAGGTGTTGGTCATCGCAGCCCTTCTCCCGAAGGCAGGCACCGGCGCAGAGTGTTTGACTGAGTGTTCAATCTAACGAGGTGATAACCTCCGTGGCAAGTGGCCGGAGCGCCACCGACCGAGCAGGGAGAACGACCGAGATGGCCGAAGCCGCGCCTCCGACCGAGGGCAACGAGGCTCGCCGTCAGGCCATGCTGCAGGCGGCCGCAGAGCTCATCAGCGAGCGCGGCTTCGGCGAGACCCGGATCGCCGACGTGGCCAAGCGGGCGGGCACCAGCTCGGGCCTGGTCATCTACTACTTCGGCACCCGCGACCGACTTCTCGTCGACGCGCTGCGGTTCTCCGAGGAGGCGTTCTACGACGCGGCCACGCGGTTGCTGGGCGAGGTCCTCGACTTCCGCAAGCGGCTCTCGATGCTGGTCGAGTGGTCCTGCGTGCCTCAGCTGCCCGGCGAGGTCAGCGGCGCCTGGGGGCTCTGGCTCGATCTGTGGGCGACCGCCTTGCGGCACCCCGAGGTCCGCGAGGCGCGCGTCGAGCTCGACGGCCGCTGGCGCGACCTGGTCGAGCGCGTGGTGGAGGACGGCCAGCAGGCCGGTGACGTCGGCGGCATCGACACCCGTCGCTTCGCGCTGACCTTCAGCGTGCTCCTCGACGGGCTGGCCACCCAGGTCGCCCTGGGCGACAACGAGATCACCTCCGACGTGGCCCACGACATGGCCATGGAGTACGCCGAGCAACGGCTCGGGCTCCCGCCGGGAACAAGGCGGGCCAAGTCCGCACGCACCCGCCGATCCGCCAAGGCCGCTTCGCGCTGAGGCTGAGCGGCGCGCCTCCGGCGGGGTTGCCCCCACGTGCGGCGGCTGCACGGGGAGGGGCCCCACTGGCCTACCACCCCGCCGCTCGTCCCTCACGGCGGGGGGCCAGACCCAACCACGGCCTGCGGGGCCCCTCCCCGTTCCGCCGCTGCTCGGTGCGGGCGGGTGGGTGGTGATCTCGGGTCAGCCGCCCTCGTCAACCCGGCGCTATTGGCCGATCTCGACCTCGACGGGATCGGGCAACGCGGCGTCGCTGCGCTTGAGCACCTGCACGGCGGTCGGGGAGAACCAGCACGCCACCCGTTCGCCGGGCGTCGCGGTGAAGGAGTGCGGGCCGGCCTGGTTGGCGACCTGCACGAGCAGGACCTTGTCATCACCCACGTCGACGCGCACCTGCGTGGCCGCGCCGAGGTAGACGACGTCGATGACGGTTCCGGTCAGTCGGTTGTGCCCCGCCGGGCCGGGCGCGGCCTCGTCGGCGACGGCGATCCGCTCGGGTCGGACCACGATCGCCGCCGGCCCGCGCGGCACGTCGCCGCGCGCCTCCGCCACCAGGGTGCGGCCGAGCGAGGTGCAGTCGGCGGTGGTGTCCGAGACGTCGGTCACCTCGGCGTCGAAGATGTTGGCCGAACCGAGGAACCCCGCGACGTACGCCGTCGCCGGGCGCGCGTAGATCTCCTCGGGTGAGCCGACCTGCTCGACCTTGCCGTCCGCGATCACCGCGATGCGGTCGCTCATGGTGAGCGCCTCCTCCTGGTCATGGGTGACGTAGACGAAGGTGATGCCGACGTCGCGCTGGAGCTGGCGGAGCTGGAGCTGGAGGTGCTTGCGAAGCTGAGCGTCCAGGGCGCCGAGGGGCTCGTCGAGCAGCAGCACCCGCGGGTTGAGCACCAGGGCCCTGGCCAGGGCCACCCGCTGCTGCTGACCTCCCGACAGCTGCGCCGGCCGCCGACGCCCGAGCTCGCCGATGCGGGCCAGCTCCAGCGCGTCGCTGACCCGTCGGTCGAGCTGCTCCTTGCTGACGTCCTGGTAGCGCAGGCCGAAGGCGACGTTCTCCCGCACTGTCATCAGCGGGAAGAGGGCGTAGTTCTGGAACACGGTGTTGACCGGCCGCACGTGGGGCGGGTCGGGCGCCATGTCGCGCCCGTCGAGCAGGATCCGGCCCGAGTCGGGTCGCTCGAAGCCGGCGATCATCCGCAGCGTGGTGGTCTTGCCGCAGCCCGAGGCGCCAAGCAGCGAGCAGAACTCACCGGCCGGCAGGTCCAGATCGATGCCGTCGACGGCGACGACGTCCCCGAAGGACTTGGTCAGTGAGACCAGGCTCAGGGCGCCGCCGGGCATCAGGCGGTTCCAGCCGCGACCTCGGCCAGCCGCCCGAAGTTCGCGACCAGGCGATCGACGTCGTCGTCGCTGTGCTGCACGGACAGCAGCCACTGCTCGACCTTGCCCCACGGTGGCAGGAACACCCCGCCATTGTGCTGCATCAGCCAGTGCAGGTGCCCCCAGCGGTCGTCGACCCTCAGGAAGTCGCGGTAGTTGCGGACTCGCTCCGGCGCAAACGCGACGCAGCCCTTCGCGCCCACGCTGACGACGTGCCAGGGCAGCTTCTGGGCAGCGATGTGACCCTCGAAGCCCTCCCGAGCGCGTACGGCGAGCGCGTCGAGGTGGGCGTACGCCGCCTCGTCGAGCACGTGGGTGAGGTTGGCCCGGGTGGCGGCCATCGCCAGCGGGTTGCCGTTGAAGGTGCCGACCTGCTCGTAGCGGCCGTCGCCGATGAGATCCATCAGCTCTTCGGTGCCGCCGATCGCCGCGACGGCGATGCCCCCGCCCAGTGCCTTGGCCAGGCAGATGAGGTCGGGGGTGACTCCGGAGCGGCCGGTGACGCCGGCGGGACCCGTGGTGAAGCCGGTCTTGACCTCGTCGTAGGCGAGATAGGCGTCCTCGGCGTGCAGCAGGTCGCGGAGGCCGGCGAGGTAGCCGTCGTCCGGAGTGATGATGCCGGCGTTCATCATCACCGGCTCGAGGATCATCCCGGCAACCCGGCCGCGGTGCTCGGCGAGCGCGCGCTCGACGGCACCCAGGTCGTTGAACGGCACCACCACGATCAGGTCCATGATCGCCTCGGGGATCCCGGTGTTGCCGGGCACCCGGGCCGGGCTCTCGACCGGGCCGACCTCGTCGGCCTCGGGCGCCACGGAGACCTGCACCGAGTCGTGGTGGCCGTGGTAGCAGCCCTCGACCTTGAGCACGAGGTCGCGCCCGGTCGCCGCGCGCATCAGGTGCACGGCGTCCATGGTCGCCTCGGTCCCGGAGTTGGCGAACCGCCACAGCGGCAGGCCGAAGCGACGGACCAGCTCCTCGGCGACCCAGATCGCGTCCTCGGTCGGCTGGGCGAAGTGGGTGCCGCGGCGGACGCGGGCCGAGACCGCCTCGACCAGGGCGGGGTGGCCGTGCCCGGCGATGGCGGCGCCGTAGCCGCCGTGCATGTCGACGTACTCGTTGCCGTCGACGTCCCAGACGTGGGAGCCCTCACCGTGGCTCATCCACACCGCCTGCGGGAGGGCGATCTGCCAGTTCGAGGTCGCCCCGCCTGCGAGCGAGCGGCCCGCCTCGACGGTCAGGGCGGTGCTGCGCGGCTGGCGCCGGACGAACGCCTCGGACTCGGACTCGATGAGCGCGTCGATGCCGTCGGTGGGCCGGTCGACGGCCACGGAGGAGGTCACGGGAGTGCCTTTCGGTTCGAGACCAAACTGTTGAGTGGGCACGATTGACTGAGCATTCAGTTTATGTGACGGTGAAGCCGACGGACAACACCCCCGGCATCAATCAAGCCTCGGAGGCTGCATGGATCGAGCCGACGGCCCGGCGTTCGACCGGCGTACTTTGCTGCGCAACGCCGCACTCCTGGGCATCTCCGTGCCGACCCTGACCGCCCTGCTGCAGGCCTGCGCCGACTCACCGACCGGCAGCGACCCCGCCGGCGGCACGAAGATTCAGATCGCCTCTCCGGACAGCCCCGTCACCTGGCCGATCGCCGACGACAATCAGCCGATCGCCGACGGCTTGTCGCCGGAGGCGGGTCCGCTGCGGCTCTACAACTACGCCGACTACCTCGGCCCCGCCGTGCTGAAGTCGTTCGAGGAGAAGTACGGCGTGGAGGTGAAGGTCTCGACGTTCAACGACACCGACGAGGGGATCACCAAGATCCGCACCGGTGCCGTGCCGTTCGACATCTACTTCCCCAGCTACGACCAGATTGGCCGACTCGTCACGGCCCAGCTCGTACGACCGCTCAACCACAGCTACCTCGGCAACCTCGGCAACGTCTGGTCGACGTTCAACAGCCCGTGGTACGACGGCGAGGCCCGCTACTCCGTGCCCTACAGCGTCTACACGACCGGCGTCGGCTGGCGCACCGACCTGGTGCCCGACGACATCGCGGCGCTCGACAACCCCTACGACGCACTGTGGGACCCGGCGTACGAGCGCAAGGTCGGCATCATCGACGACTGGCACACCGCGATGGCCATGGTGGCCCTGCGTGCCGGCATCACCGACGTCAACAGCGACAAGCCGGAGGACCTCGACGTCATCCAACAGGACCTCACGGAGCTGAACAGCGAGACCCGGCCCAAGGTGACCGTGTCCATGTACAACGACCTCCCGTCCGGGCAGCTCGGGATCAGCCAGATGTGGTCCGGCGACATCGTCAACGCGCAGTACTACCTGCCCAAGGGGCAGTCCGCCGACATCCTGCGCTACTGGTTCCCCGAGGACGGCAAGGGTCTCGTCGACAACGACCTGATGATGGTCCTCAAGGGTGGCAACAGCCCCGTCCTCGCCCACCTCTTCCTCGACCACATGCTCGATGAGAAGAACGCGCTGAAGAACTTCGGCTACATCGGCTACCAGCCCCCACAGAACGCCCTCGACACCGAGCGGCTGGTCGCGGACGGGTACCTGCCCGAGAACCTCGCGACCGCTGCCGTCCGCGAGGAATGGTTCGACGACGCGTACCGCCTGCTCGAGCTGACGGTCGAGAACGACGCCGCGTGGCACCAGGTCTGGCAGCAGTTCAAGGCGGGCGCGTGACGGCGGCCCCCCTCCCGCTCACCGAGGACCCAGACCCCCCGGAGCCGGCCCCTCCACCGCCTCGCCGCGGCCGGCGGGGCCGGGCCCTCGGCCCACTGCTCGCCATGCCCGGTATCGCTTGGCTGGCGCTGTGTTTCGTGGCGCCGCTGTACGTCGTGCTCGCCGTGGTGTTCGGCGGCGTCGACCCGGTCTTCCGCACGGTCATCCCCGTCTGGAACCCGGTGCTCTGGTCCTCCGACCAACCCATCTACGTGCTCACCCACATCGTGGGCGACGACGGCATCTTCGGTCCGGCCCTGCTGCGCACTGCTGTCTACGTGTTGACCGCGAGCGTGCTGTGCCTGCTCATCGCCTTCCCGATCGCCTACTACGTCGCTCGGCTGGCCGGCCGGTGGCGTGGACTGCTGCTGACCCTGCTCATCGCGCCGTTCTGGATCAGCTACATGATGCGGATGTTGGCCTGGGTGAACCTGCTCGCCAACGACGGCCTGGTCAACCGGGTCATCTCGATGGGCGGCATCCTCCCGGGTGACATCGAGTGGCTCTCCGGCCGCTCCGTCGTGGTGATCCTCGGGCTCGTCTACGGCTACGTGCCCTACATGATCATCCCGCTGTACGCCGGCCTCGACCGGCTGCCCTCCGAGCTGATCGAGGGTGCCCGCGACCTCGGTGCCAACCGGTTCTCGGCGTTCTGGCGCGTCACTTGGCCGATGTCGCGGCCGGTCGTGATCGCCAGCGTGCTGCTGACCTGCCTGCCGATGCTCGGTGACTACTTCACCAGCGACCTGCTCTCCGGCTCGCCCAGCACGTCGATGGTCGGCAACCTGATCAACAACACCGTCCTCACGCCCGGGCAGACCGGACAGGCCGGGGCGTTCGTGCTGCTCGTGCTGATCGTCTCGCTCGTGCCGATGTTGTACTACGTCCGCTCGGTGTCCCGCTCGGACGGGGTCGTCGTATGACCGCACGCTCCTGCAAGGACCCCGGATGAGCTCGCTGACCGCATGGTGGCGCGACCCGTGGCGCAAGCCCCGTCTCCTGGCGGCCGTGACGATCGGCTACCTCGTGTGGTCGCTGCTGCCCGTCCTGGTGGCCGCCCTGTTCTCGTTCAACGACGGCCGGTCGCGGACCAGCTGGCAGGGCTTCTCGACGCGGTGGTACTTCGGCGACCCGGAGCGCTCCGTCTGGCACGACGACACCTTGCGGACCGCGCTGCTCCAGACCCTCAAGCTCGGCGTGCTGACCACACTCGTCTGCGTCCCCCTCGGCGTCGCGCTGGCGATCGGCCTCCACCGCTGGCACGGAAGGATTCCCAATACCGCCAACTCGATGCTGCTGCTGTCGTTCGTGATACCCGAGACGCTGCTCGCCGTTGCGCTGCTGTTGGTCGTCACCCAGATCGCCCTGCCCTTCACCCTCGGCACCACCGCGCAGGTGATCGGCCTGGTCACCTTCCAGCTCTCCTATCCGGCGATCCTGGTCAGAGCGAGGCTGGCGACCATCGGCAGCCAGCTCGAGGAGGCCGCGATGGACCTCGGCGCCTCGCCGTTGTCGGCGCAGCGCCGGGTGATCCTCCCGATGCTGGTGCCGGCGATCGTGGCCAGCGCGGTGCTCGTGTTCGCCGACGTGATCGACGACTTCGTGATCGTCCGCTACCTCTCGGGCGACGCCTCGACCGAGCCGACGTCGGTGAAGATCTACAACACTGCGCGGGCCGCACCCACGCCCGCGCTCAACGCGCTGGCGACCCTCATGCTCGTCGCTGCCCTGCTGACGGTGGCCATGGGCTTCCTCATCTACCGTTGGTTGGGGAGGCGCGCGGGCGAGCGCGAGTCGATCGGGGGCTTCGCCGGCGAGACGTAGGCCCGATTCCGACCTGGGGCCACGCCATCAACAGAGGATGCGCGACCGAGCCGGGTCGAAGAACGGTTTCAGCGACACCTGGGCCGGCACTCTGGTGCCCGCGACGTCGATCTCGAACGATCCGGCGGCCAGGTCGGCGGCGGTGATGCCCTCGTCGCGGCCGATCCCGGCGATCCCGCACGCGGCGCCGAGCGAGTGTCCGAAACCGCCGCTGCGGACGTGGCCGACCGGCCTGCCGTCCCAGTAGACCGGCTCGTCGCCGAACAGGTCGTAGTCGGGCGACGCGAGCAGCACGTTGACCAGGCGACTGGTCAGCGGACCCGAGTCGCGCTGCTTCATCAGCGCGTCGCGCCCGACGAAGCCGCCGGGCTTGTCCCAGGCGACGGCGAAGCCGAGCCCGGCCTCGAGGGGGGTGTCGGTGGAGTCGATGTCGTGGCCCATGTCGCGGAAGGCCTTCTCCAGTCGCATCGTCTCGAGTGCGCCGACGCCGGTCGGGCGGAACCCCAGGTCGGCTCCGGCCTCGCGCAGCTGGTCATAGAGCGTGGCGCCGAACTCGGTGGGGACCATCAGGTCCCAGCCGAGCTCACCGACGTACGTCACCCGCAACGCCCAGAGCGGGGTGTAGCCGAGCTCGACCTTCTGCGCCGTGAGGTAGGGGAAGGCGGCGTCGGACCAGTCGTTCGGGCTCAGCCGCTGTAGCAGCTCGCGCGACTTCGGTCCCTGCACCGACAACATCGAGTAGCTGCCGGTCACATCGGTGACGGTGACGAACTCGCCCTCGCGGATCTGGCGGCGGATCCAAGCCGGCACCCGGCGATGGATGTTGTCGCCGCTGATCACGACATAGGTGTCCTCGGCCAGCCGGGTGACGGTGACGTCAGCGATGATCCCGCCGCGTTCGTCGAGCCACTGGGTGTAGGCGAGCCGACCGACCGCAGTGTCGACGTCGTTGGCGCAGACCCGGTTGAGCACGGCCATCGCATCGGGCCCCTGCACGAGATGGTGCGACATCAGCGACAGGTCGAAGATCGCGAGGTTCTCGCGGGCGCAGAGGTGCTCGTCACGAGTGCGCTCGAACGCCTCGCCGCGCGCGTAGCCCCACTCGACGGTGGGGGTGAGGCCCGGCCCGGCGAAGTAGTCGGGGTACTCCCAGCCGCTGGTGGCGACGAAGTGGGCGCCGTCGGCGACGTGGTGGGAGTGGTACGGCGACCGGCGCACGTTGCGGCCGAGCCGGTTCTGGGCGTTCGGCCACGAGAGGTCGTTGAGCAGGAAGCCCAACCGCTCCACGGTGCGTTCCTGGCGGAAGAGCCTGGTCGCCTGGAACTCGTGCGCCCGGTCGACGCCGACACCCGTGACGTCGAGCGGCGGGTGCCCCTCGATCAGCCACTGCGCCATCATGTGGCCGAGGCCGCCACCGGAGAGGATGCCGACCGAGTTCAGCCCGCAGGCGAGGTAGAGGTTGTCCACCTCGGGGGACTCACCCAGCATCGGCGACAGGTCGTCGGTGAAGCTCTCCGGCCCACAGAAGAGCGTGCGGATCCCGGCGTCCTCGAGCGCCGGGAAGCGCCGCATCGCGACCTCGAGGAACGGCCCCATCCGGTCCCAGTCGGGCGGCAGCACGGCGAATGCGCTGTCTCGCGGCGTACCGTCCAGGGCCCAGGCCTTCGCGACCGGCTCGAACATCCCGACCAGCAGGCCACCGCCCTCCTCGCGGTAGTAGCCGTAGGCCTCGCCGTCCTCGATCACGGGCACCGACTCCGGCGTGACGCCGGCGATGGGCTCGGTCAGCAGGTAGTAGTGCTCCGCGGCCTGGAGCGGCACGGTGACGCCCGCCTTCGCCGCCAGCTCGCGACCCCACAGCCCCGCGGCGAGCACGACCTTCTCGCACTCGATGTCGCCGCGCCCGGTGCGGACTCCGACGACCCGGCCACGGTCGAGCACGAAGCCGGTGACCTCGGAGTCCTCGAAGATCCGCACACCGCGCTGCCGGGCGCCTTTGGCCAATGACATCGTCACGTCGACCGGGTTGGCCCGCCCCTCGTCGGCCGTCCAGAAGCCGTGGACGACGTCGTCGGTGCGCATCAGCGGCACCAGGTCGGCCACCTCCCGCGGGGACAGCACCTCCTTGGCCATCCCCACCGAGCGCATGTATGCCGTCTCGCGGCGCAGGCTCTCGTCGGCGCGTGGGGTCGTGGCCAGCTGGAGGTAGCCGCACTGGCGGAACCCCGTGGAGAGCCCCGTCTCCTCCTCCAGCCGGGCATAGAGCTCGGCGGAGTAGCGCGCCATCCACAGCGCATCCTCCGTCGTGCCGCCTGAGACGATCTCTCCCGCCGCGTGCCAGGTGGTGCCCGAGGTGAGCTGCTTGCGCTCCAGGAGCACCACGTCGGTCGCACCCAGGAGCGCGAGGTGATAGGCGATCGACGTGCCGATCACGCCTCCGCCGACGACGACGTACTGAGCCCGGCTCGGGAGCTCACCGGAGGGGGCTTGCGATGCGGCCCCGGCCCGGACAGCGGACGGATTGATGGCGGTGAAGTCGAGCGACATGGACGCAGCCTGCCACTGGTTGAACGGTTGTTCAATCGGGTGCCGGGAAGTCGGACGCGTGCAAGGCTGGACCCCCAAGACCTTCGAACCCTAGGATTGACTGCATGTTCAATCAACTGCGTGGCACCGTCGCCCCGCTCCCCGCCGACGAGGTGGCGACGGCGTACGCCCCCTTTGGGACTTCGCGGATGCTGCCCCGCCGCGCCTACGTCGACCCGGCGGTCTACGACTGGGAGCAGGCCAACGTCTTCTCCGGGTGGATGTGCCTGGGTCGCGGGGAGAGGTTCGCGGAGACCGGCGCCCAGACCTCGGTCGAGACCGGCGCCGGCGGCGTGCTGCTGGTGCGCGGGGAGGACCACGAGCTGCGCGCCTTCGCGAACGTCTGCCGCCATCGTGGCCATGAGCTCGTCGCGTGCGGCGTGTCGGTCAACAAGCGATCGATCGTCTGCCCCTACCACGGCTGGAACTACAAGCTCGACGGCTCGCTGCGCAACGCCCCCGGCGGCTTCCGTGATCTCGAGGGATTCGACAAGACGCAGTTCGGGCTGGTCGAGCTGAACGTCGTGGAGTGGCACGGCTGGGTGTTCGTCGACCCGAGTGGTGAGGGCGGGTCGTTCGAGGAGCACGCCGCCGGACTCGAACAGATCGTCGCCAACTACCGCCCCGAGGACCTCGTCACCGTCGCGTCGCACTCCTACGAGCTCGACGACGAACTGGAAGATCATCGCCGAGAACTACCAGGAGTGCTACCACTGCCCCTCGATCCACCCCGAGCTGTGCCGCGTCAGCCCTCCCCAGAGCGGAGAGAACCTCGAGCCCGACGGCGAGTGGATGGGCGGCTGGATGGACCTGGTGCCCGACGCCGACACCATGTCGCTCGACGGGCGCAGCGGCGGCGTCGCGATCGCGGGACTGACCGACGTCGAGCTGCGCACGGTGATGTACCTGGTGGCCTTCCCGAACCTGTTGATCAGCCTGCACCCCGACTACGTGATGACCCACACGTTGCGGCCCATCGCCGCCGACCGCACGTTCGTCGAGTGCTCGTGGGCGTTCCCGCGCGACGTCGCCGAGCGACCCGGCTTCGACCCGTCGTACGCCGTGGACTTCTGGGACATCACCAACCGCCAGGACTGGGCGGCCTGCGAGGCGGTGCAACGTGGCCTCACGAGCCCGCACGCCATCCCCGGTCCGATGGCCCCGGAGGAGGACGGCGTCTACCAGTTCGTCAATCGGATGGCCCGCGCGTACGCCGGCCTCGGCCCCGCCGATGACGCCCGTCCCTCGATGAAGTCCGAGACCGTTGTGCCCGCGGAGCCGGCCGCCACCGACGAGGTCATTCCCGCTGGTTGAGGAGGTTGCGCTAGCAACCTCACTCGTTACCAAGGGACCGTTTCACGAGCTCGTGAGGATCACCAGCTGCTGGGTCGCTCGAGTCATCGCGACATAGCGGTCGACGGCTCCTTCGATACCGCTGCCAAAGGTCTCCGGGTCGACGAGGACGACCAGGTCGAACTCGAGCCCCTTCGACAGCTCGGGGGTCAGCGACCGGACGCGGGCCCGCTCCTCTAGCCTGCCTTCCTCGATCTCATCGACGCCGATGACGCAGGCGATCCCGTCGTCATGCTCGGCCAGCCAGGAGTCGAGGATCGAGCGCAGGTCCGACACGGAACCGTGTACGACGGGGACGCCGCCGCTGCGGATCGAGGTCGGCACGTTGGCGTCCGGGAGCACGGCCCGGATGACCGGCTCGGCTTCGGCCATCACTTCCTCCGGCGTCCGGTAGTTGATGCTCAGGGACGCCAGGTTGATGTTGTCGAGCCCGATCCGCTCGAGCCGCTCGTCCCACGACTCCGTGAACCCGTGCCGCGCCTGGGCGCGGTCGCCGACGACGGTAAGGCTCCGCGACGGGCAACGGCGCAGCAACATGTGCCACTCGGCATCGGTCAGCTCCTGCGCCTCGTCGACGACGATGTGCGCGAACGGGCCGGCGAGCAGATCGGGATCGGCGCTCGGCAGCGAGGCCTCGTCGACCCACTTGTCCCGCAGGTCGTCCCCGCGCAGCATCGACATCACGTGCATGTCGGAGTCGTCGGTCTCGATCAGGTAGTCGACGACCTCGGCTATCTGCTCCTGCTCGGCGGCGACAGCGGCGGCGTGGCGGCGCTTGCGGCGTGATGCCTCGGGGTCGCCGAGCCGGTGCCGGGCCGCGTCCAGAAGCGGCAGGTCGGAGACGGTCCAAGCCTGAGGATCCCGACGTTGCAGCGTGCGGACCTCGTCCGGGCCGAGCCAGGGGGCGCACATCCGCAGGTACGCCGGCACGGACCAGAGGTCGCCGACCAGGTCGGTCGCCTCCAGCAGCGGCCACGACTTGCCGAGCGTCGAGACCAGCTCCTCGTTCCGGAGCAGGGAGCCGCGCAGCTCATCGGGTGAGACGTCCTCGTTGTCCAGCTTGTCGCCGAGGATGGCGACCAGCTCCTCCCAGATCTGGTCGCGCGCCTCGTTGTGCGGCGTACCGGGGTCCGGCGACTCGAACGCCTCCGCCCATTCGTCGGCGCTGAGCCAGAGGTCGCCCCACGGGGTCTCGACCTCCATCCCCTGAGTGGGTGGCTCTTCGTAGAGCCGCACGGCCGGCTCGATCGCCTTCACCATGTCCACGGATGACTTCAGGAGGGCCACGACGGGGTCGGCTTCGACCGCTGCGACAGCGCCGTCAGGGACGAGGTCGCGCAGCGTGCACGTCTGCACGCCCTCCTCACCCAGGCTCGGGAGGACGTCGGCGACGTAGGCCAGGTAGGGCTGGTGCGGACCGACGAACAGCACGCCGCCCCGGCGGTGACCCAGGCGCGGGTCGGCGTACAGCAGGTACGCCGTGCGGTGCAGCGCCACGACGGTCTTGCCCGTGCCCGGCCCGCCGTCGACGACCAGAGCGCCGCGGGACCCGGCGCGGATGATGGCGTCCTGGTCGGCCTGGATGGTCGCGAGCACGTCTCGCATCCGGGGCGACCGGCTGCTGCCCAGGCTGGCGATGAAGGCGGACTGGTCGTCGAGGGCGGCGGCGTGTCCGTCGAACCCGTCCGCGGTGAACACCTCGTCCCAGTAGTCGTTGATCCGGCCACGGGTCCACCGATAGCGGCGGCGGCTCGACAGACCCATCGGGTTGGCGTGGGTGGCTCCGAAGAACGGCTCGGCCGCCGGCGAGCGCCAGTCGACCAGGAGCCGGCGACCCGCACTGTCGGTCAGGCCGAGCCGGCCGACGTACACGGGCTCCTGGTCGTCCGCCTTGACCATGTGCCCGAGGCAGAGGTCGAGACCGAAACGGCGCAAGGTGCGCAGGCGACCGGTCAGGCGGTGCACCTCCAGGTCGCGGTCCATGGCCTCCTGGCCGCTGCCGCCGGCCTCCATGCGCGCGGCATCGAGACGGTCCGAAAGGTCGGCGATCGTCTGCTCGAGGCTGCTCGCGATGGCCGCGAAGTGCTCCTCGTCGCGGCCGATGAGCGCGGGATCGGCCTTGGGTGCGAGGTGGTCGGGAAGGTCGAACGCGGTGGTGGTCACGGGGTCCCCGTCTTCAAGCAACTGCCGCATCTGAGTACGTCGCCTCCTGTGCGTTTCTGGCTACGGTCGGCGATTCTGCGGCCTGACGGGGGTCTTGCCGCAAGCCCCCGGGTGCGTTATACGTTAGAAGTGGAAGGGAGCGGGACTCCTTTCCACTTTCCGTCTGCTGGGGCGGACCGGGCAATGATCTGCATGGGCTGCACGCAATTAGGCTTGCTCCGTGGACGATCACAAGGCGTGGTTGGCGGGTGTGTTCGATCGGGCGGCGCCCACCTACGACCGCATCGGCGAGGCGTACCACGCCTACTTCGCCGAGCGGCTGATCGACCTGACTGCCCCTCCTCGCGATGCCCACCTGCTCGACATCGCCTGCGGTCGCGGTGCGGTCCTGGTCGCGGCGGCATCGCGAGGGATCGGCCGGCTCACGGGGATCGACGTGTCGCCGACCATGATCGAGCTCGCGAGGGCAGACCTTGGGGCGGCGGGAGTGACCGAGGTCGACTTGCGGGTCATGGACGCCGAGCATCTGGACTTCACCGATGCCCGGTTCGACGTGCTCACGGCTGCCTTTGCGTTGTTCTTCCTCCCCGATCCCGCGCGTGCCGCCGCCGAGTTCCGGCGGGTGCTCCGGCCGGGAGGTGTCCTCGCCGTCTCGACCTGGGGTGACGAGGACGAACGTTGGAGCTTTGAGGACGATCTCCTCCCCACCTCGGACTCGCCGCGTCTCCGGGCTCTGCAGCAGCCGTTCTCGCGCCCCGAGGAAGTGACGGAACTGCTCGCCACAGCAGGCTTCACCGACGTCGAAGTGCATCAGGAGGAGACGGAGATCTTCTTCGAGTCCAAGCAACAGTGGTGGGACTGGCACTGGTCCTACAGCGTGCGCGGACTCCTCGAACAGCTCACGCCGGACGCGCTGCTTGCCTATCGCGACGGCTGCTTCCGGGAGATGGATGCCCTCCAGACGGCCGCCGGCTACCCGCTCCGACTCAACGCGCTCATCGTCATCGGACGGGCCTAGAAACGACACGACACGGTCGCTCCGCCCCGAAAGCGCCGAGTGTCGCCGGCTAGGCGGGAAAGAGCCTCCAGTGCCCCTCGGAGACGACCTCGACGTTGCCGTCGGTCACCTTGAAGGCGGTCTCGTCGTCGATCGCGTACGCCGGACCCTCGATGCCGGCAGCCCAGCTCTCTGCTTCGGCCATGGAGTTGCCCGGCATGCCCTCGCCGTTCACGTGCGGACAGATCGAGAAGTCCACGACCCCCAGCGTGTCGTCGCCTCCGGTGTGAGGCTTCCAGCCCACGAAGTCCTCCCCGATACGGGGGGTCATCACCATGCTCCCGGCGCTCAGCCCCACCCAGACACTCTCGTCCAGCGACGGCAGGAGGTCCGCCAGTCCGGACTCCCGCATCCAGTGGCACAGGTACAGGGCGTCGCCTCCCGCAACCAGCAGGACGTCCGTCTCTCGAACCAGAGGGACCCAGCGATCTTCGTCGATGCTGGGCAACGCGGTGAGCTCGAGCACTCCCACTGACTTCCACCCCAGCTCGACCATGGGATTGTCGGACCGTCCACTGATGAACTGCCAAGGCCGCTCTCCTGGACCGACGTTGGGGTGCCCGTACTGCGCGGTGGGGATGCAGAGGGCGCTGGAGTCGGCGATGGGCTTGCCCAGCAGGTCGACCAGCGCATTGTGGATGCTCGCGTTCTTGACGCCCGCGGACGTGAGAAGAAGCCTCAAGATGTCTCCCGATTCGAGTCTGATGGAGCGGTGGCACGTACGGACCCGGGACCACCGCGAATCTCATCGCTGCCGACGGGCAAACTACCTGCCACAGCCGCGGGCAGCCGCGCGGACCGTCAAGGATCGGCCATCGGGGACACTCGTCGACGTGGAGACCCTCGACAGCTTGCAGGTGTACGCCAACCCGTGGATGACCGTCCGGGAGGACGCGATCCGCCGCGCCGACGGGTCCACCGGCATCTACGGCGTGGTGGACACCCCCGATATCGCGCTGGTCATCCCGGCCGACGGCGATCGGTTGCATCTGGTCGAGCAGTACCGCTACCCGGTCGCCGGCCGACGGTGGGAGTTCCCGTCCGGGACGGCAGACCAGCAGCTCGACGTCGACGCGTCGGCGCTCGCCGCTCGCGAGCTGCGCGAAGAGACCGGGCTGGTGGCCGGCGAGCTGACGCCGCTCGGCACGCTCGACGTGATGCCGAGCATGTTGAACCAACGCTGCCGGGTCTTCCTGGCCGAGGACCTGACGCAAGGCGGACCGCAACGGGATCCCGAGGAGGCGGACATGAAGTCGGCCTGGTTCACCCGTGCCGAGGTCGAGCGGATGATCAATGACGGCACCCTTACCGACGCGAAGTCCACGGCGGCGTACGCGCTGCTGCTTCTGCATCGGGGCACGCCAAGACCCGGTGGCGCCCAGGAATCCTAGGCACCACCGGGTCTCAGGCAATTCAGGCGACGGGCTCCAGCTCTCGGTCCTCGACGGGCGAGACGGTCTTTTCCGTGCGCCACACCTTGGCTCGGGCGAGGAACACCGCACCCACGACGGCGACTGCGGCGAAGGTCGCGATGCCACTCTCGCCGGCGACGTAGGCCAGGTCGGCTTCCGAGCTGGCGACGACTGCACCCGCACCGAGGCCGAACATGATGTTCACGGCGCCGTGGGCCATCGACACCGGCCACACGCTGCCGGTCCGGTCCCACAGGTAGGCGTAGAAGACGCCGCCCATGGTGATCGTCGCCACCGCCACCGGTGCCACCAGCCAGCGACTGCCGAACTGGTCATACGTGGTGGCGATCAGGATCAGCGGCAGGTGGAAGCAGCCGTGGATGAATCCTGTGACGAGAGCGGCCCGGCGCCGACTGGTGAGCAGCTGGATCCTCGGCAGGAGGTACCCGCGCCAGCCGATCTCCTCCGCAAGGAAGAGGACCGTCATGAACGACCACCGAGACGAGGAGATTCAACGTCCAGGAGCTGGCCCCGACCGACGTGATGTCGAACGACTTCGAGGTCGGCCACTCCGAGCAGGAGCGCCGCCCCATAGGCGCTGCCG
This sequence comes from uncultured Actinomycetota bacterium, assembly GCA_963762105.1. Lineage (GTDB taxonomy): Bacteria > Actinomycetota > Actinomycetes > Propionibacteriales > Nocardioidaceae > Nocardioides. Next base: position 431,111 of record CAVXJG010000011.1, on the reverse strand, counting down.
GCCAGGATCATGGGCACGAACAGAGCGAACGGCCACAGCTTCTTGCCCGAGCGCTTGAGGCCGAAGCTGCCCCACAGCTCTCTTCGTTTGCCGCGAGGCGTCGAAGCGAACGTGATGATCAGCACCGCCGTGACCGGGGCGAACGCACTCAGCAGGCTGTTGACGCCCATGTGCGGGATCGCCGTGGCGATGCCGAGAGCAATGCCGAACGCGATGACGAGGTAGATCGTGACTTCTCGAAGTGGACGGGACATGGCAGACCTCCGCTGGTTGGTTCGGCCTGTCTGGCCGTTCCACCAATCTCGCTCCCCGAGCCGGGCGGGCACATCTGGCTGACGGCCCGCTCTGTCGAGACCTGAGACAGAGGTCAGCCGCGGCCCGGCACGGTCACGCCGGACTCATAGGCGTGCATCACCAGCTGGGCTCGGTCGCGGCACTCGAGCTTGCCGAGCAGGTGGCTGACGTGTGTCTTCACCGTGCCGTATCCCATGTGCAGGCGATCGGCGATCTCCTGGTTGGACAGGCCGTTCGACACCGCGACCAGCACCTCGCGCTCGCGATCGGTCAACCCGTCGTCCTCGGGGGGCGAGGCAGGGTCCGGCAGCGCCGCGAACTGCTCGATCAGCCGGCGAGTGACCGAGGGTGCGAGCAACGCGTCCCCCGAAGCCACGACGGCGATCGCCTCGAGCAGCTGGGTGGGCCGGGTGTCCTTGAGCAGGAACCCGCTCGCCCCTGCACGCAGCGCTTCCAGCACCAGCTCGTCCTGGTCGAACGTCGTCAGGACCAGCACGCGCGTAGTCGCGCACTGCGGGTCGGCAAGGATCCGCCGGGTCGCCTCGATGCCGTCCATCCGCGGCATCCGCACGTCCATCAGCACCACGTCGGGAGCGGTACGACGGCACAGCTCCCACGCCTCGACCCCGTCACCCGCCTCACCGACCACCTGGATATCGGGACTGGACCCCAGGAGGACCACGAAGCCGGAGCGCACCAGCTCCTGGTCGTCGACGACCGCCACCCGGATCATGACGCCGCCGGCGCATGGCGAGGGCAGATGAGCAGCGACCCTGAAGCCGGCACCGTCGACGGCGCCGTACTCCAGAGCCCCTCCCACCAGCCGCACCCGCTCGCGCAGGCCGAGGAGACCGTGCCCGCCGGAAACTGCTCCGACAGCCGGCCGTGCGCGACCAGCCCGTCCGGAGTCGCAGACCTCGATGTCGACCCCGTCGTCGCCGTAGGTGACCGTCACCTGCGCCCGGGTCGGCGCCCGAGTGCTTGAGCACGTTGGTCAACGACTCCTGTACGACGCGGTAGGCCGTGAGCTCCACCCCTGGCTCGAGCCTGCGCCGGGCGCCTTCGACGGTCAGGGAGACCTCCACGCCCGCGTGCTGGAGGCTGTCGACCAGGATGTCGAGGTCGTCGAGGGTCTGCATCGGCGCAGCCTACGGGTCCGTGTCCTCTTCCCGCAGCAGGCCGAGCATCGAACGGGTCTGGGTCAGCGCCTGACGGCTGGTCTCGGCGATGACCTCCAGCGCGTGCTCGGCGGCGGCGACGTCGGAGCGGATGACGTGCCCGCCGACGCCAGCCTGGACGGCGATCAGGGACATGCTGTGGGCGACCACGTCGTGCAGGTCCCGGGCGATGCGCAGGCGCTCCTCCACGACGGCGCGTGCTGCGTGCTCTCGCGCGTTCGCCGCCTCCTGCTGGGCCGCCCGCAGCCGCTCCGCCTGCTGACCGCGACGCGATCGGATGGCGTCTCCCACCGCCCAGGCGGCCACCAACAACCCCCACGCCTGGAGAAAGTCCGACATGCCGAGGTCCGGGATGTCGAGAAGCGCCAGTCCGAGGAACACGACCAGCGACGAGGCCAGGCCCACGACACCGGCCCGACGACCGCCGTGCACCGCGAGCGAGTAGAGACTGAACAGCAGGAGCACCGAGAGAAGCCCGATGTAGTGCCCGGTGAGGCTGACGACCAGGCACCCCGTCACGAACACGACAAAGGCGGTGACCGGACGCGTCCGGCGCCACGCGAGCGACAGGCCCGCCACCAGGGTGGCCACGACAGAAACGACATCCGCCGGCTCGAGCCGAGGGTCGATGGCCGCCACGTCGGTGGTCAGCAGCGAGGTCACCGACAGCGCTGCCGCGACGATCCCCAGCGCCGGGTCCAGATAGGGCGAGAAGCGCCGGGACAGTCTTGCCCAGCCACCGTCGTCGTACGACGGCTCGGCCGCCCGGGCTGTCATGCCTGCAGGCTACTGCCGAGCACCGTTTGGAAGTCGGGGCTACAGGCTCTCGATGAGTCGGTCAGCCGCGGCGTAGGGGTCGGAGTCGCCGGCGACCACCGCGGCGGCGAGGTCGTCGAGCTCGACGCGCGCGTGTACGTCGTCCCAACGTCGCCGCAGCGCGGTCACGGCGATCGTCTCGATCTCGTCTCGCACGCGGCGGGTGCGCCGCTTCTCCAGCTCCCCCGACTCGGTGAGCCAGGCGAAGTGCTTGCCGATCTCCTCGACGAGCTCGCCAACACCCTCACCCCGATGGGCCACGGTCTTGACGATCGACGGCTTCCAGGAGCCCGCAGGGCGGTCACCGAGCGCGATCATCGAGCGCAGGTCCTTGCGGACCTGGTCGGCGCCGTCACGGTCGGCCTTGTTGACGACGAAGATGTCACCGATCTCGAGGATGCCGGCCTTGGCGGCCTGGATGCCGTCGCCGGCCCCCGGCGCGAGCAGCACGACCGTGGTGTCGGCGAGACCGGCGATGTCGATCTCGCTCTGGCCGACGCCCACCGTCTCGACGACCACGACGTCGCAGCCAGCGGCGTCGAGCACCCGCAGGGCCTGGGGCGTGCTCCAGGCCAACCCGCCCAGGTGACCTCGCGAGGCCATCGAGCGGATGAACACGTCACGGTCGGTGGCGTGGTCCTGCATCCGCACCCGGTCGCCGAGCAGGGCGCCGCCGGAGAACGGCGAGGACGGGTCCACCGCGAGCACGCCGACGCGCTTGTCCGTCCGGCGCAGCTCACCGACGAGGGCGTTGGTGGAGGTCGACTTCCCGACCCCCGGCGAGCCCGTGATGCCGACGATCTGCGCATGGCCGGTGTGCGGAGCCAGCGCCGCCATCACCTCGCGCAGCTGCGGCGACTCGTCCTCGACCAGCGAGATCAGCCGGGCGACCGCTCGGGGGTCGCGATCGCGCGCGCGAGACACCAGGTCGGAGACGTCGGTCGCCCCGCGCGAGTGGTTTCGAGACGCTCGCTTCGCTCGCTCCTCAACCACCGATCACGGAACCCGGATGATGAGCGCGTCGCCCTGGCCGCCGCCACCGCACAGCGCGGCCGCGCCGACCCCGCCACCCCGGCGCTTGAGCTCGTGGGCGAGGTGCAGCACGATCCGGGCGCCCGACATGCCCACCGGGTGGCCGAGCGCGATGGCGCCGCCGTTGACGTTGACCTTGTCCTCCGACAGGCCGAGCGCGCGTGCCGAGGAGATGCCGACGGCGGCGAAGGCCTCGTTGAACTCGACCAGGTCGAGGTCGGCGGGCGTGATGCCTTCCTTCTCGCAGGCCTTCGCCGTCGCGTTGGCTGGCTGACTCTGGAGCGTCGAGTCGGGGCCGGCCACCTGGCCGTGCGCACCGATCTCGGCGAGCCAGGTCAGTCCTAGCTCCTCGGCCTTCGCCTTGCTCATCACCACGACCGCGCAGGCGCCGTCGGAGATCTGCGAGGCGGAGCCGGCGGTGATGGTGCCGTCCTTGCTGAAGGCGGGCCGTAGCTTGCCCAACGACTCGGTGGTCGTGTCGCCGCGGACGCCCTCGTCGGCGGTCACCTGCACGTCGCCGCCCCGGGTCTTGACCGTCACCGGCACGACCTCGTCGTCGAAGACGCCGTTCTTCCAGGCCTCGGCAGCCCGCTGGTGGGACCGTGCCGCGAACGCGTCCTGCTCCTCGCGGGTCAGGTTGTCGGCCGCGACGTTGCACTCCTCGGTGAGCATGCCCATCGCCTGGGCAGTGGCCTGGTCCCACAGCGCGTCGTACGCCATCGAGTCGACGAGCGTGGTGTCGCCGTACTTGAAGCCCTCGCGCGACTTGGGCAGCAGGTGCGGCGCATTGGTCATCGACTCCATGCCACCGGCGACCACGATCTCGACCTCACCGGCGCGGATCAGCTGGTCGGCCATCGCGATGGCGTTGATGCCGGAGAGGCACACCTTGTTGATGGTGATCGACGGGATGCTCATCGGGATCCCGCCGGCCACGGCGGCCGTGCGGGCAGCGTTCTGGCCGGCACCCGCCTGGATGACCTGCCCCATGATCACGTAGTCGACCTGGTCGCCACTGACACCGGCCTTCTCGAGCGCACCGGCGATGGCCACGCCGCCGAGGTCGGCAGCGGTCTTGTCCTTGAGGCCTCCCAGCAGCCGGCCGATGGGCGTACGCGCGCCGGCGACGATGACGGATCCGGACATGGGGGCCTCCTGCGGGTCTGCGCGGGTGAAGCGGTGCCTGTCCTCGCGACGATACCCACCGCGCCGGACCGCGGGCGAGCCGGAGACGCGCCCTCCGGCTGAGGAAAACCTCACAAGGCGTGGCCGCCTCGCGCCGCGCGCGAGGAGCATGGCGCCATGACGCTGCCCGCCCACCTCTTCACCGCCATCGACCATGTCGGCATCGCCGTCGCCGACCTCGACGAGGCGATCGCCTTCTACCGCGACACCTTCGGCATGGAGGCCGTCCACGAGGAGACCAACGTCGAGCAGGGCGTGCGGGAGGCGATGGTCGCCGTCGGCGACTCGGGCTCCTGCATCCAGCTGCTCGCCCCGCTCACGCCCGAGTCCACGATCGCGAAGTTCCTCGACCGGTCGGGCCCCGGGATGCAACAGCTCGCCTACCGGGTCGAGGACCTCGACGCCGTGTCCGCGACCCTGCGCGAGCGCGGCGTACGGCTGCTGTACGACGACGCGCGCCGCGGCACGTCGGGCTCGCGGGTCAACTTCGTGCACCCCAAGGACGCCGGCGGTGTGCTGGTCGAGCTGGTCGAGCCGTCCGGGCAGCAGCACGCCTGACCCCGAGCCCGCCGCTGTTACCTCTCGCACACACCAGCCCACACCGCGTTACCCGTCGGTATCTTGAGCCCAACCGCCCCGGCTGTCAGGAGCAGATCGTGCAGCACATCCTCGATGCCGTCCTCGCCGGCGACACCACCAGCGAGGACTTCGCCGCGCTCGCCGTCCCGCAGTCGTACCGGGGTGTGACCGTCCACCAGGACGAGGTCGACATGTTCGAGGGTCTCGAGAGCAAGGACAAGGACCCGCGCAAGTCCCTCCACGTCGATGACGTGCCGGTGCCCGAGCTCGGCCCCGGCGAGGCGCTGGTGGCGGTGATGGCCAGCGCGATCAACTACAACACGGTGTGGACGAGCATCTTCGAGCCGATGGCGACCTTCGGGTTCCTCGAGAGGTACGGCAAGTTGTCGCCGCTGACCAAACGCCACGACCTGCCCTACCACGTGGTCGGCTCCGACCTGTCCGGCGTCGTGCTCAGGACCGGCCCCGGCGTGCACCGCTGGAGCCCCGGCGACGAGGTCGTTGCCCACTGCCTCAGCGTCGAGCTGGAGAGCCCCGACGGCCACAACGACACGATGCTCGACCCGGAGCAGCGGATCTGGGGCTTCGAGACCAACTTCGGCGGGCTCGCCGAGATCGCCCTGGTCAAGTCCAACCAGCTGATGCCCAAGGCCGCCCACCTCACCTGGGAGGAGGCCGCCTCGCCGGGACTGGTCAACTCCACGGCGTACCGGCAGCTGGTCAGCCGCAACGGCGCGGGGATGAAGCAGGGCGACAACGTGCTGATCTGGGGTGCCTCCGGTGGCCTGGGTGGATTCGCCACGCAGTACGCCCTCAACGGCGGCGCGACACCCGTGTGCGTGGTCTCCAACGAGGAGAAGGCCGACGTCTGCCGCGCGATGGGCGCCGAGCTCATCATCAACCGGTCCGAGGCCGACTACCGGTTCTGGAAGGACGAGGACACCCAGGACCCCGCGGAGTGGAAACGACTCGGCACTGACATCCGCGAACTCACCGGGGGCGAGGATGTGGACATCGTCTTCGAGCACCCGGGCCGCGAGACCTTCGGCGCGTCCGTCTACGCCGCGCGCAAGGGCGGCACCATCGTCACGTGCGCCTCGACGTCGGGCTACCTGCACGAGTACGACAACCGCTACCTGTGGATGAACCTCAAGCGGATCATCGGCTCGCACTTCGCCAACTACCGCGAGTCCTGGGAGGCCAACCGCCTGATCGCCAAGGGGATGATCCACCCCACGCTGTCGCGGGCCTATCCGCTCGACGAGGTCGGCCAGGCCGCGCTGGACGTGCATCGCAACGCTCACCAGGGCAAGGTCGGGGTGCTCTGCCTGGCCCCGGAGGAGGGGCTGGGCGTGCGGGACCAGCAGATGCGGGCGCGCCACGAGGACGCGATCAACAGGTTCCGCGGCGTCTGATCGCGATCTGACGGTCCGGCTCCGCGAGGCGGGGTGGGCGGGTCAGGGCTGATGTTGGAGACTGGGGGTACATCTCCAGACCCCACCGAGGAGTGACGCCCCTATGAGCGATCGCGGCCTGTCCATCTTCGACGACGAGCCCGACGACGCCGACGACGACCGCGCCGACGAGCCCGGCCCGAGCCGAGGAGAGCCCGCTGCCAGACGCCGCCGTCGACCAGGGAGACGACGAGCGCACCCGGGTGATGACGCCGGTGGCACCGCCGGTGGCCCCGCCGGTCGCCCCGCCCGTCGCCCCGCCCGTCGCCGCGCCCGTCCTGTCCGGGCAGCCGCTCCCCCAGCGCCGGGTGCTGCCCCCGGATCCCGACCTGGTCGCAGCGCGGCCTCCCGCCCCTCAGCCCGCCCAACCTCAGCAGCCGGCCGCCCAGCCGAGCCCACAGCCGCCAACACAACCGGCGTTCGCCCCACCCCCGCCCGCGGGGTCGCCGCTGCCGACGGTGCGCCGTGGCGGCTACGACAAGGCAGCGGTCGACGGGCAGCTGCGCCAGCTGGCCGGGGAGCGCGACCGTCTCGGCGGCAGCCTGCAGCAGGCCCAGGGCCGGATCGGCGAGCTCGAGAACGCGCTCGAAGCGGCCCGCAAGGAGCTGTCGGAGAACCAGAACCCGTCGTACGCCGGCCTCGGCGGCCGCGCGACGGCCATGCTGCGGCTGGCCGAGGAGGAGGCCGCAGAGGTCCGGGCCAACGCCGAGCGCGACGCCGCGGAGATCCGCGAGCAGGCGACGCGCGACGGGCAGGCCGTGCGCGCGGACGCCACCCGCGAAGCCGAGGACATCCGGCTCGTCCAGCTCCAGGAGCTCGACGAGACCCGCAGCCGCGTGATCGCCGACGCCGAGCAGGAGCGGACCCTGGCCCGCAGCGAGGCGGCCGACGTGCTCGCCTCGGCCCGGCGCGAGGCCGACCAGCTCCGGCTCGCGGCGCAGCAGGAGACCAACGACCTCAGGGTCACGGCCACCCGCGAGACCGAACAGGCCCGGGCCGCCGCCGACCGCGAGGTCGCGGAGGCACAACGCACCCTGGCCGTGGAGAAGGAACGGCTGGCCCGCGAGGCCACCGAGCACCACGCCAGCGCGACCGGAGAGACCACCCGGCTGGTGCAGGAGGCCGAAGAGCGGGCCACCGCCGCCGAGCAGCGGGCTCGCGAGGCGATCGCGCAGGCGAACAGCCACCGCGAGCAGGCCCAGACAGAGTCCGATGCACTGCTCGCCCGGGCTCGCCGCGAGGCCGAGCAGATCGTGGCCTCCGCCCGCAGCCAGTCCGACTCGATCAACACCTCGGGTCAAGCCGACGCCAAGCGTCAGCTCGAGGGCGTCCGCGCCGAGATCGAGCGGATGACCAAGCGCCGCGACGCGATCACCGCCCAGCTGGCCTCGCTGCGTGACGTGGTGGCCAGCTTCGCCGAGGACGACGACGGCGGCGACAGCGGCGACGACAAGGGACGCGGTTGAGCTTCGGGCGGGGTCGGCGGAGCACGCCACCCGTCGCGAACCGGCAGTCACCGCGCGAGCAGCTCGCCCTGGCCGAGGCGACGGGTCGACGGGTCACCGTCCTCGCGACGCTGACGAGAGCGCAGGGTCCCTCGGCCGGCCCGGCGCACGCTTCGACAAGCACTCGCCCTTCTACCTCGGCTTCTTCGGTGGCCTCGGCGTGGCCCTGTCGTTCTGGCTGTTCGGCCAGATGGAGCGAATCGGCGGGGTCCTCATCCTCATCGTCGTCTCGCTGTTCCTGGCGGCCGGCCTGAACCCGTCGGTGGAGTGGTTCGTCCGCCGGGGTTTGCGTCGCGGCCTGGCCGTGCTCGCCGTGATCGTGCTCTTCCTGGTCGCCGTGGCGCTGTTCTTGTGGGCGATCGTCCCGGTCATCAGCGACCAGGTCGCCCTGATCACCGACAAGGCCCCTGAGTGGCTCGACCAGTTCCAGCAGAACCGTCGGGTCCAGGACCTCGACGACCGCTTCGACATCATCGACAAGGTCCAGGAGTACGTCGCCGGAGGCAACTTCACCTCGGGGCTGTTCGGCGGCGTCCTCGGCTTCGGGCTGAAGGTCCTCTCCGCCCTGGCCAACGCGTTCCTCATCATCGTGATGACGCTCTACTTCCTGTCCTCGCTCGAGACCACCAAGAACGCGTTGTACAGCCTGGCCCCCGCCTCGCGTCGCGACCGGGTCAGCAAGCTGGGCAACCGGGTGATCGAGAGCGTCGGCGGCTACGTCGCGGGCGCGTTCGTCATCGCGTTGTGCGCCGGGCTCTCGTCGCTGATCTTCCTGTTCATCGTCGGCCTCGGCGAGTACGCCGTCGCTCTCGCCTTCGTGGTGATGCTGCTCGACGTCATCCCGCTGATCGGGGCCACCATCGGCGCGGTCATCGTCTGCGCGATCGCCTTCGCCACCGACGTGAAGGCCGGCATCCTCTGCGTGATCTTCTACGTCATCTACCAGCAGGTCGAGAACTACGTGCTCTACCCGAGGGTGATGTCGAAGTCCGTGGACATCCCGGGCGCGGTCACCGTCATCGCGGCTCTCGTCGGAGCGGCACTGCTCGGCGTGATCGGGGCGCTGCTGGCGATCCCGACCGCGGCGGCGATCCTGCTGATCACCCGCGAGGTGCTCGTCAGGCGTCAGGACGCGCGTTAGCCGGGAGCGGGGGCTACGGGTCGAGGTCGACCCGCATCACGACCCGGCGCGGCGTCGGCTGACTCACCTGGGTCAGCCCGGCGGCCGCGAAGGTGGCCACCGTCCCGACGTTCAGTTCGTCCTGGATGACCGTCGTGGTGGTGATCGGATAGGCCTCGAGAGCGCGGGCGCCACCAGCGCGAGCATGGTCGACCGCCGCCCTGGCCAACGCCCGGCTGACGCCGCGCTTGCGGAACCCCGCCCGGGTGAACAGACACGTCACCGCCCACACCGTCTCGTCGGTCCGGTCCTCGTCGCGGCCCTCCCAGGGCACGCGGAACACCCGCGTCAGGCCGACGTACGCCGGCCGCGGCTCGACCGCACACCACCCGACTGGCTCCTCACCCAGATAGGCGACCAGCCCGCTGGTCTCTCCGGAGTCAGGGTGGCCGCAGTCGGTCTGCTGGCGCAGCCGGAACGCGCGGTCCTCGACCGGGACGGAGCCGAAGCTCTCCTTCGGCGCCAGCTTGTAGCGCTGGCACTGGCAGCGGTACCCCGCGCCACGGGTCCCGAAGACCTGTTGCAGGTCCTCCCAGGTGGCTTGGTTGGCCGGCACGACTCGGAGGTCTTCGGTCACGCCTGCGATTCTGACGCCTCGGCGGCCGCGCCGACCACCGACCGCTCTCCCAGCTTGACAGCCACGACTCCGGCGAGGATCAGCACGCCACCGACGAGCTGGATGGCACGCGGCAGCTCGTCGAGCAGCACCCACGCCCAGAGCACGCCGAAGACGACCTCGACCAGCGCCACGAACGACGCCAGCCGTGAACCCAGCCGGCGGCTGGCGGCGATGCCGGCGACGTAGGCGACCGCTGCCGTGACCACGCCGAGCAGCAGCACCGGTACCCACCAGTCGACCGTTCGGCCGGCCAGCGTGACCGACGTCGTGGCGGTGCTCATCTCGAGCACGCCGACCGCGCCGAGGACGGCGAGAGACGTGGCCCCGATGACCATGCCGGCCGCAGCCAGGGCAATCGGAGGCAGCCCGTTGCCCTCGTCGGCGGACATCACGAAGTAGATCGCGCACCCGACCATGGCGGCGAGCGCCCAGCCGACCCCGACCAGGCTCAGCTCCGCCCCCGAGACCAGGTCGAGCACCAGGACCAGCCCGAGACCGGCCAAACCGGCCCCGGCCAGGGTGACCGGGCTCGGTCGCTCGCCGTGTCGCAGCCACAGCCACAGCACGATGGCGGCCGGGGCGGTGTACTCGATCAACAGCGCCGGCCCCACCTCCATGTGCGAGACAGCCGAGAAGTAGAAGAACTGCGTGGCCGCCACGGCGACCAAGCCGTAGATCAGGACCGTGCGCCAGCCCGCCCGCAACAGGTGCCATCGGCCGCGGATGGCCATGAGCCCGAACGGCGCGACCACGAGGGCGGCGATCGTGATCCTGGCCAGCACCACGGCGCCGGGCGTCCAGCCGGTGTCGAGCAGGCCACGCGCCAGCGCTCCGGACATGCCGAAGGTGGCGGCCGAGAGCACGGCGAACCCGAGCCCTGCCACCGTCCGGGAGGACCGGGTGACCTGAGCCTTGTCATCGGCAATCGTGCTCATGACATATGACACTACGTCGACATCGTGTAACCTGTCAACGTGTTGTTCGCACATGACACTCAGGTGTCGCTCCAGGCCGCCGTCACGCTGGTGAACTCCGGCGAGGAGCCGGACACCCTGACGACGGTCGAGGACCTCGACGCCTACTACGCGCGATTCGAGTACACCGGCCGCCGCGACCGCGACGCCGCCGAGCTGGACGCCGTACGCCGCCTGCGACCGCAGCTGCGCGCCCTGCTCACCGCCAACCGCGACGACGCGGTGGAGATCGTCAACGATCTGCTGGGTCGGGCGCGGGCGCTCCCCCGGCTGGTGCGCCACGACCGCTTCGACTGGCACCTGCACGCCGTGGACCCGCAGGCGCCGCTGGCCCAGCGGATCAGTGTGGAGACGGCGATGGCGATGATCGACGTGATCCGGGCCGATGAGATGTCGCGGCTCGGCGTGTGCGCGCAGGACGACTGCGACGGCGTCGTGCTCGACCTGTCGCGCAACCGGTCGAAGATCTACTGCGACACGACCTGCAGCAACCGGGCCGCCGTGGCGGCCTACCGCGCCCGCCGCCGCTAGGCGCTCAGCCGCCGACGCTCAGTCACCCAAGAACTGCTGAAGGACCGCGAGGAACGACTCGGGCTGCTCGGAGTGCACCCAGTGCCCGGCGCCCTTGATCGTCACCCGCCGCAGCCTCGAGAACAGCGCCGACATGGCTTCGCCGTGCTCGTCGCCGACGTGCTCGGAGCGTTCGCCGCGCACCCACAGCACCGGGCCGTCGTAAGGCGGGAGGCCGACGAGACGGTCGGCCGGCCATCCCGTGATCACGTCGAGGTCGTCCTCGATGACCTCGAGGTTGGGCTGCCACGCCCACCCTTGCCCGTCGGGGCTGCGGCGGAGATTCTGCAGCAGGAACCCGCGAACCACCTGGTTCGGGACGGCATCCGCGAGGGCCGCGTCGGCGTCTGCCCGGGTGGCGAGCACGGCGAGGTCGAGCCCACGCATCGCATGGACGTAGCCCACGAACTCGCGGCCGCTGGGATAGGCCACCGGAGCCACGTCGACGACGCACAGCCGCTCCACCTGCTCGGGGTGACGCAGCGTGAGGGCCATCGCGATCTTGCCACCCATGGAGTGGCCGACCAGGGCCACGGCTTCCCCATCCGCCGCCTCCGAGATCGCGGCGGCGACCTGGTCGGCCGCGTCGAGATAGTCGAAGTGCGGTGACCACGCGGACCGGCCGTGCTGGGGCATGTCGAGCAGCAGCACGCGATGCCGCTGGGCGACGACCTTGGCGATCTGGGTCCAGTTCTTGCCCTGGCCGAAGAGTCCGTGGCAGAACACCACCCACGACCCCTGCTCCCCCAGCGTCGTGGAGTGAAGGGTGGTCGGCCCGGTGGTCACGGCGCCAGCGTAGAGTCACCGGGTTTCGAGACGGGTCACCCAGCCCCTCGCAAGCTCGGGTCTGCGTCGACCCTCCTCAACCTGCCCGCCTTGTCCTGACCCTCGCAAGCTCGGGTCAGGGGCGGTCAGAAGTCGAATCCCCCGTCGAAGAGGTTGCCGATGCCGTCGCCGATCGAGCCGATGCCGTCGCCGATCCCGTCGCCGATGCCGTCGATGCCCTCGCCGAGGCCGTCGAACCCGCCGCCGAACATCAAGCCCACGAACATCCACTCCATCGGCCCGAAGGAGCCGAAGTAGCCCGCGGCGTACGGCGCGTAGGCGGGGCCGCCCTGCCAGTACGGCACCCGCTGCGAGCCGACCATCACCTGCCGGGTGTCCGGCTCGGCGCCCGCCTTGACGCGTTCGGCGTCGAGCGCGCACGCCGGCACGTCGCGCTGGACGCCGCCCGGCGGGGCGTAGGGCACGTCCTCGACGGCCATCCCGTGCCGAGGGTCGAAGAAGCACGCGGGGCGACGCTGCGGCAACGGCCCCCCAGCCGCCCTGGCCCGAACGCAGGCGATGGCGTAGCGGCCGTCGTCGAGGATCTTGATGACGTTCTTGATCTCGTCGGGCTCGGTCATGTAGTCGCCGGCGAACTTGGCCGACTCGTAGGAGTCCAGCGCCCGCTGGTAGTCGGCGCGAGTGCCCGTGTCGAGATCCTGCCCCGCCAGCTCGGCGTCGAGGTCCTGCAGCTCCACGCCCAGGGCCGTGATGTCCTCGAAAGCCAGCTTCTTGACGGGCTCGAGCTCGGCCTGCTTGCGCGCCAAGGCCTTGCGGCGGCTGGACCGCGTCGCAGCCACCGCCAGCACGATCCCGACGACCAGGATGCCTAAGAACAGCCACTCCATGCCCACAGGGTACGGAGCCGCGTCAACCGCCGGCTGTTGTCAGGCTCGGCGGTACTCTCCACGCCAGCGCGGGCCGCCGGGACTCTCGAGCTCGTCGAGGGACAGCAGCGTGAGGCCGGCGACGCCCAGACCTTCCATGAACTCGCGGCTCATGGCGAAGGGCGGTCCCTTGTCGGACGGCTGCGACCCGTCGTTCCGGAAGAAGATGGCCAGCAGCGTCCCGCCGGGCGCAACCAGGCGGCGTACGCCGTCGGCGGCCGCAGTCCGGGGCGGGTCGGGCAGCGCCTGGAGGGTGAAGATCTCCACGACGAGGTCGAAGCCACCCGCCCACTCGTCGGGCAGGTCGAGCAGGTCGGCCACGCGGTAGTCGACCGGACTCTCGGGATGACGCCGTCTCGCTTCGGCGACGGCCGTCGGCGCGATGTCGAAGGCCGTGGTGTCGAAGCCCAGGCGGGCGAGGTACTCCGCGTCGGCACCGAGACCGCACCCGACCACCACGGCGCTGCGGCCGGTGCCCTCGAGACCGATGGTGTCGGCCCATTCGGCGAGGAGCGGCTGCGGATCGGAGCGGTCCCAGGGCATGTCGACGCGGCCGTCGACGCCCTCGGCGTACAGGGCGTCGAACCAGCCGGTCGAGTCACCGCGGGCGATGGCCTCCCGGGCCAGCTCGTCCCCACGCACGTCCCAGTTACGCGTCATGGGGCCACCGTACGACGGCCCGTCGGTCGCGCTCCTAGGTCGACGCCAGCCGGCCGTCACCCTGGCGGGTGAGCAAGCCGTCGCTGACAGCCAGCGACACGGCCTTGTCGAACCGCCCCGACTCCCAGTACTCGGCGCCGACCTTGGCGGCCAGGTCCTCGGGCCGCTGCGGGCCTTGCGACTTGAGCGCGCGGACGACCTGGCCGATCTCGTAGTGCACGTGTCGGTCGCGCGGCCCTTCGGTCGAGGCCTTGGGTGGGGGCATCGGCATGATGCTTCCTCCGATCGGATCGGGTGTGGGTCGGTCAGACGCGCTGCGGGGCGCGGTCGTCGTCGGACGGACCGGTCGCCTCGGCGTCCTCGGCGGTCAGCGGCTGGGCGAGGCTCTCCAGCGACTGACCCTCGGCCTTGACGCCGAGGAAGGCCGCGACGATGCCGCCCGCGATCATCAGCGTGGCACCCACGAAGTAGCCGATGGCGATCCCGGTGATGTCGCCCGATGCGGATGCGTCGTCGATGAGCTTGCCGAAGTACAGCGGACCGGTGATGCCGCCGACCGCGGTGCCGATGGCGTAGAAGAAGGCGATGCACAGGGCGCGGGTCTCGATCGGGAAGACCTCACTGGCCGTCAGGTAGGCCGCGGAGGCGCCGGCGGAGGCGAAGAAGAAGATGATGCAGCCCATGATCGTCAGGGTCACGGCGGTCACGTCGCCGAGGAAGAAGCCGGTCCCTGCCAGCAACGCTCCGGACAGGATGTAGGTGCCGGAGATCATCGGGACCCGCCCGACGCTGTCGAACAGCTTGCTGAGCAGCAGCGCCCCGAGGAAGTTGCTGACGGCGAAGACCGCGAGGTAGTACCCGGTCTGCTCGACGCCGAGGAACGTGGTCAGGCTGTCGCCGTAGGTGAAGAAGAAGGCGTTGTAGAGGAACGCCTGGCCGACGAACAAGGAGAAGCACAGGATGGTGCGCCTGGGATAGAGCGTGAAGACCGTCTTGGCGATCAGGGGAAGACCGATCGTCGTGCGCTGGCGGATGGTGAGCGTGTCGGAGACCGAGCCCAGCTCCTTGCCAGACTCCTCCTCCACGGTGCGCTCGATGTCCTTGACGATCTCCTCGGCCTCGTCCTCGCGACCGTGGATGAAGAGCCAGCGCGGGCTCTCGGGCACGTGCCGACGGACGAGCAGGATGCCGACCGCCAGGATCGCGCCCAGCCCGAAGGCGAGTCTCCAGCCCAACGCCGGGTCGACGATGGTCGGGTCGAGCAGCGGGATGGTGAGCAACGCGCCGGCGGTGGCGCCGACCCAGAAGGAGCCGTTGATCGCGATGTCGACACGACCCCGGAACTTGGCCGGGATCAGCTCGTCGATCGCCGAGTTGATCGCGGCGTACTCACCACCGATGCCGGCACCGGTGAGGAACCGTGCGCAGAAGTACCACATCGGGGTCATCGAGAACGCCGTCAGCACGGTGGCGACCGTGTAGACGCCGAGGGTGATCAGGAAGAGCTTCTTCCGGCCGAACCGGTCGGTCAGCTGTCCGAAGAAGAGCGCGCCCAAGCACGCGCCGGCCACGTACACCGCACCTGCCATTCCGATGTCCGAGCTGCTCAGGCCCAGGCCGGTGTCAGCGGGCTTCAGCGCCTCGGACATCGAACCGACGATCGTGACTTCGAGCCCGTCGAGGATCCAGACGGCCCCGAGGCCGACGACGATCATCCAGTGCCAGCGTGCCCATGGCAGTCGGTCCATCCGGGCCGGGATGTCGGTGGTGATCCTGCCTGTCTCGACCGCCATGGCTGTCCGCCTCCTGCCCGGGGGGACGCGGCTTCGAGGGCCTGGCCCGAGCAAAATTCGACGCTAATACTGGGCAGGCGACCTCACACCACCCTCCCGGGTGGGTACGCCGGACGTTGAGGAAGGCGCGCTAGCGCCTGTCTCGAAACCGGAGGCCGGGCTCAGCGCTGCGAGTAGTCGCGGAAGCCGCGTTGGGTCTTGCGGCCGAGGTAACCGGCGGTGACCAGGTGCTCCAGCAGCGGAGCGGGAGCGAAGCCGGGCTCCCGGAACTCGAGGTAGAGCTCGCGCTGGATCGCCAGCGAGACGTCGTTGCCGACCACGTCGAGCAGCTCGAAGGGACCCATCGGCAGGGCGCAGCCCAGCTTCATCGCGGTGTCGACCTCGTCGGCCGTGGCGTAGTGGGCCTCGAGCATCTTGACCGCGTCGTTGAGGTAAGGAAACAGCAGCGCGTTGACGATGAAGCCGGCCCGGTCGCCGCAGGAAACAGCCACCCGGTCGATCTTCGCGCACAGCGCGCGGACCGTCTCGGCCACGTCGTCGTCGGTGGCGACGGTGGAGACCACCTCGACCAGCCGCATGACCGGCGCCGGGTTGAAGAAGTGCATGCCGATCACGTCGTACGGCCGCTTCGTCGCGGTGGCGCACGAGATGATCGGCAGCGACGAGGTCGTCGTGGCCAGGATCGCGCCGGGCTTGCAGATCTCGTCGAGGTTCTCGAAGAGCGTGGTCTTGATGCGCAGGTCCTCGGCGATCGCCTCGATGACGATGTCGACGTCCGCGAGGTCCTCCAGAGAGGTGGATCCCGTCAAGCGCCCCGCCACCTCCTCGCGGACGGACTCCTCGAGCTTGCCGCGCTGGATGGCCTTGTCCAGCGAGCGCTCGATGGTGTCCCGTACGCCCTCGACCTTGTCGGCCGAGCGGCCGACGTAGAGCACGTCGTAGCCGGCCTTGGCGAAGACCTCGACGATGCCCGCCGCCATGGTCCCGGTGCCGACCACGCCGACGCGGGAGATGTTGCGCTTGAACTCGGGCTGGTCGTCCGCCGACGGGGTGAGGTGGTCGGCCAGCACCTTGGAGCTGTCCGGCGCCTCGTAGGTGTAGAAGCCCCGGCCCGATTTCCGGCCCAGGAGCCCGGCGGTGACCATCTGCTTGAGGATCGGGGCGGGCGCATGCAGGCGGTCGCGGCCCTGCTTGTACATCGTGTCGAGGATCTCGTACGCCGTGTCGAGACCGATCAGGTCGAGCAGCGCGAGCGGGCCCATCGGATAGCCGCAGCCGTAGCGCATGGCCGCGTCGATGTCCTCGCGGGTGGCGTAGTGGCCCTCGTACATCGCGACCGCGTGGTTGAGGTAGCCGAAGAGCAGGGTGTTGGCGATGAAGCCGGCCTTGTCGCCACACACGACCGGGCTCTTGCCGAGACGACCCATCAGGCGTTCGACGTCGGCGAGCACGGTGGGGTCGGTGACGACGGTCTTGATGATCTCGACGAGGTTCTGGACCGGCGCGGGGTTGAAGAAGTGCACGCCGACAACGCGGCCTGGAAGGCTGTTGGCGGTGGAGATCTCGGTGACCGAGAGCGACGAGGTGTTGGTCGCCAGGATCGCATCGGGCCGCACGACGTCGTCGAGGTCGCGGAAGATCGCCTTCTTGATCTCGACCGACTCGACGACCGCCTCGACCACGAAGTCGGCGTCGGCGAGGTCCTTCATGCTGGTCGTGAAGGTGATCCGTCCCAGCAGCTCGGCCTGCTCCGCCTCGGTCAGCTTGCCGCGCGCCACGGCCCGGCCGGTCGAGTGCTCGAGGTGCTGACGGCCGCGCTCGAGTGCCTCGTCGTTGATCTCCACGCCGGTCACGGCGAAGCCGTTGCGGGCGAACACCTCGGCAATGCCGGCGCCCATCGTGCCCAGCCCGATCACGCCGATCGAGGAGAAGTCGCGGGGCTTTGCCGGGGTGCTCGTCATGGCCGGATCATCCCACGCAGCGTTCTGCGGCCGGGTGTGGGACCAGTCACGCGCCACTGTAGATTCGCTGCTCGTGAGACTGGTCGTGGCGCGGTGTCAGGTCGACTACGCCGGAAGGCTCACCGCACACCTGCCGATGGCCACCCGGGTGCTGATGATCAAGGCCGACGGGTCCGTGCTGGTGCACTCCGACGGCGGCTCCTACAAGCCGCTGAACTGGATGTCGCCACCCTGCACCCTGCGTGAGGGGACCACCGAGGACGGCGCCGTGGAGTGGACGGTGACGTCACGGAGTACATCGACAGGGCCGGAAGACACGTTGCGCATCCTGATCGAGGCGATCCTCAGCGACTCCTCCCACGATCTCGGCGTCGACCCTGGCCTGCAGAAGGACGGCGTCGAGAAGCACCTCCAGGAGCTGTTGGCCGAGCACCCCGCGACCCTGGCCGAGGGGCTGACACTCGTCCGCCGCGAGTACCCGACCGCGATCGGCCCCGTCGACCTGATGTGTCGCGACTCCGCGGGATCCAGCGTGGCCGTGGAGATCAAGCGCCGCGGCGAGATCGACGGTGTCGAGCAGCTGACCCGCTATCTCGAGCTCCTCAACCGCGACCCGCTGCTGGCGCCGGTGCGCGGAATCTTCGCCGCCCAGGAGATCAAGCCGCAGGCCCGGGTGCTCGCCACCGACCGCGGCATCGCCTGCGCTGTCATCGACTACGACGCGCTGCGCGGCCTCGACGACCCCAGCCACCGGCTGTTCTGAGCGATGCGGATCTTCCACATCGCCACGGCGGCCGACTGGCGGGCCGCGCAGCAGAGCGGGAGCTACACGACCTCGACCCTCGGCCGCACCCTCGCGGAGGAAGGGTTCATCCATGCGTCGCGGCGCGAGCAGGTGCGGCCGGTCTGGCAGGCGTTCTACCGCGACGTCGAGGAGCCGCTGGTGCTGCTCACGATCGACACCGACAAGCTGGAGGTGCCGTGGCGCGAGGACCAGGTCGGTGACGACACCTTCCCCCACATCTACGGCCCGCTGGGCCCGGACGCCGTGCTGGACGTCCAGCCCGTGGAGGCGCTAGGCCCCTTGGTTTCGTGACGGTTGCTAGCGCAACCTCCTCAACCAACGGGTGGGCCGACGAGGGCCGCGACCTCGTCGGCGGTGCCCCAGCTCAAGGTCACGCCGGCGCCGCCGTGGCCGTAGCAGTGCACGACGTCGCCGACCCGCTCGACGCGGACCGACGGCCGGCCGGGGCGGAGGCCGACGCGGTGCCGGAGGACGGCCGCGCCGGCCAGCTCGGGCACCAGGTCCCGCGCCCGGGCCAGGATCGCCGCCGCGGTCGAGGGTGCCGGCGTCCGGCTCCAGTCACCGGGCTCCTCGGTGCCGCCCACCACGATGTCGTGGGAGCGGGGGATGACGTAGATCGCCGGGTCCGTCGACTGCAGCCACCACCGCTCCAGTCCGACCTGCTCGACGAGCACCACCTGGCCGCGGACGGGCGTCACCGTCGGGTCCTCGGCCAGCAGCCGCGAGCCGAGGGCCGAGGCGTTGACGACCACGTCCGGTCCCGACGGGAGAGCCGAGAGGTTGAGGCGGGTGATCGTGCCCCCGAGCTCCTCCACCCGGCCGGCCAGCCACTCCAGGTAGAGCGGCATCTCGACCACCGGCGCGAGGAAGGTCCAGGCGTCGGCGTACCCAGACGGTGGCGCGACCTTGTCGAGCGAGGGCACGGCCGAACGCCACCACGGCTCCTCCTGCGGCGAGCCGAAGACGTCGGTGCCCGCCCGCATCGTCACGCCCGTGCCCGTGACCTCCGCCAGGCCCGCGAACGCGGCGTACGACGCCGCCGACCAGCCCAGGACCCGCTCCCGCGGGAAGGCCAGGTAGGGGTACCAGAGCGCGGCGGCCACCGCTGACGTCGTCTCCAAGGGCAGGTCACGAGCCAGGACGTCGACCCGGTGACCGCTCTCGAGGAGGCGGACGGCGCAGGTCAGGCCGACCACACCGGCCCCCACCACCGTCACCCGCGCCATGGGGGCAGTCTGCCGTGCTCCGCCCGAAGGGGTCAGGCGCCGGCGATGCGGGGAGCAGTGGGATCGGTGTCGCCGCTGCCCTGCTCGCGGGCGACGTACTCCTCGATGTCCTCGACGTCGTCGCGGTTGCGGGTGACCACGGCGAGCAGGTCGCTCATCGTGGCGACCTCCTCGACCTGCTCCTTGATGAACCACTGCATGAACTGCTCGGAGGCGAAGTCAGACTCCTCGCGCGCGGTCTTGAGCAGGCCGTTGATCTGGTCGGTGACCCGCTTCTCCTGCTGGAGGGCCAGCACCACGGGGGCGACCACGTCGTCGAACGCCGACACCGGAGCCTCGACGCCGGGGATCGTCACGTCGGCGTCGGTGTCGAGCAGGTAGCGGACCATCATCATCGCGTGGTTGCGCTCCTCGAGCGCCTGGCCGTAGAAGAACGCCGCCATCTGCGGCATCGTCAGGGCGTCGTAGTAGACCGCGCAGGCGAGGTACTGGTTGTGCGCCGCGAGCTCGTTGCCGATCTGGGCGTTGAGCTGCTCGACGAAGCGGTCTGCGGCCACGGCGTACCTCCGGAGGGTCGGGATCAGGCCGCCTTCGGCAGCTTGACGAGTTTGCGCTTCTTGACGGTATAGCCCTCGGGCAGGGTGCCCTTCTTGAGCATGAGCAGCGGGCAGCGCCTGCACTTGTCCTTGGACACGCAGCACTTCTTCTTGGGGAGGCGGGCTTTCTTGTCCTTGCCCTTGCCCTTCTTCGACACGGGCGGACCCTAGCATCTGTGGTTTAGGGTTGCCTAACCTAAGACTCGCCAGCCGTCGGCGTCGCCGTCGAGCTGCGCGAACGCGCAGTTCTGGATGTCCCACGACCTCCCCGGCTCGAAGTCGAGCACGGCCAGCGTCGCCACGAGCGCGCCGCCGTGGCTCACCACCAGGACCGCCTCGCCGCGGTGTCGGTCGGCGAGGTCGTCGAGCACCCGGCGTACGCGCGCTGCGATCTCGACGGCACTCTCGCTGCCCGGCGCCCTCGCCTCGACGTCTCCGGCCACCCAGGCCTTCATCTCGCGAACGAACAGGCCGCTCCCGGCCGGCCGACCGGAAGCCTCGCCGAGCGCCAGCTCGACCAGCCCCTCACGCACCGTCACCTCGACGCCGAGAGCAGCCGCGGCCAGCTCGGCCGTCTGCACGGCGCGCGAGATCGTGCTGGTGTAGACGTGGACGATCCGCTCGCTGCGGAGCTTCTCGCCGAGCTCGCGCGCCTGCGCACGACCGAGCGTCGTCAGGCTGCCGCCGTGGTCCATCAGCAGCTCGGTCTCGTACTCCGCCTCGCCGTGGCGCGCGAAGAAGACCCGGGCCGGGCACTGCAGGTCGCTCACGTCGTCACCCTATGAGTCCAGCCCGTGGGCCTTGCGGATCACGTCGACGATGCCGCCCATGATCTCGGTGAGCCCGAAGTCCTTGGGGGTGTAGACGGCGGCAACGCCCAGCTCCTCCAGGCGGCGAGCGTCGGCCTCGGGGATGATTCCGCCGACGATGACGGGTACGTCGCCCAGGCCGGCATCGCGCAGCCCGTCGAGGACAGCCGGCACCAGCTCCATGTGCGAGCCCGAGAGGATGGAGATGCCGACGCAGTGCACGTCCTCGGCCACGGCGGCGGCGACGATCTGCTCCGGCGTGAGCCGGATGCCCTGGTAGATCACCTCGAAGCCCGCGTCCCGGGCCCGCACCGCGACCTGCTCGGCGCCGTTGGAGTGGCCGTCGAGTCCCGGCTTGCCGACGAGCAGCCGGAGCCGGCCGCCCAGCTCCTCGCCGGTCGCCTTCACCCGGTCGCGGACACCGGCCAGCTCGTCGCCGGCCTCGGCCACCCCGACCGCACCGGAGACACCGGTGGGCGCGCGGAACTCGCCGAACACCTCGCGCAAGGTGCCCGCCCACTCCCCCGTGGTGGCGCCGGCCCTGGCGGCGGCCAGGGTCGCGGGCATCAGGTTGGTGTCGGTCTTGGCGTCGGCCGCAAGCCTGGCCAGTGCCTGCACGACGGCGTCCTCGTCGCGCTGCTCCTTCCAGGCGCGCACCGACTCGAGCGCGGACCGCTCGGCCTCGGGATCGCCCGCCTGGATCACGGTGTCGAGGTCGGCGGTCAGCGGCGACGGCTCGGTCGTCTCATAGACGTTGACGCCGACGACCTTCTCCTCGCCGGACTCGATCCGACCGCGCCGGGCGGCGTGGGCGCTGACCAGCTCCTGCTTCATGTAGCCCGACTCCACCGCGGCGATCGCCCCACCCAGCGCCTGGACCCGATCCATCTCCGCGCGGGCACCCTCGACCAGCTCGGTCACCTTGGCCTCGACGACCTTCGAGCCTTCGAAGAGGTCGTCGTACTCCAGCAGGTCGGACTCGAACGCCAGCACCTGCTGCAGCCGCAGCGACCACTGCTGGTCCCACGGGCGCGGCAGGCCCAGCGCCTCGTTCCACGCCGGCAGCTGGACGGCTCGGGCACGGGCGTCCTTGCTCAGGGTCACCCCGAGCATCTCGAGCACGATCCGCTGCACGTTGTTCTCAGGCTGCGCCTCGGTGAGGCCGAGGGAGTTGACCTGCACGCCGTAGCGGAACCGGCGCATCTTCGGGTCGGTGACGCCGTAGCGGTCGGCTGTCAGCTCGTCCCAGAGCCGGACGAAGGCGCGCATCTTGCACATCTCCTCGACGAACCGCACGCCCGCGTTGACGAAGAACGAGATCCGGCCGACGACCTTGCCGAAGTCCTCCTCGGAGACCTGCCCCGACTCGCGCACGGTGTCGAGAACGGCGATCGCGGTGCACAGGGCGTACGCCAGCTCCTGCTGCGGCGTCGCGCCCGCCTCCTGCAGGTGATAGCTGCAGATGTTGATCGGGTTCCACTGCGGGATCTCGTGGACGGTGTAGGCGATCACGTCGCCGATCAGCCGCAGCGAGTGCTCGGGCGGGAAGACGTAGGTCCCCCGGGAGAGGTACTCCTTGATGATGTCGTTCTGCGTCGTCCCGGCCAGCCGGTGTGCGACCTCGAGCCGCTCGGCGTCGGAGCCGGTCGCCACGTCGTTCTGCTCCTCGGCGACCACCTGGTAGAGCGCGAGCAGCCACATGGCGGTGGCGTTGATCGTCATCGAGGTGTTCATCTCGGTGAGCGGGATGTCCTCGAAGAGCCGACGCATCTCGCCGAGGTGCGGGATCGGCACGCCGACCTTGCCGACCTCGCCCCGCGCCAGCGGCGAGTCGGGGTCGTACCCCGTCTGGGTCGGCAGGTCGAACGCGACCGACAGGCCCGTCTGGCCCTTGGCGAGGTTGTTGCGGTAGAGCGCGTTGGACGCCGTGGCCGTCGAGTGCCCGGCGTAGGTGCGCATGACCCAGGGGCGGTCCTTCTCAGCCATGGGTCGAGGGTAGGTCCGGGGCTACCGCGAGGTAACCGGCCGCGTGTGTGGGGTTTCCGACACAGGCGGGGCCGCGCTCAGGCGCTGGCCGCCGCCCGCTCGACCTCGACGAAGCGGATCATGTGGGACAGGTGCAGCATCCGACGCACGGCCGGCCCGCAGCCACGCAGCGTCAGGTGATGGCCGGAGCGAAGCGCCTCACGGCTGGCGTAGGCCAGCACCTTGACGGCGGTGACGTCGATGGCCTCGACCCCGCTGAGGTCGACGACGACGTCCTGCTCGTGGCCGTTCATGCGTTCGTAGAGAGCGTTGCGGACTTCCCACGTGCTACGCACGTCGAAGTCCCCGTTGAGGACCAGCGTGGGTCCGTCGGTCATGATCTCCATGCCATCACCCCGTCCTGCGAGCCCGAGTGCCCGGGATTGCCAGGAGACGCCCCCGTGACGTCCCCACGCACAGGTGCCATGCTCCCTGTACCCACTATGACGCGCGACACCAACAAACGGTTGCGCCGAGCGGGAACGAAATGGTCTCGTTTGGCGCCTGCTGGCCCACCACTACAGTCGGGGCCATGGTCAACCTCACCCGGATCTACACGCGCACGGGTGACGGCGGAGAGACCCGTCTCGGCGACCTGAGCGTGACCACCAAGACCGACACGCGCCTGCACGCCTACGCCGATGTCGACGAGGCGAACGCGCAGCTCGGGGTAGCCCTGGCTCATGGTGACTTCGAGGAGGACGTCCGCGCCGTCCTGATACACGTGCAGAACGACCTCTTCGACGTGGGTGCCGACCTGGCCACCCCCGTCGTGGCCGAGCCGGAGTATCCGCCCCTGCGCATCGAGCAGGACTACATCGACCGGCTCGAGGGCTGGTGCGACCACTACAACGAGGACCTGCCGGCGCTGCGCTCGTTCATCCTCAACGGTGGCACGCCGGGTGCGGCCCACCTCCACGTCGCGCGCACCGTCGTACGCCGCGCGGAGCGGGCCGGCTGGGCGGCTCACGCCGAGCACGGAGAGGCGATGAACCTGATCGCGGTGAAGTACCTCAACCGGCTCTCCGACCTGCTCTTCATCCTGGCCCGCTACGCCAACCGCGAGCAGGGCGACGTGCTGTGGGTGCCCGGCGGGGAGCGTGGGGAGCAGACCGCAACCAAGCGTGCCGACGGCGAAGGAGCCGAGGGGTGACCGACCACGACGACAAGAAGAAGGACGAGGAGAAGAAGGACAAGCCGGACAAGCCGGACCCGGTCGACGACCTCGTCATCACCCGTCACACGCTGAGCACGCCTTCGGGCGAGCTGTCCTACACGGCCCGCACCGGTCGCGTCGTGCTGCGGGAGGAGGAGGTCAAGGAGGACGTCTTCCAGGGCCTCAAGGCTCGCGCCGAGCTGTCGGTCACGGCCTACACCCTCGACGACGGCCAGGTGACCGAGCGCCCGATCACCTTCGTCTTCAACGGCGGCCCGGGGTCGTCGTCGATCTGGCTGCACATGGGCCTGCTCGGTCCGCGCCGGGTCGAGGTGGGCGACGTGGCCGCGCCGACCCCGCCGCCGTACACGCTGGTCGACAACGCCGAGACGCTGCTCGCGGTCTCCGACCTGGTCTTCATCGACCCGATGTCCACCGGTCACAGCCGCGCGGTCGAGGGCGGCAAGGCCAAGGACTACCACGGGTTCGCCAAGGACGTGGAGCAGGTCACCGAGCTGATCCGGCTGTGGTGCACGCGCGAGGACCGCTGGATGTCACCGAAGTACCTGATCGGCGAGTCCTACGGCACCGTCCGGGCGGTGGCGGTGGCCGAGCGGCTGTCGACCCGACACGCGATGGCGTTCAACGGCATCGTGCTCGTCTCCAGCGTGCTCGACTTCGGCAGCCAGGACTTCGAGTTCCTCCGCGCCGACGAGGCGTGCCTGAACTTCCTGCCGAGCTACGCCGCCATCGCGCACTTCCATGGCCTGCACCCCGACCGGACGCTCGAGGAGGTGCGCGCCGAGGCCGAGGAGTTCGCGGCCGGGCCCTATCGGCTCGCGCTCGCCCGCGGCCACCGGCTGCCCGCCGACGAGCGCGCCGACGTGGTGGCCACGCTTGCCCGGCTGAGCGGGCTCAAGGAGGAGTACGTCGACCGCACCGAGCTGCGGATCGAGCACTGGCGCTGGTGCACCGAGGTGCTGCGTGACCGCGGCCTGACCGTCGGACGCATCGACGGTCGGTTCACCGGGCCGCTGCACTCCCGCATTGCCGAAAACATGGACTCCGACCCGTCCAGCGACGCGATCGAGGCGCCCTTCTCGGCCGCCCTCCACCACTACCTGCGCGGCGAGCTGGGCAGCACGCTCGACCTGCCCTACGAGGTGTTCGCCAACTCGATCAAGGAGTGGTCCTTCAAGGAGTTCGAGGGCAAGCCGATCAACGTCACCGACAAGCTCGAGCGGCTGATGCGGGTCAACCCGCACCTGCGGGTGCGCATCGAGTACGGCTACTACGACCTCGCGACGCCCTACCACGCCGCGGAGGACATGGTCGCCCACCTGCGCGTCCCGGCCGAGGCGTTCGAGCGCATCGAGCACGACTACTTCGAGACCGGGCACATGCCCTACCTCGAGGAGGGCTCCCGGGTCCGCGAGGCCGAGGCGATCGCCGCCTTCGTGGCCGCTCGCTGAGGTGGATCAACACCGATTCGTCTGCGGTCTGCTGTGACTTTCCCCGCTGGCCGACGCAGACGAATCGGTGTTCAGTCGTCTGCGAAGACGGCCGGGTCGAGGGTGAGCCGGAAGATCGTGCCGGCGCAGGTCAGGCCCGCGGCCTCGATCGTGACCCGCGAGGCCCAGTTGCGCCACCAGCACCCGGCCACGGGGGTGCGCCCCTCGTCGAGCACCCGGCGGGCGGTCAGCGCCAGGATCGAGCTGCCCACGCCCCGGCGTCGCAGCACCGGGTCGACGTACATCCCGATGTCGACGACGTCGTCGTCCAGGGCATGCGGCTCGTGGACGGCGATCCCGGCCTCGCGGCCGTCGAGCCGGACCACGCTCATCGCGTTGCGGCTCACGTAGGCCGAGTAGTCGTCCTGCCAGCCGGTCGACTGGAGGTAGTCGAGGTCGGCGGCGGTGGCGACCGACAGCTCCAGACCGGGTAGCGGCTCGCGCAGGTCATCGGGGTCTCGCAGCCGGAACTGGTAGGCCTGCGACGCCGTGTCCGTTGCGAACGCCCCGAGGACGGCCAGGTGGTGGGCGTCCCAGGAGGCGACGTAGGCCGACCGTGCTTGGGAGGCCTCGAGCACGACCTCCGTGATCTGCCGGTCCAGCTTGAGGGCTGACGGCTCCAGGGTCAGCAGGCTGAGCTCCTCGTCGACCCAGGAAGTCACCCCGACGTGGCGGCCGTCGACCAGGACGGCCCGGCGGGTCGTCGCCAGCCACTGGTCGGCCATGAAGGAGTCGCCGCTCCAGTCCAGGCTGAGGTGGTGGGCCTGGACGGCCGCCCGGAACTCCGCGGGTGCGATCTTCTGGAGGCGCACGTGAACGTCGCGGCGGATCATGAGTCGAAACCCAGGCCGAGGCGGTCGAGTGAGCGCAGCCACAGGTTGCGCCGCCCTTCGTTGCGGTCGGCGGCAGCGAGTGAGTGCCGGGTGAGCTCGATGCCGGCCCACGCGAGCGGCTCGGGCGGGAACGGCAGCGGCTTGGTCCGCACCATCTGCAACGCGGTCCGCTCGGTCTCCAAGCCGTCGAGCAGGTCCAGCATGACGTCGGCGCCGAAGCGGGTGGCGCCCACGCCGAGGCCCGTGTAGCCCAGTGCGTACGCCGCCCGGCCGGCGTACGCCGTGCCGAAGAAGGCGAAGAAGCGGGTGCAGGTGTCGATCGCGCCGCCCCACTGGTGGCTGAACCGCAGCCCCTCGAGCTGGGGAAACGTCTCGAAGAACTGGCGAGCCAGCAGCTCGAACGTCTCGGGCCGCTGGTCCAGCCGGCCTGCCATGCGGCGGCCGAAGTGATAGATGGCGTCGTAGCCGCCCCACAGGATCCGGTTGTCGGCCGTCAGCCGGTAGTAGTGGAACTGGTTGCCCAGGTCGTCGATGCCCTGACGGTGCCGCCACCCGACCGACGCGATCTGCTCGGCCGACAGCGGCTCGGTCATCAGGGCGTAGTCGTAGACCGGCACCGTGTGCCAGCGGACCCGCCGCACGAGGGACGGGAAGGCGTTGGTGCCGAGCGCCACGCGGTCGGCCCGCACGGTGTGCCCGTCGGCCGTCCGGACCACCATCGCGTCGCCGTCGCGGTCGAGGCCAGCCACCCGCGTGTGCTCGTGGATCCGCACGCCGAGCGACTCGGCCGCGTCGGCCAACCCCCACGCCAGCCGGGCCGGGTCGACCAGGGCGTTGCCGTCGCGCGTCCAGAGCCCCGCGAGATAGGTCGGCGACGCCACCTCGGCACGGATCGCGTCGCGGTCGAGGTACTCACCCTCCGGGTGTGGGCCCTCCGCGGCCTCTCGCAGCCAGTCGACCTGGTGCGGCTCGGTGGCCACCGACAACGTGCCGGTGAGCTCCCAGGCACAGTCGATCCCGTAGCGTGCGATCGTCTCGCCGATCCCGGCGAGGTTGCGGCGGCCCAGCTCGTCGAGCGTGTCCATCTCGTCGGGGAACCGCTGCTCTCCGTTGTCGCGGCCGTGCGTCAGCGACGCCGAGCAGAAGCCGCCGTTGCGGCCCGAGGCCGCCCACCCGATCCGGTTCGCCTCGAGCAGGATCACCTCGCGGCCGGGGTCACGCTCCTTGGCGAGCAGGGCAGTCCAGAGGCCGGAGTAGCCGCCCCCGACCACGACCAGATCAGTGGTCGCGCCAGTTGCGAGCGCCGGCCGCGGAGCCGGCCGGTCGGGCGAGTCCAGCCAGGCCGGCACCGGTGCCGCATCGGCCAGCGCGGCGTGCCCGGCGCCGTGACGGGCCACTCAACGGGTCCGGGGGAAGCCCAGGTCGACTGCCGAGGTCGACGGGTCCGGCCAGCGCGAGGTGACCACCTTGCCGCGGGTGTAGAAGTTGATGCCCTCCGGGCCGTACATATGGGTGTCGCCGAACAACGAGGACTTCCAGCCGCCGAAGGAGTACGACGCCACGGGGACGGGGATGGGCACGTTGATGCCGACCATGCCGACCTCGATGTCGAACTGGAACTGCCGGGCCGCTCCCCCGTCGCGGGTGAAGATGGCCACGCCGTTGGCGTACTGGTTGGCGTTGACCAGCTCGACGGCGTCCTCGTAGGTGTCGGCGCGCACGACGACGAGCACCGGACCGAAGATCTCGTCGGTGTAGACCGTCATCTCCGGGCTGACGTGGTCGAGCAGGGTGGTGCCGAGGAAGAAGCCTTCCTCGGGCACGTCGGCCCTGCGGCCGTCGACCACCACCGTGGCTCCGGCCGACTCGCCCGCACCGATGTAGCCGGCCACCTTGTCGCGGTGTTCGGCGGTGATGAGGGGGCCCATGTCGGTGCCCGACTCGGCGCCGTCGCCGATGACGAGCTTGGGCAGCCGCAAGGCGATCGCATCGACGAGGGCGTCGCCGACGTCGCCGACGGCCACGGCCACCGAGATGGCCATGCAACGCTCGCCGGCTGCGCCGTACGCCGCGGAGACGGCCGCGTCCGCGGCCATCTCGACGTCGGCGTCGGGCAGCACCACCATGTGGTTCTTCGCGCCCCCGAGGGCCTGGACCCGCTTGCCGTGGCTGGTGCCGGTCTCGTAGATGTAGCGGGCGATCGGCGTGGACCCCACGAAGCTGACGGCGGCGACGCGGGGGTCCGTGAGCAGCACGTCGACGGCCTCCTTGTCGCCGTGCACGACCGTGAAGACACCGTCGGGCAGCCCCGCCTCCTTCCAGAGGCGGGCCAGGAACATCGAGGCGGAGGGGTCCTTCTCGCTCGGCTTGAGCACGAAGGCGTTGCCGCACGCGATCGCGTTGGCGCACATCCACAGCGGCACCATGACGGGAAAGTTGAACGGCGTGATGCCGGCGACGACGCCGAGCGGTTGCCGGATGGAGTAGACGTCGACCCCGGTCCCGGCCTGCTCCGAGTAGGCCCCCTTGAGCAGATGTGGCACTCCGGTCGCGAACTCGACGTTCTCCAGGCCGCGGGCGATCTCGCCCTCGGCGTCGCCGAGCACCTTGCCGTGCTCGGCGGTCACGATCGCCGCCAGCTCCGGCATGCGGGCGTGCAGCAGCTCACGGAACGCGAACAGGATCGCTGCCCGTTTGGACAGCGACGCATGGCGCCAGTCGCGGGCGGCCCGGGTGGCCACGTCGATGGCGGCCACGACCTCGGCCGCGCCGGCCAGGTCGACGGCGCCGGTCTGCTCGCCCGTGGCCGGGTTGAACACCGGCCCCGTGCGTCCGGAGCGTCCCGAGGCCTCGGCTCCGTCGATCCAGTGGTGGATGGATGCGGTCATGCGCTCACGGTAGGGGGTGCTCGTCGGCCGCCGCGACTCGCGGGCGCCGAACGGCGAGCACCAGCACCGCGGCCGGCACCATGGTCGCCGCGACCACGAGGAGCGAGTCGAGCGTCCCGACCTGGTCGCCGACGAACCCGAGCAGCGGCGGGCCGGCGAGGAAGGCGCCGTAGCCGATGGTGGACACCACGGCGACGCGGCGCGCGGCCCGGCGCGGATCGTCGGCCGCCGCGCTCATCCCGACGGGGAAGCCGAGCGCGGCGCCGAGGCCCCAGATCACGATGCCGATCACGACGTACGCCGGGTGGCCGCCCAGGACGACCATCAGCAGGCCCACGAACGCGGCGGCCGCAGAGGCGAGCAGGACCGGCACCCGCCCGAAGCGGTCGAGCAGGACCGGGCCGACCATCCGGCCGGTGGTCATCGCGGTGACGAACAGCGCGAACCCGGCGACGCCGACGAAGTGCCGGGCGTCGTACCCGTCGACCAGCGCCAACGCCAGCCAGTCACCCGCCGAACCCTCGGCGAGGGTGAAGGCGAGCACCATCGCGCCGATCGCGATGGTCCGGGGCTCGAGCCATGCCGACCGGCCGGATTCCGCGTCGTCCGTGTCGTCGGGTGCCGCCACCGGCGTGAACGCGCGCACCGAGGCGAGCACCGCCGCGAGGGCCGCCAGCGCGACCAGCATGAGGTGCACCGGGATGGGCACGGAGAACCGCGCGGCCAGCACGCCCACACCGGCACCGCCGATCGCGCCGAAGCTGTAGCCGGCGTGGAACCTGGGCATCACGGTGCGGCCGAGCCGGCGTTCGACATCGGCGCCCTCCACGTTCATGGCGACGTCCCAGGTGCCGGTGCCGAAGCCGTAGAGCCCGAGACCGAGGGCCACCACCGGAGCCGACGCCAGCGTCGAGGCCCCGACAGCCACCACGCCGAACCCGACGGCAGTCAGCACCGCGCCACCCCTGACGACGCCGGCAGCGCCGAACCGCTCGATCAGCTTCCCGCTGACCGGCAGCCCGACCAGGGAACCGATGGAGATGGAGAGCAGCAGCAGACCCAGGCCGCCGTTGGAGAGGTCGAGGTGCTCCCGCAGATCAGGGATCCGCGAGAAGAGGGTGGCGAACAGCAGGCCGTTGAGCACGAAGACCGCTGCGACCGCGTTGCGGGTGCGCAGGGCCTGCGGGCTGGGGAGCGGGTCGCTCACAGGAGCTGGGACGTGCCAGGCGGCGCGGCCTCGAGCCAGGACTGGAACCCCATCAGCGAGTCGCTGCTGAGCGCCAGTTCCACGTCGCCGTCGCGGGTGCCGCAGGTGATCACCACGTGGTCGGGATACAGCGAGAGCTGCTCGACCCCGCTCGGCTGCCTGCGGTCGGTGTAGGTGAGGTCACCGCGTTGCCAGACCCGCTTCGGCCTCGGCGAGAGCGAGAAGATGCGGAACCACTCCAGGGACTGCGACTCGTAGCGGCCGAGGCCCAGCACCCAACCGCGCCCGGCCTTGTCGGTCCGGACGCGGTGGCTCAGCTCGAAGGTGCCGCCATAGCGCGACAGCACCCGTCGGCGGATGATCAGCGCGATGCCGTAGAGGAGGGCGAAGCCCAGCACGATGCCGGCTGCGTCGAGCAGCCACTGCCAGACCGGCATCGTCCACCTCTCCAGGACATCGGGTCGGGGTCAGGCCCCGTTCTGCTCCGACTGGGTGCCTTCGTCGATGGCCTTGCGCTCGTCGAGAAGCCGCTTGGCCTCCTCGAAGTCGCTCTCGTGGGACAGCTCGGCGTACTCGCACAGCAGCCGGACCTGGTTGTTGGCGACCGAGATGAACCCACCGTCGACGGCAGCCACCCAGTGACCGTCGTCGACCGTGCGGACGTCGACCTGACCAGGCGCCAGGACCGACATGATCGGCTGGTGGTTGGCCATGATCCCGATCTCGCCGGCCAGGGTCCGGGCGTTGACCACGGTCGCCTCGCCCGACCAGACCTCGCGGTCGGCCGCGACGAGGGAGACCTGCATGGTGTTGACCATCAGAGGCTCTTCTGGATCGCGTCCCAGCGCCGCTCGACGTCGTCCAGACCGCCGCACATGAAGAACGCCTGCTCGGCGACGTGGTCGTAGTCGCCGTCGGCGATCTTGTTGAACGCCTCGACCGTCTCCGTCACCGGCACGGTGGAGCCTTCGATGCCGGTGAACTGCTTGGCGACGTAGGTGTTCTGCGAGAGGAACCGCTGGATGCGGCGTGCTCGCGACACGATGATCTTGTCCTCTTCGGAGAGCTCGTCGACACCGAGGATCGCGATGATGTCCTGGAGCTCCTTGTTGCGCTGCAGGATCTGCTTGATGCGGATCGCGCAGGCGTAGTGGTCCTGACCGATGTACTGCGGGTCGAGGATCCGGGAGGTCGAGGTCAGCGGGTCCACCGCCGGGTAGATGCCGAGCGACGCGATCTCTCGCGACAGCTCGGTGGTGGCGTCGAGGTGGGCGAACGTCGTCGCGGGCGCCGGGTCGGTGTAGTCGTCGGCCGGCACGTAGATCGCCTGCAGCGAGGTGATCGAGTGACCACGCGTCGAGGTGATCCGCTCCTGGAGCGTGCCCATCTCGTCGGCGAGGTTGGGCTGGTAGCCCACCGCGGACGGCATCCGGCCGAGCAGGGTGGAGACCTCGGAGCCGGCCTGCGTGAACCGGAAGATGTTGTCGATGAACAGCAGCACGTCCTGGTTCTGCACGTCGCGGAAGTACTCCGCCATCGTCAGCGCCGACAGCGCAACGCGCAGCCGGGTGCCGGGCGGCTCGTCCATCTGGCCGAAGACCAGGGCGGTCTGCCCGATGACGCCGGCCTCCTCCATCTCGGCGATCAGGTCGTTGCCCTCACGGGTGCGCTCGCCGACCCCGGCGAACACCGACACACCACCGTGGTCACGGGCGACGCGCGCGATCATCTCCTGGATCAGCACCGTCTTGCCCACGCCGGCACCGCCGAAGAGACCGATCTTGCCGCCCTGGACGTAGGGGGTCAGCAGGTCGATGACCTTGATGCCGGTCTCGAACATCTCGGTCTTGGACTCGAGCTGGTCGAAGGCCGGCGCCTTGCGGTGGATGCCCCACCGCTCCTTGACGTCGAGCGTCTCGCCCTCCTCGAGGTTGAGGCACTCGCCGAGGGTGTTGAACACCCGCCCGAGGGTGGCATCACCGACGGGCACCGAGATCGGGCCACCGGTGTCGGTCACCTGGGCGCCGCGGACGAGGCCGTCGGTGGGCTGGAGCGAGATCGCGCGCACCATGCCGTCGCCGATGTGCTGCGCGACCTCCAGCGAGAGGGTCTTGGTCTCGCCTTCAAGCGTCAGCTCGGTCTCGAGCAGGTTGTACATCTCCGGCATCGTGTCGGCCGGGAACTCGATGTCGACGACCGGCCCGATGACGCGGGCGATGCGGCCGACACCGGGCGTACCGGCGTCCTTCTTGGTCTCTTCAACAGTGGCAGTCATGTCTCTCACTCACTCGCTGCGTTGGCGTCGGCCAGGGCGTTGACGCCGCCGACGATCTCGCTGATTTCCTGGGTGATGCCCGCCTGACGGGCCTGGTTGGCGATGCGCGTGTACTTCTTGATGAGCTCTTCGGCGTTGTCGGTGGCGGACTTCATCGCGCGCTGTCGGGCGGCCAGCTCGGAGGCCGAGGCCTGGAGCAGCGCGAAGAAGATGCGGCTCTGCACGTAGCGCGGCAGCAGCTCGTCGAGCACGATGTCGGGCGAAGGCTCGAACTCGTAGAGCGGCAGCGCCTCGTCGGCCTCGGGTTTCTCCTGGCCCTCGACGACCTCCAGCGGCAGCATCCGCACGCTGTGCGGCTCCTGCACCAGCATCGACCGGAACTGGGTGTAGACGAGGTGCACCTC
This sequence comes from uncultured Actinomycetota bacterium, assembly GCA_963762105.1. Taxonomy (GTDB): domain Bacteria; phylum Actinomycetota; class Actinomycetes; order Propionibacteriales; family Nocardioidaceae; genus Nocardioides. Next base: position 397,864 of record CAVXJG010000011.1, on the reverse strand, counting down.
GTCGACGCCGTCCTCGGAGTCGGTGTCGGCGACGAACGCACCGATCAGCGCTTCGCCGATCGCGCGCGCGTTTTCGTACTTCGGCTGGTCGGAGAAGCCGGTCCAGGTCTCTCGCACCGGCCGGTTGCGGAACTTGTAGTAGGCCTCGCCCTTGCGCCCGGCGATGAAGGTGACGACCTCCTTGCCCTCCGAGCGCAGCCGCTCGGCCAGTCGCTCCCCCTCCTTGAGCACGCTCGAGGAGTAGGCGCCGGCGAGGCCGCGGTCGCTGGTCACGATGAGCACGGCGGCCCGGTGTGGGTTCTCCGGCTCGGTGGTCAGCGGATGCTTGACGTTGGAGAAGGTGACCAGCGCCGACACCGCACGGGTGAGCTCGCGGGCATACGGAGCCGCCTGCTGGGCCCGCTGCTGCGCCTTGATGATCCGGGACGCAGCGATGAGCTCCATGGCGCGCGTGATCTTCTTGGTGGACTCCACCGACTTGATCCTCGCGCGATACTCACGCAGCGACAGGGCCACTGAGTCAGCCTCGCTTCTGCTTGACGATCTGCTCCTGCTGGAGCTCGTCGTCGGTCACGGCGTCGACCTTGGCCTCGCTGCCCGGCTTGATGGACTGACCGTCGGAGGTCTCGAACTGGTCGAGGAACTTGTCGTACGCCGCCTCGGTCGCGGACGCCGTCTCGTCCTCGAACTTCGTCGTCTCGCGGATGCCGGTCAACAGGTCGGCGTGCGAGCGGCGCAGGAAGTCGAGGAACTCGTTCTCGAACCTCAGCACGTCGTCGGTCGGCACCCGGTCGAGCTTGCCCGTCGTGCCGAGCCACAGCGAGACGACCATCTCCTCCAACGGGTACGGCGAGTACTGCGGCTGCTTGAGCAGCGCCATCAGCCGCTGGCCGCGGTCGAGCTGCTGGCGGGACGCCGCGTCGAGGTCGGAGGCGAACATCGCGAACGCCTCCATGGCACGGAACTGCGCGAGGTCGACCTTCAGCGAACCGGTCACCGACTTCATGGCCTTGGTCATCGCGTTTCCACCCACGCGGGACACCGACACGCCGACGTCGATCGCCGGGCGCTGGTTGGACGCGAACAGGTCGGACTGCAGGAAGATCTGGCCATCGGTGATCGAGATGACGTTGGTCGGGATGTAGGCCGACACGTCGTTCGCCTTGGTCTCGATGATCGGCAGGCCGGTCATCGACCCCGCGCCGAGGTCGTCGGAGAGCTTGGCGCAGCGCTCGAGAAGGCGGCTGTGCAGGTAGAACACGTCGCCCGGGTAGGCCTCGCGGCCCGGCGGACGACGCAGCAGCAGCGACACGGCGCGGTAGGCCTCGGCCTGCTTGGTGAGGTCGTCGAAGATGATCAGGACGTGCTTGCCGTCGTACATCCAGTGCTGGCCGATGGCCGAGCCGGTGTAGGGGGCGAGGTACTTGAACCCGGCGCTGTCGGAGGCCGGCGAGGCGACGATGGTGGTGTATTCCAGCGCCCCCGCCTCCTCGAGCGCGCCGCGCACCGCGGCGACGGTCGAGCCCTTCTGGCCGATCGCGACGTAGATGCAGCGCACCTGCTTGGCCGGGTCGCCGGAGTCCCAGTTCTGCTTCTGGTTGATGATCGTGTCGATGGCGATGGTGGTCTTGCCCGTGGTGCGGTCGCCGATGATCAGCTGGCGCTGGCCGCGACCGATGGGCGTCATCGAGTCGATGGCCTTGATGCCCGTGGCGAGCGGCTCGTGCACCGACTTGCGGTGCATCACGCCGGGGGCCTGGAGCTCGAGGGCGCGACGCTCGTCGGACTCGATCTCGCCGAGGCCGTCGATCGGCGTGCCGAGCGGGTCGATCACGCGGCCCATGAAGGCGTCACCCACCGGGACCGAGAGGATCTCTCCGGTGCGGCGGACCGTCTGGCCCTCCTCGATCTTGTCGAAGTCGCCGAGGACCACGACGCCGATCTCTCGGGTGTCGAGGTTCAGGGCCAGGCCCAGGGTGCCGTCCTCGAACTCCAGCAGCTCGTTGGCCATGGCTGAGGGCAACCCGCTCACTCGCGCGATGCCGTCGGCACACTGTGCGACGGTGCCGACCTCCTCGCGGCTCGACGCCGACGGCTTGTAGTCGTCGACGTACTTCTGGAGCGCGTCGCGGATCTCTTCCGGACGAATCGAGAGCTCCGTCATCTTTGTTGCCTCTTCCCTAGTCTTCTGGCCTGTGTTCTGGGTCGTCTTCGATGGTTCCGCGGTTCCGGCGTCAGCCGGCGATCCGCCGTCGAGCGTTGTCGAGCTTGGCCGAGACGCTGCCGTCGATGACGTCGTCACCGATCTCGACGCGGAGGCCGCCGACGAGGTCGGGATCCTGTACGACGTGCAGGTGCACGGTGGCGTCGTAGGCCTTGCCGAGCGCCTGGGTCAGCCTGCTGATCTCGCTGACCCCGAGGGGCCGTGCGGTGTGGACCACGGCCAGCAGCTCGTCCTGCGCGTCGGCGGCGACGTGCTGGTAGTCGTCGAGCACACGGGCGATCGGCTCACCGCTGCGGACCGCCTGGATGACCAGTCTCAGCGTGGCCGGCAGCACCTTGCCGTCGAGGATCCGGTCAAGCAGGGCGCCCTTGTCGTCGGCGTTGCGGGCCGGGTCGGACAGGGCGCCGCGCAGCTCATGGTTGGTGTTGATGGCCGCGGCGACGGCGAACAGCTCGTCGCTGACCCGGGGCCCCTGCGCGCCGGCCGACCGGACCACCGCTTGGATGCCGAGCTCCTCGAGCACGTCGGCCAGGTCGCGGGACCGAGTCCATCGCAGCTGGACCGCCTCCTTCACCAGCGAGAGCGCGGCGTCGGAGAGCTTGCCGCCGAAGATGTTGCCCACCAGGTCGGCCTTCGCCGACCCCTCGACCGATGCATCGGTGGCGAGGCGGCGCAGCGCCGGCTCGGTCCGCAGCACGCCCGCGACAGCGAGCAGCTGGTCACCGAGGGTGGCGCTGTCCTCGGGGGTGCGCGTCGAGCCGAGCTTGGACGCCAGCTCGGTGCGCGCCTCCGCGGAGGCACCTCGCAGCATCAGCCGGCCCCGTCCTGCGTGCGGGCGGCCTTGGACGTCTCGAGGGTGTCGAGGTCGGCGAGGAAGCGGTCGACCACGCGCGTGCTGCGCTCGTCGTCGTCGAGGCTCTCGCCGACGATGCGCCCGGCGAGGGTGATGGCCAGCGTGCCCACCTCCGCGCGGAGCGACGTCACGGCCTGTTGGCGCTCGGCCGCGATCTGGCTGTGACCGTTCTCGACGATCCGGGCGGCCTCGGTCTGGGCCTGCTCTCGCATCTCGGCGGTGATCTGCGCGCCCTGCTGGCGAGCCTCCTCGCGGATCCGCGCGGCCTCGTGCCGTGCGTCGGCGATCTGGGCCTTGTAGTCGGCCTCGGCCGCCTCGGCCTCGCTGCGGGCGTGCTCGAGGTCGGCGAACTCCTTGCGGATCGCGTCCTGCCGCGCCACCATCGCCCGGTTGATGGGCGGGATGACGTACTTGGCAAGCAGGTAGAACAGCAACGCGAACGCCGCGAGCTCCACAAAGAACGTGGCGTTGGGCACCAGGAAGTTGCTCTCGAGCGGGACGAGTTGACTCGCAACGCTGATCATCTATCGGGTCCTTTGCGTGGATTCAGTCGAGACCTCAGTGAGCCTTGGGTCAGCTGAGGACGAAGACGAACATCGCCATGAAGGCGAGGTTGATGAAGAACATCGCCTCCACCAGACCGACCGTCAGGAAGAAGATGGTCTGCAGGCGACCCTGAGCCTCCGGCTGACGTGCCACGCCCTGGATGTAGGACGAACCGGCCAGACCGTCACCGACACCGGCGCCGATGGCGCCACCGGCCAGCGCGATCCCGCCGCCGACGAACGCGCCGGCGAGCTGAACGGCCTCATCGCTTACTGCCATGGAATTGCCTCTCCTCATATCGGCGCCGACAGTCGGCGCTCCTTGTCGAACTGCGTAGTCGTTCTAACCGTCCCGCACCCAGGGTCACTGGGCGAGGGCGGGGGTCTTGTCCTGCTCGGTCTCCGTGGGCTCCTGGGCGTGCTCGTCCTCGTGGTCGTCCTCGTGTTCGTCGTGACCGGCACCGGCCATGGCGAAGTAGAGGACGGCCAGCAGCGCGAAGATGAAGGCCTGGATGGCGCCGATGAACATGTCGAAGCCCTTCCAGAGAAGGTTGGGCACCCAGCTGGACCAGATCGGGATGAGCCCGATCAGGGCGAGCATGATGCCGCCGGCGAAGATGTTGCCGAAGAGTCGCAGCGCCAGCGTGATCGGCTTGACCAGCTCTTCGAGGATGTTCAGCGGCAGCAGCACCGGGAACGGCTCGAGGAAGTGGCCGAAGTAGCCCTTCCAGCCCTTGGTGCGGATGCCGTAGGTCCACACGCTGACGATCGTGATGGCCGCCAGCGCGTAGGTCAGGTTGGTGTCGGCGGTCGGGGCCGCGAGCAGGTGGTGCCCGTCCTCGTTGAGCTTGCTCGGGATCAGCTCGAGCCAGTTGGCGATCAGGATGAAGAAGAACAGCGAGACCGCCAACGGTGCGACGTAGGGGTGCACGCGTCCGAGGTTGTCCTCGACCTGGCGGTTGACCTCGCCGACCACGCCCTCCCAGATCATCTGGAGACGTGACGGCACATGGTCGGTGTCGGGCTTGGCCAGCCGGGCGCGGAGGATCAGACCGAGGATCAGCACGATCGCGCCCGCGACGAGGGTCGAGAAGATCGTGTCGATGTTGAACGTCATCCCGAGCCATTCCCGCTGGACGTGCTCACCGATCGTGATCTCGGACCCGGACTCCTCGCCTCCCTCGGCCATCGGTAGGGCGAGCGGCAGTAGGGCCAGCGCGAGCGCGACGGTCATCCTTGCTTCAACTCCTTCAGCAGCGGCAGCCCCGTCATCACCAGGGCGATCAGGCGGAAGATGGCGAGACCGAGCAGCAGACCGATGCCGTTGGGCCAGAACAGGATCGCGGCGCCGACGGCCACGACGGTGAGGAAGCCGAGGCGCAGCAGCGTCGATGCGATCATCTGGCCGCGCGTCGGCTCGGCGCCGGTCGTGATGATCTTGAGCAGCCAGAACTCGGTCATCAGGTGGTTGGCCAGGCCGAGCAGCACGCCGCCGGAGATGCAGCCGGCGAGTTCCCACTCGCCGAGCTGGCCGGCGATCCAGTAGGTGGCCACGACCATCACCAACGGCGACCAGGATCGCCTTCTTCTGGTCGAGCAGGACCCGCCCGAACGAGGCGCGTGCGGGAGTCGCACCTACCTGAGACCGCGCTTCAGTCATGCTCTGAGGCTCCTTCATCGGGACACCCCATGGCGAGCCCTAGTCTCGGAGTGCGGAGCGCACCCGGGCCCAGAACGCGACGGCACCCGCGACCATGCCGAGGGCGAGGCCCACGAGCGTGAAGACCGGAGTGGTGCCTGCCGCGTTGTCGAGGAGGTAGCCGATGACGGTGCCGCCGACGACCGCCCCGGCAAGCAGGCCTCCGAGCCCGACGAGGTCACGGCCGCGCAGGCCGTCGCGGGAGCCTCCATCGGCCATCCACCCATGTCGCTTTCGTCGGCAGCTTCGGTGAAACTGACGCACAGTCCCCCGCCCGGCGCCTGCGTGAAAGTACCACAGCGCGACCCGCGTCCGACCGGGCGTCCGGGGGCCCGGCGGGGGCCTCGGAACGGGTCGTCACGGCGGGTGGTCGTCATCGGTCGGCGGCCAATCTTGAGTGGTCTGGTCGTCGGTCTTGGGCGGCTTGTGAAAACTAGCACAAAGTCTTGGGAGGCCGGAACCCGGGTCCCCCGGAGGCCCCACGAGGCCTCGGCTCACTCCTGCTCGCGGTCCAGCAGCGCCGGCCTGCGGACCACCGGGAGGACGAACGTCATCGTCAGCGTGAGGCCGAACATGGCCCCGAGAGAGACCCACATCCACGGGCCTGTGTAGAGGCTGGCCAGCACCATGCCACCCGCGATGAGGGCGGCCCACATCCACATGATCAGGACCGCTCGGCGTTGGGAGTGCCCGATCTCCAGCAGCCGGTGATGCAGGTGCTGCTTGTCCGGCGACATCGGGGAGCGCCCGGCCCGCGTGCGGCGTACGACGGCCAGCACCAGGTCCGCGAGCGGCACCACCAGGATGGCCAGGGGCAACAGCACCGGCAGGAGGGTGACCAGGAAGTTGGCCTGGGAGCCCATCGCGCCCTTGCTGATGTCGTCGGGGTTGAACTGGCCCGTCAGGGTGATCGCGCTGGCCGAGAGCACCAGCCCGATGAGCATCGAGCCGCTGTCACCCATGAACAGGCGTGCCGGGCTGAAGTTGTGGGGCAGGAAGCCGATGCAAGCGCCCGCCAGCGCCGCCGACAGGAGGGCCCCGGTGGTCGCCAGGGACTGGTCGTTGAAGCGGGACAGCTGATAGCAGAACACGAAGAACGCGAGCGCCCCGATGGCGACCACGCCGGCGGCCAGCCCGTCGAGGCCGTCGACGAAGTTCACCGCGTTGACGGTCGCCACCACGATGAACACGGTCAGCAGGGCGCCCTGCGTGGGGTCGATGGAGAACTGGACGTCGTTGCCGCCGGGGAAGAACTGGTACTGCACGCCCTTGAAGACGAGGAAGCCGGCGGCCAGGAGCTGACCGCCGAGCTTGGTCAGCGCATCGAGCTCGAAGAGGTCGTCGAGCACGCCGATCGCGCAGATCAGGGCTCCGGCGATGAGCACGATGCCGGCGTCTCGGAACACGAACGGCCCGCTCCGGCCGGAGAGGAAGGGGAGCTCACGGGCCACGAGGTAGGCCGCCACCAAGCCGCCGAGCATGGCGAGACCGCCCAGGTAGGGGATCGGCTCGGCGTGCACGTCGCGGTCGCGGACCTTGGCCACGGCGCCGGTGCGCAGGGCGATCTCCCGCGCGATGACCGTCAGCAAGTAGGTGACGGCAGCGGCCACGAGGAAGACGAGCGCGTACTCCCGCACTAGTGTCCCTTCACGAGGTCAGCCCTGGTCCTCGATGACGGCGTCGAGTCCCTCGAGGGCCTCGTTGAGCTCCTCCAGCGAGATGGCGCCGTGGCGGAGGATGCGGCCGTTGACACCACGGGTGTCGACGATGGTCGAGGCCGCTCCGCCGGGCGAGGGGCCGTCGTCGATGATGACGGTGACCAGGTCGCCCAGCATCTCCTCGGCCTGGTCGGCGTCGGTGGCGGCGGGGTGACCGGTCAGGTTTGCCGAGCTGACGGCCATCGGCCCCGTCCGCTCGAGCAGCTCGATGGCCAGCGGGTGGTGTGGCATCCGCACCGCCACCGTGCCGCGGGTCTCGCCGAGGTCCCACTGCAGCGAGGACTGCTGGTTGCAGACCAGGGTCAGCGGGCCGGGCCAGAACCGGTCGATCAACGCGCGGGCGTAGTCGGTGATGCCGGTGGCGAGAGCGTCGATGGTCGTCGCTGCGCTGATCAGCACAGGCGGGGGCATCTCTCGGCCCCGGCCCTTGGCGTCGAGCAACGCCTGCACCGCGTCGGCGTCGAAGGCGTCGGCGCCCACGCCGTAGACCGTGTCGGTCGGCAGCACCACGAGCTCGCCGCGCTGCACCGCGCTGCTGGCCGCGGCGATGGCCGCCTCGCGGCCGTCGTCGGTGCCGGTGGTGAGTCGCTCAGCGCGTCGCGGACCGTCCTCGGGGTCGTCCGGGTCGTCCGGGTCGTCGGGGTCGTCGGGGTCCTCGGGGTCCGGCGGGTCGTTCCCGGGGTCCGCCGAGGCGTCGTCGAGAGTCTCGTCACCGGTCGCATCGACCGGCGGGTCCTGCCCCACGCGCTGCCCCTCGTCGTCCACAGCGCTCATCGTGCCAGCCGGGCCGTGACATATCGCGGCCGACCTGCCAGGTCGCGGTGGTCGCGTACGTCGGCCCACCGGCCGGCACCGGCGAACACCGCGGGCGCCGATTCGCCCTGCGCGTCCGCGTGCTCGACGCCGATCACACCACCGGTTCGCAGCAGGGTCGCGGCCCGGCCTTCCACGGCCCGGATCGCGTCGAGGCCGTCTGCGCCCGACCAGAGCGCCGTTGCCGGGTCGTGGTCGCGGGCCTCGAGGGCCACGGACTCCCAGGCGTCGAGCGGGATGTACGGCGGGTTGCTGACGACCACGTCGACGGTCCCGGCCAGCTCCTCGAAGGCCGCAGCGAGGTCGCCGAGCCGCAGGTCGACGCCGGTGCCGGCCAGGTTGAGCGTGGCGTAGCGGTGGGCCAGCTCGTCGACCTCGACCGCGTGCACCCGGGCGGCCGGCACCTCGTCGGCCACGGACTTGGCGATGGCGCCCGACCCGGTGCCGAGGTCGACCACCACGGGCTCGGACACCGCCCCCGCCTGCTCGATCGCCCAGCCCGCCAGCAGCTCGGTCTCGGGCCGGGGCACGAAGACGCCCGGCCCGACGACCAGCTCGACGTGCCGGAACCAGGCACGTCCGGTCAGGTGCTGCAGCGGCTCCCGGTGGGCGCGGCGGCTCACCAGCGCCTCGAAGCTCCGGACGGCCTCCGGGTCGATGTCGTCGACGAGCACGAGCCGGGCTCGGTCGATGCCGAGGACGTGGGCCAGCAACACCTCCGCATCGGCGAGCGGGCTCGCGACGCCGGCGTCGGTCAGTCGGCGTACGGCGTCGGCGACCAGCTCACGGCGAGACATTGGCCGCGTCGGCGAGACGGGTGGCCAGGTCCGCCTCGATGCAGGAGTCGAGGACGGGTTGGAGGTCGCCGTCGAGCACCGCGTCGAGGTTGTAGGCCTTGTAGCCGGTCCGGTGGTCGGAGATCCGGTTCTCCGGGTAGTTGTAGGTGCGGATGCGCTCGGAGCGGTCGACGGTGCGCACCTGGAGTCGCCGGGCGTCGCTGGCCTCGGCATCGGCCACCTCCTGGGCCGCCGCGAGGAGCCGGGCGCGCAGGATGCGCATGGCCTGCTCCTTGTTCTGGAGCTGGCTCTTCTGGTTCTGGCAGCTGACCACGATGCCGGTCGGCACGTGGGTGATCCGGACGGCCGAGTCGGTGGTGTTGACGCTCTGACCGCCCGGACCACTGCTGCGGAAGACGTCGATGCGCAGGTCGGCCTCGTCGAGCGTCACGTCGACCTGCTCGGCCTCGGGCAGCACCAGCACGCCGGCGGCGGACGTGTGCACGCGGCCCTGCGACTCGGTGACCGGCACCCGCTGGACCCGGTGCACGCCGCCCTCGAACTTCAGCTGGGCGTGCGGCGCCTGGCCGGGCTCCGGCGTGCCCTTGGCTTTCACCGCCACGGTGATCGACTTGTAGCCCCCGAGATCGGACTCCGTCGCGTCCAGCACCTCGGTCGTCCAGCCGCGCCGGTCGGCGTACCGGGTGTACATGCGGAACAGGTCTCCGGCGAAGATTGCCGACTCGTCGCCACCCTCGCCCGACTTGATCTCGAGGAGGGCGTCCTTGTCGTCGGTCGGGTCTCGGGGCACCAGCAGGCGACGCAGCCGCTCGGCCAGCTCCTCGCGGTGCTGGCTCAGTCGCTCTGCCTCGGCGGCGAAGTCGTTGTCGTCGGCGGCCAGCTCGCGGGCCGCCTCGACATCGCCGACGGCACTCTTCCAGTCGCGCCAGGTGGTGACGATGGCTGTCAGCTGGGCGTAGCGCTGGTTGAGCCGCTTGGCGAGCCGCGCGTCGGCGTGCGTCTCCGGCTGGGACAGCTGCCGCTCCAGCGCCTGGTGCTCGGCGACCAGCGTGGCGACGGCCTCGAACATGGGCTCTCCTCGACGGACGGTGCCTGCGGGACGTGCGGTATGGATCGGGAAACGCGACGACGCCGGCCCCGCTGATGCGGTGGCCGGCGTCGTCAGGGAGCTACTTGGAGTCTGCGGTCTCGCTCTCGGCGGTCTCGCTCGGAGCGGCGGTCTTCTTGGCGTAGCGGGCCTCGAAGCGGGCGACGCGCCCACCGGTGTCGAGGATCTTCTGCTTGCCGGTGTAGAACGGGTGGCAGTTGGAGCACACGTCGGCGTGGATGACGCCGTTCTTGGCAGTGCTCCGCGTGGTGAACGTGGCCCCGCAGGTGCAGGTCACCTCGGTCACGCGGTAGTCGGGGTGGATGTCCTTCTTCATGGTGTCCTCTCTTGGCGCCGGGTCGCCGCGCTCAGACAAGCGGGACGTGAACCGGGGCCGACCGGCAGATTCTGCCACCTCGTGCAACACCGCAGCCAATCGTGGGATTCCCGGGCTGCGGTTCGGCTGGATACCCGGTCGGCCGGGTATTCATACGGTTCGGCTGCGTTGCAACGACGCCAAAGCGTCAGGAACGCCGCCGAAGTACGCCGTCAGTCCTGACCAGGGGCCGGGGTGGTCTTCTGGACCTGCATCAGGAACTCGATGTTGGTCTGGGACTTCTTGAGTCGCTCCAGCAGCAGCTCGAGGGCCTGCTGTCCGTCGAGGCCCGAGAGCACGCGGCGCAGCTTCCAGACGATCTGGAGCTCCTCCTTGGTCATCAGCAGCTCCTCGCGGCGGGTGCCGGACTGCACGGCGTCGATCGCGGGGAACAGCCGCTTGTCGGCGAAGTCGCGGCGCAGCCGGATCTCCATGTTGCCGGTGCCCTTGAACTCCTCGAAGATCACCTCGTCCATCTTGGAGCCGCTCTCGATGAGGGCGGTGGCCAGGATGGTCAGCGAGCCACCGTTCTCGATGTTGCGGGCGGCGCCGAAGAACTTCTTGGGCGGGTAGAGCGCGGCCGAGTCGACGCCACCGGAGAGGATCCGGCCCGACGCGGGCGCGGCCAGGTTGTAGGCCCGGCCCAGGCGGGTGATGCCGTCGAGCAGGACGACCACGTCGTGACCGAGCTCGACGAGGCGCTTGGCCCGCTCGATGGCCAGCTCGGCCACCATGGTGTGGTCACTCGCCGGGCGGTCGAACGTCGAGGAGATGACCTCGCCCTTCACCGAGCGCTCGAAGTCGGTGACCTCCTCGGGCCGCTCGTCGACCAGCACGACCATCAGGTGGCACTCGGGGTTGTTGGTCGTGATGGAGTTGGCGATCGACTGCATGATCATCGTCTTGCCGGCCTTGGACGGCGACACGATGAGGCCGCGCTGGCCCTTGCCGATCGGCGCGGCGATGTCGATGACGCGGCCGATCAGGTTGCCGGGCTCGGTCTCGAGGCGCAACCGCTCGGTCGGGTAGAGCGGGGTCAGCTTGGCGAACTCGATGCGGTTCTTGGACGCCTCGGGGTCGGCACCGTTGACGCTGTCGATGCGCACCATCGGGTTGAACTTCTCCTTGCGCTCGCCCTCACGGGGCTGGCGCACCTGGCCGACGATGGCGTCGCCGCGACGCAGGCCGTACTTGCGGACCATCGACAGCGAGACGTAGACGTCCTCGGTGCCGGGCAGGTAGCCGCTGGTGCGGACGAAGGCGTAGTTGTCCAGGACGTCGAGGATGCCCGCGGCCGGCACGAGCACGTCGTCGTCGAGGATGGTGGTGTCGGGCTCGTTGCGCGCCGACGAGCTGCGCTGGCTCCCGCCTCCGCCGCCCCCGCCGCCTCCACCGGCGGCCGGCACGGACTGGGCGCGGTCGCGGTCGCGGCCGCGACGACGCCGGTTTCGGCGGCTGCCGCCGTCGGTGCCGTCCTGCTGCTGGTTGTCCTGCTGCTGGTTGGTCTGCTGACGGTTGTCCTGCTGACGGTTGCTGTCCTGCCGCTTGCCGTCCTGCTGGCGGTTCTCCTGCCGGTCCTGCCGGTCCTGGCGGTCCTGGCGGTCCTGTCGGTCCTGGCGGTTGTCGCGGTCCTCGCGCGCCTGGTCCTGGCCGTCTTGCTGCTTGTCCCGGCTCTTCTGCTGGTCGGTGTTCTGGCTGCCCTGCTGCTTGGCCTGGCCGCCGTCGTGGCGTCGGCCCTGCTGCTCCTCACGCGGGGTGTCGCTGTCGGCCGACTCGGCGCGCTCGCGGCGCTCGTCGGGCTCGACCGGAGGTCGGCCCGCTCGGACGCGGAAGCGTCACGGGTCGCGTCAGCCCGACCGCCCGACTTGCCACGCGGCTTGCCGCCGGACTGGCCACCGGACTGGCCACCCGATTGGGCAGCCTTGATGGCGTCGACCAGCTGGGCCTTCTTCATGGAGCCGGCGCCGCTGATGCCGAGGCCGCCGGCGACCTGCTTGAGGTCGGCGAGCAGCATGGTGCTGAGTCCGCCACGCTTCTTGGCGGGGCCGGAGCTGGAGGAGCTCTCCGGAGCGGAGGCGGCGGAGTCGATGGTGTCGGTCACGTGAGGTCCTTCCCACGTTCAGAGCCGTCCGGGCGATGCCGGCGGCCGCGTCAGTCGGTGCTCCCTCGTCGGGCTGGACCTTCAGATGTTGGGGCCTGCGCGACTGCGCAGACGAGATCCGCACGAAAGAGGAAGGTGTTTGCGTCGAGCGCTCCTGGTCGGTAGACCGAATCTCGGACGCGTCACAAACCCTAGCACCAGGCGTGACCGCATGTGGCATCACCCGAGGACTCGTACGCCACCCTGGTCGACCCCGAGTGGGAGCGCCCGCCAGCCGTCGGGGCAGCGGGACAGCAGATCGTCGGGAGCGGGCAGGCCGGGTACGCCGTCCGCGGCGAAGGCGAGCACCGTCGGGCCGGCCCCGGAGACCACCGCGGCGACGCCGTCGGCCCGCAGTGCGTCGACCAGCGAGAGCGACTCGGGCATCGCCGCCCGCCGGTAGTCCTGGTGGAGGTAGTCGCGGGTCGCGGCGAACAGGTGCTGCGGCGCCCCGGCGAGGGCCGTCACCAGCAGTGCGGCCCGCCCGGCGTCGGCGGCGGCGTCGGCGTGCGGCACCGCGGCGGGCAATAGGCCGCGGGCCAGCTCGGTCGACAGGCCAGTCGGCGGCACGAACACGACCGTCCGCAGCCGCGGGTCGACGGGCGAGCGGGCGGCGTACCAGGCATCGGCCTCGCGACCGCAGACGACGAAGCCGCCGAAGCAGGCAGGGGCCACGTTGTCGGGATGGCCCTCGAGGTCGGCCGCCAGCGCGAACAGCTCCTGGTCGGGCAGCCGCGCCGCCCCGTCCTCGACGAGGGCCCGCGCCAGGGCCAGGCCACCCACGATCGCGGCGGACGAGGAGCCCAGTCCCCGGGCGTGCGGGATGAGGTTGTGACAGTGCAAGCGGACACCGGGAGGCGCCACCTGCATGGCGGCGAAGGCTGCCCACATCGACCGCACCACCAAGTGGCCCTCGTCGAGGGCGAGCGTCGTTGCCCCCTCCCCCTCCACCTCGACGACCAGACCGTCGGCCACCGCCTCGGCCGTGAGCTCGTCGCGCAGGTCCAACGCCAGGCCGAGGGAGTCGAAGCCGGGACCGAGGTTGGCACTCGTCGCCGGCACGCTCACCGCTACGGCGCCCTCGACGAATCCCACGTCACTCACTCCGCGGACGAGCGCTCGAGGCCGGCCGCGCCGGCCGCGGCCTCGACGTCGGCGTCCACGACGGAGTCGACGATCGGGCCGAAGCCTTCGAGCGCGGTGGCGGTGTCCTTGAGCCCGTGGCCGGTCACGGTCATCACGACCGTCTGCCCCGCGAAGGACTCCCCCGCCGCGAGGGCCTCGAGGAGACCCGCAACACCGGCGGCGGACGCGGGCTCGACGAAGACCCCCTCACGGGCGGCGAGGTCGCGCTGGGCGGCCAAGATCTGGTCGTCGGTGACGGCCTCGAAACGGCCACCGGACTCGTCGCGCGCGGCCTCGGCGAGCTTCCACGAAGCCGGGTTGCCGATGCGGATGGCGGTGGCCTTGGTCTCCGGGTCCGGGAAGGGCTCACCCGTCACCAGCGGTGCGGCACCGGCGGCCTGGTACCCGCGCATCACCGGACGCTTGGTCGCGCGGCCCAGGTCGAGGTACTGGGTGTAGCCCAGCCAGTACGCCGAGATGTTGCCGGCGTTGCCGACGGGCAGGACGTGGACGTCGGGAGCGTCGCCGAGGAAGTCGACGATCTCGAAGGCCGCGGTCTTCTGGCCCTCGAGGCGCACGGGGTTGACCGAGTTCACGAGCGCGACGGGATAGTGCCAGGCCAGCTCGCGCGCCATCCGCAGGCAGTCGTCGAAGTTGCCGCGCACCATGATCACCTGCGCGCCGTGCACGATCGCCTGTGCCATCTTGCCGGCGGCGATCTTGCCCTGGGGCACCAGCACGAGCGGCTTGAGGCCGGCCCGGGCGGCGTACGCCGCCATCGACGCGGAGGTGTTGCCGGTGGACGCGCACACCACGGCCTGGGCGCCGTCGGCCGCGGCCACGGAGATCGCCGTGGTCATGCCGCGGTCCTTGAAGGACCCGGTCGGGTTGTCACCCTCGACCTTGAGCCAGACCTGGGCGCCGCTGATCCCGGACAGCCAGGCGGACGGCACCAGCGGCGTGCCGCCCTCGCGCAGGGTCACCGCCGGGACGTCCTCGGGGATGTCGAGCAGGTCGCGGTACTCCTCGATCACCCCCAGCCACTGGTGGGTGGGGCCGTGCTTGGGGTGAGTCATTCCGACTCGCCGCCCTCCACGCGCATCACCGACGTCACCTCGCGAACGATGTCCATCCCGCGCAGCGCCGCCACGGTTGCGGAGAGCTGGGCGTCGGTCGCCTGGTGGCTGACCACGACCAGCTGGGCATCGGCGCCGCGCCCCTCCTGCCGGACCGTCTGGATCGAGACGCCGTGGTCGGCGAAGGCGGTGGCCACGGCGGCGAGCACACCGGCGCGGTCGTCGACGTCGATGGCGACGTGGTAGCGGGTCAGCGTCTCGCCGATGGGCAACACGCGCCGGTCGGCGTACGCCGACTCGCCGGCGCCGCGAGTGCCGGCCAGGCGGTTGCGGGCGACGGTGACCAGGTCGCCGAGGACGGCGCTGGCCGTCGGCGCGCCGCCGGCCCCGGGGCCGTAGAACATCAGCTGGCCGGCCGCCTCGGACTCCACGAAGACCGCGTTGAAGGCCTCGCGCACCGACGCGAGCGGGTGCGACCTCGGGATCATGGCCGGGTGCACGCGGACGGCCACCGCGGTCTCGCCTTCCACGTCATCGGTCGTGCCTGTCGAGACCAGCTCGGCGATGGCGAGCAGCTTGACCACGCAGTCCATCTCGCGAGCCGAGGCCACGTCGGCGGCGGTCACGTCGGAGATGCCTTCGCGGTGCACGTCGGCGGCGGTCACGCGGGAGTGGAAGGCCAGGCTGGCCAGGATGGCGGCCTTGGCCGCCGCGTCGAAGCCCTCGACGTCAGCGGTCGGGTCGGCCTCGGCGTACCCGAGCTCCTGGGCCTCCTCCAACGCTTCGGCGAAGCCCGCGCCGAGGGTGTCCATCCGGTCGAGGATGAAGTTGGTGGTGCCGTTGACGATGCCGAGCACCCGGGTCACCCGGTCGCCGGCGAGCGACTCGCGGAGCGGCCGCACGATCGGGATGGCACCGGCCACTGCGGCCTCGTAGTAGAGGTCGCGACCGGCCTTGTCTGCGGCGTCGAACAGGGTGGCGCCGTCCTCGGCCAGCAGCGCCTTGTTGGCGGTGACGACCGAGGCGCCGTGGTCGAGTGCGGAGAGGATCAGCGTCCGGGCCGGTTCGATGCCGCCGATGACCTCGATGACGAGGTCGACGTCGTCGCGGGCGACCAGCGCCTCCGCGTCGGTGGTGAGCAGGCCCTCGGGGACGTCCACCTCGCGCGGCGCGTCGATGCGTCGTACGGCGACCCCGACGAGCTCGACCGGCGCACCGATGCGGGCCTCGAGGTCGTCGGCCTGCTGGAGAAGCAGGCGAACCACTTGCGACCCGACGGAGCCGCAGCCCAGCACGGCCACCTTCATCGGGCGGGCTCCTTGGTCTCCTCGACCGCCCCCATGTCGGTGGCGAGCAGGTCGTCGTCGGTCTCGCGGCGCAGCAGCACCGTGGTGGCACCTTCGCACACGGCGATCACGGGCGGCCGGAGCGCGTGGTTGTAGTTGGAGGCCATCGACCGGCAGTAGGCGCCGGTGCCGGGCACGGCAATGAGGTCGCCGGGCGCAACGTCGCCGGGCAGGAACTCGTCCATCACCACGATGTCGCCGGCCTCGCAGTGCTTGCCGACCACCCGGGCGAGCACGGGCGCGGCGTCGCTGGCCCGGGACGCCAGGGTGCAGGAGTAGTCGGCGCCGTAGAGGGCGGTGCGGAGGTTGTCGCTCATGCCGCCGTCGACGCTGACATAGGTGCGCACCGCTCCCCCGTCGAGGGCGACCGGCTTGACCGTGCCCACGGTGTAGACGGTGCACATCGCGGGCCCGACGATCGCCCGACCCGGCTCGATCGAGAGCCGCGGCTCGGGGATGCCGAGGGCGCGGCACTCGTGCTCGACGATCTTGGTCATCTCGGTGGCCAGCTGCGCGGGGTCGGCGGGGTCGTCCTGGGTGGTGTAGGCGATGCCGAAGCCGCCGCCGAGGTCGAGCTCGGGCAGGCTCACGCCGAGCTCCTCGCTGATCCGGGCCTGGAGGGCCAGCACGCGGCGAGCGGCGACCTCGAACCCCGAGGAGTCGAAGATCTGGGAGCCGATGTGGGAGTGCAGGCCGAGCAGCTCGAGGCCCGGGGCCGCGAGCACGCGGCGTACGGCCTGCCAGGCGTCGCCGTTGGTGATCGAGAAGCCGAACTTCTGGTCCTCGTGGGCGGTGGCGATGTATTCGTGGGTGTGCGCCTCCACGCCCGGGGTGACCCGGATCATCACCCCTTGCCCGACGGCGCCACCGTTCGGTGGTTGAGGTGCGAGGGCCCCCCGGGCCCGAGCCTCGAAACCACCCTCCGCAGCGATCTCTGCCAGCCGCTCGATCTCCTGGAACGAGTCCACGATGATCCGACCGACTCCAGCGTGGACTGCACGACGCAGCTCGGGGTAGGTCTTGTTGTTGCCGTGGTAGCCGATCCGCGCCGGGTCGAAGCCGGCCCGCAGCGCGACGGTCAGCTCGCCGCTGGAGCAGACGTCGAGGTTGAGCCCCTCCTCGGCGATCCAGCGGGCGACCGTGGTGCAGAGGAAGGCCTTGCCGGCGTAGAAGACGTCGTAACCCCTGAAGGCGTCGCGGAACGCCGCCGCGCGGGCCCGGAAGTCGGCCTCGTCGAGGACGTACGCCGGCGAGTTGTGCGCCGCGAGCAGGTCGCGGACGTCGACCCCACCGACCTCCAAGCCGCCGTCGTCGCGGCGCCGGGCCGTGCGGGACCACAGCAGCGGATGCAAGTCGTTGACGTCGTCAGGGGTGCGCAGCCAGGCCGGCCCGGCGAGCGCGCCGGCGGCATGGGCCCAGCCGGCCTCGTGCGTGGTCATCGAGCGGTCACATCCGCTCGGGCGCGGAGACCCCGAGCAGGGCCAGGCCGTTGGCGAGCACGACGCGGGTGGCGTCGACGAGGACGAGCCGGGCGCGGTGCAGGTCGGTCGGCTCCTCGTCGCCCACCGGCAGCACCCGACAGGCGTCGTAGAAGCGGTGGTAGGCCCCGGCGACGTCCTCGAGGTAGCGGGCCACGCGGTGCGGCTCCCGCAGCTGCGCCGCCGCAGCGACCACCCGCGGAAGCTCGGCGAGCGCCCGCAGCAGCTCCCCTTCCCGAGGGTCCGTGAGCAGCGAGGTATCGCTGGTCGAGGAGGGACGAAGTCCCGTCACGCGACCCCGTAACCCCAGATCCCCCGCGTTCCGCAGGATCGAACACACGCGGGCGTGGGCGTACTGCACGTAGAAGACCGGGTTGTCGTTGGAGGCCTTGGCCCAGAGAGCGAGGTCGATCTCGATGTTGGTGTCGGTGGTGTAGCGGGCCAGCGCATAGCGGGCCGCGTCCACACCCACGGCCTCGACGAGGTCGTTCATCGTGATCACCGTGCCGGCCCGCTTGGACATCCGCAGTGGCTGACCGTCCTCCAGCAACTTGACCATCTGACCGATCAGGAGCTCGAGATTCACGCCCGGGGTGTCACCGAACGCCGCGCACATGGCCATCATCCGGCCGACGTAGCCGTGGTGGTCGGCGCCGAGCATGACCACGCAACGGTCGAAGCCGCGCTCACGCTTGTCGAGGTAGTAGGCGAGGTCGCCGGAGATGTACGCCGGCTGGCCGTCGGACTTCACGACCACGCGGTCCTTGTCGTCGCCGTACTGCTCGGTGCGCAGCCAGAGCGCGCCGTCCTTCTCGTAGATGTTGCCCATCTCGGTGAGCCGGTCGATGGCCCGTTCGACGGCCCCCGAAGCGTGCACGGACTGCTCGTGGAAGAACACGTCGAAGTCGACGCCGAAGTGCGTGTAGGTCGCGCTTGATCTCCTCGAACATCATCGAGACACCGAGGTCGCGGAAGACCTCCTGCGCGTCTTCGTCCGGCAGATCGGCGACCTCGGGCCGCAACGCCTGCACGGCCGTGGCGATCTCGTGGATGTACGCGCCGGCGTACCCGTCTTCGGGAGTCGGCTGGTTGCGCGCGCTCGCCAGCAGGGACCGGCTGAACCGGTCGATCTGGGCGCCGTGGTCGTTGAAGTAGTACTCCCGGACGACCTCGGCCCCGCTCGCTTCCAGCACCCGGCCGAGCGCGTCGCCGACCGCCGCCCAGCGGGCACCGCCCAGGTGCAGCGGGCCGGTGGGGTTGGCCGAGACGAACTCGAGGTTGATGCGCTGCCCGGCCAGCCGGTCGGAGGTGCCGTACGCCGGCCCGGCCGCGACGATCTCGGCCGCCACGCGGCCCTGCGCGCCCGCCTCGACGGTGACGTTGAGGAAGCCCGGTCCCGCGACCTCGACGGCCGCCACCCCCTCGGCCGCTTGGAGACGCTCGGCCACGAGCACGGCCAGCTCGCGAGGTGCCAGACCGGCCTGCTTGGCCAGCTGGAGGGCCACGTTGGTCGCGTAGTCACCATGCCCCTGCTGCCGCGGGCGCTCGATCGTGACCGTTTCAGGAGGCCCGTCGGGCAGGCTCACCACGGCGTCGTCGATCAGAGCGCGCAAGGCGGTCACGACGGCGTCGCTGAGCTGCTCGGGAGTCACCGGCTCAGGGTATCGGCGGGCTCGGTGCCGCCCCGCATCGATACCAGTCGGTGGTTGAGGTGCGAGGAGCGCCAGCGACGAGCCTCGAAACCACCTCGTCGCTCACCGGTTTCTCGGGCGACCCGCCACGCCGGTAAGGTCGTTCCCGCACCCGAGCCCCCGTAGCTCAGGGGATAGAGCACCGCCCTCCGGAGGCGGGAGCGTAGGTTCGAATCCTACCGGGGGCGCCGTCAAAATTCGGGTCCTGATCTGCCTCTGGTGCTCGTTGCGCCTGATCACGACTCCCCCGCGACACCGATCAGCACCACCAGACCCGAAGAAGCCTGGTCACCATCCGCCACCTCTTGGGTGACGGTCAGCGTCGGGAAGGTGCTGGGGCCGACGCCGGCCCAGAGGGTGACGTCGCGGCCGTCGTTGAACGAGCCGATGGGGACGAGCAGGCCGGCGTCGTTCTTCAGCCACGCCTGGTAGTACTCCCCGTCCTCGCGCCGAGGGAGGCCCGTGGCGTGGAGGCGGATGTCCCAGCCGCTGGGGGTCTTCGTGAGGGTGACGTTCCCGCTGGCGTCCGGGGACAGCTCGGTGCCGCTGAGGGTAGCGGCGAACTCCACAGGTTGGTCGCGGTTGACGTACACACCCACGGTCACGCCGACGGCGAGGAGCACGGCCGCGGCGATGCCCACGAGGGCGAGGCGGAGACGGCGAGGCTTTCCTGCGCCGGCTTCCTCGGCGATCGCCGCGACGACTGCTTCCTGGAGGTACGGCGGCGGCTCGGCCCAGACGGCGGGGTCGCCGAGCACGTCGTGCACCCGCTCGATCTCGGCACGCTCGGCGGGGGTCAGGTCGGAGTCATCCACGAGAGCCTCCTTCCATGCCAGTGGCCGACGATTCTCCCGGCTCCGCCCGGAGATGAGCCAACAACCCCGCCAAGCGCTTGTGCGCGCGGAACGTCCGTGACTTCACGGTGCCGAGCGGGATCTCGAGATCGCGGGCGATCTCGGCGTGGCTGAGCTCGTCGAAGTGCTGCATGCGGATCAGGTCGCGGTCCGTCGACGGCAGCTCGTCGAGCGCCCGTCGTACCTCGGCCACGTCGTTGAGCTGGTCGACCGACGGCGGCAACGTGATCAGCGAGGAATCGGAGGCCGTGTCCACGTCGACGAGGTTGCGGTGCCGCCGCTCGCGCCGGTAGACGTCGATGGCGACGCGCTTGGCGATCGTCGAGAGCCAGGCTCCCAGGGGGCGGCTCGGGTCGTACGACGAAGCGGCGCGCCAGGCCTGGACGAACGTCTGCTGGGTGGCGTCTTCGGCGAGCCCGGTGTCGCCGAGCACCTTGAACGCGATCGAGAAGACCAGCCGTCCGTAGGACTGGTAGACGACGCGGACGGAGTCCGCGTCTCCGGAAGCGAACCGCGACGCCAGATCGGCGTCGTCCAAGGCCACGGTCGTCACGCTAGCCCACCGTTCAGCGCCGGTCTCCCTCGTTTTCGAGCGCGGAGAAGCCACTTCTGAACGGGCCTCACTCAGTCCCACTGCCTCCTTACGCAGACCGTCATCGATCGGTTCCCAGGGAACCGCCTTCGAGGAGTCGCCGTAGAAGCGCCGAGGTCGGCAAGGGCCGATCCGAGACGAGAAAGAGCAGACCATGAGAGTGCAGAGAAACGGGCGGGCCGCGGCCGCAGCCGCCGCTACCGCAATCGTCGCGAGCGCCACGCTCGTAGGAGGACCGGCGCAGGCGACGCCGGCGCAGGCCGGAGCAGTCGTCGTGAACGACGTCCTGACCATCAGCGGCACCAACGCCGCCGACCAGATCATCGTCGACTTCTCGTCGCTCGACTCCGTCGTGGTGGACCTCGGCGACAGCTTCGGCACCCGCCGCTTCGCATCGGGCAGCTTCCACTCGGCGTCCGTGGACCTCCGTGCCGGCGACGACGACTTCCGGACGATCACCGGCGGGACCCTCGCCGACGTACCGATGACCGTCGTGACCGGAAACGGCAACGACTCGGCTACGACTGGCGCCGCGAGCGACGTACTCGACGGCGGCAACGGGGAGGACCTCCTGCTGGGCGGCGCCGGGACCGATCACGTGATCGGCGGCAACGGGGCCGACTTCGTCAACGGCGGTATCGGCACAGATGTCGAGGTGCTCGGGAACGGC
Organism: uncultured Actinomycetota bacterium; assembly: GCA_963762105.1. GTDB lineage: Bacteria > Actinomycetota > Actinomycetes > Propionibacteriales > Nocardioidaceae > Nocardioides. The sequence goes on along the minus strand of CAVXJG010000011.1, from coordinate 376,780 downwards.
GACGACACCGCGGCCTGGAACCCCGGTGAGGGCAACGACACGATCGTCGGCGGCCTCGGTCGGGACACCCTGGCCTTCAACGGCTCCAACGGGGACGAGCAGATGTCCTTGTCGGCCAACGGCGAGAGCGCGGTCTTCCTTCGCAACCTCGCCAACATCCGGATGGACCTCGACGGCGTGGAGCGGCTGGACCTCGCGACCTTCGGGGGCGTGGACACCGTGACGGTCGGCGACCTGAGCGGTACCGACGTCACCCAGGCGGAGATCGACCTGGCCGCCACCACCGGCGCTGCAGACGCCAAGGGCGACACCGTGCAGGTGAACGGCACCGATCAGGCCGACCGGGTCGACGTGACGGCAGACGGCGACGCGGTCGAGGTGACCGGGCTGGCGGCTCAGACCAGCGTCACCGGCGGCGACCCGACCGACCGGCTCCTGATCGACACCCTCGGCGGAGACGACCGGGTCACCGTCAGCGACGCCGCTCGCACCCTGCTCGATATCCAGTCATGACCGGCACCACCCCACCTCAGCACGACACCACCAAGGAGATCACCATGAACGAGTTCCCCGGTTTCACCCACGTCGCCGTCACCGTCAGCGACCTGGCCCGCAGCACCGCCTGGTACGCCGACCTGTTCGGCAGCGCTCCCGTCCTCGACGAGGACGTGGAGGCCGGCGCCTTCCACCACACCGTGTTCGCGATCGGAGGAGGCAACCTGTTCGGCCTGCACAAGCACGTGGAGACGGGCGCGGCACCGTTCGACGAGCGGAGCGCCGGACTCGACCACGTCGCGTTCAGCTGTGGCGAACGTGCCGAGCTCGAGAAGTGGGCCAGCCGACTGGACGAGCTCGGCGTCGTCCACGGCGAGATCGTCGACGCCCCATACGGGTCAGGACTTTCGTTCCGCGACCCAGACGGCATCGCCCTGGAGTTCTTCGCTCCGCCGTCCTGACCGAGCCTCGCCCGCGTCAGGGGGGAGACGCGGTCCTATCACGACAAGGCCGGACGAGCTGCGTCGTGGCAGGGGCGGCGCCATCCGGGCGCCGCCCCTCATCCTCAGATGCGGCTCAACAGGTTGATTCGATGTCGCTGACCAGCGCTTCCAGCTCGGTGCGCAAGCTGGACAGTGCGGAGCCAGCCGCCGCGATCGTCGCGGCGGTGGGGTCCGCCGTGGCCGCCTCGACAGCGCTCTTGACCGCTGAGTAGGCGGCGTCCACCGACTCGATGCTCGACGCGAACTCCGACTTCGCGTCGGTCCTGACCTGGTCGAAGTCACTCTTGAGGGCCGTGAGTCCGCTCTGCAGCTCAGACAGGGCTCCGGATGACGTGATGTCGATGTTCTTCAAGTCTGCGATGGAGCTCTTGAGGTCATTGACAGAGCCGCAGACGGCAGGATCCTCGCCGCCACACCCGCCGAGGCACACGCTCAGAAGGATGGAGACGGCCGCAAGGGCTCGGAAGGTTCTCCGTCGTTGGACCGTTCCCTTGCCTGGCTCTGGTGTCACGTTCCTCGCCCCTCACATCTCGTCCCGAATGACGCCGTCTCAGACACGATGCCCGCTGGAGCGAGCGGCGGCATCACCCGGAGCGCGTGAACCGCGCAATCGCCGGCGCCGTGCTCAGGAGAATGTCAGCGACGCGTCGTCGGCGTAGTAGGACGACCCTCCAGGCGCGCTGTAGACCGCTGTGGCGAAGTCGATCGACGACGTTCCTGGCGACGTCGGGACGAGCGTGCCGCTCACCTGCTGCCAGGCCGTGGTCAGTTTGACGAGGACCAGCGTCTCACCCAGCTTCGTGCTGCCGTTGTACTCCCGGATGCGCAGGTAGAGCTTGGCTCCCGCCGTGTCGGAGCGGACCCAGATGCTGCCCGTGTAGGTGCCGGCGTTGCTGATGGGGACCTGGTTCGGGGCGTCGTTGAGGGTGTTCGTCAGGGTTGCGCTGCTGGTGTTCGTCAGCTTGGCCGACCACGATCCGGTGTGTCCGCCGGCGACTCGGGCAAGGGAGACCGCAGCGATGCCGTTGTTGTCCCACCCGGCCGTGTTCTCCTCGAAGCCAGCGTTCGCGATCAGGTTGCCGCCCGGCGGGGGTGGCGGTGGCGGTGTCGCGCTGACCGTGATCTGCCTGGACGCCGAGGTGCTCCCGCTGGTGTTCGACGCGGTGAGAGTGGCCGTGTAGGTGCCGTCGGCCGTGTACTGGTGCGAGGGGTTGCGCGTTGTGGACGACTGACCGTCTCCGAAGTCCCACAGCCAGTTGGTCGGCCCCCCGGTTGATGTGTCGTTGAAGACGACCGTCAACGGCGCCTGGCCCGAGGTCGGTGTGGCCGTGAAGGCCGCGGTCGGGGGGGTGGGGGTGGTCGTGGACCCGGATACGTCCATCACGAACACGGCGTCACGCAACGGGTCGCTGCTGGAGCGGCCGTCGTACCCGTCGCCGATGTAGAACTGGTCCCCGATCAGCTCCACGCTCCGGGTGTCACGCATCCCGAACGACGCCAGGTTGAGCGTCCACCCCGGGACCAGCGATCTCGTGGCCCAGTTGACCCGGCTCAGCTGGGTCGAGCTCGCGCACGACGAACAGGTCGGCACCGTCGGAGGAGAAGCCCATCCCGAGGATGCCGCTCAGGCTCGGGACCGCGAACGCGCTGGTTCCGACGGTGTTGGTGGCGTATGTGTACGTGCGGAAGTCCTTGCCGGCGCTCACGTAGACCTTGCCGTCGCTGGGGTTCCAGTCCGCTGCGGTGAAGTCGCTCGAGCTCGGCAACGGCTGGAAGGAGTCCAGCTGCAGGGTGCCCGACTGGCGGGTGAGCCGGTAGGCGGCGGGACGGCCCGCCGACGTGCAGCAGTTCCCGGCGAAGAGGTAGAGGATGTCGTTCGCCTCGTCATAGGCCAGGCTCTCGAAGTCATGGCGGTTGGAGCCGGCGGTGTTGGAGCCGCCGAGTTGCCGGACAGCCTCCAGGGCGGCTCGGCCGAATGATCGCTTGAACGCCCCAGTGGTGGCATTGATCTCCACGATCTGCCGGCCGTCGTCGTCGGAGATCCACAGGGAGTTGTCCCGGGGCACGTAGGCCGAACCCTCGTTGTCCTTCAGCGAGAGGCTCGACCCGGCGAACGGGGTCGTCCGGATGGTGTGGTTGAGATGCAGCGTGGGGTTCGGGGTGTCCGGCAGCGCGGCGTCCGCCGGCGCCGCTAGGGCAATCGTCAAGGTGGCCAGTGAGACGGCCAGCACGGTCGCCAGTCCGACCGCCCGGCAGGTCGAGTCGCGCAAGGTCACGAACACGGGTGTATCCCCCTGGGGCCGTTGCCGGTCACCGTCGGTATGTCCCCCCTCACGGCCCATTTGACCGCCCCACCGAGAATTCGGCGTCGTTCATTTGGCCGAGTCCTTGTACGTACAGCATCGAGCGCATGGACCGCGGCGACGAGTGCAGGATGGGCCCGTCTTCCTGGTCGATCCCGCCTACGCAGTTCGACCGACGCGAGAAATCTGAGTCCCTGTAGCCTCGTGAGGACGGCCTGACAGTGGTCGGCGGGGAGCGGTACACGATGGCGGTTGGAGACAACCGGAGCGGTCGGCTGGTCGGCGCAGGCGTGGGGTTCGCTCTCGCCGCCCTGCTGCTGGCGGGCTGTACCACCCACGCCAATGGCAATGCCGGTCGAGACACCAGGGAGGCGTGTGGCGGGAAGTTGCCGGCCTTTCCCGGCGCGGAGGGCTTCGGGTGCGGCACACCCGGCGGGCGCGGCGGTCGGGTCATCACGGTCACGAACCTGAACGATGCCGGCGCCGGCAGCCTCCGCGACGCCCTCGAGTCCGGGGGCCGGCGGTTCGTGGTGTTCGGGGTGTCCGGGACCATCGACGTCAGCGAGCAGATCGTGATCGACGATCCGTACCTGACCGTGGCAGGGCAGACCGCGCCCGGAGGGGGCATCACCCTCAAGGCCGCCGACGGAAACGTCAGCGGCCTGGTCGACATCAGCACCCACGACGTCGTCATCCGCTACATGCGCTTCCGGACAGGTGCGCCACCCTCGGTCACCGGCGAGAACCTCGACGGGCTCAACATCTGGAAGGACGGACACGACGTGGTCATCGACCACGACTCGTTCAGCTGGGCGGTGGACGAGAACGTGAGCACCTGGGATGGCGCCCACGACATCACCTTCTCCTGGAACATCATCGCCCAGGGGCTCCGCGAGGCCACGCACCCCGAGGGCGAGCACAGCAAGGGACTGCTAGTCAGCGGCGACGCCACCGAGGACATCAGCGTTCACCACAACCTGTTCGCCCACAACACCGCGCGCAACCCGCAGGTCACCAGCCCGGGACTCATCCAGGTCGTCAACAACGTGATCTTCAACTACGGCGACTCCGCGCTCCAGACCTCCAACCCCTACGGCCCGCCTCAGGTGGACATTGTGGGCAACTACTTCAAAGCCGGCCCCGACAGCGACCCGGAGCGGTACGAGATCGACGCCTACCCCATCGAGGACGCCGGCCAGTGGAGCCTGCACCTCGAGGGCAACGTCGGACCCCACGGCACAGCCGATGGCCCGCAGACAGACCTGGTCTCACCCGAGGACCGCGGCCTGATCGTGGCGGCCGCGCCTCCGGACCTGCCCGTCGTCACCACCACGAGCGCCGACCAGGCGCTCGAGGACGTGCTGATGGGTGCCGGCGCGAGGGTCCCCTACCTCGACCCGGTCGACGTACAGATGATCGACGACGTGCACGACGGACGCGGCGGCATGATCAACAACGTGTCCGAGGTCGGCGGCTGGCCGGCCCTGCCGGCTGAAGATCCACCGGCCGACGAGGACTCCGACGGCATGCCGGACACGTGGGAGGCCAGCCACGGCCTCGAATCCAGCACCGACGACAGCTCAGACGACCGCGACCGCGACGGGTATACGAACGTCGAGGAGTACGTCAACGACCTCGTGCGGGAATTCGCTCCGCGTTGAAAGAGCGGCCATGGCCTCCCCGCCACGCCTAGGCGAGAGCCTTCGCCTTCATCTGGTTGAACTCTTCCTGCGTGATCGTTCCCTCGTCGAGCAGCTTCTTGGCCGACGCGATCTGCTCGGCGCTGGACCCGCCACCGCCCGAGCCGACGACCGAACGCACGTACTCGGCCTGCTGTTGCTGCATCTGCTGGTGCGCCTCGATGTTGCGTTGCGTCATGCCGGCACCGCGGACGATCAGGTACACGAGGATGCCGAGGAACGGCAGGAAGATGATGAAAAGGCACCAGAACGTCTTCGCGCCGCCGCCCATGTCATGGCTGCGGAAGATGTCGCCGAAGACGTAGAACAGGCACATGAGCCAGGCGAAGAAGATGAAGAACTCGAACATTGCGAGCAAGAACGACCCATTGTCGTCGAACATCTGATTTCCTCCAGTGTGGATGGGTGGTGACGGAAAGCTATGTGGCGGATGTGTGAGTTCCTTGGTGCACGCGCCTAAGACGCGTGCGCCCATCCCATCGTGATCCTTCGGCCGGCGTCCTCATCCGTTGCGGATGATTCCGGCGCCCCCAGGCCCGGTGTAGGCCGAGACGTCATTTGATGATGCTGACTCCGATCGGACCGATGATGGCGCCGACGGCGATGGCAACGAGGGCCATCAGCCATTGGCGTTGGAGCAGGAAGTAGATCCCGGCGACAAGCAGGACCACGGACAACATCCAGAGGATGAAGACCATCGGTTTTCCCTCCTTGTGAGGGCGGCTCTAGGCCCGAGCCCACGGAAACGCTGCGGGGGTCCCACGGCGTCGAGCACCAATCAACCAGACGCGCGCCGCTGGTGACAGTCCCCACGCCGCATGATCAAGGGGATGGTGAGGACGCTGTCCTCCACCGACTCGCGCTCACGCCGGTGCAGCCGCCTACTCGGCGGAGCGCCAGAACTGCACCCAGTCGACGTACATGTGTTGCGGAAGGTTGTTCTCGCCTCCGAGGTTGGGCAGCTCGTAGTCGGAGGAGAGCAGGCTCAGGATGAGGTACTCCGACCGCTCGGACACGCCGGCACTCGTGCGCCACGTCTCCCGGCCGTCGACGCGGAAGACATAACCGCCGGGACTCCACTCCACGCTGAAGACGTGGTACTTCGACCACCACGAGTCGCTCGCGTCGCTCAGGTAGGAGCTGGGCTCGGCGATCCACCCGCCGGCCTTCGCCTGACCGCTGGTCGTCGGGTAGTAGACCGAACCCGACAGGCCGCCACTGGGAAGGCCGGCGCCGAACCACTCGATCACGTCGATCTCGGCGCCTCCTTCCGCGGGGTTGGTGGCGCCGGGGACGGGGACGCTCGGCTGCAGCCAGAAGGCGCCATGCTGGCCGGGGGACTGCCCGAAGCGCACCCGAGCGGCCACGACGCCGTACGTCAGCTCCTGATGACCTGCGGTGGAGATGTGTCCGTTGAGCCGGTAGTTGTACTCGCCGATGACGTCACCGTTGGCCCGCAACGCCGTGCAGAGGTCCGATCTCGCACTGTCGCGGATCACACTCAGGCGCACCGCACCTCCGGCGACCTGAACCGCCTCTGGTGATCCCTTCGAGCATCGGCGCAGCCCGCCAGGGTTGTAGTCGGGACCCCGATGGGTCCACGACGTGCTGAGGGTCGTGCCCGTGAACTCGTCAACGAAGTCGGCCGCGCCCCACCGGTTCGACACGGCGGACGCGGACGCCATCGCCTTCAGGTCGTCGAACGCGAGGGCTGTCGCTCGGTAGGTCGCGGGTGATCCGCCGACGTTGGTGGCCACGCTGAACTCCGCCAGCCCACGACTGTTCACGGGTGCGTATGCCACCGTTTTCCAGAAGCGACCAATCTGCCGGTCCAGGCGAACCTCCCGGCCCACCGACCTGGGGGTCACCGACACCGCCACTGCCGTCAGGGCCGCCGACGGGCTGGCCGTCTTGGCGCCGACCTGCGAGATAGGTGGCAGCAGCGTGATCGTCACGCTCTGGCCCAGCGCGACGGCAGTGGGGGTGCCGGTCGCGGCGATCGCCGCCGAGCCTGCACCCAGCGTCAGCACGAGCGCCACCGAACGCGCCACACTCCCTCGAACGAGCTTCATGCCTTCCTCCGCGTCGCCGTGGAGGCCCACTGTCCCATGCGCAGCGTGCTTCACCGACAAACCGCGGCTGAGTCTCCGGTCTGGGCGGAGCGAGTCGACTCAGCCGGCTTGGGCCTGGGCTTGGGCGGCCGTGGGTGCTCCAGGAGGTGTCACTCAGGGTCAGCACTGATCGCAGGATCGGTGCCTGCATCCTGCCCTCGCCGCTCTGCAAGCCCGAGGCTGGGAGCCCCAGCTATCCCGGGCTGGCACGCGACGAGGAGCACACCATGGCCACCACAGCAACCACCGGCGACACCCGGATCCGACCGGCACGGGCGGCGCGGGCGACCGGCGCCGTAGCGGCGACGATCTTCGCCGTCGCGCTCTTCTGGACCGTGGCGAGCGTCGACGTCCCCCATGAGGCCTCCGACCAGCAGCTGCTGTCCTGGTGGCAGGACTCTGGCAATCGCACCTCCGGCCTGATGTCGGGCATGTGGGCCATCGTGGCCGCCTGCAGCATCGCCGTGTTGATGGACCATGTGCACACGCTGGCAGCCGCGGCGAAAGCCCCGCGCTGGCTGGCGTTCGCCAGGGCCATGGCCGCCGCAGTAACGGCGGTCTGGCTGGTCACCGGTGCGGCGCGCGCGGCGATCAGCCATCTCGTCGACGTGATGGACGAACCGCTCCCCGGCGTCGACGTGCTCCGCTTCGCCACGGCGTTGAACTACACGCTGCTCGGGCTGTCCGGCATGGCGGTCCTCGGGCTGTTCATCCTCGCCGTGTCGGTCGTCGTGCTCCGCACCAGTGCTCTCGGCCGGTGGCTCGGCTACGTCGGCGTCGGCTGCGCCGTCCTCATGCTCGCTGCAGTCGTCGCGCAGTACGGCGCCTACACGACGCCCCTCGCGATCCTGTGGTCGCTCTGCCTGGCGGTGGCCATCTGGCGCCAGCCGGCCCCGGCTGCGAACGACGAGAGCGACGACTACGCCTAGGGTCGCGCCATGACCCGTCCGTGCAAGATCGGCGTCCAGCTGCCCGAAGTGGAGCGGCCGGTGCCGTGGGCGGAGTACCTCGACCTGGCACGCCGCGCCGAGGCGCTCGGGTTCGACTCGGTCTGGGTCGGCGACCACCTGATCTACGACCTGCCGGGCGGCGTCACCCGCGGCCCGTACGAGGCCTGGACGACCCTGGCCGCGATCGCGGCGGCGACGTCTCGGGTCGAGCTCGGGCCGCTCGTGGCCTCCACGAGCTTCCACGCGCCGGCGATGCTGGCCAAGCAGGCCGCCACGGTCGACGCGATCTCGGGCGGCCGCCTGATCGTGGCCCTGGGCGCCGGCTGGAACAAGCGTGAGTACACGGCGTTCGGCTTTCCCTTCGACCAGCGGGTCTCGCGCTTCGAAGAGGCGTTGTCGATCATCGCGCCGCTCCTGCGCACCGGACGCTGCACCTTCGCGGGCCAGTTCTACGGGGTCGAGGACTGCGTGCTCGACCCCGCCCCGACCCGCCCCGGCGGGCCGCCGCTGATCGTGGGGTCCAACAGCCCGCGGATGCTCAGCATCGCGCTGCCGGTCGTGGACGCGTGGAACGTGTGGTGGAGCATCTACGGCAACTCCATCGAGGGGTACGCCGCCGTCGTCGAGGACGTCGCGAGCCGCGTCCCCGACGGCCGTACTGTCGGCGCCACCGCCGCGGTGCTGGTGACGATGCCCGGAGGTAGCGGCCGGCTGATGGGCGAGGGCTACGACGCCAACGTGCGGGCCGTGGGGCTCGACGACCTCGCGTCCCACGTGCGCGGGATGGCGGCGGCCGGCGCCAGCCACTTGCAACTGGTCCTCGACCCGATCACCGCCGAGTCCATGGACCTGGTGGGCGAGGTGCTGGCCGACCTCGACGTGTAGCCGGGAGTCGAGACCTCATCTGATGCACGATGGAGTCATGGCGTACGACGAGGAGCTCGCGGAGCGGATCCGGGCCGAGGTGGCGGGCGAGAAGAACCTGACCGAGCAGAAGATGTTCGGCGGGTTGGCGTTCCTGATCGGCGGTCACATGGCCGTGGCCGCGAGCGGCCAGGGCGGACTGATGCTCCGCTGCGACCCCGACCAGACCGAGGCCCTGCTCGACGAGGCCGGGGCGGGGCCGATGGAGATGCGCGGCAAGGGGATGAGGGGCTGGCTGCGCGTCGACGCTGATGCGGTTGCGGACGACGACGCCCTGCGGACGTGGGTCGAGCGAGGGGTGTCGTACGCGCGGTCGCTGCCGCCCAAGTGAGTCGAGCCGCGCCGGTGGTGTGGTTTCGAGACGGGCCCTAGGGGGCCCTCCTCAACCACCGCTTGGGGTGCTACTCGCAGGACTCCAACGTCGCGTCGTTGCGGGCCCGGTCGCCGAGGCGAGCGGCCTGGTCGGTGTAGGGCAGCACCACGCTGGCGCCACCGATGCTGCCGATGCCGCCCTGCACGACGCAGGTGGTGATCTTGGACGGGTCGATCTGTGCGACGGCTTGCGCGAGACGGAAGAGCTCGCTCGGAGGCAGGTCGGTGTGCAGGTACTGCATCACGTTGAGCACGCCGTGCTCGAGGAAGCCGCGCTCGGCAGAGCGGGCCCGCACCTTGGCCTGGATGCCGCGGATCACCCGCTGTTGGTTGGCAGAGCGGTCGAAGTCGCCGCGGATCAGGTTGTGCCGGATCCGGGAGAACACCATGGCGTCGTAGGGACCAAGGTGGATCCGGCCCTGCCGGAAGCCCTCGGGCTTGAGCGAGCTGTCACTGAAAGCGACCGGGTTGTCGACCTCGACACCGCCGATGCTCCCGACCAGCGCCTGGAAGAACTTGAAGCGCGTCACGAAGACGTAGTCGGGTTGGATACCGACCAGGCCGCCGACCGTCCGGCCCAACAGCTCGGGGCCGCCGAAGTAGAGCGACGCGTTGATCTTGTTGGAGCCGTAGCCCGGGATCGACACCCACGAGTCACGCGGGACTCCGATCGCGGAGGCGGCGCCGGTCCTGAGGTTCATCCCGATCAGCTGGAGCGCGTCGCCGCGCGAGCGGGTCATGTCCTCACCGGGCCGGGCGTCCGAGCCGACGGCCAGGATCCAGACGATGTCCTTGTCGACGTCGACGCCCGTGGCCCGGTGGAGCTTGACGAGCGTCATCTGGGTGGGCTTGACCGCCGAGTCGGGCACCAGCACCGCCGCCAGAACCAGTACCACCGCGAGTGTCGCGAGGCGCTTTACCCACGACAGTGCCCCGAGCGTCGGAGTCCCCGCGGGATCGTGAGGTGACCTCATGCGCCACGCGCCTTCGTCACGTCGTAGCCGAAGATCCGCCACCCGTCCTTGCCGGGCGTGAGGAACAGCCGGCCCCGGACCACGATCTTGCGGTGCATGTCTCCGCTGGTCGCGAACCTCAGCACGAACCTCGCGGTCGCGCCAGCGGGCCGGCCCTTCACGGCCAGCATGTCGACGGTGACCTTGCGGGTCTTCGCATCGACGGCCGAGATCTTGGTCCCGATGCTCTGGTTGCTCATCAGCTGTTTGTCTCCTTGGGCGTCGGCCTTGGCGCCCGTGGTGAAGCCGGGCCAGGCGTTCGCGAAGTCGTTGCGCGGGTAGTCGCCGGCGACGTACGCCGCGTCGAACCACGCGTCGACCGCTCGGGCGACCTGCTTGCGGACCTTGCTCTGCTTGGACTTCGGCAGCCTGCCGGTGACCCGTCCGAGGGTCGCCTTCGTGGCCAGCGGGGGCGCCGCGTCGGGGTCGGTCGCCGACGACCCGCCGTCGGCCGGGGCGCCTTCTGGACCGGTCGGGTCACCGCTCGAGTCGCCGCTGCAGGCGGTCGTCGCGACCGCTACGGACAACAGGGTGGCGGCGATCGCGGACGCGCGCCGGGGGGCCGTTCGCATAGTTTGGGGACTCCTCTGGGATGGATCGGGGACCACCCTGCACCACCCTGCACCACCGCTTCCCCATGGGTCTGCATTTGGCCGTGTTGGGGACTAATCTGAAGTCAATCCCTGAATTCACACGCCATCACCCGAGAAAGAGGCGAAACCCCGCCGTGTCCCAGCCTGCCGGCCACCCGTCCGACCAGCCCTCCAGCGACATGGGAGCCAACGAGTGGCTCGTCGAGGAGATGTACGACCAGTACCGCCGGGACCCGCAGAGCGTGGACCCGATCTGGGTGAAGTACTTCCAGACCTCGCCCCCCGACGGACAGTCCGGTCAGGCATCAGCGGCGGCGACCAACGGCGGCCCCGCCACGCAGACCAAGACCGCTCCGGCCCCGGCGGCCCAGCCCGCCCCGGCAAACCAGCCGAAGCACGCCGCGAAGGTCTCGACAAACGACCAGACCAAGACGGCCGACCGGGCCGACGAGAAAGCCCCGACCGGGTCGAGCGGCGAGACGATGCCTGCCGACAAGGCTGCCGACAAGGAGGGGGCCGAGAGCCCGGCACCCGTGGCCAAGCCGCGCCCGGAGGCCAAGGCGGCGGAGCCGGCCAAGGGCACCACCAACCCGGTGCCCAAAGAGCCGGTGTCGACCGAGAAGCCCGCCGCCGGCGACCAGGCCAGCTACACCATCCTGCGCGGAGCCCCGGCCCGCACCGTGCAGAACATGGACGCGTCGCTGACCGTCCCGACGGCGACCAGCGTCCGCTCGGTGCCCGTCAAGCTGCTCTGGGACAACCGCATCGTCATCAACAACCACCTCTCCCGCGCCCGCGGCGGCAAGGTGTCCTTCACCCACCTGATCGGCTACGCGATGATCAGGGCGCTCAAGACGATGCCGGAGATGAATGTCGGCTACGACGTGGTCGACGGCAAGCCCAACCTGATCACGCCGGCCCACATCAACCTCGGCCTCGCGATCGACGTGCAGAAATCCGACGGCACCCGCCAGCTGCTGGTGCCCAGCATCAAGGCCGCCGAGCGGATGGACTTCGCCGCCTTCTGGACTGCCTACGAGGACGTCGTACGCCGCACTCGTGACGGCAAGCTGACGGTCGAGGACTTCCAGGGGACCACGATCTCGCTGACCAACCCAGGCACCATCGGCACCAACCACTCCGTGCCGCGGCTGATGAAGGGCCAGGGCACGATCATCGGCGTCGGCGCGATGGAGTACCCCCCGGAGTACCAGGGCGCGTCCGAGGAGACCATCGCGCGCAACGCCATCAGCAAGGTGATGACGCTGACGTCCACCTACGACCACCGGGTGATCCAGGGCGCCCAGTCGGGTGACTTCCTGCGGCGGATCCACGCCCTGCTCCTCGGCGAGGACGAGTTCTACGACGAGATCTTCGCGGCGCTGCGGATCCCCTACGAGCCGATCCGATGGGCTCAGGACATCGCCACGTCGCACGACGACCAGATCGGCAAGCAGGCTCGTATCCTCGAGCTGATCCACGCCTACCGTGTGCGCGGCCACCTGATGGCCGACACCGACCCGCTCGAGTACCGCCAGCGCAGCCACCCCGACCTCGAGGTGACCTCGCACGGACTGACCCTGTGGGACCTCGACCGCGAGTTCCCGACCGGGTCGTTCGGCGGCGAGGGCCGACGGTTCATGAAGCTGCGCACGATCCTCGGCATCCTGCGCGACTCCTACTGCCGCACGACCGGCATCGAATACATGCACATCATGGATCCCGAGCAGCGCCGCTGGATCCAGGAGCGCGTGGAGCAGCCGCACACCAAGCCGCCCCGCGAGGAGCAGCTGCGGATCCTGCTCAAGCTCAACCAGGCCGAGGCCTTCGAGACCTTCCTGCAGACCAAGTTCGTCGGCCAGAAGCGGTTCAGCCTCGAGGGCGGCGAGACCACGATCCCGCTGCTCGACGAGATCTGCGAGGCGGCGGCGGAGGCCGACCTCGACGAGGTGTGCATCGGGATGGCCCACCGCGGCCGCCTCAACGTGCTGGCCAACATCGTGGGCAAGAAGTACTCCCAGATCTTCCGCGAGTTCGAGGGCAACATCGACCCGCGCACGGTCCAGGGGTCCGGCGACGTGAAGTACCACCTCGGCGCCGAGGGCGAGTTCCTCGCCGGCTCCGGTGACCGGATCAAGGTGTCGGTGGCGGCCAACCCCTCGCACCTCGAGGCCGTCGACCCGGTGCTCGAGGGCATCGCCCGCGCCAAGCAGGACATGCTCGACCGGGGTGCGGAGTACCCCGTGCTCCCGCTGCTCGTGCACGGTGACGCCGCCTTCGCCGGCCAGGGCGTGGTGGCCGAGACGCTGAACCTCTCCCAGCTGCGTGGCTACCGCACCGGCGGCACCATCCACGTGGTCGTCAACAACCAGGTCGGGTTCACCACCTCGCCCGGCTCGTCGCGCTCCTCGCTCTACTGCACCGACGTGGCGCGGATGGTGCAGGCGCCGATCTTCCACGTCAACGGCGACGACCCCGAGGCGTGCATCCGGGTTGCTCGGCTGGCGTTCGAGTACCGCCAGGCGTTCAACAAGGACGTCGTCATCGACCTGGTCTGCTACCGCCGGCGCGGGCACAACGAGGGCGACGACCCGTCGTACACCCAGCCGCTCATGTACGACCTGATCGAGCAGAAGCGTTCGGTGCGCAAGCTCTACACCGAGTCCCTCATCGGCCGTGGCGACATCACGATCGAGGAGGCCGAGCAGGTGCTGGCCGACTACCAGCAGCAGCTCGAACGGGTCTTCACCGAGGTGCGCGACGCCGACTCCTTCTCTTCGGAGTGGACGACGGTCCCCGACTACCCCGAGAAGTCGGCCGTCGACGCGACCACCGCGGTCTCCGTCGAGGTGATGAAGCGGATCGCCGACGCCTATGTCACGCCGCCCAACGGGTTCACGGTGCACCCGAAGGTGATGCCTCAGCTGCAGCGCCGAGCGGCCGCCATCGCCGACGGCCCCATCGACTGGGGCACCGGCGAGATCCTGGCCTTCGGGGCGCTGCTGATGGAGGGCCGGCCGGTCCGCCTGGCGGGGCAGGACTCGCGGCGCGGCACGTTCGTGTCCCGGTTCGGCACGATCATCGACCGGATCAACGCCGACGAGTGGACGCCGCTGACCTCGCTGACCGAGGACCAGGCCAAGTTCCACATCTACGACTCGCTGCTCTCCGAGTTCGCCGCCCTGGGCTTCGAGTACGGCTACTCCGTGGCCCGCCCCGACGCGCTGGTGCTGTGGGAGGCGCAGTTCGGCGACTTCGTCAACGGCGCGCAGACGGTCATCGACGAGTTCATCTCTTCCGGTGAGACCAAGTGGCGCCAGCAGTCCGGCGTGGTCCTGCTGCTGCCGCACGGCTATGAGGGTCAGGGGCCCGACCACTCGTCCGCTCGCATCGAGCGGTTCCTGACGATGTGCGCCGACGACGCGTTCGTGGTCGCCCAGCCGTCGACGCCGGCGTCGTACTTCCACCTGTTGCGCCGGCACTCGCTCGGGGAGGAGCACCGGCCGCTGATCGTCTTCACGCCCAAGTCGATGCTCAAGCGCAAGGAAGCCGCCTCCCAGCCGGGCGACTTCACCGAGGGTGTGTTCCAGCCGTTCGTCGCCGACGCCGAGGCCGACGCCGACAAGGTCGAGACCCTGCTGCTGTGCTCGGGCCGGATCACGTGGGACCTGATGGTGGAGCGGGCCAAGCGCGAGGACGGCGACAAGTTCGCGATCGCCCGGGTCGAGCAGCTCTACCCGGTGCCCCGCGACGCGATCACCGCCGAGCTGGCCCGCTACCCGCACCTCAAGGCGGTGCGCTGGGTGCAGGACGAGCCCAAGAACATGGGTCCGTGGCCGCACTACCAGCTCAACGTGTGGCCCGAGATCGGCAAGGTCGAGGCCATCACCCGGCCGGCGCTCTCGTCGCCGTCGGTGGGCACCGCCAAGCGGCACGCCGAGGAGCAGAAGGCGCTGATGGCGGCCGCGTTCAACACGCCCGAGACGCTCGCCGGCACCGACGAGAAGCACCACTACTAGACCGGGACCACGACTTGTACTTCACCGACCGTGGCATCGAGGAGCTCGACAAGCGCCGCGGTGGCGAGGAAGTCACCCTGGCGTGGGTCGCCGAGCGACTCCAGGAGTTCACCGACACCCACCCGGAGTTCGAGACTGCGGTCGAGCGGTTGGCCACCTGGCTGGCCCGGCTCGACGACCCCGACGACGAGTGACCTGACTAGACCGTGAGTGGTGGTGCTCAGGCGGGGGCGTGCGCCGCCCGCGACCATCGATCCCATGACCACGCCTGCTTCCGCACCCGCCGCCCGTCCCGCCAGCCCGCGCTGGGTACACGTCGTGCTGGCCCTGGGCGCCCTCTCGACCACGCTGTCGATCCTCGTCCTGGGCTGGCTGACTGTGTCGTTCCAGCTCTTCGGTGAGTCGCCCAGCCGCGGCGACTACATCGAAGCCGCCGGCCTCTACGACGCCGGAGCGCTGCTGATGCTGGTGGCCTCCCTCGCAGTGTGGGTCTCGGGGGCGCCCCGCTGGCTGGCGTGGTGGTGCTGGGTCTCCACCGGCCTGTTCTTGCTACTCAGTCTGGGTGCGCACCAGAGCGCGGGCGACTCCGACCTGGACCCGGCGACGGCCAGCGACACCTGGTCCGGCGGCGTGACGACGGCGTTGTCGATCCCGTGGATCTGGCTGGTGCCGGTGGCGTTGGTCGCCGCGCTTGTCACGCGCTACCGGACGTCCTCCGTCAGCGGGGCCTCGGCCTGAGCGACACGTCGGGCACCGTCGCGTCCGGCGGCAGGTCGAGCACGTGCACGATGGTGGCGGCGACCGTCGCGGGCGTTGCCCAGCTGGCCGGGTCGTAGTCGAGCCCCTCCTGCTCGTGCACCTTCTGCTGCATCGGCGTCGCCGTCCGCCCCAGGAACACCGAGGTGACCCTGACGCCGGCCGGCGCTTCTTCGGCGCGCAGGGCGTCGGCGATGGCCCGCAGACCCATCTTGGAGGCGGCGTACGCGCCCCACTCGGGGTTGGCGGCCAGGCCTTGCTCCGGAGTTGACGAAGACGACGGTGCCGCGGGCTGCCCGGAGGGCGGGCAGCACGGCGCGGGTGAGCACGGCCGGAGCGACCAGGTTGACGGTCAGCTGGCCGGTCAGGTCGGCGAGCGGGAGGTCGGCGATCGGAGCCATCTCGAACACGCCGGCGACATGGACGACGGAGTCGAGGCTCTCGAGCCCGGTGACCGCGGTGGGGATCGAGCCGGGGTCGGCCAGGTCGGCGACCCGCACGTGCGGCGCCGGCGTAGCGGCCGCGGAGGTCCTCGGCGCGCTGTGCGTTGCGGGCCAGCAACACCAGCTCGTCGCCGCGCGCGTGCAGGGCGTCGGCCAGCGCCTCGCCGACGCCCGAACCTGCGCCCGTGACGAGGTGCCTCATCGCGTGAAGACGACCTTGCCGAAGACTTCGCCGTCGGCCATCGCGGCAAATCCCTCTGCGGCCCGGTCCATCGGCAGCACGCGGTCGATGAGCGGACGGGTGCCCGTCGCGTCGAGCATCGCCACCAGGGACGCCAGCTCGCCGCGGGTGCCCATGGTCGAGCCGACGACCCTGAGCTGGAGGAAGAAGATCCGCGTCAGGCCCATGTCGGCGACGTCGTTGCCCGACGTCGCGCCGCTGGTGACGAGGGTGCCGCCGACGCGCAGCGAACGGATGGAGTGCAGCCAGGTGGCCTTGCCGACGGTCTCCATCACCGCGTCGACCGTCACCGGCAGTCGCTGGCCGGTCTCGAAGACCTCGTGGGCACCGAGCTCCATGGCGCGCTTTCGCTTGGTCTCGTCGCGGCTGGTCGCGAACACCTTGAGCCCGCCCGCCCGGGCCAGGGTGATCAGCGCCGTGGCGACGCCGCCGCCGGCGCCCTGGACGAGGACGGTGTCGCCGGGCCGGCAGCCGCCCTGGACGAAGAGCATCCGGTACGCCGTCAGCCAGGCCGTCGGGAGGCATGCGGCCTCCTCGAAGCTGAGCGAGGCGGGCTTGGGGATCACGTTTGCTCTCGGCACGGTGACCCGGTCGGCGAAGGTGCCCTGGTAGCGCTCGCTGAGCAGCGACCGCTTCGGGTCCATGGTCTCGTCGCCGCCGCGAGAAGCTCGGGTCGCTGATCACCGCGTGCACGACGACCTCGTTGCCGTCCTCGTCGATCCCGGCGGCGTCGCAGCCGAGGATCATCGGCAGCTGCTCCTGCTTGATCCCGACGCCCCGCAACGTCCACAGGTCGTGGTGGTTGAGTGCGGCGGCCTTGACGGTGACCGTCGTCCAGCCGTCGGGCACGTCGGGTTCGGGTCGCTCGCCGACCACCAGGCCGCCCAGCGGTTCGTCGGACGAGAACGACTCGGCGTACACGGCGAACATGTCTGCGACCCTATCGGCGGCTCTGGGACCCCGCGGCGGTGAGTGAGGGTCGGTTTCTGCTGGCCAGCGGTGGCTCAGTGTCGCTTGTCACGGTCGCAACCGACCCTCAGTCACCGCGCCTGGGCCAGAACCGACCCTGGCTCACCGCTAGCGGGTGGCGACCCCGTCGGCCCGCGCGGCCCCGGAGACGGCCGCCGCGACCGCGGGTCCGACGCGCGGGTCGAAGGGCGACGGCACGATGAGGTCGTCGGCCAGGTCGTCGCCGACGAGTTCGGCGAGGGCGTTGGCGGCCGCCAGCTTCATGCCTTCGGTGATCGACGTGGCGCCCACGTCGAAGGCGCCTCGGAAGATCCCCGGGAAGGCCAGCACGTTGTTGATCTGGTTGGGGAAGTCGGAGCGGCCGGTGGCGACGATGCGGGCGTGACGGTGGGCCACGTCGGGGTGCACCTCGGGGTTGGGGTTGGCCAGCCCGAAGATGATCGCCTCCGGCGCCATCGTGGCCACCACCTCCTCGGGCACCGTGCCTCCGGAGACGCCGAGGTAGACATCGGCACCGGCCATCACGTCGGCGAGCGAGCCGCTGCGGCCGAAGATGTCGGCCGTCCGCGCGGCGAGCTCGCGCTTGACCGGGGTCAGGTCGGCACGCGCGGAGTTGACGACCCCCCGGCGGTCGAGCACGGCGAGGTCGCGCACGCCCGCCTCGAGCAGGATCTTGGCCACCGCGACCCCGGCCGCACCCGCGCCGGAGATGACGACGCGGGTCTCCGCAGGCGACCGGCCGGTGAGCCGGAGCGCGTTCTGGAGCGCGGCGAGCGCCACGACGGCCGTGCCGTGCTGGTCGTCGTGGAAGACGGGGATGTCGAGCAGGTCCTTGAGCCGGCGCTCGATCTCGAAGCAGCGCGGCGCCGAGATGTCCTCCAGGTTGATGCCGCCGAAGCTCGGCGCCAGCCGGACGACGGTCTCGATGATCTCCTCGACGTCCGTGGTGGCCAGGCAGATCGGGATGGCGTCGACGCCGCCGAACTGCTTGAACAGCACGGCCTTGCCCTCCATCACCGGCATCGCCGCGGCCGGGCCGATGTCGCCGAGACCCAGGACGGCGGTGCCGTCGGTGACGACGGCGACGGTGTTGGGCACCCACGTGTAGTGGCGCGTCATGCTCGGGTCGGCGGCGATCGCCTCGCAGACGCGGGCGACGCCTGGCGTGTAGGCGAGGGAGAGGTCGTCGCGGCTGCCGAGCCCGACGGTCGAGCGGATCTCCATCTTGCCGCCGACGTGCAGGTCGAAGACGGAGTCGCCGGCGAAGGGGTGCTCGGGCCGTCCCTCCTGGGGGGAGCTCATGGGCTCAGGCTCTCAGGTACGACGCCGTGCTGTCCGCCGGGCCGGGTCCGGAGCAGGCGGGGGTGTGGCCACACCCGGGCCACGACGACGGCCAGCACGTCCTGCGGGGGCACCGGCCCGCGGTGCCGGGAGTCGACGCCAGAGGCCGGATCGTCGCTGACCACCCACCACGCCGGCTCGCCCGTCCGGGTCGTACGTCGCTCCGCCGCCCGCTTGACCGCAAGGGTGCCGTCGGCGAAGCGGGCCAGCACCAGTCGGCCCGGCCGCACGGGGGCGCCGTACCTGACGAGGAGCCGGTCTCCCGGGACGAGGGTGGGCCGCATCGAGTCCCCGCGCACCCGCGCGAGTCCCACCCGGCCGGGCGTAGTCGTCACCGCCACGGTGAGTAGTGTCGCAGGGAGGTAGCCACCAGCCGATCGAGAGGACTAGTGATGTTCGCGCGTCTGTTTGCCCCCACAGTCGAGGTCTCCGCCCACTGCGATCTCCCGTGTGGTGTCTACGACCCCGCCCAGGCCCGGATCGAGGCGGAGTCGATCAAGGGGATCATCGGCAAGCTGGCCGACAACGACGACCCGGACTTCCGCACGCGTGCCGTGCTCATCAAGGAGCAGCGCTCCGAGCTGGTCAAGCACCACCTGTGGGTGCTCTGGACCGACTACTTCAAGCCGCCGCACTTCGAGAAGTACCCGCAGCTCCACACGCTCGTCAACGAGGCGACCAAGCTCGCCGGCGCGACTGGCACCAAGGGCTCGATGGACGCATCGACGGCCGACGACCTGCTCGCCAAGATCGACGAGATCGCGGAAATCTTCTGGGAGACGAAGAAGGCTTGAGCGCAGCTCAAGCCTTCTAGTTCGGTGAAGCAGGCTTGAGCGGAGCTCAAGCCTGGGAGCCAGAACATCAACCACAAGAGAGGCACTCACGCGTTAGCGTGAGTGCCTCGACCATTTCAGTCCCCGAAGGACGATCAGATGCCAGACAACGACGAGCAGCCGCGCGCCGACGTCGAGCTGCGGGTACCGGCCGACGGCGTCTACGTATCCGTCGTCCGGACCACCACGGCTGGCCTCGCCGCCCGTCTCGACTTCCTCATCGACGACATCGAGGACCTGCGCATCGCCGTCGGCGAAGCCTGCGCGATGGTCCTCCCGGAGGCAGACGAGGGTTCGCAGCTGGTCTGCAGCTATCACCTGGCGCCCGGCCGGTTGACCGTGGTGGTGGCCGTCGCGGCCGCCCACCCGGAGGGCCCGGAGTACGACAGCTTCGCCTGGCAGGTGCTCAGCACCCTCGCCACTCACGCAGAGGCCGACGCCTCCAACGGCCGCTACGCGGTCACCCTCACCATGGAGTCGGGAATCGTCGGGGCCGACGATTGACATGAGCATCGCGACCCCCGCGGACGGCTCGGGCCCCGATCCGCAGGTCAGGGGACTCGAGGCGACCAAGCGCCGCAGCGCCGAGCTGTTCGACGACCTGCGGTCCGACGACGCGTCCGACGCCGACCGGTCCACCGCCCGCGACGCGCTGGTCGGTCTGCACATGCCGCTGGTGGAGCACTGCGCTCGGCGGTTTCGCAACCGTGGTGAGCCCTACGAGGACCTCGTCCAGGTCGGCACGATCGGCCTCATCAAGTCGGTCGACCGCTTCGACTCCGATCGCGGCGTGGAGTTCTCGACGTACGCCACCCCCACCATCATCGGCGAGATCAAGCGCCACTTCCGCGACAAGGGCTGGGCCATCCGGGTGCCCCGTCGGCTCCAGGAGCTGCGGATGCAGATCGGCGCCGCCACCGCCGAGCTGACCCAGTCGCTCGGCCGATCGCCGACACCGCGCGAGCTGGCCGAGAGCATCGGCTGCTCGGTGGAGGAGATCATCGA
The DNA here is from genome assembly GCA_963762105.1 of uncultured Actinomycetota bacterium. Lineage (GTDB taxonomy): Bacteria > Actinomycetota > Actinomycetes > Propionibacteriales > Nocardioidaceae > Nocardioides. The sequence continues at coordinate 356,209 of CAVXJG010000011.1, read as the reverse complement.
GGGGATCGAGTCCAGCAACGCCTACTCGACCCTCTCCCTGGACGCTACCGACGACAGCGAGGACGGCGGCGGCTCGATGCTCGACGCCATCGGCCTCCTGGACGCGAACCTCGAGCACGTCGAGATTCGCGAGTCCCTCAAACCGCTCCTCGACGCGCTGGAGCCCCGGGAGAAGAGGATCTTGCTGCTGCGGTTCTTCCGCAACAGGACGCAGACCCAGATCGCCGAGGAGATCGGCGTCTCCCAGATGCACGTCTCGCGGCTGCTCACTCGCACCCTCGAACAGCTGCGGGTCGCCATGGAGGAGACCAGCTAGGCGCTCGTGGGTCGGTCCAGGGCCTTGATGCTGGCGGGGTGGAAGATGCCGGCCAGCACGAGCAGCGCGACCACCGCGAGCCCGATGGCGATCGGCGTGGTCGACCCGCCGCGGAAGTTCCAGGCCAGGCCGAGCTGGATGAGCTGGGCGAGCACGACGGGGCTGCGTGCCCACGGCAGCAGCCGGGTCAGCGACCAGGCGCACCAGACCAGCCCGACGGCGTACGCCGCGAAGAACACCGCCGTGGTCACCCCCATGGTGACCCGGCCGGAGCTGAGGCTGGCCAGCTCGAGCACTCCGTAGATCCCGACGACCAGTCCCTCCACGGCGGTCAGCGAAGCGGCCACCACCAGGGGGGCCGGGGCGTTGACGGGACGAGTGAGGGCCACGCCGCCACCCTAGGCGCTGGTCGCCGGCGCCCTCGGACACTGCGTTGGACGTGCCAGAAAGGCCGCCTTTGGCAGTCTGTGACGAATTCGACCGGGCGGTGGGGTTGTTTAGCGTTCCAATAGTTGCCAAAGTGGAGGTTGCGCTCGTGAATGCGTTCACTTCGTGGTGCCCGCACCGAGCCCAGAGCCCTAGCAGGGTGATCCCCTGCAGCTGACGTCGATGGAAAAGGATCCCTCAGCCATGGATTGGCGCAACCGTTCCGCGTGCCTCGACGAGGACCCGGAACTGTTCTTCCCGATCGGCAACACCGGTCCGGCCATCCTCCAGATCGAGGAGGCCAAACAGGTGTGCCGACGCTGCGAGGTGCGCGAGCAGTGTCTCGCGTGGGCGCTGGAGGCTGGTCAGGACCACGGCGTGTGGGGCGGGCTCAGCGAGGACGAGCGGCGCGCCCTGAAGCGGCGCAACGCCCGCGCTCGCGTGCGCTCCTCGGCCTGAGCTTCGACGGCTACTCCTGCGACTAGTCCTGCGGCTAGTCCTGGGGCACGTCCACGGAGACCCGGGCGCCCGTCTGCCCGTGCGCGGCGCCGATCTCCAGCTGCCCGCCGAGCTCGGACTCGACCAGCGTGCGGACGATCGAGAGACCGAGGTGCGTACTGCGCTCGGGGTCGAAACCCTCGGGCAGACCGCGCCCGTCGTCCTCCACCGTCAGGTGCAGCCGACCGACCAGGCGACGCACGCTGACGACGATGATGCCCGGGGTCTCGGCGTCGGCGTCGTACCCGTGCTCGACGGCGTTCTGGAGCACCTCCGTGAGCACCATGGCCAGCGCCGTGGCCCGTTCCGAGGGCAGCACGCCGAAGCTGCCCGTACGCCGCACCTTGACGCGCTCCCCCAGCGCACTCACCTCGGTGACCATCCGCCCGAGCCGGTCGGCGATCTCGTCGAACTCGACGTTCTCCTCCACCGACTGGCTGAGGATCTCGTGCACGATCGCGATCGAGCCGACCCGGCGTACCGCCTCCTCCAGGGCGAGCTTGGCCGCCGGCTCCTCGATACGCCGGGCCTGCAGCCGCAGCAGCGCGGCCACGGTCTGGAGGTTGTTCTTCACCCGGTGGTGGATCTCGCGGATGGTGGCCTCCTTGGTCACCAGCTCGCGGTCGCGGCGGCGGAGGTCGGTGACGTCGCGCAGCAGCACCAGCGCGCCGACCCGCTCACCGGCGGCGCGGAGCGGGATCGAGCGGACGATCAGCGAGGCGTCGTCCGTGCCGACCTCGGTGTCGCGAGGCGCCCGGCCGAGCAGCACGGCGCTGAGCGCCTCCTCGTCGGTGCGGTGGGTCGGCGGCACGAGTTCGCGCGTGACGGATGCCAGCTCCAGCCCCGCCAGGTCACCGGTGAGGCCGAGCCGCCGATACACCGACTGCGCGTTGGGGCTGGCGTAGGTCACCAGCCCCTCGGCATCCACGCGCAGGAAACCGTCACCCACGCGCGGCGAGTCGGCGTGGTCGCTGCGCTGACCGGGGTTCGGGAAGTCTCCGGCGGCGATCATCTGCGTCAGGTCGGCCGCCGCCTGGAGGTACGACAACTCCAGGCGGCTGGGGGTGCGCACGCCCAGCAGGTTGGTGTTGCGCGCCACCACGCCGATCACGCGCCCATCTCGACGTACGGGGATCGTCTCCACCCGGACCGGCACGTCGTCGCGCCACTCGGGGTCTCCCTCGCGCACCAGCCGCTCCTGGTCGTACGCCGCGTCGAGCATCGGCCGGCGCCCGGCCGGCACGAACGTGCCGACGACGTCGTCGACCAGCGCCGTCGGCCCGGTGGTCGGCCGCATCTGACCGGCCGCCCAGAAGCCCTGTCCGGCCCGGTCGGGTAGCCACAGGACCAGGTCGGCGAAGGACAGGTCGGCGATGATCTGCCAGTCCGCCATCAGCAGCTGCAGCCACCGGACGTCGTCGTCGACGAGGTCGGTGTGGCTGCGCACCAGGTCGGTCAGTGACGGCACTCCGACAGGTTAGAGCCGTCGGCACACGACCTCGGCCGGGTCGGGCGCGACGCCGGTCCAGATGACTCCGCCTTCGATGGGACGCGGGCTGGGACGCCGGGACGACCGATGGCAGGATGGCGCCCATGACTCGGGGATACTGGAGCCAGGTGAGAGCCGGCGGGCTGGCGGTCCCCGAGGACCGGCCGCTGGCCGACCTGACGACCGAGCTGACGACCATGCTCGGTTCGCCCGATCCCCACATGCGCGACGGGCTGGCGTACCCGACGCTGGCCACCTGGATCGACCGTGGCGTCTACGACGACCTCATCACCGGCCTCGGCGACGGGATGGCGGCCGGCCTCACGGTCGGGCTCGGCGAACGCGACACCGACACCGTCTTCCGGCGCTCGTTCTCCGTGCTGGTGCTGGCCGAGTGCATCGACCGCACCAACACCGAAGATCTGCTCCCGGCCCGCAAGGTGCTCGACTGGGGCGATCGAATCGCCTCCTGGTTGCTGCGCGAGCAGGACCTGCGCGGCTACGTACCCGAGAAGGGCTGGGCACACGCCGTCGCCCACGGCGCCGACGCGATCGGCGTGCTGGCGCGCTCGACCCACCTCGGTCTCCACGAGCTCACGGTCCTCCTCGACGTGATCGGCGACCGCGTGCTGGTGCCGGGCGACTGGGTCTACCTCCACGGCGAGCCCGACCGCCTCGCCTTGGCGACGATGACCGTGCTCCGCCGCAACGTCGTCCCGCTCTCGGTCGTCGAGCCGTGGATCGCCCGCCTCGCCGCCGCGGCCAAGCTGCCCACGGGCCGTGACGGCGATCCGTTCGGTGGCACCGGCAACGCCGAGGCCTTCCTCCGAGCCCTGCACCTGCAGCTTGCCATCGCTCCCGGTGGGCCGGCGATCCGGCCCGACCTGCTGCTGGTCCTGGTCGACGCGCTGCGCTCGACCAACCCGACCTACCTGACCTGAACTCGAGCGCTCGGCCCGGAGTCGGCGCCGGCGAAGGTGGGTAACCTCGGGCCATGACCGAAGACGAGCAGCCGCGGTGAACTGAGCGGCCACGCCGGTGAGCTGGCCGTCGCGGTGGCCCGCGCCCACGGCGTCGAGACGATGTTCACGCTCTCCGGCGCCCACGTGTTCCCGATGTACGACGGCGCCGTCAAGGCCGACCCCCCGATGCGGCTGCTCGACGTGCGGCACGAGCAGACGGCGGCGTTCGCGGCCGAGGCGACGGGGAAGCTGACCCGGCGACCCGGCCTGGCCGTGCTCACGGCCGGACCGGGTGTCACCAACGGCATCAGCGCCATCGCGCAGGCCCAGTTCGCGGGGTCGCCGATGGTCGTCGTCGGCGGCCGGGCCCCGCAGAACCGCTGGGGCAGCGGCAGCCTCCAAGAGCTCGACCAGCCCCCGATCATCGCTCCGGTCGCGAAGTCCGCACGCACCCTGCCGACGGCGGGTGACGTGATCGGCGGCATGCATGACGCCTTCGCGGCCGCGGGGTCCTCGCACCGCGGCCCCGTGTTCGTCGACGTCCCGATGGACGAGTTCTTCAACTCCGCGAGCGGTTCGCTCCCCGACGCCACGCCCTCCCGCGGCGCCGACCCCGACCAGGACGCCGTCGCGGCCGTCGCCGACCTGCTCGCCCGGGCCCGGCGCCCGGTGCTGATCCTGGGCACCGACGTCTGGGCCGACGGCGCCGAGGTGGCCGCCCTCGACCTCGTGGAGGCCACGGGTCTGCCGGCGATCACCAACGGGATGGGCCGCGGCGTCATCCCGGGCGGGCACCCGCTGCTGGTCACCAAGGCGCGCGGGCAGGCCCTCGGTGGCGCCGACCTGGTCGTGGTCGCCGGCACCCCGCTCGACTTCCGGCTGGGCTACGGCGTCTTCGGCGGCAAGGACGGCGCCGAGCCGGCCCGGGTCGTGCACCTCGCCGACTCCCCCGGGCAGGTGTCGCGGCACGCCGAGCTGGCGGGGTCCGCGAGCGGCGACCTCACGTCGGTGCTCACCGGCATCCGCGACGCGCTCGACCGGGCCGGCCAGAAACCCGACTGGGCCGACTGGGTCAGCGACCTCCAGGCCGGCGTGGCGGCCGGGATCGAGCGCGATTCCGCGCTCCTGAGTGCCGAGGCCGACCCCATCCACCCGGCGCGGATCTACGGCGAGCTGGTCCCGCGGCTGGCGGACGACTCCGTGGTCATCGGCGACGGCGGTGACTTCGTCAGCTTCGCGGGCAAGTTCGTGGAGCCGAAGCGTCCCGGCGGCTGGCTCGACCCCGGCCCCTACGGCTGCCTCGGCGCGGGCCTCGGCTCGGCCATCGCGGCCCGGATCGCGCGGCCGTCGGCGCAGGTGGTGCTGCTGCTGGGCGACGGCGCCGCCGGCTTCTCCCTGATGGATGTCGACACCCTGGTCCGGCACGACCTGCCGGTCGTCATGGTGATGGGCAACAACTCCGCGTGGGGTCTGGAGAAGGGCCCCATGCAGATGCTCTACGGCTACGACGTGGTCGCCGACCTGGCCGACCGCACCCGCTACGACGAGGTGGTGCGGGCGCTCGGCGGCGGCGGCGAGACCGTCAGCGACCCCAAGGAGATCGGACCCGCGCTGGACCGCGCGTTCGCGGCCGGGGCGCCGTACCTGGTCAACGTGATCACCGACGTCAACGCGGCCTACCCACGCAGCACCTTCGGGATCTGACCGGTGATCATCCGCCGGGCGGTGCCCGACGACTACGCAGCGGTCGGAGCGCTGACCGAGGACGCCTACGAGGAGTTCATCGACGACCCGGAGGACTACTACCGCGCGGCCCTGCGCGACGCCGCGCGCCGGGACCGCGAGGCCGAGCTCTGGGTGGCCGAGGATGGCGCCGACCTGGTCGGCACCGTGACCTACTGCCCGATCGGCTCGCCCTGGCGCGAGCTGGGCTCCGATGACGAGGCCGAGTTCCGGATGCTGGCCGTCGCGCCGAAGGCACGCGGCCATGGCGTCGGCGAGGCGCTGGTCAGGCATTGTGAGGCACGGGCCACGGGCGACGGAGCCACGCGGATGGTGCTCTCGACCCTGGACGAGATGACCTCGGCCCATCGCATCTACGAACGGCTCGGCTACCGCCGCTCGCCGGAGCGGGACTGGTTCCCGCAGCCCGACATCCCGCTGTGGTGCTTCGTCAAGGACCTCTGATGGACGCGACCCTCACCTTCACGGTCACCGACGCCGACACCGCGCAGGCCCTCGGCTCGGGAAGCCTGCCGGTGCTCGGCACCCCTCGCCTGCTGGCGTGGTGCGAGGCGGCGTCGTGCGCGGCAGTCGACCCGACCTTGGCGGCGGGCGAGACGAGCGTCGGCACCCGCGTGGAGCTCGAGCACCGCGCCGCCGAGCCCCCTCGGGCAGGTCCTGGAGGTGACCGCCGCCGAGTCGTACGCCGACGGCCGGCTGCGCCGGTTCACCGTGGCCGCCCGGCACGCCGGCGACGGACGCGTGGTCGCCACCGGCGAGATCACCCGCGTGGTCGTCGACGCCGAGCGCTTCCTCGGCCGGATGTGACGCGACGTTGGGATAGTCCCTGACGTTTGGGTTCCTTTCGAGGCATGTAGGCAACCCAAACGTCAGGGACTATGCCGATTTCGTCCACAGGTGCCTCGGCTGCGACACTGGTCGCCGCACTGACATCAGGAGGTCACGATGGGCAAGACCGGACGCAAGCGCCGCGCTCGCAAGAAGAAGGCCGCCAACCACGGCAAGCGCCCCAACGCCTGAGGCCATCGGCCGCCAGGTCTGGCCCCTCGGGCCACGAAGCACTGAGCCCCCGCACCGGAGAACCGGTGGGGGGCTCGTTGCGTCTCGTGGGGTCGGGGAGGGCTCAGCCCTCGGTGATCTGGATCTGCACCTGACGGAGCCGGACCTTCACTCGCTCGCGGAGCTCGGCAGGGGCGGACTCGGCGCACGAACGGGCCACGATCATCTTGATCGTGCGCTGCACGTCGTACTTCTCCAGGCACGGGCTGCACTCGTCGAGGTGCAGTCGCACGGCCACCACCTCGTTGTCGTCGAGCTCGTTGTCGAGCATGTAGACGATGCGGTCGAGGAAGTCGGCGCACGACTCGTGCTCACCGGCGTAGCTCATGCCTCGCCACCTCCTTCGCCGACCCGGAGCAGTCGCCCGTCGTCACGCACGTAGTCGGACAGCATGTCGCGCAGCTGGCGACGACCGCGGTGCAGTCGCGACATCACGGTGCCGATGGGCGTCTCCATGATCTCTGCGATCTCCTTGTAGGCAAAGCCCTCTACGTCGGCGAGATAGACCGCGAGCCGGAACTCCTCGGGCAGCCGCTGGAGGGCGTCCTTCACCTGGGAGTCGGGCAGGTGCTCGAGCGCCTCCATCTCAGCGGACTTCAGCCCGGTCGAGGTGTGCGCCTCGGCCCGCGCGAGCTGCCAGTCCTCCACGTCCTCCGACATCGACTGCTGCGGCTGGCGCTGCTTCTTGCGGTAGGTGTTGATGAACGTGTTGGTGAGGATGCGGTAGAGCCAGGCCTTGAGGTTGGTGCCGGGGCGGAACTGGTGGAACGAGCCGTAGGCCTTGGCGAACGTCTCCTGCACCAGGTCCTCGGCGTCGGCGGGGTTGCGGGTCATCCGCATCGCCGCGGCGTAGAGCTGGTCGAGGAATGGCAACGCATCGCGCTCGAAACGGGCGGTGCGTTCGGCCTCGGTCTCGGTAGCCAGGTCGACCTCGTCGGCCGGGTCGGCCTCGGTCGTGGTCGTGAGGTCGGGAAGGTCAGTCATCGCCCCCAAGACTACCGGGGGACTGGGACGGTCGAGCACGGCGAGCACGTGGACAAGAACACCGCCGCACCGTCAGCGATTCCCGACCACCTCGCGCACGATCCACTCCAGCGTCGACTCGACGACGACGGCCATGGCATCGGCCTCGCTGAGCGGGCCGCGCTTGGCCACGGCCAGCCCGTGGTCGGCACCCGGCACGACGGTGAGATCGACGCTTGCCGGGAACTCCTCGGGACGGCCCATCGGGTCGTTCTCGCCCTGGACCACGAGCGTCGGGACCCCGGCGCCGAGCAGCTCGTCGAGGCGGGACTTCTCGGGCCGGCCCGGCGGGTGCAGCGGGAACGCCAGCGCCAGGCAGCCGGACGCTCCGAGAAGCCGGGCCGTGCGGGCGGCCGAACGCGCGCCGGCGGACCGGCCACCCACGATCAGCGGCGTGCGGGTGCGCAGCGCGCCCGCGGCGGCCACGAACGCCGCGTCCAAGGTGGGCGGCGCGGTGGCGATCCCGCGACCCGCGACCTTCCACGGCTGCTCGAACAGCACCACCGTGACCCCGTTGCCGGGCAGGTGCCGCGCCAGCGCCTCGAGGTCGCGGGTGTCGATGCCGTTACCGGCGCCGTGGCTCAGCAGGAGCGTGGCGGTGGGTTGGCGCGACCTGTGCACGACCAGCCGCCCCTCCCCCTGTGGGGTGGCGACGCGACGCTCGGTGCTCATCGGCTCATCGGTTCGTCAACATCCATGGCCTCATGCGAGCTCGGGTACGTCGTCGAGCGGGAGCGGCTCGACCAGCTCGGGACCGTTGTTGCGCACGTTGCTCACCGCCTTGGAGACGGGGAAGGCCTCGAGCGCGCCGGGGGCGGCAGGGACCAGCAGGTCCAGCAGGTCGTCCTTGCCGGACACGGTGGGGTCGAGCCAGCCGCCCCAGCGGTCGCGCTCGACCATGAGCGGCATCCGGTCGTGGATGTGGCCCACGTCGTCCTCGGCGTCGGTGGTGATGACGGTGCACGTCCAGCGGAACCGGTCGGGGTCGTCGTCGCCCTTGGTCGGGTCACGCCAGATCTCGTAGAGCCCCGCCATCGCGAGCACGCTGTGGTCGCGCGGACGGATGAAGAACGGCTGCTTCAGCGGCTTGCCCGACTTGCCGAGCTGGGAGGTGGGGTACCACTCGAAGTAGCCGTCGGCGGGCAGCAGGCAGCGCCGCGTCGCGAATGCCTTGCGGAAGGCAGGCTTCTCGGCGAGGGTCTCCATCCGGGCGTTGATCATCCGGTTGCCGATCGACGGGTCCTTGGCCCACGACGGCACCAGCCCCCAGCGGAGCACCCGGAGCTGACGCTCGGCCGGTTCTCCGGCCGCACCGGCCTCCTTGGACGGCGGCCGCTCGACGACGGCGTAGACCTCCTTGGTGGGGGCCACGTTGTAGTCGGGCGCGAGCGCGGTGGGCACCCGGCTGTCGACCACCTCGAACTCCTCGATGAGGTCCTCTGGCCGGCGGCTGGAGGCGTAGCGACCGCACATGCCCTGCACCCTATTGCGCAGCGCCCCCAGACCCCGAGCGCTCACCCCGGCGGGCGACGACGGCGCCCGTGTCGTGGTGTAGGAAGGACGGCATGACCGTGACCCGGCTGATCGCCCGCCCGATGCTCGCCTCGATGTTCGTGGTCGGCAGCATCAACGCGCTCAAGAACTCAAAGGCGCACGCCGAGAAGGCCGCCCCTGTCACCGAACGGCTCGTGCCCCTGGTGCAGCGGGTTGCGCCGCGACTTCCGATCCCGACCGACCCCGTCGCGCTGGTCCGCCTCAACGCGGCCGTCCAGCTCGGGGCGGCGGCCGCCCTGGCCACCGGGCACCTGCCGCGCATCTCGTCTGCCGTGCTGGCCGGCTCGCTGATCCCGACGACGCTCGCCGGCCACGCCTACTGGAACGAGACCGACCCGTCGGCCAAGGCGATGCAGCGCGTCCAGTTCTTCAAGAACGTCTCGATGCTGGGCGGGCTGATCATCGCCGCCGGTGACACGGTCGGACGGCCTGGCCTCGCCTGGCGGGCCCGCCGCGCGGCGAGCGACGTACGCCGAGAGGCCAGGCAGCTGACCAAGGACGTGCGCCGCGAGGCCAAGCTCGCCCGCGCGCAGCTCACCTGACGCTTTCACGAGCCGAGCAGGGTCGGCACCGTCGGTAGGCTGCGGCGGTGACGACGCTCGCGAACCCGTGGCCCGCTCCGCGTGCGCGCGGGCCGGTCGACGCCGTCGTCTCGCTGCCCGGCAGCAAGTCCCTGACCAACCGCGCCCTGGTGCTCGCGGCCCTCGCCGACGGGCCGTCGGTGGTGCGCCGTGCGCTCCGCTCGCGCGACACCACCCTGATGGCGGCCGCGCTCACGGCGCTGGGGGCTCGGGTCGACACGTCGGGTACGGACTGGCCGGTGAGTCCCGGCCCGTTCGACCGCGATGCGGAGGTGGACTGCGGCCTGGCCGGCACTGTGCTCCGCTTCGTGCCGCCGGTGGCCGGGCTGTCGTCGGGTCGGGTCGCCTTCGACGGCGATCCGCACATGCGCAGCCGCCCAGTCGGCGAGGTGCTGGCCGCGCTCAGGACCCTCGGCGTCGACATCGACGACGCCGGCCGCGGTGCCTTGCCGTTCGCCGTCCGGGGCACCGGGTCGGTGCCGGGCGGGCAGGTCGTCATCGACGCCTCCGCGTCGTCCCAGTTCGTCTCGGCGCTGCTGCTCGCGGGGGCCCGGTTCGAGGACGGCGTCGACCTGCTGCACGACGGCAAGCCCGTGCCCTCGATGCCGCACATCGCCATGACCGTCGACCTGCTGCGCCGTCACGGCGTCGAGGTCGACGACGCGGAGCCGAACCGCTGGCGCATCGCGCCCGGTCCCATCAAGCCTCTGGACACCACGATCGAGCCCGACCTCTCCAACGCCGCGCCCTTCCTCGCCCTCGCGGCCACGACAGGCGGGACCGTCGTCGTGCGCGAGTGGCCGCCGGAAACGACCCAGGCGGGCGACGCGCTGCGCGACCTGCTCGCCCGGATGGGTTGCTCGGTGACGCTCGACGGCCGAGGGTCTGCGCGTCGCCGGGACGGGGCAGATCGAAGGGATCGACGCCGACCTGCACGACGTGGGCGAGCTGACCCCCGTGATCGCGGCGCTCTGTGCCCTGGCGGGGTCGCCGTCGGTGCTGCGCGGTGTCGCCCACATCCGTGGCCACGAGACCGACCGGCTCGCCGCCCTGGCCCGGGAGCTCGGCGGGCTCGGAGCCGACGTCACCGAGACCGACGACGGGCTCGCGTTGCGTCCCGCCGAGCTGCACGGTGGCCTCTTCCACACCTACGCCGACCACCGGATGGCGCATGCCGGCGTGGTCGTCGGTTCGGCCGTCGACGGCGTGCTCGTGGAGGACGTCGGCACGACGAGCAAGACCTTCCCCGACTTCGCCGACTCCTGGGCCCGGCTGCTGTGAGTCCCGGAGCCCGCCGCTACGGCGAAGAGGACCAGGAACACTACGACCGACCCCGGCGCCGAACCCGCCCGCGCACCAAGGAGCGGCCCAGCTATGACGACGCCCGAGACGGCCTCGTGCTCACGGTCGACCGCGGCCGGTTCGGGCTGGTCGTCGACGACGTGTACGTCACCGCGATGAAGGCCCGGCCGCTCGGCCGCAAGGGCGTCGTGGTGGGCGACCGGGTGCGGGTGGTCGGCGACGTGTCGGGCGACGACGGCGCGCTGGCCCGGATCGTCGAGGTCGCGGAGCGGAGTACGACGCTCCGGCGCAGCGCCGACGACGAGGACGCCGTCGAACGGGTGATGATCGCCAACGCCGACCAGCTGGTGATCGTGACCGCCCTGGCCGACCCCGAGCCGCGCCCGCGGCTGATCGACCGCGCCCTGGTGGCGGCGTTCGACGCCCGGATGCGGCCGCTGCTCTGCCTCACCAAGGCCGACCTCGCGGACCCCGAGACGCTGCTCTCGACGTACCGCTCGCTCGGCGTGCCCTGGGTGGTGACCCGCAAGGGTGGCGACATCGACGAGCTGCGCGGCCACCTCAGCGGCCGCACCAGCGTGCTGCTCGGGCACAGCGGTGTGGGCAAGTCGACGCTGGTCAACGCGCTGCTGCCAGACGCCGAGCGGGCCGTCGGCCACGTCAACGCGGTCACCGGCCGGGGCCGGCACACCTCGACCTCGGCGCTGATGCTGCCGCTACCGGAGCCCGACAGCTGGATCATCGACACCCCGGGCATCCGCACCTTCGGGCTCGGTCACGTGCAGCCGGAGCACCTGATCGAGGCGTTCCCCGACCTCGACGAGATGACCGAGGACTGCCCCCGGGGCTGCACGCACGGCGCCGACGAGCCGGAGTGCGGGCTGGACGCGGCGGTGGCCACGGGCGAGGCCGACCCCGCCCGTGTGGAGTCGTTCCGGCGCCTGCTGACCGCCCGCAGCGACTAGAGCGCTCGGACGGGCGAGCGCAGCGAGCCTGAGCGACAGATAGCCCTGGGTTGAGCCGTCTCGAAAGCAGGTGTACTGAAAACGGGTGGCCCGCCCCACGGGACCGGCCTATCGTCACCAACCAGGACCACCAAGGCACGGAAGGAGCTCGCGATGCGAGGACGGCTGCACACCTTCGCTCCCATCCCGAGCCACCCGAAGGCGGTCCTGCATGTCCACGCTCAACCTCGGCATCGTCGCTCACGTCGACGCCGGTAAGACCACCCTGACCGAACGTCTCCTCTTCGAGACCGGCGTCAGCTCCCACCTGGGCCGGGTCGACCACGGCGACACCGTGACCGACGCCGATGCCATCGAACGCCGGCGCGGCATCACCATCCGCTCGGCAGTGGTCACGTTCACGGTCGGCGACCTCAAGGTGAACCTCATCGACACCCCTGGGCATGCCGACTTCGTCGCCGAGGTCGAACGCGCCCTGGCCGTGCTCGACGGGGCGGTGCTCGTCGTCTCAGCAGTCGAGGGTGTGCAGGCCCAGACCCGGGCACTGATCCGGATCATGGAGCGCCTCGGCGTGCCGTTCCTCGTGTTCGCCAACAAGGTCGACCGCAGCGGGGCGTCCGCCGACGCCACCATGGACGCGCTCCGGGAGGCGCTCGGCGGGGACGCCGTCGCCCTCAACCGACCGACGGATCTCGGCAGCAGGTCGGCGGCCGTGCAGCCTCGACACGGGGCCGAGCTCGTCGACGAGCTGCTCGATCGCCTCTCCGCCTACGACGACACCGTGCTGCGCAGCGTGGTCGAGGGTCACGAACCATTCACCGAGGGCCAGCTGCGTTCGGCGCTGGCCCGGTCGACGGCCGCGGGCAACGTGCATCCTGTGCTGTTCGGTGCCGCCCTGCACGGGGTGGGCGTCCGCGACCTCCTCGACGCCCTGCCCGCCTTCCTTCCTGCGGCGACCGGGTCGGCCGACCGTCCTGTGCACGCGACCATCTTCAAGATGGAGGTGGACGCCGGCGGCCACCCCGTGGCCTTCGCGCGCCTGCACGACGGGCGGCTGTCCTCCCGAGACGCCGTCACTCGCCACCGGCGCCTGCCCGACGGCACCGTGACGGTCGTCGACACGCGGGCCACGCAGGTGAGCACGTTCACGGTCGGCGCGACGCGTGCCGACATGCCCGCCGTCGCCGGCGACATCGCCACCGTCGTCGGGCTGACCCAGGTGGAGATCGGTGACCAGCTCGGCGCCTGGGACGCGTCGTACGGCGGCCGGCTGTTTGCCGCGCCCGGCCTCGAGTCCGTCGTGCTCGCCCGCGACCCCGCCGACCGCGGGCGTCTCTTCGAGGCGCTGCAGCAGCTCGCCGCACAGGACCCTCTCATCGACGCCCGGCTCGACGGCCCGGACGACGAGCTGACCGTCAACCTCTACGGCGAGGTGCAGCGTGAGGTGCTCACCGCCCGACTGGCCGAAGAGTTCGGGGTCGACGCGGAGTTCCTGCCCGCCCGGACCGCTTACGTCGAGCGGGTCCGGGGCCGTGGCACGTCCTCGGCCAAGGTGCCCTCAGGCAACGCCAGCGTCGCGGTGCGGATCGAAGCAGGCGCGCCGGGGTCGGGGGGCCGCTACCGGATGGGCACCGAGCGCGGTTACCTGTTGCCGTCGTTCCACCACGCCGTCGAGGAGACGGTGCCGGCCGTCCTGACCCAAGGCCTGCGCGGCTGGCGGGTCGTCGACTGGGTGGTGACCCTGACCGACGCACGGTTCAGTGCACCGACTCCGCCCGCCGGCTACTACCGCGAGCTCACCACGCGCACGCTCGGCGAGGCGCTCGAGCGAGCGGGCACCTACGTGTGCGAGCCGGTCAGCACCTTCGAGATCGAGGCGCCGGCCGACGCGGTCAGCCAGGTCCTGCAGCTCCTGCTCGCGGCCCGTGGCACCCCCGACCAGCCGGGATTCGGTGGGCGTCGCTGCCGCATCACCGGCCGGATCCCGGCCGACCAGGTGCACGGCATCGAGCGTCGGCTCCCCGAGCTGACCCAGGGTCAGGGCTTCATCGTCGCGCAGCCGGACGGCTACCAGCCGGTGGTCGGCGCCCAGCCCAGCCGACGGTGAACGGGGTCAGGTGCCCCAGACGGCGCGGGCGCCGGCGTCACCCGTGAGGCCCACCCACACCAGCGTGGCCACGGCGCCGACGACGACGAGGGCGCCCAGTGCGGTTCGCAGCGTGCCCGGGCGGTTGTGCTGCCAGACCGCCGCGCCGGTGGCGAGCGTGAAGCCGGTCATGATCCACCGCAGCGTCTTCGCGTAGTTCTGGTGCGTCTGGATCCGCTCGAGGGCCTCGCCCGAGAAGCCGTCGAACCGGTCGCTGGCGAAGAAGTTCGTGCCCGTCAGGTACGCCGCCCAGATGGACCCGAAGGCGATCAGCACGAGGACGAGAGTGGGCCAGCGGAGCAGGTCGCGGTACTTGGGGAGGACGACGTACGCGATCGCAGCCAGCGCCGAGAGCGGCCCGAACACGACGGCGGCGTGCACCACCAGGGGGTGCAGGGGCAGCCCGGCGATCGACATGGACTCAAGGTAGCCAGCGGAGACGTTCACACCCCATCGTACGAATGGACAGGGTGTCCGGTTCGGTCGGGCATACGCTGTCGGGCATGCCGATCTCCGGGCCCGGATCCGGGTCTGTCGACTTCACCGACGACCTGCGACTGGCCCACCTCCTCGCCGACGACGCCGACTCGCTCACCGAGGCGCGCTTCAAGGCCCTCGACCTGCACGTGATGAGCAAGCCCGACCTGTCGCCAGTAACCGATGCCGACACCGCTGTCGAGGAGGCCATCCGCCGCACCCTGTCGCGGGTGCGGTCGCGTGACGCTGTCATCGGCGAGGAGCACGGCAGCAGCGGCCACAGCCAGCGCCGATGGGTGATCGACCCGATCGACGGCACCAAGAACTTCGTCCGCGGCGTGCCCGTGTGGGCCACGCTCATCGCCCTGGTCGTCGATGACGAGGTGGTGCTCGGTGTCGTGTCGGCCCCGGCGCTGCAGCGCCGCTGGTGGGCCTCGAAGGGCGCCGGCACCTTCACCGGACGCTCACTGCTCAAGGCGACCCGGTGCACCGTCTCCGACGTACGCCGCCTCGAGGACGCCTCTTTGGCCTACGCCTCTCTCCACGGGTGGGACGAGCGCGACCGTCTGGAGGACTTCTTGTCGCTGATGCGCCGCTGCTGGCGGACCCGCGCCTACGGCGACTTCTGGTCCTACATGCTGCTGGCCGAGGGTGCCGTGGACATCGCGGCCGAACCCGAGCTGGCGCTCTACGACATGGCCGCCCCCGAGATCATCGTCCGCGAGGCAGGCGGCAGGTTCTCCTCGCTCGACGGCACCGACGGTCCCTTCGGTGGCAACGCGCTGGCCACCAACGGACACCTGCACGAGGCGGCGCTGGCCTTCCTCGGCTCGCTCCCCGACGGCACCGACGACCCCGACGACCCGGAGTCGCGTCGCGCCGGGCCGGGCTCGGTGCACGACCTCCACTCGCGGCGGCCGCGCACCGAGTGACGGCCTGCGGACAGGCTGGCGACCAGGTCCGGCCCAGGGCTAACGTGGAGCACCCAGCCGCACCGCGCGAGGAGGTCCCCAACGATGCGCATCAGCGACGTCATCGGTTCCAAGACCAGCCAGGACGTCATCACCATCGCCCCGGACGCGACGGTCCGCGAGCTCCTCAGCCTGATGGCCGAGCACAACGTGGGAGCGCTGATCGTCAGCACCGACGGTTCCAGCGTCGACGGCATCGTCAGCGAGCGTGACGTGGTGCGTCGGCTCGTCGACTCCGACGACGTCCTGGACGGCGCGGTGTCGGCGATCATGACCGCCGAGGTGCAGACCGCCGACCCCGGTTCCAGCCTCGACGAGCTCCGCGTCGTGATGACCGAGCGGCGGATCCGCCATGTCCCGGTCGTCACCGACGGCAGGCTGACCGGCATCATCAGCATCGGTGACGTCGTCAAGGCGGCCATGCAGCAGCTGGAGTTCGAGCGCGACCAGCTCGACCACTACGTGCACCAGACCTGAGCCAAGATCCGTCAGATCCCGAGCCCAGACCCCGAGCCATCCCCCGACCCGGAGAGGGACCCATGGACAAGCCCGAGATCGACTACCCCGACTTCGACGCGCCCGACGACCTGGTCGTCACCGACGTCACCCACGGCGACGGTGCAGAGGCCACCGACGGATCGACCGTGTCGGTGCACTACGTCGGCGTGGCCCACTCGACCGGTGAGGAGTTCGACGCGTCGTACAACCGAGGCCAGCCGCTGCAGTTCCGGCTCGGCACCGGACAGGTCATCTCCGGCTGGGACCAGGGCGTGGCAGGCATGAAGGTGGGCGGCCGTCGTCAGCTCGTCATCCCGCCGCACCTGGGCTACGGCGACCGCGGCGCCGGCGGTGTCATCAAGCCCGGCGAGACGCTGATCTTCGTCGTAGACCTCCTCGAAGTGCGCTGACCTCGCCTGGTGCGGGATGATCGGACCGTGACCGAGAGCCCGCTGACCACCGACGTCAGCATCCGCGATGAGTCCATCAAGCTCGGCCAGTTCCTCAAGCTGGCCGATCTTGTCGAGTCCGGATCCGCTGCCAAGCCGCTGCTGGCCGCCGGGATGGTGCGCGTCAACGACGAGGTCGAGACCCGACGGGGGCGCCAGCTGGTGCCCGGCGACGTGGTGTCCGTGGCCGCCCGCTCCGTCCGCGTGACTGCCTGACCTTCGGCTCGCGCGGATGCCCAGCGGCGGTGAGGCACGGTCGCTCTTCGGCCTCAGAAGCGACCCTGAGCCACCGCCCGGGGCGGGACAGAGCCGTCACATCACCAGGCTGAAGGCGTGGATCACCACGCCGACGAGACCACCGACGATGGTGCCGTTGATCCGGATGAACTGCAGGTCGCGGCCCACGTGCAGCTCGATGCGCCGCGCGGCCTCCTTGCCGTCCCACCGCTGGATCGTCGTGGTGATGACGGCGGTCAGCTCGGCGCCGTAGCGCGCGATCACGAACACGGCCGTCTCGGCCGCCAGCCCGTCGAGGCGGTTGCGCAGGGAGGCGTCCTGGACCAGCCGGGTTGCGAACGCCGACAGCTCCTTGAGCAGCCTCAGGCGAACTGCCCCCTGCGGATCCACGAGCGACGTCTGCAGCGCCCGCCGCAGCGCGTTCCAGAGATCCACGGACGAGGCCAGCACCTGAGGGTGGTCGAGCACACGTTCCTTGAGCCGCTCGGTGCGGGCCTGGGTCTCGGCGTCGAACTGCAGGTCGTGGGCCAGTTGCGCGAGCATCGAGTCCAGGGCCTGCCGGGCATGGTGCCGGGGGTCGTCACGGATGTCGACCAGCCAGTTGACCACCTCGGTGTGGATCCGCTTCGTGACAGCCTCGTTGAGGCGGGGCGGGGCCCACCACGGCGCACGCTCGCTGAGGACCTCGGCGAACGTCTCGGGGTTCGCCACGAGCCACTCGGTGACCTCGTCGACGACCAGGTCGACCAGCCCGTGGTGCAGGTCGTCGCGGACGACCTCGGCGAGCAGGCCACCGGCCAGCGGCGCGATGGGTTCCTCGCGGAAGCGCGGCACCAGGGCGTCCTGCAC
Organism: uncultured Actinomycetota bacterium; assembly: GCA_963762105.1. GTDB lineage: Bacteria > Actinomycetota > Actinomycetes > Propionibacteriales > Nocardioidaceae > Nocardioides. The sequence goes on along the minus strand of CAVXJG010000011.1, from coordinate 338,664 downwards.
GAACCCCGCGATGTGCTCGTCGGTGATCCGGCCCAGCGCCAGGGCCGCGAGCTCGCAGGCCTCGTCGGCCACTCGTCGCGCATTCGTCGCGTCCGAGAGCCACTCGCCGACCCGCAACGAGATGGTCGCCGCAGCGACCCGGTCGCGGATGATGTCCTCCTGCAGGAAGTTCTCCCCGACGAACTCCTCGAGGCTGCGGCCCAGGTCGTCCTTGCGCTTGGGTACCAGCGCCGTGTGGGGCACCGGGATGCCGAGCGGATGCTTGAACAGCGCCGTCACGGCGAACCAGTCAGCGATGGCGCCGACCATCGAGGCCTCGGCGCCGGCGTTGACGAAGCCGAGGAAGCCGTGCTGCCCGAGCGTGGCGACGTACACGATCGCGGCCAGCACCAGCAGGCTGACGGCCAGGGTGCGCATCCGCCGCAGCCCCCGACGGCGCGCCTCATCGGCGGCGGGGTCGGGGGTGATCATCGCGATCGTGCTGGTCGTGGCGGCCATCGCGGACGATTGTCCCGCATGACTGGTCGGGTGCCAGAATGCCCGCCATGTCAGCCGAGGACCCCCAGACGGCACAGACGGCACCGCGCACCGTGATCACGTTCGGCACCTTCGACGTCTTCCACGTCGGTCACCTGCGGGTCATCGAGCGCGCCGCCTCTCTGGGGGATCGCCTGGTGGTCGGCGTGTCCGCCGATGCGCTCAACCTGGCGAAGAAGGGCCGCGAGCCGGTCTTCACCCAGGCGGAGCGGCTGGCCATCGTCGCCGCGCTCAGGGCGGTCGACGAGGTCTTCATCGAGGAGAGCCTGGAGCTCAAGCGCCACTACCTCGAGGAGTACGCCGCCGACGTGCTGGTCATGGGCGACGACTGGGAGGGCCGCTTCGACGAGTTCCGCGACGTGTGCGAGGTCGTCTACCTTCCCCGCACGCCGGCCATCTCCACCACCGCCCTCATCGAGAAGATCTCCGCCGTTGAATAACGCTTTGGGCATGGTGTCCGCTACGTCGGGACTTCGTGAGACCCAGTAGGAGTTCCGGATTAGGGTGGCCCTGATCCGGAGAGGATCGCTGACGTGCCGACGCGCGCTCGCTGCGCCGACGCGGGAACATCGACGAGGGGAACACACACCATGCGCCGTACGCTCGCCACCAGTCTGGTGGCTATGAGCCTGGCACTCACCGTCATGCCGGCCGTCGTCTCGGCGGCCAGCGACGGCGGGAGGTCGCGGGTGGCCACCAAGGCCCAGGCGAGGCCGACCACCGAGCACGAGCGGGCAACGCAGGCGCTGGAGCGGGCGAAGGCGCTCCTTGGCGGTGGGCCCGCCATGCTTTCGTCGGCCGCGCGGGGCAGCCGGGCCGGAGCCAAGCACAGCGACGCCACCATTGTCATGCGCGACCTGTTCTCCTCGAGAGCCGCGCTCGACCCCTCGCAGCGCAAGGTGGCCGACGCGATCTTGGCCCGGCCGACCGACGGCGCGCAGGACCCCTATGGCTTCGGCTACAGCGTGCAAGCCGTGAAGAAGTGCAAGAGCCACTTCTGCGTCCACTGGGTGAACAGCACCATTGATGCGCCGCCGAGCCCGACCTGGGTCAACCAGATGCTCAACCTGATGAACAAGGTCTGGAACAAAGAGGTCAACAAGATGGGCTACCGCCCGCCGGTCGAGGACCGCGGCCGCGGCGGCAGCAGCAAGTTCGACGTCTACCTCAAACAGCTCGGTGACCAGGGCCTCTACGGCTTCTGCGCCCCGGAGCGTCGCAAGCCCGGCTACCAGTGGCTGGCGTCCGGCTTCTGCGTCCTGGACAACGACTTCTCCACCCTGGAGTTCCCGCTTCCGCCCATGCAGAGCGCGCAGGTCACGGCCGCCCACGAGTTCTTCCATGCCATCCAGTTCGCCTACGACTACGGCGAGGACGCCTGGATGCTCGAGGCCACGGCCACCTGGATGGAGGAGCGGATCTTCGACAATGTCAACGACAACCGGCAGTACCTGCCTTCCGGCCAGGTCGCCGACCCCAGCCATCCGCTCGACTTCTTCAACTCGTCCGGCAGTGAGCAGTACGGCAACTGGCCGTTCTTCGAGTTCCTGAGCAAGAACTTCGGCAACGGCGCCATCAAGACGATCTTCAACAAGGCCGGCGCCTACCAGGGTGCGCCGGACATGTACTCGACGCAGGCGATCTCCTCGATGCTCAAGCCCAAGGGCGGGTTCAAGAAGACCTACGCCCGCTTCGTGTCGGCCAACCTGCTGCCCGGCAAGTTCTATCCCGAGGGCCAGGCCTGGCCGAGCACTGCGCTGACCAACGTCTACACGCTCACCAAGAGCCACCGCAAGACCGGCAAGCACGGCCCCAAGCTGCTGCACATGACCTCGGCCAGCTGGCGGATCAAGTCGTCCTCGTCGCTGAAGAGCAAGAAGTGGTTCCTCAGCATCAAGGTCGACGGCCCGGCGTCCTACAAGATGCCGGCTGCCTATGTGCTGGTCGCCAAGAAGCACGGCTTCGACAAGCATCTCGTCAAGCTCAACGCCAAGGGCAACGGCAAGATCAAGGTGCCGTTCGGCCGGAGCAAGGTGAAGGCCGTCTACGTCAGCCTGGTGAACGCCTCGACCCGTTTCAAGTGCAACAAGCGCTACGTGTACTCCTGCTCGGGCCTGCCCATCGACGACGGCAGGAGCTTCAAGGGTCAGCCCTACAAGTTCAGTGCCACGGTGATCAAGAAGCACTGATCTCCCTCGGGCCGTTAGCGTGCCCGTGTGTCCGACCATCCGCCCGCCCGATCACTGCGTCCGCTCGGTGTCACCACCGCGGCGGCCGTGGTGTCGGTCGGCCTGCTCGCGCTGGCGATCGGCCAGGGCTGGCTCGGGCCGGATGTCGGCCGGGGCGACATGTTCTGCGAGGCAGGCAGTGACGGGTTCCTGGTGCAGCCGGCCAACAGCCTGTCCAACTTCGGGTTCGTGGTGGCCGGGTTGCTGGTGGCCTGGCGAGCGGGGCGCCGCGACCAGCTCGGCGACGTACTCCCCCGGCTGCCGGCTCTGCCGACGGCGTTCGCCGTCGTCACGGTGCTGCTCGGCCCGGCGAGTGCCGCGATGCATGCGACCCAGTCGGCCCTCGGCGGCCATCTCGACCTGCTGAGCATGTATCTGATCGCCTCGTTCGCGGCGGCGTACGCCGCGATGCGGCTGCTGCGCCGCACCCAGACTTTCTTCTTCCAGGTCTTCCTGCTGCTCGTCGCTGCCTGTGAGCTGATCGGGCACCTACCCGCACGAGGTGCCGGTGGTGCACATGTCCGGGAACCTCGCCTTCGGCGTCCTGCTCGTCGCCGCCGTGGTGATGGAGATCCTGCTGTGGCGGCGGGCCGAGGGCACGCGTACCGACTGGCGCTTCGGCGCCGCGTCGGTGGGCGCCATGGTGGTGGCCTTCGTGATCTGGAACCTGGCCCAGGGTCCGTGGTGCGACCCGCACTCACTGCTCCAGGGTCACGCCGCGTGGCACCTGCTCGGCGCGGTGGCGGCGTACCTGCTGTTCCGCCTCTACGCCAGCGAGCGAGTCACGAACGAGTTGCGGTCGGTTGCGGTCGGGTCACAATCGCTGCCGTCGGTGGATCGCTGACGTCGGCGTTCCCTACGTTTCCGGGCATGACCGGTGGCGCGCACGACTTCGACTTCTGGATCGGCGACTGGGACGTGTTCGGTCCTCAGGGCAAGCAGGCCGGCACGAACAGCATCACCTCGATGTTCGGGAACGGCATGCTGCACGAGCATTGGCACGGCAACGGTGGCGTCGAGGGGCGCAGCATCAACGCGTACGACGAGGCGCGCGGCGTCTGGCACCAGACCTGGATGGACGCGACCGGCGGGGTGCTGCTCCTGGACGGCGGGCTGCGCGACGGCGCGATGGTGCTCGAAGGGCGAGCCCCCAGCGGCGAGGACATGACCGTCGTCGACCTCCAGCGGATCACCTGGACGCGCGACGACGAGGGCGCGGAGGTCCGCCAGGTGTGGGAGTCGTCGGCCGACGACGGAAAGACCTGGCAGGTCGCCTTCGACGGCAGGTACAGGCGGCGTACCGACTGATGGATGAGCCTCGACAAGCTCCACCGGCGGGGTCCACTGTGAGCCATGAGCGCGCAGCCGCCGGAGGGTGCCGACGACGTCGGCAGGACCAACGAGCCGGGCGACGCGCCCAGCGAGGGCTACACCAAGAAGGGCCGGCTGAAGTCCTCCGTCTACGACGTCGAGATGGAACGCCTGCAGGAGCAGCTGGTGCTGCTGCAGTACTGGATCCAGTCACAGGGCCTGAAGGTCCTGGTGATCTTCGAGGGCCGCGGCTCGGCCGGCAAGGGCGGCGTGATCAAGCGGATCACCGAACGCACCAGCCCGCGCACGGTCAGGGTCGTCGCCCTGCCAAAGCCGACGGAGCGACAACGCACGCAGTGGTACTTCCAGCGGTACGTCGAGCACCTGCCCGCCGCGGGCGAGATGGTGCTGTTCGACCGGTCCTGGTACAACCGCTCCAACGTCGAGTGGGTGATGGACTACTGCACCGAGGAGGAGCACCAGGAGTTCCTGCGATCGTGCCCGGAGTTCGAGCGGATGCTGGTGCGCTCTGGCATCAAGGTCGTCAAGTACTGGTTCTCGGTGTCGTTCGAGGAGCAGCGCAAGCGGTTCGAGGAACGCAACGCCGAGCCGCTCAAGCGCTGGAAGCTCAGCGACATGGACCTCGCCGAGCACGAGCTCTACATCAGGTTCTCGATGGCCAAGGACACCACCTTCCAGTACACCGACACCAAGCAGGCGCCGTGGTACGTCGTCCCGTCCGACGACAAGAAGGCCGCGCGGCTGAACTGCATCAACCACCTGCTGAGCCAGTTCGACTACGTCGACGTAGCGCCCGATGTGGTGGAGCTGCCGGTGATGCGCCAGGTGCCGTACGTGCGCCCGCCGATGCACGAGCAGACGTTCGTGCCTCGGTTGTTCTGAGCCTGCGGCTCCTCAGCCTTCGGCGCGGTCAGCGGAAGCGCGCAGGTGCACGGCCAGCGCACTCATGTCCTCGTGCCCGAGGCCGGCGGCGATCGCCTCGCCGACCACGCGACGGTTTGCGACCAGCTGGGGAACGTCGGCACCCACCTCTGCTGCAAGCGCGGCGGCCAGGTCGAGGTCCTTGGCGACCAGGTCGAGGGCAAACGCCACCGGCACCTCCCCCGGCCGCTCGTAGGCGGCCCGTTTGTAGAGCACGAATGGAGCAGCCGCCGCGCTGGACGCGAAGACCTCGTAGGCCAGGGCGCGGTCGACGCCGGACCTCTCGGCGAGCACGAGCGCCTCGGCGAGAGTGCCGTTGAGGCCGAAGACCATCGTGTTCACGGCCAGCTTCATCGTCGCGCCCGATCCGAGCGGTCCGACCAGAAGGATCCGCTCGGCGAACGACTCCAGCGCCGGCCGGGCCCGCTCGACGTCGGCCGCGGCTCCGCCTGCCATCACCATCAGGGTGCCTGCCTCGACGCTCGGCACGCTCCCCGAGACCGGGGTGTCGACCAGGGCAGCGCCGGTTGCGCGCACCAGTGCCCCCATCTCTCGGACCGTGGCCGGCGCGACCGTGCTCGTGTCGGCGACCACCGTGCCGGGTCCGAGCCCCGCCACCAGCCCGTCGGCGCCGCCGTACGTCGCCGAGCACCGCCGCGTCGTCGGCCAGCGACACCACCACGACGTCGGCTCCCTCGCGACCGCGTCGCGGGCGGTCGGGGCCACTTGCGCGCCGACTCTCCGGGCTACCTCGTCGGCCACGGCCCGGGTCCGGTTGTGGACGACGAGGCGGTGGCCGGCCGCGGCCACCCGGCCCGCCATCGCCGCACCCATCCGCCCGGTGCCGACGACCGCGACGACGAGGGTGCCGCTCATGGCTCCAGTCTCATGGCACCAGCGTGCCCCCGTCGACGTTGAGGTTCGCTGCGTTCACTCCGCGGTTCTCCAGCAGGAAGTCGACCGCGCCGACGATGTCGGCCATCGTGCACAGCCGACCTGTCGGCGTTCGCGAACGGTAGCCCTCGAGCACCTCCGGCGGCTTGCCGGCCCAGAACGGGCTATCCCCGACGATGCCCGGATGGATCGCGTTGACCCGGATGGGCGCGAGCTCGAGGGCCAGGGCGTTGACCAGGCCGACCACGCCACCGTTCACGGTCGAGACGGTGACCGAGCCGGGGTACGGCCGGTCCTTGGCCAGGCCGCCGAAGAGCACGACCGACGCGTCGTCGGTCATCCGCGACAACAGCGTGTGCACCACCTCGGTGTAGCCGACGAGCTTGAGCACGGCGAGCCGGGTGGCCCGGTCGATCGCGTAGTCGGCCACGGAGTTGGCGTCGCGCTCGATCGCGGAGATGACGAGCCGGTCGACCTGCCCCACGTCCTCGAGAGCGCCGGCGATGGTGTCCGGCTCGCTCAGGTCGAAGGCCGCGGCGGTGGCCTTGGATCCGAGAGACGCGGCCACCTCGCCGGTCCGCCCAGGGTCGCGGCCAGTCAGCACGACGTCGTCACCGCGCGCCAGCCTCGCCCGGGCCACCTCCAGACCGATGCCAGCCGTCCCGCCGATCACCACGGTCCTCATGGGTTGCCTCCCTCGTCGAGTCGTTGGACCAGATGGTCCCAGTCGCGTGTGAACCGGTAGGAGTACCTCGACGGCGGCTGCGGCGCCTGGGTCTCCAACCACCGGACCGGCCCGTCGCCGACGTTGCGGAAGCCGTGGACACAGCCGACGCCGGCCCAGGCGACGTCGCCGGGCTCCAGGACGTACGCCGCGCCGTCGAACGTCGCCTCGACGGCACCCTCGACGACCAGATACGTCTCCTCGAACGGGTGGTCATGCGTGCCGGCGACCCCGTCCGGCTCGTACTGCACCATGAACATCGTCGACAGCTGTGCTCCCAGGTCCGGGTCGACCATCATCTTGACCGCGATGCCGCTGTAGACGAGCAACGCCGTGCGCATGCTCGCCGAGACGGCCAACCGGTCCTGCGTCTGGAGCTGGGGGTCCATGTTGGCGGCCTCGATGTGGCCGTAGCGCCGGGTGCGCGGGTCCCGTACGTCGGCCGCGAGCGCAGCCGTGACGCCCAGCTCGGGGACGAGGTAGGTGTCGAGGTCGTGCTCCGGACGAGGCAGCGGGACCGACAGTCGCGCCAGCTCGGTGGGATCGCCGCCCTCGTTGCGCAGGGCGTGCGCAACACCGACCGGGATGAGCCCGTAGTCACCGGGCCCGAGGAGGGTCGCCTCCCCGGCGGTCTGCACGACCACCTCGCCCTCCAGGACGTAGAGGCTCTCCTCGTAGGAGTGCACGTGCGCGGGCACCCGCCCGCCGGGACCGAGACGGGTCAGCCCGAATCCGGTGTGCACCGCGGGGGTGTCGGTGTCCACCACTGACCACGCCTCGAGCCCGGGGGATCCCGAGAGGGGCCCGTCGGGCGTCGTCCACGCGACCGACGCCCGACGGGCCACGAGGTGATCCGTCACGCCGGGGCCTTCTGCTCGGCGGCCTTCGCCGCCGCGGCGACCAGGTGATCCTTCGAGTCCTGCACCAGGCCCATCGCACGGGCCACGTCGCCGACCAGCCGGAAGTCCCGCTTGCGGAACTCGCCGGCGACCAGCACGTGCTCCACGTTGGACACGTCTGCCGACAGGGTGACGGCGGCCACCGGGTCGTGGACCGGGGCGACGTTGACCGCCGTGGCGTCCACCACGACCACGTCGGCCTGCTTGCCCGGCGTCAGCGACCCCGTGCGGTCCTCGACGCCGGCGACGTACGCGCCGTCGAGGGTGGCCATCGTGAGCATGTCCTTGGCGGTCAGCATCGTGTCGGGGATCGGGATGTCGAGGTCCCAGCAGACCGCGTTGACCCGGGCGCGCTCGGCGCCGAAGGCCGCCCTGATCTGGGTGAACATGTCTCCGGGCACGGTGGTCACCACGTCGATCGACAGGCTCGGCCGAAGCCCGAACTTGCGGGCCTTGTAGACCGGCGGCCACCCGTGGCCCATCTGGGTCTCCACCTGCGCCGCGATCGAGATCGTGCCGCCGGTGTCGGCGACCCGCTGCCACTCGTGGTCGCTGAAGTAGCAGCAGTGCACGTAGGTCGTGTCCGCACCGAGCAGGCCCAGCCGGTCCAGCTGCTCGACCATGCCGTAGCGGCCGGCCAGTCGCCCCATCCCGACGTGCACGGTGATCGGGATGCCGAGCTCGCGAGCGATCCCCCACTCCGACTGGACCACCTGGTCCTGGGTGAAGCCCGGCCCACGGGTGGCCAGGGCCATCGTGAGCAGGCCGTCGTCGCCGGGGATGTGGGTCTCCCGCACGCGGCGGACGTCGTCGTTGGGGATGGCCTCCGCGCTGAAGTACCAGTACTTCTCCAGCGACGTGTTGGCGCTGCCATAGGCGTACTGCGCCCGGATGCCCGCCTCCTTCAACCCCTGGATTCCGGCGTCGGGGTGCTCGGGCGTGTTGTTGATGTGGGACCAGTCCACCAACGTGGTGATGCCGGCGTTGAGGCACTCCAGGGCTCCTGCCAGGTTGCTGGCGTAGACGTCCTCGGGCCGATACAGCGGCGCGAAGGTGTCGAGCACCTCGACGAAGTAGTCGTCGAGGGTGGCGTCGGGCGCGCAGTTGCGGATCGCCGCTTCCCACGTGTGCCGATGGCTGTCGACGAAGCCCGGGATGACGATCTTGCCCGTGCAGTCGACGACCTCTGCGTCGGCATCGATGCTTCCCGAGACCTCGACGATCTTGTCGTCCTCGATGAGGACGTCACCCGTGGCCAGGTCCGCGATCCCTGGGTCCACCGGTAGGACGGTGCCGCCCTTGAGGAGGATCTTGCCCATCTGCTGACCCCTTCCTGCGCCCGGTGTCTCCGGTCGCGTTTGACTCAGTACGCCGTCAGTCGGCGGATTGCCTCGACGACCTTGTCGACCGTGGGGATGACGCGCTGCTCGAGCGCGTCGGCGAACGGCAGTGGCACGTTCTCGCCGGCCACCCGTCGTACGGGCGCGTCGAGCAGCTCGAAGCCCTCGTCGGCCACGATCGACGCGACCGTCGCCCCCCACCCGCCCTGGAACGGGTTCTCCTCCACGATCACGAGTCGGCTGGTGCGTTCGAGCGACCCGAGAACTGTCGTCATGTCGAGCGGGATCAAGCAGCGCAGGTCGACGACTTCCAGCGATATCCCCTCACCGGCCAGGATGTCGGCGGCCGCGAGCGCCATCGGCACGGTCGCTGCCAGGGCGACGACGGTGACGTCGCTGCCCGCGCGTGCGATCCGTGCCTCGCCCAGCGGCACCACGTGGTCGGGCGGTGCGGGTTCGCCCTTGCTGGCAAACAGCCCCTTGTGCTCGAAGAAGACCACGGGGTCGTCGCTGCGGACCGCCGAGGCCATCAGCCCGACGACGTCGGCGGGTGTCGAGGGCGCCACGATCTTCAGGCCGGGCACGGTGAGCACCCAGTTCTCCACCGACTGGGAGTGCTGGGCGCCGAAGCCGAGTCCGCCGCCGTTGGCGGTCCGGACGACGAGGGGCACGCTCAGCTGCCCACCGGTCATGTAGCGAGCCTTGGGGATCTCGTTGGCGAGGTAGTCCCAGCAGCAGGCGAGAAAGTCGCTGAACATGATCTCGGCGACGGGACGCAGCCCGGTCATCGCCGCGCCCATCGCGGCCCCGACGATCGCCTGCTCCGAGATCGGGGTGTCCCAGACCCGGCTCGGTCCGAACTCCTCGAAGAGCCCCACCGTGGTCTTGAACACCCCGCCGGCCGCCCCGATGTCCTCGCCGAGGCAGACCACGCTCGGGTCCCGGCGAAGCTCGCGGGCCAGCCCCTCGGCGACGGCGTCGCGATAGGTGGTCAGGTCCGCCATGACCAGCCTCCGTCGGCCCACACGTCCGTGAACGCCTCCTCCGGGTCCGCCATCGGTGCGGCCTGGGCAGCCTGCGAGGCCGCGGACACCACGGCGGCCGCTCGCGCCTCGGCCGCCTCGACGGCGGCCGGATCGGCTCCGTAGTCGGCGAGCCGGGCGCGCGCCACGATGAGCGGGTCCCGCGCCATCCACTCCTCGACCTCCTCGGCCGGCCGGTACGTCGCCGGGTCGGTGCGGCTGTGCCCGAAGTGGCGGTAGGTGAGCGCCTCGACGACGGTGGGCCCATCGCCCGCCCGGGCCCGTGCGACGGCCTCGCCCATGGTCCGATGGACGGCCACCACGTCGTTGCCGTCGACCAGCACGCCGGGCATCCCGTTGGCCGCTGCCCGGTCGGCCGCGGGGTTGGGCACGGACGTGACGGACGCGATCGGGGTGTACTCCATGTAGCGGTTGTTCTCGCAGCAGAAGACCACGGGGAGCTTCCAGACCGCCGCGAGGTTGAGCGCCTCGTGGAACGCCCCGATGTTGGTCGCCCCGTCGCCGAAGAACGCCACCGCGACCTGGGTCGTGCCCCGGACCTTCGCCGACCAGGCGGCCCCGGCAGCCATCGGGAGGTGGGCTCCGACGATGGCGTAGGAGCCCATCATCCCGTGGTCGGCGCGGGTCAGGTGCATCGAGCCGCCCTTGGCCTTGCAGATGCCGGTCGACCGCTGCATCAGCTCGGCCAGGCAGCTCTCCGGGGTCGCGCCGCGGGCGATCGCGTGGTGGTGGCCGCGATAGGTCGCGAAGACGTAGTCGTCGGGGCGCAGCGCGGCGCTCGCGCCGACGGCCACGGCCTCGTGGCCGGCAGCGAGGTGGGTGGTGCCCTTGACCAGGCCGCGCATGAACAGGTCGTGGGCCGCCTGCTCCGTGCCCCGGATCACCGCCATCTGCTCCAGCCACTCGAGCAGCGTGGCCACGGCCACGTCGGCGGCCGCGGCCGGCGTCGCCACGTCGCCGGCGGCCGGTCCGGTCACCGTTCGCCCCTGCCCGCCGGGGTGTTGAGGTGGGACTGCGACTCCCGGGTCGTCGGCAACGACCCGTCGACCGTCCAGTAGCGCTGCCCCGCGACCAGCAGGTCCTCGGCCGGGAACTTGGTGATCACCTCACACCCGTCGGCGGTGACGACGACCTCCTCCTCGATCCGGGCCGCCGACCAGCCGTCGCCGGCCGGCCAGTACGTCTCGAGCGCGAACACCATCCCCTCCTCCAGGGTCTCTGGATGGTCGAGGGAGACCAGGCGGCTGAAGATCGGCTTCTCCCAGATGCTCAGGCCGACCCCGTGGCCGTACTGGAGCGCGAAGGCAGCCTCCTCGTCGGGGAAGCCGAACTCCTGGGCCGTCGGCCACAGCGACACGATGTCGGCCGTGGTGGCCCCGGGCCGGACGGTCGCGATGGCGACGTCCATGTACTCCCGGCAACGCGTGTAGGCGTCGCGCATCGCCGGCGACGCCGAGCCGACCGCGAAGCAGCGGTAGTAGCAGGTGCGGTAGCCCAGGTGGCTGTGCAGGATGTCGAAGAACGCCGGGTCCCCGGGCCGGACGACGCGGTCGCTGTAGACGTGCGGGTGCGGTGAGCAGCGCTCGCCCGAGATGGCGTTGACGCCCTCGACGTACTCGCTGCCGAGGTCGTAGAGCACCTTGCTGACCAGGCCCACGCACTCGTTCTCCCGCACGCCCGGGCGGAGGAAGCCGTAGAGCTCGTCGTACGCCGCGTCCACCATCGAGCAGGCCTGGGTCAGCAGCGAGATCTCGTCCTCGGTCTTGATCCGCCGGGCCTCGAGGAAGACCTGCTGCCCGTCCACGACGTCGATGCCCTCGGCCTTCAGCGCCGCCAGGATCGGCATCTCGGCCAGATCGACCCCGAGTGGCTGGTCGGCGAGCCCGTGCTCGCGGAGCACGGTGGCGACCTTGCGCGCCACCTCCTCGGCGATGCCGGCATCGGGGTGGAAGGCGCCCCGCAGGGTGGAGATGCCGGCCCGGGCCCGCTCGGTGCCGTCGAGCCAGGGCGTGAACAGCTGGTGGTGCCTCGCCGCGGAGCCGAAGTCCCAGAGCACCGGCTCGCCCCCGCGCGGCAGCACCGCGAACCGGATCAGCTTGTCCATGGCCCAGGTGCCGATGTGGGTGGCGGTCAGGTAGCGGATGTTGGAGAAGTCGAACGTCAACAAGGCACCGAGCTCGGACCGCTCGAGGGTGGCCCGGAGCTTGGCCAGCCGTTCGGTGCGCAGTCGGTCGAGGTCGATGCGCTGCTCCCAGTCGACCGCGTTCGGGCCGTAGGTGCGGATGGTCATGGACAACTCGGCTTTCTCCGGCGCCACCGAGTAAAGTCTGGCTGCACACCAGTGTCAAGTAGCACTTAACACGGTCCCTGGACTTCGAGAGCGAGGTGCCATGGCGGGCAACACCACCGAGGCCACCGACGTCACCGCGGCCGCACCGGGCGGCGGTCCCGACACCCAGCCGGTGCGCCTCGGGCAGGCGATCCGCGCGGCCAGGGAGGCGCAGGGACTCTCGCTGCGCGAGCTGGCTCGCCGCGTGGAGGTCTCGCCCAGCTTTGTCAGTCAGGTCGAGCGCGGGCTGGCGAACCCCTCGGTGGGCACCCTCTATGCCGTGGTCGCGGCGCTGGGCACGACCCTGGACGAGCTGATCGGCGACCCGGCAGCCGCCGGCGCGGCTCCACCCGAGGTGCCGCCCGACACCTGGCCGCCCATCGACGTACCGGTGCAGCGGGCCGCCGGGCGCGCGCGCGTGGAGATGTCGGGCGTGGTCTGGGAGCGGCTGACCCACGCCCACGACCCGTACGTCGACTTCCTGTTCGTGGAGTACGCCCCCGGCAGCTCCTCGTGCGCGCCCGAGCAGCTGATGCGGCACGGCGGTCGCGAGTACGGCCACCTGGTCAGTGGCCGGCTCCAGGTGCAGGTCGGGTTCGAGACCTACGACCTCGGCCCGGGTGACTCGATCCACTTCGACTCGATGACGCCACACCGCCTGAGCAACCCGACCGACGAGCCGTGCACGGCGGTCTGGTTCGTGCTCGCGCGTCGCGACGACGACAGGATGCCGCACGGCTGACAGTGCACGACCGGTCGACGTATCAGCGGGCCGGTTCGCGACTCCTGGATCATGTCCTCTCTCACAGGACTGCAGATCGCCGAGCCGGCGCTGCACCCTCGGCCAAGACCGGGTGTGGCGTCGGCTCGGCCACGTCGGCGTCGCCACGCGCCAGCGCCCCGAGAGCCTCGAAGGTGATCGGGTGGACCAGCGGGTCCGCGTGCCGGTGCACGAGCGACCACCCCGACTCGTCACGCCGGAACACCAACGTCACTCGCAACGACCAGTCCTGGTCGGGCGTCCCGCCGACCTCGCCGTGCTGCCGCTCGACGATCACGAAGACCGCCAGCTCGCCCGACACCAGGGCCTGCTCGACCTCCACGGTCGCGACTCCGGACGCGAAGAACCGACGGGTTTCCTCGCGCGCCTCCTCGGTGTCGACGAACCCGCGGGTCGTGGGCCCGCCGAACGGCGACATCAGCGTGAAGTCGTCGGCGTGCCGGATGAGCTCGAGGTAGGTGTCGATGTCCCCGCGGATGTAGGCCGCGGCCGAGTCCTGGAGGAGGCTCCGGAGCCCAGACAGCTCACCCTCCTGGAGGTCGAGGCCGGTCACGCCCACACCACTCGGTTTCGCGTCGGCTCCGCCGTCGTCGTGGCCGACGACAGCTCCGGGAGGTCCAGGGGCAGTGGTGGAGTCCTCAAGACGCGCACCAACGTCGACGGGGCGAACAGGGCCGACGGCGCATCGAGCAGGCCCGCCACCCGCAGGAACCGCCGGGCCACCTCGGGGTCCTGCTCGGCCGCGCCGAGCACGCGAGCGACGTACCGTCCCGTGAGGGTGCCCAAGCGCGTGCGCCGGCCCTCCGTCTCGGGGTAGGCCAGGTCGGCACCGTTGGACAGTTGCCAGGCCTCACGCAACGGACGCACCGCCTCCCGGTAGAAGCGCCGCGGCAGGTCCTCGTCGACGCCGCCGTGCAGCGCCGTCCGCAACGCCGTGGCCTGCTCCAGGGCTACGGTCATGCCGGTGCCGTAGATGGGGTTGAACGCGGCGATGGCGTCGCCGAAGGCGATCACCCCAGCGGGCAGCCGGTCGAGCCGCTCGTAGTGTCGCCACACGCTCGCCGGGTGGGTGTGCTGGGCGACCTCGTCGACGGGCTGCGCCGCTCGCAACGCCTCGGCGAGCCAGGCCGGAGCAAGCCGGTCCGCGAGCAGCAGCCGCTCGTCGGAGTCCGTCGGCGGACGGATCCCTGGGCCGTAGGACATTGCCGAGACCGTCCAGCGGTCCTGCTCGCACGCGAACGCCGCGAACCCATACTGTCGCCCGGGAGCCCGGCCCTCGATGACCATGTCCCGCGGGTAGGAGCCGGGTGGCAGCTGCACCGTCTGGCTGGCGTAGCCGATGTGTACCAGGACGCGCTCCTCCTCCGGGCGGGCGAAGCCCAGCTCCTCCAGCCAGCGAGGCAACCTGCTTCCTCGTCCGGTGGCGTCGACCACCAGGTCCGCTTCGATGGTGCGCTCCTGGCCGTCCCGGGTCGCGGCGGGCATCACTCGCACGCCGGTCACCTGAGGGCGACCCGGACCCGGCCGGGAGGCAATCCCCACCACCTCGAGGCCCTCAGCGATCCGGACCCCCGGCAGCCGTCGTACGCGGTCCCGGACCCGCCACTCCAGGTGCGGGCGGGTGACCGACAGCACCGGCGCGATGGCCTGTTCCTCCTGGCTCAGCAGCCGTCCACCCAACCGGAGCCACAGTCGGCTCAGGTCACCCACCTCACGCGCGCCGTCCTCGGCGAGCTCGGATCGGAGACCAGGAAAGAGGCCCTCCAGAAGGGGCAACCCCCCGGCCTGAAGACCGTGCACGTGGCGACCCTGCGGCACGCCCCGTCGTCCCCGCCCCCCGCCCGGGACGACGTCGCGCTCCACGACAGTCACCTCGTCGAAGCTGTCCGCCAACACCCTGGCCGCGACCAGGCCCCCCATGCCGGCGCCCAGCACCACGGCTCGCGTCCTGCCTGTCTGCTCCCCCATGAACGGACCCTCTCCCCGTCGATCTCCCCGCCACCCGCTCCGGACGGCCGCGCGGAGTCCACGGTGACGCCGTTCACGGGCCGGGTCGTGGAGACGACGTGGAGATTGCCCGGAGACGACGCCGAGGTCGACACTGATGAGCGGGAGCAGGGAGGACGTCTCGGTGTACCGCTTCGACGAGTGCGAGCTCGACTCGCGGCGCAGAGAGCTGCGTCGCAGCGGGCGACGGGTTCACGTCGAGCCCCAGGTCTTCGACGTCCTGCTCTGCCTGCTGCGGCACGGCGACCGGGTGGTCGCCAAGACCGAGCTGCTCGACGAGGTGTGGGGCGACCGGTTCGTCAGCGAGTCGACCCTGACCAGCCGCCTCAAGGCAGCGCGCCGGGCGATCGGGGACGATGGCCGGAGCCAGCGGCTGATCGCGACCGTGCACGGCGTCGGCTACCGCTTCGTCGGGTCAGTGGTCGTCGAGTCCGACGAAGGCTCCCAGGGCGCAGAACCACTCCCCGCGCCTCGTCACCGGGACACGCAGGAGATCCGATACTGCCGGTCGCCGGACGGCGTCCGGATCGCCTACGCCTCGTCCGGGTCCGGTCCTCCGCTCGTCAAGGCCGCCAACTGGCTGACCCACCTCGACCTCGAGTGGCAGAGCCCCATCTGGGCGCACTGGATCGACACCCTGTCGCAGTCACGCCAGCTGGTGCGCTACGACGAACGCGGCTGCGGCCTCTCTGACTGGGACGTCACCGACTTCAGCGTGGACGCGTGGGTCGAGGACCTCGAGCTCGTGGTCGACTCCGCCGGTCTGGATCGCTTTCCCCTCGTCGGGCTGTCCCAGGGTGGAGCGGTCGCTGTGTCGTACGCCGTCCGACACCCCGACCGGGTGACCCGGCTCGTGCTCGTGGGCGCCTACGCGCGCGGGCGGCTGAAGCGGGCGGCCAGCGAGGAGGAGCGCGAGGAGGCCGACCTCGACCTGCGCGTCGGGCGCGTGGCCTGGCGCAGGGACGACCCGGCCTACCGACAGGTGTTCGCGTCACAGTTCCTTCCGGACGCGTCCCGATCGATGTGGGACGCGTTCAACGCCATGCAACGCGCCACGACCTCGACCGAGAACGTCGTCCGCTTCCTCGACACGTTCGCGCAGCTCGACGTGTCGACGATCGCGCCTCAGGTGGCGTGCCCCACGCTGATCGTGCATGCCCGCCGCGACCGTCGCGTACCGGAGTCGCAGGCCCGCGAGCTCGCCGGACTGATCCCCGACAGCGTCCTCTACCTCGCGGACAGCGGGAACCACATCATGCTGTCCCACGAACCGGCCTGGCCCGAGCTGGTCGACCGGCTCGACTCGTTCCTCGGGGCGGAGGCATGACGAGGAGAGCCGCCGCCGTCATGCTCGGCCTAGCGGTCGCGGGGCTCGCCGGGTGTGGTGGCGATGCTTCCGCGCCGGCCGACGCCGACGTCCCCGCCGGCATCGACGTGACGAGCACGGCGTTCGCAGAGGGCGAGGCGATCCCGGTGCCCTTCACCTGCGACGGCGACGAGGTCTCGCCGCCGCTGGCCTGGACTGGCGTGCCTAGTGACGCGGCCGCCGTCGCCCTCGTGGTGGACGACCCGGACGCACCGTCGGGCACGTTCACCCACTGGGTCGTCCTCGACATCCCGTTGACGACGACGGACTCCCCCGAGGGCGGCATCCCGATGGGCGGGGTGCAGGCGAGCAGCTCGGCGGGCGAGGCGTCGTACGCCGGGCCGTGCCCGCCGAGCGGGACCCACCACTATCGGTTCACCGTGCTCGCGCTCGACGAACCCACCGGGCTCGACCAGGGAGCGTCGTTGGACGACGCCCTGGCCGCCGTCGACGACCACGCCATCGCCAGCGGCACGCTGACCGGCACCTACTCGCGCGAGTGACCCTCAGCCGCCGACAGTGACCGGGACCGGCCTGGTCTCCTCTTCGACCACCGGCGCGATCCGGCCCGGGAGCACGACGGCCCCGACAGCCGCGCCGACCAGGCAGAGCAGGCCGACCACCAGGCTCGAGGTGTGCAGGCCAGCCATGAACGCGTCCTGGAAGGCGGCGACGAGGTCGGGCTGACCGGCCGCGATCGCCATCCCTGCTCCCACGGAGTCCTGCGCCTGGGCCAGCGCGTCGGCCGGGAGCGCGTCGAAGGCGCCTTCGGCGAGGTTGGCGGCGTACAGGCTGGAGAAGAGCGACCCGACCACGGCGACGCCGAGGGTGCCGCCCAGCTCGCGGGTGGCGTCGTTGACCGCCGACCCGACGCCGGCCCGGGCGGGCGGCAGCACCAACAGGATCGACTCGGTGGCGGGGCTGCTGATCAGGCCCATGCCGAGGCCCATCAGCACCATCTGCGGCACGATCGTGGTGGCGTACGACGCGTCGACGGCCACCGTGGAGATCCACACGAACGAGGCGCCGAAGAGCAGCAGGCCGGTGCTCACCACGACCTTGGTGCCGATCCGCGGGGCCAGCATCGCGCCGACCACGGAGGCGACGGCGATGCTCAGCGCCACCGGCAGGATGCGGGCACCGGTGGAGAGGGTGCCGTAGCCGCGCACGAACTGGAAGTACTGCGTGATCAGGAAGATGAAGCCGAACAGCGCGAAGAACGTCACTGTCACCGCCCCGCTGGCCGCGCTGAACCGGCGGTCGCGGAAGAGCGTCACGTCGAGCATCGGGTGCGCGACCCGGCGCTCGAGGACCACGAAGCCCACGAGCAGCAGCGCGCTCAGCGCGAACCCACCCAGCGTGAACGCCGACGTCCAGCCGTGCTCGGGGGCCTCGATGATGGTGTAGGTCAGCACGCCCAGCATCGCCACCGACAGCCCGAGCCCGGGCAGGTCGAGCCGCGGCACGGCCGGGTCTCGCGACTCCGGCACCAGCACGTACGCCGCCACGGCGGTCAGCAGGGCCACCGGGACGAGCGCCCAGAACACGCTCCCCCAGGCGAAGTGCTCCAGCAGCAGTCCCCCGGCGACCGGGCCGGCCGCGACGCCGATGCCCACCACGGCACCCCAGATGCCCAGGGCGGCCGCGCGCTCCTTTCGCTCGGGGAAGGTGTTGCTGATGATCGACAGGGTGGTCGGGAAGATGATCGCGGCGGACGCGCCCATCGCGACCCGGGCGGCGATCAGGGCGTCGGTCGAGGTGACCAGAGCGCCGACGGCGCTGGCGGCCGCGAAGGCCACCAGGCCCAGGATGAGCGCGGGCCGGCGGCCGTAGCGGTCTGACAGGCTGCCCGCCGCCAGCACCAAGGCCGCGAACGCGAGGTTGTAGCCGTCGACGATCCACTGGAGCTCACGGGTGCCCGCGTCGAGGTCGCCCGAGATGCTCGGGAGGGCCACGTTGACGATCGTGGTGTCGAGGTTGATGGCGAGCACGGCCGCGCAGACCGTGAGCAGGATCGGGAGCTTGGCGCGCATGGCTGCTTCCTGATGGTTCGGTGGTCGAGCCGGGCGAGCCGCTAGGCGAGCCCGTGTCGAGACCAAGTGGACAGTGACAACATAGGCAGAGTTGCACGGAATGTACCCACTGTCAACATCGGCGCTATGCTGGGCCTCATGACCGGCGCCAAGCCCTACCACCACGGGAACCTGCGCACGGCCCTCATCGACGCCGGGGCGGAGCTGGCGCGCGTCAACGGACCTGACGGGGTGGTGCTCCGTGAGGTCGCCAGGCGGACGGGCGTGTCGCACAACGCGGCGTACCGACACTTCGCCGACCGCGACGAGCTGCTCGGCGAGATCGCGTCGCTCGCCGGTGCGCAGTTGGAGCAGGCGATGCTCCATCGGCTCGACGAGGTCGCGGAGACCGATCCCGCCGACCGGGCCAGGGCGCGGCTGCGGGCGGTGGGCCGGGCGTACGTCGAGTTCGCGCTCGCCGAGCCGGGACTCTTCAACGTCGCGTTCTGCAAGCGGGAGCCTGGCGCCCCAGACCCCATGGAGGACGCCGCCGCCTACGCGCTGCTCGGCCGGGTCCTCGACGAGCTTGTCTCGGCCGGCACCCTCTCCGCCGAAGGTCGGCTGGGAGCCGACGTCGCGTGCTGGGCGGCGGTGCACGGCCTGTCGGTGCTGCTGCTCGACGGCCCGCTGTGCGACCTGCCTCCCGAGGGGCGCGAGGGTGCCATCGCCAAGGTGATCGCCACGGTCGAGCGGGGTCTCACGGGGTCGTGAGGCGCCCTTTCGCTGGTTGAGGAGGGCGCCGTTCGCTGGTTGAGGAGGTTGCGCTAGCAACCGTCTCGAAACCCCGCAAGCGGAACATCACGATCGGGTCACGATGCTCAATCCCCTTGTGAATAAGGGGTTCTGAGCCTGTGGACGACGCTTCGAGTGTCGGTGGTCGATGCTTGGCTAGACCCATGTCGACGCTCACCCACACCGGTTCGCATCCGGTGCTGGGCTGCGTCGACACCATCGGCGACGCGCTCGACGAGGTCGCTGGCGTGGAGCCGGTGTTCATGACCACCGAGCAGAAACAGTCCGCTCTCATCGAGCTCACCAAGCTGTCCTCACGGGTCGAGTCCCTCAAGCTGCGGGTCCTCGCCGCCGCCGACGACATCGCCGTCGAGACCGGTGCCCGGTCCACCGCCGCCTGGCTGGCCGACACCACCCGCGACCACCACGGCACCGTGCTCCGGTCCGCCCGGCTGGCCGACGCGGTCGACGAGCCGCTGCCGGCATCGTCGGCGCTGCTCTGGCCGAGGGCCGGGTCAACGTCGCCCAGGCCCACGTCATCGTCGCCGCGCTCGACGACCTGCCCACCGACCTCGACCCCGAGCTGCGGCTCCAGGGCGAGGAGCACCTGGTCGAGCAGGCCGCCCAGTTCGGACCCCGCGAGCTCCGTCGCCTCGGCGACCGGCTGCTCGAGGCCATCGCCCCCGACATCGCCGACCAGGCCGAGTACGAACGGCTGGTCGCCGAGGAACGCCGCGCCCACGCCGCCACCAGACTGACCTTCAGACCCCGCGGCGACGGGTCCACCGACCTGTTCGCCCGGATCCCCGACCACGTCGCCAACCGGCTCCGCACCTACCTGGACGCCTTCACCTCACCACGCCGGCCGCCCTCGACACACCCTGGGCGAGGTCGACCAGCTCCCCGTCGCCCGCCGCCGCGGCGAGGCGTTCTGCGCACTCCTCGAGAACCTCCCCGACACCGGCCTGCCCCACGCACGGCGGCACCGCCACCAGCGTGATGGTCACCCTCGACCTCGACACGCTCCTCAACGACCTCGGAGTCGCCGACACCACCACCGGCGACCGGATCACCGCCGAACAAGCCCGCCGGCTGGCCTGCCAAGCCCGGATCATCCCCGTCGTCCTCGGCCAGCAAGGGCGAGATCCTCGACCTCGGCCGCACCGCCCGCCTCTTCTCACCCGCCCAACGCAAGGCGATGGCCATCCGCGACCGCCACTGCACCGCCGACGGATGCCAGATCCCCGCCGCCTGGTGCGAAGCCCACCACTGCAAGCAACCCTGGTCCCGAGGCGGCCGCACCGACCTCGCCGACGGCAAGCTCCTCTGCTCCTTCCACCACCACCGCGCCCACGACCCCGCCTGGGCCGTGCATCACCAGCCCAACGGCACCACCACCTTCACCAGGCGGACGTGAGTGGCATCGCCGAGCGGTCCGACATTTCAGCAGCGAAGCCGCGATCAGCTCGGTCGTGTCGAAGATCAGGGCGATGGCAATCGTGATCCGCTGGCGTTCGTGGTGACTGTCAAGGGGTTGATCGAACCAGCGAGTCGGCGCATCCTTCAGAGAAGGAGGTGCGATGAAGTCCTCGAGTCTTCCCGACGGCATCCCGGTTCTCAGCCGTGGCCGACATCGCACGCCACGACGCGGGGCGTGCTTCATGGAATTCGCCTCGGTGCTCGCCGGTGAGCGGTGGAGCGACCACCCCTCGTGCACCCATCCCTTGCTCGCGCAGTTGGCAAGGCATGTCAACGATCACACCACCGATGCGGGCCGCCAGGAACTGACGCTGCTCATCCCCTCGGTCGTAGGCCGGCAGGGGAACGATCGGACTTGGCTCACGGTCGCGGTTGCGGTCGCCGCTCGAGCCATCCTCGTCGTTCCCGAAGGGACGCAGCGCGTGCTGTCCGGTGGTCTGCTTCAAGCTGAACAGTTGTGTGCCGACGCCGAGCCCGATCTGGCCGCAACCCGGCGGGCGGCTCAACACGCGCTCGAGCTGGTTCCCGGCGCAGTCGCTTGGGTCGAGCGGCTTGGGGTGCGACACCGGATAGCCGAGAAGACCTTCGCCAAGCACTGCGCCCCGACGATGATCCGGTGCGCCGTCGACGGCGTCGTGGCGAGCGGTAGCCCCGACTGTGATCGGCGGCTGCGAGGCCTGCTCGAGGTGGGCATCATCGCTTGTCCGCCAGCCAACCTCGTCCCGGCGCGCGCTCTCGATCGCGTAGACCTGAGCGGCGTGACTCGCCGAGTCGGATGGAAGGACGGTGCCCCGGCGTCACGGGGTAAGCGCCGAGGCACCGCCTCGGAAGACTTAACCAGCGACGCTTGAACTTTCGTTGAGAACTCTCTAGGCGAACACTGATTTTCCGGCTCTTCTTGAGTTGTCTCGAAGATCTTTCAGGAGCGCCGTGAGGGACTATTCGTCGGACTTGAAGACGCCCAGCGTGTTGCCGCTGACGTCGGAGAAGAAGAACCGGCGACCACCTGGGTAGTCGTAGGGATCGACCGCGATGGTGCCGCCCGCGGCCTTGACCGCTTCGAGGGTCGCCTCGAGGTCGTTGGAGTAGAGCAGGACCAGCGAGCCGCCGGGGCCGGGCTGGAGGTGGGTTCCGAGCCCGAGTCCGCCCATCTCCCCGTCGCTGCCGTCGAGCTTCTTGATCCCGGCGTACTCGGGTCCGTAGTCGTTGAACTCCCAGCCGAAGGCCCGACCGTAGAAGTCCCGGGCCGCCGGTATGTCGGAGACCGTGATCTCGATGTATTCGATCGCATGGTGGGTGTGTGCCATGCGATCGAACCTAGACCGACCCACCGACACTCCAGGAAGGGTCGTTCAGGTCATCGACGGCGGCAGCACCAGCTCGAGCTCCAGCCACGTCGCGAGGTCCTCGATCTCGCGAAGGATCGCGGCCCTGGCCGTCGGGGAGAGCTCGACGTCCTCGTGGAAGGCGTGCACGACGTACTCGCCTTCCTTGCGATCGGCCGTGGAGTCGAGCTTGCCGACGAACCGGTCGCCGTAGAGCACGGGCAGGGCGAAATAGCCCCAACGCCGCTTGTCGGCCGGCTTGTACATCTCGAGGTAGTACTCGAACTCGAACAGCTCGAAGGTGCGCTTGCGGTCCTGGACGAGCCGGTCGAGGGGCGAGAGGAGGGCAGCGCGCCCGCGGAACGGCTGCCCGAGGTACGCCGGATCGACCCGCCAGGTGCCCTTCACGCCCTCGACCACGGCCTCCTCCCCCACCGCACCGACGTGGTTGGGTTCGCCCGGCATGCCGGTGCTGCTGGCCCGCGCGATGCCGAGGGCATGCAGCCGCTTCTCGTTGCGCGCGCGCAGCGCCTCGTCCTCGGGTGGCACCGGATCGTCGGGATAGATCCGCTCGGCGAGGTCGAACAGCCGGTCGCGGCCGCGCCGACCGACGACGGCCACCTCACCGCGCGCGATCATGAAGTCGAGCATCCGGATGACGTTCTGGTTGTTGGTCCACCCCGACGAGCGCCACGGCCGCACGCAGGTGTCGGGCACCTCGCGCGACGTCAGCGGCCCGTCGGCGCGGAGCAGCTCGAGGATGTCGTGGTGGCACGCACCGTTGTCCGCGATCCACTGGGCGTTGTCGACCTGCCACTCCCTGAGGTCGCCCGAGCCGGGCCAGGCGGCCATCTCGGCCTGGTAGAGCGCGATGTCTTCCGCCGGACGGGCGAAGCCGAGCAGCTCGATGAGCCGTTGGCTGTCCAGCGCCTCGACCAGGTCATCGGGGTCGTACGACGACCCGATGCGGCTCCAGGACACGAGATCGGCGTTGGGCGCCACCGCAGCCGTCAGGTCCATCTGCAGCAGCGTCAGGTGGCGCACGACCTCGACCACGTCGGTCGGACGGTCGGCGGTGAGCTGCTGGGCCGCCACCGCGATCCGCCTCGCGTCGGCGCGGGAGAGCTCGTGGACCGTCACGCGGGCAGGCTAGCCCGCCGTGCCGACAACGATGTCCTCTTCTTCCAGCTCCGCGGCCACCGCCTCCTGGTGCGCCTGCACCTGGACGCGCGAGGGCAGGAACAGGCTCGCCAGCGCCGCCAACGCGTAGCCGGCCGCAGCCGCCCAGCAGGCAGCCACGACGCCGTCGCGCAACGCGCCCGCGTCGTACGACGCCCCGGCGGCGCCGAAGAAGACCGTGCCGATCACTGCCACGCCGAGCGCCGCCCCCACCTGCTGGACCGTCCCGTAGGTGCCCGACGCGGCACCGGCCGCAGCCGTCGGCACCGTGGCCAGCGCGACGTCTACCAGCGGCACCACCAGCAGCCCGAGCCCGATGCCGGCGACCACCATCGCCGGGGCCAGGTCCCACGTGCTGAGGGCATCGCCCTGCGAGCGCACCGTAGTGAGGATCCACACCGTGGCGAGCGCCTGCAGGCCTGCACCCGTGACCATCACGACCTTGCCCAGCCTGGTCCCCAGGGGCACGGCGATCGCGGTGCCCACGAAGGCGCCCAGGCTGAACGGCAGCAGGGTGAGACCGGAGTGGATCGCCGACCAGCCGAGGCCGGTCTGCAGGTAGACGGCGACAGACAACGCGAAGCCGGCGAGCGCTCCTTGGAACGCACCTTGGGTCACCAGCCCGGCCGAGAAGCCCCGGTCGGCAAACAGAGACATCGGCAGCAGTGCCGAGGAGGTGGTGCGCTCACGATGGCGCTGATGCGCCACGAACGCGGCCAGGGCCACCAGCCCGGCCGTCCCGAGCGCCCACACCCACGCAGCCCAGTCCTGCTGCCTGCCCTCGATCAGCGCGTAGACGACAGCCAGCAACCCGACCGTGGCCAGGAGCAGTCCGAGCGGGTCGAGCCGAAGCGGGTGCTCCGACCTCGTGTCGGGCACGAAGCGCAGC
The DNA here is from genome assembly GCA_963762105.1 of uncultured Actinomycetota bacterium. Lineage (GTDB taxonomy): Bacteria > Actinomycetota > Actinomycetes > Propionibacteriales > Nocardioidaceae > Nocardioides. Next base: position 314,587 of record CAVXJG010000011.1, on the reverse strand, counting down.
GCCAGCACGACCAGCACCACGCCCACGGGCAGGTTGATCAGGAAGATGCTGCGCCAGCCGATGCCGAAGGCGTCGCTGCTGACCAGCCACCCGCCGAGCACCGGCCCGATCACCGCCGACATTCCTGAGACCGCGCCGATCACGCCGATCATCGGCGCACGCTCGCGCGGCGCGTACAGCGCCTGCACGGACGAGAGCGTCTGCGGCACCATCATCGCGGCGAACGCTCCCTGCACGACCCGCGCGAGCAGCAGCACCTCGATGCTGGGCGACACGCACGCCAGCGTCGAGCCGAGGGTGAATCCGACGACGCCGACGACGAACATCCGTTGCCGACCGAAGATGTCGCCGAGCCGGCCGCCGGTGATCATCAACACCGCGAAGGCGAGCAGATAGCTCCCGACCACCCATTCGAGCTGCGCTCCGGTAGCGCCGAGGTCGGCCTGGATCGACGGCAGCGCAACGTTGACGATGGTGGCGTCGAGCAGATCCATGAACAAGGCGAAGATCAACACGCCCATCGCCAGTCCGCGGTTCACGGTCATCACTTCTCCTGAGATTCGGTAGTGTGGGAATCGGGACATTCCTGAAATGCGATAGTCCCGTTTCGGAATTATTCCACTTCGGAGAAGATAGCGAGGAGACAGGCAGATGTCCAGCCGGGCGCGCGTCGGCGAGCAGATCGCCGAGCAGATGCAGCAGGTCATCGCCGCGGCCGTGCTCACCAACGAGCGGATCGCCCGCACCATCGGCCTCAACGTCGTGGACTTCCAGGCGTACGGCGTCCTGCTCCGCCACGGGGACTCGATGACGCCCAGCCAGCTCGCCCAGGTGACGCAGCTGCCCTCCAGCACGATCACCCGCGTGCTCGACCGGCTGCAGGCCAAGGACCTCGTGGCCCGACGACCGGACCCTGCCGACCGCCGCAAGGTCTGGGTCGACACACTCCCCCTCGACTCGGCCGGTGTGACCGCGGCGTACGCCGAGATCCTGCGGCAGATGGACGAGGTGCACGCCGGCTTCAGCGTCGCCGAGCTCCAGCTCGTGCTGCGCTACTTGCGCGCGATCACCGACGTGCGCTGAAGGCGCGCGGCGTCAGCCGCGCTCGATCAGCGCTTCGGTCAGCAGCGCGACCAGCGCCTCGACCTGGACGTCGACCGACGAGGCGTCGACGTCGGCGCCGTCAAGTGCCCGGGCGGCGAGGCCGGCCTTGCTGTCGATGAGCTCGGCGACCTTGGTGTCGATCGTCTGGGCGGCGATGATCCGCCAGGCGGTGACGGGCTCGTCCTGGCCGATCCGGTGCACCCGGTCGATCGCCTGGGTCTGCTCGGCGTCGGTCCACGACAGCTCCGACAGCACCAGGTTGGAGGCGACCTGCAGGTTGATGCCGACCCCGGCGGCGCTCAGCGAGCAGACGATCACCGCGACGTCGGGGTCTTCCACGAACGCCTTGATGTTGCGCTCGCGGGCGGCGCGGGTCTGGTCGCCGCGGATCGAGGTGTAGCGAAGCCCGCGGCGGGCGAAGGTCTCCTCGGCGGCATCCATCACGTCGATGTGCTTGGCGAAGAAGACCACCTTGCCGACGCTGCGGGCCAGCTGTGCGGCGTAGTCGGCCGCGAGACCGGCCTTGGCCTGGCCGATGCGGCGCATCATGCCGAAGACGTTCTCGCCGCTCGACTCGTCGGAGGTGTCCTCGCGCTCCCACGTCGCCACCCGGCGTACGAGCTCGTGGTCGATGCCGTCCTCGTCGAGCTCGGCGGCCGTACGCCGCGTGGCCAGCGCGCTCTCGTAGCGCGCCACCAGCCGCTGGGCCAGCACGCGCTCGGCCTCGCGGATCGAACGCCCCAGGTCGTCGTCGAGCTCGACCGGGATGTCGGCGATGCGCCGGGCCGGGATGTCCTTGGCGACGTCGACCTTGCGGCGGCGGACGATGCCCATGTCGACCACCCGCTGGCGGGCGGCAGGGTAGAAGCCCGGGTCCGCCGGCGTCAGGCCGGTGTCCTCGAGCGCCTCCATCAAGGCGCCGACGGGGACCTTCTCGTTGATCCAGCCGAGGTACTGCCAGATCGCCCGGAAGTCCTCGATGTCGTTGATCAGCGGCGTGCCGGTCAGCGCCAGCAGCAGTGGTCCTGCGGTGCGCACCCGGATCCGGTCGGCGAGGCGCAGCACGTTCTGCGAACGCTGCGAGGTCATGTTCTTGATGAAGTGGGCCTCGTCGACGACCATGCTGCGGAAGCCGAAGTCCCCGAGCCAGCCGACGTGCCGGTCGAGCACCTCGTAGTTGACGATCACGATGTCGGCGAAGCCGTCGATGGTCTCGCCGTCGCCGTGGATGACGGTGGGCGTGCGGCCGGGGGTCCAGAGGCCGGCCTCGCGGGCCCAGTTCATCTTCACGACGTTGGGCACGACGGCCAGCAGCGGGAAGGCGCCGGCGGCCTCGGCCGCCAGCAGGGCCTGTGCGGTCTTGCCGAGGCCCGGCTCGTCGGCGAGCAGGAAGGTGCGATGCCCCTCGGCGGCGGCCTCGACCACCTGGGCCTGGTGCGGCATCAGCTCGAGCTCGCCAGGCACGTTGACGTGCTCCGGGTCGGGCAGCGGCATCGACGTGGAGGCCCCGTTGCCGACGTACTCGAAGGACCGGAAGAGCGGGCCGAGCAGCTCCCAGCCGGCGAGCCGGCGCGGCTGGGCCTTGCTCTGGTCGGCGGAGGCGAAGTCGGGGACGAGGAAGGGGTTGGACAGCTGACGTGAGAGCACCGACTGCGGGACGACCCGGCGGTCGGTCACGCTCGGGGCGTCGGGGTCTTCCTCGGGCTCCTCCTCCTCGGCGACCTCCATGCCGGCGCGGGTCAGCATCTCCCGACGCAGCGAGTTGGCCTGGTCGGAGACGATGGCCGACTCGGACAGCAGGGTGAACAGCGACGGTTCGCGGGCGGCGGTCTGGGCCAGGATCGTGGCGATGCCGTCGAGACGCTTGAGCTCACCCTCGCGCTTGCCCTCCGTCAGGGTCGTGTCTGCCCGGACGCGGGCGCGCTCCTCGCGGGCCAGCAGGGCGACCGCCTGGAAGCGCGAGCGGATGGACACGGCGGAACCACGCTCTACGGCGGCCTCGATCTCGCGCACGGCCCGCGCGAGGACCGGGATCAGGCCCTCGTTGTCGAGCTGACGGCCGGACCGCTGGTTGCGCGCAGGGGTACGCCCACGTGACGCCGATGGGCGTTGACGACTCCGAGCCACGACCCTCCTCCCGCGCCTGACGCGACGTCAGACCGCTTGCCCACAGGACGGACAGGACTCCGCGTAACCAGCCGGCTCCGGGGCCTGGACCTCGGACGTTGCGGTCTCCGTGGCCGGAGACGGTCGGGCGGCAGTGGTGCCGACGCGACGAGGAATCACCGCTGGATGCGGGCTGGCGACCTGTGCGAGAACATCATATCGCCCGCGGGCCCGTCTCTCTAACCAACGGCAGATTCCGTCGCGGCGGCTCCGACGGCCGGCCGCCGCTCGAGGTGTCGCACGTCGGGCGAGAGGAGGGACGAGCAGGGCCGATCCGCCCATCACGGTGGCCACCAGGATCAGCCACCTGTCGAAGCCCACCGCCGCGGCGATCGGCCCGGTGAGCGCCAGCCCGAGGGGACGGGCGACGAACGAGCCCACCAGGTCGAAGGCGTAGACCCGGGCGAGCTTGTCCTCCGCCACGTTCTGCTGGATCGAGAGGTCCCAGTTGACGCTGAAGATCTCCAGCCCGAAGCCGTGGAGGAAGGCCCCGACCAGCAGGGGCAGCAGGTGGTCGGAGAGCGCCATCGCCAGCGGGAACGCCGCCGTGAGGGCGAGCATGGCCGTGCCGACGTACAGGCCGTGTCGCGGCTGCCAACGCAGCGTCACCAGTCCGCCGACGATGAAGCCGACCATCAGCGCAGCGAGGGCCCACCCCCACGCGGAACGTCCGAGGGTGTCGCCGACCACGATCGGGCCGAGCACGCCCGCGGCACCGCCGTAGAACAGGTGGTAGAGCAGCGCCTGCCCGATCAGCAGCCAGAGCCAGGTGTGCCGCAGCACCTCGCGCGCGCCGGCGCCGAGGTCCCCGAGCAGCGAGGGCACCCGCTCCGGCGCGGGCAGCCCGGGCACGCGGATCAGCCCGAAGCAAACGGCAGCGATGGCAAAGGTGGCAGCGTCGATCGCGATCGCCCACCCGGAGCCGAAGGCTGCGACCAGCACGCCGGCGAGCGAGAAGCCGACGACCATGGCGAGGTTCTGAGCCAAGCGGCGTACGGCGACCGCTCGCGGCAGGTCCGCGGGCGGGACGGTCTGCCGGGTCAGCGCCGACGACGACGGCCCGCTCAGCGCGCCCAAGCATCCGTTCACCACGCCGACAACGGCCAGCAGCGGCACGCTCGCGAAGCCGCCCACCAGGGCAGCGGCGGCGAACGCCTGCGACAGCGCGGCCGCGGCGGACGAGCCTTGCATCATCAGCTGCCGCGGGAGGCGGTCGCCGAGCACGCCACCCAGGAGCACGGTGACGACCTCCGCGGCCGCGAAGGCGGCGATGACCAACCCCAGGTCGGTCGCCGAGCCGCCGAGGTCGAGCACGGCGAAGGCGAGGGCCACCGGGGTGATGGCGTTGCCGAGCGAGCTCACGGTGGCGCCGGTGACCAGGAGGCGGTAGTCGGTATGGGCGAGGGGTCCTTCGCGGAAGGCTCGCGTCACGTTCATGTCCCGGATATTAATTCGCTGCCTAATTATTCGTCAACGAACTAGTCGCTGCCGAAGTAATATTGGCGCCATGGCGGAGACCGACTGGACCGACCGACACGTCGCCCGATGGCGCGACCACTGGATCGATGTCACGTTCGACGACGAGGTCGAGGCGATCGTGGTGCGGATCGGGCGGCTCGGCCGCCACCTGAAGGGCTTCATGCAGACCGCGGTGGCGGAGGTCGGCCTCCAGGAGTTCGAGTACCAGACCCTGCACTCCCTGATGATCCGCGACACCCCCGGCACCGCCTCCCCGAGCGACCTCGCCGACGACCTGGGGATCTCGGGCCCCGGCATGACCGGTCGCCTCGACGGCTTGGAGAGGGCAGGCTGGGTGCAGCGCACCACATCCCCAGACGACAGGCGCCGCGTGGTCGTGGAGATCACCAAGACCGGCGCCGAGGTCTGGCGCCGGGCGATGGCGATCCGCGGTTCGCAGGAGGAGCAGATGGTGGGCGTCCTGACGGCGAAGGAGCGAGCCACGCTCAGCCGCTTGCTCAAGAAGATGGCGCTGCACGTCGAGGCCCTGACCGGCCTCCCGGACTGACTTCCTGGGGAACCGCCTAGCACACAGCGGTGTAGAAAGGTCAACCGAGTAGAGGGACACGCAGCCTGAACACCGGCCCGGAGGACACCGCGATCCTGGCCCGGGTGCGCGGCGGAGACCGTGACGCGTACGCGGAGCTGGTGAGTCGGCATGCCCCGGTGGCGATCCGCACCGCGGCACTGCTCGGTGCGGGCGGGGAAGCGGAGGACGTCGTGCAGGAGGCGTTCGTGAAGGCGTACGCCGCCCTCGACCGCTACCACCCCGGCGCGCCGTTCCGCCCCTGGCTGCTGCGCATCGTCGCCAACGAGACCCGCAACCTGCACCGGGCCTCGGGCCGTCGGGTGGCGCGGGAGCACCGGGCGTGGGAGCAGTCCGAGCCACTGCTCGCCGCCCGGCCCCGCGACCCGGCCGACGCGCTGCTGTCGGCAGAACGGCAGTCGGCGCTGGTGCGGGGGCTGGCCCGGCTCTCCCCCGAGCACCGGCAGGTGGTGACCTGCCGCTACCTGCTCGACCTCGACGAGGCCGAGACCGCGGCGGTCCTCGGTTGGCCACGCGGGACGGTCAAGTCGCGCCTCCACCGGGCGCTGGCCAGGCTGCGGGACCTGCTGGACGCCGAAGGGAGCCGAGACGGGACAACGGAGGTGAAGCAGCGTGGCTGACAGCACGTACGACGACCTGGCCCGCGACCTGGCGACGCTGGGTCGCGGGATCGACGCGGGCGCGCCGTCGGCAGACCTCGCGACGGCCGTGATGGATCGGGTCGCGGAGCTGCCGACACCTGACCGGCGGGCCAACACCTGGAGCCGGACGTTGCGGCGGGCCGGACACCGCATTGCCGACAGCATCGAGCCCCGGCGCCGCCGGATAGCGCTGGTGGTCGCCGCGGTGCTGCTCGCGCTGCTCGCGACGCCACCGGTGCGCGCGGCCGTGGCCGACTGGTTCGGCTTCGGCGGGGTCCTGGTGGAAAAGGGGGCTCCATCGTCCGAAGCCCAGCCACCACCCGAGGTGGTGACGGGCGGGTCGGTCACGGAGGCGGCCGCGACGGTGGACTTCACCGTGTCGGTGCCCGAGGCGCTCGGGGCTCCCGACGGCGTCGAGGTCTCGCCGGACAGGCGGATGGTGTCGATGAGCTGGTCGTCGGGCGAGGACGGCGTCGTCCGCCTCGACCAGTTCGACGGAAGGTTCGACTTCTCCGTCCTCAAGACCGCGCCGGGCGTGCACTACGCCGCGGTCGATGGCACAGACGCGCTGTGGTTCGAGGAGCCTCACGAAGTGGTCCTGCTCGACCCGGACGGCAGTCGGCGTACCGAGTCGGCGCGGCTGGCAGGCCACACACTGATCTGGCTGGATGGCGTCACGACCCTGCGGCTCGAGGGTGACCTGAGCCTCGAGCGAGCCGTCGAGATTGCGGAATCGAGCGTGCCGGTCGACTGACGGGAACTCGAGGGCGCGTGGCGGTGTAACAGAGGCACCCGTCCCGAGGAGGCAGCCGTGCACCGATTCCGCGCATCTCTCATCGTGGCCCTCTTGGTAGGGGCGTCCCTGATGCTTTCCGGACCCGCCAGTGCGGGCGGGCCGACCAGCGCGCTGTTGTCGGTCCCCGGCGAGGGGACGACCGCCTCGCTCTACTACACCGAGCCCGAGTACGACGCCCTCGCCAACCTGGTCGGGATCGGGACCCCGACCGGGACCGAGACCGGCAACATCGACAAGTCGGGGGTCGGCCACGAGAACGGCCCCGGAGTGACTGTCACCTGGCTGATCCACGACGTGACGCCGTGGCGGGTCGACCGCATCTATCTGGAGGGCAAGGGCGCACCCTGGATCGCGACGCAGGTCTCGATGGAGGGCACGATCTGGGAAAGCCCGGTCGTGTGGCACCAGCCCGCGTCCCCGGCAGAGCTCACGGCACTGCTCGACAAGCTCGGCGTCGGTGCGGCCTCCCGCAAGGCGGGCGACTTCAACGGCGTGGCGGGCGCCCCGGTCCCCGGCCCCGCGGAACCAGCTCCCGGCACCAGCGACCCGGACCAGGCAGGCGCGTCCCCGTTGGCCGGCATCTGGTGGGGACTAGGCGGACTCGCCGTCGGTGTCGTGCTCACCGTGCTCTGGATGCGGCGCAGCCGAGCGGAGGCCGACCCAGCGAGGGAGCCCGGCGAAATTGCACGCCGACGCGCCCGGGGTTGTGGTCGCCGACGAGCTGTCGTGGCCGGCGCCCCGCGCCTGACACATCCTCAGGCGATCTTGCGGTGGTAGGTGGCCATGGCGATGGCGTACGCGACGACGAGGATGCCGACGCACCAGGCGAGGGCGACCCAGATGTCGGTGCCGACCGGCTGTTGGGTGAAGAGGTCGCGGATCGTGTTGACGATGGACGTCACCGGCTGGTGCTCGGCGAACGCGCGCACCGGGCCCGGCATCGTCTCGGTGGGCACGAAGGCCGAGCTGATGAATGGCAGGAAGATGATCGGGTAGGAGAAGGCGCCCACGCCGTCCACGGTCTTCGCGGAGAGGCCGGCGATCACGGCAAGCCAGGTCACCGCAAGGGTGAACAGGGTGAGCATCCCGGCCACGGCAAGCCACGCCAACACGCCCGCCGATGAGCGGAACCCCATGAGGAATGCGACGAGCACGACGATCGCGACGCGAGATCAGGTTGGCGACCAACGAGGTCAGCACGTGCGCCCAGAGGACGCTCGAGCGTGCGATCGGCATGGAGTGGAGTCGCTCGAAGATGCCGCTCTGCAGATCTGTGAAGAGCCGGAACGCCGTGTAGGAGATGCCCATCGCGATCGTGATGAGCAGGATGCCGGGCAGCAGGTAGCTCACATACTGGCCCGAGCCAGTGTCGATCGCGCCGCCGAACACGTAGACGAACAGCAGCATCAGCGCGATCGGCATGATCGCGACCGTGAGGATGGTGTCGAGGCTGCGCGTGATGTGGCGCATGGATCGACCCAGCAGGACGACGGTGTCGTCGGCGAAGTGCGTAGTCGTGGTCATGGTCGTTCCTTAGTTGGACGTGTGGTGGGCGCTGGCCAGGCCTGCGTCGTCGTGGGTGCCGTCGGCGTCGTGAGTGCCGTCGGTGCCGATGATGGTGAGGAAGACCTCCTCCAGCGTCGGTTGCTTCTCGACGTACTCGACCTTGGCGGGCGGGAGGAGGGCTTTCAGCTCGGCGAGGCTGCCGTGGGCGATGATCCGTCCCTCGTGGAGGATCGCGATCCGGTCGGCGAGCTGTTCGGCCTCATCCAGATACTGCGTCGTGAGCAGCACCGTCGTGCCCTGCCCGGCGAGCTCCTTGACGCTGTTCCACACCTCGATGCGAGATTGCGGGTCCAGCCCGGTGGTCGGTTCGTCCAGGAAGATCACCGGCGGCTCGCCGATCAGGCTCATCGCGATGTCGAGGCGGCGGCGCATGCCTCCGGAGTACGTCGACACCCGTCGGTCCGCCGCCTCGGTGAGCTGGAAGCGGGCCAGCAGGTCCTCGGCGATCGGTCCGACGTCGTCCAGGTGCCGCAACCGGGCCACCAGCACGAGGTTCTCCCGCCCGGTGAGGATCTCGTCCACGGCCGCGAACTGCCCGGTGAGGCTGATGGACTCCCGCACGTTGGCCGGTTGCGTGGCGACGTCGAAGCCATCGACGGCGGCCGCCCCCGCGTCGGACTTGAGCAGCGTGGACAGGATCTTCACGACCGTGGTCTTGCCGGCACCGTTGGAGCCGAGCAGGGCGAAGATGCTGCCCCGCGCCACGTCGAAGTCCACGCCGCGCAGCACCCTGAGCTCGTCGTACGCCTTCTCCAGGCCCCGAACACGGATCGCTGTGTCGGTGGTCATTCCTGCTCCCCTCGCTCCGCGTCCTCGATCGCCTTGGTCAGCCGAGCGCGTTCCTTGTCGATCCATTGCTTGCCGGTGTAGGCCTGCGCGAACGTCTCGGCGAACTCGACCGGGTCGTCACCGACGATCACGCGCACAGGCGTGTGGTCGGCTGCGGCACGCTCCCAGAGGTCGGCGAAGTCGTCGAACATCTTGAGGCTGGTCTCGCCGTCCGTGATGCCGCCGTAGTACATGAAGTACCGCTGCAGAGCCTTCGCGACGGTGCCGTACGGCTCGGGGAGGGCCTCGATGCGAGCCTTGTACTGCCGGTACTGCTTCTTCTGTTCGAGCGATCCGGTGACCAGCTCGATCCACCTTGTGGCCATGTCTACTTGCCTCCTTCGCGGAGCTGTTCCAGTCGTTCTGTGAGGAAGCTCCAGGTCCTCCAGAAGTCTTCGAGGTATTCCTGTCCCTGAGCGTTGAGGGAGTACACCTTGCGCGGCGGCCCCTTCTCGGAGGGGACCTTCTCCACGTCGACGAAGCCGCGCTGCTCGATCCTGATCAGCAGGGCATAGACGGTGCCCTCGGCGATGTCGGAGAAGCCCTGCTCGCGCAGCCAGGCCGTGATCTCGTAGCCGTAGGCGGACCGGCCGGACAGGATCGCGAGAACGATGCCCTCCAGCGTCCCCTTGAGCATCTCCGTCACCTGCTTGCCCATGGACACCTCCTCCTCCAACTACTCAGTGTTAGTGACTACCAGTAGATAGTAACACTGAATAGCGGGGACACAAGCCGGCAGCGATCGGCTCCAGGGGAGGGTCAGGCGTTGGTCGCCAGAGGAGCCGGACCGCCGTGCCGCGACCGGCCGTCAGTTGATCGTGAACTCATCCACGCCAGGACCGCCGCCAACGCTCTCGACCTCGATGGTCAGGGGCGTCTGCTCGACCTCGAGGTCGACCTTGGCGCTGGCGCCCGGCTCTATGGTGAGGTGCCGCGGCTTGACGGTGCCGTTCTCGTCCGGTGACACGGTCAGCTGGTAGGAGTCCCGAAGCTGCCCGACGTTGCTGAGCGTCAGCACCACCACGGCCCCGGGCTCGGCCGTTTCCGGCCCGTTGAGGGTGGCGGCGAAGTCAGGCGTGGCCGCATCGTCCGAGCTGTCTTCCCCACCGCAGGCGGCGAGGCAAGCCAGCATCACGGTGGCAAGCGCCAGGCCGGTCGTGACCCGGCGAGCACGTCGGGTGCTGCCGGAAGGCCCTGCCCAGAACACGCATCGTCCCTTCGCTGCGACACCCATCGGGATGCGACCGATTGTCCGCTGCCGTCACGTTATCGCGGACGAAGAGCGGTCGACTCACTCATCTCGGGTGAGGTCACGCCTCCGCGTCAATGCCGAAGAGGAGGCGACGTACGGCTGCCCTGGACACCAGCAGGGCCATGATGAGCAACGTCACCGGAACGAAGCCGCCCAGGCTCACGGAGTCTCCGAAGACCAGGTCCATCAGTTCGAGGACGACGAACTTGCTGCCGACGGCGACCACCCAGAGCGAGACGGCGGCCACCACCTTGATGCGGCGGCTGGTGGCCGCTCGCAGCCAGCGAAGAATCCTGTTCTTGGTCCCGATGACCAGCTCCAACGCGACCTTCAGGAGAACGGCCGTCAGCAGCGAGAGGGTGAAGCCTTCGCTGATGATCGATGGGACGTACTCGACGGCGAGGTTGAGGACCACGACGTAGACGAACACGTCGACCACGTCCTCCGCCCGGACCGTCACTCGAGGACCTGACGGTCGCCGATGACCATGGCGAGCTCGGCGGTGTCGGCGTCGGTCCAGCCCGGCGGGGGCAGGATCTCGGCCCACGCATACACCGGCGCGAGCCCGAACTGGTGGCCTTGGCCGGCCGGCACGTCGTTGGCGCCGAACTGGTCCACGGCCAGCTGGAGCATCGTCACGCCGGGGATCCAGTGGACGTGCGGGGAGACGTCACGGCCACGAGGCTCCTTCAGCCAGTCGGGTCGCTCGATGGCGAGCCCGAACGACCACCAGGTGATCGGGTCGTTGGCGTGCTGGAGGTAGCCGACCCGCGTGCCGTTCCAGGGCCCCGGTGCGTCCCAGTCCTCCGGTGCGTCGGCGAAGCGGACGATCTCCCCGCCGTCGACGACCGGCAACACCTCCGGCGTCCCGGGTTCGCGCTCGGAGGTGAACCGGCTCCAGAGAGCGTTGTCGGCGGTCGGTCCGACGAACAGCACCCCGTCGGTCCTGGTGGCGAGGTCCTGCGCGCCGCTGAAGGCCGCCTCGCCGCCGAAGCTGCCGAGGCTCTCGCCGCTGACGGCCAGCAGCGGGCGCTCGGACTCCGGGAGCTCGATCCAGTGGGCGTAGACCGCGTCGAAGAGGGCCCGGCCGGCATCCTGCGAGCGGTCACCGTCGAGCAGGAACGACATCCAGCTGGGCAGGTAGGAGTACTGCAGGCTGACGGTCGCGGTGTCGCCGCCCCACATGTACTCCAAGGCCTGCGCCTGGTTCTCGTTCACCCAACCACGCCCGGTGCCGGTGACGACGTTGAGGACAGCGCGGTCGAATCCGCCGAGGGCCTCGAGCTCCCCGATCGCCCGGGCCGCTTCCTGGCGCAGGTCGACACCCTTCGGCCCGGCGCCGATGTAGGCGCGGACCGGTTGGAGCGCGGGCTCCCCGGTGAACGACCCGATGCTCTCGGCGGTCGGGGTGTTGGCGATGAAGAGCCGTCCCTGGCGACCGAGGTCGTCCCACGACTGCCCTGACGCGGGTCCGGCGGACAGCTCGGGCGCGGTGGGGGGCGGCAGGTCGGTGCGGAACTCGTCGTTGATGGTCATGAACGTCGAGTCCATGGCGGCCAGCAGGCGGGCACCGCCGACGCCGACGGCGAGCTCGTAGGCGACGAAGGCGACCAGCAGGCCGCCGACCACCGTGGCCACCCGCGCGGGCAGCAGCCTGCCGATGCCACGGCCGATCACCCTGCCGAGAGCCTTGAGGGCCCGCGCCACCAGCAGCAGGACCACGACGATCACCGCCGTGATGGCCACCGACGCCAACACGTGGCCCAGCCCGACCTCGTCCACCCCGACGAGGTTTCGCACCTGGTTGTCCCAGCGCAGCCCCAGCCACAAGAAGATGACGGTGCCGACGCCACCCACGACCGCGAGCGCCAGCCACGCAACCCGTCTCGCCTCACCTCGGAGACTGCCGCCGCTGCTGCGGATCAGCCAACCCACCAGGGCGCCGAGGCCGTAGCCCACGAGCACGCAGACACCGGAGATCAGGCCCTGGAACACCGTCGTGCGCGGCAGCAGCGACGGCGTCAGCGACAGCCAGAGGAGCACCACCGCACCCAGCGTTGCGGTGTACGGCGCACGCAGCTGCCGGCGTACGACGGCCGCGGTCGCGTGTGCCGCACGTCGCGTCTGGCCGCCGGCCGTCACGGGCTCCACACCAGCGGAACCACGACGAGCGCGACCACGAACCACCAAGCCATGACCGGCAGCCCGAGCTTCCAGTAGTCGCCGAAGCGGTAGCCGGCCGGCGTCATGATCATCAGGTTGCCGGGGGTCGCGATAGGCGTGAGCAGTGCCGCACAACCGGCGATGGCCACAACCATCAGGACCGGCTTGACCGACGTCCCGGTGGCCTCCGCCGCGGCCACCGCGATCGGGACGACGACGAGCACCGTCGCGGTGTTGCTCACCACCTGCCCGAGGGCTCCGGTGAGGAGGAAGATCCCGGCGAGCAGCAGGTACGGGCGGCCGGTACCGACCGCGTCGATCAGGAGGGAGGCCACCTGGTCGGCCGCCCCGCTGCTCGAGATCGCGGTGGACAGAGGGATGAGGGCGCCGATCAGCACCACGGTCTGCCACGAGATGGAGCGGTAGGCCTGAGGGACGGTGACGACCCGGAAGAGCACCATCGCGAGCGCGGCGGTGAGGCCCGCGATGGCGGGTGGCACCTGCCCGCTGGCGAGCATTGCGACCATCCCCGCGAGGACGAGCACCGCGCGGGTGGCGTTGGCGCCCCAAGGGACGGCCTGCCGACGGACGAGCTGCGGCGAGTCGACCAGGAGCACGTCGCGGTCGCGCTCCAGCAGGTCCAGCTCAGACCACGGGCCGTGCACTAGGAGGGCGTCGCCCTCGGCGAGCTCGACGGGCTCCGCACCCAGATCCCGGCCAAGGCGCTGCACCGCAAGGATGACCAGGTCGTGCTCGCGGCGCATGCCGGCGTGCACCTGCTCACCCACGAGGCGCGAGCGCGGCGGGACGACCACCTCGGCAACCCCCGCCTCGCGGGTCACCAGCTCGGGGGCCTGGTCGCCGATGGCGTAGTGGCCACCGATCATCTCGGCGTACCGCCCGAGGTCCGGCGGCAGGTAGTCGGGCATGCGCGTGGGCAGCAATCGCCGGCCGAGCAACAGGCAGATCGCCACCGTGCCGATCAGCAGCGGAACGCCGACCATGGCGAACGAGAAGAAGGAGAAGTACCCCTCCCCCGCGTCCGACGCGGCCTCGGACACGATCACGTTCACCGGGCTGCTCATCAGCATCAGCAGCCCGCCGGCGCTGCCGGCGAACGCCACCGGCATGAGCAGCTGCGAGGGTGGCGTCCCGATCCGCTGGGCCAGCAGGACGACGAGCGGCAACAGGGCGGCGACCGCTCCGTTGAGGGTGATGAGCGAGGTCAGCAGCGCCGACAACACGCAGATCGCCACCAGGACGCGCGTGCGGGCGGTGCCGGCACGGTCGATCAGCCAGTGCCCGGCCCAGGTGGTGATCCCGGTGGAGTCGATCCCCTCGCTGACCACGAAGAGGGTGGCAATGAAGATCACCACCGGGTCGCCGAACCCGCCCACCGCCTGCTCGGTGGTCACGAGCCCGGTGGCCCACAGCGACAGCGCAGCCAGGATGGCGACACTGCCGACGGGGAGCCGGTTCCACATGAACAGGGCGACTACGGCGCCCAGGATGATCAGTGCCTTGGTGGCGTCATCCATCGTCAGACCCCGGTCGGGTCCGCTGCACTCCTCCAGCCACGACGCCTGCTAGAGATGGACCGGCGCGCCCGGACCCCACGGGATGCCGAGGAGGTACCACGCGACGAAGAACAAGGTCCACGTCACCAGCACGACGACCGTGTAGGGGATCATCATCGACACCACGGTCCCCATGCCGGCGCTCGCGCGATAGCGCTGGCAGACCAAGATGATGAACGGCAGGTAGACCATCAGCGGCGTGATCACATTGACCGGTCCGTCGCCCACCCGATAGGCGGCGACGACCGTCTGTGGCGCGATGCCGAGGTTGTAGAACAACGGGATGAAGATCGGGGCGATGATGGCCCACTTCGGGATCACTCCCGGCATGATCATGTCGATCACGACCACCAGCAGGATGAAGCCGACGAGCAACGCGAGCGCTCCGATGTCCGCGTTCCCGAGCAGGTCGGCCAGCTTGGTCGCGGCGATCGCCGAGATGTTGGAGTAGTTGAAGAACGCGATGAACTGCGCGATCAGCAACATCAAGAAGATCAGGCCGCCGAGGCCGTTGAACGTCTTGGTGATCGCGTTGATCACGTTGGAGCTGCCGGTGAGGCTGCCGGAGCCCTTGCCGTAGCCCAGGCCCGCGGCCAGGAAGAGCATGGAGATGATGAAGAGCAGGCTGCTCATGAACGGCGAGTTGCCGAAGATCTCTCCGGTCTCTGGGTTGCGCAGCGGTGCGTTCGGTAGGGCGGTGAGCAGCCCGATGATCACGATCGCCACCAGCACGTAGATCAGCGAGAGCCGCAGCCCGCGGGCCTCGTGGGCGAGCTCGTCGCCCTCGGGCACGTGGTCGACCGGCGCGTCGGCCGGTCGCTCGGACGCGTCCCACTTGCCGGCCCGCGGCTCGACGTACCGCTCGGTGAGCAACGTCATCACGACCGCGCAGAAGAGGGTCGAGGCGATCGAGAAGTAGAAGTTGCTCGTGACGTTCAGCGGCTCGGCGTTGGGCGCCACCCCGCCCATGATCTCGTTGGTGACCTCGGTGATGATGCCGTCCGCCGGGGTGATGAGGATGTTGACGAAGAACGCCGCGCTCACGCCGGCGTACGCCGCCGCGATGCCGACCAACGGGTTGCGCCCGATGCTTGCGAAGGCGGCGGCTCCGAGCGGGATGAGCACCAGGTAGCCGGCGTCGGACGCGACGCTCGAGATGCCGCCGAGCAGCACGATGATGAAAGTGATCGCACCCGGCGGGGCGACCTGGACCATCTTCCGGATCAGCGCCGCGATCAGACCCGCCTCCTCGGCGACGCCGACACCGATCATCGCGACCAGGATCACCGCGACCACGCCGAAGTCGTTGAAGTTCTGCACGACGGTGGTGAACATGTGGGCGATGCCCTCGCCGCTGAGCAGGCTCTTGGCCTCGATGGTCTCGGTGACCAGCTCGTAGTCAGGGACCGCCGGCTCGGGTTCGTGCTCGATGGAGGGGTACGTCGAGCCGGCGTCGCTGTAGTCGGGGACGACGGCCTCGGGCACCGGCTCGGCCACCTCGGTGGTCACGCTGACGTCCGCCCAGGCGAGCACGGCGGAGAGCAGGATGACGCCGACGATCAGACCCAGGAAGATGATGGCCGGGTGCGGCACCTTGTTGCCGACCCGCTCGATCCAACCGAGGAACCCTCCGCTGGTCTGCTCTTCCGCGGCGGCCGCGCTCATCGGATCGCCCCTTTCGGCACGTTGAAGTTGGTGGCCAGCTCGATGAGGAGCTTGGCTCCGAAGCCGCTGGCGCCTTTGTTGCGCCAGCTGCGTTCTGCGGGCTGTTGGGCAGTGCCGGCGATGTCGACGTGGGCCCAGGGCTTCCCGCCAACGAACTCCGCGAGGAACAGAGCCGCAGTGATCGACCCGGCGTTGATGCCGCCCATGTTGGTCATGTCGGCGATCGGGGACTCGAGCTGCGAACGGTAAGGCCGGTAGAGAGGCAGTTCCCACACCGGCTCGTCGGACGCCTCCCCAGCGACCTCCAGCTGGCCGACCAGGTCGGCGTTGTTGCCCATCACGCCGGCCACCTCGACGCCGAGGGTGCGCAGGCAAGCCCCGGTGAGGGTCGCGATGTCGACGATGGCGTCGACGTCGTCCTCGACGGCCAGACACAGCCCGTCGGCCATCACCAGGCGCCCCTCAGCGTCGGTGTTGAGCACCTCTACGGTGGTGCCGTTGCGCATCCGCAGCACGTCGCCGAGCTTCATCGCCGAGCCCGACGGCATGTTGTCGGTGCAGCACAGGTACGCCGTCACGGAGACCGGGCAGTCCAGAGCCTGGAGGGCGGTCATTGCGCCGAGGACCGCCGCGGCGCCCGTCATGTCGTTCTTCATCTGGGCGTGCGACTCGTCGCTGGGCTTGAGGCTGATGCCGCCCGAGTCGTACATGATGCCCTTGCCCACGAGGCCGAGGTGGCCGGTCGGCGACGCCGGACGATAGGTCATCTTGATCAGCCGTGGCTCGTCGATGCTGCCGAGGTTGACCCCGAGGATCCCACCGCAGCCCATGTCGATCAGCTGCTGCTCGTCGAAGACCTCGACCTCGAGCCCGGCCTCGGGGCCGAGCTCGACGGCCACGTCGGCCATCCGGGCCGCGGACAGGGTCGTGGCCGGACAGTTGGCCAGGTCGCGGGCGAGTGCCGCCGCCGCGGCGACCGTCTCACCGCGTGACGCGCCCGCCCGGAGCTGGTCGGCCGCTGACTCAGGTCCCACAAGTGTCAGGGCGCTGAGCGTGACCTCCTCCCCGCCCTTGCCGACGAAGAACCGCCAGCGGGCGAGCAGGACGCCCTCGGTGACGGCCTGCGCGAACGCCGCCGCTGAGATTGGCAGGTCGCCCTGGGGCAGCTCGACGGCCAGGCTCAGGTGCTGCGGGACCGCTCGAGCGAAGTCCGCCGCCAGGTCGCGGACCCGGCTGAGCTCAACCGTCGCGTTGTCGCCGATTCCGAGAGCGACCAGCGCGCGCCCGTCGTCGCTCGGGACGACCAGGTGCTGGCCCGCCTTCCCGGTGAAGCCGGCCACCGCCAAGTGGGCGGCGTCGATGCCCAGGTCGGGCGGTGGCTCCGCCCCGGCGGCGACGGGCACCGCCAAGGCCGCCGCCTCGGAGACCGGCGGCAACGTGGTGGACACCGAGACCCGGACCCGGTGACGTCTGGACGGCACCGGGTCGAAGTCGCCACGGGCGGGGTGGTTAGCCATCGGAACACCTTCCATCGGGCAGATCGTCTGTGAGGGCATCGCGCAGCGCCTGGGCGCCCGGGGTCGGGACGTCAGCCCTTCGAGGCCGCGTCGAGGACAGCCTTCGACTGCGAGGGTTCCTTCGCTGACATCAAGGAGAGGCCGGAGACGCTCGATGTCGGTTGCGTCGGAAAGTGCATCTTGACTCCTGAAACGTGCAGCTGACCTGAGACAGCCGGCGCCGAACCAGCCAAGCACTCCTCGACGCCAGCGGGAAGAGGGCAGTCCGGATCCGTCTCGTCGCCGCGTCGCCAGGCCGGTGAAGCGCTGCGCCAGCGGCACTAGCGGGGCCACTACTATGTGATGCACACTCGCTCGCGCGGACGATCAGGTTCTCGGACCTCGGGCAGACGCGCCGCACATCACGTCACGCTGCACGGAGGCGTTGGTCATGGGCAGGTCGAGGTTGACGTACATCGCAGCCACGGTTCCGATGAGTCTTCCGAGATGACCGCCGCGCCAGGCGACGCGGGCCCCGAGATCGGTGACACCAGCGTCAGACACGCCGTACGTCGTGCGAAGCGGCGCGCCTGGCTCACCCGGGTGGGTCTGCTCGTCCTGGCCCTGCTCATCAGCGTCGTCATCGTCCGCCTCATCGGCCAGATCGACTGGGAGGCGGTCTGGGACGCGCTGCGACACTTGACCTGGTGGCAGCCGTTGGTGCTGATCGTCGTCGTGGTCGTCCGGCAGGTGCTCAACGCGTTGCCGCTGGCGCTCTACATCCCGGGCGTCTCGGTGCTCCGCGCAACCGTCAACGACCTGGGCGCGATCCTGATGTCGGCGGTCGCGCCCCCGCCGAGCGACCTAGCGCTACGCGTCGGGATGTTCAACTCCTGGGGAGTGCCGACCGTCAAGGGTCTGGCCGGCACGGTGATGAACACGCTGACCTTCTACATCGTCCGGTTCGCGGCGCCGCTGTTCGGGTTCATCCTGCTGATCGCCACGGGGGAACCCGCCGGCGTCAGGCTCGTGGACCTCGTCTGCATCGCCATCGCCGCTACCATCCTCGTGGGCGTGCTGCTGGTGGTGCGCAGCGATGAGCTGGCCAGCACAGTGGGGCTCAAGGCCGGACGGATCGCCTGCCGGGTGAGGAAGCAGGTCGACCCCGAGGCGTGGCGCCGGAGCTGTGTCGACTTCCGCGACCAGATCGCCTCCCGCTTCCGCCATGGCTTCCCCCGCTCGCTGCTGGGGCTGTTCGGGATGCTCGCCGCGGACCTCGCCGTCCTGGTGCTCTGCCTCCGGTTCGTGGGCGTCTCCGCCGCCGAGGTCAGCCTGGTGGTGGTCGCCATCGCCTACCTGTTTGCCTACCCGCTCACGCTGTTCCCGTTCTCGGGGATCGGGATCGTGGACGCACTCGTGCTGGCCGCGCTGGTCGAGGAGGGCGGGCTCGAGATCGAGGCGGCGTCGGTCGCGGCGCTGATCGTGTGGCGTGTCTTCACCGTCGGCGGCCCGATCCTGATGGGTGTCGGGGCCGTCGCGCTGTGGCGCAACGGGGCGTTGGGCAACGTTGCCGTCGAGAAACATGCTGCACCCGACGTTCCACCCGAACCTCCTGAGAGCGGGGCTCTATCGTGATCTGACTTCTGGGCGCGGGTCACCCCGGCTGTGTGATGCCTTCGACGCGGAAACGCGGTGCGATGGCGTGATGAACGCGAGCGACAAACCCGTACCAACGATGATGGAGGGTTCGACCCCGGGGGCAGCGCACCTGGGACGCGACGCACATCTCACTCTGGTGGAGCGGGCGGCCGCTGGCAGGGCTGCGCGGGAGCTGGTGCCCCGTGCGGTGCACGGGGAGTGGCAGCCGGCGCCGGATCGTGCCGATCCGGTGGGCCTGCTGGAGGAGCAGGGGGCAAGCCGGGTGCCGGAGTTGGTCCCGATCCGGTACGGCCGGATGCTGGTGTCGCCCTTCACGTTCTATCGCGGCGCCGCCTATCTGATGGCCGCCGACCTAGCGGAGGCTCCTCGCACCGGACTGACGGTTCAGCTGTGCGGCGATGCCCACCTGTCGAACTTCGGGATCTTCGCCGCCCCGGACCGCCGACTCGTCTTCAGCCTCAACGACTTCGACGAGACCCTCCCTGGCCCGTTCGAGTGGGACGTCAAGCGGCTGGTGGCCAGCTTCGCCGTCGCGGGACGAGATCGCGGTTTCGACGAGACCCAGCGCGAGGCCACCAACCTCGCGGTGGGGGCGTCGTACCGGGAAGCCATGCACGACTGGGCTGGGATGCGGAAGCTGGACGTCTGGTACGCACGGTTGGACGTCGACGAGCTCGAGGCCGTGTTGAGCCCCCAGCTCAAGTCGGGCGAGCTCAAGAGATTCCGCAAGAATGTCGCCAAGGCGCGCGCCAAGGACAGCATCAAGGCCTTCGGCAAGCTGGTCGAGGTGGCGGACGGACGCCCGCAGCTGATCAGCGATCCGCCCATGATCGTCAGGCTCCAGGAGCTGGTGGCCGCCGACGAGTACCAGGAGATCCAGGACGCACTGCAGGGCATGCTTCGTTCCTACCGACGCACGCTGTCAGGCGATCACCGGCACCTGCTGCAGGGCTTCCGGTACGCAGACGCTGCCCGCAAGGTCGTCGGGGTAGGAAGCGTCGGCACCCGAGCATGGATCGTGTTGATGGTCGGCAACGACGACAACGACCCGCTGTTCCTCCAGGCCAAGGAGGCACAGACCTCCGTCCTCGAGCCCTTCCTGGGCGAGAGTGCGCATCCCAGCCACGGCCAACGGGTCGTCGAGGGACAGCGACTCATGCAGTCGGCCAGCGACATCCTGCTCGGCTGGGTGCACACCACCGGCCTGGACGGGGTGGAGCGGGACTTCTATGTCCGGCAACTGTGGGACGGCAAGGGATCGGCCCTCATCGAGGCGATGAAGCCGGCCAGCCTGACCGCCTACGCCCGGCTGTGTGGCTGGACGCTGGCTCGGGCGCACGCACGCTCCGGTGACCCGGTCGCCATCGCGAGCTACCTCGGCTCCAGTGACCGGTTCGATCGCGCCCTCGCGACATTCGCCGAGGCCTACGCCGACCAGAACGAACGCGACTACGCGGCGCTGCGGCGCGCGGTCGACGAAGGGCGTCTTGAGGCCGAGAACGGTTGAGCCGAGGAAACTGGCGACCAAGTTTCTTTCCCGAGCACGCAGGAGGCGGCATGACCGACACCGTAGATCCCCAGATGCCGACGCCTGCTCAACGGCGCCGCCCGTTCGTGATCGCTGTCGTCCGCGGTCTGAGCGTCACCATCGTCCTCACGGTGGCTTACTTCTCCCTACCGCTGAAGGCCCTCGCGACGCTTCCGTTCGTCGTGATTGTCCTCGGCGGTGTCGTCATTCTCACCGCGGTCACTGTGCTCCAGGTGCGCATGATCCTCCGGGCAGCCCACCCCGCAGCCAAGGCCATCGAGGCCCTGACCCTCACCGGACCGCTCTTTCTGCTTCTGTTCGCGTCGACGTACTTCCTGATGTCGCAAGCCGACGGTGGCAGCTTCAACCTGTCGGGGCTCACCCGCGGCGACACCCTCTACTTCACGGTCACGATCTTCGCCACGGTGGGCTTTGGCGACATCGTGGCCACCAGCCACAACGCCCGAGGACTGGTCACGGCCCAGATGATCCTCGACCTGATCCTCATCGGCGCGGTGATCAGGGCCTTCGTGGAGGCCGTCAGGATTGCCCGAACGAGTCCAGCCACCCCATCCGCGGATGCCTGACATCTGCGACAAAGGCGGCGGGGCAACGTGTTCTGCCCGCACATCCTCACGTTGGTTGCTGGGACACCAGATGACCGAACGCGACCATCCTGGTGTCGGTATGGAACAACTCGGCACAGGTGGTCAGCGTGATCAGTCGGGCGTCGTCGCTCGGCTGCACCCCATCGCCGTCCGGGTTGACCGGATGCGGCGCCAGCACCCAGCCGTCCTCGAAGTCGACGACGAGGTCGTTCGGGTCGGTGTCGAGCACGTAGGTGTACAGCGTGTCGCGCGTCTCCACCAGCACCTCGTCGCCCGCTCGGAGCGACGGCATGTCCCGCAGCGGCTCACCATGGGTGATCCGGTGTGCAGCCAGGGCATAGTTGCCCCTCCCGCCCACGTCCGCCGAGTCCTCGAAGTGCCCGAAACCGCGGGCGAGCTCCTCGTCACCCACTCCTTCGACCACCGGCATCACGTAGTCGGCGCCGAGACGCGGAATCCGGATCAGGGCGCTCGCCTCCACTGTGCCGTCAGAGATCGACGCCTCTTCGGCGTCGTCCGGAGCCGTGGGCGTGCGCCACTCCTCCGTCAGCTGCTCGACGAGCCGCTCCTGGCGTTGGTGGGCGATCACGTTGGTGCCGATGAGCTGCCAGCCCACGTAGATGAGCATCCCGAGGCCGGCAGCCACGAGGCTGGCACCGAGCCAGACGTACGCCGATCGGCGGCGGCCGCTCACCGGACGCATCGACGACGGCCCCTTGTCACCAGCTCACCCCGTTCAAGCGGCACGCACGCTTCCTCACTGTTGGCCACCTGCGCGTTTGGCCGCTATGCAGAGTACGGCAGGGGCGGGTCGCGCTTGCTCGGGACGTGTCGTGCCTCACGGCGCGCTGGATCGGATCGAGTTCAGTCCGCTCAGGCGCGTGCGCAGGGTGTCGACAGGCCCGGGCGCTCGTGATCCAATGAACATGCGCCGGGTTCGGGCCCATCTCATCCGAGATGATCGCCGCCGCCGTGGCCGTTCGACCTGGCCGGCGACGAGGGAAGAAGCATGCGACGTGCACTCGGGTCTGGCGCCATCGGCGCTGCTCTCCTCGCATCCATGTTGGTGCCCGCGACTTTCTCGATACCTCCGGCGGCCGGTGCGGAGGTGGCCTCGCTGCCCAACCCTCTGATCAAACAGTCCTGTGGGCTCGAGCTGAACCTCGTGTTGGACGCCTCCGGCTCGGTGTCCTCCTCCCATGCCGTCGAGGACGTTCGCGACGCGGGGGACGCGCTGCTGAGTGCACTGGTCAACACCAACTCCACGGCTCGGGTCACCCAGTTTGCCTCGCTCTCACAGGTGCTCGCTGAGCGCACCCAGATCGACGACACATCCATGGCGAGCAGCGGGACCCTGGCCAAGGCGCTGCAGGCCTACTACAACCCGATCCCGCCTCGACCGTCCGACGTCGACATCTACAGGTACAACGCGGGCGACCCGACCCTGCCCGCGAGCTTCAGCAAGTCCAACGACTCCAACCAGTACACCAACTGGGACCAGGGGCTCGCACAGGCGGGGACCTCCGGTTCCGAACTGATGGTCTACGTCACCGACGGTGATCCGACCGCCTACGACCTCGATCGACCGTCCGACCCCTTCGACCAGGGGCCGCCGCCCGACGTGGCGATGAATACCAACCGGGGCGACGCCAACGCCCTGACCATGGACAGGGCCGTCGAGGAGGCCAACGCGATCAAGACCGGCAGGACGCGCGTCCTGGCCGTGGGGGTGGGCGAGGCGCTCAGCAGCGACGACAGCGTCGACCGGCTCATCCGCATCGCCGGCCCCAAGGTGGCGCGGGACGCCGATCTCGCGGCGATCGACAGCCTCAACAAGATCGACGTCGCCCTGGTGACGGACTTCAAGAAGCTCGCCCAGTTCATGCGCAGCCTCGTGCTCCAGCTGTGCTCGCCGTCGTTGACCGTCCGCAAGCTGGCGCAGACGGCCACCAACCCGAACTACCTTCCGGAGCAGGGCCGGCAGATCTCGGTGACGCCGACGGTGCCTGGCGGCAGCGGCTTCACCTGGATCCTCCCGGACACGACCGCCGCCGCCACCAAGACCCAGCCCACCGACGTCAACGGATTCGCGCAGTTCCAGTGGGAGCCCATCCCGCCTGAGAGGAACTCGACCGCCACCGTCACCGAGGCCACCAGCGCTACGACGACACCGGGGAGACCCGGGGTCAACAACGACTATCGCTGCGAGCTGCGTGACGAGGCCGGCAAGGTGCGCGTCGTCGAGGCCGACTTTGCCGACCTGGCGAACCCCTCGTTCGTGCTCGATCCGATCAAACAGGAGATCGTCACCTGCACGATCTACAACTCCTTCAAGTACCAGCCTCAGATCCTGCTGGACAAGGTCAACTCACCCACGGAGGTCCGCGGCGACCTGATCCCGAAGGCCACGGTGACCTCTCGCTACACGGTGACCAACCCGGGGAACACCCCCCTGTCCGCCGTGACGGTCACCGACAACCGGTGCGGGTTAGTCATTCCCGTCCTCACCGGCAGCCGCAATGTCGGCGACCTCGACGGCGACGGACTCCTCGACCCCGGCACTCCCGCCGAGGCCTGGCAGTTCACCTGCTCCCGGTTGATCCGCGAGACTCTCTCGACGACCCCAGGCGGGCACAACATCGTCAACGTGGCGACGGTCACCGGCCTGGACCCTGCCAACACCCGGGTGACCGACGATGACAGCGACGACGTCGACGTCTTCACCCCGGCGATCACGTTGGTCAAGACCGTCAACGGCGGCCCGACGGCAGTCATCAATGCCGGCCAGAGCGCGAACTACCAGTACATCGTGACCAACGCGGGCAACACCCCGCTGGGCAGCGTCGACCTGTCCGACGACACACCGCCGTGCACGGAGCCCACGCTCGTCACCAACGGCAACGGCGATGCCGTGCTCGACCTCGGCGAGAGCTGGACCTATTCCTGTACGGCGACGCCCGTCACCGACGTCGTCAACACCGCCGACGTCTCGGCGGTTCCTCTCAACCCCATGGCGGGTAACACCCCGTTCGCGGCGCCCAACCCGCCCGTGACCGCCTTTGACGTCGCCTTGGTGACGGTGGTGAACACCGGCCTCGACCTGGCGAAGTCCGTCGATCCCCCGGTGGTGCTGCTGGCTCCCGGAGCATCGCCCCCGGGCGAGACCGTGACCTACACGTTCACGGCCGAGAACTCCGGCAACACGCCACTGGCGCGACCCGGTGGCGCGTCGACGGATCCCGGCTGGGTGCAGGACCCCCAGTGCCTGCAGCCCGCAGTCTTCGTCGGGGGCGACGTGGCCCCGGTCAACACGCTGCTTGATCCCGGCGAGACCTGGACCTTCACCTGCACGGGCTCGATCACCGCTCCGACCGTCAACGAGGCGACCCTCGTCGGGCAACCGACCAACGCAACAGGGGCGCCCCTGCCCGTCCCCACCGTCAGCGACGTCGCGCGAGCCTTCGTCGACGTCCAGCAGCCCGAGATCGTCGTGACCAAGACCGCGATCCGGCCCGTGGTCCTCGACCCCGATGCCAACGCCGTCGCGGGCCCTGACACCCCCAATCCCCGCCAGGCGCAGTACCGCTACGAGGTGGCCAACCCCGGTGACGTGCCGCTGAGCCTGGCCGGAACCCCCGTGGCAGACGACAAGTGCGCCCCTCTGACGTTCGTCGAGGGTGACACCGCGAACGTCGGGCTCCTCGATCCGGGCGAGGTCTGGGTCTACACGTGTGCGACCACGTTGCAGCGAGAGGACGCTGCCACCCCACCGGGCAACAAGCCTGCGGTTGTCGGCAACACCGTGCGTGCCGTCGGCGTGCCGTTCTTCGCACAAGCGCTTGTGCCGGCCAAGGCGGTGTCTGCCGAGGCCAAGGCGTCGGTGATCGTCATCCAGCCCGCACTCGAGCTGACCAAGACGGCCAGTGCCGAGTTCGTCAGGAGCGGGCATCCTGTCGACTACACGGTGACAGTCCGCAACACCGGCGACAGCGCGCTCCAGCTGGGCGGTCCGGTCGATGACCGGTGTGCGCCGCTGGTTTACCAGTCCGGCGACACCGACGGCGACCTGCTCCTCGACGGTGCCAACACTGCGCCCGAGATCTGGATGTTCACCTGCACGGCAGTCGTCGTTGCCCACGACGTGACCAATGTGGTCACCAACACCGCGTCCGTCACCGGCGTGGATGCGCTCGGCAACTCCTACCAGGACAGCGACAGCGCGTCCGTCCGCGTCGTTGACCCGGCGATCGAGGTCACCAAGACGCCCAGCGATGAGTTGGTGCCCGCAGGCACCGACGTCACCTACACGTTCACCGTCCGTAACGTCGGCCGTAGTGCCATCGCGGCCCAGGACGCGCTGGCCAGCGTCAAGCTGCGCGACGTCGCGAAGCCCGGTCTGCCCAGCTGCCGGAAGCCGAAGCTGGTGGCCAAGACCGGTGGGAACCAGGACGACTTCCTCGATCGGGATCCTGCCGAGGCATGGCGTTATGAGTGCGTCGCGCCGATCGACGAGGTCACCACCGACGTCGCGATCGTGGCGGGCATCGGAGGCGGGCCGGTCGGGCTCCACTTCCCGGTGGCCGACTGGGACGCGGTCCGCGTCAAGCCGTTCCATCCCGGGATCGAGGTCGAGAAGACCGCAAGTCCGAAGCAGCTCTCCGGCCCGGGACAGGTGACCTACACCTACCGGGTCAACAACACCGGCGACGTACCCCTGGCCAACGTGGCCGACAGGATCGAGGACGACACCTGCTCGCCCGTGAAGTACGAGTCCGGGGACGTCGACGGGGACGGGCTGCTCGACTCGCCGGACAGCATCTTCGAGGACGAGCTGGACGAGACGTGGGTCTTCACCTGCACGACCGAGGTCAACAAGGACACCACCAACGTGGTCACGGTGTCCGGCAGCCCGTCCGACCAGGACGGCAACCCGCTCTGCGGCACCGGCACCGGTACCGGGTCGTCACGGGTGAAGAAGCCGTGCGACGCCGCGGGGCAGGACACCGCCAACGTCCAGGTCGAGTCCGGCGTCTCACCGGCTTCCGGTGGTGGCGGGGAACCCGGCGACGGCCTCGGCAACACCGGTGCCGCAGCGTGGCTCCGCGAGGGGCTGCTGCTGGGCCTCCTGCTGGTGGCGGGCGGCGCTCTGCTGATCGCCTGGGGACGGCGGCGGGATCCTTCCGGCGCGTGAACGCCCCGGTGGGTCTGGCCCGCCGCCCCACCTGTCTGGGCGTCGTCGAGTGAACCCCGGATCGCCACGTCAGCGGTCGGCCCGCGGGCGGCGCCATCAAAGAGCCGACTCGCTGTGGCCGTCGGGGCCTCTAGCCCGCCCGGCTGACCGACCCTCTCTGCTCGGGGGGAGGCCGGAGTTCGATCCTCCACGGCGGCTGCGGACTGGTCTTTGTCACCGGCCCGTTGAGTGAGCGGCGATGATGGCACGGTGGGGTCGCCCATCGCCACGTGGAGCTGGGGGTCCGGACGGGACACTCTTGTCTTCTTGCACGCGCTGCTCCCCGCGGCCACCGGCCGCTCGATCGAGGAAGTGGCCCTTGATCTGACGACGAAGCTCCCGATGCGCGTCATCGGTGTCGACGCTCCCGGCTTCGGACAGTCATCGCCCCGGCCCGACTCGGAGTACGCCCTGGGTCACCTGGCCGCTTTGCTCGCCGCCACCGCGGCCGAAGCGGGAACGCCGTACGTCTTGGCTGGGCATTCCTGGGGAGCCGCGCTGGCTGTCCGGATCGCCGCGACTCGACCGCGCGAAGTGCGCGGTCTCGTTCTTCTCGACGGCGGTCACTTCGACCACGCAGCCCTCCCGGACGCCGACCCTGGACAATCGGTGGCGGAGACGGTTGCCGAGATGGACGGCATCGGCTGGCGCTACGTGGAGCACCGGCCACCATTGCCTCGGGCCTGGGTGGCCGGGCTGAGGCCCGCTGGTGACGGTCGTTGGGAGTCCACAGCCTCACCTCGAGCGGCCGGCGCCGCGATGAACCACCTCATGCGGGCCACGACCAGCGAGGACTACCCGGTCCTGGCAGCTGAAGGGATCCCGATCCTGCTGCTGACGGCCACCGAGCCAGAGCAGCGACGCCGCGACAACGCGGAGCGGACGGCCAGGCTGCTCCGCAGTCTCCCCCATGCTCGAGCCCAAGCGCTGGCCGGTAGCGGCCACGACCTGCTCGCGGATGCCCCCTGGCAGGTGGCCGACGCCATCGCCCGCTGGTGGCGAGAAGCGCTCGCAAGGCGATGAGCTCCACGAGCGATCGGACACCCCCTCGACCCTTGAGGCTGGCACCTACGAAACGGATGGCAATCCTTCGAGCAGCGCCTTCAGCCGTGCCAGGTCCTTGCTGGTAGCCCGCCGCATTGCGCGCTCCATCACCGGCGCCGTCACCCGCGAGAAACCCGAGGGATTGCCCCGGTTGCGCAGCGTCATCCGCGTCCCTTCGGGCACCGGCTCCCAGTTGTAGGTCGTTTCCATCGGGAACGGTCCGTCAGCGGTGCGCATCACCAGCCTGCGCTCGGGCTCAAGCTCGACCACCTCGTAGGTGTAGGCGAGGCGCCGTCCGAGGAAGTGGGCCACGAAGTCCATCCGCGAGCCGACCCCGACCGGCGGAGGCGTCTGCCAGTCCACCGACTTGATGTTGGCGTACCACTGAGGTGCGTTCGTGGGGTCGCCGGCGAACGCGGCGACGACCGCGACCGGACGCCCGATCATGGTCTCGACCTTGACATCGACTGCCATGGCGACATCCTCGCGCAGGGCGCCTGGCGGCGGACCCGACGTCGCGAATCACCGTTCGCGCCAGACGGTGACGCCTTCGGTGGCCAAGACCCCGCGACAGTGCGCCGCCGAGGCCTCGGGTCGGGGTCCAGCTGCCACGTGACGCTGCACCCGATCACCTACGCGTGTAGGCATCGGGGTGACCGACCCGCCTCTTGTGCAGAGCCCTGCGCAGCGTGAGGCTGACCGAATGGTGCAGCACGACCCAGACGTCGATGCGTGGTTCGACCGCTACGTCAACCCCCAGAAACAGCTGGTTCTCGCCGTCCGCGACGTCATGCTTGCGGCGGACCCTCGTGTGGGTGAGTGCACCAAGTGGCAGGCGCCCACCTTCACCTTTCACGGCAACATCGCATCGTTCTTCCCCAAAGCCAAGGAGCACGTCTCGGTGATGTTCCACACCCGGGCCTCGCTGCCCGACCCGTCCGGGATCCTCGACGGTGACGGGGCCACTTCACGATCTCTCAGGGTGCTCGACGACGACGACCTCGCCGAGAAGACCCCAGCGTGCCGCGGCCCACAGCGGAGACATGCCCGCAGCGCGACATCTCGTTCGGCGCGCGGCTCGCCTGCGTCCGTTGCTCACCTACGCCCTACCCGTCGTGTTGGTCCAGGCCCTCGTCGAGCTCGCGCGCGCCTACCTCGGGTTCGCCGAGCATGGCGGCGCCCGGGCCGCGCTGGACCAGGCGGCCGCGATCGTGCAGCAACGTCCCGACCTCGGCACTCTGCCCAAGACCGTCGAGGTCCTTCAGGCAAGGTCCAGCCGGATCAGCCATACCACCGTAGGAGCCTCATCGTTGACCTCAGCGGAGCTGAGACTCGTTCCCTTCCTTCCCACGCACCTGTCGATGCCCGAGATCGGCCAACAACTGCACATCTCGCGGCACACGGTCAAGTCCGAGGTGATCTCCCTTTACCGAAAACTAGGGGTGTCCTCACGCAGCGAGGCCGTTGCTCGCATCAGCGAGCTCAAGCTTCACGCCTAGCCGGAATCTTTGACCGGCTCGGGCATGCTCTCCTCGGGCAGCAGGCTCTTCTGGTCGAGCACGTAGAGCAGCACGAAGGCGGGCACGATCAGGACCGCTGCGAGACCGGTGGCGACCAGCACGGCGGTGATCGTGCCCGATGGCGCGGCCGCAGCGGAGACGGTCAGCGACTCGGGCAGCAAGTAGTCCCACTGCGCCACCCCCCAGGCCAGGAGGACGCCCGCGACCGCGCCCACGGCGGCCAGCCGCGCCCCACGTCGGGCGGAACGGGCGACCAGCACGAGGGCGGCCAGTCCGGACACCGCGGAGAGGATCACGAGGGGGAGGGCCTTCGAGGTGAGCCCGTCGAAGAGGTACTCCGCGTCGTTGGACAGCACGAAGATCCCACCCAACGCCACCACGCCGGCGGCGATCGCGGCTGCGGTAGCCCGACGCCGGAAGTAGGCCACCATCGTCTCGTCGGAGAGCCGGCCGGCGTCCTGGACGAGGAAGAACGCGGCGAGGTAGGCGGTCAGGCAGACGGCGAGGACGCCGCCGAGGATCGAGGTGGGGTTGACCCAGCTGTCCCACGGGTCCCCGGCCTTGCCGCCGGCCGGGACGCGACCGGAGGCGATGGCACCGACCACGGCGCCGAAGCAGTAGGGCACCAGCACGGACGAGATGGCGAAGGCCGCGCCGAAGTTGCGCCGGTCGCGGGTGCGGAACACCGTCTTGCGGAACGCGAAGCTCGCACCCCGTAGCACGATGCCCAGGGCGGCCAGGGTGAGGGGGACGAAGAGGGTCAGGGTGATCGAGGCGTAGGCCTCCGGGAAGCAGGTCCACAGCAGCACGAACACGAAGATCAACCACACGTGGTTGGCCTCCCAGACGGGGGCGATCGAGTGGTCGATGACCTCGCGAGGCCGCTCGCCACGCTTGGTCCCTCCCGCCACGAGGTCCCAGAAGCCGGCGCCGAAGTCGGCGCCGCCGAAGACCGCGTACGTCATGATCGCCGCGAACAGGATCAGCGCCGCCGTGGTGGCCATCAGAGCGGAACCTTCCGCTCGTCCACCGGATCGTCCGCGCCGCCCGCTTCGATCGGCTCGCTGGGCCCGTAGGGGACGTCGGCCTCGCCCAGCCGATCGTCCAGCCGGGCGCCGTCGCGGAACCGGCGGCTCATCTGGCGCAGCACCAGGATCGTGGTGATGCCGAGCCCCAGGTAGAGGATGACCACCCCGATGAAGGTGATCCAGATCCCGGTGTTCGCGGTGGCGGCGTCCTCGACCTTCATCTTCTCGTAGACGATCCACGGCTGCCGGCCGACCTCGCTGACCGTCCAGCCCGCCTCCATGGCGACCACGCCGAGGACGCCGCACGCGGCCGCGGCCCGCAGGAACCACCGGCTCCTGGGCATGTCTCGTCGGAAGATCCAGGCGGCCCACCACCACAGCGTGAGCAGGAACAGCAAGGTGCCGACCCCGACCATCACGTCCCAGGCCAGGTGCACGACGTTCACCTCGTGGATCGTGGGCCGCTGGTCCGCGGGCGTCTCGTCGAGGCCCTGGACGACCGTCGAGGTCCCCGTGCTGGGATCGGACAGGATCGAGGCGAGTCCGGGGATCGGGATGCCACCCACCACCTGGCCATCGGAGTTGAGATGCCCGAGGAGCACCTCGGGCACGTCGCTGCTGGTCTCGGGGACCATCTCGATCGCGGCGAACTTGGTGGGCTGGTTGTTGTAGACCCAGCGCGCGAGCCCGTCACCCACGCCCATCTGCACCGGCGTCGCGATCGCCGCGACGGTGAAGGCGATGATGAAGGCGATCCGGTGGTAGCGGTCGGTGCGCCCGCGCAGCATCCCCACCGCGTAGACCGAGGCGACCATGAAGCCGCCGACCAGGTACGCCGCGACCACCATGTGCGCGGCCATCAACGGCATCGCGTCGTTGAAGATCACCCCCATCGGGTCGACGTCGGTCACCTTGCCGGCCGAGTCGAGGGTGACGCCCTGCGGGGAGTTCATCCAGGCGTTGGCCGCCACCACCGAGATGCTGCCGAAGATGCCCGCGACCGCGATCGGCACTCCGGTCCAGAAGTGGGCCCAGGGCTTCAGCCGGCGCCACCCGAAGATGTAGATCGAGATGAAGACCGCCTCGGTGAAGAAGAAGATCCCCTCGAAGGCGAACGGGACCCCGAAGGCGGCGCCCCACTGCCCCATGAACTTGGGCCACAGCAGGCCGAACTCGAAGGAGAGCACGGTCCCGGTCACCGCCCCGACCGCGAAGGTGACGGCCATGTACTTCGACCAGCGCTGGGCAATCAGCATCGCGTCCTGGTCGCCGTGCTTGATGCCCCGGTAGTTGGCGATCAGCGTCATCACCGACCACGACACCCCCAGCGGCACCAAGATGATGTGGAACGCGAGGGTGAAGGCCATCTGGGACCGCGCCCACGGCACCGGATCCACCGCCAGGGCCACGCCCGACAGGACACCATGCATGACACCAGGCAGAACACCCGCCAGGGCATCGATCACCACGGCTCACCCCTCGTCCGGCGCACGCGCATCCCCGGCGTCATCGTGCTGCTCGAACGCCGGGACGACACCCGCGATATCTCCTCCGCTGGCCTGGTCGAGGACGACCCGGCCGACCGTCTGGCGCACGGTGATGGTGCGTTCCGCGCGTCCACCGGCCGTAAACGTCCCGGTCCAGTGGAACATCGCGGAGAGCCGGTTCTTGAAACCAGTCAGGAACGTGATGTGCACGAAGAGCCACATCAACCAGCCGAGGAACCCGGACAGCCGGATCTTCTTGAAGCTGACCACGGCGTGGAAGCGGGAGATGGTCGCCATGCTGCCGAGGTCCCGGTAGGTGAAGCTCGCCGCCTCCTTGCCGTTCAGTCGGCGCTTGATCGTGTTCGCGGCGTGGATCCCCGACTGCATGGCCACCTCGGCAACACCCGGCAGGTCGTCGAGCGCCATCATGTCGCCGATCGCGAAGACCTCCGGGTGGCCGGGCAAGCTGCAGTCCGTCGAGGACGGCGATCCTGCCCGCACGGTCGCACGTCGCCCCACTGGCCTCGGCGAGCAAGCCGGCCAGCGGCGAGGCCTGCACGCCCGCGGCCCAGATCTTCGTCCGGCAGACGATCCGCTCGGTCGACCCGTCCGCCGTCGCGCACGTCGACCCCGAACGGGTCCACGCCGGTGACGATCGACCCGGTCCGGATCGTCACGCCGAGCCGGCGCAGCTCGTTCGCGGCCTTCTCCGAGAGCCGGTCGCCGAACATCGCGAGGATCTCCTTGCCGCCGTCGACCAGCAAGACCTTGGCCTCGGCCGGGTCGATCCGACGGAAGTTGCCGTTGAGTCCTGTGCGCGACAGCTCGGCGATCTGACCGGCGACCTCGACCCCGGTCGGGCCGCCGCCGACCACCACGAACGTGAGCCACGCGCGACGCGCCTCGGGGTCCTCCTCGTTCTCGGCCATCTCGAAGGCGCCGAAGATCCGGCCGCGCAGCTCCAAGGCGTCGTCGATCGTCTTCATGCCCGGCGCGAACCGAGCGAACTCGTCGTGGCCGAAGTACGACTGTGCCGCCCCGGCGGCGACGATCAGGCTGTCGTACTCATAGGTGCGCACGGTGTCGTCGGGGCGCCGGGCCGTCACCGTGCGTGCCTCGAGGTCGAACTCCTGGACCGTGGCCATCTCCACCGTCACGTTGGAGTGCCGCCGCAGGATGTCGCGGATCGGCGGCGCCACCTCCCCCGCGGAGAGGATGCCGGTCGCGAGCTGGTAGAGCAGCGGCTGGAAGAGGTGGTAGTTCCTGGCGTCGACGAGCGTGACCTCGACGGGTGCCCGTCGCAGGAATTTCGCCGCGAAGAGCCCGCCGAAGCCGCCTCCGACGATGACCACCCGGTGAACCGCAGTGTCGGCCATCGCGCACCGGTCTCAGCCGAGGCGTTCGGTCAGGTGGTCGCCGACGCGCAGGGCGTTGGCGATCGCGGTCAGCGACGGGTTCACGGCCCCGATGCTGGGGAAGAAGCTGGTGTCCACGACGTAGAGGTTGTCCACGTCGTGGGCCTTGCAGTTCACGTCGAGAGCGCTCGAGGCGGGGTCGCTGCCGAACCTGACGGTCCCGGCCTGGTGCGCCGTCGCGCCGATCGGCATGCTCTTGTGCAGGTACAGGCTGCGGTCCAGCAGGTGGTGCTTGTGCATCCCCAGGTGGTCCAGCATGCCGTCGAGCTTGTGGCGCAGGCGTTTGACCCCCTCGACGTTGTTCTGCTCGTCGATGCTGAGATGGATCGCTCCGTCCCCGTCCACGGTGACCCGGCTGTCGGCCAGTGGCAGGTCCTCCCCGCAGAGCCAGAAGTCGACAGCGTGGTGGGCCAGCACCTCGAACGGCAGGTCGGGAGAGAGCCGACCGGCCCAGCGTGGCGCTTGCGCGTGGATCTCCTGGTCGTCGGACTTGCCCAGCATCTGCATCCCGCCCAGCGGGTAGTCCCAGTCGTCGGCGCCCAGGTACCAGTCGTTCATGGCCAGCGTCTTCTGGAACCGGGTGGGGTTGGGCTCGTGCGAGACGGCCATCAGGGCGATGTTGTTGTGCCGCATGTAGTGCCGGCCGACCACGCCCGAGCTGTTGGCCAGCCCCTCCGGGTGATGATCGTTGCGCGACTTCAGCAGCAGTGCGGCGGAGTTCACCGCGCCGCAAGCGACGACCACGATGTCACCGGTGAAGGTGGTGGTCGTTCCGTCGTCCAGGACGGTCACGACCCCGGTGACGGTGCGCCCTGAGGCGTCGGTCTCGAGGCGTTGCACGTGGGCGCCGGTGACGAGGGTGACGTTGTCTTGGGACAGGACCGGATCCACGCAGATGACCTGGGAGTCCGACTTCGCGTCGAGCACGCACGGGAAGCCGTCAAGGCGGTCGCAGCGGATGCAGGCGCTCGTCCGTGTCGGTCGGCCCGGCTCGGCCTCCTCGAGGTTGACCCCGACCGGCAGGTGGAAGGGGTGGAGCCCGAGCTTCTCCAGGTCGTCGTTCAGCTGCTGGATCCGCGGCTCGTGGGACACCGGAGGGTAGGCGTACTGCTTGCTCGCATGACCCTCGGTCGGGTCCTCTCCGTGGTCGCCGTGCACCAGGTAGAGGTGCTCGGCCTGGGTGTAGTAGGGCTCGAGATCGTCGTACGAGATGGGCCAGGCCGGGGAGATGCCACCGTGGTGCCGCAGCTCGCCGAAGTCCTCCGGTCGCAACCGGAAAAGTGCCGCCCCGTAGAACTTGGTGTTGCCGCCGACGTAGTAGTTGACCTCGGGCTGGAACTCGCGGCCGTGGCCGTCGTACCAGACTTCCGGCGCGAGGTACTTGCCGCGGACGAACACGGCCTGGGTCGCCCAGTTGTCGCGCTCCCGGGGCAGGAACGGCCCGCGTTCGAGCCAGAGCACCCTCCTGCCACTCGAAGCAAGCCGGTGGCCGAGGGTCCCCCCTCCGGCTCCCGTCCCGATGATCACGACGTCGTAGTGCTGGTCATCTGCCATGGCTGAAGTCCCTCGTGTGGCGGCGACCCCAGGTCGCCCGCGTCGAGTAGTCCTACCCGACGATCCCCCGCCGAGGCACCCGCGTCATCACCCAAAACGGAGGAGCCCTGCCGCAGGCCAAAGTCGGATCATCCGCATCGGGGGAGGACAGGGCCACGAGCCCGGTGTTGACTCGAATCAAGGCCGGGTTCTGGC
Source organism: uncultured Actinomycetota bacterium (assembly GCA_963762105.1). Lineage (GTDB taxonomy): Bacteria > Actinomycetota > Actinomycetes > Propionibacteriales > Nocardioidaceae > Nocardioides. The sequence continues at coordinate 280,000 of CAVXJG010000011.1, read as the reverse complement.
CGGCGCGGACGACGACGGGCCCCGCGCCATGTCCTTGCCGCACGGACGATCACAGCTGAGGAGAGTGACGATGACACCGACCAAGAGCACCGAGCAGCACCCGGCGGACGTCCTGGTGATCTTCGGAATCACCGGCGATCTGGCGAAGGTGATGACGTTCCGATCGCTGTACCGCCTGGAGGCCCGCGGCTTGCTGGACTGCCCGATCGTGGGTGTTGCCGTCGACGACTGGACGCAGGACCAGCTCGTCGAGCGCGCCCGCCAGTCGATCGAGGGCACGGGCGAGGCCATCGACCCCGGGGTGTTCGACCGGTTCACCGGCAGGCTGTCGTACGTGCACGGCGACTTCACCGACCCGGACACCTACCAGCGGGTCGCCGCCGCGATCAAGGGCGCCGAGTGCCCGGTCTTCTACCTGGAGATCCCGCCGTTCCTCTTCGGCAGGGTGGTTCACGGCCTGGCCGAGGCGGACCTGACGACCTCGGCTCGGGTGGTGGTCGAGAAGCCGTTCGGACATGACCAGACCTCCGCCGGCGAGCTGGCCGACGAGCTGCACCAGTACATCGACGAGTCCCAGCTGTTCCGCATCGACCACTATCTCGGGAAGATGGGGATCGACGAGATCCTGCACCTGCGGTTCGCGAACACCATCCTCGAGCCGGTGTGGAACCGCAACTATGTCTCCTGCGTGCAGATCAACATGTCGGAGGACTTCGGGGTCGAGGACCGGGGCCACTTCTACGACCCCGTCGGTGCGATGCGCGACGTCGTGGTCAACCACCTGATGCAGGTGGTGTCCGCGGCCGCGATGGAGGCGCCGTCCCGCGGTGACCTGAAGACGATCAAGGATGCCCAGGTGGCCCTGTTCAACTCGGTCGTCGAGGCCGACCCGACGCACTATGTGCGGGGGCAGTACGACGGGTATCTCGGTATCGATGGCGTGGCGCCGGACTCAGCCACCGAGACCTACGCCGCGATGCGTCTCGAGATCGAGAACTGGCGGTGGTCCGGGGTCCCGTTCTTCATCCGTACCGGGAAGCGGCTGCCGATCACCCAGACGGAGCTGCGAATCATCTTCAAGCGACCGCCGAAGTTGGGCTTCGGGGTGATGGGACCGCATACCGAAGCCAACCAGGTCGTCGTCAAGCTGGACCCGTCGACCGGGATCAGGCTGATCCTGGACGCCCGGCGAACCGACATCTCGGCGATCGGGAGGATCGACCTGGACATGGAGTTCGCCGAGGAGGGCGGTGAAGGGGCCACGCCGTACGAAGTGCTCCTCCACGCTGCTCTTCGCGGGGACAGCACCCGGTTCACCCGGCAGGACGGGGTGGAGGAGACGTGGCGGGTCATGCAGCCGTTGCTCGACGCGCCGCCTCCGGTCCACGCGTACGCGCCCGGCTCCTGGGGGCCGGCGGAAGCCGATCGGCTGACGGCGGAGCACGGCGGTTGGCACAGCCCATGGAGTGCGTCATGAACGACACGGCCCCGCAGAGCGCAGCCGCACCCTCCCCGTTCCCGCCCATTGCCGACTACGCGTTCCTGTCCAACTGCCACACCGGCGCCCTGATCGCGCCGGACGGTGGTATCGGCTGGCTCTGTCTCCCCAGCTTCGACTCGCCCAGCGTGTTCGGCACCCTGCTCGACCGGCAGGCCGGTCACTTCAGGCTCGGGCCGTTCGGGATCAACCACCCCACGGCTCGCGTGTACGAGGCCGGCTCGAACGTCCTCTCCACGACGTGGAAGACGCCGTCGGGGTGGATCGTGGTCCGCGACGCGCTGACGATGGGCCCGCGAGCGACCGAAGACGCGGTGACGCCGCACACCCGGCCGCCGGCCGACGACGACGCCGACCACCTGCTGGTGCGAACGGTGCGCTGCCTGGAGGGCTCCGTCGAGATCGACCTCGTCTGCGAGCCGGCCTTCGACTACGGCCGGACGTCGGCTGACTGGGCGCTTGTGGACGGGAGCCGGCATGCCGCCGACGCGACTTCCGGCGGACAGACCATACGGCTGAAGTCCGATCTCGCCCTGGGGGTGGAGGGCGACCGGGTGCGGGCCCGTCACGTGCTGTCGGCCGGTGAGGAATGCTTCTGCGCCCTGTCGTGGGCCGAGGGGCTGACCGCCCCGGTCGATGTCGAGGAGGCCAACGCCCGTATCGACGCCACCACGCGGTTCTGGCGCGCCTGGCTGGGTCGGGCGCGAATCCCCGACCATCGCTGGCGTGACCCGATCCAGCGGTCAGCGCTGACCATCAAGGGCCTCAGCTACATGCCGACCGGGGCCACCGTGGCGGCGCTCACGACCTCGCTGCCCGAGACGCCCGGCGGTGAGCGGAACTGGGACTACCGCTACACCTGGATGCGCGACACCACGTTCACCTTGCAGGCCCTGCACTTCTTGAACCTGGACTGGGAGGCCGACGAGTTCATGCAGTTCGTCGCCGACCTCGAGCCGACCGAGACCGGTGCGCTGCAGATCATGTACGGGATCGACGGCCGGCGCGACCTGACCGAGTCCACCCGCGATGACCTGTCCGGCTACGCCGGTGCCCGGCCGGTGCGGATCGGCAACGGCGCGTTCGACCAACGCCAGAACGACGTGTTCGGTGCGGTCCTGGACTCTTTCCTCCTGCACACGCGACGCAGCCAACGCCTGCCTCGGCGGCTGTGGCCCATCGTCCAGACCCAGGCGCGGTGCGCCAGCGAGGTGTGGCGCGAACCCGACCAGGGAATCTGGGAGGCCCGCGGCAAGCCCCAGCACTACGTGTCGTCGAAGCTGATGGGCTGGGTCGCCCTGGACCGTGCCTCGAAGCTGGCGGAGATCCGGGGCGACGCGGAGCTCACGGCGACCTGGCGAGACACCGCCGACGCAGATCAAGGCCGACATCCTGGCCAACGGCGTCGACGACCGCGGGGTCCTGCGCCAGCACTACGAGACCGACGCACTGGACGCCTCCACGCTTGCTGGCAGCCCTCTTCGGCTTCCTTCCAGCGACCGACGAGCGGCTCCGCGCCAGCGTGCTCGCGATCGCCGACGAGCTGACCGAGAACGGCTTCGTGCTGCGCTACCGCACCGACGAGACCGACGACGGACTGTCCGGCAAGGAGGGAACCTTCCTCATCTGCTCGTTCTGGCTCGTCTCCGCACTGTCGATCATCGGCGAGGAACAGCGCGCCCAAGACCTCATGGAACGCCTGCTCCGGATCGCCTCACCCCTCGGGCTCTTCGCCGAGGAGTTCGACGTCGACACCGGTCGCCACCTCGGGAACTTCCCACAGGCGTTCTCCCACCTCGCCCTCATCGAAGCAGCGGCACGCATCATCGCCGCCGAACGGGTCAGTGAACTCACATGACGTGGGTCGGAAAAGCTCGGCGCTGCCCAGTCGTTGGGCTAACGACGCGGGGGCGGCTCAGGATGGGCCAGGCGCAATGAGATGGAGGATCGGCGATGGGTGCGCGCCTTGGCGAAGACACGGTCGCGGAGCACGTCACCCAGCGGGCGCCCGGTCACGACCTCGACCACCAGCCCCGCCAGGAGGTAGTTGGTGTTCGAGTAGTGGTACGCCGTGCCGGGGTCGGCAACGGGGTCGTTGCTCAGGGCGATGCGGACCAGGCGACGTGGCGACCAGACGTGCCCTAGGTGACCCTCCAGGTAGGGAGCCAGGACGCGGGGGTCCTCGTTGAAGTCGAAGACACCGCTGGTGTGGTTGAGAAGCTGGCGGATGGTGATGCGCGGCTGGCCGGCGAGAAGTCCGGGCAGGTAGCGGCGCGCGTGGTCGCCGAGGTGGACCCGGTGCTGCGCCACGAACTGCAGGACCGCCGTCGACACGTAGGTCTTCGTGAGACTGCCGATCCGGTAGCTGTCCTCTGGAACCATCGGCGTCCCGGAGGCGATGTCGGCGAGGCCGCTCTGGAGCGCGGTGATCGTGCCCTTGTCGTAGCGGTAGAGCAGGGCGCCGGGAGCGCCGTCCGCGACCAACTGGTCGAGCGCCTGCTGCAGCTCAGCGGTGTCCGACGCGGCGGGAGGCGTGGCCATGGATCTGTCCGCCGCGGCTGCGGAAGTGGTCGGGGCGGTGAGGGCCAGGCCCACCACCAGGGCGGCGACCGCCAGGCGGCCGCTCGCTTGGAAGTGCGGAGCCTGAGGAGGGCGTGGGGTGAGGAGAGGTGCGACATGAGGAGCCTCCGTGGGTCTGTCGGGGCCGGGACGGCCGTGGCTCCACCGTGGTCGGCGTCGCGGACCCTGGCGTCTGTCCCAGGTCTCGACCTGTCTCCCTCCCAAGACGGGGGTGCCAACGACCCACTCGCCTCACCCGAGGCAGGTCGTCGGCGTTGCGATCAGAATCGTGCGGTGATGGCTTCCCACACCGCTTCGCCGCGGTTGTGACCGCCGAGTCCCCTGGTGAGGTACGCGGCGCCGTACCGGGCGGCGGGTTCGGCCCAGGCGAAGCAGCCGCCTGCGCCGCCCATTCCCAGCTCCACGCGTCCGTTCTCCTCGCTGATCTGGAAGCCGAGGGTCCACGTCACGGACCGGTCGAGGACCAGGTCGTGGCCGGTCGCGGCCGGTTCGACGTATGCGCGCCACAGGTCGCGGCCGAGCCGCTCGCAGACGAAGCCCTCGGCCCTGATGAGGTCGTCATAGAAGTACGCCAGCGACAGCGCGCTGGCGTGCAGAGCCACGGCCGGGAACGAGGTACCACGGAACTGGTCGGAGTTCAGCACCCCCGGCTCGAGGAGCCCCGGCGGTCGGCCGAGAGCGGGGCCCCATCGGGGATCTTGGAGGTAGCCCGACCGCCAGGTTCCCTCCGGGTCCACCAGGGTGGCGACCCGCGGGAGATCGTGGTCGCCGACCTGGAGGTGGAGATCCCATCCGGCGGCGCTGGCGATGCGGGCGAACCTTGTCGCGAGCGGCTCGCCCGTAGCGCGGCGCAGGACTTCGTCGAGCAGGTGACCGTATGTCAAGGCGTGCTCGGCGACGGCGGCGCCGGGTGGGTGGATCGGTGCGGCCTCCGCGAGGAGGTTCGCGAGCGCCTCGCGGTCGTCGTAGCTGACCTGCGAGGCCTCCTCGGGGAATGCCGGGATCCCTGCTTGGTGGGAGAGGAGGTGGCGCATGGTCGTCTTGTCCTTGCCTGAGCTTGCGAACGCGGGCCAGACAGAGGCGACGGGCTGGTCCAGGTCCACTGCCCCTTCGCTCACCGCATCGAGGAACGCGAGCGCTGCGAAGGGCTTCGCGACCGAGAAGGTCATCACCAGCGTGTCGGGGGTCCAGGGTGAGGACCCGTCTCGGGTTCCGGCGCTGTGGTCGATCTCCACGACTCCGTCTCGCACCAGGGCGATGGCGCCTCCGGGCTCGTGGCCGGACTGGACGAGCTCGTCGAGGACGTCGGCTGCGTGGGCGTTCACGGCGTACCAGGATAGACGGCCGACGAGCCGGTCTTCCGGGCTGTGCATGCTCAGCGCTCAGCTCTCAGCTCGCCGCCAGCTCAGGACAGGAGATCCCGGACTGACGATGGGTCGGTTGCTCAGACTCTCGACGTTGCGCTCGGCCCGAAGCGCTCGTGGAGCACGCCGTGCCGCAGGCCGCGGTCGCTGACCGTGACCGCTTCGCAGCCCAGCTTGTCGATGATGGTTCGCACGATGCACGCGCCAGCAAGGATGACCTCGGCACGGGCCGGCTGTAGTCCGGGGATACGCCGACGCTCAGGCGCATTGAGGCCGCGGTAGAGCTCGATCTGACGGTCGATCTCCGCGCGGTCCAGGGCTGTCCCCTGGACGACGTCTGGGTCGTAGGTGGTCATGCCGTGGCTCACCGCTGCCAGGTTCGTCACGGCACCGCCCAGCGCCACGACAGCGTGCGCGCGAGGCCGCCCATCGAGACGCCCGAGCTCGGCCGCGATCGCCGCGACGGCATCGGTGATGACGTCCGCCGACACCGCCCGAGCCAACCGAAACCGCTCGGTGAACCGAACTGCGCCGACGTCGAGACTGAACCTTTCGTCGACGACCAGACCGTGACCGAACGTGAACTGCGAGCTACCACCACCGGTGTCGAAGACGACGATCGGCCTGTCGTCAAGCCCGACACCGGTGGCAACGGCGAGATAGGCGAGCCGGCCCTCTTCCTCCCCGGAGATCACTTCGATCGAGAGCCCCGACCGGGCCCGCACCTTCTCGACGACCTCGGCCTGGTTTCTCGAGATGCGAAGGCCCGCCGTCCCCACGACGGCATTGGCGCGGACCTCGAGACGGCGGGCCTCGTCGGCCATCTCGCCGATTGCCTGCGCGGTCCGATCAATCGGCTCGGCGCCAATCTTGCCGGTGGCCTCGAGTCCCTCGCCCAGGCGGGTCACCACGGCCCGGTCGACGACGGTCCTCCAGGCACCGCTGTCAGGGTCGAGCTCCGCGAGATGGAACTTGGTCGAGTTCGTGCCCGCATCGATGACGGCATAGCGCTCCGGCACGGCATCGACAAGCATCCGGAGCCCCGTCGGGACGTCGTGGTTCACGTAGGCGCTGAGGCCGAGCGCATCGACCGTGGCCACCACAGCCGACGGGTCCGTGGACTCTGCGGCGATCGACGCAGTCCGTCGCCCGTCGACCTCGAGCACGGTGCGCTCGGCCTGGCAACCGGCAACGGTGTAGCGGGCGCGCTGTTTGTGTACGCGCAGCAGACGAGGCCCGCCGGCGGCACCGACCCCGACTGCTGTCAGGAATGCCTCCAGGTCCAAGCCGTCGGAACGGTCTGGTAGCGGTCGGCGCAGGCTCTGGAAGACCGTGCGCGTGGCCGCTTCATCGAGAGGAAACGCCGCCTTGAGGATCGGCTCCCAGCGCTGGAGACCCGACCCGTCGGTCTCGCGCGGGACCTTGATGTCCAATAGCCCGCCACGGACCTTGACGTTGTCACCGGAACTGGTCAGCAGGTAGAGCTCCTCGCTCGTCTCGACCGCCGGCTCCAGGGTCGCGAACACTGCATCGGCCGTCGCGACGCTACTGGCGAACGTACGCCACTCCCAGCGCGGGACGATCTCGCCCATGCCTCTTCACGTCCTTCTCACCAGCGCTACCGGGGGACGGCGTCCGACCCAGGCTAGCGTCGCGGGGCACGCTTGCCGAGCGCGAGCGCGACGGGTCAACGGCCCTGATCAAGGCTGGAGGAACGCTGGTGTCCGTCGTCGGCCCGGTCGAGGCCCGGCCCGGCTGGCGGCGCTCTGCGACGACCCACCCCGTGCCAGAGCGCGCAACGACCTTGCCTCACGTCACGGGCGGGTCTGCCTCCTTCACCTCCAGCACGAGCCAACCGGTCGGCGAGAAATAGACCTTGTTGCCCACTTCCGGCAGAACACTGAGCACCCCCTCGTCGACCCAGTACTTGCCCTCGTAGGCAGCGACATTGCCCTTGTTAGTGGTGACTGTGAACTTGGCCATGCTGGGAGGATGTCACGAACGATCGGAGAACAGACAGCTGAGCTGGCCCGCATCGCCGCGAGGTCAGCGGCTCCGCCACCAAGCTCGAGCCGGGCACCTGGGGTCAGTCGGCATCAGGACCGATCAGGTTCCGTTCGACGCGAGCTAACCCGGCAGTCAGGGCGTCGAGTTCCCGGTAGGCGTCCCGATGTGTGACCAGGAACTGCTGCCAGGCAGCTTCGTTCGTGAAGCGGTCGATCGTCAGATAGCGCCCCGGGCGCGCCACCGAGCCGAACAGTTCTGTGCCCTCAAAACCATCGGAGGACGAGAAGAGTTGGGCCCACTCCCCCTCAGCCCCGTACACCCGCTCGAACTCGCCCCTGGAGCGCTCCGGCACGTCGTACTCCCACACTCGAAACAGCGGCTGTTCGTGGTCGCTCATGCGGCACGCTCCTCCCTGTTGATGGGACCGAGCGCGATGGGCGAGCTCGGGACTACCCTCGTCACGCTGGACACGCCTATCACAACACTGCGGGCCCCTGCGCACTACTCGGGCCGGCTGAATCGATAGCCACCCAGGAGTCGAGAAGTCCTGCTGGAGTCGGCGTACGTAACGCTTGGGCAGCATCACTCGAGGTCCTTGGGGGAGGCAGACTGGTTCCCGTTTGGTCACGTTCCTGCCGCCGCGGGCATCGTCTCTGCCGGACGCGCTTCGTCAGCCTTCGCCGGCCTTCGCGGCACTCGTTGCGGACGCTGGTGGGACATCAGGAATGCGCGCCGGATTCCGACCCCCTTCGGGAGGCCCCGATGCCCTGGGCAAAGACGGGATCGACCGACGCATCGAGCCAACGTTCGTTCATCGGCTCGGCGTCGCCTCCTCGGTCACCATCCGCTGATCCAGCCGCTGCGCAGTGAGTGGTCCTGACGGTCGGCCGGGCCGCTCCTGCGATTCGCCAGACCCGGACGGCCGAGGCCCCGATCACGACGTAGGACAGCAGCAGGCCCAGCACCAGCAGCACGAAGGCGACCGGGACCTGGAAGGCGATGCCGAGCACGACCGCGCTGATCAAAGCGACGCCGCTGGCGCAGGAGATCCAACCGAGCCTGCGTGGGAAGAGGTCGCTCTGCCGGAGCGCGACGGCGTACACGATCCCGAAGAGTCCCAGGCTGGTCCAGGACACTGCGAACACTCCTCCGCTGACGTGGCCGAGGGCGTCGTACGCCGCGATGTAGCCGGGCTTGAGGGCAGGTGTCGCCTCCCCCCACGCATGGGCGACGTCCGGAAGCGAGCCGACGATCATCGTGGCGATGGCTCCGGCGGCAGCCGAAACCGTGAACAAGGCTCGAGCTACTGCCGCCCAGGGCCCGCCGCGGGCTGCCGAGAACACCCTGGTGATGACGAGGACCCCGACGAGGAGCAGGAGGAAGGCGCCCATGTCGAGCACCCGGGAGGACGTGAGGAAGTGGCTCTGCGATGCCTGCTTGATCGCCTCGCTCGGATCGTCGGGGTAGGAGGGGTCGATGCCGGTCTGGACGAGAGCCGCGACGACGCCGAGGAGAGCGCTTGCCGCGCCGGTGCGGAGCAGTACGCGGCCGGACTGTGTTTCTTGCTGAGTCATGCGATGACCTTTCGTAGTTGAGGAACACCCAGAGCCTGGGCGGCCACGGGTAGGTGCGCGGCCAGGACTGGCGGTGTCATCCGTGGGCGGTGACTCGGGACGCCAGCAACGCGGCGGCCACCGGCCATCCGAACAGCACCGCGATGAAGAGCCGCTGCACGATGCCGTAGTTGTCGACGACGAAGGGCGGCGTGACCACCAGCAGAGCGGTGCCCGCCATGCAGGCGACGCCGACGATACGGCTCACGGTGGCCAGTCCCGGTCGGTTTGTTCTGCGTAGCCCGCTGGCCAGCAGGAAGAACGAGATGATCAGCATCACGAAGCCCAACAGCGAGGCTTGCTCGTGGACCCAGTAGCTCTCGGACGCGTTGACGGCGTCGCCGAAGTCCTTGCAGGTGGCCAGCTGGTCGGAGCAGTCCTGCCGTGCGAGTCCCGCGACGGCTATCAGGGCCGCCGACATCACGACGAGTCCGGACCCGACCCGGGCAGCTCGAGTCGGCACGTGCTTCCACAGCACGAGACCCGCCGACAGCAGGCCGACGGAACCGAACAAGAAGCCAAGGATCATGATCCAGGCGTGTGGTGAGTCGAGCGCGGCCAGCCCGCTGATGGCTTCGCGACGCGGGTCGTAACCAGGAGTGACGAGTCCGGTGACGACGGCGGCGACGGCGAAGCCACCGACCCCGACGACGGCTGCTGCCTTCAGAGTCAGGTCTTGGTGAGGCTTCGGAGCCGTGGGCGTCCGGGGCTCGAGAACAGTCTGGTGGGAGAACATGCGGGTTACCTTCTGATTGGTTGTCGGACAGTGCGAACTGTCCTGTGTGCTCATGCGTGCTCGGCGGCCACGACCTGCTCGAGCCCGAGCAGGTCCACGGCCATCTGCCGCAGCTCGACCTTGCGAACCTTCCCGCTGGCCGTCATCGGGAACTCCTCGATCGCCGTGACGTAGCGGGGGATCTTGAAGGCGGCGAGCTTTCCTGTCGCGAACCTGCGGAGCCGCGTGGGCGACAGCACCGGCGCTCCTGGACGGAGTCGCACCCACGCCATGAGCTCCTCACCGACGCGAGCGTCGGGGACTCCCACGACCTGCACGTCCTCGATGTCGGGATGCGTGTGGAGGAACTCCTCGATCTCGCGGGGCGAGATGTTCTCGCCACCGCGGATGACCATGTCCTTGAGGCGACCGGTGATGTGGACGTAGCCGTCCACGTCCATCGTGGCCAGGTCACCGGTGTGCATCCACCGCGCGTCGTCGACTGCCTCTGCGGTCTTGTCCGGCTCGTGCCAGTAGCCGAGCATCACGGAGTAGCCGCGCGTGCACAGCTCGCCTTCGGTCCCGCGCGGGACGGTGGCGCCGGTGCGAGGGTCCACGATCTTGACCTCGACATGGGGGTGAACCCGTCCCACCGTGGTCACCCGCTGGTGCAAGGAGTCGTCGACGTGTGTCTGGGTCGAGACCGGCGAGGTCTCCGTCATCCCGTACACGATCGTCACATCGGCGATGCCCATCCGGTTGATGACCTGCTTCATCACCTCGACCGGGCAGGGAGAGCCGCCCATCATGCCGGTCCGCAGGGACGACAGGTCGAAGCCCTCGAGGTCGGGACGGCCCAGCTCCGCGAGGAACATCGCGGGTACGCCGAGCAGGGACGTGCACCGCTCCAGGTCGACGGCCGCCAGGGTGGCGCCGGCGTCGAAGAACTCGGCCGGGTAGACCACGCACCCCCCGTGCGCCGTCGTCGCCAGATTGCCCAGCACCATCCCGAACGTGTGGAACAGCGGCACCGGCACGCATACCCGCTCCCGCTCGGTGTAGCCGCACCGCAGGCCCACGAAGTACGCATTGTTGAGGATGTTGCGGTGGGACAAGGTCGCGCCCTTGGGATGCCCGGTCGTACCCGAGGTGTACTGGATGTTGATCGGGTCGTCGGGCGACAGCTGCGCGCGGCGCTCGCGGAGCGGCCGGTCGTCGACCGTGCGGTCGTAGAGGGCGCGCCATGACTCGTCGCCGATCGTCGTCACGAGCTCGAGGGCCGGGCAGTCAGCGCGAACGGCGGCGATCATCGGCCCGGTCGCGACGCCCTTCAGCTCGCTGGCCGCGACGAGCATCCTGGCCCCGGACTGGGCCAGCACGTAGCCCAGCTCGCGGGTGCGGAAGGCGGGGTTGACGGTGACCAGGATGGCGCCGATCTCCGCGGTGGCGTACTGCAGCAGCATCCACTCCGGGAGGTTCCCCGCCCAGACCGCGATCCGATCCCCGGGGGTGATGCCGAGCTGCATCAGGCCACGGGCCAGGGCGTCGACATCGACGAGCAGCTCGCGGTAGGACCACCTCCGCCCGCTTGGTACGTCGACGAGCGCCTCACGGTCCGGGTGCGCTGCGACCGTCCGGCGCAGGTTCTGCCCGATCGTCTCCTCGAGCAGGGGTACGTCGGTCTCGCCGATCGCGTGCGAAGGCAGGACGGACCCGTGGGCCGTCGTTTGGGGTGTCGTGTGGAGCGTCATCGGTCGTCCTTGGAGTCGGGTCGCAGCGACGTGACGTGGGGATGGCGACGCGCCTGTCCTGGTGTGGTGAGGTCGCGCCGGAACGCGATGGCCTGGATGGGCTGCCCGGCGGTGGTGCCGAAGTGGGGGCGCAGGTCCTGGTCGAACTCCGGTGCCCGGCGGTAGCCGAGATCCTTGTAGAGCGCTATCGCGCCGCTCATCAGGTCGATGGTGTGGAAGGCGAACACGGGTGCGCCGTACTCGTGGGCGAGACCCTCGGCGGCCTCCAACAGAGCCTGTGCGACACCCTGTCGCCGCGCGGCCGGATGCACGGCGAGAGCCCGCCCGCCGGCCCAACCGCTGGGCCAGCCCAGACCTTGGGCCGCGGCATCGGGGTAGAAGGCGCCCGACCCTCGCACGACGCCGTCGACCTCGGCGACGATCAACGGGCCGTTCCGCGCGTGCAGCTCGAGGTCGAGCAGGTCCTCGAGATACAGGTCGTACGCGTCGGGTCCGATGGCTGTCTCGTACTCCCCGTAGGCCGCGAGGATGACCGCCCGGATGGCTGGATAGTCGGCCGGCTCGGCAAGCCGAACCACGACGCAACCGCAAGCCGCGGGTTGCTCCTCACGCATCGTGAGTGACATGGGTTTCTCCCTTCGAGGTTGGCCGAGGCGTCGCCGGTGCTGTTCGCGAGGCCTGGCTCATTGGTGTTCCAGGCAGTTGCACGACGGCCGGACGGCCGATGTTCATCGCGGACCGGAATGGAGCCGTCAGTCAGCGAGGCCGAGGCGCCGAGCCTCCGCGGCCGCCTCGTGGCGGGAGTGCACGTCGAGCCTCTGGAGTACGGCGGCGACGTGGTGGTCGACCGTGCGGGGAGACAGGACGAGTCGCTCGGCGATGTCCGCGTTGGCCAACCCGTCCGCGAGGAGGCGCAGGATCTCCACCTGTCGAGCGGTGAGACCGGCCGGGTTCTGGACCACTTCTCCGCTCGGCCTGCGCGGGACGACGCTGCACGCCGAGGTCCCGTAGCCGCCTGCGCGTGAGCTCCGCGGCGGGCCGGGCTCCGAGCCGGTCCAGGGTCGTCAACGCCTCGAGGGTCGGCGCCACCTCGCCCGAGCCGGCCAGCTCGAGCGCCCGTTCGTAGGGGTCGCCTTCGCGCCTCCACGCCTCGGCCGCCGACCGCCAGTCGCCTCGGATGCCCGCCGCATATCCGGGTGGGCATCCGGGAGGGGGATCGACGTCGTACCCGAGGCGCTTGAGGTAGCGCATCAGCTCGCCACGCTGCACGCTCAGGCCGGGTCGCTCCGTCCGATCCAGAAGCAGGTCGGGGAAGGAGCCCGCGAGCTCGGGGCGTCGGGAGAGCCAGGCATGTTCGATCGCCGCCAGTCCGGTCGGCACCAGCCAGTCCAGGACGTTGCTCCGCTCGGCGTGTCGGGTCGACTCGGCGAGATAGGCGGTCGCCTCGGGGTCACCCTGGCGCACGAGCAACCGGGTGAGCACCGGCAACGTCTCCCGCCCGATCATGCCCGGGTCGCCCTTCCCGTCGAGCATCCCGCGCAGGCCGCTGACAGCCTCGGCCCACCGACCCTGCATCCCGAGCCGGCGATAGCGGCGGGCGCCGAACATGTACGCATACACCCGGAACTCGCGGTCGGCGCCGTACGCCTCCCCCTCCGTGATGAATCCCAGCGCCTCGTCGTAGCGGCCGAGCCGCCAGAGGCCCTCGGCGAGGTTGTAGTAGGCCCTCATGACGAACTCGTGGTTGGCCATCTGTTGTGCCTGGTCCCGGCTGCGCAACAGGTCGTCCCGGCCACCGAGGTCGCCGAGCTGAAGCCGGGCCGACCCGAGGTAGTTGGTGGCGAGGGTCACGATGTCGTCGGCTCCCAGGCGCTCTGCCAGGTCGATCCCGGCGCGCAGCGACTGCATTCCCTCGTGCTCCTGGTCGACCAGGACGAGGACCCCGCCCAGGTTGAGCCGTGCCAGGGCCTGGTCGAGGGTGTCGCCCCGGTCCTCTGCCAGCTGAAGGGCAAGCTCGGCCGATGACCGTGCCTGCGCGGTCTCTTCTGTGAGCCACTGGTGGCGCGACAGGGTGACGAGCGCCCTGACCAGCTTGGAACCATCGTCGGCCTGTCGCCATTGCTCGACCGCGGTCGCGGCCTGGTCGGCCGCGGCTTGGAGCTGGTTGCTGTTGGAGAGAGCCCACGCGTAGGCCTCACCGATCCTGCCGCGTTGGGCGGGCGTGAGCAGGGCGCCGCGCGCCAGGACGAGCGCGAAGCAGGATGCGGCCTGGTGATGCGCTCCGGCACGGGCGGCCGCGCGACCCGCGAGCGGGCCGTACCTCACGACGACCTCGTCGTCCCCAGCAGCAACCGCATGGTGGAGCACTCGGAAGGGGTCCGGCTCGGGGTCGGTGAGCAGTGCGCCCAGCACGTCCTCGTGCAGGGCCATGCGGACGCTGGTCGGCAGAGTCTCGGCGACTGTGCGCCGGGCCAGCTCGTGGCGGAAGCGCAGGACGTCTCCTCGCACGGTCAGCACGCCCGCCGCCTCGGCCTGGCCGACCGGGGCGAAGTCGGGCTGCAGCATCCGCAGCAGCCCGAACTCGACACCTCCGGGCACGACGGCCAGACGTCTGACGGCTGACTGGGCCTCTGGGCTCAGCTTCCCCACGCGCGCCAGCACCGCGTCGACGACGGTCGGTGGAACGAGCACGTCCGGTGCGGTGGCCAGCACCTCGGTGACGAAGAACGGGTTGCCCTGCGTGAGCCGGAAGAGGTCGGCCGTATCGATCTCGGCACCGGCCGCCAAGGCTGTGACCCCGTCGACGGTCAACGGGGCCAGCCGCAGCCGGACCGTCTCGGCGCCCGTCATGCCGCCGAGCAGGTTGCGCAGCGGATGTCCGTCATCGACCTGGTCATCGCGATAGGTGAGCAGGAGCATCGCCGGCAGGTCCGCAATCCTACGGCCGAGAAACCGGAGCACGTCGAGCGTCGCTCCATCAGCCCAATGCACGTCATCGACCACCAGCAGGGTCGGTGTCCCCGATCCGAGCTCGGCGAGCACGGCCGCGAACACGGCGTCCTGGTCGGCGCCGGACGTCAAGGCCTCGGCGAGCGGCCCGTCTCGTCCTCGCACCGCGTCCCGCAGCGGCCCCAGGGTGCGAGGCGTCAGCAAGTCCTCGCAGGCCGCCGCGAGCACACGCACGTTGCGAGGGAGCGTGGCGAGAAGTTCCCGGACCAGGCTGGTCTTGCCGATCCCCGCGTCGCCCAGCACCAGGGCGGTCGAACCGTGCCCAGACACGGCTCGCTCGACGAGAGCAGTGAGGGTGCGCAGTTCCTTCTGCCGTTCCAGCAGGTCGTGCCCCACCATGCGATCGTCGCACTCGGGTCGCGATCCCCATAGTGGGCTTCGGTTGGGCAGCGCGCTGGCTTCGGATGGGCAGCCGCTGCCGATGCCCGCGGTCATCGGCTCGGATGAGTCTGGCGCCATGAGCTTGCCATCGACAGCGTCCGAACAACGCTTCTGCCGCCCTGGTGGGTGCGCGCAGCTGTGCACCGAGGAGGGTCTCGCGGCGGCGTACGCCGCCCACGGGCCGCGCGCCCTCGCCCGGGCGCGCCGCATCGTGCTCGACCCACACCTGGCCGAGGAGGCCGTCCAGGAGGCCTTCACCCGGGCATGGCGCAGCTGCTCGACGTTCGATCCTTCTGGCGGGCCACTGGCGAGCTGGCTGATCGCGATCACCGCCAACGTGTCCGTCGACCTGGTGCGTGCCCGCATGCGTCGCCCGCCCGTCACGGCCGTAGAGCCCTACGAGGAGGCAGCCGATCACAGTCTCGCTATGGACCTGGTCCTGATGCGCGCCGAGCTCCGAGCCGCGCTCGCGCAGATCAGCGAGGATCATCGCCGCGCCGTTCTGGAGACGATCGTGCTCGACCGTCCCTACAGGGACGTGGCCGGCGAGCTGGGCATCAACGTTGGGACCCTGCGGACCCGGGTGCACTACGCGCTACGCCGGCTGCGCGACGTTCTCGCCGACCAGGCACGTCTCGTCGAGGCGTGTCCGGCATGACGCCCGTCCGGTGGGGCGACAACGAATGGGCGGCCGCCCCTCAGAGATGGGCACTCACCTACCCACGCGAGCAGAGCTGTTCCAGCGCGAGGATGGGTCCATGACGGAAACGAACACGAGCAGGTCAACGGACCAGCTCAGGAAAGAGGGGCTGACGCTCCTTCCCGAACAGGTCGACCACGCCGGCTTCTTACCCGATGAGCCGCTCTCCGTGCTCGACGGTGACCCGCAAGCTCTTGTCCGCGAGCTGTACCGCGAGGGTGCCGGGCAATCCGGCCTGTGGGAGGTGACCCCGGGTGCCTTCGCCGCACACAACGACGGGTTCGCCGAGTACATGCACATTCTCGAAGGCCGGGGCACGGTGCTGAGTGATGACGGGACGGCCCTCGAACTGCGACCGGGCGTGAAGTTCATCGCCCGTTCGGGGTGGCGTGGCCGATGGGTGGTGACCGAGACGATCCGCAAGATCTATGTCATCTGGACAGAGCCCCAATCCGACACGGTGCCCCTGAGTGGCGAGCAGTGCCAACGAGGAGGAGGACGAGGAGGACGCCATCGCGAAGGTGATGGCGAGATTCCTGGCCAGTGTCTCCTTCGAGTCCGGGGCTCATCCCGACTACTCGTCCCTGCCGTCACTGTTCGCCGAAGGGGCCCGGTTGGTCCGCACCGCGAGCGGTCAGCCAGAGAGCATCGGGATCGACGAGTTCGTGCGTGACCGCACTGAGCAGGTCCGCTCACGACAGCTCAACGCATTCGCCGAGCGCGAGACTGCTCAGGTCACCGAACGGTTCGGCAACGTGGCGCACCGGTTCAGCACGTACTCGAAGCGCAGCGAGCACGCGGGAGTCGTGACGGAGGGCGACGGCGTCATCTCTACGCAGTTCGTCAAGACCCCCGCCGGCTGGCGCATCTCGGCGATGGCCTGGGACGACGAACGTCCCGGACTGACAATCCCCTCGCGCTACCGATGACGGCGGACCCCTTGCTGGCCGCACGTCGCCGCCGGTAGGCCGCCACTCCGGTAGCCCCGGCCCTATCACCCCGTCGCTGCCAGCCAGGCTCCGTCGCGCGGACAGGATTCAGCCGTCGTCGACCAGAAGTGCGCGTTCAGCCATCGCGGCGATGCGCTTGGCAACGGTCCCTGCGGCGAGACCCCGACCGGTGAACAGCTGGTCGAACGTGTCGAAGCTGCTCAGCACCCACAACACGTCAGCCGCGTCCTGGACACCGACGTCGGGCCGGAGGTAGCCCTGGTCCCGGAGCCGTCGGGCCAGGGCGCGCATCGTCGGTGCTCGGCCCCGCTCGAGAACGACGATGGCACCGGCGGCATCCGGGTCCAGGAGGGCTAGAGAGAAGAGCGCGCGCCCCAAATCGCGTCCGCCCGCGTACAGCCGGCAGCCCTCACGAAGGCTGGTGAGCAGGGCATCGCGTGCATCCGGAAGCCGCACCGCGTCGACCACCCGTTGGAAGCCGAGCCGCTCGAGGAAGTCCGTGGCCAGCGCCTCGAACAGCTGGGTCCGGTTGCCGAAGACCAGGTAGACGGTCGATCTGGCGACTTCTGCCTGCCGAGCGATGCGGTCGATGCTGACTCCCTGTGCCGGCTCACCAGCCAACAGTTCGTGGGCAGCGTCGAGGATCCGCCGCCGGGTCTCCTCTGCCGTCGCCGCCCTGTTCCGTTGGACATAGGGACGCTTCTCCGTCATGACGGAAAGCATACCAATTTGGCTTGACATCGTGTCCGATGTAATCCATCGTAGTTCCGCACGACAGTATGTCCGATGAAAATGCGGACTTGGACACCTAGGAGAGTGCGATGAACAGACACTGGTCGAAGGACTTCGACAGTGTGGAGACAACAGGCGTGCTTGTGGTCGGCGCCGGTCCCGCGGGGCTGGTCACGGCAATCGGCCTGGCGCGGCACGGCGTTCCGGCCCTCCTGGTCGAGCGCAGGGCGGACCTTTCGTCCTTCCCGCGGGCCACCGCGATCAGCCCACGGACGATGGAGATCATGCGCGGATGGGGTCTGGAGCAGCGCGTCCGCGACGTCGGGTTCGAGGCCGTTCCGCTGGGCCGGGTCGCGCCGACACTGATCTCCCCCCAAGGGGAGACGGTTCCGCTGGGCTTCCCGACCGAGGAGGAGCTTGGGCCGGTCAGTCCGACGACGTACGCCGTGGCGGCGCAGGACGCCTTCGAGCCGGTGCTGGCCGACGAGGCCCGAACTCAAGGGTCCGACATCCGCTTCGGCACGGAGCTGGTGGCCCTCCATCAGGAGGGCGAGGGCATCACCGCCATGCTGCGCGACGTGACAACCCACCGTCGGTGGGCGGTGCGCGCGCGCTACCTGGTCGGCGCCGACGGCGCTCGCAGCGCAGTCCGCGCCGCGACAGGGATCACGATGACGGGCCAGGACGATCTGGAGGAGTTCGTCAGCACACTGTTCCGGGCACCGCTGGGGGCGCACGTCGGTACGCCGTACGGGCTGAACATGATCCCCGGTCCCACCGGGCTGGTCGTGATGCTCCCGACGGGCGGCGACCGCTGGGTACACGCCCAGACGTGGGATCCCGACACTCAAACGCTGCTCGAGTTCACGCCCGAGCGGATGACAGAGATGATCCGCGTCGCCTCCGGCGTCGCCAATCTTCCGGTGCAGATCCTTTCCACCAACGCGTTCTCGTTCGCGGCGCAGGTGGCCGACTCCTTCAGATCGGATCGCGTATTCCTCGTCGGAGACGCAGCCCACCGGATGACCCCACGAGGCGGCGCGGGCATGAACACCGCAATCCACGACGCGCACAACCTCGCATGGAAGCTGGCGTTCGTGATGAGGGGCTTGGCGGGCCAAGGCCTGCTGGACACCTATGAGCAGGAGCGGCGACCGATCGGCGAGGCCAACACCCGCCGTTCAGCCGAGCCCACCAGTACAACCCTCGACGCTCTCGCGATCGACATCGGCGTCACCTACGAGCGTGGCGCGCTGGCCCCCGAAGCCGCCTGGCCCCAGGCAGCGGAGCAATCGTGGCAACCCACGGGACGCCCGGGGGCCAGGCTCCCGCACGTCTGGCTGGAGCGGGACGGGGAGCGGCGATCCACGCTCGATCTGCTCGGGCCTGGGCTCACCGTGTTCACCGGGTCCGAGGGGGCGCACTGGCAGACGGCAGCACGGGACGCCGCCGCAGGCGTCGGTGCGGACATCCGGGTGCTGGTGGTCGGGCGCCACGGCCTGTGCGACCCCGCCGATGCGTTCGAGGCGACCTACGGCCTCGACCCGGATGGCGCGGTCGTGGTGCGACCCGACGGTCACATCGCCTGGCGCTCCCGCTCGAGCAGCGGAGTGGATGCCGCGCAGGAGCTCCGATACGGGATCGGTTCCGCGCTCGGGGAGCCGGCGGAGGCATCCGACGACGTGGCAGTTGCGTGACAGCCCCCGGGGCGTAGCACATGCAGTGGAGGCGACCCGAGACCGCCCGGCGGTAGCCCGCCGGCCAAGCCGGTCGACGCCGGGGGGCTTCGTCGAGCTCGAGTGCGTCCGGATCCTTGGTCTCGAAACCGAGCGCTCCTCCCCTCAAGGTTGATCCGATCTTCTCGATGTCCTTAGTTGAGGTTGGCGTTCGTACGGTGAGGTCGGCGGGCTCAGGAGCGGTAGCTGCCGTTGCGGAACTCAACGGCGTGTTCGGGTGCAGTCCTCCGCGGCCTGATGCTGTCGAAGTGACCGCTCATCGGCTGCGCACCATGATCGGCATGACGGACCGAATAGCCGACGAGCGGACGCTTCAGGTCGGCGTCGCCGCCCTGCGAAGGCCTGGAGGGCGACGGCTCGGGGCCGGGCGCGCGGGAGTCGAGGCTGTCGCTTCTAGTTGGAGCCCCAATCGATGTTGCGTGGAGCGAACGGCAACGTCGCGATCAGGGTCCGGTGGCTGCCGTCTGGTCGGATCTTGAGGAGACGGAACGTTTGGCGGTCGAGGTTTTCGACGCGGAAGACGATCCAACGTCCGTTGGGTGAGTAGGAGCCGGCGAAGGCTCCTCTCTTCCCACCTTCGTAGGTGGTGAGCATCCGCAGCCGGGAACCGTCGGGCCTGATGGTGGCCACGTTGGGGGACCGCCCCTGCGGATAGTCGGCGTCTCGAGTGATGACGATGTGCCGCCCGTCGGGAGCCCAGTCATGCTTCACCCCGACCTCCAACCCGAAGGAAGTCAGCTTGCGCTCGTGTCCGCCGTCGATGTCGACCGCGAACAGCGCCTGCTCCCGCCCGTCCTTGCGGACCCGGACAAAGGTGACGCTCTGACCGTCGGGCGACACGTTCGGATCGGTGTCGAAGCCGTCCGGGAAGGGATTGTTCGTCAGTCGCCGGGCGCCGGTCCCGTCTTCGTTGATGACGAAGATTCCGTCTCCGCCCACGCAGGTGAAGCACTCGTAGGCGAGTTGCTGGCCGTCCGGGGTCCACGCGGGCTCGGTTTGGATGCCGCCCGGCGTGAGATCAACCATCTCGCTGCCGTCGGCGTTCATGATCGCCACGCCAGCATGCTCCCCACCAGAGAGCTCGAAGAGCTCGAACGCCAGCCGGTCCCCCTCCGGTGACCAGTCCGCGCGTGATGCCTCTCGGTCCACGTTCGTGAGCTGGTGAAGACCATCGCCATCGGGTTCGATCGTGAAGAGCTGGAAGCCCTGGCCAAGATCGGCCGAGAACACGATCGTTGCCGTTCCCTCCCGGGGTGGTCCCCCGCGCTGCCGGCGCGACCGCCACCGTCAGGCAACCCAGCAGCAACACGCCCGCCACGACTCCAGACAGCCCCCTTCTCCCGATCTCGACCCCTTCTCGGTCCACGTCCTCGGTCACGACTGCTCCTTTGACATCGATGACTGCTGGGGCTGGGTGGGTCCCCTAGACCCGGCCTCGACTGTCTTGACGATCCAGGCGAAGGCGAGGGCGGCGAGCAGGGCGCCAGGAGGGTAGGCCCACCACAGGGACGCAAGGCCGGCCAGGATCAGCAGTGCCGCGGCTCCTCGCGGGATGGCGCGTCGACGCCAACCGGATACGCCCAGGGCGGTGAAGCCGACGAGGCCCAGGATCATCTTCGGCAGCGGGAACAGGATCAGGTAGGTGGTGAACTCGTCGTACTCGCTGTCACTGACGAGCGTCGCCATGTGTGGGGCCAGTGTGGCCAGCGACCATGACATGGCGGCCACCGCCGCAAAAGCCGCCGAACTCAGGTACAAGGCCCAGCGGGGAACGTCGAGCACGCGCCGGAGCGTCGGCACAGCCATGGCAAGGCCCGCGAAAGCCAACGTCGTCACGACGTTGTTCACGATCGAGTAGGGGGTCAGCACTCCCTCGCGGAAGCTCTGGGAAGGAAAGAACACGAAGCCGGCGACGAAGGCTGCCGACGACAGCGCTCCGGCAAGTGCCGCCGCTGCGATAGCGCCTGACGCGGGGACCACATCGGCTCCGGGAGCCTTGTGGTCGAGTACGGCTGTGGACATGAGGTCCTCCTCAGATCTTCGAGCTGGCTGGCGGTCGGCCGGTGGACCTTCAGGCTTCTCGTCATCGGCGTGTCGTCCAACCACCTGGAGTCTCGGACACAGACCCGTCATGAGGTGGAATCTCTTGGTCTGGAGTCCTCCGCGAGACGGGTCTGCGGCCCTCCGCTGGGCGGAGTTCCAGGTAGCCGTGTCGGCGTACCCTCCCATCCATGAGGGCACTGTTGGCCAGCCGCTGGTTCCAGCTGGACTGCGTCTTCGCTCTGGTCCTGACCGCGATCGGTGTGGGCAGTGTGTTCACCACCGACCCGACCGTCGCGGTTGACTACCCACCGGCCAATGCGCCACTGGTTCTCCTGGCGATCGGCGCGAGCCTGCCCGTGGCCTTCAGAAGGATCTACCCGTACACCGCACTGGCCGTCTCGGCGGTGTCCATCTCGACGATCATGGTCGTGCCGTGGAACGAGGGCGTGACCCCGCTGGGCACCCTGGCCCTGCTCTACTCCGTCGCCGTCTACCGTCCAACGCGGGTAGCCCTGGCCGGCCTGGTCACCGTGCTCGGGATGTTCACCTTCTTTGCGCTGATCCATGTGCCTGCCTTCGACGACCCCGCCGGCATTCTGAACGCCGCGATCTTCTGCGTGCCCTGGGCGATTGGAATGGCGGTACGACGACAACGGACGTTGCGTGAAGAGGCCACGCAGCGCGCGCTCGCCGCCGAACGCGAGGTCGCCGCCGCCGAGCAGCGAGCGGTGTTCAACGAACGGCTCCGCATCGCTCGCGAGCTGCACGACGTCGTCGCTCACACATTGTCGGTCGTGGCTGTCCAGGCCGGAGTCGCCCGCCACCTGATGCACGAACAGCCCCAACGCGTGGAGCCGGCGCTGACCGCTATCGAGGAGGCCAGCCGGATGGCACTCGACGACCTGCGCCGGATGCTGGGCGTGCTCCGGGAAGGACCCGACGACACCAGCCTCGTGGACCTGTCACCAGCGCCAGGGCTGGGCGACCTCGAGCCACTCATCGCGATGCACCGGGAGTCGTACGGCCCCGCCCAACTGATCATCGAGCCGGGAGTAGAGCACCTTCCCGACAGCGTGCGCATCACGGTGTACCGGATCGTGCAAGAAGCGTTGACCAACGCGCGCAAGCACGCACCACGGGCCGCCGTCACCATCAGTGTCGCCTCCTCCGATGGTGATGTCACCGTGGTGATCGAGAACCCCGAGTCTGCTCAGCCGACCACGCAGACCTCGCCGGGCTTCGGGTTGGTGGGCATGCGTGAGCGGGTGGGCCTCTTCGGTGGCGTCTTCGAGGCCGGACCGACGGAGGCGGGCGGCTTCCGGGTCCGGGCCGTCCTCCCCGGGGTTGCCCGGGTCGGCGCCCCCACATGACCACCAAGGTCGTGGTCGTCGACGACCAAGAGCTGGTCCGCGCCGGCTTCGTAGCGCTGCTGGCATCCAGCCCCGACCTCGAGGTCGTGGGAGAAGCTGGACAGGGCGAGGAGGCAGTGCGACTGGTGGCCGAGCAGCTCCCCGACGTCGTCCTCATGGATGTGCGGATGCCTGTGCTGGACGGGATCGAGGCGACCAAGCGCATCCTGGCCGATCCGCGCTCTGCTCACGTGCGGGTGATCGTCCTGACCACGTTCGCCATGGACGAATACGTCTTCGGCGCCCTGAGGGCCGGAGCCGTCGGCTTCCTGGTGAAGGACACGCCACCGGCCGAACTGCTACGCGCCGTCCAGGTCGCCGCCGCAGGAGACGCACTCCTGTCGCCCAGTGTCACCAAACGCCTCATCGAGGCGTTCGCATCCACACCCACCCCGCAACCCACCCGACCCACCCCCGACCTCACCGCACGCGAAGGCGACATCCTCATGCTCGTCGCACGGGGACTCTCCAACGCAGAGATCGCGGACCAACTGCACCTGGGCCTCGCGACCGTCAAGACCTACGTCAGCAGACTGCTCGAGAAGCTCAGCTTGAACACCCGGACACACCTGGTCATCCACGCATACGAATCAGGACTCATCTCGCAAGGCCCGCCTCGCTGACCCAACCGACCCGAGAATCGAGTCGAAACGGTGCGCCGTTCTCCATAGAAACTCGTCAGCTTCGCCAATCTTCACGAGGAGGCTCGCTTCGGGCTCGTCTCAAAGCAATGTCAGCAGACGTCGTGCTGACGCGGGACGCAAGAACCGGGCCCGTGGTGACCCACGAACCCGACGGGTCCGGCATCGACGGGGGCCCGCGACTGAGTTGTCGTCCGAAGGGTGGTACATCGCCTCGGGACGTCTTCGACGGCGACCCCGACCAGCAGTGGCTGACTCGATGTTTCGCGATCGCCAAGGCCGGTCAGGATCACCTCTCAGCGTCGTGGCCGTGATACCCCGGTGATACCGAGCACTGTTACCCAGCAGGTCCTTGGGGTGAGCAGCCCCCGACGAAAGGGGAACCCCGTGAGCAGAACCACGAAGATCCACGTCATACGACGTCTTCTCATCCTCGCGATCGCGGCAGTCCTGGCGGGCTTCGGGATGGCACCGGCGCAGGCGATCACGCCGAGACAGCCTGATGGGCTCGGGTCCTACGTGATACCAGGCCAATGCGTCCAACCCGAGAGTGTCACTGTCCGGGGCGGCCACTACTACACCGGCGGCATCTGCAACGGGAACCTTTACCGGGGGGACCTCAGGCATCGCCGCGCAGAGGTGTTAACGCGCGGACATGCGACCACCCTGCTGGCCGGCATCAAGGCCACGGCCACCCGTCTGGTAGTCACCGGCCTCAGGAACGACCTGGCGGGGGCCCAGGTCTACAACCGCTTCAGCGGAGAATTCCTCGCACAATTCGCCCCGCTCCGGTCCCAGATAGTCAATGACGTGGCAATCGCGCCGAACGGCGATGCCTATCTCAGCGGGTTCACCCGTTCGAAGATCTTCTGGATCCCGGCCGCCGATCTCAACCGGCAACCAGAAGTGCAGAGGCTGCAGGTTTTCCTCAACTTCCGTGGAACATCGTTCCCAGTCCAGGACGCGAGTGCAAACGGCATAGCCGTGACCTCAGACGGCAGGTTCCTCATCGTCACCCACTTCAGCCTCGGACGGCTCTACCGCGTGCGACTCAGCGATGGACAGGTCAGCCGGATCGATCTTCACGGCCATCACCTAGCCGGCCCTGACGGGATCGCCCTGACCGAGTCAAACGTCCTCTACGTCGTCGAAGCCAACCAGTCTCGAATCGCCGAGATCCGTTTGAGCCACAGGTACGACAGCGGACGGATCGTCTCTCGCACCACCAGCCCCCGTTTCCAATGCCCCACCTCCGCAGCTATCGCCGGTGACCGCCTCCTGGTCGCCAATAGTCAGTTCTGCGGTCCCAACAAACCCCCGTACACGATCGCGAGCATCCCACTCCCCTGACAGTTGGCTTACCAGAAGTTCTCACCGAGCCAGGCACGATGACCGCGCCGGTGACGATCGAGGCAATGGCCGTCAGCGCGAGGGCGAGGGAGACCGGACCGTGGTTGCTGGTTGTGTTCGTGAGAGTCGTCCCTTCAGGTGCTCGGTGCTCTGGGGTGGCACTGAGGCTTGGAGGTTCGTTCTCTCGCGCTCCGGTGTCACGGCGTCTCCACCCGGTGTCACCACGTCTCCGCCCGGTATCGCCGCGGTATCGCGTGTGTTGACCCGACGGCGGGGCGGGTCGACAGTCGAGGTGTGGGTATCGCCGTTCTCGGCCCGCTGAGCATCGATGGTGTCGCCACCGTCCTGGGGCGGCGCGACCGAGCGGTCCTCTCCGCCCTGGCCGTCAGCCCCGGCGAGGTGCTCAGCGCAGACCAGCTGGCGGAGGTGCTGTGGCAAGACGAGCCACCCGCCTCATGGGCGAAGGTGATCCAGGGTTGCGTGGTCAGGCTCCGCAAGCTCCTGGGCCCGGGGTCGATCGAGACCCTTCGGTCCGGCTACCGGCTGACCCTGGCGCACGACCAGATCGACGCGCAGCGCTTCGAGCGTGCCATCGAACGCGCCAGGGCACTGCTCAACGACTTCGGGGACGCGGACCGGGCCGCCTTCGTGATCGCTGAGGCACTGGCGTTGTGGCGGGGGCAGGCACTCGGTGACGTGGACGAGTGGGGCCCCGGGCGGATCGAGTCGGGGCGCCTCGACGAGCTGCATCGTGAGGCGGAGGAGCTGTACGTCGAGGCCTCACTGCGGACCGGGCACTCGGAGAAGGTGCTGGCTCGCGCCCAGACGTTGACGCGCGAGCAACCGTTGCGCGAACGACGTTGGGCCCTGCTCGCGCTGGCGCAGTACCAGGCCGGCCAGCAGAACGAGGCGCTGAACACCCTGCGCCGGGTCCGGAAGGTGTTCAACCGCGACCTCGGCCTCGACCCGGGCCCGGAGCTCGCAGAGCTCGAGCAGGCGATGCTGCGCCAGGATCCGACCCTGATCGAGCACCCGCCGCTGCCAGAGCCGAGCGCGGTGTGTCCCTACCGGGGCCTGCTCCCCTACGACACCGACAACGCGGACACGTTCTTCGGGCGTGCCGACGACGTGGGCGCATGTCTCCAACAGCTCAGCGCAACTCGAGTGCTAGCCGTAGTCGGACCCTCGGGCTCCGGAAAGTCGTCGATGGTGAGGGCCGGTGTGGTGGCCGCCCTACGCCGGGACGGCCGCGACGTCCTCGTCATCACGCCCGGTCGTCACCCGGCCGAGGCGCTCGCGCTGCTCCCACGGCGTCGCGCCGCCTCCACCCTCGTCGTCGACCAGTGCGAAGAGGTGTACTCCCTGTGCCAGGACCTCCCCGAGCGCGAGCGCTTCCTGGACGCCCTGGTCGAGCAGGCCGCGGCCGGTTCCCTGGTCGTGGTCCTCCGCGCGGACCACCTGGCGGATGTCTCCGCGCATCGCGGCTTCGCGGGCGTCGTCGAGCGCGGGTTGCACCTGATCGCCGCCATGCGCGAGGACGAGCTCCGAGCGGCCATCGTCGAACCCGCCCGGCTTGCAGGCCTCGACGTGGAGCCGGCCCTGGTCCAGATCCTTGTGCAAGAGGTGTCCGGCAACCCGGGCGCGCTGCCGATGCTCTCGCACGCGCTGCAGGAGACCTGGGCGCGGCGCGAGGGCAGGACCCTGACCGTCGCCGGGTACGAGGCGTCCGGAGGAATCCGCGAAGCAGTGGCCCGGTCCGCCGAGGAGGTCTACTCAGGCGTGGCGACCGAGCAGCAGCCAATGCTGCGTGCGCTGCTTCTCCGCCTAGTCGCACCCGGCCCCGAGGGTGATCCCGTGCCGAGCAGGATGCCCCGACGGCTGGTGGTCACCGATCCTGCCCAGGACGAGATGGTCGACGTGCTCATCGGGTCACGTCTGGTCACCAGCGACGACGGCGTCGTGGAGCTCGCCCACGAAGCACTCGCCAGGGAATGGCCCAGGCTGCGCGATTGGCTCGAGGAGGACGTCGAGGGCCAGAGGATCCTGCACCACCTCGCAGCGGCGGCCGACTCGTGGGACGCCCTCGGCCGGCCGGACAGCGAGCTCTACCGGGGTGTGCGGCTGGCCAAGGCAATCGACTGGCGCGCCCGAACCTCCCCCAGTCTCAGCGGCCTGGAACGGGAGTTCCTGGAAGCCAGCGAGGATCTCGCCCAGGCTGAGCTTCGCAGCGCGCAGGACCAAGCCCGCCGCCAGGCGCACGTCAACCGTCGCCTGCGCGGTGTGCTCGCAGTGGCCGCTGTCCTGCTTCTGGTCACGACCATTGTCGGCATCTACGCAGTGCGCCAGACCGGCAAGGCCGAGACGGCCGCCGACACTGCGCAACATGCCGCCGTGGCCGAGCAGGCCCGTCGCGTCGGCGCCCTCGCACCTCTCGCGCCAGACCTCAGCGAGTCGCTGCTCCTCGCCGTACAAGGCGTACGCCTGGACGACTCGCCAGAGACACGGGTGAACCTGCTCGCCGCAATGGCCCGAGAGCCCCACCTGGTGCGATCTGTTCCCGCCGCCGGCGACTACCTGAGTCCCATGACGGTGAGCACGGATGGGGAGCGGATCGCCGCGCCCGACGACGATGGGGCCGTCCACCTGTACGACGCCGCGACAGGTGGCCTGTTGCGCAGCTACGACACCTTGGCAGGCGAATCCCCAGGACAGCAGGTGTTCGCGGCGGTGTCGTTCAGCCCGCGCGACGAGTACCTGGCCGTGGGCGCCACGGTCGCGCCATCGGCCCGACTGCTCGATCCCCACACCCTGGCGCCGACCGGGCCGGCCCTGGAAATGCCAGGAGGAGACAGCCGAACCCGCGTGACCGACCTCGATTTCAGCGCGGACGGCAGGTACCTCGCGGCGGCGAGGCAGCGCCGCCCTGCAGGTGCGGAAGCCGTATGGAGCGACCCCTCCTCCGTGGCGGTCTGGGACCTGAGGCATCTGGACCGGCCACCCCACGTCATGCGCACGGAGGCCGGCACCCAGGGCATCGTGCTGAGCCCGGACGGGCGAACGGTCTACACGTCCTTCCCGCTGACTGCGTACGACGTGGCAACCGGCCGAACGGTGTGGGCGACGAAGCACGAATCCTGGCTGGTGCTCGACGTCAGCCCCGACGGCAAGCTGCTCGCCTCCGAGATCCACGACGACGAGAGCTCCTCGTCCAAGTCCGGCCCCATCCGACTGACGGATGCGCGCACCGGCGAGACGCAACGGATCCTGCGCGGCCACGAGGACCAGCCCTTCGACATTCGCTTCTCGTCCGACGGCCGGCGACTCGCCTCGGTCTCCACGGCCGGTGAGCTCATCGTGTGGAACGTGTCGACCGGAAAGCCGCTCGTCACTGAGGACACGTCCGAGGGGTCGTTCAGCGTGTCGTTCAGTCCCGACGGGCACCGTGTCTACACGGGTGGGGACGCCGGGCTCCTGCGGACCTGGGACCTGTACGGCGACCAGCAGTTCCTGCGCCGGACCGACGCGCTACCAGGCGCGCAAGACTTCCTCGAGGTGAGCGCGTCACCCGACGGCACGCGGTTGGCCTTCACGCGCGGCAAGTCCGAGACCTCGATCATGTTCCTCGACACGATCACGGGGAAGAGCGCCTCCGCGAGATTCCCCGGCGGGATTTTCGGAGCGCCGTGGTCGGCAGGGACGTGGCGTCCCGATGGTCGGGAGTATGCGGTCTACGACGAGTCCGGCGTGGTCACCGTGCTGGATGCCCAGACCGGGCAGCAGCTAGCGCGCCGGCACCTGGTCAACCGGTTGATCAACTCGATGGACTACGTCGACAAGGGCGAACGGCTGCTCGTCGGGGACGACGACGACCACGTGTGGTTCCTCGATGCAGAGACCCTGCGACCGAGCGGTCCCGATTTTGCCGTCGCTGCGCATTGCTGTGCCGCGGGCGCCCCTGACGGCGGCACTGCCATCGTTTTCGAACAGTCGAGCGACGGCACCAAGGAAACCTGGCGGCTCATCGACACCGGATCCGGAAAGGTGCTCAACCAAGGAACCCTTGAGCTGCGTGCGTACTCCGCCGCGTTCTCGCCGGACGGCGAACGAGTCGCGGTCACCGGGAAGAGCGGGGAGGTCGTCACCATCGACGTGTCGAGCGGGCGGGTGAAGCGGGCACCGGCCACCGGACATGCCACGGAGGCTTACTGGATTCGCTGGTCCCCGGACGGCTCCCGGATCGTCTCGGGCGCGAAGGACGGCAGCGTGAGCCTCTGGGACGGCGTTTCGCTCGACCTGCTCGGGACGGTCGTCACCCCGTATCAGACCGATCCGGTGCCCGTCTCCCCCGCCTTCACCGGGGAGGACCAGGTGACCTTGGCGACGTACGACGGTCACGTCTACCGGTGGGACACCGACTTCGACCACACGCTGGCGTTCGCGTGCCAGATGGCGGGCCGCAACCTCACTCCGAGCGAGTGGGAGCGCGCGCTTCCGGATCTTCGCTACGAGGAGACCTGTCCCTCGAGCTAAATGTCGCCGAGTGCGTCGACGCCTCGGCGCGGCAGCGACACCCGATGACGCGGCCGAACCGCACGGCACTCCGTCTGCGCCGGGGAAATCACCGCGTCGTCACCCACGTAAAAGCGATCGTCTAGGCCGGCAACCAGCGTTGTGAATGCGCAGAGTTCGCGACGTGACATGACGCACCGAGCGCTCGAACGGGCACGGCACCCGTGGCCCCCAGCAGCGGCCTCTGGGTCGCCAACCCAGTCATCTACCGCTGCGACGCGTCCCTGGCGGTCCGGGAGTCCATCAGCGTCTGACTTCCTCCGCGGCCCCGGGCCCGCCGTTCTTGCCAACGGCCGCTAACGGGTTGCTAACAGACGGAAGAGGCGGTTTCCGGATCTCTCCGGAAACCGCCTCTGACCTGGTGTTTCTTTGTAGCGGGGGCAGGATTTGAACCTGCGACCTCTGGGTTATGAGCCCAGCGAGCTACCGAGCTGCTCCACCCCGCGTCGCTGATGACAACGTTACTCGATCGGTCGGCGGGTCCAAAATCGAGGTCTCGGCAGATAGCGGCTACGGCTCGGTCGTCGGCTCGGCGGTCGGCTCGCCGGCTTGCTGGTCGAGGAGGTCAAGGGCCTGGTCGACCTTGGTGCGCCCCTCCTCGATCAGCGTTGCCCACTCGCCGACGTTGCCCGCCTTGAACGCGGCGTCGGCGGCCTCGAAGTCGTTCTCGGCCTGCGCGAGCAGGTTGCGGACCTTGGCCGGGATCTTGGTGTTGTCGCCGCCGTCGTCCGGTGGTGGGTTGTTGCCACCATCGTCGGGTGGCGGCGTCGTCGTGTCTCCGCCGAGAGAGTCGACGATGGCGCCCTCCAGGGTGGACCCGATGCCGACGCGGTCGCGGTAGGAGACCACGACGAACTGCAGGATCGGATAGCTGGCGCTCGACAGCTGGCGAGTGGCGTAGATGGGTTGCACATACATCAGCCCACCCGTCACCGGCAGCGTAAGCAGGTTGCCGTAAGTGACGCGGGCGGTGCCCTGCGTGTAGGGCAGCACCTGTCTGGTGACGTCGTTGTCCGACTGCATCTCGTTGGCGATGTTGCTCGGTCCCGGCGTGTTCTCGTTGGGCAGCTGAAGGACCTGAATATGGCCGTACGTCGACGGGTCGGTCGCGTCGGAGTCGACGGACACGAACGCCGCGAGGTTGTTCTTGCGGTACGGCACGTAGACCGACGTCATCGAGAACTTGTCGATGCCGGTGTCGGGGTCCTGGACGAACAGCCGGTAGGGCGGCTGCAGCTTGCCGGCCCGCTCGGGATCGGTAGGCACCTCCCAGCGAGCGTTGTTCTGGTAGAAGTCGCCTGCGTCCTCGACGTGGTAGCGGGCGAACTGGTAGCGCTGCACCTTGAAGAGGTCCTCTGGGTAGCGCAGGTGGCTGATGAGCTCCGGCGGCATCTGGTCGCGGTCGAGCACGGTGCCCGGGAAGGCGTTGCGCCACGCGGTCAGCATCGGGTCGGAGTCGTCCCAGGCGTAGAGCCGAACCGTGCCGTCGTAGGCATCGACGGTGGCCTTGACGGCGTTGCGCATGTAGTTGATCTGGTCGGTCGGCACGATCGGGATGTTGTTGGCCTGCGTGAGCGAGTCGTCGGTCATGGTCTGGAACGACTCGCGCTGCGCCAGCGGGTAGCGGTCGGTGGTGGTGTAGCCGTCGACGACCCACAGGATCCGGCCGTCGACCACCGCCGGGTAGGGATCGGAGTCGACGGTGAGCCACGGCGCAACCTTCTGGACGCGGTCCCGCGGCGTGCGGGTGTAGAGCACCTTGCTGTTCGAGTTGACCCGCTCGGAGAGCAGGAAGTTGGTGTCGCCGAACTTGACGGCGTAGAGCAGCTTGCGAAACATCGAACCGACCTCGACGCCGCCCTTGCCGTCGTACGTCGTCGCGGACTGCGTCTCGCTCTCGGTGTCGCCGCCGAGGTTGAGCTCGACGTCTGGCGCACCCGACAGCTTGCCGACGATCGAGTAGTCGGGGCTGTCCTCGCCGTAGTAGACCCGGCTCTCGTAGCCGCCGGTGGCCGTCGAGAGGGCGTTCTGGTCCGCCTGCTGACCCTCGGCCCACTGGGTATCGGCGTTCTCCGAGTTGTCGTCGGCCGGCCGCTGGTTGGCGAAGGCCGCGATGATGCCGTTGCCGTGGGTGTAGACGGTGTGCAGGTTGGACCAGTTGCGGGCGTCGTCGGACAGTCCGCTCTGGTCGAGCTCGCGCACCCCGAGCACCAGCGCGCGGTCGGTGTTGTCGATCTCGTAGTGGTCGACGTCGAGCACACCGGCGACCGAGTAGTAGGAGCGCACCTGCTGCTGCTGCTCGAACGCCTGGTGCACCAGCTGCGGGTCGACGAGCGGGACCGAGGCGGTGTCGGCGAGCAGCGCCCTCTCATCCGTGGTGCCGGCCGTGGCCGTGTAGTCCTTGACCTCGATGTCCTGGATGTCGTATGCGTTGCGGGTCGCAGCGATGTTGTTGGCGATGTAGGGCGCTTCCTTGTCCGGCTCGGTCGGCTTGACCTGGAACGCCTGCACGATGCCTGGCCAGATCATGCCGAGCAGGATCGCCGAGAGCACGAGCAGCGCGAGGCCCACCGAGGGCAGCGTCCAGGTGCGTCGCCAGATGTTGAGGAAGAACAGGACCGCGCAGATCACGGCGATGCCGAGCAGGATGTTCTTGGCAGGCAGCACCGCGTGGTCGTCGGTGTAAGTGACGCCGGTGATCAGGTTGCCCGAGGCGTTGACGATGTCGTAGCGGTCGAGCCAGTAGTCAGCCGCCTTGGCCAGCACGAACAGGCCGAGCAGCACCGAGAACTGCACCTGCGCGGCGCCGGTCAGCCGGTCACGCGAGACCTGCAGCCGGATCCCGCCGTAGAGGTAGTGCACCGTGGCCGCCGCCAGGATCGAGAGCACGAGCAGGGCCATCGTGAAGTTGACGAGGTAGTGCAGCCATGGCAGCTCGAAGACGTACCAGCCGATGTCCTTGCCGAAGAACTGGTCGGACTGGTTGAAGGGCACCCGGTTGGCCCACAGGAGATACGTACGCCACTCCCCTGCCGCCGCGGTGCCGGCGAAGAGGCCGATGATGACGGAGACGCCGGCGACCAGCCAGCCGCGGACGGGCAGCACGGCGTCGCGGTAGCGCTCGAGGCCCGCTTGCTCGGGCGAGTCCGGGCGGAAGAACGGCCGGAAGCGATGGGCGAGGTACATGTTGGCTCCGACGGCTCCGGCCATCAGCAGGCCGAAGACCAGGAACAGCCCGGTCCGGGTCCAGAACAGGCGGCTGAAGACCGAGCCGTACCCCTCGGCGCTGTACCAGAGCCGGTCGGTGTAGATCGACGAGAAGGTCGTCAGCGCGAAGAACGCCAGCACCAGCACGAGGCCGGTGATCAGCAACGCCCGGGACCGGTTCTGGGGTCGTTCGGAGACGGCTGCCTCCTCGCGGGGGTCGTCGTCAAACCGATCGCTCACGGACGGTCCTCTCCATCGGAAACGACGGCGTCGGGGTCCGCCGCGTCGAGGGTGTCGCTCAGCAGGGCCAGCAGCCCGGGCACCAGGTCGGCGCCGGCCAGCACCGACTGGTCGTCGTCGGCGGCCCGCAGCCGCAGGGCACAGTACGTCGATCCGGCGCGGGTGGCGCCGGCCACGATCCGCACCTCTTGGCGGTCGGGGTGCTCGCTGGCGTACTCGGCGGCCCGGTCGGGGTCCTCGAGGATCTCTGCGTCCGCCTGGGGCGGGAGCACCAGCCGCTCCACCACTGCCGCACACCCCGCCACGCCTGCCGGCCAGGTGATCGACTCGAGGGAGCGCTCGAGGCTGGCGCCGGGGCTCAGGCCATCCTGCTCCACGGGCGTCAGCGAGCCCTCGGCCGCTGCCTCATCGAGCCCCATGGCGTGGGCCAGCATCGGCTCCTTGGCCACCAGCTCGGCCGTCGGCACGAGTGCGTAAAGACGGGCTGGTTGGTCCCAGCCCGTGGCGGAACTGTGACTCTCGATCTCGAGCACGGCCGCGGCGAGGGCAGGGTCGACGTCCAGCGAACCCAACCCACCCTCCGGCACGCTCGTGCTCATCCTCAGCCTTTCCGCGCGCAGGTCGGCAACGTGGCATCCGGGTCCTTCACCCACGCCTCGATGGCCTGCACCGCTGCATGCATGGTGACTGCCTTCACCAAACGCATGTCGCCGTGTTGGGAGGTAAGCGCCTCATCACAGTTCCGCGGCGGCACCAGGAACAGCTCGGCGCCGTCGTTCCGGGCGCCCACGATCTTCTGCTGGATGCCGCCGATCGGGCCGACCTTGCCGTTCTCGTCGATGGTGCCGGTGCCGGCCACCGTCTGGCCGCCGGTCAGCGAACCCGGGGTCAGGGTGTCGTAGATCCCGAGCGAGAACATCAGGCCGGCGCTCGGCCCACCGATGTTGTCGCTGATGTTGACCGACACGTCGAAGGGCAGCTCGAATCCGAGGGCGAGTCGGATCCCGACCCGCTGGAACCCGTCGATGTCGACGGCGTGATGTCGGTCGTGACGATCTTTCCGTCCTTGCCGCCACGACGGACCTCGAAGCGGATCGGCTTGCCCTTCGGCGCACCGCTCACGGCGTTTGCCACGTCGCTGGCGGACTTGATCGGGGTACCGTCCACGCTCAGCAGGTGGTCGCGCACCTGGAGCTTGCCGTCGGCCGGCGTGCCCTCGGTGACCGCACCGACTTCGATGACCGGCGTGACCTTGAATCCCAGCTCGCGGAGAGCTGCCGCCGTGGCGGCGTCCTGGGAGGTGACCATCTCGACCTGGCCCTCCTCGCGGTTCTGCTCCGGCGTCACGTCCTCCTGGTAGACGGAATCGAAGGGATAGACGCCGTGGTCCGGGTTGAGCCAGTCGCTCATCAGCGTGAAGAGGTCGGGCTTCGCTCCGGAGTTGGATACCATCACGGTGGTCATCCGCAGCTCGCCCTCGTCGCGAAAGACCTCGTGTCCGCTGACCTGGATGGTCTCCTGGTCGTCGGTTTTCCCGAGTACGTCGATGGTCGAGCCGGGCGAGTAGGTGACGTAGGGCAGCGGCCGGTACAAGGTGACGGCGACCATGGCGCCGAGCAACATCACGGCCAAGAGGCCCGCCAGGGTGCGCTGCGTCATGCGGGAAAGCCTCTCACCCGGCAAAATAGTCAGGAGGCCCGGCGGGTGCGCTGCTGATCGGCGCGGGTGTCGAGGCGCCGGGCAGAGGGGCGGACGGCGATCCCGGTGCTCCGGTCGCGCGTGCGCGCCGGTCTCGGCAGCCGGGAACCGGGATGGTCCTTGACCATCGCGGCCGACAGGCGACGGACGGCCTCCTCGCGGTCGACCTCGCCGCGGCCCGCGCGCCCGAGCCACGACACCCAGGCCATGGCCAGCAGCGTCACGACGGCCGGGGGCACCAGCCACAGGAGGATCTCCACGGGTCACAGGGTAGGGACGGAGTCGGCTTCCGAGGGTCTCGACACGCCTCCTGCGCTCGGCTCGACCACCGAAGAGCGCGAGGTCAGGGTGAGCCGACCCACTCCTCGGTGCCGTCGGCGAACATCTGGTGCTTCCAGATCGGCACCTCGTCCTTGAGGGTGTCGATGAGGGCGCGGGTCGCCTCGAACGCCTCGCCGCGGTGACCCGTCGCGGTGGCGCAGATGACTGCGATGTCGCCGATCTCGAGCCGCCCGGTGCGGTGCACCGCGGCCACCGCCGTCACGTCGTAGGTGGACGCGACCTGGGCGCAGACGTCGCGCAGGCGGTCCAGGGCGCTCGGGTGCGCGGCGTACTCGAGCCCGATGACGTCGTGGCCGCCGTCGTGGTCGCGCACCCGACCGACGAAGAGCGCCAGCCCACCGGACGAGGCGTCATCGAGTGCGGCCGTCACCTCGGCCACGTCGATGGGGGTGTCCCGGATGTCGACCATGCGCAACACGTCCACACAGACAGACTAGGGGTGGACAAGTACCGTTGACGCATGACCGACAACCCCGGTGGCCCGGACGACGAGGGCCCCGACGAGGGCGACAACCCGTTCAAGGGCACGCCTTTCGAGCAGTTCTTCAGCGGCAGCATGGGCGACTTGGGCGGCATGTTCGGCTCAGGTGGAGCGATGCCCGACCTGGGCGCGCTCTTCGGCCAGATCCAGTCGATGATGGAGCCCTACGACGGGGCACTCAACTGGAACGTCGCCACCGACATGGCCCGCCGCGCCGTGGCCCAGAGCCCGGACCCCTCGCCGACCGAGCGCCAGCAGGGCGCCGTCGCCGACGCGGTCCGGCTGGCCGACCTGTGGCTCGACGAGGCCACCGAGTTCTCGTCCGGCGTGCAGTCCACCGCCGCCTGGAGCCGCGCCGAGTGGATCGTCGGCACCATCGACCGCTGGAAGCCGATGGTCGAGCCCATCGCCCAGTCGTCGGTGGGCGCCGTCGGCAACGCGCTGCCTGCCGAGGCCCAGGGCATCAGCGGCCCGATCGTCGGCATGCTCGGCAAGGCCGTCGGCGCGATGCTCGCATCCCAGGTCGGCTCCGGACTCGGTGCGTTGGCCGCCGAGGTGCTCACCGCCTCCGACGTCGGCCTGCCGCTGGGCGAGCCCGGCAAGGCCGCACTGGTGGTCACCAACGTCAAGGAGTTCGCCGAGGGGCTCGACGTCAGCGAGAGTGACGTGCTGCTCTTCCTCGCGCTGCGCGAGGCTGCCCACCAGCGCCTGTTCGCCCACGTGCCGTGGCTGCGCGAGCACCTGCTCGGCGCGGTCGCCGACTACGCCAAGGGCATCGAGATCAACACCGCCGACATCCAGAGCTCCATCGAGGAGCGGATGCGCGGCGTCGACATCAACAACCTCGACTCCATGCGAGAGCTGATGGAGGGCGGCATGTTCGACCTCAAGAAGTCGCCCGCCCAGGAGCAGGCGCTCGAGCGCCTCGAGGTCACCCTCGCCCTGGTGGAGGGCTGGGTCGACGAGGTGGTCGGCCAAGCCACCGTCGAGCGGATGCCGGCCGTGGTCAAGCTGCAAGAGGCCGTACGCCGCCGCCGCGCCGCGGGCGGACCGGCCGAGGAGACCTTCGCCGCGCTCGTCGGGCTGGAGCTGCGGCCCCGACGACTGCGCGACGCCTCGACGCTCTGGGGATCGCTGCGCACCCGTCAGGGCATGGAGGCCCGCGACGGCGTCTGGATGAGCCCACACCTGCTCCCGACTGCCGCCGACCTCGACGACCCGCTGGGTTTCCGCGAAGGTGCCAGCACCCCCGACGAGATGAGCGACGAGGACTTCGAGGCCGGCCTCCAGGCCATGCTCGACGGCACCCTCGACTCCCCGGACCCCGATGCGGCCGATGAGGACGGGCCTGATCGTCGCGACGACGGACCCGAGGACGGCCCGGAGGACGACACCGGACACACCGGCTCCGACACGTCTCGCGAGTGACCCTGTCCCCCGAGCTGCCCCGGAGCTGCACCGCGACGCGCTCACCACCCTGAGCAGGTGGGTCGCGCCCGCGCCCGAGCAGGAAGCGCTGCGGGAGCGCTACGTCGCCCACCTCGAGGCGCACGCCGACGGGCTCGAACGCGCGTGCTTCCCAGATCACCTGACGGCGGGCACCGTGGTGCTGTCTGCCGACGGTGACGAGGTGCTGCTCAACCTGCACCGCAAGGCCCGGCGCTGGTTCGCGTTCGGCGGGCACTGCGAGCCCGGTGACGCGACGCTG
The DNA here is from genome assembly GCA_963762105.1 of uncultured Actinomycetota bacterium. GTDB lineage: Bacteria > Actinomycetota > Actinomycetes > Propionibacteriales > Nocardioidaceae > Nocardioides. The sequence goes on along the minus strand of CAVXJG010000011.1, from coordinate 243,276 downwards.
GCCGCCGCAGCCCTGCGTGAAGCACGCGAAGAGTCCGGGCTCGACGACCTGGCCTTCGATCCGGTGCCGGTGCACCTCGACGAGCACGCCGTGGGGTTCTGCGACACGCGCGGCACCGTGCACCACCTCGACGTACGCTTCGCCGCCCTCGCGCCTGCTGACGAGCGGCATGCGGTCAGCGACGAGTCTCTCGACGTGCGTTGGTGGCCGCTCTCGGACCTGCCCGAGCTCGAGGACGAGATGCGCACGCTGATCCGGCTCGCGCGCGAGCGGCTCTGCTGAAAGACGTCAGTCGACGTCCTCGCCCGGCAGGTCGTCGACCTTTGCCGCGGCCGACCAGCCGAGCAGGTAGCCCTTGGCCTTCTCGGCGTGCGGGTAGCGATCGACCCAGGCCCAGAAGGACGCATCGTGTCCGGGCGCGAGCAGGTGGGCGAGCTCGTGGATCAGCACGTAGTCGATGACCCACGACGGCATGCCCTGCAGCCGGGCGGAGAGCCGGATCGCCTTGTCACCGGGGGTGCACGAGCCCCATCGCGACTTCTGGTTGTCGACCCACCGGACCGACAGCGGGACCGCCAGGCCGCCGAGGTAGTCGTCGCTCAGAGCAACCGCCCGGGCCAGCAGGTCGTCGTCGGTCGGACGCCGCCGCTTCTCCGAACGCTCGATGCGCGCCACCATCGTCTCGACCCACTCGGCCTCCTGCCGACGGGTGAGCGACGCCGGGATCAGGACGATGATCCGGTCGCCCTCGCGGTACGCCGAGACCGTGCGGCGGCGCCGTTTGGAGCGGCGTACCTCCACCTCGTGGTCCGTGGGCATGAGGTCACGGTAGCGCCGTCGACCCAGCCGCGGCAGACCGCGCGGACGTGTCGAGCTAGTCAGGGGTTGGCCCACCCGAGCAGCCGCTCGCGGGGCCAGCTGTTGACGATCCGGTCGGCGTCGATGCCGGCGGCGTGCGCACGCTCGCAGCCGTACTGCAGGAAGTCGAGCTGCCCGGGTGCGTGCGCGTCGCTGTCGATGGAGAACAGGCAGCCGATGTCGCGGGCGAGCTCGAGGAGCTTGGTCGGCGGGTCGCGGCGTTCGGGCCGGGAGTTGATCTCGACGGCGACGTCGTTCTCGACGCAGGCCTCGAACACCGCGCGGGCATCGAAGCTCGACGGCGGGCGGGTCCCCCGGTTGCCCATCACCATCCGCCCGGTGCAGTGACCGAGCACGTTGGTCCGGGGGTTGCGGATCGCGCCGATCATCCGCTTGGTCATCGGGGCGGCGTCCATCCGGAGCTTGCTGTGCACGCTGGCCACCCGCACGTCGAGCCTGGCCAGCATCTCGTCGGCCTGGTCGAGACCGCCGTCATCGAGGATGTCGACCTCGATCCCCTTGAGCAGGGTGAAGTCCTTGCCACCGAGGTGCGCGTTGATGGCATCGACGACGCCGAGCTGGCGGGTCAGCCGCTCGGCGCTGAGCCCGTTGGCGACCGTCAGTCGCGGCGAGTGGTCGGTGAGCACCTGGTACTCGTGGCCGAGCTCGATCGCGGTGAAGGCCATCTCCTCGATCGGCGAGCCGCCGTCGGACCAGTCGGAGTGCGAGTGCAGGTCGCCCCTGAGCTGAGCCCGCAGCTCCTCTCCGCCGCGGACGAGCGGTCCGAACGCGGCCTCGAGCTTGGCCAGCCGCTCGGGCAGCACCCCGTCGACCGCGTCGGCGATCACGCTCGCGGTGCTGGGCCCGATGCCGGCCAGGTCGGTCAGGGTGCCGGCCTCGGCCCGGGCGGCCACCTCGTCGGCCGGCAGCGGCAGGATGACGGCCGCGGCGTTGCGGAAGGCCTGGATCCGGCGGGTCTCCTCGCGGCCGCGCTCCATCAGGAAGGCGATCCGGCGCAGCGCGGCGACCGGGCCGGCGTCGTACCGGCCGCTCCCCGAGCCAGCCCCCGAGCCAGCCAACCTGTCGTTGCCCGCCATTTCCCTCGAACTTTCTTTTGTCCACACCCGGTGGAGGAACCAGGTGCACATCGTCGCTGGTCAGCGGCCCGTACGCCGTCCGCTCGCCGAACGTTGTCCACAGGACGGGCCGCTGCGAGGCTACCTTTCCACCGCTCCTGCACCGGCTGCCACCCGTTCTCCACCGACTTATCCACAGGTTGTCCACAGGCCCTTCGCCCCCCGCGTTGACCTCGCTCCCGCCGCCCGCCTAGCGTGGACGACAGATGGGGCTCCTGGCCCGGGGAACGGCGTTCGCAAGGGGAAGGCAAACGCCGCGACACGGACTTGGAGCCCCTTCTCTGTGCGTGTGACGGGCCGTTCGACGCGCAGTCGGGGGTGGTCATTCATGGCCGCAGGCTGGTCCGCGGGCCCCCACGAACGCCGAAAGCCGTTTGAGGCCTATTTCGACGCTCCGGTGCGCCTGTTTCACGCTCAGCCAAGCGTGGCCTACGCTCGAAGAGGTCCAACGGCATCCGTCGTGGACTTCCGGCGGGCTTCCCCGAATCCCCCGTCGCGACGACCGAGTGATGAAGAGGCAAGGAGGCCGTCATGGCGGAGACCTGGAGCGGCGAGTTCTACTGCGTGAAGTGCAAGGAGAAGCGAGAAGCCTCAGGCGAGGTGCACGTCAACGACAAGGGCACCCGGATGGCCAAGGCCATCTGCCCCGTGTGCGGCATCAACCTGAACCGCATTCTCGGCAAGGCCTGAGACTACCGACGCACCAGGCGGCGCCCCCGACCACGGTCGGGTGGCGCCGCCGGCGCATTTGGGCCCAGTGGCAGGGCTGTGGACGACGGCCGCGCGGCGCGGTGGCGCCGTGGCAGCGTGACCCGCGTGAGCGGATGGGTCGAGCCAGGGGGTCGCGGGGTGGCGTGCCCGGTGCTACTGCCGGGACTGCGCGTCTTCCGACGTGACGACCAGCACCTCCAGGTCGGGCTCGACGAGCGGCGGGTGGTGCTGCCCGACACCGCCGACGTACGCCGCCTGCTGACGGACCTCGAGACCGGGACGACGCCCGCGCCGGTGAGTCCCGAAGCCGGGTTGGCCCTGCGCGACCTGGTCGGCCGCGGCATGGTCGTCGAGCGGACCGCGCTGACGGCCGCGATGTCGGGCCGCGCGAGCCGGGCGGCCACGGCCGCGGTTTTCGCAGCCCACGGGCCGGAGGCCACCGCCCGCCTGGCGGCCCGTCGACGGTGCCACGTCGCGGTCTCGGCACCCGAGCCGTGGGCCCGCCGCGCCACCGACTGGCTGGCTGCCGTGGGTGTCGGTGCGCCCGACGGTGCACGCCCTCCCACGGTGACCCTGGTCGTCACGGCCGGCGAGCCGGTGCGCTCGCGGATCGACCGCCTCGTTCGCGACGACCGCCCGCACCTGCTCGTCGCGCTGCTGGTCGACCGGGTCCGCGTCGGCCCGTTCGTCTCCCCCGGCAACACCGCCTGTCTGCGCTGTCTCGACGCGCACCTGGCCGAGCAGGACCCGCGACGCGGGCTGGTGCTCGAGCAGCTCGAGGGCGGCCCGCCGGCGACGGCGTACGCCGACCCCTACGCCCCGCTCCTGGCCCACGTGGGCGTCGCGCTCGCTGCGCACGACCTGACGGCGTGGGCGGACGGCGACCGGCCGGCCACCTGGTCGACGACGGTCACCGTGGGACTGGACGCGGACCCGGTGCGCCGCTCCTGGCCGCGGCACCCGCACTGCGGGTGCAGCTGGGGCTGACCGGCTGGGCTGATCGGCTGGGCTGATCGGCCGAGCTTCACCACCACTCGGAGTCGAGCTTGCCCTCCATGGCCCGCAGGTGCTCCCGCGAGCACGTGTCGCAGTAGGTGCGGTGCCGGCCGTTCTCCACCGAGGTGGTCCAGGTCAGCGTCTCGGCGTCCTCGGCCTGCCTGCCGCAGAAGTCGCAGGTCTTCATGGCACCGACTCTAGAAGGGGAGGGTGTGACGAGAGACAAAGGAGGCCGGGTACGACGAGTGTTCGTCGTACCCGGCCTCCGGTGGTCACCGCGATCAGGTCATCGAGGTGAGGATCAGAGAGCGCGAGCGAGAGCGAGTCTTGCCTGCTGCGCAGCCTGTTCGGCCTTACGGCTCAAGCGACGGGCCCGGGCCAGCTGGTGGCCACGTCGCAACTGCTGCGCCTCTCCCAGGCGCGCGGACATCTGTGCGCGCGCAAGGCTTTCGTGCATGAGATTCATTTCGGTACTCCGGTTCTGGTTGGTCTGCATGGGTTGTGTGGTTCTTTCATCAGGGAGTGCGGCGCCTGGTTCAGGCAGCCACCTCGTTCTTACGCGGACGTCCGCGCGGACGCTTCCGGGGGATCACCACTCCTTGCAGGAACAGCTCACCTCCCCAGACACCCCAGGGCTCACGTCGCTCGAGGGCACCGTCGAGGCACAAGGCGCGGACCGGGCAGTCCCGGCACAGCTCCTTGGCGAACTCGACGTCCGAGGGCGACTCGGCGAACCACAGCTCCGAGTTGTTCACTCGGCACGGCAGCAGCTCGTCGACGACCTGGTCGGCCGCGTCGTGGAGCTGGCTCAAGGTTGGCTCCAACTCCTCGGCAGTCCCATCCCTGCGGTCGAGAACAGTGATGGTCATATCTCTCACCTCCTTCGTTGACCTGATCGCTTGTGGTCGAACTCGTGGTCTGCGTCTCTTCTGCTGGAAGAAACACAAAGGCCGCGGATCCCGGTTATCGGGTTCCGCGGCCTGGAGGCTGCCGAGTGTTGAAGTATCAACAGCTCGGTGGTCTCCAGGCAGAGGTCCCCGGGAAGTCGCCCTTGATGCGGCCCATGCCGGACACGTGGGCACCAAGGACGACCGTGGTCGTCTGAGCGCACGCGACAGCCCCGGCAACCGTGCTGAAGGCGCGGCCATAGGCGGGCATGCCGAAGGACGACGGGATGCTCTCCGTCATCGGGATCTGGTTGCTGATCACTTGGCCACCTCCGTTCGGTGCCTCGAGCGCGGACTTTGTCAGGGTCGCTGTGCGCATGGGTGTGTTGTGCGGAAGAGCAAGGTATCGCGTCGCCGATCCGGGGGGCAATTCTTTTTCGGGGTGTTTGTGCAAATGAGTCGATTTGTTATCCGAGGCCCGGCCGGCGAGCCTGCGAGCCGGGCGGAAGGCCGAGGAGATTGAGGAGCGCGACGCAGACCGGAGCGCAGCGACGGGGTGCTTCGTGCGTCTCGAAATCTCCGGAAGCAAGTCATCAGCGGTGGGCACGGGCTCTCAACCCACCAGCCCCAGCACGGCCTCGCCGTAGCGCTCCAGCTTGGTCTTGCCGATGCCGTTGATCCGGAGCAGCGCGTCGGCGGACTGCGGCTTGTGCTCGGCGATCAGCTGCAGGGTGGCGTCGGTGAACACGACGTACGCCGGCACGCTCTCCTCGGCTGCCTGGCCGGAGCGCCAGCTGCGCAGCTGCTCGAACAGGCCCTCGTCGTAGGAGGCCGGGCAGTCGGTGCACCGGCCGCGCTTCTTCTCGGCGCCGGTCGCCAGCGGCCGGCCGCACTCGCGGCAGGAGACGGTCTTGCGGCTGCGGGCCTTGCTGGGCTCCACGCGCGCAGACTCGGGCAGCAGCGGGTCGAGGAACCGCGAGGGTTTGCGGGTCGCCTGGCCCCCCGGCTTGCGGGCCCGCGCCCACGAGATGAAGAGGTCGCGGCGGGCGCGGGTCATCCCGACGTAGAGCAGCCGCCGCTCCTCTTCGACTGCGGTCGGCGTGGCGGCGTAGGTGATCGGCAGGGTCCCCTCGCAGGCGCCACAGACGAAGACGGCGTCCCACTCGAGGCCCTTGGCCGCATGGAGGGTGGCCAGGGTGACGCCGCCCGCGACGGGGGCGTGCTGCTCGTTGGCACGACGGTCGAGGTCGTCGACGAACTCCCCCAGGCCGCCGTCGGTGAACTCGGCCGCCTGGTCGACCAGCGCCTGCAGCGACTCCCACCGGTCCCGGGTCTGGCCGCGCGCGGTCGGCGCCTCGGGCGTCCAGCCCATCACGGAGAGCACCGCGCGGACGGCCTCGGCGACGTTTTCAACGGCCCCGTCGGCCGCACCGGTGCCGCCGCGGGCGGCGCCGCGCAGCCGGGTCACGGCCTCGCGCACTTCGGCCCGGTCGAAGAAGCGCGCGGCGCCGCGCACGACGTAGGGCAGGCCGCGCTGGGCGAGCGCATCCTCGAACGCCGCGGACAACGCGTTGATGCGGAAGACCACGGCGACCTCGCCGAGCGGCTGGCCCTGGTCGCGGAGGGTCTGGATCTGGCCGGCGACGGCCTCGGCCTCGGCGACCTCGTCGGCGTACGGCGTGAAGCGGACGTCGGGGCCCGCCGGTCGTTGGGCGGCGAGCCGGACGCCTGCAGAGGGCGTGCCCGCGAGCAGGGTGTTGGCGGCGGCGACGACCTCGGGGGTGGAGCGGTAGTTGCGGACCAGGTCGATCGAGGTGGTGCCGGGGAACTTGGCGGGAAACTCGCGGAGGTAGGCGGCGTTGGCACCGGCGAAGGAGTAGATCGTCTGGGCCGGGTCACCGACGACGCACAGCTCGTCGCGACCGCCGAGCCAGAGGTCGAGCAGCGCCGACTGGATGGGCGAGACGTCCTGGAACTCGTCCACGACGAACCATTTGTACTGGCGGCGTACTTGGGCGGCGACTCGTTCGTCGTCGGCGAGCATGCCGGCTGTCAGCAGCAGCACGTCCTCCATGTCCATGCGCGACTGGGCGCGCTTGACGTCTTCGTAGGTGCCGAAGATCCGGCCCACGGTCTCGGGATCCTGGCCGGAGACGGCGCGGCCGCGTTGGCCGGCGATGCGGGCGTAGTCGTCGGGGTGGACGTTGCTGACCTTGGCCCACTCGACCTCGGAGGCGATGTCGCGCAGCGTGGCCTGGTCGGCGCGGACCCGCTGGCGGGCGGCTGCGGTGGCGATCATGCCCAGCTTGGACTCGGTCAGGGTCGGCACGTCGGAGCCATGGACGTGGGGCCAGAAGTAGCGCAGCTGGCGCAGCGCCGCCGAGTGGAAGGTGCGCGCCTGCACCCCCTCGGTCCCGAGCCGGCGCAGCCTGCCCCGCATCTCACCGGCCGCACGCGTGGTGAAAGTGACGGCGAGCACCTCGGTCGGCGCGTAGACCCCGGTGGCCACGCCGTGGGCGATGCGGTGGGTGATCGCCCGGGTCTTGCCCGTGCCGGCGCCGGCGAGCACCCGGACCGGCCCGCGCAGCGCCTCGGCCACCTGCCGTTGCTCGGGGTCGAGGCCCGCGAGGAGCTCGGCGGGATCGGGCAAGGGAACATCTCCTGCGGCTGGACGGTTTAATCTCGTGCGAACCCGATCTCGGGTCCGACGATCACCCTAGACGCCGGAGGCGACACCCCCTGATGAGCACGACCACCCAGACGGTCAACCAGACGTTCACGATGTACACGACGCCTTGGTGCGGCTACTGCCACCGGCTGAAGAGCCAGCTCGACCGCGAGGGGATCGGCTACGAGATCGTCGACATCGAGCAGCACCCCGCCGCCGCTATGGTCGTCGAGCAGGTCAACCACGGGAACCAGACCGTGCCGACGCTCGTGTACGCCGACGGTTCGGCCCAGACGAACCCGTCGGTCGCCCAGATCAAGGAGAAGCTCGCCGCGCTGGCGAGCTGAGGCCTTTCAGATTTCCCCGGTCGGCCGGGAAATCTGAACTTGTCGGCCCTAGGAGTGGCTGCCAAGTTCAGGGAAAGGTCGACAAGCCCGGCGAGGAGGGGATCCGGCGATGCGGGTGCTGGTCTCCTCCACGGCGGGTCACGGCCATGTGTTGCCGATGGTTCCGCTCGCGCACGCGCTGCTGGCGGCCGGGCACGAGGTGCTGTGGGCGACGGGTGACGACGCGCTGCCGCTGGTGACCGGGGCCGGCATCCCGGCGGCGGAGGCGGGCGCGAGCCAGGCGGCGCATGCCGCCGCGCGGAGCGAGATTCTCGCCGCGCTCGGTGACCTGCCCGGCGAGGAGCGCGGCCGCCAGGTCTTCCACCGCCTCTTCGGTGGCTACCGAACCCCGCTGATGGTGCCCGACCTGCTGCGTCTGGCCCAGGACTGGCGGGCCGACCTGCTGGTGCACGAGCAGGGCGAGCTCGCCGCTCCGCTCGTCGGGCACCTGCTCGGACTCCCGCACGTGGTGCACGCCTTCGGCGGAGCGAGCCCAGCAGACCAGATCCAGGCCACGGCCGAGATGGTCGCCGGCCTGTGGGCGGACCACGGCCTCGAGGTGCCGCCGTACGCCGGCTGCTACGAGCTCCTCTACCTCGACATCTGCCCACCATCGGTACAGACGGTCCCGCTGGACCACATCCCTCACAGGCAGCTGCTTCGCCCGGGGACGTACGCCGGCGCGGAGCCGCCCGACGGCGTCGAGAGCCTCGTGGCCACCGACGGGCGGCCGCTGGTCTACCTGACCCTCGGCACCGTGAACAACCAGGCACCGCTCTTCCAGACGGTGCTGGCGGGGCTGGCCACGCTGGACGTGCCGGTGCTGGTCACGCTCGGCAACGCCGACCCGACCTCGGTCGGGACCCCAGCCGGACCGGATCCGGGTCGCCGGCTATGTCTCACAGTCGGCCGTGCTGCCGCACGCCTCGGTTGTCGTGTCCCACGGCGGCTCGGGCACCGTGCTCGCCACGCTCGCGCACGGTCTTCCCCAGGTGTGCGTGCCGCAGGGCGCCGACCAGTTCCGGAACGGCCACGGGGTGGAGCGAGCGGGAGCCGGGATCTCCTTGCCACCGGCCGTCCTCACTCCCGAGTCCGTCGCCGATGCCGTGCGCGCCCTGCTCGACGACCCGTCCTACCGCGCCGGGGCCGGGCGGGTCTGCGAGGAGATAGCCGCGATGCCCTCGCCGGACGAGGTCGTGACGGTGCTCGAGGCCCTGGTCTGAGCTACCAGCTGCCCGGCAGCGGGCCGCCGTACCAGTGCTCCACCAGCGAGCGGCTGATCGAGACGCCCCCCGGCAGCACCAGCTCACCGGTCTCCGCGCCGACGCGCATCTGCTCGCGCGTCATCCAGCGGGCGTCCTCGATCTCCCGACCGTCGACGGCGATCTCGCGCGTCTCCGCGCGACCGAGGAAGCCCAGCATCAGGCTGGCCGGCAGCGGCCACGGCTGGTTGCCGAAGTAGGTCACCTCGCCGACGCGTACGCCGACCTCCTCCCACACCTCGCGGCGTACGGCGTCCTCCAGCGTCTCGCCGGGCTCGAGGAAGCCGGCCAGCGTGGAGTAGCGGCCCGTCGGCCAGGCCGACTGACGCCCGAGCAGCAGCTCCTCGTCGTCGGACCCCGGCTCGCCATAGGTGATCGCCATGATCACGGCCGGGTCGGTGCGTGGGAACTGGGCCTTGCCGCACGAGGTGCACACCAGCTCGGCGCCGGCGAGCCGCGACTCCAGGGGGCCGCCGCAGCGCGAGCAGAACCGGGTGGCGTAGTGCCATTCGGCCATCCCGATCGCGTGGAAGACCAGCGGGGCCTCGTGGAAGTCGCCGCTCGCCAGGGCTGGCAGCAGCGCGCGCAGCCCGACGTACTCGCCCCGGTCGCCTGGCGCGTCGTCCGGATCGACGAGCAGGGCGAACCAGGTTTGTCCGTCGCGTTCGCCCAGGAGGACCCGTCGACCCTCGGCAGGGGCGTCGGCCGGCGCGACCCACGGCAGCGTGCCGTCGACCGGACGGACTCGCGTCCCGACCACCACCAGCACCCGCGTCGCCGGGTCGGACCAGCGCTCCTCCAGCCACGCCTCGTCCACGCGCCGCTCCCCCGCCCGGTCGTGGGCGTTGGCGGCGAGGTCGAGGTGCGGAAAGCTCACGGGATGCGAGGCTAGCCCGGTGACAGTTCACATCGGAGCCACGCCCGGACAGATCGCGCCGGTCGTCCTCCTCCCCGGCGACCCGCGGCGCGCGCAGTGGATCGCGGAGACCTTCCTCGACGACGCGACCTGTTACAGCGAGGTGCGCGGGATGCTCGGCTTCACCGGCACCTGGCAAGGCACCCCGGTGTCCGTGCAGGGCTCGGGGATGGGCCAGCCCTCGATGGCGATCTATGTCAACGAGCTCTTCCGTGAGTACGACGTCGCGTCGATCATCCGGGTCGGCTCGTGCGGCGGGCTGTCGGAGAAGGTGGCGATCCGCGACATCCTGATCGCCTCAGGAGCGTGCACGGACTCGTCGATGAACCGGATCACCTTCGAGGGCCTCGACTACGCGCCGGTGGCCGACTTCGGGCTGCTGCGCGCCGCGGTCGAGGCGGCGGAGGCGGGCGACCGCGAGGCCGCCGTCCACGTCGGGCTGATCTACTCGAGCGACTCGTTCTACGCCAGCCGGCCGGAGCTGATGACGCGGATGGTCGACTACGGCGTGCTCGGGGTGGAGATGGAGAGCAGCGCGCTCTACACGTTGGCCGCCAAGCACGGCCGCAAGGCGCTGGCGATCTGCACCGTCTCCGACCACATCCTCACCGGCGAGGAGACCAGCTCCGACGAGCGCGAGCGGACGTTCGCCGACATGGTCGACATCGCCCTCCGCGCCGCCGTCACCGCAGGGTGAGCATCGTCTCCAGCTCGTCGCGCCCGGCCAGCCCGTCAGGCTCGACGACGCGGCCGCTGCGCACGAAGTAGAACGCCGCCCGCACCCGCTCGACCGGCACGCCGGCCAGCTCGGCCCAGGCCAGCCGGTAGAGCGCGAGCTGGAGCTCGTCGGCCGCGTCGCGTCGGCTGGTCTTCCAGTCGACGACCAGGAAGTCGGCGTCGGCCTCGTCGGCGTAGACGGCGTCGATGCGGCCGCGGACCACCTGACCGTCGAGCACCAGCGCGAACGGGGCCTCGACCGCGTAGGGGCCCCGCTCGGCGAACGGCCCGGTCTCGAAGGTGGCGATCAGCTCGGCCAGGTCGTCGTCGGAGTCGATGCCGGCATCGGCCTGACCCGGCAGGTCCTCGGGGTCGAACAGGTCTTGCTGGCCGAACCTGGCCTCGACCCAGGCGTGGAAGCGGGTGCCGAACCGGGCGGCGGGTGACGGCTGCCGGGGCATCGGCCGCGCCAGCTCGCGGGCGAAGGCCTCCGGCTCGGTGCGCAGTCGCGACAGGGCGGTCGCCGACAGGCTGGTCGGCAGGGGCACGTCGACGACCTCGTCGCGGTCGGCGCGGGCCTCGGCCACCAGCCGCTCGAGCTCCTGGTCCCACTCGGCGACCCGGGCGCCCTCGATGACGTCGAGGTCCTCGTCGGGCTCGTCGGGCCGGGCGGCGCGCACGCGCTCGGCGGCCTCGAGCCGCAACGCCGCCTCGCGGCCGGGGCCAGGCTCGGGCCACGGCCGGGACGGGTCGTGGGCGGCGTACGGGTTGGCCGCCCCCGTCGCGGGCTTGTCGAGCCACTCGGCGACCGGCTCGTCCCACTCCTCGAGCTGCTCGCGGACGGTCACCTGGTAGGCCGAGGGGCCGTAGGAGGTCTTGCGAGGGCTCCACAGGTAGGAGGTGACGCTGAGCCGATGGGCGGCCCGCGTGAAGGCGACGTAGCCGAGCCGGAGCTCCTCCTCCTGGTCGTGGGCGCGGGTGCCGGCGCGGTAGGCGTCGAGGGCCGCCTTGTCGTGGCCCGCGAGCTGAGGCAGGTCACCGGCGTCGCCACGCAACGGCGCGGGCAGCACGGCCGGCGAGGAGGTCCACAGCGTGCGCGACCGGTTGGACGGGAACCGGGTCTCGCAGACGCCGACCAGGAACACGTGGTCCCACTCCAGGCCCTTGGCACGGTGGACGGTGAGCAGCTTGACCGAGTCGGCCGCGGTCGGCGTGGCGAGGTCGAGACCGTTGCCGTACTCGTCCTGCGCGGTCAGGTAGGCCAGCAGCGCCGACAAGGAGACGTCGCCATCGACGGCTTGGAACTCCGCGACGGCCTTCACGAACAGGTCGAGGTTGTCGCGCCGGGCGGCAGCGGCCGGTGACACCGCGGAGGCCAGCTCGATGTCGACGCCGGAGGTGTCGATGATCCTGCGGACGATGTCGAGCAGCGGCTCCCCGACGCTGCGCCGCAGCATCCGCAGCTCGGCGCTGAGCAGCTGGAAGCGCTCGAGGGCCTCCGGCGAGTACGCCGCGTCGCCGGGCGAGTCGAGCGCGTCGCCGAGGGCGGCGATCTCGGCAGGGTCGATGCCGTCGGCGATGCCGACGAGCTGGTCGGTCAGCGTCGTTGCCGCGCGACCACCGTCGCCACCCGCCAGCGCGGCCGCGCGTCGTCCGAGCAGCCGGAGGTCGCGCGGCCCGATCGCCCAGCGCGGCCCGGCGAGCAGGGTGAGCAGCGCGGCGTTGCTGGTGACGTCGTTGAGGAGGTGGAGCGTGGCAACGACCTCGGCGACCTCGGGCAGCCGGATCAGCCCGGAGAGGCCGACGATCTCGACGGGGACGTCGCGAGCCGTGAGGGCGTCGAACACCTCGGCAGCGTGGGCGTTGTCGCGGGTCAGCACCCCGATGTCGGACCAGCGGGCGCCGGCGTCGTGCGCCGCGTCGACCTCGTCGGCCAGCCAGGCCAGCTCGTCGGCCTCGGTCTCCAGCACCCGGGTGGAGACCTCGCCGCGTCCGGCGTCATCGGCGGCGGCGAGGCGGACGACCTGGCCGGCGTACTTGTCGTAGAGCGGCTGGGCGAGCCGGTTGGCGACCTCGAGGATGCGTCGGTCCGAGCGTCGGCTGACCGTGAGGGGGTAGACGGCGACCGTCCGCCCATCGCTGGCATCGGCGGCCGGGAAGGTGTCGGCGAAGTGCAGGATGTTGGACACCGAGGCGCCGCGCCAGCCATAGATGGCCTGGTTGGGGTCGCCGACGGCGGTCACCGGGTGGCCGAGACCACTCGCTGGGTCGGGCCCGGAGAACAGCCGGGACAACATGGTGGCCTGGGCGACCGAGGTGTCTTGGTACTCGTCGAGCAGGACCACCTTGAAGCGTCCGCGCTCGATCACCCCGACCTCGGGCTGATCGACGGCGAGCCGGGCGCCGAGCTCGATCTGGTCGGAGAAGTCCATCAGGCCCAGGTCCCGCTTGAGCCGCCGGTAGCCGAGGACGAGGTCCATCAGCTCGCGCCGCCGCTCGATGGCGTTGATCGCCTTGCCGGTCGCCTCGAGGTAGGTCTTGCGGGCCCGACCGGCGCGCTCGGCCTCGTCCTCGCGCAGGAAATCCTGACCAGCCCCGGCGTCGAAGGCCAGCACCTGTTCGGGCGACACGAGGTGCTCGCTCATGGCGCCGTCGAGGGCCAGGAGGTTCTGGATCGCGGTCGGCGGATGGTCGGTCAGGAAGCGAACCTCGGCGGTGTGCCGCTCGACCACGCGCGCGCCCAGCTGGTAGCGGGAGGCGTCGGAGAGCACGCGGGTGTCGGGCTCGTGGCCGATGCGGAGGCCGTGGTCGGTGAGCAGCCCGGCGGCGTAGGCGTTGTAGGTCGCGACGGTCGGCTCGAGCGTGTCGTCCGTGCCGTCGTCGCCACCACCGGTGGTGAGGTCGAGCAGGCCCGCGGCGAGCAGCCCCTCGCGGACCTTGGCGCGCAGCTGGCTCGCGGCCTTGGTGGTGAAGGTGAGGCCGAGCACCTGGTCGGGGCGGACCTGGCCGGTGGCGACGAGGTAGACCACGCGGGCAGCCATCAGCGTCGTCTTGCCGGACCCGGCGCCAGCGACGACGACCGCCGGCGCGAGAGGGGCCCGGATGGCCTCCCACTGCTCGGGGCTGGGCGCGAAGTCCCAGCCCATCAGGCGGCCGAGCTGCTCGGGGGTCGTGATCGACATCGTCGGCTGCATCGACGGTTGACTCATCGCGCCGTCACCGACCCGGCGCCCTGGATCGGGCAGAGAGAGACGAAGTCGCAGGCGCGGCAGTGGTCGCCGGCCACGGCCGGGAAGGTCTCGGCCCGCACCAGGGAAGCCGCACGGACCAGGCCCGCCCTCAGCACGAGGCGCTCGGGGTCGTCGTCGGCGAAGGGCTCCTGCTGCTGCACCAGGGCGGCGTCGCCCTCCGGCAGTCCGAGGTGCACCAGCTCGGCACCGCCGGACTCGCCGTGCTGGTCGGGCGCCAGGGTGTCGACGGCCCCGTGGTCGACGGCGTACTGGTAGAGACCGAGCTGGACGTGCCGTTTGAGCTCGGGTCCGGTCGGCTTGTCCTTGGTCGTCTTGAGGTCGACCACGACGACGCGTCCGTCGGCGTCGATCTCGATGCGGTCGGCGTAGCCGAAGATCGAGACACGCTCACCGTCGTCGAGCACTACCTCGGTCACGAACCGCTCCTCGGTCGCGGCAAGGGTGCGCTTGTCGGCGGCGTGCCAGTCGAGGAAGCGGGTGAGCGCGACCTCGATCCGGTCGTGCTCGCGGTCGGCTGACCAGGGGGTGCGGAAGTGCAGCCGACCCCACACCTCGTCGACGTGGTGCATCAGCGCGTCGAGGTCGGGTTCGACGTCGCGGGTCGCCACCCGCTGGGCGAGGGCGTGCACGAGCTGGCCGATGTTGGCCGACTGATGGGCCACACCCGCGCCACCGGCCTCGGTCATCAGGAACCACTGGGCCGGGCAGGTGAGTACGTGCTCGAGCATCGTCGCCGAGATGGGGACGGGCTGGTCGGGGTTGCGGACGGGTTCGGCGGACCGGGTCGCCGCGCGGGTGCCCCACCAGGAGGAGGGGTCGGCCTGCGGGACCAGGTCTCGCGTGCCGAGCCTCTCGCCGGCGAGCCGGGCCAGCCGGCGTGCGGCGGCGTCTCTCAGCGCAGGAGTGGTGGTGGGGTCGGCGAGCGTACGCCGCAGCTCGCTGACGAGCCCGGCGAGCGACAGCGGCCGGACCGGCCTGCCCTCGACCTTCTCGATCGTCACGCCGAGCTCGGCCAGGAAGCGGGACGGCTGCTCGCCGTCGTCCTCGGCTGACGCGACGGCGGTCACGACCAGGCGCGACCGGGCGCGGGTGCAGGCGACGTAGAAGAGGCGGCGTTCCTCCTGGAGGAGCTCGCGAGCGGTGACGGGCGGGACCAGCTCGCCGCGACCGATCCGGTCGGCCTGGAGCATGGTCGAGCGGCGCCGGAGGTCGGGCCAGCCGTCCTGCTGCACGTGGGCGACGACGACGAGGTCCCACTCCAGCCCCTTGGACCGGTGGGCCGTGAGCAGCCGGACGGACGCGCCGCGCACGCCCTGCTCGGCCAGCGTGTCGGCCGGGATCTGCTGCGCGACGAGGCGGGCGAGGAAGTCGCGGACTCCGTGGGCGCCGGAGACCGCGGCGACGTCGCGCTTCTCGGCCTCGCGGGCCGCGACGTCGAAGAGGGCGACGACGGAGTCGAGGTCGCGGTGTGCTCGCCGGGCCCCTCCCCCGCCGAGCTCGACCGACCGGCGCAGGCGCCCGGGCCAGTCGGTGCCGGACCAGAGTCCCCACAGGGCGTCCTCGGCCGTGACGCCCGCGGCGAGCCCGTCAGCCGTCGCGCGGACCAGCCGGTGGAGAGACCGTGCTGCGGTGGCCTCGGTCCCGGCCACGTCGTCGAGGAACCCGTCGTGGAGCACCGCCAGCCTGACCAGCTCCTTGGAGGTCAGCGGCAGCCGCCCCTCGTCGCGGGCGGCGTCCTTCTCGCGGGCCCGCAGCAGCCGGGAGAGGCGGCGTACGTCGCCGGCGTCGAGCCCGCCCAGCGGCCCGAGCAGCAGCGACTCGGCGCGCGCGTGGTCGATGTAGTCGGCGGAGTCCTCGTCGTCGTTGTCGATGTTGACCGCGGCGCGGAGGGCGTCGAGGAGCGGCAGCACCGACGGGTCCTGGACCAGTGGCAGCTCGTCGCGGGCTACTTCGACCGGGACGCCCGCACCGCCGAGGGCGCGGCGCAGCGGCGGGATGCTGGCGCGGCCGGAGCGGACCAGCACGGCCATCCGGTCCCAGGGGATGCCGTCCTCGAGGTGGGCGCGACGAAGTAGGTCGGCGAGGTGCTCGGCCTCGGCCCGTTCGGTGTCGAAGGTGCGCACCGAGACCAGGCCGTCGTCGCGCTCGCGGCCGCTGCCGCTGCCGCCAGGATCGGCCACGGGGTGCAGGAACGCCTCGCGCGCCACGGGGTCGAGGGTGCCGGGCAGTCCGATCCGGCCGGCGACGCGCTGGGTGGCCACGAGCAGCCGCGGCCCGAAGCGGCGGGTGGTGCGCAGGGAGACCACCTCGGCGGGGGTGCCGTCGGCACGGGGGAAGTCGGTCGGGAACTCGAGGATGCCGCGCACCTCCGCACCCCGGAAGCCGTAGATCGACTGGTGTGGATCGCCGACGGCGACCAGGTCGCCACCATCGCCTGCAATCGCGCGCAGCAGGTCGACCTGGCCGGGGTCGGTGTCCTGATATTCGTCGACGTAGAGGTGGCGGAACTGACGCCGCAGGTCGTCGCGGTGGACGTGGGCCTCGATCACCGCGCGCCGGATCAGGTCGGCGTAGTCGGTGGCGCTCTGGTCGTCGAGGATGTCGAGGTAGCGCTCGAGGAACAGGCCGGCGGCGACGTAGGCCGGGAGGTCGTGCTCGCGGCCGAGCGCGGCGAGGGCGGCGCCGTCCATGCTCTTCTCGCGGGCCCGCGAGAGCACCATCTGCACCTCGCGCGCGAAGCCCCGGGTCTCCAGGGCGCGGTCAAACGACTCTGGCCACCGCACCGACTCGGCGTGGGGACGGAGCAGCTCGCGGAGCACGACGTCCTGCTCGGGGGCGCTGAGCAGGCGAAGCGGGGCGTTGTAGAGCTCGCGCGGGGCATAGCGGCGGATCAGGCCGTAGGCGAAGGAGTGGATGGTCGCGCACATCGCCGAGCCGGTGGTGCGGCCGAGGCGGGCGGTGACGCGGTCGCGGAGCTGCTCGGCGGCCTTGCGAGAAAACGTCAGGGCCAGCACGCTGTCGGGACTCGCACCGCCCTCGATGCGGCGCGCGATCGCCTCGACCAGGGTCGTGGTCTTGCCCGTGCCGGGGCCGGCGAGGACGAGCAGCGGGCCACCCGGGTGGTCGACGACGCGCTGCTGGTCGTCGTCGAGGACCGGCGCGGCCGTTGGCGCGGCCGGACGCACCAGGCGGTACGTCGTCGGTCCCGAGCTCATGGTGCACAGCCAACCATCCGCGGCCGACAAGTAGGTTGCGGCCATGAACGACGAGCCAACGCATGACGCCCCGCTGGCCGACCTGCTGGTCCTCGACCTCAGCCGGGCGCTGGCCGGCCCCCAGGCCGGGATGATGCTCGGCGACCTGGGTGCCCGGGTGATCAAGGTCGAGTCGGCCACCGGCGACGACACCCGCGCCTGGGGTCCGCCCTGGGCGGGCGACCCTGGTCCGGATGACGCGCACGACTCGACGTACTTCATGAGCGCCAACCGCAACAAGGAGTCGATCGTCCTCGATCTCAAGGACCCGGCGGACCAGGACGTGCTCGCGCGGCTGGTGGCCCGGGCCGACGTGTTGCTGGAGAACTTCCGCACCGGCGTGCTGGACCGTCTCGGCTTCCCGGTCGCGCGGCTGCACGAGCTCAACCCCGGCCTGGTCATCGGCTCGATCACGGGGTTCGGGCACGACGGGCCGGAGGCGTCGCGGGCCGGCTACGACCAGATCGCCCAGGGCGAGGGCGGGCTGATGAGCCTGACCGGCGTGGGCGAGCCGACCAAGGTCGGTGTGCCGATCGCCGACTTGCTGGCGGGCATGAACCTCGCTGCCGGCGTGCTCGCCGCGCTGCACGAACGCGCCCGCACCGGTCGGGGCCGCGTCGTACGCACCTCGCTGCTGGCGGGGGTGGTCGGCGTGCACGCCTTCCAGGGCACCCGCTGGACGATCGCCGGCGAGGTGCCGGGCCTGTCGGGTTCGCACCACCCGGCCATCGCGCCGTACGGCATGTTCGCGACGGCGACCTCGCCCGTGCAGGTGGCGGTGGGCTCAGAAGGGCTGTGGGCGCGGTTCGCTGCGGCGCTCGGGCTGGACGCGACCGAGGAGCGGTTCGCGTCCAACCGCTCACGGGTGGCGCACCGCGACGCGCTGATCGCGGTCATCGAGGGGGTCTTCGCCGGCGAGCCGGCCGAGCACTGGCTCGCACTGCTCCTCGACGCGGGGGTGCCGGCCGGCAAGGTACGCACGCTCGACGACGTCTACGGCTGGGACCAGACGCTGTCCCAGGGGCTGCGGCTCGAGGTCGACCACCCGGCGTACGGCCGGCTCGCGCTGCCGGGCTCGCCCATCCGGTTCGACGACAACGCGTTCTCCGGTGGCCGGGCCGAGCACGCCGCTCCCCCGCTGCTCGACCAGCACGGTGACCTGATCCGGGAGTGGCTCGACACCGATTGACTGCGACGCTGAGCCGCCTGGCCGGGGTCTGACGTGAGTCAGCCCTTGGTGGCCCCCAGGGTGAGGCCGGACACGAACTGTTTCTGCAGCACAAAGAACACGATGAGGACCGGCAACGCCACCATCACCGACCCGGCTGCCACCAGGTTGGTGTCGGTGAAGAACTGGCCACGGAGGTTGTTCAGCGCACTGGTGATGGGGAACTTGTCGCCGCGCGACACCAGCACCGTGGCCCAGAAGAACTCGTTGTAGATCCAGGTCACCTCGAGTACGGCGAGGGCGGCCAGAGCGGGGCGCACCAGGGGCAACGTGAGCTGCCAGTACTGGCGCCACACGCTTGCGCCGTCCATCTCGGCAGACTCGAAGATCTCGATCGGGATCGTCTTCATGTAGTTGCTCAGCACGAACGCGCAGAACCCCAGCTGGAAGGCCACGTTGACCAGGATCAAAGCCCAGAAGCTGTTGAGCATGGTGCCGCTGTCGCTCATGAACAACGGCAGCGGGACCTCCCGGAACATCCGGAACACGGGGATCAGAAGCGCCTGGGGCGGAAGCAGGTTGGCGGCGAGGAAGAAGCCCAGCAGGACCAGGTTGAACCTGAAGCTGAACCGCGCCAGCACGAAGGCCACCGTCGAGGCGAGGAACAGTGTGAGGAGCACCGCCGGAACGGTGATGATCAGCGAGTTCTTGAGGTGCAGCCCGAACTGCCCCTGCTCCCAGGCCTGCTGGTAGTTGCTGAACGTCCACCCGCCGAACGAGAGGTACCCGTGGGTCTGGGTGTAGGCGTACTCGCGGAACGAGTTGATCACCGCCCACAGCAGGGGGAACAGCCAGATCACCGAGAGGGTGAACATGATGACCACCGCGACGGTCCCTCGCCGCTTGCTCGTCGCGCCACTGCTGGCCGGCTTCTGCGCCGCCTTCGCAAGCCTGGCTGGAGAAGTGATCGTCACCGTCGCTCCTCCTTGAAGACGATGCGCAGGTAGATCGCGATGAACACCGAGGAGATGACCATCATGATCACGGCGAGTGCGGACCCGAAGCCGTAGCGGGTCGCCTCGCCGATGACGTTCTGGCTGACCAGTGCCGCGATGATCTCCAGTCCGTTGCGGCCCTTGTTGATCACCCAGACCAGGTCGAAGGCCCGTAGCGACTCGATGACCACGATGACCAGCACGATCATGTTGATCGGACGCATCACCGGGAACACGACCTTGAAGAACGTCTGCCACTGGTTGGCGCCGTCGACTGCTGCCGCCTCGCGCAAGGTGTTGTCCACGCTCTTCAGACCGGCCAGATAGAGCAGCATGACGTATCCGGTATGACGCCAGGCGGTGGCGACGAGCACCGCCCAGAGGTTGATCTTCGGGTCGCCGTACCAGTCGATCTGGGTGTGGAAGACGTCGTTGAGCAGTCCCTGGTCCCGGGAGTAGAACAGCTGCCAGATGAAGCCGATCAGCGCCAGGGACAACACCACGGGGAGGTAGAACGCGGTCTGGTAGAACCGGCTCCCCGTCATCTCGCGGTCCAAGATCACGGCGAGCAGGACGCCGAGGAGCGTGGGGAACACGAAGAGGAAGACGAGCCAGATCAGGTTGTGCCGCATCGCGGGCCAGAACGGCGGGTAGATGGTGGCGACGTCGTGGTAGTTCTGGAACCCGACCCACTGGATGCGGTCGAGGCCGCCGATGCCGTTCCACGTCCCGAACGACAGGGCCACGGACCCGAACGCCGGCAACCAGACCAGCAGCAGCACCAAGATCGCGGGGACGGCCACCATCAGGACCACGACGATGCGGTCGACGGTCCGGAGGCGCCGTCGCCGCCGGGTCGGCCTGGGGGCGACCGAGGAGCCTCGGCGCGCGGTCGTCGTCCGCGCTGTCGTGGTCATCGGCCGCTCCCCTTCATCCGGTGTCGTCAGCTCCCGAAGATCGACACCTTCTGTTCCTGGATGCTCTTGGTGAGCCCGTCGATGTCGTCGGGATTCTTCAGGAAGCTCTGCAGCGACGGGATCATGACGGTGGAGGCGAAGTCGGTGTCCGTGTCTCGGTCGAGGAACTGCGCGATGTGTGCCGCCTCCCCGACCACCTCGGCCGACTTGAGCTGGAGGGCAGTGTAGGTGTCCTGGCTCGCGTTGGAGTTGGCGGCGATCATCGGGGCATCGGCGGCGGCGTTGGCGGCGTCCTGCGCCTCGGCGGTACCGAGGAACTTCAGGAACTCCTTGCCGGCGTCCTGGTTCTGCCCGGCGGCGGCGAGCGCGAAGCCGTCGATGGGCGCGTCGAGCGAGTCCGCGGGGATGCTCGCGTCGATCTGCGGGTAGATGAAGAAGTCGAGGTCGTCCACCGCGTCGGGGATCCCGTCGCCGATGAAGGTGCCGAACACCATCATCCCGGCGTCCCCGTTGGCCAGGGAGGTGGCAGTCTCCTGCCAGGTCCGGCCGAGCGGGTCCTCCTGGTGGTAGGGCAGCAGGTCCTTCCAGGTCTCGAACACCTTCTTGACCTCGTTGCTGTCCCAGGCCTCGTCGCCGCCCATCAGGCTCATGTGGAAGTCGAACCCGTTGATCCGCATGTTCAAGATGTCGAAGGTGCCCATGGCGGGCCAGCCGTCCTTGTCGCCGAAGGCGAACGGCGCCACTCCCTTGCCCTGCATGTCCTGGGCGAGCGCCACCATGTCGTCGTACGTCGTCGGTGGCGTCCAGCCGTTCTTGTCGAATGCCGACTTGGTGTAGAACACCGCCCACGGGTAGTAGTCGTACGGCACGAGGTACTGCTTGCCGTCCGAGGAGGTCGAGGCCTCCTTGAAGGCGTCGCCCATCCCGTCGATCGGCCACAGGTCGCTGAGGTCGGAGAGCAGGCCGTCCTCGGCGAACTGCTGCATGCGGTAGCCGGCGAACCAGGCGAACACGTCGTCCGGCGAGCCCTGCAGATAGGTGTTGATGCTCTCCTGGAACGTGTTGTGGTCCACGTAGTTGGCACTCACCTCGACGCCGGACTTCGTCGTGTAGGCGTCGGCGAAGCCCGCCATGCGCTGGTAGGCGGGCCCCGAGTCCTTGGCCTCGTTGACGCCGAACTTCACAGTGGTCGTGCTCCCGCCGCCGCCGCCGGAGTCATCGCCGCCGCATGCGGCCAACAGACCGGGTGAGGTCAGCAGCGCCCCGCCCAGCACGGCCGAGCGCAGGAAGCTGCGTCGGGAGGCCGCAGCGGTCACGCGCGCCGACGGGGGGACGAGAATTGAGGAGCGTTGTTGGCGATTCATGGTGACCTCCGTTGCGGACGCACAATCAAACATCTCTCCGCATCCTTGATCCCGCGCTTGTTCGGTGTCAAGGCACAAAACGGTGAAGGATCGGACCTAAACCAACAGTCCTGGTGTTTGGAACCTGGTGGGATCTGTTGACTCAGCGACGCAGTGTGACCAAAGTTGTCTCATGCCAAGCGCGCTTCCCGTCCTGGCCTTCGGCGGCGACTACAACCCCGAGCAGTGGCCCCGGCAGGTGTGGCAGGACGACGTCCGGATGATGAGCGAGGCGGGCGTCAACCTGGTGACCGTGGGCGTCTTCTCCTGGGCCCTGTTGGAGCGGAGCCCCGGCCAGTTCTCCTTCGGCTGGCTCGACGAGGTGCTCGACCTCATCCACGCCGCCGGCATCAAGGTGGACCTCGCCACCGCGACCGCGTCGCCGCCGCCGTGGCTCTCCCGGCGCCATCCGGAGATGCTTCCTGTCCGCGTGGACGGCACCATCCTGTGGCCGGGCGGACGCCAGGGATTCTGTCCCAGCTCGCCGGTCTACCGCGAGCACTCGCTGCGCCTGTGCCGGGCCATGGCAGAGAGGTACGGCGAGCACGAGGCGCTGGCCCTGTGGCATGTGGGCAACGAGCTGGGGTGTCACAACGCCCTGTGCTACTGCGACGTGAGCGCGCAGGCCTTCCGCGACTGGCTGGTCGCCCGCTACGGGGAGGTCGACCGGCTCAACGAAGCGTGGGGGACCGCCTTCTGGTCCCAACACTACGACTCGTTCGACGAGGTGCTTCCCCCACGAGTCGCGCCCAACTTCCCCAACCCCACTCAGCAGCTGGACTTCCGCCGGTTCTCCTCCGACCAGCTGCTCGCCAACTTCGTGGCCGAGCGCGACGTGCTCCGCGAGCTGTCCCCCAGCGTTCCGGTGACCACCAACTTCATGGTCATGCACAAGGTGCGCGACATGGACTACTTCTCCTGGGCTCCCGAGGTGGACCTGGTGTCGAACGACCACTACGTCACGGCCGCGGACCCGGAGGGGTACCGCGAGCTGGCGTTCAGCGCCGATCTGGTGCGGGGCGTTGCCGGTGGTCGGCCCTGGTTGCTGATGGAGCAGTCGACATCGGCGGTGAACTGGCAGCCGCGCAATGTCGCCAAGCGGCCCGGGGAGCTGTTGCGCAACTGCATCCAGCATCTCGCCCACGGGGCAGACGGGCTCTTGTTCTTCCAGTGGCGGGCCTCCCGGGCCGGGGCCGAGAAGTTCCATGCCGCGCTGGTGCCGCACGCCGGCAGCGACAGCCGGGTCTGGCGCGAGGTGGTCCAGCTCGGAGCCACCCTTGGCCGGATCCAGGAGATCGCCGGCAGTGAGGCCGACAACGAAGTGGCCATCCTGTTCGACTGGCAGGCCTGGTGGGCGTGTGAGCTGGACTCCCACCCCAGCGAGGACGTGCGCTACCTGGACGTGATGCATGCCCTACACCGCGCGGTGCTCGACCAAGGGGTGGGCGTGGATGTGGTGCACCCCGACAGCGATCTGACCGGCTATCGGTTGATCCTGGTGCCGACGCTCTACCTGGTCAGCGACTCCACCGCGACGCGCCTCGAGGCGGCGGTCGCCGGCGGGGCGACGGCGCTCGTGACCTACTTCAGCGGCATTGTCGACGAGCACGACCACATCCGGCTGGGCGGCTATCCCGGTGCCTTCCGTGAGCTGCTGGGCATCCGCGTCGAGGAGTTCACCCCTCTGCGGGACGGGGAACAGGTCCGGCTGGACGACGGATCGGTCGGGGACGTCTGGTCCGAGCACCTGCACCTGGCCGGCGCCGAGGCAGTGGCGTCGTACGTCGACGGACCCGTGCCCGGGGTCCCCGCCGTGACCCGCCACGCGCACGGACAGGGCACGGCCTGGTATCTCGGTACGCGACTGCAACAGGCGGGGGTCGACGGCCTGGTCGGGCAACTGCTCGCCGAAGCGAACGTGGCGCCCGTCGTCCCACCGTCCGCTGGCCTGGAAGCCGCCCGTCGCCGGGCCGCGGATGGACGCTCCTGGGTCTTCCTGATCAACCACGGGGACCAGCCGCTCGTTGTTCCTGTGGCCGGACTCGACCTGGTTTCCTCTCAGCGAACGGAAGGCCAGCTTCGCCTGGGAGCGGGCGACGTCGCCGTCGTGAGGGAGGAGTGATGCTCGCCGCACAGCGTCGGTCACTCATCCTCGCCGAGCTCGGGCGCGACGGCACCGTCAAGGTCTCCGACCTCGTAGCGCGGCTGGGTGTGTCGGACATGACCGTCCGGCGTGACCTGCAGACACTGCATCGACAGGGCATGCTCGAGAAGGTGCACGGCGGCGCGATGGCCGTGGCCGAACCCTCTACGGCCGAGCCTGGGTTCGAAGCCAACTCGGCGCGCCGACTGCTGGAGAAGGAAGCGATCGCCGTGCAGGCTGCCTCGCTGGTGCGGCCCGGTTCGGCGATCGCCGTCTCGGCCGGCACGACGACCCACGCTTTCGCGCGTCATCTGGTAGACATCCCGGATCTCACCGTGGTCACCAACTCGGTCTGGGTCGCGGACCTGCTGCACCGGTCCGGACGGGAGTCGATGTCCGTCCTCGTCACCGGCGGCCTCCGCACTCCCTCGGACGCGCTCGTCGGTCCCGTCGCCATCACCGCGCTGAGTTCCTTGCACGTGGACGCGGTCTTCCTGGGGGTGCATGGCATGGAGGAGCGCGCGGGCTTCAGCACACCGAACCTGCTCGAAGCCGAGACCAACCGGGCCATGATCCGAAGCGGCCGTCGCCTAGTCGTGCTGACCGACTCGTCGAAATGGGGGGTCGTCGGCCTGAGCTCCATGGCGGGTCTGTCGGAGGCGCACGTGCTGATCACCGACACCGGGCTCTCCGCACAGGCCAGCGCGGTGCTCGCCGAGCGGGTCGAGCAGCTCGTGATGGTCGACCCGGTCTCGCCCGTCGCCGGAGAGGCGTGAGCGGGACGTGGCTGGATAACCTCTCAGCCCAGGTCGACGATCGCGGCGACGGGGCCGCCGCCGTCGGGGCCCTGGTGGGCGGCGGAGACGGAGACGAACACGGCCGGGTCGCCGGTGACCGCGGCGGTGACGCCGCCGACACAGGCCTTGATCTGGCGGTGCCAGTGCACGTCGGAGTCGTCGAGCATCGCGTTGCGGCGCCCGCGTACTTCGCCGTCCTGCGACGCCTCGCACTTGAGGAAGACGTTGACCAGCCGGCCGTCGAGGTCGGCGGTGCGCGGCCGGTCTGGCAGGTCGAGGCCCGCCGAGCCGATCGCATCCCAGATGCCGTCCTGGTCGAGGGCGTCCTTCATCACCGAGTGCCCGATCCGGTAACGGCCGCCCACGCCGGTCGCGTTGCCGACGACGACCACCTGAGCCTGGTCGAGCTCGACACCGGAGGAGCACGACGCGACCGACGAGAAGAGCGAGCGGTTGTGCATGACGTCGCCATCAGAAGGCATCTCGATCTCGCCGAGGGCGACGGCGATGCCGAGCGCCGTACAGCCGTTGGACAGGTCCATCGACTGGTGGGTCTCCTCGGTCCACACCGTCTTGCCGCGCGACTTGGCGTCGCGGATGGTGTGGATCGTCAGCAGCGGCGTCTTGGTCTGCACGTAGTGGACGTCGGCGGGATCGTCGATCCCCGCGCGCGACATCGCCACCCTGACCGCGTCGGCCACCTTCTCGATCATCGCCGTCCGCCCGATGTCCTCGGGCAGCAGCTGCTCGCTCATCGCGAACCCGACCGTCAGCCGAGGCTCGTCGCTGGGCTCCGCGTCGGTGGTGGCGAAGATCGTCGCGTGCGGGCTGATCACGCCGTCCGTGCCACCCGACCACACGATCGGCACCTGCTTGACCTGCTCGGCCTCCGCCCCGCCCGCGATCAGCGCCTCGCGGAACGCCCGGTCGGCAATGATCCGCGTGTAGTCGTTGACCCCGCCGTTGCCCTCGGTCTTGCCGATGATGGCGATGACGCGGCTGGCGTCCATCACGCCGTCGTCGATGAGCTTGGTCAGCTCGGAGGCGTCGGCGACGGAGTGGATCGGTACCTTGCGCACCTCGATGGCGCTGGGCCGGCTACTGGGCATGGGCGTTCCTTTCGGTGGGGTCCGTGGAGTCGGTGTGGTCGGGCAGTACGACGGTGCCGGTGCGGCCCTCGACCGCGTCGACGATGCTGTCCAGGTCGGTGATGGCGGCGGGCCGGCCGGTGGCCCGCACGAAGCGGCACGCGGCCTGGACCTTCGGACCCATGGAGCCGCTCGCGAAGTGCCCCTCGGCGGCGTACGCCTCCATCTGCGAGACCTCCACGCGGCCGATGTCCTCGGCCTCGGGCGTGCCGTAGCGGAGCACGGCGTGCGCCACGTCGGTGGCGATCACGAGCACGTCGGCGCCGACCATCTTGCCGAGCAGCGCGGCGCCGAGGTCCTTGTCGATGACGGCCTCCACGCCGCGCAGGCTGCCGTCGGCCTCGCGGACGACGGGGATGCCGCCGCCGCCGTTGGCGATCACCACGAAGCCGGCCTCCATCAGGGCCTGCACGGCCGGCGCGTCGAGGATCTCCAGCGGCTCCGGGGACGCCACCACGCGGCGCCAGCCCTTCTCGCCCCGGTCCTCCCACGTCTCGCCGTGCTCGACGAGCAGGGCAGCCTCGTCCGCCGGCAGGAAGCGCCCGATCGGCTTGGTCGGCTTGGTGAAGCCAGGGTCGTCGAGGTCGACCAGGGTCCGGGTCACCACGGCCGCCGACCGGCGCTCGATGCCCCGGCGGGCTACCTCGGCGTCGAGCGCGTCCATCAGCACGAAGCCGAGGGTCGCCTGCGTCTGCGCGCCGCACCAGTCGAGCGGGACAGGGGGTACGACGGCCGCGGCCACCTCGTTCTTCACCAGCAGGTTGCCCACCTGTGGTCCGTTGCCGTGCGTAACGACCACGTCGGCACCCGTCACGAGCAGGGCGCCCACCGCCGCCATCGCGACCTCTGCGGCCGCGATCTGGTCCTCGGGCCGGGCCCGACCCTCGGCATTGGTCATGGCGTTGCCACCCAGTGCCAGCAGGACCTTCATGGCGTTGACGGTAGTGAGCCCGCTCCGGGCAGACACCAACACATTCGGACAACAAGTGGGCCACCCGCTGGCAACCCTTGCCGAAGCCGCGCCGCCGAGGCTCAGGCGGCCTCGGCGGCGCAGGACGACACAGGCTCCTCCTCGACCTCCGCCGGCCCCGGCTCGACGACCCGGCGCTGCCGCAGCAGCAGGGTCGCCGCCAGCGCGAGGGCCGTGGCGGAGAAGGCGGCCGAGGTGAGGAACGCCGCCCGCACCCCCGGGAGGAACTCGCCGGGCACCGCGCCCGCGGCGTACACGGACACGATCACGGCGACGCCCACGGCACTGCCGAGCTGTTGCGTGGTCTGCAACATCCCGGACGCCGCACCAGCGTGCTCCGGCTCGACGCCGGAGAGCACGGTCGCCGTGATCGGCATGAACGCCAGGCCGCCGCCCAGGCCACCGAGCAGCATCGGCACGAACACGGTGCCCAGGTAGCTGCCGTCCGGGCCGGCGTTGCTCAGCCACACATAGCCGATCGTCAGCGCGGCCGCTCCGGCGACGATGAGCGGCAGTGGCCCGAACCGGCCGAGCAGCCGCGGGCTGAACCGGGACATCGCGAAGATGCCCAGGGTGAACGGCAGGAACGCGAAGCCTGCCGCCAACGGGCCGAAGCCGAGCACGCCCTGGACGTACTGCACCACCAGGAAGAACATCGACAGCTGCGCAGCGATGATCAGCGCCATCATGACGAGCGCGGCCACCCGGGATCGGTCTCGCAGCAGCGCCGGCTGGATCATCGGGTGCGCGACCCGCCGCTCGGTGCGGGCCAGCAGGGCGAGCATGGCGAGCCCGAAGGCGAAGCCGGCGAGCGTGCGCGTCGAGGTCCAGCCGTGCTCCGGCGTGCCGATCAGCGCCCAGACGAGCGAGACGGCGCCAAGGGTGGCGGTCACGGCGCCGACCACGTCGAAGCGACCTGGGCGGCGGACGGTCTCGGTCACGAAACGCGGTGCGAGCACCAGTACGGCCAGCCCGATCGGCACGTTGATGAACATCGTCCAGCGCCACGAGCCGACGTCGGTGAGCAGGCCGCCGAGGAGCAGGCCGATCGAGGCGCCACCCGACGAGACCGCGCCGAAGAGCGCCAGCGAGCGGTGCCGCTCGGCCTCGTCGCGGGCCGAGGTGGTGAGCAGGGCGAGCACGCTGGGCGCGGCGAGTGCGGCACCGACGCCCTGGGCCGCGCGGGCGACGACCAGCCAATCGGCCGACGGGGCCAGACCGCCGATCAGCGACGACACCACGAACAGGGCGAGGCCGGCCTCGAAGACGCGCAGCCGGCCCAGGACGTCGCCGAGACGTCCGCCGAGCAGGAGCAGCCCGCCGAAGGCGAGCGCGTAGCCGTTGAGCACCCAGCTCAGCGAGGCCGGGCCGAAGCCGAGGTCGGCGTCGATGCGGGGCAGCGCGACGTTCACCACGGTGACGTCGAGGACCAGCATCAGCTGGGCCACGAGCACGATGGCCACGCCGATGCGCGCCCGGTCGCTGGAACGGATGGTGGAACGAAGGGCGGTGGTGAGGTCAGACACTGGTCATCCGATCTGGCCCGGAGAGCCGGGCCGACGTATGCTAGATGGAGAATGACTCCGGTTACCGGATCCACCATACGGAGACTGTCTCCGTTTAGCAAGGGGAAATTGTGCGAGCCGATGCCCAGCGCAACCGCGAGCGCATCGTGGAGGTCGCCCGCGAGGTCTTCAGAGAGCGTGGGTACGACGCCTCGCTCGACGAGGTCGCCAAGCGCGCCGGCGTCGGACCGGGCACGCTCTACCGCCACTTCCCCACCCGCGACGCCCTGCTCGACGCGATCATGCAGATCTGGGTCGAGCGCGTCGGCGAGACCACCGACAAGGCGCTGGCCTACGAAGGCCCGGCGCGCGACTTCCTCATCCGGTGGTGCGAGGCCTACATCTCGTTGATCAGCCTCCACAAGGGCGGGCCCGCCAAGATCACCACCGCGTTGGGCAACCCCGACTCCCCCATCGCCACCAAGTGCCAGGTCCTCACCCAGGCCACCCAGCGCGTCGTCGACCACCTCGACGCCCAGGGCGCCCTGCGCGAGGGCGTCGACGCGATCCAGGTGTGCCGGCTCGTCGGCGGTGTCGCCACGGTCAAGGACCAAGGCGGCCTCGACGATGTCGCCGTACGACCGCTGCTCGCCGTCATCGCCGACGGCCTGCTGCGCTAGCGGGGTAGTCCCTGACGTTTGGGTTGCATTTCAGCGATGGATACAACCCAAACGTCAGGGACTATCGCGTAGGCAGGTCGATCACGAACGCGGCGCCGCCCTCAGGAGCGCGGGTCAGCCGGATGGTGCCGCCCAGTCGCGTCACCAGCCCGTGGGCGATGGCCAGCCCGAGGCCGTGCCCGACGGGACGGCTTCCGGCGTAACGGTCGTGCAGCACACCCGGTGTGAAGGCCACCTCCGCATCGGCCTCCGCGAGGCCGGGGCCGGAGTCCCGCACCTCGAGTCGTACGCCGCCCGGCGTGGGCGCCGCTGCCCAGACGACCCGGCTCCCCGGCGGACAGACGCGTGCGGCGTTGTCGGTGAGCACGTCGAGCACCTGGCGCAACCGGCCGGCGTCCGAGTGCACGGTGAGCGGCTGGGCGGGTGCCTGCACCTCGAGGGTCAGCCCGGCTCGCGACATCCGGTCGGCCCAGGCTGCCGCTCCGTCGGCGAGCAGCGTGCCGAGGTCGACCTCGGCGACGGCCAGGGTGAAGTCGTCGGCCTCGAGGCGGGCCAGGGCCAGGAGGTCGGCGACGTACCGCTCCAGTCGCACCGCCTCCCGCACCAAGGTCTCGCCGACCCCGGGCAGCTCCTCGGGGGTGTAGGCACCGTCGACCAGCGACTCGGCGTACCCGCGGATAGAGGTCAGCGGCTCTCGACGTGCACGCCGAACCCGGCCTGGGTCAGGTAGCGCCGTTGCAGCTCGGCGATGGCCGGCTCGTCCTCCACGACGACGACCAGCCCAGCGTTCACGAGAGAACGCTAGTGGGCTCGGAGGGTGCTGGCTCGCGATCGGCGACGCGCTTACCGAACCCGAACAACCGCCCCGGGGCTACCGTCGAACGGCATGAGAGCCGCGGCGGTGAGCACCCTCACCCTCGCGCTGCTGCTCACCGCCTGCACGGGCGACGAGTCGTCACCGGAACGATCCGCCACGACGACCACAAGCGCGTCGCCGAACAACTCTGCACCGCGCACGCCCCTTGCGCCGTCCGCGACCGAGGCGAGCCAGCCCGCCGAACGCGCACGGCCGGCCGAGCCCGTCGTGCTGACGTCGACGCGCGGCCGGCCCCGAGAGGCGCGACTTTCGATCCCCGCGCTCGGCCTCTCCGGCATCCGCGTGGTCGCGTACGCCGGCACACCGGACGACGGCCCCGGCACCGTCATCCAGGACCGGGGGTTTGCCGCCAGCCCTCATGGCAGCGGGGGCCTGGTCGGGCCCGGCGGGATCGGCAACTACCTGATCACGGGGCACCGGACGTCGTCGACCGCGCCGTTCCGCTACCTGCCCTCGGTCCGGGTAGGGGCCCGCGTCGTCGTGGTCACGGGTTCCCATCGGCTGGTCTACGAGATCGTCGGCACCCGCCGTACGTCGTTCCGCTCGGAGCGGTCCTTGCGTGAGCAGTCGGCGGCCGTCCCGGGTCACCCGGGCCGGCAACCGACGCGCGCGATGATCACGCTCTCCACCTGCGCGACGCCCGAGGACCACGCCGCGGGCAACTTCTGGTCCGACGAGTTCCACAACCCCGAGCACCGCATCGAGAAGATCGGAGTGCTGCGGTCTGTGCGGCGGGTCTGACTCCTACTCAGGGACCACGAACTCGATCGAGTCGACCATGGCCTCCAGCTCGGCCTGGACCCTCGGGGGCACCTCGCCGTAGGTGCCGACGTTCACCGTCAACGGGGTCCCCTCGACGTCGACGACCCAGAGGTCGGTGCGCTTCTCGACGCCGACCTTGTCGTGTGCCGACGTGGAGAAGGCGTTGTAGTCCGTGCAGGACAGGGTCTCCGGCAGCTCGCGCAGCACGAAGTGGGTCGCCGGGTATCCGAACCTGACCTCCATCACGGGTTCACCCACGATCCGGTAGCCCGGGACCCGCTTCATGGCATCGATCGTCTCCCGGTAGGTCTCGACGAACTGGTCGGGTGAGCTGGGGTCCGTGCAGGTGGTCGCGACCGCGGTGATCTTCACGACGAGCAGGCCGGCGTACCAGGTAGCCCGCAGAAGGGCGTCATCGTTCGTCTCTTCCCGTTGCTGCCCCTCGAACCGGTTGGGGCCTTGCCACGAGTTCCAGCCCCGGGGCACGGTGACCAGGACGGTGGGGTCGGTCGACACCGCGGAAGGGGAGAGCTCGTAGGTGCCCGGGTCGAGGTCCTCCATCTTGGGACCCGGGTACGGCCTGGCCCCCGGAACCGGATCGATCGGCGGGGCCGGCTCGATCGTCTGAGGGATCCGGTCGTGGACCAGCCAGGCACCTGTCACGGCCAGCAGGGTCGCGGCCGCGACCATCCCGACCTGCCGACGGACGCGCAGCGCGCCGCCACGGCGCCTGAGGCCGTCGAGGTCGGGGAGCCGGACCAGCAGCTCGGCCTGGTCGGCGAACTCGCGGAGCTTGAGCTCACTCATGGGCTTCCTCCTCCGAGAGCAGCGCCGCCATGGCGACCCGGCCACGAGAGAGGCGTGACTTGACGGTGCCTTCGGCGATCCCGAGCTCGTCTGCGATTTGGGCCACCTGACGGTCGGCCAGGTAGTGCAGGACCAGCACGAGCCTGAGGTTCTCCGGTAGCTGGCGCAGCGCGTCGACCACCTCGAGATGCTCCTCGAGACCAGGTAGGTCGAGGGGTCCGGTGATCTTGTCCTTGATGCGCGCGAAGTTGCGCATCTTGCGCCATCGGTTGCGGTACAGGTTGACGGCGGTGGTGCGCAGCCAGGCCTCGGGGTTGTCCACGCGTGTGAACCTCGGGCCTGACGCGTACGCGCGGACGAACGCCTCCTGCACGAGGTCCTCGGCCTCACCGGCATTGCCGACCACGCCATAGAGCTGCACGACCAGACGTCGGTACGACGCCTCGAAGACCTCGGCGATGTCGACGCGCGCGCGGTCCGCGGGCCGGTCGTGGCCAACGGCCAGCATCTCCCACTCCGCCATCGGTCCCCCTCCTCCAGCCGCCTGCTCATCAGACGACACACGAGGTGTCCCGAGGGTTCCATCGTCGCGCGAACGAGCCGCGGCGGCGATCCCTTACCGAACCCGAACGTCGTCCTGATCTTCCGGCCACCCGCGCGCGGCAGTGTCAACATGTGACGCCGACGGTCGGCGTACCAGCAGAGGAGACGCACCATGATGAAGATCGCCATCGGCAAGCTTGTCGCCGCCGCCGTGCTGGCCGGGTCGTCCTTGGTCGTCGGTGTCGGCGCCACCTCGGCTCCGGCCGCCGCCGACGACCCGCCCACGGCCTGCCAGCAGGTCTGGGACTCGTTCCCGGCCGCGCTGCAGGACGACATCCGCGCGGCCGTCCAGCTGCCGCTGCGCGAGCGCCGTCACGCGCTCAGGGCGATCCGCTACGGCGCGCTGCACGGGGCCTACGGCGACGAGGTCCAGGAGTGGGCCGAGAACGTCAGGGAGCGCCGCATCGAGCGGTGGCAGCAGTCCCCCGACCAGCTCAAGGCCGACATCCGCGCGGCCCTTGCCCTGCCGCTGCGCGAGCAGCGCCGAGCGATGCGCACCGTCCGCGACGCCGCCCTGCACGGCGCCTACGGCGACCAGGTCCAACACTGGGCAGAGAAGCGTCGCGAGTTCCTCGAGGGCTGCCCCGGAGTCGTGACCCCCTTCGTCGACCCCGGCTTGGTCGTGTCCTAGCCGCTGACCCGCCGGTTTCGGGCGGTCAGCGGCCGGCCTTGCGGCGGTGCAGCTCGCGGATCTCGTCGGCCAGCTCCTCGAACGGTCCCCGGGTCGCGACGCCCGGCGCGACCGCACCGATCGGCAGCGCGGCCACGGGTCCGGGCGGCAGGCCCCAGCCTGCCCGCCACTCTCCGAGCTGCGCTGAGGAGACGGCGTACACCACTGGGCCCAGCCCCATCCAGCCGTGCGCCGCTGAGCACATCGGGCAGTGTTCGCCGGAGGTGTAGACGGTCGCGGCGGCGCGCTCGGCCGCCGTCAGGTTGGTGGCCGACCAGCGAGCGGCCTCGAACTCCGGATGCCGCGTCTCGTCGCCGTCCTTGACGCGATTGCGGTCCTCGAAGCGGATCTCCCCGCGGGCGTCGACGAGCAGCGAACCGAAGGGCTCGTCGCCGTCGTCGAGCGCCTCGCGAGCCAGCTCGATGCACCGCCGCAGTAGCTGCAGGTCGAGGTCTCGATCGTCCACGCCGCCAGTCTGGCACCGACTCGCCTCGATTCAGGCGGCCCCTGCGATGCGGGAGAGCAGCGCCTGGCGGGATCCAGTGCCGGTCTTGGCCAGGACGGCTTTCACGTGGTCGTGCACGGTGTGCTCGGAGACGACCAACGACTCGGCGATCGCGCGGGAGTCCAGGCCGCGGGCCAGCTCGGCAAGCACCTCGCGCTCGCGCGGGCTGAGTCCTGACGCGAGCGCGAACACCTCGCGTCGCTCCCCGGGGGTGCTCGCCTCCAGGGTGACGACGACGTCGCCCTCCTCGCTGCCGGCGCTGGGCGTCATCCGATCGGCGCGCAGGGTCAGCCACCGACCGGCGCCCAGGTGCAGCCGGGACCACGGTGGCCCGACGGGCACACCCTGCTCCTGGGCGACCAGCGCCGCGCCGACGTTGTACGCCGCCGCCGGGATCGTCGGGATCGGCTCGTCGGGCGGGTTCAGCCGCTCGAGCGCCTCGGCGGCCCACGCGGTCTGCGCGCGCACCTGCAGGTCGGGGCGGAGCACGACGACGGCCGGCCCGGAGAGGTCGAGCCCGGCGGCGTCGTCGACGAAGGTGCGGGCCTGGGCGGCCCGCAGCAACGGCGTGACCACCTCGGAGAGGTCGGCGAGGAACGCCGCATCCGCCGACGTGTACGGCGCCGCCGGCCCGCGACGCCACAGGTCGAGCCAGGCCCAGCAGCCGAACCGGTCGTAGCAGACCATCGCGGCGACATCGACGACACCGAGGTCGCGCAGGCAGTCGCGCCACAGCGCGGAGAGCTCGGGCCGGCCGCCGGTCGCCTCGAGCAGCAACGCCGAGCGGCGGCGGGCGTCCATCAGGTCGGTCCAGCGGTTGACGCGGGTCAGGTACCGCAGCCGGCCGAGCTCCGGCAGCCGCGACCAGGACAGTCCCGGCACGTCGGCCAACGGCGACGTCGCCACCCGGGTGACGGGGTCGGTCAGCAGCCAGACGTGGGCGTCGTACGCCAGCACCTCGCGGAGCGCGGCCAGCACCCGCTCACGCAGCCGTTTGGCCGTCAGCTCCTCGGCGCCCAGCCGGTCGACCCGGTCGAGCAGCGCCGTCCGGGTGCCCATGCGCCCGAGCCTAGGGCTCGCTCCGGGGCGCTGAGGATCCCCAGAGCGGGGGATGGTTCCTCACCGTGCAGCGGACCCAGACTCCTGGCACCGACAACACCGTCGGCACCGTCAACCAACAGGAGGAACCATGAACACCCTGCAGATCCGCAACACCGTCCGCGACTTCGAGACGTGGAAGTCGGTGTTCGACAAGTTCGAGCGGTTCCGCGAGGAGCACGGCGTGCGTTCCTACCGCGTGCTGCGCCGCGCCGACGACGAGCACGACGTCCAGGTCGTCCTCGACTTCGACACCGAGGAGGCGGCGGTGGAGTTCCGCGGCCACCTCGAGCAGATCTGGCGCACGCCGCAGTCGCAGGAGCAGCTGGTCGACCACGACGAGCCCGTGCTGCTCGAGGTGGTCGATCGGCAGTCGTGGTGACAGCGAGCCTCCCGAGGATCTGAAAGGAACATTCGGCGAGGACCTAAAGCAAAGGACATCCGAGCGTCGACGGGGCATTCTGTTGGAGCACATCCGACCAACGAGGGGGTCAGCATGAGGAACGCCTACCGGATTCTTGCCACCATCATCGCCGTCGAGGTCGTCATCCAGGCGATGGCGATGGTCTTCGCTATCGCGGGGCTCTTCAACTGGGTCGACGACGGGAACACCTTCGACAAGGGGACAGCGGAGGATGAGAGCGTCAACTTCACCGGGGCCGCCGGCTTCATGATCCACGGCGTCAACGGGCTGATGATCATCCCGCTGCTGGGTCTCGCACTCCTGATCGTGGCGTTCTTCGCGAAGGTGCCCGGCGGCGTGAAGTGGGCGGCGATCGTCCTCGGAGCGATCGTGCTGCAGGTGTTCCTCGGCATCTTCGGCCACGAGTCGGCGTACATGGGGATGCTGCACGGCCTGAACGCCTTCGTGCTGCTCGGCTCGGCCGGGATGGCAGCGCGGCTGGCGAAGTCTGCGGAGGTCGATTCGCCGACCTCGGTCACTGCGTGACGAAGGCCCGACGCGGGCAGCTCATCGCGATCGCGGCGACCCTTGCCATCGTGCTGCCGCTGCTCTACTTCTGGCAGGACAGTCGGATGCCGGGGTCCTACTCGATCACGGACATGGGGTACGTCGACGCCGGCGGCGGCCCGGTCTCGATGACGATGGACGGCCACGACATGGCCGGCATGCCGGGCATGGTCAGCGTGGCCGAACTCGTGGAGGACACCGACCGGCCGGCCGACGTGGTCGTCGAGCTGACCGCCGAGCAGGGTCGCGTCACCCTGAAGTCGGGCCGCGAGATCGACGGCTACATGTTCAACGGCCAGTCGCCCGGCCCACTCATCGAGGCAACCGAGGGTGACCTGCTCGAGGTGCGCGTGCACAACGAGAGCGTCGACGACGGCATCAGCGTGCACTGGCACGGCGTCGACGTCCCGAACGCCGAGGACGGCGTCGCCGGCGTCACCCAGGACGCCATCGGTGCGGGCGAGGACTACGTCTACCGCTTCGTCGTCGACGACCCCGGGACCTACTGGTACCACTCGCACCAGGTCTCCCACACCCAGGTGCTGCGTGGGCTTTACGGCCCGCTGGTCGTGCGTCCGAAGCAAACCGACGACAGGTTCGACGTGCTCGCCGTGACCCACACGTACGCCGGCACCCGCACCCTCAACGGCGAGGAGGACGTGGACTCCTATCCCGCGTCAGACGGGCAGGTCGCCCGGGTCCGGGTCGTCAACACCGACAACGGCGCGGTGCAGGTGTGGAGCTCGACGCCGTACCAGGTCCTCGCCGTCGACGGCCGCGACGTCAACGGCCCGACGGAGGTGTCGGGGAAGCGGGTGTCCGTGCCGGCCGGCGGGCGGTACGACCTCGAGGTCACCGCCCCCGCCCGCGTGCAGATCGGGTCGACCGCGCTGGTGGTCGGCGACGACCCGGGCGAGCAGCCGCAGCCGCGGGAAGCCCTCGACATGCTGTCGTACGGCGCCCCGACGGCGCTGCCGTTCGACCCGGCCGACGCCGACCGCACCTTCCGCTACTCCATCGGCCGCCGGCCCGGCTTCATCGACGGCAGGCCGGGGTTCTGGTGGTCGATCAACGGTCACCTGTGGCCGGACGTGCCGATGTATCTCGTCGACGAGGGCGACATCGTGGTCTTCGAGATCGAGAACCACAGCGGCGAGGTGCACCCGATGCACCTGCACGGCCACCACGCGGTGGTGCTCTCCCGCGATGGCGAGCCCGCGACCGGCAGCCCCTGGTGGGTCGACTCCCTCGACGTCGACAACGACCAGACGATGGAGATCGCCTTCGTGGCCGACAACCCCGGCATCTGGATGGACCACTGCCACAACCTCAAGCACGCGGCCCAGGGGCTCGTCGCGCACCTGATGTACAGCGGCGTGACCGAGCCCTACCGGCTGGGCGACGACAGCGGCAACGAGCCCGAGTAGACACCGATTCGTCTGCGCCGATGAGCGAGAAAAAGTACGGTAATTCGCAGACGAATCGGTGTCGCGCGGGAAAGGGCCGGGAAAGGGCATGGCCATGGCCGACCAATTGAGCGCCCAGCTCGTGCAGGTGCTTCGCGCCCGAGCCCATGACCCGGCGCGTCGGTCCGGCGAGGCCGCTCTGGCCGCGGGGAGCGTGAGCAGCGAGGAAGCACTGCCCGGGCCACGCACCGACGAGGAGCCCCAGTCCGAGGACTTCCAGCGCGAGGTCAACGACTACCTCGGCGGGCTCAACTCGCCCCTCGCCGGCATGATCCAGAACACGGTCACCGGAGACGGCAGCCAGGCACGCGGTCTCCTCGGAGCGCTGGCCCGGCTCACGGGCGGGAAGCAGCTCTTCGCGATGACGGGTGGCGGCATCGTGTCGATGGGCGCCGCGACCGAGCCCGTGCCTGACGCCCCCACCCGCCTCCGAGCAGGCCATCGCGGCCGCCGAGGCCGAGCTGGGGTTCGCCATGCCGCTCGCGCTGCGCCAGTTCTACGTCGAGGTCGCCGACGGCGGCGTCGGGCCCGGCAGCGGCGTCTACAGCTTGTCCGAGCTCGTCGCGAAGCACCAAGAGATGACGACTGAACCCGTAGGCCCCCAGGGCCAGTCACTGGCCGGCGGAGCTGCTCCCGATCCAGGGAGAGGACTGGGACCTGGTCTCGATCCATCGGGAGACTGGCCGGCTCGTCTACTGGGACCTCGAAGAGCTGGAAGACGACGACGAGCTCCCGCACGACCAGCCGACCTGGGCAGCGTCGTTCGTTCCTGAGGCCGACAGCCTGGAGGCCTGGCTGGCCGCCTGGGTGGGAACCGACTAGTTCACTCCGGCGACACACCGATTCGTCTGGGTCGCTGAGCGCGAGAAGTCACAGCGATCCGCAGACGAATCGGTGTGGGTCAGCGCAGGACGTCGACCTCGGCGTACGCCGCCCCACCGGCGAGCCGGGCGTAGCCCGGGCCGCGGTCGAAGAACGCCTCGGACGCCGCCGGCCGGCCGGCTCGCTCGGTCGCCGTGGCCTCCGGGTCGTGGGCAAGCGAGTCGTCGTCGAGCGAACCGGTGAGCACCACGCCGTAGTCGGCCAGCGCCGCCGCGGCCGAGACCTTGCGCCACACCACGTCGCGGACCACCAGCTCGGGGTTGCGCTGCAGGGGGTTGCCCCAACCGCCGCCGCCGGTTGTGCGGATGCGGATCAGCTCGCCGGCCGCGACGGGCTCGGCGTCGGCCAGGGCGTCGACTTCGCGCTCGGCTGGGCCTCCTGGGTCGATGGTGACCTGGAACGGCTGCCCGGCCAGGCCGCCGCGCACCCCCCAACAGGCCAGGATCGACCGGTCGGCGATGGACATGAAGTGGCCGTCCTTGAGCATCCGGATCTGCTTCTCGTAGCCGAGCCCGCCGCGGAACTGCCCGGCGCCGCCGGAGTCGACGGCCAGCGAGAGCGACTCGACCCGGAACGGGAAGCGCGCCTCGGTGAACTCGGTCGGCAGGTTCCGCGAGTCGGGGACCACGTGGATGGTGTCCTCGCCGTCGGCGTAGTAGCGACCGCCGGAGCCGCCGCCCAGCACCTCGCGCATCAGGTAGGGCCGGCCCTCGAGGTCGTCGCCGTAGACGCCGGTGTAGCGGATGGTCTCCTGGTCGGCGGGCATCTTGCCGTCGACGGCCTTGGCCACCACGCCGGCCAGCACTCCGAGCAGCCGCAGGATCACGAAGGTGCGGGCGTTGGTCGGGGCCGGGAAGACGGGAGTCAGCAGCGTGCCGGGCGGCGGGAAGCGCATCTCGATGAGCGGCACGATGCCCTCGTTGACGTCGAGCTCGGCCATCCGCTCCGGGCTCTCGGCCAGGTTGCGCAGGATCGGCGCCAGCCACTTCTTGAGGAAGACGCCGTCGCTGTAGTCGCCGCAGTGGTTGATCGGGCCCTTGGCCTGCGGGCTGGTGCCGCCGAAGTCGAGGATCAGCCGCTCGCCGTCCGGGTCGTCCGCCGGCGTCCGGGTCAGGGTGATCCGCTGGGTGTGCAGCATCGGCTCGTCGACGCCGTCGTGCTCGGCGTAGTCCTCCCACACCCAGGTGCCGACGGGGATCTGGCCGAGGATCTCGCGCCGGTACGTCGTGGTGGTGCGGTCGATGATCGCGTCGAAGCAGGACTCCACGGTCTCGATGCCGTAGCGGTCGAAGAGCTCGCCGAGCCGGCGCGCGCCCATCAGGCACGCCGAGCACTCCGCGTCGAGGTCGGCGGCGAGGCTCTCGGGCATCCGCGAGTTGCGGGTCATGATCGCCAGCGCCGCCCTGTTGGGGACGCCCGCGTCCCACAGCCGGATCGGCGGGACCATCAGGCCCTCCTCGAAGACGCTGGTGGCGTGGGAGGGCATCGAGCCCGGCACCGCGCCGCCGATGTCGTCGTGGTGGCCGAAGGCCTGCACGAAGGCGACGACCCTCCTGCCGTCCTCGGGCCCCGCGAACACCGGCACCGTGACGCACAGGTCGGGCAGGTGCCCGATGCCGCCCTCGGAGCGGTAGACGTCGTTGTGGAAGAAGACGTCGCCCTCGGACATCTCCGCGATCGGGAAGTCCCGAGCCACCGGGTGCACCAGAGCCGAGTAGGAGCGGCCGGTGAGCTTGCGCAGCAACCGGTCGTGGATGCCGGCGCGGAAGTCGTGGGCGTCGCGGATCATCGGGCTGCGGCTGGTGCGGCCGATGGCGGTCTCCACCTCCATCTCCACGCTGGCCAGCGATCCCTGCACGATCTCGACCAGCACCGGGTCGGCGCTCGCTCCCGCGTCGTCGGTCAGCATGCCGAACGGGAACTGCGTCGGCGCGCGGCGCGAACTCTCGTTGGTTGAGGTGCGAGCGGAGCGGGCCTCGAAACCACTCATGCCTCGCTCCTGGTGACGATGATGTTGAGGTAGTCGTCCACGCGCGCCGTGAAGCCCGGGTGCAGCGGCACCGTCGAGCCGAACTCCTCGATGATCGCCGGGCCCTCGACCTCGGTGCCCGGCGGCAGGTCGAGCCGCCAGAGCACCGGGGTGTCGACGTAGCCGTCGGCGGCCTCGAAGCAGACGGGTCTCCCGTTGGTCGAGGAAGGCGCGCTAGCGCCTGTCACGAGACCCGGCGACTCGTCCGCCGACCTCTCACCGGGTCTCGTGACGGTCGCTAGCGCGACCTCCTCGACCAGCGGAGAACGCAGGATCTCGGGCCGCTTGATCGGGCCGATACCGGAGACGCGGAGGTTGACCCACTCGACCTGCTGGCTGGCGTCGGCGGCGAAGTCGTAGCCGTAGAGGACCCGGTGCTCGGCGTGGAAGGCGTCGGCGACTCCTGCCAGGGCGGCGTCGTCGAGGTCGCCCTCGGGCACCGGCACCCGCACCTCGAACGCCTGCCCGAAGTAGCGCACGTCGGCTGTCCGGGCGAACACGTGCTGCTCCGGCGCGAAACCCTCCTTGGTCAGCGCCTCGGCCGCTTGCCCGGTGAGGGCGTCGTACGCCGCTGTGACGGTTGCCGCGTCGATGGAGTCGGCGAGCGTGACGTGGGTCTGCACGTAGTCGTTCTTGACGTCGACGGTGAGCAGCCCGAACGCCGACACGTTGCCGGGGTTGGGCGGCACCAGCACGGTCGGGATGCCGAGGATGTCCATCAGCCGGCACAGCAGCAGCGAGCCGGACCCGCCGAAGGTCGTCAGGGCGAAGTCGCGGACGTCGAGCCCACGCTTGACCGTGACCTGGCGCAGCGCGTTGGCCTGGTTCCAGGCCGAGATCTCCAGGACACCCGTCGCGCAGGCCTCCACGCCGATGCCGAGCTTGCCGGCCAGCGCCTCGACGCCGGCGCGCGCCGCGTCGACGTCGAGCGGGATCTCCCCGCCCAGCAGGTGCGGCGGGATCCGGCCGAGCACGACGTGGGCGTCGGTGATGGTGACGTCGGCGCCGCCCTTGGCGTAGCAGAGCGGTCCGGGGTCGGCGCCCGCGGACTGCGGTCCGACCTTGAGGGTGCCTTCGGGCGAGAGCCAGGCGATCGAGCCGCCGCCGGCGCCCACGGTGACCACGTCGATCATCGGGATCTTCGACGGGTAGGCACCCACGCTGCCCTCGGTGGTCAGCGTCGGCTCGCCGTCGATGACCACGCTGACGTCGGTGGAGGTGCCGCCTCCGTCGCTGGTGAGGACCCTGTCGAAGCCCGCCACCTGCGCGATCAGGGCGGCGCCCAGCGCCCCGGCCGCCGGGCCCGACAGCACCGTGGTGATCGGCTGGTGCACCACCTCGTCGGCCGAGAGCACGCCACCGTTGGACTTCATCACGTAGAAGGGCACCCGCCGGTCGCCGGCGTAGGCCGCCAGTCGGCCCTTGATGTTGGTGACGTACGCCGACAGGCGCGGCTTGACGGCCGCGTCGACGAGGGTGGTCATGGCGCGTTCGTACTCGCGGTACTCGCGCAGCACCTCGCTGCTCAGCGACACGACGGCGTCGGGGTGCTCCTCGGCGAGCACGGCCCGCATCCGCTCCTCGTGCTCGGGGTTGGCGTAGGCGTGCAGGAAGCAGACGCCGAGGGTGGTGATGCCGCGGCCCTTGAACCAGCGGGCCACCTCGCGGGCGCCGTCCTCGTCGAAGGGGCGCACCTCGGCGCCGGTGAAGTCGAGGCGGCCGCCCACGCCCTTGACGAGGTGCCGGGGCACGATGCGGTCGGGCTTGACCCAGAAGTAGGAGTTGCCGTAGCCGTCGGGCACCGACTGGCGGGCGATCTCGAGCATCGCCTCGTAGCCCTCGGTCGTGATGTAGCCCAGCGCGTCGACCTTGCCCTCGAGCAGCTGGTTCGTCGCCACCGTGGTGCCGTGGCTGACCGCGCTGATCGCGTCGCCGTCGCCCTCGGGCAGCCCGAGCATGCCGAGCACCTTGTCGATGCCGGCCATGAAGCCGTCGGCCGGGTTGGCGGGCGTCGACGGGGTCTTGGTGGTGACCAGCTCGCCGGTGTCCTCGTCGAAGGCGACGACGTCGGTGAACGTGCCACCGGTGTCGATGCCGATGCGGATGCGGCGGGGCTGAGGACATGGCACCAGTCAACCGCCCGGCACGCTGCAGCGGCGACGGCGAAACTTGCTCACCGGGGCGGCGTACGTTGGCGAGTCTCTCCAGCCGCCTCAGACGGGATTGACGACGACGGGTCAGGCGTCAGCGGCGCGCTCGTTGTAGACCCCTGCGGGCTCCTGGCCCGAGAGCGCCTGGATGGCGGCCATGATCTCGTCGGTGACCTCACGGCGGGCCCGACCGAGCGGGACGCCTTCGCCGCGGCCGGTGAAGTCGAGCGGCTCGCCGAAGGCGACGGTGACCTTGGCCAGCCGGGGCCGGTTTGAGCCGACGGGCTGGATCTTCTCCGTGCCCTGCAGGCCGACCGGGACGACCGGGACGCCGGCGGTCAGCGCGAGGTGGGCGACGCCGGTGCGGCCGCGGTAGAGGCGCCCGTCGCGCGAGCGGCTGCCTTCGGGGTAGATGCCGAACGCCTCCCCGCGGCCGAGCACCTCGAGAGCGGTCTCGAGGCTGTCGATGGCCGCGGCGGTGTCGTCGCGGTCGACGGGCAGCATGCCGAGGCCCTCGAACCAGGCACGTTGCAGGGTGCCCTTGATGCCGTGCCCGGTGAAGTAGTCGGACTTGGCCAGGAAGGCGACCTTGCGCGGCGCGACGACGGGGATGACCACGCTGTCGAAGAAGCTGAGGTGATTGCTCGCCAGGAGCACCCCACCGGTGCGGGGGACGTTTTCGAGCCCCAGCACCGTCGGACGCCACACGGCCCTGGCCAGCGGCGGCACGACCCGTTGGATCACGTCGAAGATCACCGGCCCATTGTGGCGCGAGGGGCCGGCGCACCTCGCGCGGGTCCGCGCGCTGGGGGATTTCGAGAGACGGTGAAATGGTGAAGGGCCCTCGTGAGTATGAGTCACGAGGGCCCTTCGGATGACCGGTACCGGTGACGCTTCCGGTCGATCGCCCTTGGATCCGGCTCCGGCAGCTTCGTCACCCTGCTACCGCCGCAAGTTGCCTCGCGGTGTGAACCTTCACTTCCGGCCGATCACGCTCTTCCCGGAGGAAGTGCGTAGGAGAGTTCTATGTCCTCGGCGGAGTCGCGCGCAAGAGGAATCCCCAACAAATCAAGGGAATTCTGCGCCTTCACCGATTTCTCCACAGCGCGGCGGCGGCCGTCCACAGATCGTCGGCCCTCCTCCACAGGAACGGCCCGAAGCTGTGGACGAGGCCCGCTGACCCGCCCGAAAGTTTCGGGCGGGTCAGCGGGTTTGGACGTGGTCGCCGACCGCGATCTCACCCGGCAGGTCGACCCGCGCGTAGACGCCGACGCAGAGCTCGCGGCTGCCGCCGAGGGCCTTGAGCCAGCGTGCGGTGGTGGCCACGCCGTCTTGGGCGAGGTCGATGGTGCGACACCGCTCGATGCGTTCGTCGACCCGGAGCCGGACGGATCCGACGTCGAGCGTGCGGCCCGGCCAGCTCTCCTCGACGAACGGCTCGTCGGTCTCCAGCAGCAGGTTGACCCGGAGCCGGCGCGGATCGGCGTCGACGCCGAGCTCGCGGGCGCACCAGGCCAACGTGGCGGTGCCGACCAGCGAGACGGCGGCCGCGTCGTAGTGGGGCGTTCCCTGCTCCGGCAGCACCCGGACCGGGTCGCCGAAGCTGGCGCTGAGCTCGGCGTCGAGGTCGGCGTCGCCGACCCGCCAGGACCGTCCATCGCGGCTGACCTCGACGGTGCCGTCGGCGCCGGTCGTGGCGGCGTACGCGAACACCTCGTCGCGGCGCCGGAACCGGCGGCTGTCCTTGGCCGTGGCGAAGCGGCCGTCGGCGTCGACGACGGCGTACCAGCGGTCGCCGGTCAGGCCGCGGGCGTCGAGGGTCGCGCGCGTCAGGCTCTCGCCGCCCATCGCCTTGACGGGGTAGCGGCGCAGGGCGGTTACGACGGGGCCGCGGGGATCGAGGGGCACGCCGTCAGGCTAGGCGGGGAGGCGCTGGGAAATAGGTGAAGGGCCCCGGCAGTATGAGTGCCAGGGCCCTTCGTTGATCGTCGTGGTGACCCAACGATCGCCTCTTTCCAGATCCGGCCCCGGCCCCGATGTCACCCTCGGACCGCGCCGGGCAAGCCCGGCGTGTGGACCCTCACCTTCGAGAGACCCGAACTTCCCGAAGGAAGCTCGTGAGGAGAGTTCTACGCGGCTGCGGGCACCACGCACAAGAGGGAATCCTCAAGTATTTCAGGGAATTCTCGTCCGTCCACAGCGTTCGGCGTGTCGTCCACATATCTGCCTCGTTGCTCCACAGGCGGAGGCCCTCCGTCCACAGATGAGGCCGTCTCCTGTGGACAGACGGTCTAGTCGCGGCCGGTCGCCTCGAACGCCGCCGCAACCTCGAGCAGCCGCCGGTCTGCTCCGTGCGCGGCGACGAGCTGGACGCCGACGGGCAGCCCTTCGGCGGTGGTCCCGCCGGGCACCGAGATGGCCGGGCAGCCGGTGACGGTGATGAAGTACGCCGACCGCATCCAGTCCAGGTAGGTCGCCATCGGCCGCCCGTTGATCGCGGCCGGGAACTCCTGGTCGGCAGGGAACGGCGGCACCTGCGAGACCGGTAGCACCAGCACGTCGTACCGCTCGAAGAAGCGCCGCATGGTCTCGGCCAGGGCCGTTCGTCGTCGGTACGCCAGGGCCACGTCGGCACCGGTGAGCGACT
The DNA here is from genome assembly GCA_963762105.1 of uncultured Actinomycetota bacterium. Lineage (GTDB taxonomy): Bacteria > Actinomycetota > Actinomycetes > Propionibacteriales > Nocardioidaceae > Nocardioides. Next base: position 199,042 of record CAVXJG010000011.1, on the reverse strand, counting down.
CGCCGGCCCGGATGTTGTCGGCCAGCGACGGCTTGAAGGCGTCCGGGTGGCGGCCGAGCTGGCGGCCGAACCTGGCCTGGAAGTGCCAGGCCCGCAGGGTGCGGAAGGTCTCGTCGGCGCTGGTGAGCTGCGGGTGCGCGCCGTCGACGTGTGCGCCGTGGGCCGCCATCGTGGCGGCGGCCCGCTCGACGACGGCGGCCACCTCGGCGTCGACGTCGAACGCGCCACCCAGGTCGGTGCTGACGGCGACGCGGAGGCCGGCCAGGGTGCCCGTGACGGGCGGGGCGAAGGTCGGGCCGGGGTCGCCGAGGGCGAGCGGCGCGCGCGGGTCGGGGCCGGCGATCACCGAGAGGAGGAGCGCGAGGTCGTCGACGTTGCGCGCCATCGGGCCGCCGACCGAGGTGGTCTCCCACTGGTTGTCGGTGGGCCACTCGGGGACCCGGCCGAGACTGGGGCGGAGTCCGACGACACCGCAGAACGACGCGGGGTTGCGGAGGCTGCCGCCCATGTCGGAACCCTCGGCGAGGGGCACCATGCCGGCCGCGAGGGCGCAGGCCGCTCCCCCGCTGGACCCGCCCGCCGACTTGGTGGGGTCGACGGGGTTGAGAGTGGTGCCGTAGATCGGGTTGAACGTGTGGGACCCGGCGGCGAACTCCGGGACGTTGCTCTTGCCGATCGGCACCGCCCCGGCGCCGCGGATCCGCTCGACGATGAGCTCGTCGCGGGCCGGCACGTGGTCGGCGTACAGCGGGGAGCCGTAGGTCGTCCGCCACCCAGCGACCGCGTGGGTGTCCTTGAAAGCGAACGGCAGCCCGTGCAGGACCCCCCGCTCGCCCATCGGCACCTGGTCGGCCGCGCGGGCGCCCTCGCGGGCGCGGTCCTCGTCGAGGGAGACGATCGCGTTGAGCTGCGGGTTGCGCTCGCCGATGCGGGCCAGGTGCAGGTCCATCAGCTCGGCGCAGGAGATCTCGGCTGCGCTCAGCGCCGCCAGCTGCTCCCGCGCGGTGGAGTCGACGCTCACGTCCGTCATGCGAGCGCGGCTGTGGCGTCGTTCCTTGCGGTTTGGCGTCGTTGCAACGACGCCAAACCGTCCGAATACCCGGTCGACCGGGTATTCATCGCCGCCGCCCGAACAGCGACCCGGCCACCACGCCGAGCAGCACGAGCCCCGCGCCGACCGCGATGCCCTTGACGAAGTCGGACTGCGACGAGATGCCGGCGGAGGAGGGAGGGGCCGTGAACACCTGACCCGCCTGTACGCCGCCCCCGACGGCCGACGGGGACGTCCCGGCCACAGCCCCGACGGCGGGCACACCCGCGCCGCTGAGCGCCTTGTCGACGTTGCCGAAGAACTCGCCGGCCATCCGCTTGGACACCGACGTCAGCATCCGCTGACCGACCCCACCGACCATCCCGCCGACGACCGCATCGGCGTCCCAGGTCACGGTGGTGGTGCCGTCGCCGCCGTCGGCGAAGCCGACGTTGACGGTCGCGCCGATCGTGCCCGGTGCCCCGGCGCCGTTGAGCGCCATCACCAGCGAGCGCGGCTCGTCGAGGTCGGACAGCACGCAGGTGCCGGCGTAGGTGCCCTTGATCGCGGCTACCCCGGCGGTCACGGTCATGTCGTAGGCGTTGTCCCCCGTCGCCACCAGCCGCTCGCAGCCCGGGATCGTGGCCACCAGCACGGCGGGGTCGAGCAGCGCGTCCCAGGCCCGGTCGACGGGGGCGTGCAGGACGTTGGCACCGGCGATCTTCATGAGGTCTCCTCGGTCTTCTTGCGGCGCGGCGCGCGCCGCTTCGGGGCAGCGGCCTTCGCCGCGAGGGGTTTCGGCGCCGAGGGCGGCGACTGACGCAGCGCGAACAGCTCCGACGGCGAGATCGGCATCGCCATGATCGGAAAGCCCTCGGCGTCGGAGATCGCGGCGGCGAAGACGGCGGCCGAGGGGATCACGCCCGCCTCGCCGGCGCCCTTGATGCCCAGCGGGTTGAGCGGCGAGGGCGTCTCGAGGTGGTCGATCTCGATCGACTCCGGCACCTCGGTGACGTACGGCATCAGGAAGTCCATGAACGAGGCGTTGAGCAGCTGGCCCGACTCGTCGTAGGCCATCCGCTCGTAGAGCGCCCCGCCGACGCCCTGCGCCACCCCGCCGTGGATCTGGCCCTCCACGATCATCGGGTTGATCAGGCGGCCGCAGTCGTGCACCACGGCGTACTTGAGGATCTTGATCTCCGCGGTCAGCGGGTCGGTCTCCACGATCACCGCATGCATGCCGGAGGCGAACGTCGCCCGCTCGGGCGAGTAGAAGTCCTTGCCCTCGAGCCCCGGCTCGTCGTCCTCGGCCACCGGCGGCTTGCCCGGGTCGCCGACGGAGAACTGGGTGGCCATCTTGGACTGCTCGTCGAAGGCGTAGCGCAGCGGGTTGGAGAGCACCGCGACGGTCCCGAGCGCGATCGCCGCGTGCCGTGGGGGTGCCGCGCACCGAGACCACCCCGTCGACGATGTCGAGGTCGTCGGGCGAGGCCTCGAGGGCGTCGGCGGCGATCCGGAGCACCTTCTCGCGGGCCCGGGTGGCCGCCAGGTGGATGGCCGAGCCGCTCATCACCGCGGCGCGGGAGGCGAAGGTGCCGACGGCGTACGGCATCCGCCGGGTGTCGCCGGTGACCACCTCGACGTCAGCGAGCGGTACGCCGAGCACGTCGGCCACGATCTGCGCGAAGACCGTCGCGTGCCCCTGGCCCTGCGTGGTCAGGCCGGTGGCGACCTTGACCTTGCCGGTGGTCTCGATGTTGACGTGCGCGCCCTCGTAGGGGCCGACGCCGGTGCCCTCGACATAACAGGCCAGGCCGATCCCGACCTGTCGGCCCTGCGCCGCCATCTCTGCCTTGAACGCCGGGAACTCGTCCCACCCGACCAGCGCCTTGATCTTCTCCAGCGAGGCCGGGTAGTCGCCGGAGTCGTACTCGAGCGCGCGGCCGTCCTGGAAGATCAGCCCGTGGTCGTAGGGGAACTCGTCGGGCTGGATGAAGTTGGTCGACCGCACCTCGGCCCGGTCCCGGCCCAGGAAGTCGGCGATCGCGTCCATCGTCCGCTCCATCACGAAGCAGCCCTGCGGCCGGCCCGCGCCGCGGTAGGGCGTGACGATCACCGTGTTGGTGTAGAGCGACTCGAAGACCACCCGGTAGGCGCCCGGCTTGTAGGGACCGAGCAGCTGGGTCGAGGTGATGATCGGCACGATCAGGCCGTATGGCGTGTAGGCGCCGTGGTCGTGCCAGAACTGCACGTCGAGCCCGAGCAGCCGGCCGTCGTCGTCGAAGCCGACCTCGACGTGATGCACCTGGCCCGCGCTCGTGGGCCGAGGAGATGAAGTGCTCGCGACGGTCCTCGATGAACTTCACCGGCCGGCCCAGCGTCCGCGCCGCCAGCGGCACGAGCAGCTCCTCGGGCCAGGGGTGGTTGATCTTGACGCCGAAGCCGCCACCTACGTCGGGGGTGATCACGTCGACCTGGCCGAGGTCGAGGCCGAGCTTGACGGCGACCGCGGCCCGCACGCCGGTGGACGTCTGGGTCGACGACCACACCTGCAGGCGGCCCTGGTCGGGGTCCCAGCGAGCCACCACGCCGCGGCCCTCCATCGGCTGGCAGGAGCTGCGCTCGACGGTCAGGTCGAGGGTGAGCGTGTGGGGGGACGCCGCGATCGCCGCGCGGGCGTCGCCGTTCTCCTGCTCCATCCGCGCGCCGACGTTGCCCGGCACGTCGTCGTGCACGAGGTTCTCGGCCGCCCGGGCCGCCTCGATGCCGACCACCGGCGGCAGGAACTCGTAGTCGACCCGGATCCGGCCGACGGCGTCCTCGGCGACGTAGCGGTCGTCGGCGACCACGAAGGCGATCGCCTCGCCCATGTAGTTGACCTCGCCGTTGGCCAGCGCGTACTGCGTCCGCCCGTGGGTCAGCGTCGGGTGCGGGATCAGCAGCGGCAGCGGTTCGGCCATTGCGGGCGCGAGCTCGGCCAGGTCCTCGTAGGTCCACACCGCGTGCACGCCCTCGAGGTCGAGCACGTCCTCGACGTGCACGTCGAGGATCCGCGCGTGGGCGTGCGGCGAGCGCAGCACTGCGGCGTGCAGCGTGTTCGGGCCGGCGGCGACGTCGTCGACGTACCGCCCGTGCCCGCGCAGGAACCGCTGGTCCTCGACCCGCTGGACCCGGGCCCCGAACAACTTGGTCGTCATGCGCCCAACCCCGTGGACGCGTTGTCGTCGGTGCGGTCCTCGAACTCCAGCTGCCCGTCGTTCTCGCCGCTAGTCGAGGAGGGCGCCCCGGTGCCCGTCTCGAGACCTGCGGCACCGATCTCGGCCGCCCGCAGCACGGACTTGACGATGTTCTGGTAGCCCGTGCAGCGGCACAGGTTGCCGGCGATCATCTCCCGCGCCTCGTCCTCGGTCGGGTCGGGGTTCTCGGCCAGGCCGGCGGTGATGGTGGTCAGGAAGCCGGGGGTGCAGAAGCCGCACTGCAGGCCGTGGCACTCCGAGAACGCCTGCTGCACCGGGCTCAGCCGCCCCTCGGCAGAGCCGTCGACCTCGGTCAGCCCCTCGACGGTGGTGATCTCGAGGTCGACGGCCGAGACCGCGAACATCAGGCACGAGCGCATCGGTCGGCCGTCGACGAGCACCGTGCAGGCGCCGCAGACGCCGTGCTCGCAGCCGACGTGGGTCCCGGTCAGGCCGAGGTCGTGGCGCAGCGCGTCGGACAGCAAGCGGCGAGCGGGTACGGCGACGTCGTGGGCGACGCCGTTGACGTGCAGCCGGACGTCGTGGAGCGGCTCCGTCACTGTGCCAAACCTCCCTGGGCCATCTTCCTCGCCGCTGCCACGACGCGGGCGGTGAGCACCCGCACGAGCTGCGCGCGGTAGGCCGCGGAGGCGTGGATGTCGTCGCCGGGGTCGAGGTGCTCGAGGGCGGTGTCGCCGAGCCGGTCGTCGGCGACCCCGGTCAGGTCGACGACGGTCGGGACGTCGCAGACCGAGAGGTAGCCGACGCGCACGGAGTCGCCGTCGACCAGGGCGCCGACACCGCAGAGGGCGTAGTCGCCGTGACGACGGGCGATCTCCTCGAAGCCGATGCCTGCCCCTTCGGCCAGCGCCGGGAAGAACGCCTCGACCGCGATCTCGTCGTGCCCGAGGGTCGACTCGAGCGGACCGGCGAAGAGATCATCGGCCGCAATCGTCCGGCGACCCGACGACGAGGCGACGTCGACCGAGCCGCCCAGCAGCCGCAGCACCATCGGCATCTCGGCAGCAGCGTCGGCGTGCACGATCGAGCCGACCGTGGTGCCGCGGTTGCGGATCGTCGGGTGAGCCACGTGCGCCAGCGCCGCGGCGAGGAGCGGCTGAGTTGCTCGGGCCTCGGCAGAGGCCAGCACGTCGGCGTGCCGGGCCAGGGCACCGACCCTGACGCCGTCGGCGTCCACCCGCACGTGGTCGAGGCCCGGCAGCCCGTTGATGTCGACCAGGCCGGCCGGTGCGGCCAGCCGCATCGACAGCAGCGGCACCAGGCTCTGCCCGCCGGCCAGCACCTTCGCGCCCGGGTCGCCCGCCAGCGCCGCGAGGGCGTCGTCGAGCGACCCGGGCCGGACGTAGTCGAAGGGTGCCGGCTTCACCTGGCCATCATCTCAACGGCCGGCGTCTCACCGGACGTCGTCCTCGTGGACGTCATCGTCCCGGTCGGGGTGCGACAGCACGCGGGTCACCTGGCCGGAGCCCGACCCGCCACGGCCGTTGACCATGTGGAAGAAGACGATGACGAGGATCGTGCCGAGCGCGATGCCGGAGAGCGAGAAGTCGTCGGTGATCTGCAGGGTGACCCCACCGATGCCGGCGATGATGCCCGCCGACAGGCCGACCAGGTTGACCGGGTCGCCGAAGTCGACGCCGTTCTCGACCCAGATCTTGGCACCGATCAGGCCGATCATGCCGTAGAGGACGACCGTGATCCCGCCGAGCACACCGCCCGGGGTGGCGTTGACGATCGCCCCGAACTTCGGGCAGAGGCCCAGCAGGATCGCGACTGCGGCCGCGACGTAGTAGGCGGCCGTGGAGTAGACCCTGGTGGCACCCATGACGCCGATGTTCTCGGCGTACGTCGTCGTCGGCGAGCCGCCGAACGCGCTGGACAGTGCCGTGCCGAGACCGTCGGCGCCGATGGCCCGGCCCATGTAGGGGTCCAGGTCGGTCTTGGTCATCTCGGCGACGGCCTTGACGTGGCCGGTGTTCTCGGCGATCAGCGCGATCACACCGGGCAGCACGAGCAGCACGAAGGTGAGCGAGATGCTCGGTCCGTGCACGACGCTGACGCCATCGCTGAGCGTGCCGCTCGGGAAGCCGATCCAGTCGGCTGCCTCCACGCCGGCCCAGCTCACCCGGTCGTGCTCGACCGGGTCGGGGCCGGTGGGCAGCAGCGAGGTGATCGGACCGAAGAGGATGTCGGCGAACCACGACAACAGGTAGCCGAAGATCAGCGCCAGGAGCACCGCGATGCGGGACCAGAAGCCCGGGAACGTCACTGCGGCGACGACCATGAACGCCGCGGTCAGCAGCGCGATCCACTGGTCCTGCGGCCAGTAGATGGCGGCCACCACGGGAGCCAGGTTGAAGCCGATCAGCATCACGACCGCACCGGTCACGGCGGGCGGCAGGATCCGGTGGATCCAGTGCGCACCGGCGAAGTGGACGATGAGTCCGACGACCGCGAGCGCGAGGCCGCCGATCATGATCGCGCCGGTGACGTCGGCCGAGTCGCCGCCCTGGCCGCGGATGGCAGCGACGCTGGCGACGAACGACGCGCTGGTGCCCAGGTAGCTCGGCACCTTGTTGCTGCAGATCAGCAGGAACATGATCGTGCAGATGCCCGAGAACATGATGGCGAGGTTGGGGTCCAGCCCCATCACGAGCGGGAAGACGAACGTCGCCCCGAACATCGCTACGACGTGCTGGGCGCCGAGCCCGACCGTCTTGCCCCACGCCAGCCGCTGGTTGGGTGCGACCGGCTCGCCGGGCGCTGGGTCAACTACTTCCCACTTGAACATCGACGACATGGTCGGCCCCTTTCCTGGTGGTTTCCTGGTGCCTTTCCCGGTGCCCGATCGGTTCGACGACGCGCGTCCTGCGAACCCACAACGTAGTGACGCCCATCAGACACCCTCGACGGCGAGAACTGCCGAAGGAACGCCGTTGCCGCTGGCAGATCGTGCGCGCGGTTCGGGGGTGTCCTGGCGGGATAGTCCCCTCAGCCGGCGATGTCGAGGACGCGCAGGGCCACGGCGGCGTCGAGGCGCAGGTGGGGGTCGGAGGAGAGCGGCCCGAGGAGGCGCTCCAGCTTGGAGACCCGGTAGCGCATGGTGTTGTAGTGGAAGAACTGCAGGCGGGCGGCCTCGGCCACGTTGAAGTTGGTGTCGAGCAGCACCTGCAGGGTCTCGCGCAGGTTGGCGGCGTCGGTCGTCTGGTCGGCGAGCGGCCCGAGGATGTCGCGGGCGAAGACGCGTAGCTCTTCGGTGTCGGGGATGAGCGCGATGAGCCGGTGCAGGCCGAGCTCGTCGAAGAACGTCGTCGATCCCGTGCCGTGCACCCGCCGGCCGATCTCCACCGCCCGTCGGGCCTGGGCATAGGCCTCCGGGAGCCCGGTCAGCTGAGGGGCCACCCGGCTGACGCCGACCGAGAACGAACGTCGTCCGCCGCCCTTGTCGCCGGCGACGCCGGTGACCGCGCGCTGCACGACCTCGTGGCCGGCGAGCCCTGGCTCGTCGAGGTCGACCGGCAGCAGGGTGACCACCTCGGAGCTGAAGTCGACGCTGGGCGTGCTGGCGTCGAGGTTGTGGCTGACCTGCCGCCAGGCCGCGGAGAAGCGCTCCTGCCACGTACGCCGCTGCTCGCGCGAGGCCGGTGCCTCGTCCCGCGGTGCCGGGTCGAGCTCGGCGACCACCACGACGACGGGCCGCGACAGCGTCCAGCCGAAGGCCTGCACATGCTCCTCGACGTAGGCCTCCTCGGCGGAGCCACGGACAAGCAGGTCGCGCAGGAAGTCGCCCTGGTACTTGTTCTCCACCGCCGAGACCGCGCTCTGCCGGGTGATGAGCAGGGCGGCCACGATCGCCACCCGCTCCATGGCGTGCACGTCCTCCTCGACGACGGGCTGGTCGAGCCGGACGCAGACCAGCCGGGCGAGGTCGGTGCCGCCGGCAGCCACGCGCAGCGACCGGACCTCACCCAGGCCCATCGGCAGCCCGGACTCCTTGATCCGCTCCACGTGGATCCGCCCGGTGTCATCGACGAGCCGCGCGTCGTTCAGCGCCTCGCGCATGCCTGGCGTCAGCGCGGAGGCGCGTTCGCGGCCGTCGGTGGAGGTGAAGACCACTCCGAGGTCGAGGACGTCGGCGACCTCGGCGGCGATCAGCCCGAGATCGCCACCCTCGAGCACGATGTGGGTCAGGGCGGTGTGCAACGCGTCGATGCGAGCGAGCGCCGCAGCCGCCGTGTCCCCGCTTATCAACACTTGGCGCTCACCCTCACGATCGTTGGCACAACCTCACATCGGCAAATGTAACGGTGGCCACTAGCGTCGGGAAGCGTGGTCCCTGCCGTGACGAGCGTCAGTGCCCCCGAGCGGGTGGTCGACCACCTGCGCAACACCCCCGACGGGCCGTTGCGGGTGCTGCACCACACTCCCCTCGCCTTGTACGTCGAAGCGGCGGGCCGCTGCGTCGGCGTGGTGGCCCCGCCCGCCGCACAGGTTCCGTGCGCGCTGCGCGTGTCGCACGCCGCATTGCTCGCAGTCGCGGACCCCAGCCCCTATGTTGAGCGCGGGACCCTGTATCTGACCGGCATCCCCCTGCAGGTCGGAAGATTCGTGGAGGTTCGCGCGCCACGGATCGAAGTCGGCAGGTGCCCATGCCAGGCGGCGAGCCCGGCGCACGCGGGGGAGCGACCCCCCCTCCCGCACGAGGCCGGGCTCGCCGCTCTCAGGCCTCTGCCCGCACGTCTCGACGCTCCGGCGGTGCACGACCTCGTCGGTCGCGGGCCGGGGCTGACCCCGCTAGGCGACGACGTGCTCGCCGGTTGGCTGGCGGTGCTCTGGGCCACCGGTCGGCTCGACGCCGAGACGACCGCGACGGTGCGCCACGCCCTCCACCGCACCACGCTGCTGTCGGCGACGTTGCTCGACTGCGCCCTGCACGGCGAGGTGCTCCCGGAGTTCGCGGCGTACCTCTCGACCGTGGGGCGGCCCACCGAGCCTGCCGCGGTGGCCGCCCTGATGCGCGTCGGCCACACCTCCGGCGCGGGGCTGTGGTGGGGCGCCCGGCACGCGCTCGACCTGCTGACCAGAGCGCCGGTCGCCGTATGAACGCGTCACCAGTGCTCCACGTCGAGCTGCGCTCCGGTGCCTACGCCGACTCCGTGACGCTCCTGCAGGTCAGCCGCGACGTGCAGGCGGTGCCGGGTGTGAACGCGGCGCAGGTCGCGATGGCGACGCCCCTCAACGTCGAGGTGCTCGGCGAGATGGGCTTCGAGGTGCCCGACGGCGCGACGCCCAACGAGATGGTCGTCGCCCTGCGCGTCGACGACGAGGCCGCGCTCGAACGCGCGCTGGCCGGCGTCGAGCGAGCGCTGGCAGACGCCGTACGCCGCCCGTCGGGCGCCAGCGAGCTGGCGCCGCCTCGGACTGTGGGCGCCGCGCTGCGATCCGTCCCCGGGTCGCTGGTGCTGGTCTCGGTGCCCGGCGCCAGCGCCACCGTCGAGGCGATGGACGCGCTCGAGGCCGGCAGTGACGTGATGGTCTTCAGCGACAACGTGTCGGTCGACCAGGAGGTCGCCCTCAAACGGGTGGCGGCCCAGCGGTCCCTGCTCGTGATGGGCCCCGACTGCGGCACAGCAGTGGTCGGCGGGCTCGGGCTCGGGTTCGCCAACGTCGTGCGTCCGGGACCGGTCGGCCTGGTGGCGGCGTCCGGGACGGGCTGCCAGCAGCTGCTCGCGCTGCTCGACCACGCAGGCGTGGGCGTCACCTCGGCCCTGGGCGTCGGGGGTCGCGACCTGTCGGCCGAGGTCGGCGGGCTGTCCACCCGCGAAGCGCTGCGCCGGCTCGACGAGGACCCCGCCGTCGAGCTGATCGTGGTCATCTCCAAGCCGCCCGCACCCGAGGTGGCCGCTGCCATCGAGGAGTACGCCGCGGGGCTCGCCACCCCCGTCGAGTTCGCGCTGCTGGGCGCCGGCCGCCCCGACCTGACCGCCGCCGCCGAGGCGGTGCTGAGCCATCTCGGCCGCGACGTGCCGACCTGGCCCGTGGCCGGCTCGGCCTCCGTCGCTGGGACGGGCTCGCTGCTGCGCGGCCTCTTCGTGGGCGGCACCCTGTGCCAGGAGTCGCGGATCATCGCCACGGCCGCTCTGGGTGAGGACAGTGGCCACACCTTCGTCGACTTCGGCGACGACGCCTACACCGAGGGGCGCGCGCACCCGATGATCGACCCGACCCTGCGGCTGGAGCACCTGGCCCGCGCGGCCGCCGACGAGGCGACCGGCGTGCTGCTGCTCGACGTGGTGCTCGGGCACGGCGCCGAGCCCGACCCGGCGGCGCTGCTCGCGCCGGCCGTGGCCGCCGTACGCCAACCCGTCGTGATCGCCGTCGTCGGCACCGACGCGGACCCGCAGGACCGCGACGCGCAGGTCCGTGCGCTCGTCCGCGCGGGCGCCGAGGTGCACCTGTCCAACGCCGCCGCCACCCGGCGCGCGGTCGAGCTCTTGGGGAGCAACCGGTGACCGCCACCCCGACCGCCGTGGTCGGCGTCGGCGCCGAGCTGCTGGCCGCCGCCCTCGAGGCGCAGGCCGTCCCCGTGACCCGGGTCGACTGGCGGCCGCCGATGCCCGGCACCGAGGCCCACCTGGTCGACGTGGCCACCGATCCGCTGCGGGCCGACGCCAACGCCAAGGCGCTGGCGGCGATGCTCGGCGTACAGGCCGTGCTCGTCGACGTGGCCCCGGCCTCGGAGGTGCTCGGGCTCGAGCCCGGGCAGTTCCTGCACGCAGGCCCGCCGATCACGTGGGACCGGGCGGCCGGCCCGCTGCGCGGCGCCCTGATGGGCGGCGCAGCCCTCGAAGGTCTCGTGGACGACCCGGAGGACGCCGTCGCGCTGCTCGAGTCCGGCACGTCGATCAGCCTCGAGCCCTGCCACCACCGCGGGGCGGTCGGGCCGATGGCCGGCGTGGTCACCCCGTCGATGTGGATGTGGGTGCTGGAGGACCCGCGCAGCGGCCGGCGGACCTACTGCTCCCTCAACGAGGGGCTCGGCAAGGTGCTGCGCTACGGCGCCTACGGCCCCGACGTGCTGACCCGGCTGCGGTGGATGCGAGACGTGCTCGGGCCGCTGCTGCAGGTCGCCGTCCGCGCCACCGTCGGCAGCCAGGGTCCCGTCGACGTGACGGGCATCCTGACCCAGATGCTGCAGATGGGCGATGAGGCCCACAACCGCAACCGCGCGGGCACGTTGATGCTGCTGCGCGACCTGGCGCCGGAGATGGTGGGCGCCGGGTCGGCCGCCGACGTTGCCGAGGCGCTGCGGTTCGTCGGCGGCAACGACCACTTCTTCCTCAACCTGGCGATGCCGGCGTGCAAGCTCGCCCTCGACGCCGCCCGCGGCATCGAGGGGTCCACGATGGTCGTGGCGATGGCCCGCAACGGCACCGACTTCGGCATCCAGGTCGCCGGCACGGGCGACGAGTGGTTCACCGGACCGGCCCAGCTCGCCGACGGGCTGTTCCTCGGCGACTACGGCCCCGACGACGCCAACCCCGACATCGGCGACTCGGCCATCACCGAGACCGCAGGCATCGGCGGCTTCGCGATGGCCACCGCCCCGGCGATCGTCCGACTGGTCGGCGGCTCGGTGCCCGACGCGCTCGCCACCACCCGGCGGATGCACGAGATCACCCTCGGCGAGAACCCCCGCTGGTCGGTGCCGGTGCTGGAGTTCCAGGGGGTGCCGACGGGCATCGACGTGTCCAAGGTGTGCCGCACCGGGATCCTGCCGCAGATCAACACCGGCATGGCCGGCCGCGTCGCCGGCGTCGGACAGGTGGGGGCCGGACTGGTCACCCCGCCGGCCGAGATCTTCCCCGCCGCGCTGGCCCGGCTCGCCGAGCTGGCGCGCGGTCGGCGTACGCCGTAGCGGTCGCTGACCCCGGTCGGCGGCCTGCTAGACATTTCCCATGGCCACGACTCAGCTCGGTGACAACACCGTCCACACCGTCGGCGAACTGCCCGCTGTCGGCTCCGCCGCCCCCGACTTCACGCTGACCGGCGGCGACTTCGCCGACGTCTCGCGGTCCGATGGCAAGCGCACGGTCCTCAACATCTTCCCCAGCATCGGGACGGGCGTGTGCCAGACCGGCGTACGGAAGTTCAACGAGCTCGCGGCCGGCCTCGACAACACCGAGGTCATCTGCGTCTCCCAGGACCTGCCCTTCGCCGTCTCCAGCTTCTGCGGCGCCGAGGGCCTCGACAACGTGACCGTCGGCTCGGCGTTCCGCTCCGGCTTCGGCACCGACTACGGCGTCACGATGGCCGACGGCAAGTGGCGCGGGCTGCTGGCCCGGTCGGTGGTGGTGCTCGACACCGACGGCACCGTGCTGCACACCCAGATGACGCCCGCCATCAGCACCGAGCCCGACTACGACGCCGCCGTCGCCGCGCTGGGCTGACGCCTGGGTAGCGGTGACTGAGGGTCGGTCTGGCCCTGGCGGCGGTGACTCAGGGTCGCATTCGTCGATGAGTCACCGACGTCCCTCACAGCTCTCGGACGGCCCCCTCGACCTGGCTCCTGATCGCGGCCCTCGCGAGCTCGGCCCGCGCGGAGCTCAGGCCGGAACGCCGCCCGCTTGATGTCCACGTTGCCGGAGGGACGCAGCGGGGTGCCCTCCTCGAGGTAGCGCATCCGCGCCTCGCCCTCGTGGCTCGGCGGCAGCGACCCGTCGGCGCGCACCACTCGCCACCACGGCACCGGCCCGCCATGGTTGGCCATCACCGTGCCGACCAGCCGCGGCCCGCCGCCGCCCAGCACGGCACCGACCACCTCGGCGATCGCGCCGTACGTCGTCACCCGGCCGCGCGGCACCTGCTCGACGCACTGCAGGACGCGCTCGACGTACTCCTCGTGGTCGATCAAGGGTCGATCACCTTCTCGGTCACTCGCGGTCCTTCGGCAGCGCCGCCTGGCTGGCTGCCGCCGCCACCACGACCACCGACAGCGCCACGACGAGGCCCAGCACCCACACGCTCCCCGAGTCCGGCAGCCGCCGCACCCCCCGGGCCAGCAACCACACGGCCGGCGCGCTGAGGAACAGCAGCACCCCGCGCCGCGCCCACAGCCGCGCGACGGGGGCCGAGACCGGGAGCCGCGCCGGCCCGTACGACGCCACCAGCGCCGCGAGGTGGGAGGCCAGCAGCCCGGCGGCGGCGACCAGCGCCCCGAGCGGGAGCCGCTGCTCGAGCCCGTTGACCCAGGAGAACGCGACCACGAGGAGCACCACCCCACCGACCACCGACTCGGGCACCAGCGCCCAGCCGGCGGCAAGCACCAGGGTCAGCCCGATCAACCACGGCCGCGGCGGCCCCAGCGAGGGCCACTGGGCCAGCAGGGCAACCACCGGACCGAGCACCACCAACAGCCGCAGCGCCCACTGACCGCGGCTCCAGTCACCCCAGCGGATGTTCATCGGACCCGCGCCCGCGGCAGGGAGGCCCGGCGGGCCAGGCGGTGCAGCACGTCGTCGAGGGTGCCGGGACCCCGCCACGCGACGACCGGGCAGCCCTCACGGGCGAGGGCGGCGAGGAACTGTTCCCGTTCGGTACGCCGCAGCCGCCACGCGAGGTCGGCCACCTGCGGGTCGGTGCCCTCGGGCGCCAGCGCGCCGGCCAGGTCGGGCAGGGTGTCGACGGCGAGCACGGGCAGCCCCCGGCGGTGCATCGCCGCGGTGGCGCTGCCGATCGCCTCGGAGAGCAGCGGCGAGAGCACGATCACCACCGTCCCGGCGGTCGCCCTGAACTGCAGCCGGGCGGCGGCGTCGTCGCGCAGGCGGGCCGGCCGCACGGCGGCGAGCCGACCCAGGATCTGGCGCAGGTGGCGCTGACCGGCGCCGGAGCCGACGTGCTCGCCGTTCGACCCGACCACCCGCAGGGCGACCCGGTCGCCGTTGCGCACGAAGTGCTCGGCCAGCGCCGAGGCCGCCCGCATCGTCACGTCGAGGCTGCTCGCGGCGCCGTCGACGCCGCCCGAGTGTCCGAAGTCGGCCAGCGCGTCCACCACGAGCAGCACGCCGCTGTCCTCCTCGCTGCGGGAGGTGACGACGTGCAGCTCTCCGGTGCGCAACGAGACCCGCCAGTTGATCCGGCGCAGCCGGTCACCGGCGTGGAAGGGGCGGATGCCGGCGAACTCGGTGCCGTCGCCGACCCGGCGCGAGCGGTTCGCGCCCACCAGACCGATCGGCTGCGGCGCCTCGGCGGCGCTGTCGAACGGCGCCGACGCCGGCAGCACGCTCATCTCCGCCCCGTGCTCGAGCACCGGCCCCCAGCGGTAGCCCGCCCACGCGCTGGTCAGCGCCACCCTCTCCTCCCCCAGCGTCCGCCGGCCCCATCGTCGAGGGCTCACCTCCAGCTCCGGGACGCCGTCGCGCAGCAGGCCGGAGAGGCGGCCGGAGGCCGGGTGCAGGGCGACGTACGGCGCCTGGGAGCTGATCCGGGTCACCTGCTCGACGCCGTCGGCCTCGGTCACGTGCAGCCGCGAACGGGTGCCCTGCCCCTCGTAGAGCGAGACGTGGTCCAGGGTGGCGCGCACCACCGGCTTGCTCGTCGGCCGGTTGAGCATCGCGTACGCCGCGTGCACGACGAGCGGCGCGGCCAGCACCACCAGCAGCGGCTCGCCGAACGCCACCGCCCCGCCCACGAGCAGCGCGCCGAACAGCATGGCCCGGCTCAGCGCGGGTGTGGTCTCCCAGCGGTTCACCGGTCACTCACCCGCCGGACGGTGGCGCGAACGACTCGAGGGTCGAAGGCGTGGGCACCGAGGCCAGCACCGCGTCGACCACCCGGCGCCCGCTGGCCTGGGTCATCCACAGCTCGGGCTTGACGGTGATCCGGTGGGCGAGCACCGACCGGGCCACCGCCTTGACGTCCTCCGGGATGACGTAGTCGCGCCCGCGCAGCACCGCCCAGCCGCGAGCGGCCAGCACCAGGCCGAGCGAGCCGCGGGGCGAGGCCCCGGTCAGCACGTCGGGGTGGTCGCGGGTGGCCACCGCGAGGTCGACGCAGTAGTGGCCGACGCTCTCGTCGACCGTCACGGTCTCGGTGGCCGCCTGCATGCCGAGGACGCCGACGGAGTCGGTGACCTGGTCGAGGTCCACCTCCTCCTGCTGGCGTTCCAGCCGCCGGGCGAGGACGTCGTACTCCTCGTCGCGCTTGGGGTAGCCGAAGCTGACCCGCAGCAGGAACCGGTCGAGCTGGGCCTCCGGCAGCGGGTAGGTCCCTTCGTACTCGATGGGGTTGGCGGTCGCGAGCACGTGGAACGGCGCCGGCAGTGGGAAGGTCTCGCCCTCGACGGTGATCTGGCGCTCCTGCATGGCCTCGAGCAGCGCCGACTGGGTCTTGGGCGGGGTCCGGTTGATCTCGTCGGCCAGCAGCAGGCCGGTGAACAGCGGGCCGCGGCGGAAGTCGAAGGTCCCGGCGCGCTGGTCGTAGAGGAAGGAGCCGGTGAGGTCGGCCGGCAGCAGGTCGGGGGTGAACTGCGCGCGGGCGAAGTCCAGACCCAGCGCGGTCGCCAGCGATCGCGCCGCGAGGGTCTTGCCGAGCCCGGGGTAGTCCTCGAGCAGCACGTGCCCCTTTGCCAGGATGGCCGCGACCACCAGCATCAGCGCGTCGCGCTTGCCGACCACGGCCTTCTCCACCTCGTCGAGCACCAGGCCCGCCAGCCGGGAGGCCTCGGTCACGCGGGGGTCTGAAGTCACAACGCCTCGATTCGTTGAACGCAAGTCTCGATCTCGGTCCGGCTGAGGGAGCGGGGTGGGTCGGTGAGGATGCGGGCCACATCGGCGCCCAGCAGGGTCGTGGCCGCCGGGTCGCGCAGGCCGAGGCCGTGTCGCTGCCGCAGCCGCGCGGTCGCGAGCTCGGCCAGCCGGTCGCGCAAGGCGGGGTCGGTGTAGCGGGCGTTCAGGTGGCCGCCGATGACGCGGACCCACATGGCCAGCCTGGCGTCCTGCCCGGGGGCCGTGACCGCGTGCACCGACTGCACCTCCCACTCGGGCGCATCGCTGACCACGCTGAGGTTCACGAGTGCGAACACCGCGGTCAGCAAGGCGACGAGCAGCAGCAGCCGCTCGGGGCGAGGATCGGTGTCGACGGCGACCATCAGCACCCAGATCGCGGCGTACGCCGCCGCGGTCGCGGCGAGCCAGCCCCACCAGAACCGGGCCGAGGTCATTGCTGTCCGGCCCGGGTCGTCAGCGAACGGACGATGATGTCGAAGGCCTCCAGCGCCGCGTCGCGGTTCGCCTCGGTGATCTCGTGGCGGGAGTGCCGCGCGTCGCGGTAGAGCTCGGCCAGCGTGGTCACCGCCGAGGTGTCGGCGGAGACCCGGTCGAGCACGCGGAGGGTGAACTCCGAGGAGGTCTCCCAAGGTCGACGGTGTACGCCGACCAGCGCGGCCTGCTCCTCGAACCGGTGCCAACAGGCCACGATCGCGTTGCGTGGCGAGCCGCCCGTGAGCAGCTCACGCTGGACCGCCGCGTCCTCCACCATCCGGGCCGCCAGCTGGGCCGGCGCCTCGAGCGGGTCGAAGACGACCTCCTCCGGCTCGGGCTCGCGCTCCGAGCGACGCCAGTCGCGCGTCAGCAGCCAGCGGATGACCGAGAGCACCACCGCCAGGAGCACCACCGTGGCCAGCAACGTGGCGACGATCGCGGCGATCGTGAAGAGCAGGTCGTTGTCGCCGCCGCCCTCGGGGCGGGTGCTGCCCGGCGCGGCGCTCGCCGTCGCGGTCGGTGAGGACGGCGGCTGCGTCTCGTAGCTCGGCGGGTTGCCCTCTCCCCGCATGACCTGCTGCGGGCCGATCGTGGCCGCCCAGGTGACCAGCAGCAGCATCAGGCCGACGGCCGCCAGCACGCCCGCGACGGCGGTCACCGACGCGCGCTGCGGGGTCATCGGTCCGGCCATGAGCCCGAACCTACTGCCGGGACGCCACCCCGGCGGATCACGGTCGGGTCACGGCGCGAACGGCACCCGGCCCGGCACCAGACTGCCCCGTCCGGCAGAACGGACGGGGCAGTCCTTGGGGGTCTCTCTATGCAGCGGTTGTCACAACACCGGGTCGAACGGCTCGGTGCCGTTGACCAGTGACAGCCCGGAGATGCCCGAGTGCGCCTGGGCGAAGGCCAGCTCGTGGGCCAGGTCGCCGATGTTGTTGGACGCGGGCAGCGGCGCCAGACCGAGCGTCGAGAGGACGCCGATCGCCGAGCCGTCGGCGCTCAGGAAGGCCGAGCCCGAGTCGCCCGGGATGCCGGGGCTCACGGTGTAGAGCGGGTGCGACCAGCCGCCATCGGCCGCGTCGTCGCCCAGGCTGATGCCGGTGTGCGGCGAGAGCTGGCTGATGCCGGCGCGGAGGCTGGAGTTGCCGTAGGTGTAGACGCGGTCACCGGTGGCGGTGCCGTCGGTGTCGATGCCGGTCGGGCCGCCCCAGAAGGGGACGCTCGGGTTGACCTTGGACACGTCGCCGGCGTCGACCTTCACCAGGGCGAGGTCGTTGTAGGCGCAGGTGTTGGCGTCGGTGGTGCCGAGCTGGTGCATGGTCAGCCACGACGAGTAGACGAGGGTGCCGGCGCCGACCTGGGTGCCCTCGCTGATCAGCGACCCGCCCTCGTTGAAGGTGACGCGCGTGCCGAGGGGCAGCGAGTCGGCCAGGCAGCCGTCGGTGTCGGTGGCCTCGCCCAGGCCGGCGCAGTGGGCGGCGTACCCGACGTAGGTCGCGCCCGCGCCGTCGGTGTAGACGAAGTTCGCGGTGCACTGGGCGCCCTGCGTGTACATCATCGTGCCGGGGTGGATGTCCGCGGTGGCAGCCGGAGCCCAGGTGGGGCTCGCGGTGCTCGAGGCCTGGGCAGGTGTGCCCCCGGTGAGGGCGAAGGCCAGCGCTGCGCTGGCCAGCACGGCCAGCAGGCCTGCGCTGCGTCGGATCTTCGACGAGGCGTGACTCATGGAGGAGAACCTTCCGTTCGGTCGCGGCAGGCGGGGGTGCCCACCACGTCTGACGAAGGGTTCAACGCCGCCCCGGAGCGGAGGTTACGCCGCAGTAGTGTCCAGCGCCGCTGTGAAGTGGGCAAATGCCCCGCAGGGCAACGTTCAGGCAAAGACAACAGCCCGCCCCGCCGAAGCGGGACGGGCTGTTGGTGCTGCTGATATCAGCCGACCTGCGTGTAGGTCTGGTGCACCGGGATGCTGGTGTTGGGAACACACAGCGCCCACACCTTGACCTTCTGGGGGTCCTTGTCCGCGGTGGCACCGGCGTTGCCGCCGAACTGCACGATCCAGCCGTCGAGCCGGTTGGCCCTGGGCGTGTTGTCATCGGCGTTGCCGGCAATGTCGTCCAGCCCGTCCCAGTCCATGCGGCCGGGGAACGAGGACGACACCGGGGTGTTGCGGGCGCTCGCTCCGGCGTCCAGGCCGGTCACCTGCACGCCACCGGCGATTGCAGTGAAGGCCGAGGAGTTCGCGTCGCAGGCGACCGTGGCGATCGCACCGGTGTTGGTGTCACCCGCGTTGTAGAAAGCGGTCGCGTAGAACGCGCCAAGCAGGCCGTCCTTGCCGTCCTTGCCGTTGACGCCGTTCTTGCCGTCGACGCCGTTGTGGCCCTGAAGTGTGGTGACGGCCTTGGGGGCCAGGTCGTGCAGCTTGACCTTGCCGTCCATGATGTCGACGGAGCGGATGCTGCCGTCCTGGATGTCGGCCGAGCCGAGCAGGTTACCCGCCACGGCGGTGCCAGTGGAGCCCGACGGCGACCAGTGCGGCGGCGGCGCCGGCGAGTGCCAGCGTCTTGCGGTTGATGAAGCGCATTTCCAGTTCTTCGTCCTTGCTGTCGTACCTCGTTGCAGTCACGCTGATCAGCGCTGGTGTCAGTGTGAGGTTGAGGATTCACGAACCTGACATCGGCGAGCGTGAGACGTCCACCACATCGAGACTCCGCGGAGGCGGGGAACACCCTCCTCGCCGCCCAGAACCTGCCGGCGTGGGATGCGGCCGACATCGGCGCCAGCACACTGCTGAGCGACGGTCGGATCGTATGGGTGTTCGGCGATACCCTCCGGTCCGGCAGGACGCCGCTCATCGTCGCCAACTCGATGCTCGTGTCTGGCGGACACTGCGCGTCGCAGCTGCTTCCCGCTCAAGATGGGGCCGTCATCCCCGATGCCTCGACGGGCACCGTGCACTGGCCGATGTCAGCCGTGTCCTGGGCCGACGTGGGTCGCGAGCGGCTCATCGTCTTGTGCTCGCGGATTCGTCGGGGAACCTCCGGCGACCTGCTCGACTTCACCTTCCTGGGCACCTCCGCGGCAATGTTCGATGTCCCCGCGGGCGGCGTACCGCGGCTGCGCAGCGTGAGCAGGATCACCGAGGACAACCCCGACCCGCAGCAGGTCAACTGGGGCGCCGCCAGCTTCCACGACGGCCGCTGGATCTACGTCTATGGCACTCGGCAGACCGGCGAGCAATAGTGTTCGGCCGCGAGGTAGCGCCCTTCGTGACGCCTCGTCCCTCGGCTCCTCAGTGCAAGCTGGGACGAGCCTCGATGCCACCCAAGTGCGGTCGGAGGTTTCGAGGTCTCAGGCCTTGACGGCCTTCGCACCTCAACCACCGACCTTGAGGTCAGTACGACGGCTGGCTGGGGTCGATCTGGTTGACCCAGGCCGCGACTCCACCGCCGACGTGCACGGCGTCGGCGTACCCGGCCCCCTTGACGATGGCCAGGGTTTCGGCGGAGCGGACGCCGGTCTTGCAGTACATGACTATCTGCTTGTCGGAGGGCAGTTGCTCGAGGGCGTTGCCGTTGAGGAAGTCGCCCTTGGGGATCAGTACAGAGTCGGGGATCCGGTTGATCTCGGCCTCGTTGGGCTCGCGCACGTCGACCAGCACGAAGTCGCGGGCACCCTCCTCGCGCTCCTTGAGCATGTGCTCGAGGGTGACGACCGAGATGGTCGACCCAACCGCCGCGTCGAGGGCCTCCTCGGAGACCGCGCCGCAGAAGTTCTCGTAGTCGATGAGCCCGGTGACGGTCGGGTTCTCCCCGCACAGTGCGCAGTTGGGGTCCTTGCGGACCGACAGCTTGCGGTACTCCATCTCCAGTGCGTCGTAGATCATCAGCTTGCCGACGAGCGGGTCGCCGATGCCGGTGAGCAGCTTGATGGCCTCGTTGACCTGGATCGCCCCGATGCTCGCGCACAGCACGCCCAGCACGCCGCCCTCGGCGCAGCTCGGCACCATGCCGGGCGGCGGCGGCTCGGGGTAGAGGCAGCGGTAGCAGGGCGCCTCGGCGCTGCTGCCGTCCTCGAGAGTCGCGGTCGGCCAGAAGACGGACGCCTGGCCGTCGAAGCGGTAGATCGAGCCCCAGACGTACGGGATCTTCAGGAAGTACGCCGCGTCGTTGACCATGTAGCGGGTCGCGAAGTTGTCGGTGCCGTCGACGATCAGGTCGTAACCCTCGAAGACCTGCAGCACGTTGTCGTTGTCGAGGCGCTCGCCGTGCACCACCACGTTGACGAGCGGGTTGGTCTCCTGGATCGAGTCACGGGCCGAGTCCGCCTTGGGCCGGCCGATGTCGGACTGCCCGTGGATGATCTGGCGCTGCAGGTTGGACTCGTCGACCTCGTCGAACTCCGCGATGCCGATCGTGCCCACGCCCGCTGCGGCCAGGTAGAGCAGGGCCGGGCTGCCGAGGCCGCCGGCGCCGATGACCAGCACCTTGGCGTTCTTCAGCCGCTTCTGCCCGCTCATCCCGACGTCGGGGATGATCAGGTGTCGGCTGTAGCGGCGTACCTCGTCGATCGTGAGCTCGTCGGCGGGCTCCACGAGGGGCGGGAAGGACACGGCATCTCCTGATCACGGACGGTTCGGTACTCGTGGGGACAACGCCCCCGGGACCACCCATGTTCCCCAGCGCACTGCCGACGACCGCACCGCGTCCCGTCATCCGGACGCGACGTACCGACGGGTAGGCTGCGGCACCGCTGGATCAACCACAGTCCTGCGATGAGGAGACGGCGTGAGCGAGGCTGGGACGGACAATCGTCCACGCGGTGGTCGGCTGCCGCGCCAGGAGCGGCGAGTCCAGCTCCTCGAGTCGGCCCTCGAGGTCTTCGTGGCCCAGGGCTACCACGCCGCCGCGATGGACGACATCGCCGAGCGTGCGGGTGTCTCCAAGCCCGTGCTCTACCAACACTTCCCCGGCAAGCTCGACCTCTACCTCGCTTTGCTCGACGCCTCCTGTGACCAGATCGTCGACAACTGCCGCCTTGCCCTCGAGTCGACCCACGACAACAAGCAGCGGGTCTTGGCCACGATGGACGTCTTCTACGAGTACGTCGCCGGCGACACGGGCGCGTTCCGGCTGGTCTTCGAGTCCGACCTGACCAGCGAGCCCGCCGTCCGCGAGCAGGTCGACCGCGTCACCAGCGAGTGCGCGACGATGATCGCCTCAGTCATCCACGAGGACACCGGGCTGACCGACGAGGAGTCCCGCCTCCTCGCCGTGTCGCTCGTGGGAATGGCCCAGGTCAGCGCGAGGTTCTGGCTCTCCGAGGCCTCCACGATCAGCAAGGCGGACGCGGCGGCGCTGGTCGCCGGTCTGGCCTGGCGAGGGATTCGGGGCTATCCCCTTACCGACGAGCACTGACGCACCACCCAGACAACCCCAGACAAGCGCAAGACAGGCCTTAGACAGGCACAGAGGAGACTGGATCCATGGAGGTCAAGATCGGCGTGCAGCACGCGCCCCGCGAGATCGTGCTGGAGACCACCGAGGACGCCGCGGAGATCGAGAAGCGGGTCGCCGAGGCGGTCGCCAAGGATGGCACCTTCAGCATCGACGACACCCGCGGGCGCCGCATCCTCGTGCCCGGGAACCGGATCGCCTACGTCGAGATGGGCAGCAGCACCTCCGGCCAGGTCGGTTTCCGTTCCTGACCGACCCTGAATCTTCCCTGAGTCACGCCTCTGCGACGTGAAATCGCCCGGTGAGCGGGGCATGATCGAGGGTGGCGATCCACCGCCCGGTGGTGACTCCTCTCAACGATTGGAACCCAGACATGATCGGCGCGATTCTGTGGGCGCTCATCGGCGGCACCATCATCGGCTTCCTCGGGAAGTGGGTCGCCCCCGGCGACCGCGACCACATCCCGCTCTGGCTCACGATCGCGTGCGGCATCGGCGGCGTCCTGATCGGCAACTTCATCTACGGCAGCATCTGGGACAGCAACACCAACGGCTTCGACTGGTGGCGCCACACCTGGCAGGTCGTCGTCGCGGCAGTCCTCGTGATGGGGGCGGCCTCGGTGACCGGGCGGCGTACGAGCAAGGTCTGACGGCGAGGTAGTCCAGCCGATCAGGAGGAGAGCCCGAGCTCGGCCATCCGCTCGGCGTGCCGTTCGGTGATCCGGGTGAACATCCGGCCGATGGCCGCGAGGTCCAGGCCGGGGCGGTCGACCCCGCCGGCGAGCAGGCTCGAGAGCGCATCGCGCTCGGCGGCCACCCGCTGCGCCTGGGTGAGCGCCTCCCCCATCAACCGACGGCCCCACAGCGCCAGCCGGCCGGCCAGCGACGGCTGGGCCACGATCGCGGCCCGGATGTGCTCGACCACGAACGCCGCATGGCCGGCGTCCTCCAGCGAGGCGATGACGAGGTCGCGGGTCGCGCTGTCGAGGTACGCCGCGATCTCGCGGTAGAAGTCCGCGGCCAGGCCGTCGCCGACGTACGCCTTGACGAGGCCCTCGAACCAGTCCGCCGGCGCCGTGTGGCGGTGGAACTTCTCGATCGGCTCGATGAAGGCCGCCATCGCGTCGAACGGGTCGGCGCCGAGCTCGGCCAACCTGTCGTGCAGCGCCGCCACGTGGCCGAGCTCCGTCGCTGCCATCGTGGCCAGCGCCATCTTGTCGCGGATCGCGGGCGCCATCTTGGAGTCCTCGGCCAGCCGTTCGAACGCCGAGATCTCGCCGTAGGAGATGGCACCCAGCAGGTCGATGACGGCTTCGCGGTACTCCGGATCCTGGAAGGCCGCCGGATCCACAGATTCCGACATGCGCGCACCCTACCGATAGGATGGACCCATCGACCGCCGCCTGACCTGCCCTGATGGGGCTTCCAACGGGCCGAGGTGGCCACCGAAACAGGTCATTCCCACTTCCGGGCGAGACCACCGCATGTGCGCGGCAGACGCTGACCAGCGAGTTCGGCTCCGCCGCACGAACTCACGAAAGCGATCTGAACACCCTTGACCACATTCCGCGAGCTCGGGGTCGTCCCCGAGATCTGCGACGCGCTCGAGCGCGCCGGCATCACCGTCCCCTTCGCCATCCAAGAAATGACTCTCTCCGTCGGCCTGCTCGGCACCGACCTGATCGGTCAGGCCCGCACGGGCACCGGCAAGACGCTGGCCTTCGGCATTCCCGTGCTGCAGCGCAGCATCGCCCCGCATGACCCCGCCTACGTCGAGATGCCCCAGGGCAAGCCGCAGGCCCTCATCGTTGCGCCGACCCGTGAGCTGGCACTGCAGGTCTCCGGCGACCTCGCGCTCGCCAGCAAGGACCAGGGCCTTCGGGTGCTAACTGTCTACGGCGGGGTGCCCTACGAGGGCCAGCTCGACGCGCTCAGCTCCGGTGTCGACATCGTGGTCGGCACGCCCGGTCGCCTGATCGACCTGGCGAACCGCCGGGCCCTCGACCTCTCCCACGTGCACGCCCTGGTCCTCGACGAGGCCGACGAGATGCTCGACCTCGGGTTCCTGCCCGATGTCGAGAAGCTGCTGCGGATGACCCCCGAGACCCGGCAGACGATGCTCTTCTCGGCGACGATGCCGGCCGCGATCGTGTCGCTGGCCCGCACCCACATGCGGCACCCGATGAACATCCGCGCCGAGTCGTCGTACGACACCCAGCTGGTGCCGGCGACCGCGCAGTTCATCTTCCAGGCCCACGACCTCGACAAGCCCGAGATCATCGGCCGGATCCTCCAGGCCGAGGACGCCGACAAGATCATCGTGTTCACCCGCACCAAGCGCCAGGCGCAACGGGTGGCCGACGACCTCGCCGAGCGCGGCTTCAGCACCTCACCGCTGCACGGCGACATGGCGCAGGTGGCCCGCGAGAAGGCACTGACCAAGTTCCGCGACGACAAGCTGCGAGTGCTGGTCGCCACCGACGTCGCCGCCCGCGGCATCGACGTCCAGGGCGTCTCACACGTCATCAACTACACCTGCCCCGAGGACGAGAAGACCTACATCCACCGGATCGGCCGCACCGGCCGCGCCGGGGCCACCGGCATCGCCGTCACCTTCGTGGACTGGGCCGACCTCGCGCGCTGGAAGATGATCAACAAGGCGCTCGACCTGCCGTTCGAGAACCCGCAGGAGACCTACTCGACCTCCGACCACCTCTACCACGACCTCGGCATCGCCCCCGGCACCAAGGGACGCATCGTCGACGCCGCACCCTACGAGCGGGCACCGCGCACCGACGGTCCCGCCCGCGGTGGCGATCGCGACCGCGGCGAGCGCAAGGACCGCACCGAGCGGCCCGCCCGCAACCGCTCGCGCAGCCGCACCCGCAGCGGCCGCCCTGCCGACGCCGACACGACCGCGTCGTCGACGCCCAGCGCCGACGCTCCCGCCACTACGGAGCACGCCACCGACCGACCGGCCGCCAACCGCAACCGTCGCCGGCGTCGTCGCCCCACGGCCCAGGCCGACCCGGCCTGACCCGGCCGCCGTGGCGACCTGGATCGACGTCGAACGCGTCGGCCTGACGTTGCCGGGAACCGCGCTCGGCGAGGCCCATGAAGGCTCCGCCGCGGTCGTGGTGGGCGCGAAGCAGTTTGCCCGGCTGCGCTGGGACGACCACCGTGCCGAGGTGCTCCAGGTCTGGGTCGCCGATCCCGCGCTGGTGGACGCCGTCGTCGCCGAGGACCCGGAGCACCGTTGGGGAGCGCGCGGCTACTCCCGCTACGTCGTGATGGTGCGGCTCTCGTCGCTGGAGCCGACCACACTGCGCGAGCTGCTCGTCGAGTCCTGGTCCGCACGCGCGCCGGTCCGGCTCCGAAAGGCCCACGCCGACCTCCGCTGAGCCCGGCGGCGGTGACTCAGGGTCGCTTTCCTCGATCGGAAGCGACCCTGGCGCACCGCTGATCGGCCGAAACAGACCCTGCCTCACCGCTAGGGCGGTCAGGCGGTGACGACGACGGTGGTGCCGAGGGGTGCGAAGTCCCAGAGGGCGATCGCGTCGGGGCGGCGCTGGCGGATGCAGCCGTGGCTGGTCGGCGTACCGAGCTTGGCCTCGGACTGCACCACGGCACCGTCCTTGATCGGGATGTCGTGGAAACCGATGGCCGCGCCGTTGTCGCCCTGGGTGAAGCGGACGAAGAACTTCATGCTGCCCGAGTCGTCGACGCCCCAGGCCTGCTGGGATCGGGAGTAGACCGAGAACGTGCCGGGGTCGAGGTTGTCGTAGAGGCTGCCCGAGACCAGGTAGGTGCGCTCGACATGCTTCTTGCCGGTGACCAGCCACACCCGCTGGCGGCTCTCGCTGAAGACGATCCGCTTGCCGGTGCCGGAGTCGGCCGGCAACGTGGCGTCCCGCTTGGGGTCGACCTTGGCCTCCTCGGCGTCGGCGGTGACGCCCGCGCCCGTGCCGCCGTGCTGGCCCTGGCCGGTGTTGCCCTCAGCCGTGCTCGATGTCGCTTGGCCCTGACGGCCCGAGCCGTCGGGTGTGTCGGCGGCCACCTGCTGGAGAGCGGCATCGCCGCTCGAGGCGTTGGCCAGCCCCGACGAGACCGGGAGTACGCCGACCCCGCCGAGCATCGCGATGGCGGTGACCGTCAACGACGTCGCGGCGACCACGAGCCGCACGTAGCGGGGCCGGACGTCGTTGCGATGGCGGCTCACAGCTCCGGCTTCCCCGCGGTCTTCGTCTGGCCGCGCGGACGGGCGGCCCGGTCGACGAGATGGGCGGCCGCCTCGCGGTATGCCTTCGCGCCCTTGCTGCTGCGCGAGGTCGCCAGGATGGAGCGGCCGGCGGCGGGCGCCTCGGCGAACCTGATGGTCTTGGGGATCGGCGGCTCGATGACCTCGAGGTCGTAGGTCTCGGAGATCGTCTCCAGCACGGTCCGCGCGTGGTTGGTGCGGCCGTCGTACAAGGTCGGCAGCACGCCCCACACCTCGAGGCCGCGGTTGGTGAAGCGCCGGACGTCGTGCACGGTGTCGAGCAGCTGGCCCACCCCGCGGTGGGAGAGCGTCTCGCACTGCAGCGGGATGAGTACGCCGTCGGCGGCGGTCAGCGCGGCCACGGTGAGCACGCCGAGCGAGGGCGGGCAGTCGAGCAGCACCCAGTCGTACTCGACCTCCTCGCCGAGGTCGTCCAGCGCCGCCTTGAGCACCTGTTCGCGACCGGTGCGGGTGAGCAGGTCGGCCTCCGCGCGGGCGAGCTCGATGGTGGCCGGCACGAGGTCGACGCCGTCTTCGGTCTCGACGATCACCTCGGAGACCGCCATGCCCTTGGTGAGCACATGGTGCAGCGACGCCTCGACGTCCTCCGGGTCGATGCCCAGGGAGAACGTCAAGCACGCCTGCGGGTCGAGGTCGACGAGCAGCACCGAGTGACCGAGCTCGGCGAGCGCCGCGCCGAGCGAGGCCACGCTGGTCGTCTTGGCCACGCCGCCCTTCTGGTTGGCGACGGCGAGAGTCGTGGTCATCACTGACATCATGCCGGACCCTGCGGCCCCGGCGCTGCAGGCACCTGCTTTGCTTCCCGCATGTCTGAGATGCGACCCGCCACCGGCACGGCCCTGGTCACCGGCGCCACCGCCGGGATCGGCCACGAGTTCGCCCGCCAGCTCGCCGCCCGAGGCCACGACCTGGTGCTCGTGGCGCGCGACGCGGAGCGGCTCGAAGCCGTCGCGAGCCAGCTGCGCGCGACGTACGGCGTCGAGGTCGAGGTGCTGCCCGCCGACCTCACCGACCGCGACCAGCTGATGGCCGTCGAGCGACGCGTGGCCGACCCCGACCAAACAGTCGAGCTCGTCGTCAACAACGCGGGTTTCGGCCTGAAGCGGCGGTTCCTCGACAACGACGTCGAGCAGGAACAGGCCCTGCTTGACGTGATGGTCACCGCCGTGATGCGGCTGACCCACGCGGCGCTGGGAGCGATGACCGAGCGCGGCCACGGCGGCATCATCAACGTCTCCAGCGTGGCGGCCTTCATGCCGCGCGGCTCGTACGCCGCGGCGAAGGCCTACGTCAACCAGCTCGGCGCCTGGGCAGCCAACGAGTACGGCCCGCGCGGCGTCACGGTGACGACGCTGTGCCCGGGCTTCACCAAGACCGAGTTCCACGAGCGGATGGACGTGCGCCGCGGCACGGGGTTCCTGTGGCTGGAACCGGACTTCCTCGTGCGCACCGCGCTCGCCGACTTCGACAAGGGAAAGACCCTCTCGATCCCGGGGCGCCAGTACAAGGTCATCACCACCGTCACCCGCGTGGTCCCGCACCGACTGCTCCAGCGGTTCCAGTCACTCGGGAGGAAGTGAGTCCTCAACCCTCGCCGGCGATGAAGGCACGGACGGAGTCGGCCACCAGCTGGACGGCGATCGCGGACAGCAGCAGACCGGCGATCCGGGTCACCAGCAGCACGCCCGACTCGCGGATCAGCCGCAGGATCGGCAGCGAGAAGCGCATCGCAGCCCAGATGCAAAGGTGCACCAGCACCACGGCCAGCGCGACGGCGGCGAAGTCGGCGAAGTCGTGCACCCGCCGCGAGAAGAGCATCGTGGCCACGATGGCGCCGGGGCCGGCGAGCAGCGGCGTGCCGAGCGGCACCATCGCGACATTGGTACCGGCGGTGGCGACCTGCTCCTTCTCGTTGCCGGTCAGCAGCTCGAGGGCGACCAGGAGCAGCAGCAGACCGCCGGCGCCCTGGAGAGCCGCCAGCGAGATGTGCAGGTAGTCGAGGATCCGCTGACCGAAGAACGCGAACACCACGATCACGAAGAACGACACCGCTACGGCCTGCCAGGCCGCCCGGCGCGCACTGCGCTGGGAGCGGCCACCGGTGAGCGACAGGAAGATCGGCACGGTGCCGACCGGGTCCATGATCACGAAGAGCGTGACGAAGGCACTGGTCAGCAGCGTGGTGTTGACGAGATCGCTCACCGACCCGCCCTTGCCAGGTCGGCCAGCTCGCGGATCCGGGCGAGCTCCTCGGGGGCGGTGGTGTTGCAGCCCAGTTCGTGGTCGACCTTGCCGGTGCCGTGGTAGTCGCTGGACCCGGTGACCACGAACCCCAGGTTGGCGGCGATCCCGCGCAGCGCCGACCGCGTCGCGGCGTCGTGGTCCTCGTGGTCGACCTCGATGCCGGCGAGGCCCACGTCACGCAGGTCGGAGAACGCCGACTCGGTCAGCACCCGGCGCGCGGAGCGGCCCCACGGGTGCGCGATCACGGGTACGCCGCCGGCCGCGACGACCCTCGGGATCATCTCTGTCAACGACTCGGCGTGCCGGCTGGCGTAGCCCGGCCGACCCGGGTTGAGGAACCGCTCGAACGCCTCGGCCCGGTCGGCCACCACGCCCAGCGCGACCAGCGCGTCGGCCACGTGCGGGCGGCCGGTGGCCGGGGTACCGGTGGCCACGCGGCGTACGTCGTCGACGGTCAGGTGCACCCCTGCCTCGCGCAGCCGCTGGAGGATCGCCGGCACCCGGGAGTTGCGGCCCTCGAGCACGCGGCCGAGCGCCGTCAGCAGCTCGGGGTCGGCCGGGTCGGGCAGATAGGCGAGCAGGTGCACCCCACGCCCCTCGAACACCGTGCTGATCTCGATCCCCGGCACCAGGTCCACGCCGACCTCGGCGGCCGCCTCGGCTGCCTCGGCCCATCCCTGGCTGGTGTCGTGGTCCGTCAGCGCCACCACGTCGAGCCCCGCATCGGCAGCCGCCCGCATCACCTCCGCCGGACTCTGCGTGCCATCGGACGCGCGCGAGTGGGTGTGGAGGTCGATGCGCACCGCCCCACACTCAGAGACTCACCAGACCGGGCGCGGTCCCCCGAAGGGCATCTCCACCATCGAAGGCCCCACGGAGGAGACGTCGCGCAGGATCCAGTCGTCGCGCAGCAGCAGCATCGCCGAGGCCGGGCGCAACACCAGCCACAGCCAGCGCCCCTGCGCCTCGCCGGCGAAGACCGACCTGTCGAACTCCCGGTCCGACGAGCTCGTCGACACCGCCCACAGCTTGACCGCTTGGCTGTCGATGCGCACCCGCGCCACGTGCGGCCCCTCGCCCACGTCGCGCCCGGGGTCGCTGCGGTCGATCGCGGCGCAGCGCGCGCCCAGCCCGGTCCCGGGTTCCTCGGCCACCACGAACACGTCGACCGGCCCGTCCAGCTCGCTGGTCCCCGAGGAACACGTCGCCGTCGCCCAGGCCCGGCCGGTCTCGTCACCGGTCGCGACGACGGCCAAGTCCGTCACCGACCAGCCCGGGCTCATCGGCCACGGCAGGTAGGTCGGGAAGTCGACGGCCGCGCCGAGGTGGTCGGCGAACCCGTCGTACGAAACCTCCGCCGGCGACCACAACGTCCGCACCTCACCGTGGATCGGGCAGCGGGTGGTCCCGTCGTGCTCGACCTCGGCGCGGCAACGTGGGCAGCCCGCGACCAGGGACATGCCTCCAACCGTGTGGGCCGAGGCGGAGGGCGTCAAGAGTTCCAGGCGAGGATGACCGGGGTCTCGCGCTCGTAGCCCAGCGTCGAGAGGGTCGCCGTGTCGAGCCGGAAGAGCCGGCCCTCGGTGACCCACAGCCCGAGCCAGCGCGCGGTCAGCGCGCGCAGGGCGTGTCCGTGCCCGAAGACCAGCGCCCGCTCCGGCACGCCGCGGAGCCGGTCGACCACGCGGTCCAGCCGCTCGGCGACCTGGTCGGCGGTCTCGCCGCCCGGGGAGTCGTGGGTCCACACCGTCCAGCCGGGAATCTCCTCGCGGATCTCGGCGTTGGTGCGGCCCTCGTAGTCGCCGTAGCCCCACTCCACCAGGTCGGCGTCGACCTCGGCGTCGCCGAAGCCCGTGAGCTCTGCCGTCACCCGGGCTCGTTGCAGCGGGCTGGTCAGCACCAGGTCGAAGTGCACGTCGGCCAGCCGGCTGCGCAGCGAGTGCGCCACCCGCTCACCTTCCTCGGTCAGGGGCAGGTCGGTGGTCGAGGTGTGCTGGCCCGACCTGCTCCACTCCGTCTCGCCGTGCCGGACCACCCAGATCTCGGCGGTGGCCTCACTCGGCTGCGCGCTCATCCCGGGAGTCTGGCAGCCCGCTCCTCGGCGGTCACGCCTCGGCGAGCACCACGACCCGGTCGCCCGGGGCGATGGTGAACGTCTCGGACTTGGCCGGGTTGACCTGCACCCCGTAGCCGGCGTCGGGGTCGTGCGCGTGGTCGGCCGTGCGATAGCCGACGGCTGTCTCGCTGCGCCGCGCCGCGGCGGCGACGACGGTGGCGAAGGTGACCTCGCGATCCGGCAGCACGTACCACTCCGCCGGTCGCAGGTAGATCTCGCTGCCGTCGGCGGACAGCAGCTCGGCGAAGACGGCCTCGAGCCGCTGGTCCTCCGACAGCTGGGTCACCAGCAGGCTGACGATCTCGCCGCTGACGACGACGTCGTCGACGTGCGCGACCTGGGCCAGGACCCGGTTGCGGTCGTCGAGCATCTCGGTGACGACCGGGGTGGTCGCGTCGAGCCGGGCCAGGATGTCGCGCACGTGCAGCAGCGTCACCAGGGTGCGCGCGTCGGCGGCCTGCACGGCGAGGTCGTCGGAGTAGCAGAGCACGATCGACCTGGTCGAGCCCCTCGATGACGTGGCGGTCGAGCGTGGCCCGGTCGGTCGTCGAGCCCGTTGACGACGGTGACCGCGAGGTTGGCGCAGGCTCGGGACGTCCGGGGTGCCGTACGCCGTCAGCGACGGTCAGCGTCGAGCCCGGCGCGGCGTAGTGGTCGAGCTCGCTGACGACGATCGGCGCGCGCTCGTTCCAGCCGAGCAGCAGCGCGCGGGTCGGCCGGTCGTCGGTGCGCCGGTCTCCTCGCCGAGGGCGTCGAGGTCCGGCTCGGCCGAGCGACGGCCGGCTGGCCGTCGAGGGCGGAGTCGTCCTCCGCGACCACGATCAGCGTCTGCCCGTCGAGCGGGGTGCTCGGCGGCGGGTTGAGCTTGGAGACGCCGCGGTCGATCAGCCCGATGACGGTCGCGTTCTCGAAGGCGAGCTGCGCCTCGGCGTACGTCGACCCGGCGCAGCCCGTGGTCCTCGAGGAAGTAGATCTCGTCGCCCTCGAAGTCGAACAGCTCGGTGTAGACCGCGGCCGCCCCGGACTGGCGGGAGGTCTGGACGACGAGCTTGGCGACGGTCTCGCGGATGTCGAGCAGGACCGTGCGGTCGGCGCCGACGAGGCGGGCGGCCTCCAGGTTGGACGGGTCGCGGATCTCGGCGACGATGCGCGGGCCGCCTCGGGGCCGCCGTGGGTCAGCGCCAGCAGGGTCTTGATGACCTCGCTGTCGGGGTCGTCGGAGTCGGGGGCGAGCAGGATCACCGAGCGGGCGGTCGGGTGGCTGGTCAGGGCCAGGTCGTCGACGTCCATCGGCGAGCCCGGACCGGCACACGACGCGGGTGCCCCGCAGGTCGGGCACCTTGGCCGCGGATCTCCTCCTCCATCTCGACCTTGTCGCGGTCGGCGAGCACCACGACCACCGGCTTGCGGCGGCTCTCGTTGGCCAGCGTCAGCTCGGAGATGATCGTGAAGATCGAGTCGGACCAGCCCAGGATCACGGTGTGGTCCTTCTCCAGGACCAGCGAGCGGCCGCGGCGCAGGTCGGCGAGCTTGGTGTCGATGCCGGCGGCGATCACGCCGATCAGGGCGCTGACGATGAACAGGCCGGCCAGGGTGAGCACCAGCATGCGTGAGCAGGAACCGCCACGGGCCGCGAGTCGCCGCCGATGGTGCCCGGGTCGAGGGCGTGCAGCAGGTTGGAGAAGAGTCGGTCGAAGAAGCCGCCGCTGCGCTCGCCGCGCGGGCGCCGAGGTCGAAGACCGTCAGGATCACCGCGAACGACCAGGATCAGCAGCGACCGTGGCCACGCATCAGCCAGGCGATCAGGGCCGGCGTGCCGCGCGACATCGAGTTGTCGAACCATGTAGCGCAGCCGGTCGCCGAACCGGTGCTCGGTCGGAGGCCGCCTTGCGGGTTGCGAGCGCCGGTGGTGCCTTGCGCCATCGCGTTGGCCGTACGGCGGCGCAGCTGTTGTCCTGTCCTGGCCACCCCGGCCCCCTTCCTGTCCGTGCAAGGTTGGCGCATCCGCGGCCGCCGCGCAGCAGTTTGCCGACGGGTCGTTGGTGCGACGTGCCACGATGCGGCCATGACGCAAGTGGCCGGCTCCGCCGGGACGGCGCTCGCGCGGACTAGGTCGGGCGTGGCGGCGGCCTTCTTCACCCAGGGTTTCGTCTTCATCAGCCTGACGACCCGGCTGCCGACCTTCTCCGACCACTGGTCGCTCTCGGACCTGGACCTGTCGCTGGTTCTGCTCATGCTCGTGCTGCTGGCCGGCGTCGGGTCGGTCACCGCCGAGCGGCTGGCCCCTCGGGTCGGCTCCGCGGGCCTGCTCCGCGGCGGGCTCGCGACGATCGCCACGGCGGTCCCGGTGATCGCGCTGGCTCCAGCCGGCTGGGTGTTCGTGGCCGGGCTGGCGGGCTACGGCATCGCGCTCGGTCTGGTCGACGCCACCACCAACATGCAGGCGGTGGCCCTCGAGCACCGTTACGGCCGGCCGATCCTGCCGTCCTTCCACGGCGCCTGGACGCTCGGCGGGCTCGTCGGGTCGGCCCTCACCCTGGCCACCGCGGACGTGGCGCTCGGCTGGCTGGCGCTGCTGGCCGTCGTACCTCTCATGGCGCTGGCAGCCCCGTTGCTGGCCCACGAGCTCGGCGCCGGGCTCCCCGACGCGCGAGTGGCCGTGCCGTGGCGGCCGATCCTGTTGGTTGGGCTGACGCTGGTGATCTTCTACATGGTCGACACCGCGGCCTTCACCTGGGGACCGATCTACCTCGACGATGTCGTCGACGCCCCATCCCGGCTGGTCGCGCTCGCCACCTTCCCCTACCTGGCAGCGAGCGGCGCCGTCCGGCTGGCCGGCGACGGGCTCGTACGCCGCCACGGAGCGGTCCGCGTGCTACGGATCGGCGCACTGGTGGCCTGCGCGGCGCTGGCCATCGTGGTCTTCGCGCCGACCTGGCCGGTGACGGTGGTCGGCTTCACGATCCTCGGGGCGGGCGTCGGCGTCATCGCCCCGCTGAGCTTCTCGGCCGCCGCCCGGATCGCCGGTGCCGGCGAGCCGGACCCCGCCCTGCGACGGGCCCGGGTCGACGCGGTGATCGCCCGCTTCAACCAGTTCAACTACGCCGGCTCGCTGCTGGGGGCGGTGATGATCGGGGTGGTCGGCGCGGGGTCGCTGCGGGTGGGCTTCGCGGTCCCGATGGTGCTGGTACTGGCCATCTTGCCGCTGGCACGCGCCTTCGACCCGCGCTGACCTAGTCCTCGCCGTTCGCGGCGTCCGGGCCGGGCCAGTTCTTGTCCGACACCGGCACCGGTCGGCCGGGCTGCTCGCCGCCGCGCTCCTCGAGATAGCTGTTCTTGGGCACCATCACCTTGCGGCGGAAGATGCACACCACCGTGCCGTCCTGGTTGTAGCCGATCGTCTCGACGTGGACCACGCCCCGGTCGTCCTTCGACTTGGACTCCCACTTGTCGAGCACCGTGGTCTCGCCATAGAGCGTGTCGCCGTGGAAGGTCGGCGCGACGTGGCGCAGCGACTCGACCTCGAGGTTGGCGATCGCCTTGCCGGAGATGTCGGGCACGGACATGCCCAGCAGCAGGGAGTAGACGTAGTTGCCGACCACGACGTTCTGGCCGAACTGGGTGGTCGCCCCGGCGTAGTGGCTGTCGAGGTGGAGCGGGTGGTGGTTCATGGTCAGCAGACAGAACAGGTGGTCGTCGTACTCCGTCACCGTCTTGCCCGGCCAGTGCTTGTACGTCGCCCCGACCTCGAACTCCTCGTAGCTGCGGCCGAACTGCATGACGCCTCCTGGCTGGGTGACTACGGCTTGCTCTGGTGCCCGCTGCTCATCGTGCCCAACCCGGCGCGGCCGTGGGAACGTGGAGGCGCGTGGGAAACCTCACCACTCGTGTGAGCGCCGGGGAGCGGTGACTCAGCAACCGTTCCGGGCGACCCAACGGTTGCAGACCCACCGCCTCTGGGCGCGCGACCCCGGGAGCGGTGGGTGCGCAACCGTTTCGTACGACGAAATGGTTGTCAGGTCACCGCCGCCCCGCGTCCCCAGCGGCGACCAACAGGTCAGAGGTTGCCGCGCAGGTCCTGCTCGCGCTCGATGGCCTCGAACAGCGCCTTGAAGTTGCCCTTGCCGAAGCCCAGCGACCCGTGCCGCTCGATCAGCTCGAAGAACACCGTCGGCCGGTCGCCGAGTGGCTTGGTGAAGATCTGCAGCAGGTAGCCGTCCTCGTCGCGGTCGACCAGGATGGCGCGCTTCTGGAGCTCCTCGATGGGCACCCTGACGTTGCCGATGCGGGCGCGCAGCTCGGGGTCCTCGTAGTAGGAGTCGGGCGTGGCCAGGAACTCCACGCCGTTGGCGCGCAGCTCGTCGACGGAAGCGATGATGTCGTTGGTCGCCACGGCAAGGTGCTGGGCGCCGGGGCCGCGGTAGAACTCGAGGTACTCGTCGATCTGCGACTTCTTCTTCGCGATCGCCGGCTCGTTGAGCGGGAACTTCACCCGGTGGTTGCCGTTGGCGACGACCTTGCTCATCAGCGCGGAGTAGTCGGTGGCGATGTCGTCGCCGATGAACTCCGCCATGTTCACGAAGCCCATCACCTTGTTGTAGAAGGAGACCCAGGTCTCCATCTCGCCGAGCTCGACGTTGCCGACGATGTGGTCGAGGGCCTGGAACAGCCGCTTCGGCGCGCCGTCCCGCTTGACCAGAGTGCTCTCCTTGGCGACGTACCCCGGGAGATAGGGGCCCTGATAGCGGCTGCGGTCGACCAGCGAGTGGATCGTCTCGCCGTAGGTCGCGATGGCCGCGACCCGCACCGTGCCGTGCTCGTCGGTGACGTCCTCGGGCTCGCGGACGACGCGGGCGCCGGCCTTGATCGCCTGGGCGATGCACTTGTCGACGTCGGGCACCTCGAGGGCGATGTCGGTGACGCCGTCGCCGTGCCTGCGGTGGTGGTCGGCCAGCGGGCTCTCGGGGTCGACGGCGCCGTTGAGCACGAAGCGGATCGAGCCGGAGCGCAGCACGAACGACTTGTGGTCGCGGTTGCCGGTCTCGGGGCCGGAGTAGGCGACCAGGTCCATGCCCCACGCGGACTGGTAGTAGTGCGCTGCCTGGGTGGCGTTGCCGACGCAGAAGACGATCGCGTCCCAGCCGGTGACCGGGAAGACGTCGCCGTCCTCGTCGTACTCCACGAGCCCGACGAGCTGCTTGAGCTGGTCGAGGGTGAGGTCGGCCTTGAGCTCGTCCTCGGTGAGGGCGCCGCCAGTGCTGGGGGTGTCATGCGTCGTCGTCATGGCACCAACCCTGCCCGCGGACGACAAGATGTGCAACAGTACGACGAAACGTCGGGCAACTTGCACAGTCACCGGAGGATTCATGGACGCCTTGGACGGCAGGGTGATCGACCTGTTCGCGGCCGAGCCGCGGATCGGCGTCCTCGAGGCCTCGCGGCGCCTCGGCGTGGCCCGCGGCACCGTGCAGGCCCGGCTCGACAAGCTCACGGCGACCGGGGTGATCACCGGCTGGGGTCCGGACCTCTCCCCCGAGGCGCTGGGCTTCCCCGTGACCGCCTTCCTGACGCTGGAGATCCGGCAGGGCGCCGGTCACGAGGCGGTGGCCCAGCACCTCGCCGACATCGCCGAGGTGCTCGAGGCGAGCACCATCACCGGCGTCGGCGACATGTGGGCGCGGGTGGTGGCCCGCTCCAACGCCGACCTCCAACGGGTCATCGACCAGGTCCTCCAGCACCCGGGCATCGAGCGGTCGACGACCGTGATCGCACTTGCGACCCAGATCCCTTATCGGGTCCTGCCTCTGCTCGCATCGTTGCCCTGACACCATCCCCGCCGGCGCTCGATGCCGACTCACCTGACGAGTCAGGACGTACGCCGCGCGGCCCACGCGCGCACCCGAGCGATCCGCTCCCGCAACTGGTCGGCGCTGGCCACGGCCGCGGCGGGCCCACCGCAGTCACGCCGCAGCTCGGAGTGCGTCACGCCGTGGGCCTGGCCGGTGCGGTGGTGCCAGGCGGCGACCAGGCCGTTGAGCTCGCGACGAAGGGCGGCCAGCTGCTCGTAGGTGCTGAGCTCTTGGACCGTGTCGGGCTCCGGGGCGGCGCGCCGACGCGAGCGCTCGGCCTGCTGCCGGTGCAGCAGCTCGCGGACCTGGTCGGGCTCGAGCAGACCGGGGATGCCCAGAAAGTCCATCTCCTCCTCGGATCCGACGTGCACCCGGCCCTCGTGGCCGAAGCTGGCGCCGTCGAAGAGGACGTGGTCGAACTGGGCCTCGGAGCCGAGCGCCTCGTAGGACCCGAGCAGGTCGTCGGACGCCGACTCCCCCGCCTGGGCCCGGGCCAGCTCGTCCTCGGCGGCGAAGATGTCGGCCTCGTCGTTGATCCGGCGGCCCAGGACGTGGTCGCGCTGGAGCTCCAGCTCTGCGGCGTACCCCAGCAGCGAGGGCACGGAAGGAAGGAAGATCGACGCCGTCTCGCCGCGTCCGCGAGCCCGGACGAAACGGCCCACCGCCTGGGAGAAGAACAGCGGCGTCGAGGTGGTGGTCGCGTAGACACCGACCGCCAGCCGCGGCACGTCGACGCCCTCGGAGACCATCCGCACGGCCACCATCCAGCGGTCGTCGGAGTCGGTGAAGGCGGCGATCTTCTTCGAGCCGGTCTTCTCGTCCGACAGCACGACGGTGGGTGCCTGGCCGCTGATCCGCTTGAGCAGCGTGGCGTAGGCCCGGGCCGACTCCTGGTCGGTGGCGATCACCAGGCCGGCCGCGTCGGGCATGTGGCGGCGTACCTCCGAGAGCCTGGTGTCGGCCGCGGCCAGCACCGAGGGGATCCAGGAGCCGGCCGGGTCCAGGGCGGTGCGCAGCGCCTGCGCGTTCAGGTCTGCGGTGAGGGGCTCGCCGAGGCGGGCCGCGATCTCGTCACCCGCACGGGTGCGCCACTGCATGTCGCCGGAGTAGGCCAGGAACAGCACCGGCCGCACGACGTGGTCGGCCAGCGCGTGCTCGTAGCCGTAGGTGAAGTCGGCGACGGACCTCGGCACGCCGTCATTGCCGGGCGCATAGGTCACGAACGGGATCGGGTTGATGTCGGAGCGGAACGGCGTGCCCGTCAGCGCCAGCCGCCGGTGCGCGGGCTGGAAGGCCTCGCGCACACCCTCGCCCCACGAGAGCGCGTCGCCGGCGTGGTGCACCTCGTCGAGGATGACCAGCGTCTTGAACCGCTCGGTGCGGATCCGCATCGCCAGCGGGTTGACGGCGACGCCGGCGTAGGTCACCGCGATGCCGACGTAGTCACCCGACGTCCTGCCCTTGCCCGCGGCGTACGTCGGGTCGATCGGGATGCCGGCCCGGGCACCGGCCTCCGCCCACTGGAGCTTGAGGTGCTCGGTCGGCGCGACCACGGTGATCCGGTCGACGATGCGGCGGCCGAGGAGGTCGGCGGCCACGCTCAGCGCGAAGGTGGTCTTGCCGGCGCCGGGCGTGGCGACGGCGAGGAAGTCACGAGGTGAGCGCGCGGCGTAGTCCTCCACGGCCGCGGTCTGCCAGGCGCGCAGGGACGGCGCCGTCCCCCACGCTGCTCGCTCGGGCCACGCCGGTCCGAGCGAGGTCACTCCCCTGAGTCCCCTTTGTCTTTCCCGGGCTTCAACGACTCCCAGATCTCCTGGCACTCGGGGCACACCGGGAACTTCTCCGGCGCCCGGCTGGGGACCCAGACCTTGCCGCACAGGGCGACCACGGGAGTGCCCATCACCATCGCCTCGGTGAGCTTGTCCTTCTGGACGAAGTGGGAGAACCGCTCGTGGTCCCCCTCGTCGGTCGGGACGGTGCGACGGTCCTCGCGGACGTCGGTGTCGATCGAGATGCCGGTGGTGGTCACCTGCCCAAGTCTACGGTGCCCGGGCTGGACAGGCAGCCCCGACGCCGGACAGGGTGGACAACCATGCGCACCTTTCTCGGCACGGCCGCGGCCGTCGTACTCGCCCTGTCCATCGCCCCGCTGGGCTCGTCCGTGGGGGCCGCCCCCGACGACCGAGCGGCCGGCCTGACCTGGAAGCGGGTCGATCTGCCGCACTCGCACCAGAGCCTGCGCGGCCTCGACGCCGTGGACGCCAAGACGGCGTGGGTGAGCGGCGACGAGGGTGGCGTGTGGCGCACGACCGACCGCGGCAAGACGTGGCAGGACGTGCGCCCGGACGCCGAGAAGCCGCTCGTGTTCCGGGACGTGGAGGCCGACAGCGCCCAGGTGGCGCAGGTGCTCGCGATCGGCCCGCGGGGTCAGAGCCGCATCTACAAGACGATCGACGGCGGCAAGTCCTGGAAGCGGACCTTCAAGAACGCCGAGGCCGACGCCTTCTACGACTGCCTGGCGATGTTCCCCGACGGCCTTCACGGCGTGGCGATGAGCGACCCCGTCGACGGGAAGTTCCGGGTGATCACGACCAAGGACGCCGGCGACACGTGGAAGATCGCCAACCCGAAGGGCATGCCGCGGGCCAAGGACGGCGAGTTCGGCTTCGCCGCCAGTGGCACCTGCGTCGTCACGGCCGGCATCAAGGACGCCTGGATCGCCTCGGGCGGCACGGCGTCGCGCGTCTTCCACTCTCGCGACTACGGCCAGACCTGGACGGTCGCGAAGACCTCCATCCCCTCCGACCCGGACGGCGGCGGCGTGTTCTCGCTGGCGTTCCGGACGGCCAAGATCGGCATCGCCGTCGGTGGCAACTTCCTCTTCGAGGACGAGGGCCGGCGGATGTCGGCGCGCACCGGTGACGGCGGCGACACGTGGGTCCGCGCCGGCAACCTCGACGGCTACCGATCCGGCGTCTCGTGGGTGCCGCACTCGCAGAGCGCCATCGCGGTCGGCCCCAGCTGGCACCGAGATCAGCGACGACGGCGGCCGCACCTGGACGACCATCGGCGGCACCGGCTTCCACTCGGTCCAGTGCGTCGGCAACCTGGAGCCGGTGTGCTGGGCCAGCGGTCCCGAGGGCATGGTCGCGCGGTTGGTCGGCTTGCCCGTCGGCTGAGCCCCGCGAGCGGTCAGTTCTGGTCGGGGTCGAGCGGCCGGGTGGAGTGCCAGGCGAGCTCGCCGGGCTGACGGCGCATCACGTCGCGCCACAGGCTGTTGGTGTCGTCGCGGAAGAAGTCCGGCGGCGCCGAGGGGACGACGTACCAGCTGCCCTCCTCGACCTCGGCCTCGAGCTGGCCGGCGCCCCACCCGGCATAGCCGGCATAGATCCGCAGCCCGTCGAGGCTGCCGTCCACGAGCTCGACCGGAGTGTCGAGGTCGACCACGCCGAGGGTCTCGGTGACACCGCGGAAGCCGACCGGCGCGTCGTCGGTGGAGCGCAACAGGCCGACGGCGAGCGCCCCCTCGGTCGAGACGGGCCCGCCCTGGAACAGCACCTCGGGCTCGGCCACGACCTCGGCCCAGGGCTCGAGCACCTCCGCGACAGGCACCGCCGAGGGCCGGTTGAGGACGACGCCGAGGGCGCCGTTCTCGTCGGCATCGAGCAGCAGCACGACCGTCTCGGCGAAGTTCGGGTCGAGCAGCACCGCCGTGGCCACCAGCAGCAGTCCCGGACGCAGCTCAGCCATGCGCCCATACTGCCGTCACTCGAGGCGCCTGGCGACGGGTCAGACGGCCAGCGCGGCCAGCGCGGCCAGGAGCCTGCCGATCAGGCCCGGCCGGGAGCCCAGGTGGGTCGGGCCCTCCGAGGCCGCCCGGACCGGCCCTCGGTACGACGCCCGGGCCCGCGCCTCGATCTCCTCGCCGACGCGAATCGCTACGGCGTCCGGTCCGTTGATGTTCGTGCTCACCCGGCCGGCCATCACGGCGAGGAGCGTGCGCTCCTTGGCCTCGGCCTTGGCCAACGCCTGCGCCATCGCCTCGTCGAGCGGCTCGGCGCGGTAGCGGTCGACGATGGCCCGGATGCCGGGCAGCTCGTCGGCGGTGGCGTGCCACGCCGCGATCACCGCGGCGTCCAAGTCGAGGGGCTGCCCCATCAGCTCGCGCTCGATCCGGCCGGCCAGGCGGGTGTGCCAGCGCAGCTGGAGAGCGCCGATCAGGGTCAGCTCGTCACCGAACGTCTCGGCCACGCCGGGCACGTCCATCGGCACGAGCCCGTCCCCGCGGGCGTCGACGGCTGCGATCACGTCGCGGAGCACGTCTCCGCGGTGGTGGAACGACTTCCAGGTCATGGTCCACTCCTTTCGCTCACATACCGTTGGTACGTACTTACAGTATGGAACCTGACGACGGTATGCAAACTCCCCACCGGTGATCCGGGTCACCCGACGCGGGGCCTAGGGTGCTGCTCGTGAGCAAGTCCGTCGCCCGCCTGGTGCCCAAGCCGCCGCGGATCAAGGGCGCGGGCCGGCGGGCGCAGTACTCCGCCTCCACCAAGCGGGCGCTGATCGAGGTGGCGACCGAGCTCTTCGCAGAGCACGGCTACGCCTCCACGTCGCTGGACGCGATCGTGGCGGGGGCGCGGGTGACCAAGGGCGCGCTCTACCACCACTTCACGGGCAAGCGGGCGCTCTTCGAGGCGGTCTTCGAGCAGGTCGAGCGGGCGGCGTCGAAGTCCATCCACGACCAGATCAAGGGCGAGCGCGACCCGTGGGAGAAGGCTCGCACCGGCCTGCGCGCGTTCCTCGAGGTGGTCCGCGACCCGACCTATCGCAGGATCGTCATCCAGGACGGCCCCGCGGTCCTCGGCTACGAGCGGTTCCGCGAGCAGGAAGAGCGCTCGACGTTCGCCAACGTGCTCTCGATCGTCACCTCGGTGCTGAGCACGGGCGACTGGGAGCTCGACGAGCCGATGCAGCGCACCTTCGCCCGGATCTTCTTCGGCGCGATGTCCTCGGCCGGCGAGTCGGTCAGCCTGGCCGAGGACCCCGAGGCCGCCAGCGACCGGGTCGAGGCGGCCATCGGCATCATCCTGACCGGCCTGCAGACGCTGGCGGAGTCGGGCCAGCCGCCGGGCCCGACTACTTCTGCCAGGTGACGTTGCCCGGGCCGGCCGGGACCAGCTCGATCCAGACGTGGCCGGCGGGCACGGCCATGGTGCCCTTCGGGCCCTTCAGCGTCAGCATCGAGGTCAGCTTGTCCTTGTGCCAGGTGCCGCGGATGACCCGCCCGTTGTGGAACAGCCAGGCCGGGCCCTCACCCACGAAGTGGGTCTCCGGGACGTGGTTGCCGGCCGGGTCGAGGTAGCCGGCGTCGCCGACCTGCACCTGCAGGGCGAGCACGGTGTCGGCCGGGAACTGGTCGTCGGCCGCGGCGTTGCTGTTGGTGTTGGTGTAGGTCTCGCCGTCGAACTTCCACTCGGTGCTGTGCCCGCCTGAGAAGGCAGCCGCGAACGTGGTCGCCTTCTTGCCCTGGGGCAGGTCCTTGCCATCGCCCCACGGCAGGTAGTCGGCCGGCCGGACGGCTTGCTGCTTGGTGGCCTTGGCGACGTCGTTGAGGTGGGCGAAGAGGTTGTAGGGAGCCGAGCGGGAGGTGTCGCGGTAGATCCCCTTCGCGCCCTCCTGGAAGAACGGGATGCCGGCGTCGGAGATCCGGTTGATGGTGACCCGGGCAGCGCCGCTGGTCACCACCGCAGCATGGTCGGACGGCACGATGCCGATGTCGCTGGCCCGCATCGAGCGCACCGGCCCGACGTTGGCAGGCACGTCGGAGTAGAAGAACACCGCCAGCCGGCTCAGCCCACCCTCGACGAGCTCCTCCACGACCAGATCGGCGTTGCTGAGCCCGATCTGGGGCGAGCTGGACGAGGTGTTGTCGATCTTGGTGACCAGGATCGGGTGCCTCACGACGGCGCTGTCGCCGTCCTCGACCGGTAGCCCGGTGAGCGGCCAGGTAGTCGGCTCGACCTGCTCCTCGTCCTCGTCGGCCGTGAACGCCACCGTCGGCTCCGGTTCGCCGGCGGCCTGCTTGGAGTCGTCACCGCCGCCGCAGCCAGCGAGGCCGATCGAGGCGACGAGCAGGGCGGCGAGGGATAGGGGAAGGCGACGCAAGGGGACTCTCCGATCAGCGGGAAGCGAATCTGCTCCATTGTGGTGGACTTCGGTGGCGATCCGTGCAGGCGCGCGGGAACGGCGCGTCGGGCGACGGACCTGGCTAGACGAGCGTGGCGCCGCCGTCGACGTACAACGTCTGGCCTGTGATGTACGACGCCTCGTCGCTGCACAGGAAGGCGGCTGCGGCCGCGATGTCTTCGGGGAACCCTACGCGGCGCACGGGATTGCGGTCGGCGGCGGCCTTGCGGAAGTCCTCGACCGGCATGCCGACCCGGGCCGCGGTCGCGTCGGTCATGTCGGTGGCGATGAAGCCGGGGGCCACCGCGTTGACGTTGACCCCGAACGGGCCGAGCTCGATGCCTAGCGTGCGCGTCAGCCCCTGGATGCCCATCTTGGCGGCGCTGTAGTTCGCCTGGCCACGATTGCCGAGGGCGGAGACGCTCGAGAGGTTGACGATCTTGCCGTACTTCTGGGCCACGAAGTGCTGCTGCGCTGCCCTCGTCATCAGGAAGGCACCGCGCAGGTGCACGTTGATGACGGTGTCCCAGTCGTCGTCGGTCATCTTGAACAGCAGGTTGTCGCGGGTGACGCCGGCGTTGTTGACCAGGATGTGCAGGCCGCCGAGCTCGTCGACGACGCGCTGGACCGCGCTCGCGACCGACGCGGAGTCGGAGACGTCGCAGCCGATGCCGACCGCCTGGTCGGCGCCCAGCTTGCCTGCGGCGTCCTGGGCGGCGGGTTCGTCGAGGTCGATGACGGCGATCGCGGCGCCTTCCTCGGCGAAGCGCTGCGCGGTGGCGAAACCGATGCCCCGCGCGGCTCCCGTGACGACGGCGACGCGTCCATCGAACCGACCCATGTGGCGTCCTTCCTCGTGGTCGCAGACTTGCTCGACCGGCAGTGGTAACCGCCGTGCCAGCCCACCACCATAGGCGAGAGCACTCGGCATGCAAGCATTGCCGTCATGGCTGGAGTCGGCTGGATCGTGCTGGCGCTGGTGTTCCTCGACGAGGTGCTGGCCGCGGTGGCCGCCGGGGTGTGGGGCCACCACGTCGCGGGTCTGGCGGGCGCGGTGCTCGGACCGCTCGTGGTGATCGCCGTGTGGTGGCTGTTCGCCTCGCCGAAGGCGCCGTACGGCGGCCCGGTGCGGCGACCGGTCGTGAAGGTGCTGGTCTTCGGGCTGGCCTCCGCCGGGCTGTGGGCGGCGGGCTACCCGGGCTGGGCCGCGGCGTTCCTGATCTTCTCCGTCGTCGTCAACGGGCTCGCCCAGCTGCCGTCCGTCAGGTCCCTGATGGCGGACGCA
This sequence comes from uncultured Actinomycetota bacterium, assembly GCA_963762105.1. GTDB lineage: Bacteria > Actinomycetota > Actinomycetes > Propionibacteriales > Nocardioidaceae > Nocardioides. Next base: position 155,078 of record CAVXJG010000011.1, on the reverse strand, counting down.
GCGAGCTAGCCCTGCCGATGTTCAGGCGCTCGGGGCGGCGGCCAGGTCGGCCCAGGTGAACTTGCCGTCGCTCAGGCGCTGGCAACCCCATCCGGTCGAGAGTGCCTCGATGATCGCCATGCCCCGTCCGTCGAGGTCTTCTGCAGCGGCTGACCGTTGGAGCGGCCGCCCGGGCGCGACGTCATGGATGCCGATGCGCACGCCGTCTCCGGCGCGGCTCACCAGCACGCGGAAAGGCGAGGCTCCGTGACGTACGGCGTTGTTGGCCAGCTCGGACACCACCAGGGCAGCCTCCCACTGCAGTTCCTGCAGGCCCCACGCGTCGAGCGCCCCGAAGACGAACCGCCGGGTGGCCCGGACGGCCTGGGCGACGGGGACGAACACCTCGCTTCGTGTATCGGAGTGGTCGTCGTCGAGATCGTCGGGCGTGGTCGACCCGTAGCTCGGGGGCGGGAGCACCGCTGAGTGGAGGTCGCAGACCGCCTGCACGTCTCGCAGTGAGACCCCGGTGAGCGTAGTCGTGGGGTAGCCGCACAGCAGCGTGAACCGTTCGTGCTCCAGGAGGTCGTTCCACAGGCCCTCGAGCTCGATCGCGCCTGCCACGTTGCCGTCGTCCCACAGCAACGCCACCATCTCGCCGAAGGCCCGCACGGGCGTGCCGCCCTTGACGGCCTCGGCGATCAGCCTGCCCACGTGGCTCCGGAAGCGAAACGGGTCCGGCGAGCCGTCGACCATGAACAGCGCCATGGTCTCGCGGGCATCCAACAGCACCAAGCGTCCGGGCGAGCGCGCCGACGAGTCGTCGAGGTAGGCGCTCAGGAGGCGCTCGAGGAGGGTCAGGTGCGCGGCGCTGGCGATGGCAACGACGTGCTCACCGGCCTCGACACCGGCGGCGAGATGCGCGCTGACGAAGGCGACGAACTCGTCGTCGTCTTCGTAATAGTGCACTGCGTGCTCATCCACGCCGAACCCCCCTCGGCCTGCTCCTCGGTGCACGCTACTCCTGCACGCGCTCAGCGGTATCAACCGAACGGACAACGCTGCACGACCTTCCGGGTGGCCGGCCGGCGACCGAGGTCAACCCAGGGCGGCGCGCAGCCGGTCGGCGAAGGCGTCGCGGTCGGCGTCGTCGGCGTACTTGGTGCGAGGCCAGAAGAACCCGCGCAGGCCGTCGCCCTTGGTGCGCGGGACGACGTGCAGGTGCAGGTGGGGCACCGACTGGCTGACGGTGTTGTTGATGGCCACGAAAGAGCCCTGCGCGCCCAGGCCCTCGACCATCGCGGTCGCGAGTCGCTGACCGGCGGCCAGGAAGCCGTCGCGCAGCGTGGCGGGCAGGTCGGGCAGCGTGACGATGTGCTCGCGCGGCACCAGCAGTACGTGACCCTTGAAGACCGGCCTGATGTCGAGGAAGCCGACGAAGTCGTCGTCGGCCAGCACCGTCGCTGCCGCCGTCTCGCCGGCGACGATCGAGCAGAACAGACAGTTGTCGGGGCCGGCCATGGCCGCCACGCTAGTCAGGCCTCGAGTCAGGTACCGAGACCCAGCGTTGCCCGCCGTCAGGGTCGAGCTCGGCTAGAGCCCAGGATCCGCGAGCACGACCGTCATCTCCGGGGCATCGGCGACGTCGAGCGGGTCGAGCCTGATCTCCACGCCGTCAGCCTCCCGTCACGAAGCGATAGCCGATGCCGGGCTCCGTGATCAGGCGCCGCGGCCGCGCCGGATCGGCCTCGAGCTTCTTGCGCAACGTGCCTACGAAGGTGCGCAGGTAGTTGCCCTCGGTGCCGTAGGCCGGACCCCAGACCTGGTGCAGCAGGTCGGCCCGGCCGACGACCCGACCCTCGGCGCGCAACAGGACATCGACGAGTGCCCACTCCTTCGGGGTCAGGTGGACGGCCTCGCCGGCCCGGGTGACCGAGCGTCGTCCCAGGTCGATCACGAGGTCACCGGCGACCACGGGCGCGAGGTCGGCCCCCGCCCGCCGCCGGGCTGCGCGGATCCGGGCCAGCAGCTCCTCGAAGCCGAAGGGCTTGGTGACGTAGTCGTCAGCGCCGGCGTCGAGGGCACCGACCTTGTCGACGGAGTCGGTGCGGGCCGAGAGCACGATGACGGGGAGCGTGCTCCACGCGCGCAGCGACCCGAGCACTTCCATCCCGGAAACGTCGGGGAGTCCGAGGTCGAGCACGACGAGGTCGGGATCGTCCTCACGCAGGGCGGCCTGGGCGGTGCGGCCGTCGGCAGCCACGATGCACGCGTGGCCCTCGGCGCGCAGCCCGATCGCCAGCGTCTGGAGCAGCACCCGGTCGTCCTCGACCACCAGGATCCTCACCGCGCGCCCGCCAGCTCCACGACCATGGTGAGCCCGCCGCCTGTCGTCTCCTCGACACGCAGCGAGCCCCCCTGCGCCTCTACCAGCCCGCGAGCGACGGCCAGACCGAGACCGACGCCGTCCCCGCCCCGCTGGTCCCCGAGCCGTTGGAAAGGCTGGAACAGCCGGGCCCGGTCCTCGGCCGTCACTCCCGGCCCGTGGTCGGCGACGACGATGCTGGCCCGCAGCCCATCGGTGCTGCCGGTGACCTCCACGGGGCCGTCGGTGTGACGGAGAGCGTTGCCGACCAAGTTGGCCAGCGCGCGCTCGAGCAGTGAGACGTCGGCCGTCACGTCCGGAAGCGGGGGGACGACCAACACCCGACCGTCCACCGGCAGCTCGGCGAGCACCGACTCGACGACGTTCGCCGCCGGCACCACGGTCAGCACCGGCTCGACCGCACCGGTCTGCAGACGACTCATGTCGAGCAGGTCGGCCACCATCCGCGAGAGCCGGGCTGTCGAGCTCTCGATCGCCTCCAAGAGGTCGGACCGGTCGGCGGGCGCCAACTCCGCGTCGTGGCGCCGCAGGGTGCTCGCGGCGGCCCGCAACCCCGCCAGCGGGGTGCGCAGGTCGTGGGAGACCGCGGCCAGCAGCGCAGTCCGGGTTCGGTTGCCGGCCTCGAGCTCGCGGGCGGCCGCGGTCTGCCGGGCCAGCTCTTCGCGCTCACGAAGCACTCCGAGATGGGCGGCGAAGGCGGCCAGCACCCGCTGCTGACCGGCATCGAGGTCGACGTCGTGGAGCACGAGCACGGCGTTGCGGGAGGCGTCGGCCGCGGCGTCACCGGGGGCCACGATGGTGTCGGCTGCGACGAGCTCGGCCGACGCGGCGCCGAAGGTGGCGCGGACCAGATCCAGCAGCGTCTCGGTGTCGTGCTCACCGGCAAGGAGGGTGCGGTTGAGGCCAGCCAGCGTGTCGGCCTCCGCCTGGGCGGCGATGGCCTGCCCGCGCCGGCGAGCGGCCGAGTCGACGACGGATGACACGGCGACCGAGACGAGCGCGAACGTGACCAGCGTCAGCACGTTGCGACCGCTGGCGACGTCGAGGCTGTGCACCGGTTCGGTGAACCAGTAGTTCAGTGCCAGCACGCCTAGCACTGACGCCGCCAACGCGGGGCCGAGGCCTCCAACGAGCGCGCACGCGATGGCGAGCGCGAGATAGAGCATCGCCTCGAGGCTGGGGTTCGGTCCACCGTGGGAAGGCAGCAACAGCGCGGTCAGCGCGACGGTGCCCCCGACGGCCAACAGCCAACCCAGCAGGAGCCGACGCCGGCCCAGGGATGCGCCCACCCCGTCATCATCCGGCATCGTCCGGCATCACCCGACATGCACGTGCGGGCGTCGCTCACGGTCGGGCTCGGCCCGGCGCAGCACCTCGCGGGTCACCGGCGCGACCTCGCCCTGGCCGAAGAGCAGGAAGCGCAGGAAGTGCACGACGGGGTTGCCCTCGGTCCACTCGAAGTAGATGTGCGGGATGGCGCCCGAGACGTCGCGGATGTGCAGGGTCAGGGCCGCTAGTGCGTTCGCGACCGACGACGACTCGAGCCGCATCACGCGGTACCGCCCGTGCATCACCTCGCCGCGGACGCTGAGCTCGGCCTCGAAGTCACTTGGGTCGGTGACGGTGACCTCGACGAAGATGACGTCGGGGTCCTGCTGGAGGTCGTGGTCGCGCCGCAGGCGCCGGAGCTTGTCGGCGTACTCCTCGGCGTCGCGGTCACGGCTGGCATGGGCGACCAGGCGGATGGTGCGGCGGGCGCAGTCGCGGACGAAGACCTGGCTGGTCTCGTCGAGGTACGTCCGGGTCACCCTCAGCTCGAAGGCGCGACGAAGTCGCGACAGGAAGGAGACCGCCACGATGGCCGCGATGAAGCAGGCCGCGATCTTGATGCCGTCGGGACGCTCGACCACGTTGCTGACGGTCGTGTACGCGAAGACGGCGGTGATCAGCGCGAAGGCGACAGTCAGTCGCCTCTGGCGGGCGCGGCGCGCCGCGAGCGTGACGGCCACGGCGGCACTCGTGAACAGCACCAGCACGCCCGTGGCGTAGGCGCCGCCCTGCGCGTCGACGTCGGCGTCGAAGATCCAGGTGATGAGGAAGGCCGTTCCGGTGAGGACGACGACGAGCGGCCGGACGGCGCCGGCCCACTGCGGGGCCATGCCGTAGCGAGGCAGGTAGCGCGGGATCAGGTTCAGCAGTCCGGCCATCGCCGAGGCACCGGCGAACCACAAGATGGCGATGGTGGAGACGTCGTACGTCGTCCCGAAGGCGTTCCCGAGGTACTCGTGCGCCAGATAGGCCAGCGCGCGGCCGTTGGCGTCGCCGCCGTCCTCGAAGGCGGCGGCCGGGATCAGCAGCGTGGTGACCAGGCTGCTGGTGATGAGGAAGCCGCTCATGATCAGCGGCCGCGGTGGTCAGCAGGCGTCGGGTCCCGCGGATCCGGCCGCGCGGCGAGGCGGCCGTGTCGGCGGCGTCGCCGCGCACGTGCGGCATCACCGCGACGCCCGGTCTCGAAGCCGGACATCCCGAGAGCCAGCTTGGGGAAGATGACCAGGGAGATCGCCACCATCATCAGCGGGTTGCCGTGCTGCTCGGTCAGGGCGCTCGTCCAGTCGCTCGACGACCGACGGGTGGGTGAGCAACGTGCCAGCCCGCCACCCCGATCACCACGACGTTGAGCGCGAGGTACGTCGCGACCAGTGCCACGGCCACCCCGATCGCCTCCGCGAAGCCGCGCAGGAAGACGCCGCCGAGCAGCGCCAGCAGGCCTAGCGTGATGACCAGCTGGTGACCGCCGAGCCAGGGTTCGAGATTGGGGTTCTCCACGAGGTGGGCGCCGGCGTCGGCGGCCGAGAGGGTCATCGTGATGATGAAATCGGTGGCCGCGAAGCCGAGCAGCGCCAGCACGAAGAACTTGCCCTGCCAGAAGCCCATCAGCCTCTCGAGCATCGCGATCGAGCCCTCGCCGTGCGGACTCTCCTCTGCCACCCTTCGATAGACGGGCAGCGCGCCGGCCAGCGTCAGCACCACGAGGACGACCGTGGCGACGGGGCTGAGCAAGCCGGCGGCCAGCGCGGCGATGCCGGGCTGGTAGCCCAGGGTCGAGAAGTAGTCGACACCCGTCAGGCACATCACCCGCCACCATGAGTGGCCCTCGTGTGCCTCGCTGGCGGGCACCGGTGCGGCGATCGGCCGGGCGGTCAGCGCGGAGGTCATCGGGCCACCGCCGACGCGATCAACGCGGCCAGCGAGAGCAGCGCGAGTCGCAGGCCGTCCGCCGGACCGGTCAGGGCCAGCTGACCGTTGGTGTTCACCACGAACCCGACGGTCACCAGCCAGACGATGCCGGCAACGGCGACGGCCGTGCCGACCCGCTGACCGACCGAGCAGGCCGCAGCGAGCCCTACGAGCAGGGCGACCTGCACAGTCGGCGGTGCCTGGCCGGCCCGGGCCACGTCGACGACGACGAGCCCGCCCCACAGCGCCACGAACAAGCGCGGGCCGGGAGTGTGGGTCAGGTGCGTCCGCAGGTCAGGTGAGGTCATCACCCGACCAGCGTTGTCCGGACTGGCAGCCTCGACCGGCTTCTTGACGCGATCCTGACGCCGGTGCGATGCAGGTCACAGCGTCGTACGGACGGTCCCCCTGCTCCGTCCGTACGACGCGTGGTTGCTGCGAGGGTTCAGTCCCAGGCCTGCGCGATGGTCTGCCGGCGGATCAGCCCGCCCTCGACGGACGCGACGGTGACGCAGATGACCGCGTTGCCTTCGGGGTAGCGGCAGTGCTGCTCGAAGCCCAGCCCGGACGCGTCGGCCACCAGCATGGAGACGGCGTGGTCGATGTTGCGGCCGCAGAGATCGCGGTAGTAGGCGGCGATCTCGGCCTGGCCGGACAGCACCGACGGTGCGGCCGGCGGGTGGTCGCGGTCGGTGATGGTGACGACTGCGTCGGCGGCGTAGAGGGCCGTCAGCGCCTCGGCGTCGCGTTGCTCGATGGCGGCGACGAGTGCCCTGGTGTCGAGCGAGTTGGTGGTGGTCGTGGTGGTCATGGTGGTTCCTTCCTGGTTGATGGTGCGGTGGTTGTTGCGGTGGGGTCAGCGCCGGGCCTCGAGGACGAGGTTGACCGGCGAGGAGGTCGCCACGCGGACGTTGCCGAAGCCGGCGTCGCGGAGCACGGAGGTGAGCACGGCCGGGCCGGCCTGGGCACCGAGCGCGCGGCGACCGGGCTGGTCGAGCGAGCCGGGAGTGCAGACCAGGGTCGAGGCGCCGTAGAACACGCGCCCGATCGGGTTCAGGTTGTCCTCGACGTGGTCGCCGGCCATCGGCTCGACGACCATCAGCGTGCCGTCGGCGGCCAGGGTGGACAGCGCCTCGCGGGCCGCGCCCTCCGGGTCGCCCATGTCGTGCAGGCAGTCGAACATCGTCACCAGGTCGGCGCTGCCGTCGGGCAGCGAGCCCGCGTCGGCGACCTCGAAGGTGACCCGGTCACCGAGACCGACCTCGGCCGCGCGGCGGCGGGCGACGGTGATCGAGGCCTCGTGGTAGTCGACGCCGAGGAAGGTGGACGCCGGGTAGGCCTCGGCCATCAGGATCGTCGACGCGCCGTGACCACAGCCGACGTCGACGACGTGCGCGCCGCGCTCCAGCTTGGCGACCACTCCGTCGAGCGCGGGCAACCAGGTGGAGACCAGGTTGGCGACATAGCCGGGCCGGAAGAACCGCTCGGTGCCCTCGAACAGGTTGTGGTCGTGCTCGTGCCAGCCGAAGCCGGCGCCCGTGCGGAACCTGTCCTCCAGCGCGGGCACGTCGTGCAGCACGCCCAGCGCCAGCTGCATGCTGCCGGCGAAGAACGCCGGGCTGTCGGGGATGGCGAGGGTGAACGCCTGCTCCGGGGTCATCGAGTACGTCGCGTGCTCGGCGTCGTACTCGACGTAGCCGCCGGCGGCCTGGTTGGCCAGCCACGGCCGGACGTAGGTGATCGAGACGCCGGCGCGCTCGGCCAGCCCCTCGGCCGTCAGCTCGTCGCCGTCGGCGAGGGCGCGGTAGAGGCCGAGCCGGTCGCCGAGCACGACGAGCCCGGCGCTCAGGGTGGCACCGACGTCGCCGATGACCCGGCCGATGAAGGCGTCGAGCCGGTCGGGGTCGACCTCTCGGGCTGCGATGGTGGTGGTCATGGTTGCTCCTTCTCGGGTGGTGCGTGGTTGATGTCGACGAGGTTGCTCGGACCCCGTCGGGCCACCGTCAAAGCAACGTCAACGGGTCTCGGCGCGCCATTACGCTGAGAGACGTGCTCCGCTTGCGGCTCTGCGGGCCGATGGCCGCCGAGCTGGACGAGACGCCGCTGGCGCTCCCGACCAGCGATCGGGCGCGCGCCCTGATCGCGTGGCTGGGGCTGCACCCGGGGACTCACCCGCGCTCGGTCGTGGCTGCCGCGCTGTGGCCGGACGCCCCGCCGGAGAGCGCCCGAGCCAACCTGCGCACCGCGGTCTGGGCCGTCCGCACGGCGTGGGGCGAACACGCCGACGCCCTCGAGGCCGGCCGGGCCACCGTGGCGCTCGTCGCGGCCGAGGTGGACGCCCGGGACCCGGCGCCCGAGGAGGGGTTCGACGAGCTGCTGCCAGGGTTGGACGACGAGTGGGTGCTGCGGGCTCGGGCCGAGCTCGAGGACCGGCGGGCGACGGCGCTGGCCACGCTGGCGGAGCGCGCGGAGAAGGACGGTGACCACGCTACGGCGCTGCGCTGGACGCGCCGCCTCTGCCAGCTGCGTCCCCTCGACGAGGACGCCCACCGGACCCTGGTGGAGCGGCTGGCCCGGGCCGGCGAACGGGCGTCGGCGGTGGTGACGGCGCGCGAGTTCTCCGAGCGGTTGCGCGAGGAGGTCGGCGTACGACCCTCGCCGGCGACCCGGGCGGTGCACGCACGGGTGCGCGCGGGTGCCGGGGCGGAGGCCCGGTCACCCGTATTCGGCCGGGCCCAGGAGATCGCCTGGCTGACCGAGCGGTGGCGCGAGGCTGCCGACGGGCACGGGCAGGTCGTCGTCCTGGTCGGCGAGGCGGGGATCGGCAAGTCCACGCTGATCGCCGAGCTGGTCCGCCGGGCCACTGCCGCCGGCGGGCACGCCGCCTTGGCGGCAGGCATCGACGTCGCGGGCGAGACGCCGTTCGCCGCGTGGCTCGACCTGGCCCGGGGACTGGCCGCGGGCGTGCGCCAGGTCCCGGCGACCGCCTCCTGGCCGGCCGAGCTCAACCGGCTCTCGTCCGGCCTCGGCGCCCGGCTGGGCCACCCGCAGCAGCCGCCCGCGGCCACGGCTCCCGAGCTGGAGCGGCTCCGCGTCTTCGAGGCCATCTTGCGACTGGTCGAGTGGTCGTGCGCCGAACGACCGACCCTGCTCGTCCTCGACGACGCCCACCGGGCCGACCGGGCGAGCCTACGGCTGGCGGCGTACGTCGGCAGGCGGCTCGCGACCCTGCCCGCGCTGCTCGTGCTCGTCCGGCGCGAGGGCGTACGCCGTGCTGAGCTCGACGGTCTGCTTGCCGACCTGCCCGGGCGCGGAGTTGGCGTCACCACCCTGGAGGTGCCGCCCATCAGCGACAGCGAGGTCGGCGCGCTGGCTCGCTCGTTGCATGCGCTCGACGGCGACCACGTCGAGAAGGTGATCGCTGCCGCGGAGGGCAACCCGCTGCTCGCCGTGGAGACCATCCGGGCGCTCGTCGCCGGTAGCGCCGGTCCCCCGGCCAACCTGCGGGCCGCGGTCGGCGCCACCGTCAGCCGGCTGCCGGACGCCACGGTGGCGGTCGTCGAGCTGCTCGCGGCGGCCGGGCGACCGCTGCGGCCGGCCGAGCTGCGTCGTCTCGACGTGCCATCGGGCGCCGACATCGTGTCCGGGTCGGAGGGGTTGCTGGTCCGACGCGAGGGGTTGGTCGGGTTCCGCCACGAGCTGCTGCGCGCGGCCGTCTATGCCGGGCTGGGAGACCCTGCCGGCCTGCACGACCGGCTGGCCGACGGCATCGACCCGGGCGAACACGTCGAGCGGGCGCACCACCTGGCCGCGGCCGGGCGGCGTACGGAATCGGCGGCCGCACTGGCCGCGGCGGCCGCGCGGGCGCGCTCGGTCGGCGCCCTCGACGAGGCGGCCGAGCTGCTCCAACGGGCGGTCGGCCGAGGACCCGGAGAACGGTCTGCTGTGGCTCGAGCTCGAGGAGGTGCACGCCTGGGCGCACCGGCGCGAGGACATGGAGACGGCCTGGGCGGCGGCGTTGCGGCTGCTGCCGCCCGACGTGCTGCCGGACGCCTGGTGCCGCCGGGGGCGGCAGTTCCGAAGTGTCACCTGCCATCCCGAGGAGTCGCTGCTGGCCTACCGGACCGCCGAGCGGCTGATGACGCCGGCCACCGACCCCGCGGTCCGGGCGGACGCGCTGATCGGGATGGCCTGGGGCGAAGCCGTGGCGGGCTCGAGCGTGGACTGCGAGCGGCTGCTGGCCGAGGCGTCCGCGCTCGTGATGCTGCGTCCACAGCTGCGCGCCGACGCCCTGGAGATCCAGATGCAGTCGATGATCCGCCAGAACCGCTTCGACGAGGCCACTGCCCTGGTCGCCGACCCGCGCGATCCTGACGTGCGGATCGTCGAGTCGTTCCCCGACCGGGCCTACAGCACGCTCGTCAACGCGGCCTGCGCGAGCACGTGCCTCGGCGAGGACGAGGCCGCGTTGGCGCTGGTGGAACGGGCGCTGACCGCGACCGCCGCGATCACCGGACTGGCGTTGAAGACGCTGTCGGCGCGCGCGCAGGTCCTGGCGCGCCTCGGGCGCCATGACGAGGCGGCCCGAGATGCAGACCAGGTGCAGGAGTGGGCAGATCGGCTCGACGACCCCGTCGTGGGTGCGACGGCCACCCACGACAGAGGGCTGCTGGCGATGGCTGCCGGTAGGTACGCCGAGGCGGCCGAGCTGATCGGTCGGGGGTTGGCCGCGGGCGCCGGTGTCAGCCGCGTGTCGGCCGGGCTGTCGCGGGCCGAGGCGTTGGCTCTGTCCGGCGACCCCGACGGCGCCACCGCCGAGCTACGCAAGTCGCTGCTCGAACCCGTCGGCCGGTCCGACCAGGCCTGGGCGCTGGTGCCCCGGGTGGCCTGGGTGCAGGCGCTCGTGGCACATGCGCGGGGCGACCTCGACGAGACTCGCCGCCGGCTGGACGAGTCGGCCGAGTCGTGGCGCCGGGTCTCCGCCAGGGCTGACGAGGAGGCCGGCGACGGCTACCTCGCCAGCCTCGTCGACCTCGGCCGTCCCCCCATCGTCGGCCTCGTCGAACCCGCCCGCGAGCTGGCCCGCATCGCGGCGTACGCCGCCCTCCTCGACCCCGAACCCGCCGCGAGGTGACCGGATGCCGACGTTCACGATGACCACGCACACCGACGGCCCCGTCGAGGAGGTCTGGAAGCTCCTCCACGACCCGGCCCGCTTCCCCGAGTGGTGGGAGGGCATCGAGACGGTCGAGTTCGACCCGACGCAGGACGGCGAGTACACGATGTGGCCGGACGGCTATCCCGACTTCCCGATGGGCCAACGACTCGAGGAGGCTCCGGGTCGCGTGACGATCTCGTGCCTCGTCTCGGACCTGATGTTCGTCTGGCAGCTGAGGGAGGCCGGCGAGGGCACCGACATCGACGTGCTCGTCGAGCTGCCCGACCGGGAGGCACACCGGGTGCCGGACCAGCGGCGGCTGATGAAGTCGTCGCTGATGACGTTGAGCCGCTTGGCGGCTGCTGGCTGAGCCATGACGTGACACAACGGAGGATCCCCAGCACCAGGTGCTGGGGATCCTCCGTCGTCGTGCATCAAGAGGTGATCGTGTGGAGCTGGCGGGAATCGAACCCGCGTCCTCGAGCGTCGAACCAGGTCTTCTCCGGGTGCAGTCAGTGAAGTCGTTTTCTCGGCCCCGGCGCTCCCACTGACACGTCGCCGACAGGCCCAGTTACGAAAAAGTCCCGATCAATCCTCGTAACAGGAATTGATCAGCAAGTCTCCTAGATGAGGCCAGGGTCCGGGACGGAGACGGATGCCCGGTCTGACCCTTCGGTCACCGCTTACGCGGCGAGTTCGAAGTGACTGCGGTTTGAATTGGCAGTTATTGGTTTCCAGCGATCGTTTACGAGATGACGCTGGCTCCTCGACCCGCTTCTCCTGGAACTAACGTCCCCAGTCGAAACCGATCAGCCCCTCTTGAGTTATGACCCCAGTCTAGTCGGCCCCGCCCCCGCGGGACGAACCGAACAGCCGGACTCCGTTGTGCCAACACACGGCGCGCAGCCAGTGTTCCCCGAGTTCCAGGGCGGCCAGCGCCTCCAGCTGATGCAGGTAGGGGTAGGGAATCGTCGGCAGGTCGCTGCCGAGCAGCACCTTGTCGCCGAGGTCGACCAGCCGCGGCAAGAACGCCGGCGGGAACGGCGCCAGCTCCTCGAAGAACGACGTGAACGCCATCGTGGTGTCGAGGTGGACCCGCTCGTAAGTTTCGGCGAGATTCAGGAACTCGCCGTACTCCGGGGCGCCGAGGTGGGCGACGATCGCCGTCAGGCGCGGGAAGCGCTCGCAGCACCCGCTCGAGCGGGACGGGCCCGGTGTTGTCGTTGGCGACCGGGCCCGAGCCGGCGTGGATCACGATCGGCGTGCCGACGTCCTCGCAGCGTTGGCCCACACGTCGTCGAGCAGCGGGTCGTCGAGCCGGAAGTCACCGACCTGCACGTGGATCTTGAACACCTCGACCCCGTCGGCGACGAGCTCGGCGACGTACGCCGCCGCCTCGGGCTCGGGGAAGAACGTCGCCGACCACAGCGACTCGGGCACGTCGGCCGCGAACTGCCGCGCCCAGTCGTTGAGGAACCCGGCCACCCCGGGCTTGTGGGCGTAGGGCAGCGCCGAGAAACGGCGTACGCCGAGGTCGCGCAGCAGCGCGACGCGTTCCTCGACGTTGCCGCGGTAGCGGATCGGCCAGGACCGGCCGAGCTTGGGGCCTGCCCGGTCGAACTGCTCGAAGACGCGGGCCTGGATCGGCGGCGGCAGGAAGTGCACGTGCACGTCGAAGAGGCCCGGAAGGCCGAGGTCCTGCCAGAACTGGCGGGTCTGCTCGACCGGTTCCTTCTCGCTGGTTGAGGAGGGCGCGCTAGCGCCCGTCTCGAAACCGAGGGGCCGACCAGTCACTCCATGCCCTTGAGCCGGCGCCCGACGTCCTGCTCCTTCTCCCGGTCGGCCTGGCGCTCGGCCAGCGCGTGCCGCTTGTCCCAGGACTTCTTGCCCTTGGCGAGAGAGATCTCGACCTTCGCCCGGCCGTCCTTGAAGTAGAGGGCGGTGGGGATGATCGTGAAGCCCTTCTCGTTCACCTTGCGCTCGATCTTGTCGATCTCGACGCGGTTGAGCAGCAGCTTGCGCTTGCGGCGGGCGGAGTGGTTGGTCCAGGTGCCCTGGGTGTACTCCGGGATGTGCACGCCGTGCAGCCAGGCCTCGTGGTCCTCGATGTCGACGAAGCCGTCGACCAGCGACGCGCGCCCCATCCGCAGCGACTTCACCTCGGTGCCGACGAGCACGAGCCCCGCCTCGAAGGTGTCCTCGAGGTGGTAGTCGTGGCGGGCCTTCTTGTTCTGCGCCACTACCTTGCGGCCCTGCTCCTTTGGCATCCCGCCATCCTCTCAGGCGGGCGTAGTCGTTGGTCGAGCCGGGCGAGCCCCTGGGCGAGCCCGTGTCGAGACCTCAGTTCGCTCACCGGGTTTCGAGACGCGTCACCCAGCCCCTCACACGTTCGGGTCTGGGTCGACGCTCCTCAACCTGCCCGCCTGATCCTGGCCTTCGCAAGCTCAGGCCAGGGGCGGTCAGAAGTACTTCATGGGGTCGACGGGGTCGCCGTTCTCCATGACTGTGAAGTGCAGGTGGCAGCCGGTGGACCAGCCGGTGGTGCCGACGTAGCCGACCACGTCACCGCGCGAGACGTGCGCGCCGGAGCCGACGTTGTAGCTCGAGAGGTGGTTGTAGATGACGGTGATGAACTTGCCGTTGACCAGGCCGAGGTTGAGGTAGAGGCGGTTGCCCCAGACCGAGGAGTAGTACTCCGTCATCACGCTGCCGCCGTTGACGGCGTAGAGCGGCGCACCGCAGGGGGCGCCGAAGTCGTCGCCGTCGTGCAGCCCGTAGTAGTGGTAGATCGGGTGGACCCGATAGCCGTACGGCGAGGTGACCGGGCCGTTGACGGGCCGCATCAGCAGGCCATTGGTCTCGACAGGCGGGCCGCCGTGGTTGGCCTTGGCGGCGTCCTTGCGGGCCTGGCGGGCGGCCTTGCGACGAGCGCGCTCGCGGGCCTTGCGGATCTGCTCCTGGATCAGCTTCTGGATGTGGGCTTCCTGCTTCTTCGCCTTGCGCAGTGCGGCCCGGTCCAGCTGCTTGGCACGCGCGGCGGCGGCCTCGGCTTCCTTGCGAGTGCCGACGAAACCGATGACCCGGTCCTTGGCCTCGAGCGCCTGCTGGGTGAGGTCCTGCATCTCGATGAGGTGGTCGGCGGCCTCCTGCCGCTTCTCGGCGACCTCGGCGGTGGCTTCCTCGACCTCGTCCTCGTGCACGCGGAGCAGGACCTCGGCGGCCCGCAGGTCGTCGTACTCGTTGTCCTGGCGGGTCACCAGCGAGCTGTTGGCCTCGCGGCGCCGGGTGATGTCGGACGGCGTCTGGGCCTGGAGGATCGACGAGAACGCCATCAGGTCGGGGTCGCCCTGCTCGTAGATCGAGATGATGCTGTCGACGACCACGTCGTGCTGGGTTCACCAGGCGTCCTTGCCGGTCAACGACGTCGGCCTGCGCCTGGGCCAGCCGGGCCTCGGCCGCTGCGAGCTCCGCCCGCATCTCCTCGTCACGCTGCTGCGCCACCGTCAGCTTGGCGCGTACGTCCCCCAGCTCGGCGCGCGCCTCCATCAGCTGTTGGCGAGCCTGCGACAGCGCCTGGGTGGCCCGCCGCAGCCGACCACTCGACTCCTCGAGGTCGTGGTTGGCGCGCTCGACCTTGCGGTGCACGATGCGCTGCTTCTCGCGCAGCTCGCCGGCCTGGGCCTGGGGTCCACTGGGAACGGTCAGAGCGCCGACGGCGACGGCGATCGCTGCTGCGACCGCGGCCATGCGTCGGCAACCGATGCGGGGGAAGGAACGCACCTGTACGCCTTTTTGGTGTTCGGGGAAGTGAACACCGACGACGCTAACCGAGCGCCGTCACACTTTGAGGTATTTGCGCGTCAACACGAGTGTCGGAAGCACCGTGAGGAGTGGCCCGAGGATCGCGATGACCATGATGGCGTACTGAACCTCGGCCCAGTCGATCCAGGGAATGAAGTTCAGCTCGCCCTCGACGCGGTCCTTGATGCCTAACTTCTCGAACGCCAGTAGTGCACCCGCGGCCAGCATGACGCCGAGGAAGGCGGTTACCAGCGCCTCCAGCAGGAAGGGCAGCGCGATGTAGAGCGTGGACGCGCCGACCAGCCGCATGATGCCGATCTCACGGCGTCTCGCGAAGGCCGCCAGCCGGATCGTGTTGGCCACCAGCAGCAGAGCCGCCACGACGAGGAACAGCGCCGTCCCCAGCGCCGCCCATTGCAGGGCGTCGATGGTGCCGTAGATCGGTTGCAGCGTCTCACGGGCGTCGCGGATGCCGGAGACACCGTCGAGTCCCTTGACCGCGCTGGTGATCCCCTCGAACTGTTCGGGGTCCTCGAGCTCGATCCACGCCGACTCGGGCATGTCCTCTGCGGTGATCACCGAGTTGGGTCCGTCGAACTTGCCCGGCGCGTAGGTCTCCTTGAGCTTCTCGAAGGCCTCTTCCTTGGACTCGAAGTGATAGGCCGCGACTTCGGGATTCTCCTCGATGACCTTGCCGATGGCCTGCTTCTGCGCGTCGGTGACCTCGCCGACGCACGCCGGGTTCTCGTCGCGGGCCTTGCAGAGCCACACGGTGATCTGCAGCTCGCTGCCCCAGTGGTCGGCGGCCTTCTGCGCCTGCTGGTTGAGCAGCACGCCCAGGCCGACCAGAGTCAGCGAGACGAAGAGGGTGAGGACCACTGCCACGTGCATGGAGAGGTTGCGGCGCAACCCCTGCCCAAGCTCGGTGAACACATAACTCAGCTGCATGAGAACTTTCTTGATGCGTTGGTCAGTGGGAGAAGCCGTAGCCGCCCTGGGCCTGGTCGCGGATGACCTGACCGTCGGCCAGTTCCACCACGCGCTTGCGCATCTGGTCCACGACACCGTGGTCGTGGGTGGCCATCACCACGGTGGTGCCGGTGCGGTTGATCCGGTCGAGCAGCTTCATGATGCCGACGGACGTGGCCGGGTCGAGGTTTCCGGTGGGCTCGTCGGCGATCAGGATCATCGGCCGGTTGACGAAGGCCCGCGCGATCGCCACCCGCTGCTGTTCGCCGCCGGAGAGCTCGTCGGGCATCCGGTCGCCCTTGCCCTCGAGGCCGACCAGCTCGAGCGTCTCCGGCACGACCGTGGAGATCTCGGAGCGGGACTTGCCGATCACCTGCAGGGCGAAGGCGACGTTTTCGCTCACCGACTTGTTGGGCAGCAGGCGGAAGTCCTGGAAGACCGTGCCGATCTGGCGGCGCAGCCGGGGCACCTTCCAGCTCGCGAGCCGGTTGATCTCCTTGCCGGCGACGTAGACCCGACCCGAGGTCGGCCGTGACTCGCGCAGCACCAGCCGCAGCGCCGTGGACTTGCCGGAGCCCGATGCGCCGACCAGGAAGACGAACTCGCCCTTCTCGACGTCGATGGAGACGTTGTCGAGGGCGGAGTGGCCCTGGCCGGGGTAGGTCTTGAAGACCTTTTCGAAGCGAATCACCGGGTCGAGGTTAGTCGGTGGCCCCCAGCGTTCCGGGGACCCGGTCGGGCGCGGTGTCCCCGCGGTGGCGCAGGTCACCTCCTGCGTATCTTGGGCCCCATGCCTCCCGCCCTCCTGCGACGCGTACGACGCCTGCGCGGGGTCGTCGGCACGGTGGCGGCGGCGCTGCTGCTGGTCG
This sequence comes from uncultured Actinomycetota bacterium, assembly GCA_963762105.1. GTDB lineage: Bacteria > Actinomycetota > Actinomycetes > Propionibacteriales > Nocardioidaceae > Nocardioides. The sequence continues at coordinate 138,679 of CAVXJG010000011.1, read as the reverse complement.
GCTGCACGGGCTCGGGCGACGACTCGGGACCGGCGGCTCCCGCCGCGACCGTCGGCACCGACGAGGGCACTCCCTTGACGGACGTGGACACCACGTCGCTGGTCGTGAGGAGGGCGCCGTTCTGCGACCTGGTGGACCGGGCCGCCGTGGCAAGGGCGCTGGGCGTCGAGGACGAGGAGGTGCCCGACGTGGCGGCGTACGGGAACGGGGAGCGAACGCAGCTGACAGACGAGGTCAAGGACGTCGCCCACGAGTACGGCTGCACCTGGGCTGTCGGGGACAGCGAGGCTCGGGCCTGGGTCTTCGCGCCGCCCGTGACGCGGAAGCGGGCCGCGGCACTCACCGCGGGCCCGCGACGCGGGCACGGGTGCTCGCGGACGTCCGGCTCCGCCGTCTACCCGGCGTACGGCAAGCCGTCGCTCGGCCTGACCTGCCGTCTCGATGGGGCCTTCGAGGTGAGCTATCGCGGCCTGTTCGGCGACGCCTGGCTCACTTGCACCTTGACGCTGCCCGCTGGCGACGAGGCGGACCTCGGCGACCGTGCCGGCCGCTGGTGCGCGGCCGTCGCGGAGGCTGCAGCGTCCTAGGTCGTCCCGCGCTCAGTTGCCCGGCAGGGTGATGGTGCCGGTGGGGGTGACGTGGTACGCCGTGCCGTGGGGTCCGTGCCAGAGGTAGCCGTTGCCGTTGGTGGCGCGTTGGTATCGCCAGAGGCCGGCGGTCTTGGCTCGGTGGTGGCGCCTGCAGAGGCAGGCGAGGTTCGCGGCGCTGGTTTGGCCGGGTGGTCCGCCGTCGCCGGGGTCGAGGTACGGGTCGAGGTGGTCCTGGTCGCAGGAGCGGGCGTCGACCCGGCAGCCGGGGAACACGCAGTGCCGGTCGCGGAGGATGACGATCTCCCGCATCCACGCCGGTGGGTCGTGCTGGTCGACCGCGTCGCCACGTCCCAGGTCGAGGACGGGTTGGATGGTGACCTGGGCGTGGCCGACCCATTCCTTGATCTTGGCGAGGGTGGCCGGCCCGAGGCGTTCGACGTCCCCGACCGCCGTCTGGTCGAGGTCGTCGGCGTCGACGTGGAGGTAGAGGCGGACCTTCCCGGCCCGTCGGGTCGGGACCAGCGCCGCGAGGTCGAGGGCGGCTTGGCCGTGCGGCGAGGTCGGCGAGCACGCCGAGGGCTTTGGCCTTGCGGGCACCGAGTTCGTCGGTATCGCCGCAGGGCGCGGAGGTGGTGGGCGGTGTCGCAGACCAGGTCGTAGAACTTGGTCAGGTCCAGGGTGTCGCCGCGGGCGTGCAGCTCGCTGGTGCCGGCGAACTGCGGTCGGTGACGGGTGGACGAGTCGACGTCCCAGGACGCCTTGCCCTTGTCCTCGCGGCGGGCATGTTCCTCGGGGTCGAACCTCGCGATGGCGTCGGCGACCAGCCGGTCCACGAGGATCGGGCCGCAGCCGGTGCGGTCGGCGAGCCGGTCGTCGACCCACCGCGCCGCCGCCAGGGAAAGTGCGTGGGTGTGTTGGGCGGCGCGGCGGGCCTGCCACGCCGGGATCGTGAGCGCCTGGACCCGGGACCAAAGCAGGGGGAGGCGGTGGGTCAGGTCGAGGGCGTCGGCCAACAGCTGGGCACCGGCGGCCGGAGACATCTGCATGGCGGCGGCGAAGGGTTCGGGGGTGAACGCCGCGACCGCCGGCGTCCCGTCACCGCCCAACGACTCGTCCAGGCCCAGGACGCCGGGCAGGGTGGTGTCGGGGTTGTGGGTGGCCACCCCGGTCTCCGCGGTGGCCGGGTGCAGGACGCACCACTGGACGGCCAGCTCCAGCCGACGCAGCTCGACCATCCGGGCTTCCCGTTCGGTGGCCGCCGCGGCCGCGAGCACCATGCCCGCGTCGAGGTCGTCCACCTTGCTCATGGCACCAACTCAACCATCGACCACCGACACTGAGATGGCCCAGAACCCTTAATCCACAAGGGATTCCGGCATCGTGACCGATTGTGATGAGAAGCTTCGATCGTCACCACAGCGGGCAACCGAGAGCGACCGCACGCCACGAAGCAGCCTGCAAGTGGCCAGCGCAACCGCCGCGGACGGCGACCACGTCATCCGGTAGTGAAGCAGCCGCAACCAGCGCGGACGGCGACCGAAACCGCGCGGGCGTGCGAGGCCGAGTCGACAGCGCTCGCGTCTCAACCGGGTAGCGCGCCCTCCTCAACCAACGAAGGTGGCCCTAGCGCGCCCTCCTCAACCAACGGAGGTGGCCCGAGCGCGCCCTCCTCAACCAGCGAACGGTGAGCGCGCGATCCTCGACCAGCGATAGTGCTAGTTCTCGGCGGCGCGCTCGGCGCCGCGACGCCAGCGGATGCCGGCCTCGAGGAAGCCGTCGAGGTCGCCGTCGAAGACGGCCTGGGGGTTGCCGACCTCATAGCCGGTCCGCAGGTCCTTGACGATCTGGTAGGGGTTCAGCACGTAGTTGCGCATCTGGTCGCCCCAGCTGGCCAGCACGTCGCCCTTGAGGTCCTTGATCTCGGCGGCCTCCTCGGCCTTCTTGATCGCGAGCAGCTTGGCCTTGAGGATCACCATGGCGCTGGCCTTGTTCTGCAGCTGGGACTTCTCGTTCTGGCAGGAGACGACCGTGCCGGTGGGGATGTGGGTCAGCCGAACCGCTGAATCGGTGGTGTTGACCGACTGTCCGCCGGGGCCCGAGGACCGGAACACGTCGACTCGGATGTCCTCGTCGGGGATGTCGATCTCGTCGGTCTGCTCCAGCACCGGCACGACCTCGACGGCCGCGAACGAGGTCTGGCGGCGGCCCTGGTTGTCGAAGGGGCTGATCCGCACCAGGCGGTGCGTGCCGGCCTCGACGGAAAGCGTGCCGTAGGCGTAGGGCGCGTGGATGGCGAAGGTGGCCGACTTGAGCCCGGCCTCCTCGGCGTAGGAGGTGTCGAAGACCTCGACGGGGTACTTGTGCTGCTCGGCCCAGCGCACGTACATCCGCATCAGCATCTCGGCGAAGTCGGCGGCGTCGACGCCTCCCGCGCCCGAGCGGATGGTGATCAGCGCCTCGCGGACGTCGTACTCGCCGGCGAGCAGGGTGCGGACCTCGAGCGCCTCGACGACCTTCTTGACCTTGGTCAGCTCGACCTCGGCCTCGGCCATCGAGGCCGCGTCGACCTCCTCCTGGCCCAGCTCCACGAGTGCCTCGAGGTCACCGATGCGGGCCTGCAAATCGAGGAAACGGTCCAGCTCACCCTGGAGCAGCGAGAGCCGACCGGTGACCCTGGTCGCATTCGCCTGGTCGTCCCAGAGGTCGGGGGCAGCGACCTGCTCGCCGAGGTCGGCGATCTCGGCGCGCATCTTGTCGAGACCCAGCACCTGGCCGATGGTGCTCATCGTCGCCTTGAGCTGCTTGATCTCTGAGTCGAAGTCGGTGCCAGCCACAATCGTCAAGGCTACGGGTCGCACGAAGGCCGCGGCGAATCAGACCCGTGCGGCAGTCCGGCGGAAGAAGCCGCGCTGCGCGGCGTAGAGCTTCGGCAGTTCGGCGGCCAGGGCGTCGTACGTCGACCGCGTGCTCGGGTCGGGCCGGAACGGCTCGTCGATGGGCACCAGGGAGCGGATCTCACGTGGGTCGACCTCGCCGAGCGCCATCCCGGCGAAGAGAGCCGCGCCGCGGAGACCGGCGAGCCAAGGATCGGTGACCCGCACGATCGTCCGGTCGGTGACGTCGGCCAGCACCTGGGTCCACAGGTCCGACCGCGCGCCGCCGCCGACGAGGCGCAGCTCGTCGAACCGGTGCCCGACGAACTTCTCTGCGGCCCCGAGCAGCCAGCCGGCGTTGAGCGCGACGCCTTCGACGACCGCGCGCGTCAGGTGGCCCCGAGTAGCGGTCTCGCCCACACCGTGGAAGCCGGCCCGCGCCGACCGGTCGTCGACCGGCGAGCGCTCACCGGTCAGCCAGGGCGTGAACAGCAACCCGTCCGCGCCAGCGGGCGCCGTCGCGGCCTCGGCCAACAGCTCGCCGAAGGACGCCTCGGGGGCGACGGTGTCGCGCCACCACTGCAGGCAGCGGCCGGCGGACTCCTGGTTGTTGGCCAGCAGGTAGGAGTCGTTGGTCAGCCCCGGCACGCTGGCCTGCTGGCGGATCACGTCGGTCTTCTTGCGCGGCACCGGCGCGCTGACCCAGGCGGTGGTACCGATCGAGAGGTGGCCCTCCCCCTGGCCGATGGCGCCGGCCCCGACGGCGGCAGAGTGCAGGTCAGGGAGACCGGTCACTGCCACGGCTGTCGCCGGGATGCCGAGCTCGGCGGCGACCTCGGGCCGCACCGGGCCGACGACCGAACCCGTCGTGACGAGAGGCGGCAGCTTCGTCGCGTCGACGCCCGCCAGCCCGACCAGCACGTCGTCGTAGGCAAGCAACGAAAGCGACCGGTTGTCGGTCAGCCAGGCGGCGGTCATCGACGCCAGCGTCGCGGCCGGCACTCCCGTGAACCGCATGGTCAGGTAGTCGACCGGCTCCAGGAACCACCGCGCGCCGGCCGCTACGTCCGGGCGGTCGTGCGCCAGGTGGAGCAGGTGGCCGATCGGGTCGGCGCCCGACGTGCTGGGGATGCCACCACTGCGCCGGATCCAGGTGAGCAGCGGCTTGGGCGCGTAGCCCTGCACCGGACCGCCCACCACCTCCTTCGAGTACGCCGCCCCGCGGGTGTCGCTCCAGAGGATGCACGGCCCGACGGGGACGCCGCGCTCGTCGACCGGGACGGTGCTGGCCCACTGGCCGGTCACCGAGACGGCGACGACGTCACCGCCTTCGACAGCGCCGGACGCCAGGCCGCGACGGCACGACGCGACGATCAGCCGCCACCACTCGTCGGCGTCCTGGGTGCGCTCGCCGTCGGGGCCGGCGTACGTGGTCACCGGCGTGTGCTCCCACCAGCGCACCTCTCCGCTAGTGGTCACGAAGCCGACCTTGGGGCCGCCGGTGCCGAGGTCGACCGCCAGGACCAGGCTCATGCCGGTGGCAGGGACTGCTGCTTGTCGAGCATGTCGTCCATCACCATCACGATGAAGTCGCTGGTCGCCTGGTCGAGCCCGCCGGCCACGCCGCCGTAGATCGCGCCGGCGAACGCCTCCTCACCGGTGGCGTGCTTCTCCTTCGCGTACGCCACCGCGTCGGCCAGGTCGGCGGCGAACTGCTCGACCACGCCACCCTTCGTCTGCGGGCGGGTGACGGCCATGTGGATGGCGTTGGGGTACTGCTGACCGTTGAACCGCCAGCCGAGTGGCCCCATGAAGTCGACGAGGTGGTAGATCTCGAACTCGTCGGAGGTGAAGCTGAAGCAGAACGTGGGCTGCCCCGATGAGTCCTGGCCCATGATCCGCAGCTCGGGGTGGCTGCGGACGACGTCCATCATCGCGGCGGCCGTCTCGAAGATCTCGTGCGCGTGCTCGCGGTAGCCGTCGCGGCCCAGCGAGACCATCGACGCCCAGGTGCTGGAGACCAGGCCGCCGGAGCGGGATCCCTCCATGCCGGGCGACATGTACTTGCCGCCGCTCCAGTCGAGGAGGTGGAAGTACTGGGCCTTGCGCAAGGCCTTGTCGCGGAAGAGCAGCACGGAGCTGCCCTTGAAGGCGTAGCCGTACTTGTGGGTGTCGGCCGAGATCGAGGTGACGCCCGGCACCCGGAAGTCGAAGTCGGGAATCGGCAGCCCGAGCTCCTGGCCGAACGGCAGGATGAAACCGCCCAGGCAGCCGTCGACGTGCATCCCGACGCCGCGCTCGGCGGCCAGGGCGGCGAGCTCGGCGATCGGGTCGATCGTGCCGTAGGCGTAGTTGCCCGCCGAGCCCATGATCGCGATGGTCTGGTCGTCGACGAGCCCGGCCACCGCGTCCACGTCGGCCAGCGTCGTCTTCGGGTCGACGGGCGCCACCCGCAGCTCGATCCCGAACAGGTGGCAGCCCTTGTCGAACGCCGCGTGGCCGGTCTCGGGCTTGACGAAGTTGGGTCGCGTGACACCTCGCGTCTCGCGCGCGTGCTCGCGATAGGCCAGCAGGGCATGGAGGATCGAGCCCGTCCCGCCCGTCGTGACCATGCCCGCCGGCTCGCCGTCGGTCACCGCGTCGGCGTTCATCAGGTCCAGCGCCATGGCGATCACCTCGCCCTCGAACTTGGTCGCGCTGGGGCACATGTCGCGCTGGAGGATGTTGACGTGGGCGAACATCCCGAACGCCTCGTTGAGGAACGCGTAGTGCTCGTGGTCGCCGCAGTACATCGTCCCGGACACCTTGCCGGTCTCCCAGAAGGTGTCCTCGGCCGTGGCCATCTCGCGCATCTCGGCCAGCACCTCGGCGCGCGGCCGGCCGTGGTCCGGGAGCGTTCGGTTGACGGTGAACCGGTCGGCGTACGGGAAGTCGTTCACGCCCCGGATGCTACGCAGCCCCGGCTACGGCACACTTCCCGGATGAGCACCGACACCAGCTGGGTCGAATCGATGCCCGAGGTCTACGACCGTTGCCTGGGTCCGGCGGTCTTCGCTCCCGTCGCGACCGACCTGGCCCAGCGGGCGCGCTTGTACGCCGCCGACTCGCGACGGGTGCTCGAGCTCGCCGCTGGCACCGGCATCCTCACCGCCGGCCTGGTAGAGGCGCTGCCAGATGCCGAGATCACCGCGACCGACCTCAACGCGGCGATGGTCGGGTACGCCGCGGAGCTGGCGCCGGGGGCGAGCTGGCGGGTCGCCGATGCGATGGACCTGGACTTCGCCGACGACTCCTTCGACCTGGTGGCCTGCCAGATGGGCGTGATGTTCTTCCCCGACAAGGTCACGGCCTACCGGGAGGTGCGCCGCGTGCTCGCCCCCGGCGGCCTCTTCCTCTTCACCGCCTGGGACACCCTCGACACCCACGACGCCGAGTCCGCCCTCACCGAGTCGCTGGCCGAGGTCCTGCCCGAGAACACCCCCGACTTCATCGCGCGCGTTCCGCACGGGTACGCCGACGTCGACCGCATCCGCGCGGACGTTCAGGCCGCAGGCCTGCAGTTCAAGGGCCTGTCCCGCAACGTGCTTGTGGGCCGTTCGCCGTCGGCCGCCACGCTGGCCGAGGGCTACTGCCTCGGCACCCCGCTCCGGTTCGAGCTCCAGGAACGCGGCGACCTCGCCGAGCTGCTGCCGCAGGTCGCCGGGGCGATGACGGCCCGCCTCGGCACTGGAGCGGTGGAGGGCCGGCTGGGTGTGCTCGTCATCCGCGCCGTCAAACCGGGCTGATGTTCGAGGCGTACTCGACGTCCCACCTCGTCGTCCTGGCGATCTTCGTCGTCGGCGTGGTCGTCCTGCTCGCGCTGGGGCCGCGCGTGCGTGGTCACCCGGCCGAGCGCCGGATCGCGACTGTGCTGGCCGGCGGCAACATCGCCTTCGGGCTGGCCGGCACCGCCACGGAGCTCGTGCCGTTCGACGTCGACGGCTCCCTGCCCCTCCAGATCTGCGACTTCGCGTGGGTCGTCGTGGCGTGGGGACTGCTGACCCGGCATCCAGTGGCCACGGCGCTGACCTACTACTGGGGGCTCACGCTGGCGCTGCAGGCGCTCGTCCAGCCCACGCTGACGGAGGCCTACCCCGACCCGAACTTCTTCGCGTTCTGGGGCAAGCACCTGTTTCTCGTGTGGGGCGCGGTCTACCTCACCCTGGCGCTCAGGAACGGCCCCGACTGGCGCGGCTACCGGCAGGCCGTCGGCTGGACGTTCGTGTGGGTGGTCGTCGTGATGGGCCTGAACTCCGTGCTGGGCTCCAACTACGGTTACTTCAACCGCAAGCCGAGCGACGCCACCGTGCTCGACCTGCTGGGACCGTGGCCCTGGTACGTCGTCGCCGAGATCGCCATCGTGCTGGTCGGGTGGGCGCTGATCACGCTGCCGTGGGTCGGGCTGCCTCGCCGCCGCGATCGGGCGCCCGCTCCGACCTGAGGATCTGCCCGACGTGTGCGAGTGTTTCCGCGTGTACGACGAGCAGTTCCTCGGGCTGACGGTGGAGGTGCCCGACCCGGCCCCGGACATCGCCGGCGACATCGTGGTCGTAGACGGCACGAGCGAGTGGGACTACGTCCACTTCTCGCTGGCGCTCAGCGCCTCGCGCCGGCTGGCGCGCTGGGTGGCGTGGAACATCGACGGACTGCGACTGTTCCCCGGCGACTCGATCCCGCGCGACTCCGAGCGGTTCCGGCTCGACCTCCGGATCCCGGCCGAGTTCCAGACGGGCGAGGACGTGTACGCCGACAACGACCTCGACCGCGGCCACCTGGCCCGCCGGTCCGACCTGCTGTGGGGCACCCTCGACGAGGCCGAGGCGGCCAACCACGACTCTTTCTACTTCACCAATATCGCGCCGCAGATGGCCGGCTTCAACCAGTCCGGCCTCGACGGGGTCTGGGGGCTGCTGGAGAACGCCATCCTCGAGGAGGCCGCGCTCGACGAGCGGCGGCTGACGCTGTTCGGAGGTCCGGTGCTGACCGACGCCGACCTCGTCTACCGCGGCGTGCTGATCCCCGGCGCGTTCTGGAAGGCGATCGTCTACGTCCTCGCCGGCACGCCGAGCGCCCGCTGCTTCGTGCTGGCCCAGGACCTCGACCCACTCACGCTGGCCCCGACGCTCGACGACTTCGCGACCTTCGAGGTCTCCCTGGCCGAGCTGGAGGAGGTCACCTCGCTGGGCTTCGCCTCCCTGCACGAGGAGTCGATCTCCGTCCGGTCCGTCGCCCCCGCCCGACGCGTCGCCGACGTGGCCGACGTCGACTGGTAGCGGTGGTCAGAGGGTGGCCAGCACCGCCTGCGCGTAGGCCCGCTCGGGATCGATGTCGAGGTGCCGGCTGCCGTCGGTGAGCACCACGGCGTACCCCTCCGGCTCGCCGGGAAGCCGCTCCATCGCCACGAACCGCTCGCCCAGCAGCTCGCGCAGCTGGTGCTCCCACGGCACCCACAGCGCCTCCTCGGCGGGCAGCGAGTCGAGCGCCCACTCGGTGGTGCCGTTGAAGCGGATCAGCCGGCCGCTCGGCAGGTCGCGCACCTCGACCACCATCTCGCTGACGACGAACGGCGACTCGAACCCGCGGTCTGGCACGAAGAACCGGTCGCCGTCGCCCGGCGTCCAGGCGATCCCCGCGCGCTCCATCGCCTCGGCCAGCGCCCGCGCCGTCTCCACCGTGATCACCCACTCATTGTCCCCCGGCTTAAGGTCGACCATGGCGCGCCGGGTGGTTCTTCACGTCGGACTCATGAAGTCCGGCACGTCGTACCTCCAGACGCGCCTCCACGCGAACCGAGATCACCTCGCGGCCCGGGGCGTGCTGTTCCCCGGTGAGAAGTGGCGCGACCAGGTGCTGGCCGTCAGCGACGTGCTCGGTCGCAAACAGGCAGGCCCTTCGGCCAGCGGGCGGTGGGCAACGTTCGTGGACGAGATCGCGGCGTGCGACGAGGACGTCGTGGTCAGCATGGAGTTCCTCGGCCCGGCGCGACCGGAGCGGATCGCCGCGGTGGTCGCGTCGTTCGGCGAGACCCCGGTCGAGGTCGTGGTGACCCTGCGCGACCTCGGACGCGGGGTGCCGTCGATGTGGCAGGAGAGCCTGCAGAACGGCGGGTCGTTCCGGTTCGGGGAGTACGTCGCCGCGATCCCCGGCAAGCGCAAGCCGGCGCGGACGTTTTGGCGGCAGCAGGGGATGGGGCGGATCGTCGACAACTGGGTGGCGGCCGTAGGCCCCGAACGAGTGACGCTGGTGACGTTGCCGCCTCCGGGAACCACGTCCGAAGTGCTCTGGTCGCGCTTCTGCGAGGCGGCCGGCATCGACGGTGCCGGCGCCGCCGATGTCCCTCAAGGGAACACGTCGCTCGACGCCGCCGCCGCAATGGTGCTGCGGGAGCTCAACGCTCGCCTCGACGGTGGGCTGTCGGCCAGGGACTACCGCGACCTCGTGAAGTTCGGGCTGGCCAAACGCGTGCTCGCGGGTCGCGACGGACCCCCGATCGGATTCGTCCCGGGGCCGTGGCTGGTGGAGCGGTCGGAGCAGATCGGGGAACGACTGGTCGCATCGGGCGTGCGGGTCGTCGGCGACATCGCCGACCTGGCGCCTGTCGCGGTCCCCGGCATCGACCCCGACGAAGTACCCGACCCCGAGGTGCTTGCTGCCGCTGTCGACGCCCTGTCCGGGCTGACGCTGCGCCGGGCCAAGCGGACCGCGTCTCGCAGGTAACCAAGGTGTCGCGCCGTCGTTGAACAGTCGAACCACGACGGTCTCTCGGGAAGGCCGGTTGACTGGCTCATCAGCGAGCCCGGGCACATAGGAGGGGCGACCGTGAGAGGAAAGTTCGAGATCTACAAGGACCGCAACGGCGAGTACCGGTTCCGCTTCAGGGCCGCCAACGGCCAGATCGTGGCCGAGGGATCGCCATACCCGACGAAGGCCGAGGCGAAGCAAGCCGTGGCGGCAGTCATGGCCGCAGCAGCAGGCTCGGAGGTTGCCGACAAGACCAAGGACTGACTCGCTGTTCGAGCCGCGACGGCTAGCATCGGCGCGTGTCAACCGCACCGTTCGCATGGACCCACGAGAAGACGCGGGTCGAGTTCGACGGCAGCGCGCTGGCGATCAACAGCAAGCATCTCCCGCTCGATCAGATCGAACGCCTGTCGAGGAATCTGTCGCGCAGCACGGCACAAGGCAGTTGGAACCGGCTTGACTGTGGTGTGAACCTGTTCGCAAACGGCGAGGTCGCCTCGGTCAAGTTTCGAGGGGACGCCTCGACCGAGGAATGGGGTCCCTGGCGTCCGTTGTGGGACCAGCTCGACATGCTGGTCCGCGACGAGATCGAGCCACGGCTCCTGAAGCGGACGATCCGCCAGGTCACGGATGGCTCCCCCGCCGAGATAATCCCCTTCAGCGCGAAGGGACGAGGCCGCCTCATCGTGACCGCCGAGAGCCTGCAGTCGCGGAAGATGTTCTCCAAACCGATTCCGTGGAAGGCGATCACCGAGATGCCGGGCGTCGATCAGATCATCACCATCGATCCGAACGGCAAACGGCGCAAGCACAACACGGGATTCGGTGATTCGGAGTGGGACGCCTGGCAGGTTCCACTCCTCTGGCATCACTTCGGCGCGCCGCCTGACCGCTAGGTGTGCCCGCGCGTGCGTCAGGGTCCAGCGCGACCACGGCCGCGCCCGCCGGGAGCTGCACGTCACGTGCGGAGAGCGGCCGCCCCGTCCCGCATTCAGTGCCGGGGCGGTTCTGCTCCCCCTAGGGTCCGCCGCCACCCATACGGGTCAAAGACGTCCTGGGGAGCGCGGCACTAGCGTGCCCTAAAGGGCCTCGCCTTCCGACCCCGGGGGACGTCGAAAGGCGAGGTCCGACCACCCCCCGGCGCGCGTGCACACGAGACGGGGGGTCTTTCTTCCGCGGGTTTCCTTGAGGGGCTCGCGCCGTTATGTGGCCCCGACGACGCGGGCCGACTCCTCGCTCGAGGAGGACCCCAGACCATCCTCGAGCGAGGAGTCCCGCGCTGAGCAGTGTGGCCACCGGCCGTCGCAACTGGATTGACTTCGCCATCCTTTGGAACCCCCTGGGGAATGGCGAGGGGGAGAGCCCCGAGAGCTCTCGCAAGCGCCCCGTCATCTGGTACTCAGGTGGCGGGGTGCCCCTCTTGCTGCATCATGCCTCGCCGCCGTCGCGCATTCCTCTCACAAGGCGGCGCGGTCCAGGGGCGCACGCTGGCCCCGCTCCCCCCGACCTCCTCTGGTCCGCTCTCCCTGCACACAGGCATGGGGGGGTGGCTCGGGGGATAGTGGGCCTATGCCGAGGAGTGTCCGATCTTCGAGGGTTAGGGGGCCCGGGCCTGGGCCCCCACCCCCCACAAGGTGGGACACAGCACGCCCTAGGTCGTTCACACACACAGAGGGTTTGCCACGGCGGACCGCATCGGATCGTCGCCGCGAGACGGCTGGGCGCATCGGGCCAGTCGACAGCGGTGACGCGCGTCGTCAGGGGCCCAGTTCGCATGCAGGACTCAGGAGAGCACCGAGCCGATTGCGAGTAGCAGCGCTCCGAAGGAACCAATGGCCAGGAAGAACCAGCCCTGGGCCGTCCTCAGGTAATACAACTGACGGTCTGAGGTCGCCGCATGCTCGATCCTCTCGAGCGGAGTGAAGAAGATGAAGAGACGGTGAAACTCCTCGCCTGACGTGCGAGGAGCGAACTCGCCAGCGCTGTCGGCCTCCGCAATGGAGTCCCACATCCTCAACACGGTGCCCACGAACACGAACGTGGTGGATCCGATCAGGATCACATCGCGCATCACGGTGATACGCCCGCCCGTCAGCCCGGCACCGGAAGGCTCATCCGCCGCCCCCGCCCTCCATGTAGCCTCCGGTCCGCCACCGCTCGCCGACGTTGAGTGTTCCGCCGCCGAGGTCATCCGGTGCGCGCCAGCTGCCGCGCCGACGCCAAGTGCGCCAGGACAACAACACGACGACCAGCGCCAGCACGATGAGAAAGATCAGCCAACCTGGCATGACAACCACCTCGCGATTGAGGCTACTCGCCTAGGTTTGCGTCACCCGGTGGGCGGTTCGCTTGTCATGGTGGCCGCAGGCATCACGAATCGGTTGCACAACGACCAGAGGGGGTCCCGCATGGCCGACACGTTCGAGGTCTACAAGGACCAACGGGGCGAGTACCGCTTCCGGCTCAAGGCCGGCAACGGCGAGATCGTCGCCACCGGCGAAAGCTACGAGACCAAGGCCGGCGTCAAGGCGTCGAGGCGGTCAAGCGCGCCGCGGCAGGCGCCACGACCGACGACAAGACCGACTGACCGACAAAGCCGCCCCGGTACTCGTAGTGCCGGGGCGGTTCTGTATCCCTAGGGTGCCCTTCCACCCATACGGGCCACAGACCTACTGGGGGGCGCCGGGCTAACCTGCCAGTCCATAGGACCTCGCCTTCCGACCCTGGGGGAGGGCGAAAGGCGAGGTCCGACCAAGCCGGGGCGGTTGCGCCGGTCGGCTCCGCCATCTCGAGCACGACCCCCGTGTGTCTGAGGTGGCGAGGATGGGGAGGGAGCTAAGCGGCTGACCCGTGGCAACAAGGGGCAGAGCTCGGCGCCACTCACCAGCGCCCCGTCATCGGCTCGTCCCGCTGGTGACGGGGCGTCCCCGTTCGGTCGGGGGTGAGGGTGTTCACCCATCGGCTGAAGTGAAGTCGCCCCTGCTCGACGTATTCTTGTGGGTGAGGTCGCTGCTGTCGCGCATTCGTCTCTCTGGCACGGCGCGGTCCCGTGGGCACACGAAGCCCCGCTCCGCCCGTCCCCCCACAGAGGATGGGCGATCCGCCTATGGGCGGTGCCCACAGGGACCGCCGAGGCTTGTCAGCAGACCTTGGGTTGGCGGCCGACGTTATTTGTCTTTCCCCGGGCTAGGGGTCGTGCCATGCTGAAAGAGGTCGCAGGGGGAATTGCTGTATTCGCGACCGGGGGTCCACCCGGGGTGATGCGGACCACGCCGCTCGTTTCGTGCTGAGACGGGCGGCGCTCGCATTCCCGGCCGCCCCTCCCCCGGCGGAGTCGGCGACCCGGGCGGTTACAGGCGTGTGGACGGCGTTCATTTGGTGAGCCCTTCCCGGCGCAGCCCGCTCGCACTAGCCTGACTTGACCTGGCCATCTCTAATCCCCCGAATGGGGTGGCGGGCGGAGAGGGAACCCGGGCTCTCGCCAGCGCCTCGTCATCGGCGCGCCGGTGGCGGGGCGCCCTTGCGCTGGCCCGGTCGGAGGTTTCACGCCTGATCGAGCTGCACAGGCGGCAGGCCGGATGGCCCCAGGGGCGCTCGCCCTACCTGCCGCGGACCCATTCCGGAGGGTACCGGTGGGCTGTAGAGAACAGATGGCTCTCGCCTCCGCGAACGTGATCCCTTCCCGTCGCTACCGTGACGGCTGGGGACCGTCTGGCGGACTGGGTAGCCCGATGTCTGACCGGCTCGAGTCGAGGAACTCGCCGGATGTCACGGATCGAGGGCGACCACGGCGGCGCCGGTGGCGCCGATCGTCGCGGTCTCCGGTGAGCCAGGGATGGTGAGCGGCAGGTGCAGCGGGGCCGTCAGCCGCACCCGCACGGTCTGGGTGGCGGGATCGGTGATGACCACGGCCTTGAGGCCGGGGTACGCCGCGTGCGCGCCGGCCCGCTCGAGGTAGGCCTCCACGGCAGCGCGGGCCTCGGCCGAGGTGATCGCGAGCCGGTCGTCGCCGACGCCGCCGGTGTAGACGTCGGTGCCGGCGGCGCCGAGGTCGGCGCCCGCCAGGGCGGCACCGTCGGCGAGGGAGTCGAGCCCCTGCCGCTGCAGATAGGCGGCCGACGCGTCGGTCACCACGGCAACGCCCATCGCCAGCACGCCCGTCAGGCCGATGATCATCACGGTCGCCTGCCCCGACTCGGATCGGCGGGTCACGGCACGGCCCCCGGCTCCTGGTACTGCCCGATCGGTACGTCGTGCCGCGCGCTGAGCGCGAAGGTGGCCCCGCCGCCGAGGAGGTCGGGGATGAACGGCAGGGCCACGCCTGACGTGATCCGCACGGTCACCACCGCTCCGCCGGTGTGACAGTCGGCCAGTCCTCCGCAGGTGATCTTCAGCTGCCACCCCGAGCTCGGCGACGCCCTGGTCGGCGAGCGCGACGGCCGCTGCCTCCTGTGCCTGGTGCCATCCGGCGTCGTCGTCGGGCGCGAGCGCGTACGCCCGGCCGGCCGATCTCGCCGCCGCGCTCACACCGAAAGCACCGCGCTGCACCTCGAAGACCGAGAGCACGATCCAGATCATCGGCACCAGCAGCAGGATCCCCAGCCAGGTGAGCTCGACCAGCGCGGTCCCCCGCTCCCCTCGCGGACGTGGCGCCCGCTTCATCGCGACTCCTCGACGGCGTGCCCCGTGACGGTGAGCTCGATGGCCGGGCCGCCGATACCGAGAGCGGGTACGACGGCATGGACGGTCACCTCGACGCCCGGCGCCCCTGCGACCAGCACCTCGCGCGCGTCGACGTCCTCGGCAAACTTGGCGGCCAGCGCACCCTCGATCTGGGTGCGGGTGCGCGAAGCGCCGTCGGCGGGATCGCGGTCGAGCGTGGCGGCGTACCGCGCACCCTCGGAGGCCGCCGCGGCCAACGTGTTGCGCACCAGCAGCACCAGCGCGATCTGAAGGATGCCAAGAAACACCGGGACCAGCACGGCCAGCACGAGCACGAAGTCGACGACGGCTGCTCCCCGAGAACTGCGGGAGCGCATCGGCTAGTTCTTGACCGAGTCGAGCGCCTTGGTGAGCAGCTGCTGGAGCTGGTCGTCGGCGAGCCCCCAGATCGCCATCACCAGCCCGGCCGTCATCACCGTGACAAGCACCCAGCCGGGCACGTCGCCACGCTCGTCGCGGACGGACCGCATGCGGATGAGCAGAGCGAGGAGCTCCTTCATGGTTTCCCCTTTCGTTGCCCCCGAGACAGGGGTCTGCTGGTGGCTCACGGGATCGTGAGGTTGAGGCCGATCACGCCCGGGAAGAACGCGAACAGCACGGTGATCGGGAGCACGAGAAAGACGACCGGCACCATCATGAAGACCTCCTTGCGGGCGGCGGTCTCGATGAGCTCCCGGCGCGAGGCCTCGCGGACGTCGGCAGCCTGGGCGTGCAGCACGTCGGCCAGTGGCGTGCCGCGCTCGACTGCGACCGCGACCCCCTGGGCGAAGCGAGCGACCACCGGTACGCCGGTGCGGGCGGCCAAGCCGTCGAAGGCGACCGCGACGGGCTCACCGGTCCGGACGGCGGCCAGCACCCGGCCCAGCTCGGTGCTGAGCTCACCGCCGCTGCGACGACAGACACGGTCGAGAGCGGCGACCGGGCCCTCGCCGGCGGCCACCGCCAACGAGAGCAGCTCGGCGATGGTCGGAAACTCCGCGATGATGCGGCGCTCACGCTCCTTGACCTGGCCCGAGAGGTGGTTGTCACGGGCGATCACGCCGACGGCAAACCCGAGCACGCACAACAGCAGCGCCGACACCGCGCCGCCGTGTCCGCCGAGCGTGCGGAGCAGCCCGTACGCCGCCGTCACGGCGAATCCGACCAGACCCCACACCACCTGCTCGATCCGGAACTCCGGAACCGACTTGGCGATGCCGGCGCGGTCGAGCCGGCGGCGTACGGACGCGGCGCCGCCGAGCACTCGCTCGACTCCCGCCGCCGCCGATCGGAGGAACGGCCCGAAGACGCCCGCCACGGCCGAGGTCTGCGCCGTTGGCGTGACCGGGGGCGAGGGCGTGCGGCCGACCTGGGGCAGGTCGCGGACGTAGGGCAGCACCCGGATCGCCAGCTGCGGACGGCGGATGACGGCCACGCGGGAGACGACGACCAGCACTCCGGCGGCGGCCAGCGCCCCGAGCACCGCTCCCCAGAGGCCAAGCGTCATCGCAGGATCCGTCGTTCGACGGGCAGGCGACCGATGCGCATCATCAGCCAGTACGCCGCGACGCAGCAGGCCGCGCCGACGACCAGGACGGCCACGCCGGCCGGCGAGGCGTAGCGGCGAATCACTTCGGACTGGAACGACATGATCAACAGCACCAGCCACGGAGCGGCCACGGCCAGCCGGGCACCGTTGACCGTCCAGGCCTGGCGGGACTCCATCTCGGAGCGGGTCCGGGCGTCGTCGCGCAGGTAGCCGGACAGGTTGCGCAGCAGCCTCCCGAGCTCACCGCCGCCGACCTCGCGGGCGATCCGCAGTCCCTCGACGACCCGGTCGCCGACGGGGTCGGCGAGCTCGACCTTGAGCCGGTCGAGGCACTCGCCGAACCGGCCGGTCACCTGGTAGTCGAGGGCGAACTTGTCGAACGCCGGCCGCAACGTCTCGGGACCGCGGACGGCGAGCGCGGCCAGGGCGTCGGGCAGGGACATGCCCGCGCGGACGGCCGAGGCGAGGTTGTCCACCGCCTCGGGCCAGACCTCCGCGAACTCGCGTTGCCGCCGTCGAGCCCGCCCCGCGACCACGACGTACGGCAGGTAGGCCGCCATCAACCCGAAGACAACGGCCACCGGCGGCGTTCCGGAGACGATCTGCATCACGAGGGCGGCGCCGAGGCCCAGCGCCGCGCACAGGAGCAGGAACCCGGGCACGGGGACCTGTCCCATTCCGGCCTCTCCGAGCCGGATGGCGACTCGACTGCCGTGCTCGCGCCGGGTAGCGGGCTTGTGGGGAGTGGTGAACGACGACCAGATCAGCAGCAGCCCGACGCCGAACCCGAGCCCGACCAGCGCGCCCATCAGCGACCCTCGACCAGGATCCTGTGGACGTCGACGCCGATCCGCTCGAAGTTCGCCGGGCGAGGCGGCATCCCTCCCGTGGCGACCAGATCGCCCGCGGCGCGCTCGAAGACGGTCTCGGTCTCGATGACGTCGTTCTCGACGCGGCCGGGCACGGAGACGATCTCGTTGACGCGGCGTACGCCGTGGCTGTCGATGCCGAGGTGGACGACGAGGTCCACGGACGCCGCGACCGTGGGCACCACGAAGCGGGCGGAGATGTTCTCGCCAGCCAGTAGCGGCAGCGTGCACATCTTCACCAGCGCCTCGCGGGCGCTGTTGGCGTGGAGGGTGCACATCCCGGGCAGGCCGGAGTTGAGGGCGAGCAGGAGGTCGAGGCACTCCTCCGACCGCACCTCGCCGACGATGATCCGGCTGGGCCGCATCCGCAGGCTCTCGCGGACCAGGTCGCGGAGGTGGATCTCGCCGGTGCCCTCCAGCCCGGACTGACGCGTCTGCATCGGCACCCAGTCGGGGTGTGGGAAGCGGAGCTCGAAGACCTCCTCGGCGCTGACCACCCGGTCGCCGCCGGGGATCGCCGCCGCCAAGCAGTTCAAGAGAGTTGTCTTCCCAGCTTGCGTCCCTCCTGCCACCAGGATGTTGAGGCCGGCGCGGACGGAAGCCTCGAGGAACTGGGCCGCGCTCGCGCTCAGGCTGCCCAGCTCGACGAGGTCGCTCAGCCGCGCGGCCTTGAGCACGAATTTGCGGATGTTGACCGCCGAGAAGCCGCGGGTGATCCCTTCGAGTACGACGTGCAGCCGGTGTCCGTCCGGCAACATCGCATCGACGAACGGCTGGCTGATGTCGACCCGGCGCCCGCTGGACTTGAGCATCCGCTCGACCAGCTCGTTGACCTGGGCGGCGGTCAGGATCAGGTTGGTCAGCTCGTGGCGGCCGTGCCGCGCGACGAAGACGCGGCTCGGGTCGTTGATCCAGATCTCTTCGACGGCCGGGTCGTCGAGGAACGGCTGGAGCGCCCCGAACCCGGAGACCCGCGCGACCAGCTCGCCCACGACCGCGGCCGCGTCGGGCACCGGCGCGACGGCTCCGGTGAGGCTGCGCTCGTCGTGGTCGCGCACGACGCCCTCGGCGATACGGCGTACGACGGGCGCGTCACGCTGCGGGTCGACGCCCTGGCGGCGGACGGCCTCACGCACCCGCTGGTCGAGCTGCTCGACCAGGTCGGCGTGCGCGTCGACAGCGGTCGCTGACACTCGCGGTCCTCTCCCGAGATGGAGGTTCCTGATCGGACATTAGGCCCCGACCTCGGCTCCGCGGAATGCCCGGGCGGCAATCTGTGGACAACCTGCGGCGCGAGTGGCGGGTGGGACCAATCGAGTCGTTGACGCTGGTTCGGCACGGCGGGAGACTTGATCACTTGCGCGAGAGGGAGGGTTCGATGTCCTGGAACTTGAAGGGTAGCTACGTCGAGACCTGCTCCTGCGAGCTCATGTGCCCGTGCAACACGTCGCTGGACCACGGAGCGACGTACGACTTCTGCCGGGTGGCCTTCGTCTTCAACATCCGCGAAGGAGCGGTCGAGGACACCGACATCGCCGGGTGCAAGGTCGCCCTCATCGCCGACACGCCCAAGGTGATGACCGAGGGCAACTGGAAGGTAGGCGTCTTCGTCGACGACGGCGCAACGGACGCGCAGTTCGACAAGCTGGTCCAGGTCTTCGGTGGCCAGCTGGGTGGCCCCATGGCGGGTCTCGCTCCGCTGATCGGCGAGATGCTGGGCATCGAGCGGGCAGTGATCGACATCGAGGACGACGGGCTGCGCCACAGCGTCCGCATCGGTGACGGGATCGACTTCGAGGTCGAGGACATCGTTCCGTTCGGTGTGGAGACAGGTGAGCCGGTGAGGTTCTCCGGGATGTTCCACCCGGTCGGGTCGGACCTGACGATGGCCGAAGCGAAGCGGTCGAGGATCAGTGCCTTCGGCATCGAGTTCGAGGGAAAGACCGGATTGTCCAAGTCGGACTTCTCGTGGACCGCCTGACGGCGTGACCGAGGTCGAGTCGACGGGTACGTCGGCCGGCGAGAGCCTGCGTCCCGCTTTCGCTGCAACTCGCACCCAGCTGGGACTGGTCCTCGCCCTGGTCGTGCTCGCCGCCATCGGGTGGTGGTGGACCGCGGAGCAGATGCGCGGGATGGACGACGGGCCATGGACCGCTCTCGGGACACTCGGGTGGTTCCTGACCGTCTGGGTGGTGATGATGGCGGCAATGATGTTCCCGTCGGTCGCTCCGACGATCGCGTTGTACGCGCGGATGAACACTCGATCGCGGCTGGCTCCCGCTGCGTTCACCGCGGGCTACCTCATCACCTGGACCGGCGCCGGGGTCATCGCCTTCCTGATCGGGCTGGTTGCCACCCGGGCGCTGGGTGACCACCTTGCCTGGGAGGATGCAGGGCGCCCCATCGCCGGAGCAACCCTGATCCTGGCGGCCGTCTACGAGTTGACCCCACTCAAGAATGCCTGCCTGGGCAAGTGCCGCAGCCCCCTGGGCTTCCTCCTCGGGTCGTGGCGCGACGGATGGTCGGGAGCGCTCGGTATGGGGATGAAGAACGGTGCCTGGTGCGTCGGCTGCTGCTGGGCCCTGATGGCGTCGCTCTTCGCCTTGGGCGTCATGAGCGTGACCTGGATGGCGATCGTCGCCGGACTCATCGCGATGGAGAAGATCCTGCCTTGGCGCCGCACGTCGACCCTATGGCACGGCGCTCGTCCTCCTCGCACTGGGTGTGCTCGTCCTCGTCGCCCCCGACGCACTGCCTGGTCTCACGCTTCCCGGAGATCAGGAGATGCCGATGACACCCATGGGTTTGCCTTGAGCGCTTGCGACCTCGCCAGGTAGCGCTCGGCGGCGTGCGACGACGGGCCGATGCCGATCGCCGCCACCACGACGATGGCCGCGATCACGATCCAGCCAGGCGGGCCCCAGGTCATTGCCAGGTACGTGTAGAGCGCCGGCGCCCAGACGTCGCCCATCGTGTAGCCGAGGCCGGAGACGCCCTGGTACTCCCCCAGCCGGTCGGGGTCCGACAGCTCCGAGACCAGGCCCCACATGCCGGCTGACTGGAACAGCTCCGCACCGGTGACGGTGACGTGTCCGATCCACACCAGGGCGATGGTCACCCAGCCGACCGTGTCGTGGGTGATCGCGACGATGCCGCAGGAGAGCACGAAGCAGGCGGCGCCGCGGTACTGCGCCTGCAGGCTGCGGCGTACGTCGGTGACGCCGCGGGCCGCGGCCACCTGGAGGAAGACGGCCATCAGCGTGTTGGTGCCGAACAGCCACGCGAGCAGCACGCGCGGGGCGTCGGTCTCCTGGACCAGCCACAGCGGGATGACCACGTTGAGCAGTACGCCGTGGGTGCCGAGGACGCCGTTGCAGATGCTCATCACCAAGAAGCCGCGGTTGTGCAGCGCGCTGCGCCGCTCGCCGGCGTGCTCGACGGCCTGCTCGATCGGGGTGTCCCGGTGGGGGCGGTCGGTCACGTCGGGCAGGCGGAACACCCAGACGGCGTTGATGGCGAGGACGACGGCGGTGACGAGCGGGACGGCGCGGATCACGTCGTCGCTGCCGGTCGCGAGCGCGATGCCGGCGGCCAGCGCGCCCAGGGTGTAGCCGACGTTGCGGGCCGCGCGAAGGTAGGCCTGCGAGCGAACCCGCTCGTCGCGGGGGAAGACCGCGAGCGTGTAGGCGCCGCGACCGGCCCGCCGGCCGGCCTCGGCCACGCTCATCACGACCATCATCGCGACGAACACCCAGAAGCCCTCGATCAGCGGCCAGATGGCGTAGAGCACGGCGTCGACGGCGCTGGTGATCTGCCACATCAGCTTCGTGCCGATGGCGTCGGCCAGCCGGCCCATCGGCACCGAGCAGGCGAACCGCATCAGCGCCGCGATCGAGAGGCCGAGCCCGACCTGCTGCGCCGAGAGTCCGACGAGCACGGTGAAGAAGACGGCGCTGCCGGTGAGGAACGCTCCCTCGCCGAACGCCGACAGCACCGACTGCCCGGCCAGGCTGCGCACCAGCGGGTCTGGTCCCAGCAGCCTGACCGCCCGGCCCCGCAGTCCCTGCAGTCCCTGCACTCCTCGCACCTATCGCTCCCGAAACTATCTTGACGTCGAGATACCGCACGTTACTACAGCATCCTGCTGCCTTGGTCGGGTAGGCGAAGATTCGGGAATGCTCGAAGGCCTCTCCCCGGCGCGGAAGCGGTTCGTGGTGGGCGCCCTCGCCGTGGCGGTGGTCGTGGCCGTGGTCACCGCGGTAGCGGTGTGGGGCACTCGCGACCCGGCGGTGAAACCGGTGTCGCAGGCGACGCCCGGGCCGGTGCTGCTGGTCCCCGGGTACGGCGGATCGACGGCGGCGCTCGACGTGCTCGCCGAGGCGCTGCGCAAGGCCGGCCGCGAAGCGACCGTGGTGGCGCTGGCCGGCGACGGCACCGGCGATCTCGACGAGCAGGCCGACGTGCTCGACAGGGCGGTGATCCTGGCGATGCAGCGCACGGGGTCGCGGTCGGTCGACGTGGTGGGCTACTCCGCCGGTGGGGTGACGGTGCGGCTGTGGGTCAAGGACCACGGCGGGGGCAACGTCGCCCGTCGCGTGGTCACGCTCGGCTCGCCGCACCACGGCAGCGACCTGGCCGGGCTGGCCGGCGACCTCGCCCCCGACAGGTGTCCGGAGGCCTGCGTGCAGCTCCAGCCCGACAGCGACCTGCTGACCGAGCTCAACGCCGGCGACGAGACCCCGCCCGGCCCGCTGTGGGTCTCGATCTGGTCGACCGACGACCAGACCGTCGTACCCCCGAGCTCCGCCGACCTCGACGGCGCCCTCGACTTCACCATCCAGTCGGTCTGCCCGGATGCGGTTGTCGCCCACGGTGACCTGCCGCGTACGCCGTCGGTCATCGCCGCCGTCATCCAGCAGCTGGGCGTTGGGCGGCCACAGGTGCCGGGGTCGGAGATCTGCTGAGGGTGCGCCCGGCGGCGGTCGAGTCAGGAACCGTTTCACGCGCTGAAACGGTTCCTACGTCACCGCTGCCGGGCAGAAGACGGTTCGTATCTCACCGCTGCCGGGCAGACCTCAGTCCGTGACGTCCTTGGTGGCGAAGTTGGCCCAGGCGGCGCCGAGGAACACCGCGACGTAGACCAGCTGGAGCAGCGACCCGCGCACCACGTCGCGCCACAGGATCGGGTCGCGGAACAGGTCGACGAAGGCCAGCCAGTAGCGGGTCGGCAGGTACGGCGCGAGGGTGTCGGCCGCGTCGAGCGTCAGCAGCAGGGTCGACGCCACCAGCACCGCCAGCGTGCCGAGCGCGGCCCCGAGTGGCGTGTCCACCACGGTCGAGAGGAAGAGCGCGATGGCCGCGACGCCGAGCATCGAGAGCAGCGCATAGGCCAGCGCCAGGAGCGTCCGCAAGATCAGCTCCTGCTGGCTCATCGTCGTGCCGGAGACGGTGGTGGTGGCGCCGATGTCGGAGTTGCCGAGCAGCAGCGTGCCGGTGACGTACGCCGTCGCCGCCACGACGGCCAGCGTGAGCAGCACGAAGGCCATCACCGACACCAGCTTGGCCACCAGCAGCCGGGTGCGCCCGACGGGTCGGACGAGCAGGTAGCGCAGGGTGCCCTGCTGGGCCTCCCCCGCCACCGCGTCGCCGGCCTGGATCGACACCGCGATCGGCAGGAAGAGCGGCAGCACGATCGCCATCGCGGCCAGCGGGAAGAGCGTGCCGTCGGTCAGCACGGCCGAGAGGAACGCCGGCCCGGTGCCGGGCCGCGGCCCGACGTCGGTCAGCCCCAGCAGCACCGCGACCAGCGTCGGCAGCGCGTCGATGAGCAGGATCGTGGCCCAGGTCCGGCGGCTGCGGACCATCTGGTGCAGCTCCACGCGGATCATGAGGCTGCCCCGCCCGAGAAGCGGTCCGAGCCGGCCGAGGTCGCGGCCAGCACCACGTCCTCGAGCGTGTGCCGCTCCGGCGCCAACACGGTGACGCGGACACCGCCCTCGACCAGCAGGGCGTTGAGCGCGGCCACGTCGTCGACGCGGACCAGCAGGCTCTCGGCGTCGCCGCCCTCGACGTGCCCGTCCAACAGCGCCCGGGCCCGGGCCACGTCGGGCGTCCGCACATAGGTGCGGCCGGTCGGCCGCTGCAGCACGTCGAGCTGTTCCTGGATCACCAGCCGGCCCCGGTCGAGCACGCCGACCCGGGTGGCGAGGTGCTCGATCTCGGCCAGCAGGTGGCTGGAGAGGAAGATCGTCGTCCCGGCGGCGTTGAGGTCGAGCAGCAGCTGCCGGATCTCGCGGATGCCCTGCGGGTCCAGGCCGTTGGTCGGCTCGTCGAGCACCAGCAGCCGCGGCTCGCCGAGCAGCGCGTGCGCGAGCCCGAGCCGCTGCCGCATCCCGAGGCTGTACGCCGCCACCGGCCGCTCGTCGATCCCGCCGAGCCCGACCCGCTCCAGCACGTCGTCCACCCGGCCGGCCCGCCCGGCGCGCGAGCCGTGCCCGAGCGCGTCGTGGACGCGCAGGTTGGCCCGCCCCGTCAGCCGGGGGTAAGCCGCCGGCGCCTCGACCAGCGCTCCGACCTGCGGGAGCACGCGCGACCCGTACTTCGGCATCGCCTGACCCAGCACCTCGGCCGACCCCGAGGTGGCCAGCACCAGCCCGAGCAGCATCCGCACCGTGGTCGTCTTGCCCGACCCGTTGGCGCCGAGGAAGCCGTAGATGTCGCCCTCGCGCACGTCGAGGTCGATGTCGTCGACGGCGACGATGGCGCCGAATCGCTTGGTCAGCCCACGCGTGCGGATCACGGGATGGGCGCCGGGTCGTCGTTGTCGAGGTAGATCGCGCCGGACCAGAGGTCGTCCGCTGCGCGCATCAGCGTTTCGGTGGTGACGGTGCCGGCGAGCAGCCAGCCACCGTCGTCGTCCCCGCCGGTCAGCAGCACGCTCAGGGGCCCCATCGACGCGATGGTGCCCTCGTCCAGGAGCGTCGCGCCCGGAGTGATCCGCAGCTGCTCGCGCAACGGCCCGGCTTCGCGGCCTCGCAAGGGGATGGCGATCAACCGCGTCACGCCGCTGCCATAGATGCCCACGGCCCGATCGGCGCTCGGAGACTTGGTCAGCCCGGCGACGGTCGAAGGCGGGATGACGTGGGCGTACTGGTTGGCGGCGTCGGCGATGTCGAGCACCGAGTCGAACTCGAAGTCCGCGCCCACTGGCGGCGTGAAGGTCACCCGCTCGACCGACGGCATGGTCGCCGAGAACTCTCGGAACTCCGAGGTGAACGCCGCCGAGTCGGCGCCCTTGGCGACGACGTCCAACCGCAGCGGGACGCCGCTGTCGGGGTCGGCCCACAGGTCGACGTGGTCGATGCTCGACTGCTGGGCGGCGGGTTCGAGCCGCAGCCCGGGCGCGTCGATGCCGGCCACGCGGCGCGGGTCGATGCGGCGTACGTCGGTGGCACGCACGTCGTCGAGCAACAGGTCGGCGACGGCCGGCGGCACCAGGTCGGCGGTGCGCGGCAGCCGGATGTCCGGGTCGCGGCTCAGGGTGGCGTCGTCCTGCTCGTAGCGCCACCGGGTGGTGCCCTGCACCGTGTGGATCAGGTCGGTCTCGCCCGAGGCCAGCAGCTTGTCGACCCGCCACGCGTCGTCGGCGAGCCACCACACCCGCATCCGGGTCTTGCCGCCGAACAGGTCGCCCACGTCGGTGAACCGGTCGGCAACCGGCAACAGCAGGGTGCCGCGGCTCTCGACGTAGCCGGAGTAGGGATGGTCGCCGGCCGCCTCGACCTTCGCGAGCAGCGCGGCGGCGTCGATGTCGGTGTCCTGCGCCGGCCACTCCTTGACCGCCCAGGGCGCGGCGAGCAGCACGGCCACCCCCGCCGCGACCGCGCTCCAGCGATGGACGGCCTCCATACCCGGAGGGTACGTCGGGCCACCCGACCCGGTTCGGCCGTGCCAGGGTCGTGCCAGGGTCGTGCCAAGGGCGTCTCGCGGTCAGCCCGGCAGCTTCGGCCGGTACGGCGCCGCGGTGCCGGCGGTGGCCTCGATCCGGTGTCGCACGCTGGGGTGCACGAGGTCGCCGGGCTCGACGACGCGCTGCTTCCAGCCGCCGAGCAGCACCCAGGGCCCGCCGTTGGTGTGGAGCGTGCCCAGTGCGCTCTCCTCGGGCACCGGCTCACCGAGAGGCACCCCCGCGAGCCGCTTGTAGACCTTCTCGTCGACGTGCAGCCCGGCGGCGACGGCCTCCTCGATCATCCACGCGAAGGCGATGTCGGAGAGCCGGTGGTCGTCGTACTGGCCGCCGACGTCGCTGTGCACTCCTGTGAACCACTGCTCGACGTAGCGGCCCTGCGACTCACGCACCGCGTCGGGGTCGAAGCGGTAGACGGGGTAGGGACGGCGCTTCTCGTCCAGCGCCATCGCGTGCCGGGCCAGGTCGACGTTCAGGATCCGGCGGGTCGACGGCCAACGGGCCTGCTCGAACTGGGCCTTGAGGTTGAGCCAGCCGATCGTCTTGACGGTGTCCCACACGCCGAGGAACCGCACCTGGTGGACGTGCGGGTTGAACGGGTTGGGGAAGTCGGGGTTGCCGAAGCGCTCGGTGAACTGCCGCCGCGGCCGCCAGAACTCCGTCTCCTCCTCCGGCGTCGGCTGGTCCCGGCCGTGCTGGGCGTAGAGCTTGAGGGCGTACGGCACCAGGTTGGCCGCGCCGGGCCGCAGCAGGCCGACGGTGCGCAGCATCCCGGTGAGCGCCCGGGCGGTGTAGGCGCCCCGGGAGAAGCCGAAGACGAACAGCCGGTCGCCGGAGCGGTAGTGCTCGGCCACCCAGGTGTAGGCCTCCTCGATGTTGTCCTTCACCCCGAAGCCGACGACCAGGCCGGCGAACCTGGTCGTGTCACGGCCCAGCCGGGTCACCGCGCCCCGCGCGCCCATCGTGCCGACGCCGGGGTCGTAGAAGACGAGCTGGTCGTCGGTCTTGGCAGCGACGGCGTAGGTGCGGGCGACGTTGGTGGTGCCGCTCTCCGGTTCGTTGCTGGTGCCGTCGAGACAGACCACCAGATTGCGGCCCGCGACCGGTCCGTCATCCATCGGTCCAGGCTAGCCTCGACGAGACGATCGGAGGGTGCAGGAATGACGGCGCAGTCGACATCAGCAACGGACCTCGGGACGGTCAGCCGGCCGTCCCGCGTGGCCGACCCCGACGAGGGCATCTCGGCCGAGGAGCTCAGGCTGGCGGCGCGCAACCACGCCATGCCCGCCGAGGCGATGCGCTGGGACGTCACACCACCGGGACTCCACTACGTGCTGACCCACTACGACATCCCCGACGCCGACGCGAGCACCTGGAGCGTGACGGTCACCGGCTGCGTCGAGCGGGAGGTGACCCTCGGCCTGGACGACCTGGCAGCGATGGCCCAGCACACGATGCGGGTCACCCTCGAGTGCGCCGGCAACGGGCGCGCGGCCAACGAGCCGCGCCCCGTCAGCCAGCCCTGGCTCGACGGTGCCGTCGGCACGGCCGACTGGAGCGGCGTACTCCTCACCGAGGTGCTCGCCCAGGCCGCACCGACCTCGGAGGCCGTCTCCGTGGTGTTCCGGGGCGCCGACCACGGCGTCGAGCGCGGCGTCGAGCAGGACTACGAGCGCGGGCTGACGATGGAGCAGGCGGGCGGCGACGTGCTGTTGGCGACCGGCATGAACGGCGCCCCGCTGCCGCCGCAGCACGGCTTCCCGGTCCGGCTGGTGGTGCCGGGGTGGTACGGCATGGCCTCGGTCAAGTGGCTGCGCGAGATCCGCGTCATCGACCGCGTCTTCGACGGCTTCCAGAACCGCGCGTATCGGCGGCGCCAGACGACCGACGAGGAAGGCGAGCCGTTGACTCGCATCGAGCCGCGCGCGCTGCTCGTGCCGCCCGGCTTCCCCGACTTCATGAGCCGCGCACGGGTGGTCGACGCCGGCCCGGTGGTGCTGCGCGGCCGGGCCTGGTCGGGCTGGGGCGCCGTCGAGCGCGTCGAGCTGAGCACCGACGGCGGAGCCACCTGGACGGATTGCGACCTCGACGAAGAGCACGGCGCCCATGCGTGGCGGGGCTTCCGGACGACCTGGCAGGCCGAGCCCGGGCCGGCCAGCCTGCGGGTGCGGGCCACGGATGCCAGCGGGCGAGTGCAGCCGACCGAGACGCCGTGGAACCGCGGCGGCTTCGCCAACAACGCGTCGCTGCCGATCGACGTACTGGTGCGCTGACCCGAGTGGGCGCGAGCGGCTAGTCGGTGCCGCCCTCGAGACGGAAGCCGACGCCGCGTACGGCGACCACTCGGTCGGGCAGGCCGGCGTTCTCGAGCTTGTGCCGGAGCCGGCCGATCGTGACGTCGAGGGTCTTGGTGGAGCCGTACCAGTTCTCGTCCCACACCTCCGACATCAGCCGGGCACGGGACACCACCTTGTCGCGGTCGCCGACCAGGACGTTGAGCACGTCGAACTCCTTGCTCGTCAGCTTCAGCTCCTGGCGCCGGCGTAGACCCGCCGAGCCTCCACGTCCAGGCGCAGGTCCGAGACGGGGCCCGAGGTCCCGGTGAGAGTGCCTTGGAGCTGGCTGCGCCGCAGCAGCGCGCGCACGCGGGCCTGGAGCTCCGCGAGGCCGAAGGGCTTGGCGAGGTAGTCGTCGGCGCCCGTGTCGAGCCCGACCACCCGGTCGAGCTCGCCGGTCCGGGCGGTGACGATCATGATGGCGCCGAGGAACCCGCTCTCGCGCAGCGTCCGGCAGACCTCGAGACCGTCCATGTCCGGCAGGGAGAGGTCGAGAATGAGCACGTCGACGGGGTCGCGGGCGATGGCATCGAGGCCGTCGCGCCCGGTGCCGACCCAGCTGACGTCGTAGCCTTCGCGCTCGAGCGTCCGCACGAGCGGAAATGCGATATCGCGCTCGTCCTCCACGACCAGTACCCGGGCCCCCATGGTGGCAGAGCATAGGACCAGACCGTCCGGCACCGCTGCCGATCGGGCGCACGAGGGCCAGTGTCGTCGGGGCTGCGGAAATGCAGATGAGACCCGTCAGGAACTCACGTCCCGACGGGCCACGCCCCCCGCGCAATCGCGTAGAGGGGAATGCCAGGTTCGGGACGTCCCCCCGGTCGTGCCCGAACCTGGCAGGTTTCTCGCCGAAATGTATGCCCCGGGGGCCTGGACTAAAACCACAGAACACCTACAGATGATCCACGCTTTGGTAACAGAGGTTCAGTCGTCCTCCGGCCGGCCATCATCGCGCCCCTCGAGTCGCTCCAGCACCTCCTCGAACCGGAACTGCTCCAGGCCCAGGGGGTCCTCGGCGCCGTCCTCGACCTCGGTCCAGGTGACCGGCGTGGCCACGGTCGGCAGCTCGCGACCCCTCAACGAGTACGGCGAGAGCGTGGTCTTGGAGCCGGTGTTCTGCGACCAGTCGAGGAACACCTTCCCCGACCGGCGGGCCTTCGTCATCGTCGCGGTGACGAGCTTGGCGTGCTCCTTGGCGAGCTCTTCGGCGACCTCCTTGGCGAGGGCCGTGGAGTCGTCGGGGTCGAGCCGCTTCGTCAGGGCCGCGTAGAGGTGCAGGCCCTTGCTTCCGCTGGTGACCGCCTCGGCGTCGAGGTTGCGCTCGGCCAGCTTCTGGCGCACCAGGAGCGCGACTCGGCAGCACTCGTGGAGGCCGGCCCCCTCGCCCGGGTCGAGGTCGATGACCAGGCGATTGGCGCCGCGCGGCTTGCCGGCCTTCGTCACCGTCCACTGGTGCACGTGGAGCTCGATCGCGGCCAGGTTGACCATCCAGGTGAGCGTCGCCAGGTCGTCGACGATCGGGAAGACCAGCTCGTCGCCGTGGCGCGACGGGCCGCGCGAGCCCGTCGTCGGCACCCGCGCGGTGCGCACCCAAGACGGCGTACCGGCGGGGGTGTTCTTCTCGAAGAAGCTCTGCTGCTCCACGCCGTTGGGCCAGCGCACCCGGGTCACGGCGCGGTCCTTGAGCAGCGGCAGCATCACCGGGGCGACCTGCGCGTAGTAGTTGAGCACCTCGCCCTTGGTGGTCCCGGTGCGCGGGTAGTAGACCTTGTCGAGGTTGCTGAGCTTGAGGGTGCGGCCCTCGACGTCGACGCGCACCTCCTGGGACCCCGGGCTCACAGGAGAAGATCTTCCAGGTCGAGGTCGGTGCGCAAGCCCTGGTACGCCGGCTGCCGCAGCCGCTGCTGGCTCGAGAGGCCCAGCGACTCGACGTCGACCACCAGCACGGGCTCCACCCACCGGGTGCCGAGGGCGTCGACGCGCGGCACCTCGTCGCTGAACGGGCTCGTGTCGCGGGCGAGCGGGGCGAGCACCTCCTCGAGCTTGCGGGCCTTGGCGCCTGCGATGCCCGACCCGACCCGACCGCGGTAGATGAATCCGCCCCCCTCGATCGGCTCGCCGACCAGGAGGGCGCCGATGCGGTTCTGTGAGTCGGTCTCGAGCCGCCAGCCGCCGATGACGAAGGAGGCCCGACGACGGTGCGGGAACTTCAGCCAGGCCTTGCTCCGGGCCCCGAACTCGTAGCGCGACGACCGCCGCTTGCTGACCATCCCCTCCAGCCCCTGCTGCAGCGTGGCCTCGTGCAGCATCGCCCCGTCGTCGTACACCGGCGGCACCGCCCAGGCGGTGCCCTGCAGGTCCAGCTCGTCCAGCGCGGCGCGACGCTCCTGCAGCGGCGCCCGGGTCAGGTCGACCCCGTCGAGGCGGAGCAGGTCGAAGACCATGTAGGTCGCGGGGATGGCCGCCGCCAGCCGCGCCACCTCCCTGGTGTTGCGCACGTGCATGCGGGGTTGCAGCACCCCGAAGTCGGGTCGGCCCTCGGCGTTGAGGCCGATGATCTCGCCGTCGACCAGCAGGTCGTCATGTCCCGCCGGCGAGATCACGATCTCGGGCCAGGCCGCAGACACGATGTTCTCGTTGCGGCTGAAGAGCCGCACTCCCCGCTCGACCGTCACGTCGGCCAGGATCCGGACGCCGTCCCACTTGACCTCGTGCTGCCACTCGTCTCCCGGAGGGACGTAGGTGCCGCGGGTCGCGAGCATCGGGCGCACCCGGCCGCCATCCTGACGCATACCCCCCAGCGGGCGGGACGGCTGTGGGCGCCAACCTCTACGCTGGCTCCATGCGATCGATCTGGAAGGGCGCGGTCTCGTTCGGGCTGGTCAGCGTGCCGGTGAAGCTCTATGCGGCCACCGAGTCGCACGACGTGTCGTTCCGTCAGGTGCATGCCAAGGACGGCGGCCGGATCAAGTACCAACGGGTCTGCTCCATCGACGGCGAGGAGGTGGCCTACTCCGAGATCGCCAAGGGCTACGAGACCGAGGACGGCGAGATGGTCATCCTCGACGACGACGACATGGCGGAGCTGCCGGCGGCGTCGTCACGCGAGATCGCGGTCGAGCGGTTCGTGCCGCGCGACCAGATCGACCCGATGCTGTTCGAGAAGTCCTACTACCTCGAGCCCGAGAAGACCGGCGCCAAGCCCTACGCCCTGCTGCGGCAGGCGCTGCTCGACGCCGACCGGATGGCGGTCTGCACCGTGGCCATCCGCAACCGCACGTCGGTGGCGGTGCTCCGGGTCAAGGAAGACGTCATCGTGCTGCAGACGATGATGTGGCCCGACGAGATCAGGAACCCCGACTTCTCGATCGAGTCCGGCGAGGTCAAGCCGGCCGAGGTCAAGATGGCCAACATGTTGGTCGAGACGCTGGCGGGCGACTTCGAGCCCTCGGAGTTCGAGGACGACTACGCCGAGGCGGTCGAGGCGCTGGTCAAGGCCAAGATCGAGGGTGGCGAGGTCAAGAAGACTCCCGCCACGACCAAGTCCTCGGGCGAGGTCGTCGACCTGCTGGCCGCGCTGCAACGTTCGGTCGACGCGGCCAAGACCTCTCGCGGCGAGTCGACCAGCGACGACAAGGCGTCGACCAAGAAGACTGCGGAGAAGAAGCCGGCCAAGAAGACCGCAGCGAAGAAGTCGGCTGCGAAGAAGGCCGCCGCCAAGAAGAAGGCCAGCTGAGATGGGCCACCAGGGCATGCACGGCGAACCCTGCTGGATCGAGCTGTACACCCACGACGTGGATACGGCGATCGCCTTCTACGAAGGCCTGTTCGGGTGGAGCGCCGGCGAGCCCTCCGAGGAGTTCGGCGGCTACCGCATGTTCATGCGTGGCGACCAGCCGATCGCCGGCTTGATGCCCAACGACACCGCCGCGCCCGACGCGTGGACCGTCTACCTCGCCTCCGACGACGCGGCAGCCACGGCGGCCGCCGCCGCAGAGCACGGCGGTCAGGTGCTGCAGGCGCCCGCCCCGGTGGCCGACCTCGGCATCTTCGGCGGCGTGCTCGATCCGGCCGGCGCCTACGTCGGCATCTGGCAGTCCCTGTCGTTCCCCGGCTTCATCACCCGCAACGAGGTCGGCGCGCCCGACTGGTTCGAGACGCTCAGCCGCGACTACGAGGCGGCGGTGGGCTTCTACCGTGACGTCTTCGGCTGGCAGACCAGCGTGATGTCCGACTCCCCGGAGTTCCGCTACACCACGCTCGGCGAGGGCAGGGACGCCCGGGCCGGGATCATGGATGCCACCAGCTTCCTGGGCGACGAGCCGTCGCGCTGGCAGTTCTACCTGCAGGTCGCCGATGCCGACGCGAGCGTCGGGCAGGCGGTCGCCACGGGCGCCCAGGTCGTCACGCCCATCAGCGACTCGCCCTACGGGCGGATGGCGACGCTGACCGACCCAGCCGGGGTGCGGTTCTGCGTGATGGCGCCCAACGCCGGCTGACTTCCGCCACTGGCCGCGTCGGGGGCCGCTAGGCCCGGTCGTACCTACTCATCAGGGCGTCGCTGAGCCGCGGTGCCACGATGTTGAGCACCTCACCGACCCGGCCCGCCACGGTGTCGACGGAGATCGGCCGGTCCTCGAGGGCGCGGACGACGCGCTCGGCTGCCTGCTCGGCCGTCAGTGCCCGACGGGCGGCGTACTCCCTCGTCGGCAGCACCATCGGCGTGCGCACGAACCCGAACCGGATGTTGGTGAAGGTGACGTTGTCGGCGTAGGTCTCCCGCCCGGCGATCCGCGACCACGTGTCGAGGGCGGTCTTGGAGGCGATGTAGGCGGTGAACCTCGGTGCCTTCATCTGCACACCCCAGGTGACGATGTTGACGACGTGGCCGAACCGCTGGGCGCGCATGGCCGGCAGCAGGCCCATCGTCAGGCGCACGGGCCCGAAGTAGTTGACGGCCATCGTCCGCTCGTAGTCGTGGAACCGGTCGTAGGTCTGCTCCAGGCTGCGCCGGATCGAGCGTCCGGCGTTGTTGACCAGATAGTCGACGCCGCCGTGCTCGGCGAGCACCTGCTTGACCAGGGCGTCGACGGCGTCGCCGTCGGTCAGGTCGCAGACGTACGCCGCCGCGCGACCGCCCCGGCTCTCGATCGCGCCACGCACGCGAGCCAGCTCCTCCTCCCGGCGGGCGACCAGGAGCACGGATGCGCCGCGTTCGGCCGCGGCCAGTGCGGTCGCCTCGCCGATCCCGCTCGACGCCCCGGTGACGAGGACCCGCCGGCCGGCGAGCGGGCTCGAGTCGTCGCCGGAGAGGCGACGGCCCAGACGACGTACGCGGGCAGCGGGGGTGAGCAGCAACCGGGAAGTCATGTGGTCTCCCAGCGGAACAAGCGAGCCGCCACGGCGGTGACGACGGCGGCGAACGTCGCGAGGACGACCATCGGCAGCAGCACGGCACTGGCCGGCTCGCCGCGCACCATCACGTCGAGCATCCCCTCGTTCAGCCACCACAGCGGCAGCAGGTGCGCGACGGCCTGCAGCCAGCCCGGTGCGGCGTCGAGCGGGAAGAAGGAGCCGCTGAGGAACGCCATCGGCAACACGATGAAGTTGGCCATGTTGACCGCGCCCTCGGTGGTCTTGGCGACGGAACCCGCCAGCAGCCCGATCGACATGAAGCACAGCGTGCCGACGATCAGCAGCGGGATCGAGGCCCACCAGGCTCCGGTGAGCCGCAGCCCGAAGGCGGCCACGCCGAGCCCCAGGAAGATCGCCATCTGAGTGAGCGCGATGCCCACGGTGACGGTCACCCGGGCACCGACGATCGTGCCGGTCGAGACCGGCGAGAGCTGCAGCCGGCGGAGCAGCTTGGAGTTGCGCCAGCCGTTCAAGGTGGCCGCGGCACCGAAGCTCGCGCTCATCGCGACGGCCCAGCCCAGCAGGCCGGGCGTGACGTACTGGATCGTCTTGAGCGAGTCGTCCTCGACCCGTTCGGCGACGAAGGTGTAGGTCGGCGGCTTGCCGGACAACGCGACGTTGGTGCCGTCGACGAACGACTGGAGCACGCCTTGCGTGACGGCGGCCTTGACCTGGTCGGTCTGGGTGTAGTGGGCGATCAGGGTGTTGCCCTGCTGCTCGATGGCCACGTCCGCGTCGCCCTTGCGCACCTCGTCGATGCTGGCGGCAAGGTCGTCGCTGGTCGTGACGTCGAAGGTCTGCTCGAACGCCGCCCGCGCGTCCTTCGGCATCTCGTCGAGGAAGGCCACGTGGCCGACCGCGATCAGGTCGACCTTCGACTGGCTCGGGTTGGCGAACAGCCCGCCGAAGAGCACCAGGAACATCAACGGGAAGACGATCGCGAAGAACACCGACGCCTTGTCGCGCAGGAAGCCGCGGACGATGGCCAGGCTCAGGGCCCAGAATGCGCTGGCCCTGGACCCGCGCTCGGTGCGCTCGCGCGGCTCGACCACCGTTGGGGCGGTCATGCGCGGTACTCGCGTCCGGTGAGGTCGAGGAAGACGTCCTCGAGAGTCCCGGTCCGCACCTGGATGCCCGCAAGACGCTCCTGGTCGGCCAGTGCCGTGAGCACTGCGGCGGGTGCCATGGTGCGCAGCACCAACCCGTCGGGTTCCTCCTCGACGTCGTCCACCCCGGCCATCGCGCGGGCCTCCGAGACAGTCAGCTGACCGGGGGCGACGGTGATCCGGGTCGGCGCGTCCAGCGCACGGGTCAGGTTGCCGGGCGAGTCGAGCTGGAGGATCCTGCCGTGGTCGATGATGGCGACCCGGTCGCAGAGCACCTCGGCCTCGTCCATGTAGTGAGTGGTGATGACGACCGTGCGGCCGCTGTCGTTGAGGCCGGCAAGCAGCTCCCACAGGTTGCGCCGGGCCTGCGGGTCCAGGCCGGCGGTCGGCTCGTCGAGGAAGACCACGTCGGGGTCGTGCACAAGCGCGCAGGCGATCGACAACCGTTGGGCCTGACCGCCCGACAGGTCTCCGACCCGGGTCTCGGCCTTGTCGCCCAACCCGACGCGGTCCAGCCACTGGTCGGCGGTGCCCGGCCGGACGCCGTACAGGGCGGCCATGGTGTGGATCTGCTCGCGCGCGGTGAGCCGTTCGAAGAAGGCCGATGCCTGGAGCTGGACGCCGATCCGAGGCAGCAGCTCGGCGTTGCGCGGCCACGGTCGCAGGTCCAGCACGCTGATCTCCCCGGCGTCGGGTTGGCGCAGCCCCTCGATCATCTCCAGGGTCGTGGTCTTGCCCGCCCCGTTGGGGCCGAGGATGCCGAAGAACTCACCCTCGCCGACCTCGAAGCTGACTCCGTCGACGGCGCGGAGGTCGCCATAGGACTTGGCGAGGTCGACCACCCGAATGGCTGCTCCCATGTGGGCGACGCTATCCGGCGCCCGCCTTGACGGTTTCACCGGCCAGCCGGTGAAACTGGCGCTGGAGGGGCGAAGTTTCGCCCGCCAAGCGTCAGGTTCGCCCATCAAGCCGACTCGGGAGGCCAGCGTGGGAAGGGGCGAGCGGCCTCGAGCTGAGCCGACAGGCTGAAGAGCGTCGCCTCGTCGTCGGTGCGGCCGACGAGCTGGACGGCGACAGGCAGGCCGTCGTCGGCGATCCCGCACGGGACGGCGGCGGCCGGGTTGCCCGCGACGTTCCACGGGACCTGGTAGGCGACGGTCGGCACGGACGCCAGCGACGACCGGACCGTGCCCTTGCCCATCACGATGCCCAGCGGCGGAGGTCGGTGAGCCGTGACCGGCGTCAGCAGCACGTCGACGTCGTCGAACACGCGGTTGAGCCTTGCCGAGTAGGTCTCGGTCCGCCGCAGCGCCCACTCGAGCACGCCGGGACGCACCCACGCCCCGAGGCGGTAGGTCTCGCGGGTGCGCCGCTCGAGGCGGTCGTAGTGCTCGACCTCGTCGGCCTCGGTGCGGATGCCGGCGAAGAACTGCGGGACGAAGGCGAACGTCGGGTCGGGGTAGCGAACGTCGACCTCGCGCACGTCGTGGCCGAGGTCGGCGAGCAGACGGGCGGTGTCCTCGACGGCGCGCACGTGCACGGGGTCGTTGCGCACGCCGAGGGTCGGCGGCTGCACCGACCAGCCGACCCGGAGCCGTCCAGGCTCGCGCGCCGCAGCCGCGACGAACGACTCGTCGCCACCAGCGCGGAACCGGTCGCTCGGCAGGTTGCCGCGGATGACGTCGTAGACCAGGGCGCTGTCGGCCACGCTGCGGGCCAGCGGGCCGACCACGCCCAGGGCCCACCACAGGTGCGGGTGCGGAGCGGTGCTGACCCGGCCACGCTGGGGCTTGAGGCCGAACAACCCGCAGAACGACGACGGCACCCGGATCGACCCACCGCCGTCGCCGCCGATGCCGACCGGCACCAGCCCGGCCGCGACCGCGACCGCCGTACCGCCGCTGGACCCGCCGGGTGAGCGGGCGACGTCCCATGGGTTCAGCGTGTAGCCGGTCGCCTCGGACTCGGTGAACGGGAACGAACCGAACTCCGGCATCGCCGTCTTGCCGATCACCACCGCGCCGGCTGCCCGCAGGCGGCGGACCACCTCGGAGTCGGCGGCCACCGGCGTCGTGTTGGCGCGGCCGCCGAACGTCGTCACGCACCCGGCGACGTCGATCTCCTCCTTGATGGCCACCGGTACGCCGTGCAGCGACCCCGCCGTCTCGCCACGGGCCAGCGCCGCGTCGCGCTCGTCGGCCTCGGCTCGAGCCTGCTCGGCGAGCACGACCGTGAAGGCGTTGAAGCGCCCGTCGAGCCGCTCGATGCGCTCCAGCGCGGCGTCGACCACAGCACGCGTGGAGACCTCGCCGCCGCTGGTCAGCCGGACGGTCTCGACGACGCCGAGGTCACCCAGATCCGCCACCGACCGACCCTCCCACACCCCGGGTCGGGTCAGGCCAGGGAGTCGACCCAGGCGTCGTGGAGGTCGGAGAAGCGGCCGTCGCCGCCGGCGATCAGGTCGGCCGGCGAGCCGTCCTCGACGATCCGGCCGTGCTCCATCACCAGCACCCGGTCGGCGATCTCGACGGTCGAGAGCCGGTGGGCGATGATCACGGCGGTGCGGCCGGCCAGGATGGTGCGCAGGGCGCGCTGCACCAGTCGCTCCGAGGGGATGTCGAGCGACGAGGTGGCCTCGTCGAGGATCAGCACCGCCGGGTCGGCGAGGAAGGCGCGGGCGAAGGCGACCAGCTGACGCTGGCCGGCGCTGAGCACGCCGCCTCGGTTGGACACCTCGGTCTCGTAGCCCAGCGGGAGCTCGCGGATGAAGCCGTCGGCGCCGAGCGCGGTGGTCGCGGCCATCACGTCGTCGATCGAGGCAGTGGGCCGGCCGAAGCGGATGTTGTCGGCGATGGTGCCGGAGAACAGGTAGTTCTCCTGGGTGACCATCACCACGGCGCGGTGGAGCGTCTCGTCGGAGAGGTCGCGCAGGTCGACGCCGTCGAGCAGGACACGGCCGCCGATCGGGTCGTAGAACCGGGTCGCGAGCTTGGCCAGGGTGGTCTTGCCGGCACCGGTCGTGCCGACCAGCGCCAGGGTCTGGCCCGCCGGGATGGTCAGGTCGAGGTCGGGCAGCACCGGCACGCCCTCGACGTAGGAGAAGTCGACGTGGTCGAAGCGCACCTCGCCCCGAGGGTCGGGCAGCGCGACGGGGGCGGCCGGCTCGGGGACCGACGGCTCCTCCTCGAGCACGCCCGAGAGCTTCTCCAAGGCTGCCGACGCCGACTGGAAGGTGTTGTAGAACTGGCTGATCTCCATCATCGGCTCGAAGAACTGGCGCAGGTAGAGCAGGAACGCCGCGAGCACGCCGACGGTGACCTGGCCCTGGATGGCGAGGTAGCCGCCGTAGATGAGCACGACGCGCGATGGTGATGTTGCCGATCAGGCGGATCCCGGGCATGAACCAGGCGACCAGCCGGAAGGCGACCAGGTTGGCGGCGCGGTACTGCTCGTTGACGTCGTCGAAGATCTCCTGGTTGCGCGGCTCGCGGCGGAAGGCCTGCACCGCGCGGATGCCGCTCATCGACTCCACGAAGTGCACGATCACCAGGGCGACCTTCTCGCGGGTCAGGCGGTAGCTCTTGGCCGACGCCTTGCGGAACCAGTTGGTCAGCCAGGCCAGGAACGGTCCGCAGACCAGCGCGACGAGACCGAGCTTGACGTCGAGGAAGAGCAGCAGGGCGGCCGTGCCGACGAGGGTGAGCGCGGCGGTGACGAGTCCGTCGAAACCGGTCTCGAGCATCTCGTAGATCGCGTCGACGTCGGAGGTCTGCCGCGAGATGACCCGGCCCGAGGTGTAGTCGTCGTGGAAGGCCGGGCTGAGTCGCTGGAAGTGGCGGAAGACCCGCTGCCGGACCTCGAAGAGGAGATCCTGACCGATCGTGCCCGACCTGACCAGGAACAGCTGACGGGTGATGGCCTGGACCAAGGTGGCGACCAGCATCGCGCCGACGATCAGCAGCAGCGGCTCGAGGTCGTTGCTCTCCTGGATGGGTG
Organism: uncultured Actinomycetota bacterium; assembly: GCA_963762105.1. Lineage (GTDB taxonomy): Bacteria > Actinomycetota > Actinomycetes > Propionibacteriales > Nocardioidaceae > Nocardioides. The sequence goes on along the minus strand of CAVXJG010000011.1, from coordinate 100,495 downwards.
GGATGCCGCTGTCGATGCCCACCTTGACGAGGTAGGGGATCGAGAGCCGGGCGGCGTTCTCGATCACCACGATGACAATCAGCCACTTGATGACGCGGGAGTAGGGACGCAGCAGGTCGGCGAGCAGCCGCCGCGAGCGACCGGCCAGCCGGGCGGAGGTCTCGTCGGTCAGCGTGTCGGCGTGCCCGTCGGCGGCCACGCCGCGCCACGCCTGGACCGGGACGTCGACAGACTCGGACTCGCCGGAGTCGCGGTCGGTGGCGGGGTCCTGGGTCGTGCTCATCTCGGGGTCCCCGCGAAGTCGTGAGACGGAGGAGCGGAGCGGGGGAGTCGAGCGAGTTCGTGGGGTGAGTTCATGCCGACTCCACCTCCTCCAGCTCGTCGAGCTCGCCGAGCTCGTCGGCGGCGAGCAGCTCGCGGTACGCCGGCACGGTGGCCAGCAGCTCGCGGTGCTCGCCGACGTGGGTGATGGTGCCGTCCTGGAGCAGGGCCACCCGGTCGGCCAGCATCACGGTGGAGGCGCGGTGGGCGACGATCAGGCCGGTGGTCTCGGAGAGCACCCGGCGCAACGCATCCTCGACCAGCTTCTCGGTGTGGATGTCGAGCGCTGACATGGTGTCGTCGAGGACCAGGACGCGGGGCTGGGCGAGGACGGCACGCGCCAGCGCGAGGCGCTGTCGCTGGCCGCCGGAGAGCGACATGCCCTGCTCGCCGATGCGGGTGTCGAGGCCCCAGGGCAGGTCGTTGGCGAAGTCCGCCTGGGCGATCGAGAGCGCTTCTGCGATCTCGGCGTCGGAGGCGTCCGAGCGACCCAGGGTGAGGTTCTCGCGGGCACTCATCGAGAAGAGCGTGGGTTCCTCGAAGGCCGTCGCCACCAGCGACCGCAGCTTGCCGAGGGTCAGGTCGCGGATGTCGACGCCGTCGAGGGTGATCCGGCCGCCGGTGACGTCGTAGAGACGCGGCACCAGCGCGGTGAAGCTCGTCTTGCCACTGCCGGTGGCGCCCACCAGGGCCACCGTCTCCCCCGGGAGCAGCTCGAGGTTGACGTCGCGCAGCACCAGCTTGTCGGGCTCATCAGGGAACGCGAAGTCGACGTGCTCGAAGCACAGATGGCCGCCGTCGGCGGCGGTGGTGAGGTGCGGGCCGTCGACGATGTCGGGCTGGGTGTCGAAGATCTCGAGGACGCGAGCGGCTGCTGTCATGGCCTCCTGGGCCATCGCCAGGATCACGCCAAGCGACGCGACCGGCCACACGAGCGACAGCATCAGCGTGATGAAGGCGACGAGCTCGCCGGTCGTCAGGGCGCCGTTGCCGACGCCGATCGCGCCGAGCAGCAACACCACGACCACGGCGAGGTTGGGGATCACCTCGAGGAAGGTCCAGAACCTCGCCGACAGCCGGACCTTGTCCATGCTCGTGCCCCGCAGCTTGGTCGCGGCGTCGTCGTACTGGCGCGAGACGTGCTCGCTGCGGCCGAAGGCCTTGATCACGCGAATGCCGACCGCACCCTCCTCGGCGCGGGTGGCGAGGTCGCCCTGCTCGTCCTGCACGCGCCGCGACAGCACGACGTAGCCCTTCTCGAAGCGCATGGAGAGCCACACGATCGGCGCGGCGGTGAGGGCGACGACCAGGCCGAGCGGCCAGTACATGTGGAGCAGCACTCCGGTGACGACGAGGAGCTGGAGGATGTTGATGATCAGGAAGAGCAGTCCGAAACCGGCGAACCGCCGGATCGCGGACAGGTCGGTGGTCGCCCGGGAGAGCAGCTGCCCCGACCCCCACTTGGTGTGGAAGCTCATCGGCAGCACCTGGAGGCGCGCGTAGAGGTCGTGGCGCATGGCGGTCTCCATCTGGAGCACCGCGTTGGACTGGACCCAGCGCCGCCAGAAGATCAGCACCGCCTCGAGCACACCGAGACCGAGGACGAGCAGCCCGAGCGGCAGCAGCCCGGCGACCTCGCCGTCGGTGATCGGCCCGTCGATCAGCGCCTTGGTCGCCAGCGGGATCGCGATCGAGATCCCCACGCCGGCCAGCGACGTGCCGAGCATGATGGCGAGCGCCAACAGGTGGGGCCGGAGGTATCCGCGCAGCCGCCAGAGCGAGTTGACGCTGGCGGGTGGGTGGTCGGAGAGGGATGGTGGCATCGCTTGGTTGACGATACGACGCCACACCGACACCCGGCGAATCGTTTAGCCCTGTCGGCCCCTCCCCAGGGCTAGTTCGACGACAGCAACCCGCGGATCACCCGGAGGCCGACCGACATCCGGGCCAGGTCGGCAGTCTCGTCGGCGCAGATCTCCTCCAGCGTCGCGGCCGAGCGGGCGGCGACCAGGCTGTCGCCCTCCTCCCAGGTCGCGATCCGCGCCGGCGCGGGCTCGTCGGCCGGAGTGGTGCGCAGCACCTGGGCCGTCAGCTGGGTGTGCACGGCGTAGACGTCGTCGCGAAGCGCCGCGCGCGCCATCGTCTGCCAGCGGTCGTCCCGCGGCAGGGCCAGGATCCTGCTGACCAGCGCCGGCAGCCCCAGCCGCTCGCCGAGGGCGAAGTGCACCCGGGCCACCTCGATGGGGTCGAGACCGTCGCGGTCGGCGATCTCGACGACGCCCAGCAGCTGGTACGCCGGGTGCAGCACCGCCACTCGCGTGGCCAGGTCCTCGGGCACCTCCTGGGCGACCAGGCGGGCCCGTCGCTCCTCGAAGGCGTCGAGCTCGCGACCCGACAGCAGCGTCGGCAGCTCGGCCATCGTCGCCTGCACGCGGTCGCGGAAGAAGTCGACCGTGCCCTGGCTGTCGAGTGGCGGCCGACGGTTGGTGACCAGCCAGCGCGAGGCCCGCTCGACCAGGGTGCGCATCTCGATCCGCATCCGGGTCTGGATGGCGGCGTCCAGCTTGTTGTCGTACGACGCCAGCTCCTCGCGCAGGGGCAGCGAGCCGAAGATCTCGCGGGCCACGAAGTTGGCGCGGGTCAGCTCCGCTGGGCCGGCCGACGTCTCACCCTGGAGCCGCGGCCAGAACGTCAGCCCGGCGCCGTTGACCAGGTCGTTGACGACCTGGGTCACGATGATCTCGCGTCGCAGCGGGTGTGCCCCGAGCTGGTCGGCGAAGCCGGACTGGATCTCCTCGGGGAAGTAGGCAGTCAGGTCGACGTGGCAGTAGGGGTCGTCGGGCAGGTCGGAGCCGATCAGCTCGTCGGCCAGCACGATCTTGGTCCACGCCAGCAGCACCGACAGCTCGGGTGCGGAGAGGCCGTCGCCCCGCTCGAGCATCCGCTTGACCTGGCGCGAGCTGGGCAGCCCTTCGAGCTCACGGTTGAGCACCCCGCGCTTCTCGAGCTGGCGCATCCAGTCCTCGTGGACGTGCAGCAGCGACGGCGCGTTGGCCGCACCGTTGGCCAGGGCGAGGTTCTGCTCGTAGTTGTCGCGCAGCACCAGCGCGGCCACCTCGTCGGTCATCGACGCCAGCAGGGTGTTGCGCTGCTTCTCGGTGAGATCGCCGTCGTGCACGACCCGGTCGAGCAGGATCTTGATGTTGACCTCGTGGTCGGAGGTGTCCACGCCCGCGGAGTTGTCGATGAAGTCGGTGTTCAGCCGGCCGCCGCTCTCGGCGTACTCGATCCGGCCCAGCTGGGTGAGGCCGAGGTTGCCGCCCTCACCGACGCACTTGGCCCGCAGGTCGCGGCCGTTGACTCGGATGGCGTCGTTGGCCTTGTCGCCCGCCTCGGCGTGGGTCTCGCTGGCCGACTTGACGTAGGTGCCGATTCCGCCGTTCCAGAGCAGGTCGACGGGCGCCTGGAGGATCGCCTTCATCAGCTCGGCCGGCGTCATGGTGGCGACGCCTTCGTCGATCCCCAGCGCCTGGCGCACCGGTGGGGTCAGCTTGATCGCCTTGAGCGAGCGCGGGAACACTCCGCCGCCCTCGGAGATCAGGGTCGTGTCGTAGTCCTGCCAGCTGGAGCGGGGCAGCGCGAAGAGCCGCTGCCGCTCGACGAAGGAGGCTGCCGCGTCGGGGCTCGGGTCGAGGAAGATGTCGCGGTGGTCGAAGGCGGCCACCAACCTGGTGTGCTCAGAGCACAGCATGCCGTTTCCGAAGACGTCGCCGGACATGTCACCGATCCCGACGGCCGTGAAGTCCGTGGTCTGGCAGTCGATGCCGCGTTCGCGGAAGTGGCGACGCACCGACACCCACGCGCCGCGAGCCGTGATGCCCATCGCCTTGTGGTCGTAGCCGACGGACCCTCCGCTGGCGAAGGCGTCGCCCAGCCAGAAGCCGTAGTCCTGGGCGACTCCGTTGGCGATGTCGGAGAACGTGGCCGTGCCCTTGTCGGCGGCGACCACGAGGTAGGAGTCGTCGCCGTCGTGGCGAACCACGCCCTTCGGCGGCACTGTCTCGCCCTCGACGAGGTTGTCGGTGATGTCGAGCAGCCCGCTGATGAACGTGCGGTAGCAGGTCACGCCCTCGGCCAGCCACGCCTCGCGGTCGGACGGGTCGGGGAGCTGTTTGCAGTAGAAACCGCCCTTGGCGCCGACGGGCACGATCACGGTGTTCTTCACCATCTGGGCCTTGACCAGGCCCAGCACCTCGGTGCGGAAGTCGTCGCGACGGTCGGACCAGCGCAGCCCGCCTCTCGCGACCGCCCCGAAGCGCAGGTGCACGCCCTCGACCCGCGGCGAGTAGACGAAGATCTCGTAGCGTGGCCGAGGCTGCGGCAGGTCGGGGATCTGCGAAGGCTCCAGCTTGAACGACATGTAGGGATGCAGCGTGTCGTCGCTGCCCAGCTGGAAGTAGTTGGTGCGCAGCGTCGCCTTGATGTGGGTGAGGTAGGACCGCAGGATCCGGTCGTGGTCGAGGCTGGCCACGTCGTCGAGCGCTCGCTTGATGCGGTCCTCGATCTCGGACACCCGAGCGGTGCGCGCCTCGGCCTGCGCCTCGAGGCCGTTCTTGCCGGGGTCGAACCTGGCCTCGAAGAGCTTCCAGAGGAGCCGGGTGATGTCGGTGTTTCCGCGCAGGGCTCCCTCGATGGAGTCGACCGCGAACGGCGAGTTGCCCTGCTTCATGTACTTGGCGTACGCGCGGAGCACCGTCGCCTGCCGCCACGTCAGTCCGGCGGCGAGCACCAGCGCGTTGAAGCCGTCGATCTCGTTGTAGCGGTCCCAGACCGCGCGGATGGCGTCCTGGAAGAGGATGCGTACGCCGTCGGAGAGGCCGGGCGGGTAGCGCAGCCCGAACTCGTAGACGAAGCTCTGCCGCGGCAAGCCGTCGAGCTCGTAGGGGCGCTCGTCGAGCACCTCCACACCCATCGACGACAGCATCGGCAGCACCTGGGTGAGCGACAGCGGCGAGCCGGTGCGGAACACCTTGAGCCGGGCCTCGCCGCGGCCGGCGTCGAGGGGCGAGAACAGCGACAGGTCGATGCCCGGTTCGCCGATGACGCCCTCGAGGCGGCCGACGTCGAGGGCAGCGGTGGTCGGGCTGAAGTCCTCCTTGTAGGCCTCGGGGAATGAGTCGGCATACATGCGGGCCAGCCGCGAGCCGTTCTCCTCGCCGTACTCGGCCACCGCGGCGGTGATGAAGTCGTCGCGCCACGAGCGGGACGCGTCGGTGAACAGCCGTTCGAGGTCGGCCTCGTCGACATCGGGGATCGAGGCACCGGCCGGCGGGTGCACGACGAAGTGCACGCGCGCGGTGGTGGACTCGCTGATGCGCACGTTGAACTCGACGTTCTCGCCGTGCAGCCGGTCCATCAGGATCTGCGAGAACCTCTCGCGGACGCCGGTGTTGTAGCGGTCACGCGGCAGGTAGCACAGCACCGAGATGTAGCGGCCGTAGGTCTCGCGGCGGACGAAGACCCGCAGCCGACGCCGGCCGACGGTCTCCAGCACACCCTGGGTGACGGCAGCCAGGTCGTCGACCGGGGTCAGGAAGATCTCGTCGCGGGGGTAGGTCTCCAGGGTGTCCATCAGGCTCTTGCCGGCGTGGCTGCGGGGCTCGACCCCGATGCGATCCAGCACGGCGGCCGCCTTCTCCCGCAGCAGCGGGATGCGGGTGATCGACTCGGTGTACGCCGCGCTCGAGAACAGCCCGAGGAAACGGCGCTCGCCGATGACCTCGCCGGCCTCGTCGAACGTCTTCACGCCGACGTAGTCGAGGTACGCCGGCCGGTGCACCGTGGCCTTGGAGTTGGCCTTGGCCAGCACCAGCAGCTTCTTCTCGCGGGCCTTGGCCTTGGCGACGGCCGGCAGCTTGCCGAAGCCCTTGGACGTGTCCTGGTCGGCACGCAGGATGCCGAGCCCGGTGGCGGGCACGGCCCGCAGGATCTCGTCGTCGCCGTCGGACTCGAGGCGGTACTCGCGATAGCCGAGGAACGCGAAGTGGTCCTCGGCCAGCCACTGCAGGAACGCCGTGCCGCGCTCGAGCTCCTCGGGCTTGAGCGGCGGCGGGTCGGCGCGCAGCTCCTCGACGATGGTCAGCGCCTGGGAGCGCATCTTGTCCCAGTCCTCGACCGACTCGCGCACGTCGCGGAGCACCCGCTGGAGGTCCTCCTCGATCGCCGCCGGGTCGTCGTCGTGGCCGAGGCGGCTGATCTCGATGTGCATCCACGACTCGCGGACCGCGTCGTCCACGGGCGGCTCGCCCTCGTCGTTGATCGGGTGCACGCTCTGGAGCACGCCGGTGATGTCGCGGACCACGTCGAACTGCGGGTGGATGACCAGGTGGATCTCGTGCTGCTGGCGGCTCAGCTCCATCGTCACGGAGTCGACGAGGAACGACATGTCGTCGGTGACGATCTCCACGACCGAGTGGCCGCCGGCCGACCAGCCCTGGTCGGCGTTGCTGGGTGTGAAGACCCTGACGTTGGCGCGGCCCTGGGGCCGGTTCTCGGCGAGCCGGAACTGCGAGGCCAGGGCGGCGTACACGTCTGAGTCCGAGCGCTCGTCGATGTCGTCGGCGGCGATGTGTCGGTAGAAGGCGTTGAGCAGAGCGCCGACCTCGTCGGCGGGCGGTCCGCCAGATCCTTTGCGGGCCTTTGCGGACTCGGTCGCGCGGTCGAGGAGCTCGGACTTCTTCAGTTCGGTCACCGTTGACACAACCCGACTCTACGACCCCCGGGCGCGGGTGGCGGAGTCGCGTCGGGGCGGGTTCGCGGACAGGATGTGGCCATGAAGTCGGTCACCGTCGAGCTCGTCTATCCCGGCCGCTCCACCGAGGAGGTGTACGCCATGCTCGCGGACCCGGAGTTCCGCCAGGCGGTGTGCGCCTACCAGGCGGTCGAGGACTCGTCGGTGACGATCGAGGAGTACGACGACGGCTCGATGATCGTGGCTCTCGACCGAACCTACGGCACCGCCCAGGTGCCGTCGTTCGCCCGCAAGTTCGTGGGCTCGACCATCGACCTGGTGCAGGCCGAGGAGTGGGCGTCCGCCCACGAGGCGAACTTCCACGTGACCATCCCCGGCAGGCCCGGCGAGATGACCGGCACCGCGCGACTCGAGCAGTCCGACGCCGACGCGATCGAGACCGTGTCGATGCAGGTGCGCGTCGGAGTCCCCCTCGTCGGCGGCAAGCTCGAGGACCTCGTCGCCGGCTTGCTGAAGGACGCCTTCCGCGCCGAGAACAAGGTCGGCATCAAGTGGCTCGCCGGTGAGTGGGAGGTGTGACCGCCGTTGGTCGAGGAGGTTGCGCTAGCAACCGTCACGAGACCCGGCGACGCAAAGCGGATAGCTCACCGGGTCTCGTGACAGGCGCTAGCGCGCCTTCCTCGACCAGCGGTTGGTGTCAGTCCATGTGGGGGTAGCGGAAGTCCTTCGGGGGGCACGAACGTCTCCTTGATGGACCTGGGTGAGGTCCAGCGCAGCAGGTTGACGGCTGCGCCGGCCTTGTCGTTGGTGCCGGAGGCGCGGGCTCCGCCGAAGGGCTGCTGGCCGACGACGGCGCCGGTGGGCTTGTCGTTGATGTAGAAGTTGCCGGCTGCGAAGCGGACCTGCTCGCTGGTCCAGGCGATGGCCTCGCGGTCCTGGGCGATGACCGCACCCGTCAGCGCGTACGGCGCGAACGACTCGAGCTGTCGCACGACCCGCTCGTAGTTGCGGTCGTCGTACACGTGCACGGCCAGGATCGGGCCGAAGTACTCGGTCGAGAACATCTGGTCCGTCGGGGTCGTGGAGGTGATCAGCGTCGGGCGGACGAACCAGCCGACCGAGTCGTCGGTCTGCCCGCCGGCGATCAGGGTGAGGTGGTCGTTGCGGCGGACCCGCGCGATCGCGGCCTTGTGCTTGGCGAAGGCCCGGTCGTCGATGACGGCGCCCATGAAGTTGGAGAGGTCGGTGACGTCGCCCATGGTCAGCGACTCGACGTCGGCGACCAGCTGGTCCTTGATCTTCGCCCAGACCGACCTCGGCACGTAGGCCCGCGACGCCGCCGAGCACTTCTGGCCCTGGTACTCGAAGGCGCCACGGATCATCGCCACCCGCAGCACGTCGGGGTCGGCGCTCGGGTGGGCGATGATGAAGTCCTTGCCGCCGGTCTCGCCGACGATGCGCGGGTAGGAGCGGTACGACGAGATGTTCTCGCCGATCGTCCGCCAGAGGTGGTGGAACACCCCGGTCGAGCCCGTGAAGTGGATGCCGGCCAGGTCGGGGTGCGCGAGCGCGACCTTGGACACGTCGAGGCCGTCGCCGGGCAGCATGTTGATGACGCCGGGCGGGATCCCGGCCTCCTCCAGCAGCTCCATCAGCAGCGACGCGGCCAGCTGCTGGCTGTGCGCCGGCTTCCAGATGACGGTGTTGCCCATCAGGGCCGGCGCGGTCGGCAGGTTGCCGGCGATCGCGGTGAAGTTGAACGGCGTGATGGCGTAGACGAAGCCCTCGAGCGGGCGATGGTCGGTGCGGTTCCAGATGCCGGGGCTGTTGGCGATCGGCTGGTCGGTGAGGATCTGCTTGGCGTAGTGGACGTTGAAGCGCCAGAAGTCGATGAGCTCGCAGGCCGCGTCGATCTCGGCCTGGAAGGCCGTCTTGGACTGGCCGAGCATGGTGGCCGCGTTGATCCGCTGGCGCCACGGGCCGGCGAGCAGGTCGGCGGCCTTGAGCAGGATCGCGCAGCGGTCGTCGATGTCCATCGCCCGCCAGCCGGGCGCGGCAGTGGTGGCGGCCTTGATGGCGGCCTCGGCATCCTTGGTCGTGGAGCTCTTCATCGTGCCGAGCACGTGCTGGTGGTCGTGGGGCTGGACCACGTTGATCTCGCGACCGCCGCCCGACCGCTTACGGCCGTTGATGTGGGCGCGCAGCGCGTGCTGGCGCCGCTCCATCCTGGCGAGCTCGGTCATCAGCTCCTCGCGCTCGGGGGATCCCGGCGCGTAGGTGCGGTTGGGCTCGTTGACCGGTGCAGGCGGGAAGGAGATGGAGTCCATGCCGCGAGGATGTCAGACGACCCCCGCCAGGAGCGAGTCGATCTCCTGGGTGGCATACCAGGCCAGGTCGTCGTCGGCGGCGGCATCGTCCGCCGGGTCCACGTGCACCGCCACCACGTCGCGCAGCGGGATCGGATCATCGGGGCCGGCCGCCTCGGCCACGACCACGACCCGCCGGCGCAGGCCGTCGGCGAGATCGGCCACCAGCTCGGCCGACGAGTCGGCGGCGGTCATCAACGCGGCGTACTCGTGCTCCTCGGAGCCGCCCTCGCTCACGACGGCGTCGAGGTTGATGCCGAACTCTCCCGCGGCGTAGTCCGCCGCCAGGTCCGGCAGGGTCATCGGCAGGTAGAGACGCATTGGCTACGGGCTCGGCTTGGCGGTCGACTTCTTGGCCGCCTTGACCGTCTTCTTCGTCTTGCTCGTCTTGGCGGTCTGGCGCGCGCGCCGGCCGCGCGGCGCGCGGGTGCGGCGGCCGCCGATCGTGTCGAGCAGCTCGTCGAGGGCCTCGCGCAGGCATTGGCCGAGCACGTCGGCGTCCGGCACCTGGTCACGGTCGGCGGTGATGCCGAAGAACACGCTCCCGTCGTACGACGTCACGCCGATCGCCAGGGCGTGGCCGGGCAGCAGCGGGTGCACGGGATAGGTCTCGAGCATCTGGGCGCCCGCGGCGAACAGCGGCGACTGCGGCCCGGGCACGTTGGTGACGCTGAGCTGGAAGCCGCGACGGAGCTCTTCGGCGGCAACGCGGGAGCCGATCGCGTGGAACGTCGACGGGGCGAACCCAGCGATCCCGGCCAGCCGGTTTGCGGCGACGCCACGGCCGGTCTCCTTGTGGGCCTTGAAGGCGTAGGACACCTGGTGCAGCCGCACCACCGGGCTGGCCTCGCCGACGGGCAGGTCGACCAGCTGAGCGGCGATCGGGCTGCCGAGGGAGGTCGTCTCCAGGTCGCGGTCGACGACGGATACGGGCACCACGGTGCGCACGTGCTTGACCCCGCTCATCGACTCCGAGCGAGCGAGCAGCCAGCCGCGCAGGGCGCCGGTCACCGTCGCCAGGATCGCGTCATTGACCGTGCCGCCGTGCTCGCGCCGGACCTCGAGGTAGTCGCTCAGCTCGGTGCGGACGGTGACGAGCCGACGTTGCTGGGACAGCTGGCCCAGCAACGGGTGCGTGCCGACCGGCCTGCGGTTGGTCAGCGCGCCGGCAACGACCCCGGCCCGCGAGGCCAGGGCGTCGGCGGTCCGCCGCGCGGAGTCCAGGGTCGCGCGAGCGGTGTCGAGGACCGACGCCGGCGAGACGATGGCGTCCTGCACCGCGTCGGCGACCAGGCCGGTGGGCGACGGCCCGGCGTTCGGGTGCCAGTCGTCCTTGTCGACCGGCCGGGGATCGGGGGTGCGATCGAGCAGCACCTGCGCCAGGTCGACGGTGTGCACGCCGTCGACCAGCACCTGGTGCGACTTCGACAGCACGGCGACCCGGCCGTGCTCGAGGCCCTCCACGAAGTAGACCTCCCACAGCGGCCGGTGCCGGTCGAGCGGCCGGGAGACGATGCGGGCCACCAGCTCGAGCAGCCGCTCGTGGCTCCCGGGGCGCGGCAGCGCGGAGCGGCGTACGTGATAACCGAGGTCGAAGTCGGGGTCGTCGACCCAGGCCGGGTTGGCCAGGTGGCCAGGGACGGTGGCCAGCTTCTGGCGGTAGCGCGGCACGAAGGAGATGCGGTCGGCCACCAGCTCGACGAGCGCGGCGTAGTCGAGGCCGGAGTCGCCCGGCTCGAAGATCTCCACGGTGGCGTTGTGTCGCGGCGTCGACGGCGACTCGCCCGCCAGTATGGCGAGGTCGCGGGGCCGCAGCCGCTCGCTCATTCGTTGCGCCTTCCCGGGGGTGCCGCTCTGCATCCTTGTGGTCGCGTGCGATTCTGGCAGAGACCCGACCGGGGCCCGTGCGTCCCATGTCCTGAAAGGCATCCGATGTTGCGCGCGCTGGCTTCCGCCACTGTCCTCAGCGTGTCTCTGCTCGGCCTCGCGGCGTGTGGTGACGACGACTCGGGCAGCAAGCCCCCGACGACGCCGGTGACCATCGACATCACCGTCGCGGGCGACAGCGTCGAACCCAACGGCGAGCGGGTGGACGTGGCCGTCGGCCAGCCGGTCGAGCTGGTCGTCGACGCCGACGCTCCGGGCGAGATCCACGTGCACAGCGATCCCGAGCAGGAGCTCGAGTACGACGTCGGCACCACCACACTCGAGCTCGAGCCGATCGAGCAGCCCGGCGTCGTCGACGTCGAGTCGCACACGCTCGACGTCGTCATCGTCCAGCTCGAAGTGAGCTGAGTTGGTCCCGGGCGGCTTCGCCACCCACGGGATCGGCGGCGCCAAGGACCTGCCCCTCCCGCCCGAGCTGGCGATCGCGGGGGCGGTCGCGGCTCTCGCGGTCTCGTTCACGGTCCTCGCGCTGGCTTGGCGCACGCCCCGCTACGACGGCCGCGAGACCGGGCGACCGGCACCCGCGTGGCTCGACTCGCTCACCGGCTCGACCGCGTGGGCCGTCGGGCTGCGGGTGGTCGGGCTGCTCGTCTTCGGCTTCGGCGCCTTCGCTGCCGTCTTCGGCCAGGACCTGCTCACCAACCCGGTGTTCGGGATGTTCTACGTCTGGTGGTGGGTCGGCCTCCCGGTGCTGTCCGTGCTCTTCGGCCCGGTGTGGCGGGCGATCAGCCCGGTGCGCTCGATCAACGCCCTGGTCGCCCGGGTGTCCGGCGGCGATCCGGCGCGCGGCGTGTTCGTCTACCCGGAGCGGCTGGGCTACTGGCCCGCCGCGGTCGGGCTGTACGCCTTCGTGTGGATGGAGCTCGTCTACGCCCACGGGACCGAGCTGGGGCCGGTGCGGCTGTGGTGCGCCGTCTATGTCGCGGCGATGCTGATCGGCGGGGCGTTGTTCGGCGACGGGTTCTTCGCCCGGGCCGACCCGTTCGAGGTCTACTCGACGCTGGCTGGGAAGCTGTCGATCTGGGCACGCAGTGAGGACGGCCGGCTGCTGCTGCGCAGTCCGCTGGCGAACCTGGCGACGGTCGAGGCGGCCGCCGGACTGGTCGCCGTCGTCTCCACGCTCTTCGGCAGCACCGCCTACGACTCCTTCCGCGACTCCACCCCCTGGGTGCGCTTCACGCAGAGCACTGACGTCTCGGGGAACCTGTTGGGCAACCTGGCCCTGCTCGGCTTCTGCCTGGCCGTCGGCCTGATCTTCGTCGCCGGCACGATGGCTACTGCCGTCGAGCCCGGCACGCGGCGCAGCACGCTGCCCAACCTTTTCGGGCACTCGGTCGTGCCGATCGTGATCGGCTACATCGTGGCGCACTACCTGACCTACCTCATCGAGGTCGGCCAGCTGACACTCATCCAGGCCAGCGATCCGCTCTCCAACGGCAGCAACCTGTTCGGCACCGGCAACTGGAGCGTCAGCTACGCGCTGTCGTACCACCCGACCGCGCTGGCCACGACCAAGGTGCTCGCGGTCGTGATCGGTCACGTGGTGGGTGTGATCGCCGCGCACGACCGCGCGCTGACGCTGCTGCCGACCAATCACCGGATCAGCGGTCAGCTGCCACTGCTGGTCGCGATGGTGGGCTTCACCGTCGGAGGGATCTACCTGCTCTTCGCCGCCTGACCCGGGGTGCGGCGCTCACCGCCGTCTCCGGGGCGACTGCGTCGACCAGCTCACCGATGCCGCGGGCGAGCGGCGAGTCGCCGACCTCGGTCAAGGTCCGACCGGCGACCAAGGCCCGGTCCACGGATGGACGGTCGTCGGGCAGGAAGTGCAGCCCGGACAGCCGCGCGAACCCCTCGACCATCCCGGCGATGTCCAGCTCCTTCCAGCCGAGGCTCGGCCGCATCCGGTTGACCACGACCCGCACCGGCGCACCGGATGTCACCTCGCGCACCTCGACGAGCGCCCGGGCCAGCCGCGACAGCCCCACCGGGTCGGCCGCGCCCACGATCACCACCTCGTCGGCCCGGTCGAGCGCGGCCGTCGTCATCTGGTTGCGCGGTGGCCGCGCGCCGAAGTCCCCCGCCGGATCGGCCTCGATGCTGAACCCGGTGTCGACCACCACGTCGCCGTGCGCGACCGCGACCTCGAGGAGATGTTCGACCGCGCCGGCGCGCACCTCCGTCCAGCGGTCGGCCCGCGGGAGGCCGGTGACCACGGTCAGCTGCTCGTCGACCGCCCGCTGGACTGAGCCGAACCGCGCCTCGAGCAGGCCCCCGGCGGCCAGCCGTGCGGCCGCGAGCAGGCCGGAGACCTCGTCCAGGATGCCGAGCTGCTGGGCCACGGCGCCGCCGTAGGGGTCGGCGTCCACGAGCGTCGTACGCCGACCGCGGGCGGCCAGCTCGGCGGCCACGGCCACCGCCACCGTCGTGCGGCCGGGCGCGCCGCCCGGTCCCCAGATGGTGACGACGCGCCCGTCGCCAGCCGGTGTCGCCGGGGTCTCGTCGGCCAGCGGGTCGGGTACGACCGTGACTTCGTCGTCCGCGGTCTGCACGGCTGCTGGCAGCGCGTCGAGGTCGTCGTCGGCCACCAGGGTGGCGATGCCGAGCCGGGCGGCCCGCAGCCGGTGGACCTCCGAGGCTCCGGCCGGGACCACCGCCACGGGACGGACCTGGAACCGCCGGAGGTGCTCCATCGCGGGCTGGTCGAGGCCTGGCGCATCCAGCGCGACGACGGCGACGTCGGCCTGACCCGCGGAGGCAGCGGCGAGGAGGTCGGGCACGTCCACGCAGCGCTTGAGGACCACCACGCCCCGCTCGCGGTCGAGCCGGGTCAGCACCGGTGACTCCCAGGTCGCCCCGGAGGCGAGGATCAGGACGACGATCACCGGTCAGCCCCGGCTGACGACGGTGATCGTCGGGCCGTCACCCGCTCCGAGCGCCTCGAAGAACCGGCTGGCGTCGTCGGCCTCGACGCCCACGACGAGCTGCCGCTTGCCCGTGGCGGCGAAGCCCTCGTCGACCGCGGATGCATCGACCACCGTCACGCCCGTGAGCACCGGTCCGCCCGAGCAGGGGGACCCGCAGTCGCTCCCGGCGGTCGGGACCAGATAGATGTCGACGGTCGAGCCGGCGGCAACCGTCGGCGGCACCTGCTCGGCATCGACCGCAATCGGCACCTGGAGCAGCCCGCTCTCGTCAGGAGTTCCGACGGCCGTGCGGGGCAGCAGCTCGCCTGCACCGATCCCGCGCAGCAGCTGGAGCCCCTCTGGCAGGGCAGTGTCGGACCCGAAGTAGTGGTCGAGGTCGGCGCCCTCCGCGAACCGGACCCGGCGTGCGACCAGGTCGTCAGAGGTCACCGTGTCGCCCGCGCCCATGTCGGCCGCCACCGCCCACACCCTGACCGAGTCGTCGGCCGACGCGAGCAGCCGCGCGCCGGCGACCACCGAGGCCGCCACGATCAGGATGCCGACCAACAGCCGCGGGTCGCGCCAGCCCGGGCGCGTCGCACGGACCGCGACGGGCACACCGGAAACCCCGAGATTCCTGGCCACCTGGCCATCATGCCCGCCGACGGCCCTCGCCGACAGGTGTCCATCCACAGGGACGGCGACGGGGCCGGTCGGCGGGTCGTCGAGATGCGACGATGGCGCCATGGCCGACCAGCCCCTCAGGTTCCTCACGCTGACCGACGTCGCGGAGATCCTCAACACGTCCAGCGCACAGGTCTACGCGCTGGTGCGCCGCAAGGAGCTCAAGGCCCTCAAGATGGGCGGCCGGGGCCAGTGGCGCGTGGAGGCCAGCGAGCTCGAGGAGTTCATCGCCCGGATGTACGACGAGACCGACGCCTACATCGACGAGCACCCGTTCGCCGAGAGCGACGAGAACTCCGCTACCACCACCCAGGATTGAACAAGCTAGCGCGCCTTCCTCAACCAGCGGGCGGGAGCGTTACCCGACCTCGGAGCCCAGCGTCACGGCGACCGTCATCTCCTCGTCGTCGCGGGTCAACGAGAACTCGACTTCATCGCCCGGTCGGTGGGCACGGATGGCCACGATCAGCGCGATCCCGTCGGTGACCCGCGCGCCGTCGAGCTCGGTGATCACGTCGCCCTTCTCGAGGCCGGCGTCCTCGGCGGGCGTGCCGGGCAGGACCTCGCTGATCTCTGCCCCCTTGACATTGTCGGTCCCGCCGGTGACCACCTTGGCCCCGATCACGGGGTAGCGGGCCTCGCCGGTGCGCAGGATCTGGTCGGCGGTGATCTTGACCTGCTCGATCGGGATCGCGAAGCCGACGCCGATGTTGCCCGCCTCGCCCTGGATGGCTCCGCCTGTGGTGGCGATGGCGGAGTTCACGCCCACCACCTGGCCCTGGAGGTTCACGAGCGGGCCGCCGGAGTTGCCCGGGTTGATCGCGGCGTCGGTCTGGACGGCGTTGATGTAGGACGACTCGTTGCCGGCGTCACCGGTGGTCACCGGCCGGTTGAGCGCGCTCACGATGCCGGCCGTCACTGTGGAGCTCAGGCCCAGCGGCGAGCCGAACGCCACGACCGCGTCGCCCACGTTGAGCGCCTCCGAGGCCCCGAGCGCGGCGGCGGGCAGGTCTGGCCCACTGGCGACGTAGAGCACGGCCAGGTCGTAGGTGGGGCTGCGACCGACGAGGGTGGCGACAAAGCGGTTGCCGTCCTGGTCGACGACCTCGATCGGTCCGTCGTTCTCCGCGGCGTCCGCGACCACGTGGTTGTTGGTGACGAAGTGACCCTGGGTGTCGAGCGCGAAGCCCGAACCGGTCGCGCCGTCGTCCTGCCCCTGGTACTGCGCCAGGATCTGCACCGTGCTCGGCAGCACCTCCCTGGCCACGGCTGCCACCGATCCGTTCTGGGTAGGCAGCGGTGCGGTCGAGTGCGCCCCGGCCTCCTGGAGACCGCCCGCGACGATCCCGTCGCCGTCGGGCGTCGACCAGTTCTCGTACGCCGCCCCGCCGACGGCGCCAGCGAGCCCGCCGACGACCAGCGCCAGGGCACACACCGCCGGCCAGATCCACCGGGACACCCGGCCCTTGTCGGCGCGTCCGCGCGGGACGGCAGTGGCGTAGGCCGGCATCGGCTGGGTGCCGGGCGGGGGGTAGGGAGCGGAGGGCTGAGCCCCGAAAGAGTGACCGTAGGGCTCGGGCTGCGTGGGCGGTGCGCCGTACTGAGCGCCGTACTGGCCGGTGTGACCGCCCCAGTGATCAGCAGAGTGATCAGCAGACTGATCGCCAGAGCGATCGCCCCAATGATTGCTCGGGGGGCCGCTCGAGACGGAGTCACGCAGAGACAGCGGAGCGGTCTCCTCTGTGTCGTCGAGGTCCGGACGGTCGTTCACGAGACCTATCTTCGCCCCTGGCCGCAAGTTCGCGGACCCAGGGTGGCTCGTCGTGGGATCAGCGGACCTGGCGGCTGCCGCTCGGCTGCACGCTCGGGAGACCGAGCCGCGGCACCGATGTCGGGCTCACGAGCGAGGTGCTGGGGAGGTTGGACGGGGCGCGCCGGTCGATCGACGGCGCGTTGGCCGGGGCGGCGCCCAGGGCGAGGACTCCGAGCACAGCGGCCCCCGCGGCGCCCCCGCCGATGGCCACCAGGCTCCCCCAGCGGGGTCGGGGCGACATGGCCAGCAGGGCGTCGCCCGGGGGCAGCCCCTGCTGGGCGCCGATGAGCGAGCCCTTGAGCCGCTCGGAGGCGGGCGTGTCGCCGAAGGAGAGGCCGGCCAGCCGGGTCTTGACCCAGCCCTCGCGCTCGACCGCGTCGCGGCAGAAGTGGCAGGAGTGCACGTGCTCCCAGGCCCGCTCCTCCTCCGCCGGAGGGAGCTGGCCATCGAGCAGGGCGCTGACGCGCGCGCCGAGGTGCCCGATCACATCAGCCCGCCTGCGGCCACCGCGGTCGCCGGTCCGGCGTACCGCTGCCGGCCGGGCGCGGGCGCGCGGTGGGCGAGAGCCTCACGCAGCATCGCGCGGCCCCGGTGGATGCGCGAGCGCACCGTGCCCAGCTTGGCGTCCATGATGTCGGCGATCTCCTGGTAGGAGAGCCCCTCGACGTCGCACAGCACCACGGCAGCGCGGAACTCGGGAGGCAGGCTGGCCAGCGCGCGCTCGATGTCGTCGTCGAAGGTGCGGTCGGCGTACGCCGCATCCGGCGGCGCGCTCGCGCTGGTCAGCCTGTCGGCCCGCTCGTCGGAGAGCGCGTCGAAGCGGATGCGCTGCTTGCGTCGGGCCTGGTCGAGGAAGAGGTTGGTGGTGATCCGGTGCAGCCAGCCCTCGAAGGTGCCCGGCGTGTAGGTCGACAGGCTGCGGAAGACCCGGACGAAGACCTCCTGGGTGAGGTCCTCGGCGTCGGGACGGTTGCCGGTCAGCCGGTAGGCGAGCCGGAAGACGCGGTCGGAGTGCTGCTCGACGACCTCGTCCCACGTCGGCACCGTGCCCGTGACGGCATCACGGACCTCACCGTGGTCAGCCACGGTGGCCTCCTCGCTGCGCCTTCGCGCCGACGTGCCGAACAGCGTTGTCACTCCTCACGGTAGGTATCGCTCCTGAGAAGAACCTGATAGCCGGGCTACCGGGGTCCCTGTGAGCAACAACGAACCGGTTGGTGGCGGTGTTCCCGCGGTCTCGCGGCCCGACGAGGGCGATAGTGTCGGCGCCATGGCGACCAGTCCTCCCAAGCCCGCGACCTGGACCTATGCGGAGGCGTTCGTGCCCGAGGACGACGTGCTGGCGGCGGCGCGGGTCCGCGCCGAGGAGGTCGGCGTGGCGCCGATCGGCTCGGGTGGGGGCGCCGCCCTGAGTTTCCTCGCCTCCGTGCTCGAGGCGCGCGCCGTGGTGGAGATCGGCACCGGCACCGGCGTCTCCGGCCTGTGGCTGCTGCGCGGCATGCGCGCCGACGGCGTGTTGACCACCGTCGACATCGAGGCCGAGCACCAGCGGCTGGCCCGCGAGACGTTCACCGACGGCGGATTCGCCCCCCAGCGGGCCCGCACCATCGCCGGTGCCGCGCTCGACGTGCTCCCCCGGCTGACGGACGGGCACTACGACCTGGTCTTCGCCGACGGCGACAAGGTGGAGTACTCCGCCTACCTCAAGGAGGCGGTGCGCCTGTTGCGTCCCGGCGGCGTGGTGGCCTTCGACAACGCACTGTGGCACGACCGGGTCGCCGACCCCGCGCAGCGCGACGAGGAGACCGTGGCGATCCGCGAGGTGTGCCGCGAGGTGTCCGACCACGACCAGCTCGTGCCGCTGCTGCTGCCCGTGGGTGACGGGCTGCTGCTCGCCAAGAAGGAGTGGGCGCCCGAGACCCTCGGAGCTTGACCCCCGCTGGTTGAGGAGGGCGCGCTAAGCGCCCGTCACGAAACCACCGGAACCGAAACGCTCAGTACCTCGGCGCCGCCAGGAACCCTTCGCCACCCTCGGCGACCGCGACCACCTCGCACGGCTCGATGAGCACCGGCGCCGAGCCGATGATCTGCGAGCCCGGGCTCTGGGCGGCACCGACCGTGAAGCTCTCCTGGAACGCCGCCCGCGCGGCGTCGTCGTCGAAGACGTAACAGCCCTCGAACCACTCACCCGGTCGCATCCGCCAGGTCTTGAACCGCAGTCCGTCGAGGCCGGTGAACCGCGCGTGCGAGGTGTCGGCGACGTAGGCCGCCAGTGCCTCCTCCACCCCCTCGGGGGCGTCGGCCAGCGACCACCGCACCGTCAGTGCGTGCACGGGTCAGATCCCCTCGAGCGGGTCGGGGGAGCCGAGCCAGGCCAGCAGCGCCCGGGCGCCGAAGCCGGTCGGGCCGGCAGTCCACTCGAAGCTGTCCTCGGGCGCGTCGCCGACGGAGGCGATGTCGAGGTGTGCCCAGGGCACGCCGCCGACGAAGTGCTGGAGGAACAGCGCCGCCGTGATCGACCCCGCCCCGCCGGGGGCGTTGTCGGCGTCGGCCACCTTGGAGGCGAGCTTCTCCTCGTAGTCGGTGACCAGCGGGAAGCGCCAGAGTGGCTCGCCCGAGGCGTCGCCGGCCTCGAACAATGCCGAGGCGAGCGCCTCGTGGTTGGCGAAGTAGCCGCCGACCTGCTGGCCGAGGGCGACCTTCATCGAGCCGGTCAGCGTGGCCACGTCGACCATCGCTGCCGGGTCGAGCTTGTCGACGGCGTACGCCAGCGCGTCGGCCAGCACCAGCCTGCCCTCGGCGTCGGTGTTGGTGACCTCGCTGGTGCGGCCGCCGTAGTGGACAAGTACGTCGCCCGGTCGCAGCGCGTCGCCGCCGATGACATTTTCGGCGGCCGCGACCAGCCCGGTCACCTTGACGGGACAGCCGACGGCCGCGAGCGCGCCGAGCACGGAGATGACGACCCCGCCACCGGTCATGTCCCGCTTCATGGTGGTCATCGACTCCGCAGGCTTGATCGACAGGCCGCCGGAGTCGAAGGTGATGCCCTTGCCGACGAGCACCACGCGGGGAGTCTTGGAGCTCGCGTCGGGAGGGGTGTAGTCGAGGCGGATCAGGCACGAGGGGTTGATCGACGCGCGGCCCACCCCGATGATCCCGCCGAAGCCGTCTTTCTCGAGCCGGGCCTCATCCCACACGGTCGCCTTGAGACCGGTCTCCTCGGCCAGCGACTCGGCCTGGTCGGCCAGCCAGCGCGGGTTCTTGAGGTTGGAGGGCACGGTGGCCAGGACCCGGGCCCGCCAGCCGGCGCCGCCGACAGCGACCGCCCGACGCAGTGCCTTGTTCGACGCCTCGTCGGTCGTCGTACCGGCCAGCACGACCTGGGCCACCGGCTGGCGCTCCGGGCCGGTGGAGCGCCAGTGGAAGCCGAACGACCCGAGCATCGCGCCGACCACGAACGGTTCGAGCCCGACGGGCCCGACGGCGGCCGGGATGCTGGTGGCGACGCGGCGTCGGTCGCGGGCGGCGCGGGCGAGGGCGGCGCCGGCGCGACGCAGGTCGGCGGGAGTCTGGTCGCCCACACCGACGAGCAGGACCAGCTCGAGGGCGTCGTTGTCGGGGCTGCCACCGGGCACCGGAAGCTGCGTCACCTCACCCGCCTTGCCTGTGGCCTTGGCGATGTCGCAGGCACCCAGCAGGTCGAGGCCGGCCCGGTCCTCCATCTCGGGTGCCCCCGGTCCGAGCACCACGCCCCCGTCGACACCGTCGCCGGGCAGGACCGGCAGCGCGACGACGTCGACCCCCCGGACGGCATGCGGCAGCAGGCCGCTCAGGGCAAATTCGGGGGGCGATACCTGGGGAGGGAGTACGAGTGTCCGGATCGCGGCCACGGGGTCAGCCGACGACGCCCTTGAGGGCGTCCCCGAGAGCGCCGGCCTCCTCGGCGTTCAGCTCGACAACGAGACGGCCCCCACCTTCGAGCGGGACGCGCATCACGATGCCCCGGCCCTCCTTGGTGACCTCCAGCGGACCGTCGCCCGTCCGCGGCTTCATTGCCGCCATCCGGCACCTACTTCCCTGTTCATGGCACGTGGTTGCTGTGGGGACGCGAGGCCGGACGGACCGGCTCGCCGCTACGCGTGTCTCCATTATCCCCTATCGGCACGGCGCGGGGCGAAGCGTGGGGCAGACTCGCGCACATGCACGCCCGCTCGGCGCTCTTCGACGTGTACGGCGACCACCTCCGCTCGCGCGGCCACCAGGCCCCCGTCTCCGCCCTCGTGAAGCTGCTCGCGCCGGTCGGCATCGGCGCGCCGGCGGTCCGCACGGCCGTCTCCCGGATGGTGGTCCAGGGCTGGCTGACGCCCGTCTCGCTGACCATCGGCCCGGGCTATCGGGCCACCGAGCAGGCCGTCGAGCGGCTCGCCGACACGGCCGACCGGATCTACCGTCGCGGCACGCCCGTGTGGGACGGTCGCTGGCGGCTGGCATTCATCGACGCCCCCCGCGATCGCAGCGCCCGCACGCGCCTGCGCGCCGAGCTGGGCTTCCTCGGACTGGCCGAGTACGCCCCGGGTGTGTGGTTGGGCCCGTGGCCGCGCGAGGACCTGACCCCGACCGTCGAGCGCGCGGGTGGCACCGTGCGCGCCGCCCTCGCCGAGCGCTTCGACGTCGACCCCACGAGCGCGTGGGACCTGGACTCGCTCGCCCGGGCCTACACCGAGTGGGTCGACGCCGCCGACGACCTCGTCCTCGGCGAGCTGCGGCGCCACGACGACGAGGACGAGGCGATGTTCGCCGCGCGGTTCCACCTCGTGCACGAGTGGCGCAAGTTCCTCTTCACCGACCCGCGGCTCCCCGAGGAGCTGCTTCCTGCCCGCTGGCCAGGACGGGTGGCCGAGGAGCTGTTCAACGACGAGGCGACCCGGCTGGAGCCCGCAGCGGACCGGTTCGTGGCGCGCTGCCTCGCCGGGTGAGCGCGAGTCTGCGTACGGCAGACTGCGCGGCATGAGCGAAGCGCCGGTTCTCGTCGACGTCTCCGAGGGCGTCGCCACCATCACCTTCAACCGTCCCGAGGCGATGAACAGCCTCGACGTGGCCACCAAGGAGGCGCTGCTCGAAGCCGTCCGGTCGGTGGCCGACGACCCGGCGGCGCGGTGCGTGGTGCTGACCGGGACGGGGCGGGCGTTCTGCGTCGGCCAGGACCTCAAGCAGCACATCGAGATCCTCAACAGCGGGTCGAGCGACCAGCTGTTCCGCACGGTCGACGAGCACTACAACCCGATCGTCACCGCGCTGGCCGGGATGGCCAAGCCCGTCATCGCGGCCGTCAACGGCGTGGCTGCCGGCGCGGGTGCCAGCCTGGCCTTCGCCTGCGACCTGCGCATCGTCGCCGACACGGCGGGCTTCAACCTGGCCTTCGCAGGCGTGGCGCTGTCGTGCGACACCGGCTCGAGCTTCACGCTGCAGCGGCTGGTCGGACCGGCGAAGGCCATCGAGCTGCTCTACCAGCCGCGCACGATCAAGGCCGACGAGGCACTCGCCCTCGGCCTGGCCACCCGCGTGGTTCCCGCCGACACCCTCGCCGACGAGGTCGCCGCACTGGCCGCGGGTCTGGCCGCCGGCCCGACGGTCGCGTTCGGTGCCATGCGCCGCTCCGTGGCGTACGCCGCCGGCCACACCTTCGCCGAGGCGCTGGAGTTCGAGAGCTCGATGATGACCCTCACCGGCGCCACCGCCGACCACCGCGCCGCCGTCGAGGCGTTCGTGGCCAAGCAGAAGCCGGTCTTCGAGGGGCGCTGACGCCGCCGCTGGTTGAGGAAGGCGCGCTAGCGCCGCCGCTGGTTGAGGAAGGCGCGCTAGCGCCTGTCACGAAACCACGGTGCCCCCGTCGCCGGGTCTCGTGACGGGCCTTGACGGCCCTCGTCGACCAGCGGCGATTGCCCTACGGCAGCACGTCGAAGCGGTTGTTGCCGCGCCAGGCTCCGAAGATCCGCATCACCTGACCGGGGGCGGTCTTGCGCATCAGGCGGGCGGGCGGGGAGCCGCCGTACTCGACGGTGAGGGCGAAGCCCCCGAAATGGTGGTTGTACCAACCCGTCATGGTGCCGTGGCAGACCCCGCCACAGTCCAGCGTGGTGGTCGGCAGGCCGAGGATGCGCGCGACCCGGCGGGCGAACGTCGGCCGCTCGACGGCGATGTCGACGCCGTGCAGCGGCTGGTGGAAGCTGAGGATCCAGTCGGGTTTCACCCGGGCCAGGAAGCCCATCATCGCGCGCGTCTCCGGCTCCGACCCTGGTCGCGGCCCCGAGTAGTAGCTGCCCCCCAGCGGCGCCCAGTGGTACGGGTAGTTGCGGTTCAGGTCGACGCCGCGAGCGTTGCGGCGGGTGCCCCGGGCCAGCCCGTCGGGGTTGTACGTCGGCACCACCCACAGGTCGATGCCGTGCACGCTCTTCCCGTCGCGCAGGGTGCGCAGGATCGCGGTCGGCGCGCCCTCGTTGCCGTGCATTCCGGCGATCAGCACCACCTTCGGCCGGTGGGTCTCACCGAGGTGCCAGGCCACGATCGGACGCCCGTGCACGGAGGTGCCGATGACTTCGTGCCCGTACGCCGCCCGCGTCGGGCGGGCCTCGGCCGCCCCGGCAGCTGGTGGCACAGCCGCGATCCCGGCCAGCAGGCCGAGAGCGGTCAGCGCGACGCGTAGTACCACGTGAAGACCAGCACCCCGACGAGCATCCCGACGTGCGCCAGCACCGAGAGTCCGGGCCCCTCCGACCAGCTGTCGTCGCGGGTGGACGACGAGTGCTTGCCATGGGTCGGCAGCCAGCGCAGCAGGATCAGCACCCCGGCGATGGCGGTCACCCACCAGAAGGCGAGCGCGACGATCCCGACCAGGTCGTTCTCCATCACCAGGAAGACCACCCATCCCACGAGCGCCAGCGTCCCGAAGGCGGTGTGGATGTTGAGGATCCCGGTCCCCACGTTGTGCTGGCCGGCGGCGGTGTCCTTGCTCAGCCGGATCCGGGTGAGCACGACGACGACCGCGGCCAGAGCGGTCAGCACGTAGACGACGTACTCGGGCTTCACGCCCCGCAGTCTGCCTCAACCGTCGTGTTCGGGGCGTTCTTGGGGGTTTTGGTCGGCCTCGGGCGCGTCGGCCGACGGTTGTTGACGCTCGACGTCCTGCTGGGCCTCCTTCTGGGCCTCCTGCTGGGCCTCCTTCTCGGCGGCCAGCCGGTCGAGCAGCGTGTCGACCTCCGACATCCGGTAGCCGCGGAAGGCCAGCGAGAACCGCACCCGGCGCAGATCCTCGGGCGCGAGGGGTCCGTCGGCCGGGACCAGGGCATCGGGACGGTCGTCGTACACCCGTGCCATCGGCGTCCCACGACCGGACGCGACCACCGCGATCCCGCCCATCGCCAGCACCACCAGGACGGCGAAGAACCACATCATGAGGATCTCTTCCGATCCTCGCGGGCCGCGACCATCAGCGCCACGGCCTCGTCGACGTCGTCGGTCAGCTGGAGCATGTCGAGATCGGACTGCCTGATCTTGCCCTCGGCGAGCACGGTGTCGCGCAGCCAGGCGAGCAGTCCCGACCAGTAGTCGACGCCCATCAGCACCAGCGGGAACGACGTCACCTTCTGGGTCTGCACCAGCGTCAGCGCTTCGAAGAGCTCGTCGAAGGTGCCCAGCCCGCCGGGCAGCACCACGAAGCCCTGGGAGTACTTGACGAACATCGTCTTGCGGGCGAAGAAGTAGCGGAAGTTGATGCCGAGGTTGACCCAGGAGTTCATTCCGGACTCGAAGGGCAGCTCGATGCCGAGGCCGACGCTCGTGCCGCCGGCCTCGCTGGCACCCTTGTTGGCCGCCTCCATCGAGCCCGGGCCACCGCCGGTGATGACGGCGAAGTCCGCTTCCGCGAGGCCACGCCCGACGCGCTCGGCCTGCTCGTACGTCGGGTCGCCCGGCCCGGTGCGCGCCGAGCCGAAGACGCCGATCGCCGGGCCCAGCTCGGCCAACGCGCCGAACCCCTCGATGAACTCCGCCTGGATCCGCATGACGCGCCATGGATCCGTATGAACCCAGTCCGAAGGCCCTCGCGAGTCGAGCAGCCGCTGGTCGGTGGTGGTGCCCTCCTCCACCTGTTCGCGACGTTGCATCACCGGGCCCTTCTGCTTCTTCTTCACGCCGGACCTCCCCCGCCCGAGCCGAGCCAGGTCCGCAGCACGGACTCGCACCTGACGATCTGCGCCATTGGCACGAACTCCTCCTGCTTGTGCGCCAGCATCGGGTCGCCCGGCCCGAAGTTCACCGCCGGCATGCCGAGCGCCGAGAAACGGGCCACGTCGGTCCACCCGAACTTCGGGTTGACCTCGCCGCCCACCGCGTCGACGAACTCCTTGGCGGCCGGCCGGTCCAGCCCGGGCAACGCCCCCGGCGCCGAGTCGGTGACCGCCACCTCGAAGCCGGCGAAGAACTCCGTGACGTACGCCGCCGCCTCGGCCTCGCTGCGGTCCGGAGCGAACCGGTAGTTGACCGAGACGGTGCACACGTCGGGCAGCACGTTGCCGGCGACGCCGCCGGTGATGAAGACGGCGTTGAGGCCCTCGTGGTACTCCAGGCCGTCGATCACCGGCTTGCGTGCCTCGTAGGCGTTGAGCCGGTCGAGGATCGCGCCGGCCTTGTGGATGGCGTTGACGCCCATCCAGCTGCGGGCCGAGTGGGCGCGCTCGCCGCGGGCAGTGACGTCGACGCGCAGGGTGCCCTGGCAGCCGGCCTCGATGACCGCGTCGGAGGGCTCCATCAAGATGGCGAAGTCGGCCGTCAGCAGCTCGGGGTTGCTCTGGGAGAGCAGATGCAGGCCGTTGAACTCGGACTCGATCTCCTCCGACTCGTAGAAGAGGAAGGTCAGGTCGCGGTTGGGCTCGGGCACCGTCGCCGCGATCCGCAGCATCACCGCCACGCCGCCCTTCATGTCACAGGTGCCGAGGCCGCGCAGCACATCACCGTCGCGCCGCGACGGGAGGTTGCCGTTCACCGGCACGGTATCGAGGTGTCCGGCCACCACGACCCGCTCAGCCCGGCCGAGCTCCGTGCGCGCGACCACCGTGTTGCCGTGCCGCGACACGGTGAGGTGGGTCAGCGGCGTCAGCACCGCCTCCACCGCGTCGGCGATGCGCTGCTCGTTGCGGCTGACCGACTCGATGTCGACCAGCTGTTCCGTGAGCGTCACGGCGTCGGCGGTCAGGTCCAGCTCAGCCATGCGGGCCATCCTGTCAGCCACTTCGCTGGTCGAGCCGGGCGAGCCCCTGGGCGAGCCCGTGTCGAGACCCCGTGACCGGGATTGGGTCTCGACACGCCGCTCGTCCCTCGCGGCGGCTCGACCAACGAATACGGCTTCACGCGCGGTCGAGCTCGATGACGGGGTGCTCGACGTCGGCGACCTCGAGCTCGAGCGAGGTCGCGAGCGTCTCCGCCGCCAACATCCCCCGGTGGGCCTCGAGGGCGTCGACGACCTCGGCCCGGGCCGCGATGGTCAGCGTGATCCGGTCGGAGACCGCCAGCCCGGCGTCGCGACGGGCCTGCTGGACGGCGCGCACCAGGTCGCGGGCCACGCCCTCGGCCTCGAGCTCGGGCGTCAGCGCGGTGTCGAGCACCACGAAGCCGCCGCGCGGCAGCAGCCCGGTGGCCGCGTCGTCACCGACCCCGGCCACGGTGTCGAGGGTGTACTCCCCCTCCTCCAGCACCAGGCCGCCGGCGGTCACCTTGCCGTCGTCGCCGACCGACCAGTCGCCGGACTTGGAGGCGCGGATCGCCGTCTGCACGTCCTTGCCGAGCCGGGGACCCGCCGCGCGCGCGTTGACCGACAGCCGCTGCGACACGCCGTACGACGCGGCGTCCGGGTGGTCGGCGTCGAGCAGCCGCACGGACTTGACGTTGAGCTCGTCGGCGACGATCGGCTCGAAGCCGGCCAGCCGGTCGGCGCCCGTGACCACCACCGTCAGCTCGGCCAGGGGCAGGCGGTTGCGCAGCCCGGCGCCCTTGCGCAGCGCCGAGCCGGCGGAGCACACCTCGCGCACCTGGTCCATGGCCACCACCAACGCGTCGTCGGCGGGCAGCTCGTCGGCGGCCGGCCAGTCGGTCAGGTGCACCGACCGCTCACCGGTCAGCCCCCGCCAGATCTCCTCCGTCGTGAGCGGCAGCAGCGGCGCGGTCACGCGGGCCACCACCTCGAGCACGGTGAAGAGCGTGTCGAAGGCGTCCGTGGTGCCTTGGCTTCGAGACGGTGGGTGGTCGATTTCACCAACCAGCGGCGGGTCGGCTGCCCAGAAGCGCTCGCGGGAGCGGCGGATGTACCAGTTCGACAGCACGTCGAGGAACGCCCGCGTGGAGTCGCAGGCGTTGGCGATCTCGTAGTTGTCGAGCTGGTCGGTCATCGCGGCGACGTACTGGTGGCACTTGGCCAGCAGGTAGCGGTCGAGCGGGTCGGCGGAGTCGGTCCGCCGTTCTGCTGCGTAGCCAGCGGAACCCGCGGCGTTGGCGTAGAGCGAGAAGAAGTACCAGCAGTTCCACAGCGGGATCAGCACCTGGCGGACGCCCTCGCGGATGTTGCGCTCGGTGACGATGAGGTTGCCGCCGCGCAGGATCGGGCTGGACATCAGGAACCAGCGCATCGCGTCGGCGCCGTCGCGGTCGAAGACCTCGCGCACGTCGGGGTAGTTGCGCAGCGACTTGCTCATCTTCTGCCCGTCGGAGCCCAGCACGATGCCGTGGCTCAGGCAGGTCTCGAACGCCGGCTTGTCGAAGAGCGCCGACGCCAGCACGTGCATCGTGTAGAACCAGCCGCGCGTCTGGCCGATGTACTCGACGATGAAGTCGCCCGGGAAGTGGTCCTCGAACCACTCGGCGTTGTCGAAGGGATAGTGCACCTGGGCGAAGCTCATCGACCCGGACTCGAACCAGCAGTCCATCACGTCGGTGACCCGACGCATGGTCGAGTTCCCCGTCGGATCGTCCGGGTTGGGCCGCGTCAGCCGGTCGATGAACGGCCGGTGCAGGTCGGTCGGGCGCACGCCGAAGTCGCGCTCGAGCTCGTCGAGCGAGCCGTAGACGTCCATGCGCGGGTACGCCGGGTCGTCGCTCTTCCAGACCGGGATCGGCGAGCCCCAGAAGCGGTTCCGCGAGATGGACCAGTCCCGCGTGTTCTCCAGCCAGCGGCCGAACTGGCCGTCCTTGATGTGCTCGGGTACCCACCGGATCTGCTGGTTGAGGTCGAGCATCTTGTCGCGGATCTTGGTGGTGGACACGAACCAGCTCGAGACCGCCATGTAGATGAGGGGCTCGCGGCAGCGCCAGCAGTGCGGGTAGGGGTGCTCGTAGGCCTCGCGGCGCAGCAGCACCGTGCCGGGCGTGATCGACCCGGTGTCGCCGTTGGTCGCCCGTCGAAGCGGTCCGCGTCATCGCCCTGAGGTGGTCGATGATCGCCAGGTTCGCGTCGAAGACGTGCAGGCCGGCGTAGTCGTCGACCGGCGGGGTGAACTTCCCGTCCCTGGCGACGGGCACCACCGGCTCGATGCCCTCGCGGTCGGTGATGGCCTTGTCCTCCTCACCGAAGGCGCCGGCGGTGTGCACCAGCCCCGTGCCGTCCTCGGTGGTGACCATGTCCGCGTGGACGACGCGGAAGGCCCGCTCGTGGCCGAGGTAGTAGGACATCGGCGGCGTGTAGGTGCTCTCCAGGAGGTCGGCACCGGTCAGCCTCTCGACGATGGTCGGATCCTCCCCCAGCTCCTTCGCGTACGCCGCCAGCCGGGCCGCCGCGAGCAGGTACCGCTCCGGCGTACCCGTGAAGTCGGACTCGACCACGACGTAGTCGATCTCGGAGCCGACCATGATCGCCAGGTTGGCCGCGAGGGTCCACGGCGTCGTCGTCCAGACCAGGGCCAGCGCACCCTCGGCCGGCCCGCTGGTCAGCCGAAGGCCGACGGTCACTGCAGGGTCGACCCTGAGCTGGTAGACGTCGTCGTCCATCCGCAGCTCGTGGTTGGACAGCGGCGTCTCGTCGTTCCAGCAGTAGGGCAGCACCCGGAAGCCCTCGTAGGCCAGGCCCTTCTCGTGCAGCTGCTGGAAGGCCCACATGACGCTTTCCATGTAGGTCGGGTCGAGGGTCTTGTAGTCGTTGTCGAAGTCGACCCAGCGGGCCTGGCGGGTGACGTAGTCGCGCCACTCCTGGGTGTACTCGAAGACCGACTTGCGGCATTCGATGTTGAACTGCTCGATGCCGAGGTCGAGGATCTCCTCGGTCGTCTTCATGCCGAGCTGGCGCATCGCCTCGAGCTCGGCGGGCAGGCCGTGGGTGTCCCAGCCGAAGCGGCGCTCCACGCGGCGGCCGCGCATCGTCTGGTAGCGGGGCACCAGGTCCTTGACGTAGCCCGTCAGCAGGTGGCCGTAGTGCGGCAGGCCGTTGGCGAACGGCGGACCGTCGTAGAAGACGAACTCGTTGTCTCCGTTGTCGCCCGCGTCGCGCTGGTCGACGCTGGCCTGGAAGGTGCCGTCCTCGGCCCAGTAGGCCAGCACGGCCTCCTCGATCGTCGGGAAGGACGGCGACGACGGGACGCCGGCGTGCTCGTCGCCGGTGTGGGAGACCTGGGGGTAGGTCATGCGGTGCTCCTGCGGGTCGTCGTCTCGTGGTCAGTGCCACGAGGACGATCCGGGGACCGCGGTACCACCTCGCTTGCCGCCCGCCCTTGTTGCTGGACGGACGACCGCTCGTTCACGGCTGTGACGGGCCTACCCGTCCGGTTCTATTGAGGTCTTCCCGGCGATCGAGCTCGCGGATCCCGTTCTTCCGGAGGCTCGCCGCTGATGACGGCTCGAACGCCTGTGCCGCCACGGTACTCGGCGGCCCCGACCGGGCCACCAATCGGTTTGCGTCCGGCGCGGCGGGTGGGACAGGTTGGGGCGGTGACCGAGCGCAAGTACCCCGACATGTGGGTCGACCCCGAGGACGACCCCCGCGAGACCGGAGTGATCCCCCGGGGCGAGAAGGCGGTGGTCGCCGGATACCTGCGGGGCTACCGGCTGACCTTCGAGATGAAGTGCGAGGGCCTCGACGCCGAGCAGCTGGCCCGCAGGTCGGTGCCGCCCTCGACGATGTCGCTGCTGGGACTCCTGCGCCACCTCGCCAAGGTCGAGCACTCCTGGTTCCGGCGTCACCTCGACGGCCAGGACATCCCCCGCCTCTACCACAGCGACGAGGACCGCGACCTCGACTTCAACGGCAGCCGTCGCCGACCCGGCCGTCGTCGACGAGGCCTGGGAGTCCTGGCGTCGCGAGGTCGCCTTCGCCGAGGCGTACGTCGAGGGGATCGACGACCTCGGGCGGACCGTGGACGTCGGCGGCGATGAGGTCGAGGTCCGCGACATCATCGTGCACATGGTCGAGGAGTACGCCCGCCACGTCGGCCACGCCGACCTGCTGCGCGAGTGCATCGACGGTCGCACCGGGCAGTAGCGCCTGCGAGGTCGAACGGCGCTAGCGCGTCTTCCTCAACCAGCGACGAGCGTCAGAAGTGCTCGTCCATGGAGCCGCACGAGCTCATCAGGTGCGTGATCATCAAGGGCTGGTGTGACTTCGCGGGGTGATGAGTCGGTGCGGCGGAGGCGCTGGGACCCCAGAGCGTGAGGGCGGCCACGGCGGCGGCCGCAAGGCCATGACGGAGTCTGACGGACTGCAGGATGCTCATGTCACTCCTCGGGCGGTCCTGGCGGGACCGGTCCTCACCACGGTACGCCGGGCATGCGGTGCGCACCAGCAGCTCACGGCCGCGGGCCGATCCGTAGTCTTTCAACGTGACTGACGCACCCACGCAGGCCTGGGGACTCGGCATCGCCACCGTGACCGAGGACGGCACGGTGCTCGACGTCTGGTTCCCGCAGCCGCGTCTCGGTGCGCCCGACGACTCCACCGGGGCGACGGCCGACCTCGAAGCCCTGGCCGGCCCCGACGACGTACGCCGCGTCTCCCGGGAGGTACGCCGCGTGGTCGTCGCGGACCTGCAGGCCGCGCCGGCCTCCACCGAGGACATCTGGCTGCGGCTGCACCTGCTCTCCCACCGGTTGGTCCGGCCGCACACGATCTCGGTCGACGGGCGCGTTCCGGCTGCTCACCAACGTCGTGTGGACCAGCGCCGGGCCCTGCGCCGTCGATGGCTTCGAGGCCACCCGGGCCCGGCTCCAGACGGCCACCGGACGGCCGGTGATGGTCTACGGCGTCGACAAGTTCCCGCGGATGGTCGACTACGTCGTGCCCGCCGGGGTCCGCATCGCCGACGGCGACCGGGTCCGGCTGGGGGCGCACCTGGCGCCCGGCACCACCGTCATGCACGAGGGATTCGTCAACTACAACGCCGGCAGCCTCGGCGCCTCGATGATCGAGGGCCGGGTCTCGGCCGGCGTGGTGGTCGGCGACGGCTCCGACGTCGGGGGCGGCGCCTCGATCATGGGCACCCTGTCGGGCGGCGGCACCCAGGTCGTCTCCATCGGCGAACGCTGCCTGCTGGGCGCCAACGCCGGCATCGGCATCAGCCTGGGCGACGACTGCGTCGTGGAGGCCGGGTGCTACGTCACCGCCGGCACCAAGGTCACGCTGGCCGACGGCCGGGTCGTCAAGGCGGCCGAGCTGTCGGGCTCCGACCACGTGCTCTTCCGTCGCAACTCGGTCACCGGTGCGGTCGAGGCCGTGCCGTGGCAGGCCGGCAGCATCGAGCTCAACGCCGACCTGCACGCCAACTGACCCCGCCACGCCACCGGACCTGACTCGTGAATCGCCGACTGCTCGCCGTGGGCCTCGTGGCGGCGCTCGGCATCGGCGGCCTGGTCGCCTATGTCGCCCTGAGCGGCGGCGGGGTCCCCCAGCTGTTCCCTCCCGTGGAGCGGTGCGAGGCCTCGGCGGACGGTCGTCACGTCGAGCTCGACCTCGAGCAGTCGGGGAACGCCGCGTTGATCGCGGCCATCTCGGTGCGCCGCGGGATGCCGGCCAGGGCCGCGACGATCGCCCTGGCGGCGGCGTACCAGGAATCCGACCTGCGCAACCTCGACTACGGCGACCGCGACTCCGTCGGGCTGTTCCAGCAGCGCCCGTCGCAGGGCTGGGGCACCCGCGCCCAGATCCTCGACCCGGAGCACTCGATCACTGCCTTCTACGACGCCCTCGAGCAGGTCGACGGCTACCGGGAGCTGCCGGTCACCGAGGCCGCCCAACGGGTTCAGCGATCCGGGTTCCCGGACGCGTACGCCGACCACGAGCCGGACGCCCGGGTGCTCGCCTCGGCGCTGACCGGCAACTCGCGCGCCGCCTTCTGGTGCACCGTCGACGACGACCGCGACGAGCAGGCCGCCGACCTCGACGACTCCGGGCTGACGGCCCGGGCGGCCTCCGTGCGTGCCGACCTGGCGCGGACGTTCGGCGAGCTGCCGCTCGGCGGCTTCGCGCCCGGCGGGGTCCGAGACGGCCACATGGCCGGGATCGGCGCACTACGAGGGACGTGCGATCGACGTCTTCGTGCGGCCGGTCTCCCCCGACAACCGGCGCCGCGGCTGGGCCATCGCCAGCTACCTTGTCGGCCAGGCCGATCGGCTCGACATCAACACCGTGATCTTCGACGACCGGGTATGGCGGGCGGGCCGGCTCTCGCACGAGGGGTGGCTCGACTACCGGGTCCCGGCGTCGGCCAAGGGCGACCCGAGCATTCTCGAGCACCGCGATCACGTCCACGTAGACGTCGCTCACTAACCCATCCCGGCGCGCGATTTCCGGCCTTTTCCAACTCCAGCGTCGAGCGCGCTAGTAGTCGTCTAGACCAGTGACAAACGGGTTGTCAGAATTTGCCCGCTTGACGATCAATTGTTTTGCGACACGACGAAATCAGCACCGTTGAGTGCAGACAGCAGCGTATCCAGCAGGCTATTTTTTCATTCAACGCCGAGGAGGGGGCTTTTCGGCAGCAGGGGGGGTGAATCGGATATGCAGGGTTCCACGATCTACAGCATGGGTACGGCGCTGAACAGGGCGCGCGACCATGACGCAATTGTGGAGGTCCTGGTCGGAGGTCAATGGCTGACTGGGGTCGTCGCTGGAGTCGACGGGTACGGAGTGGTTCTCGCCGACGCCCAGAACGACCACTCGGTGATCCGGATGGACGCGATCAGCGCCGTCCGGGTCCCGGGCCGGCTATCGGATCACCAGATCGAGGCGCGTGATCTTTACGACGCTTCCGTCTGCTGACGGCATGTTCGACGAGAGGCTGTGGCGCCCGTCTGGGGGGGCGGGCGCCGCGGCTTTCTTTTATTTGCCAACCTCATCCCGCTGAATTGTCGACTTTCATTAAGTAAAGCCGACCCGACCCTCCTCGGCGTGCATCCCGCGCGTTTATCGGGCCGACCCGAGTCGCTCGGCCGCAGCGGCCGCTCGCTCGTCGGTCACGGTGATCGCGACACGCACGTGTCGTCCACCGCTCGACCCGTAGAACGCGCCCGGCGCCACCAGGATCCCGAGCTCGGCAAGTGCGTCCACCTCCGTCCAGCAGTCCCGGTCACGGGTTGCCCAGAGGTAGAGCGAAGCCTCGGAGTGGTCGATGCGGAACCCCGCGCCCTCCAGCGCCTGCCGGAGCAGCGCCCGTCGCCCGGCGTACCGCTCCCGCTGCTCGTCCACATGGACGTCGTCAGCGAGGGCGGCGGCCATGGCCACCTGCTGGGGCGCGGGCATCATCAGCCCGAGGTTCCTGCGGACCGCGAGCAGCTCGCCGACCAGGGCCGGGTCGCCGGCGACGAAGCCGCACCGGTAGCCGGCGAGGTTGGAGCGCTTCGAGAGCGAGTGCACCGCCAGGATGCCGTCCGGCGTGCCGCCCGAGACGTCCGGGTGCAGCACCGAGACGGGCTCGGCGTCCCAACCCAGCTCGATGTAGCACTCGTCGGAGACCAGCACCGTGCCGCGGTCCCGGCACCAGTCGACGACCTTGCGCAGGTGGTCGACCGGGAGCACGCGCCCGGTCGGGTTGGCTGGGGAGTTGAGCCACAGCAGCGTGGGCACCTCCGGCCCGATCGCCGTCAGCGAGTCGGCCGCCAGCGGGCGGGCACCGGCGAGGCGGGTGCCGACCTCGTAGGTCGGGTAGGCCAGCTCCGGATGCACGACCAGGTCGCCGGGACCGACGCCGAGGTGCCCCGGCAGGCTGGCGATGAGCTCCTTGGAGCCGATGGTCGGGAGCACGCCGTCGAGACCGATCCCGGTGACACCGAGCCGGCGCTCCATCCAGTCGAGGGCTGCCTGGCGGGTCTCGACGCGGCCGACCGTGAGCGGGTAGCCGGGGCTGTCGGCCGCCTCGGCCAACGCCCGTCGCACGCTCTCGGGCGTCGGGTCGACGGGCGTGCCGACGGAGAGGTCGACGATGCCGTCAGGATGCGCGCGAGCCCGAACGGCTGCTGGTGCCAGGTGGTCCCACGGGAAGTCGGGGAGGCGGGCGGAGACCCTGGTTTCGAGACGGCCCTGGCGGGCCTC
Source organism: uncultured Actinomycetota bacterium (assembly GCA_963762105.1). Taxonomy (GTDB): domain Bacteria; phylum Actinomycetota; class Actinomycetes; order Propionibacteriales; family Nocardioidaceae; genus Nocardioides. The sequence continues at coordinate 66,153 of CAVXJG010000011.1, read as the reverse complement.
CTCAACCAACGGGTCGGGCCTCCTCAACCACCGGACCCGTCACTCGTCGTGTTCTTGTGGCGGCAGGGCCGCGACGAGCTCGTGGTCGTGGTCGATCTCGCCCATCTTGGCGGCGCCACCGGGTGAGCCGAGGTCGTCGAAGAAGTGGACGTTGGCGTCGTAGTAGGCCTTCCACTCCTCCGGGGTGTCGTCCTCGTAGAAGATCGCCTCGACGGGGCAGACCGGCTCACAGGCGCCGCAGTCGACGCACTCGTCGGGGTGGATGTAGAGCATCCGCTTGCCCTCGTAGATGCAGTCGACGGGACACTCGTCGACGCAGGCCCGGTCCTTCAGGTCGACGCAGGGCTGGGCGATGACGTAGGTCACCAGTTCCTCCTGGATGCACGGGGTGGGGCGTTGGTGGCCAGCCTAGTATCCGAGCGTGCCGCCGTCCCGGTCAGCCCAGGGTCTGGGCCCGCATGTCATCGGACAGCGGGTCGTCGTACGCCGCGTGCTGCCCGGCCGGACCGGGCCCTCGGGCGGGCCGGCCATGACCGACCTGCTGGGCGTCTGCACCGCCTGGGGCGACGGTGTCTGTGTCGTGGCGCCAGAAGACGGCGGAGCCGGTGACGATCCGGCTGGCCGACATCGTCTCGGGCAAGCCGGTGCCGCCGCGGCCGTCGCCGCGACTGCGCGTCTCACCGCGTCAGGCCCAGCTGCACGGCTTTGCGCTGTTCCCCGACCTCGTGGTCTCGCCGCTCGCCGGGCCATCGGGCTGGCTGTTGCGCTCGTCGGCGACCGCGACGGCACGGCGGGCGAACTCGGTGCTGGCCTTCCCCGGGGGCTCGTTCGGGCCGTCCGACGTCGCGGCGGTCGAGGCGCACTACGCGGCGCTCGGCAAGCCGGCGGTGGCCGCGGTGCTGGGCGACTCGGAGGAGCGCTCGTTCCTGGCCGGGCTCGGCTGGGTCCCGAGAGCCACGACGCCGACACGCTCTTCCAGCTCGCGTCGGTGGCGTCCGTACGACGCACCCTGCGGTCGGTTGACCACTCTGCCGTGGAGCTGGCGTTCGACGGTGGCCACCGCCACCGCGACCATCCCGGGAGTCGCGCAGGGCTTCGCGGCGTACGCCGACGACTGGGTCGGCTTCCGCGGCATCGAGGTCGCGCCCGCGCACCGGCGCCGGGGGCTCGGTCGGGCGATCATGGCCGCCCTCCTGGAGTGGGGGGCAGAGCTCGGCGCGACGACGGCGTACCTCCAGGTGCTCGGGCACAACGAGCCTGCCCTGGCGCTCTATGACTCGATGGGGTTTCACGACCCACCACGCCTACGCCTACCTGACGCCCGGTCATCGATCGCGGAAGGCGCTAGCGCCGTAGATCTGAGTCACCTGGTGAGCCAGATCTACGGCGTTATCGGTTTGGCGGGACTAGGCACCCTCGCTCGCGTAGCCTTGTCCCTGACACCGGTGAGGCCTGACAACCCTCGCGACAACCGGGTCCGCGCGTCCGGCGTACCGACGAGAGGCCGATGACACAGTCGGCGAAGGTGTGGTGGCACCGCGACTTTGCCCCCGCCCACACCTCCAGGGCTTTCGTCCACTGGAGGTTGTCGATGACACAGCGCACACTTTGTTCCGACCTGCCCACCGCCGAGCCCGGCACGACCGTCCGGCTGCAGGGGTGGGTGCACCGGCGCCGCGAGCTCGCGGCGCTCACGTTCCTGGTCGTCCGCGACCGCACCGGCCTGGCCCAGGTGGTGGTCCGCGGAGATGGCGGCCACCGGGCTGCCGCCCGAGGAGACGCCGGTCGAGGTGGTCGGCACCGCCACGGCCAACTCCCAGGCGCCGGGCGGCGTCGAGGTGACCGAGCCGATGGTCCGCGCGCTCTCCGACGACGCCGACACCCCGCCGGTCGAGCTGTGGCGGCCGACCCTGATCGCCGAGCCTGCCGACGCTGCTCGACCACGCCGCGTCCACCTGGCGGCACCCGATGCAGCGCGCCAAGTGGGAGCTGGCCGCGGCCAGCCTGCGCGGCTTCCGCGACACCCTCGACGCCGGCGGCTTCACCGAGGTCTGCTCGCCCAAGCTGGTCGAGTCGGCGACCGAGAGCGGCGCCAACGTCTTCCAGGTCGACTACTTCGGCAAGCCGGCGTACCTGGCCCAGAGCCCGCAGTTCTACAAGCAGGTGCTGGTCGGCGTCTTCGAGCGGGTCTATGAGGTGGCGCCGGTCTTCCGGGCCGAGCCGCACGACACGGTCCGGCACCTGGCCGAGTACGTCAGCCTCGACGTCGAGCTCGGCTTCATCGAGGACCACCGCGAGGTGATCGCCTGCCTGCGCGACGTGGTGGCCGGCATGGTCGCGGCCGTCCACGAGCACGCCGGACCGGCGGTCGAGCGCCTGGGCATCGAGGTGCCGGTCGTGCCCGAGGAGCTGCCGCTGCTGCACTTCCGCGAAGCGCTCGAGATCGCCGGCGCCCCCGACGACGAGCCCGACCTGGCCCCCGCGCACGAACGGGCGCTCGGCGACTGGGCCCGATGACGAGCACGGCAGCGACTTCGTCGTGGTCGAGGGCTACCCGACGGCCCACCGCGCGTTCTACAGCCACCCCGACCCGGCCGACCCGCACTGGTCGCGGTCCTTCGACCTGATCTTCCGCGGCGTCGAGCTGGTCAGCGGCGCGCAGCGGCTGCACCGCTACGACGACTACGTCGCCACGCTGGAGGCCCGCGGCTACCCGCTCGCGCCCTATGCGTCGTACGTCGACGCGTTCCGGCGCGGCATCCCGCCGCACGGCGGCTTCGCCATCGGGCTCGAGCGGTGGGTGAGCCGGCTGACCGGCGTCGCCAACATCCGCGAGGTGACCCTCTTCCCGCGCGACCTGCACCGGCTCGCGCCTGACCCGGACTGAGTGAGGTTGGGGACGTGCGCGAACAGGTGAGCAGCGGGTCGCCCTACGAGAAGTCGGTCGGCTTCAGCAGGGCCGTCCGCAACGGCCAGCACGTCTTCGTCTCGGGCACGGCGCCGATCTGGCCCGACGGTGAGGTCGACCCCGATCCGCTGACGCAGGCCCGGCGGTGCTGGGAGATCGCGCTCGGCGCGCTCGAGGAGCTGGGCGGGTCGGCGAGCGACGTGGTGCGGACCCGCACGTTCCTCACCGACCGGGCCCACGAGGCCGCGGCCTCGACCGCGCACGGCGAGGTCTTCGGCGACGTGCGGCCGGCGTCCACGATGCTGGTGGTCGTCGGCATGCTCGACCCGCGGTGGGTGGTCGAGGTGGAGCTCGACGCGATGGTCGGCTGACCGCCCTAGCTCGTCGGCGGCTCGCAGACGACGGCGTCCGACGGCGCGTAGGTGGTGTGCAGGACGTCGACCTGGTCGAGCGTGGCGTCGACGAGGTTGTGCAGGTTGCGGGTGACGTCGACGTCGAAGCCCCGCTGGCCCGGGCTCGGTTGGCAGTCGTCGGTGTCCAGGACGACCTGCTCCGGCTCGACGAGGTTGTAGCGCGCGGACCTGGTCGACGTGACCTCCCAGTAAGCCGTCGACCACATCGTCACGGTGGCGGCAGTCGACGTGAACTCGGCCTGGATGAGGACGCCGTAGGGCGTGTTGTTGGTGAACGTGAGGTCCTGGTCGGTCGACCCGACCGTGGCCTCCAACCCGACCGGGTAGCCGCTGGCGTGGGTCGGCGGCGTCGTCCGCTCGAGGTCGCCGAGCCCGGCCAGGAAGGCCGCGTTGAACACCGTGGTCGCCGACTGGAGACCGCCGCCTCCCTCGCCGAGCGGCCCCACCGTGGCGTTGAAGGAGAAGCCCTCACCCGGGCGGAGCACCGTGCCGTCGATCAGCCGCATGGCCTGCTCGATGCCGGCGTTGCGATCGGCGTCGTCGCCGAACGAGGTCGTGTACGTCGAGACCTGCTCGCGGATCTTGAGCCGGCGCACGTCCTTGGTGGTGACCTCCGGCTCGGTCACCTGGACGCTGACGGGGGCGTCGCGCTCGCCGAGCTGCTGCCCGACGGCCGCGGCGAAGGCGGCGGTCACCGCGGCGGGGTCGAAGCTGATGCCACCCCGGTCGGCGATCACCTTCGGCTCGCCGTCGATGATCGCCACGCTCGCGTCGACGGGCGACCTGCGCCCGGCGATCGCGGCGTTGACGAGCGCCACGAGCCGCCGCTGGTCGAAGTGCGGCACGAGCGTGCCGCCCTCCGCGCGCATGGACAGGGCGGCCGCGAAGTCCCGCGGCTGGAGGAGGACGTGCACGTCGGCGAGCTCGAGGGCGACCGCGCCGGAGACAGCCGGGTTGGCGAACGTCGTGAGCGCCGCCTGGATGTCGCTCTCCTCGATGTCGGGTGCCGTTGGCTTCAGCGCGATCACGGCCGTCGGGTCGTCCTGGAGGTACGCCGCCACGATCGCGTCGCGGGCCTGCTGGAGGTCGATCGCCTTGCCTGGGTGGGCCCGGTCGACCACCACGCGCTGGCCCTGGAAGCGGACCCGACCGTCGCGGGGGGCCTTGCCGGTCCGGGCCGCCAGCGCGGAGAGGTAGTCGGACATGGTCATCTCGGAGACCGTGATGACCGGGTCGAGATGGCCACCGCCGGTGTAGTAGTTCCACAGCCACTCCGGCTCCCAGCTGCGGCCGACCCCGGCCGCGTGCACCGAGGCGACGTAGTCGATCGCCAAACCGACCTCGGCCGGCGTGACCGTCTCCTTCTTGCCGTCGATGTCGAGGGTGATCGGCGCCGCGACGCGGTCGGCCAGCCCCTCCCTCAGCAACGCCGCGGCCTGCGCGAGGGTGCGGCCACCGATGTTGACGCCGGCCACGCGGATGCCGCGCGGGGTCTTGTCCTGCGCGGTGACGTAGGCCGCGGCGTAGCCGCCCCCGAGCAGCACCACGAGCACCAACAGCATCACCAGCACCACGCCGAAGCCGGCGCGTTCGCGGTTGGAGGAACGGGGGGTCACTCGTCAATCGTAGAGATCACAAGGGCGCAAAGCGGGCACATCGCCCGCTCGCCCAGTGAAAAGCCTCCGTCAGAGCCCGGCGAACAGGTCTGCCTCGAAGCCGTCCGGGCCGAGCTCGCCCGGCCGCCCCTTGGCGATCCGGAAGAACTCCTCGGCCCACAAGGAGTGCCCGCTCTCGGCACCGGCGAAGAACGGCCCGTCGGTCGACACCTGGCTGCGGTGCGCCGCCAGCGCGGCCATCTTCTGGTCGATGAAGTCGGTGCCGTCGATGCGGGTGCTGATCAGCTCGTCGGCGGTGACGAACGGCCCGAGGTCGCCGTCGGGGTCCATCCCGCCGAAGGTCTCGGTGTCACCGGACTCCCGCAGCCGGCGCAGGCCGGCGCGCATCCGGCTCTCCGAGTTGGCCGACCAGTAGACCTTGGCGATCTCCCAGGGCTCGCCCAGGTCCTTGCGATAGGAGGGCACCGCCGCGAGCGTGGTGGCGTACGTCGCCACTCGGTGCGCCTGGATGTGGTCGGGGTGCCCGTAGCCGCCGAACTGGTCGTAGGTGACGAGCACCTGCGGCCGGACCTCGCGGATGATCGTGACGAGATGGTCGGCAGCCTCGCGGAGGTCGGCGTTCCAGAACGCGTTGTCGTGCACGTCATCGGCCGGGATGGCGTAGCCGTCGTCGTGCCACTTCATGCCGGAGTCGCGGTAGGTGCCGAACCCGCCGAGGTAGCGGTAGTCGGTGACGCCGAGCGCCGCCATCGCCGCGTCGAGCTCGCCCTGGCGGTGCTCGCCCAGGCCGTCGTCGCGGTCGCTCGCGAGGTGCTCGAGCTCGGGCACCAGGATCTCGCCGAGCTCGCCGGCCGTGCAGGTGACGAGCGTGACGCCGCGCCCCTCGGCGACGTACTTCGCCATCGTCGCCCCTTGCCCGATCGACTCGTCGTCGGGATGGGCGTGGACCAGGAGGAGTCGTTGTTCGTGGATCTCGGTCACGGTGTCGAGCCTAGGTCAGCCCGGGTACGGCGCCGCGTCCGGACCCATCAGCGGAGAGCGTCGGAGCAGGTGGGGGACGGTCCAGTCGAAGGTCGGGACGTGCACGTCCGGGTCGAGGTGCTCGAGCTCGTCGGCGACCCCGATCATCAACCATGACCACAGCGCCGGGGTGATGAGCGCCCGCTCCCGCTCGTCGAGGTCGCAGACGTCGAGGTAGCCGGACACCACACCGTCGTGCTTGCCGCGCCACGACAGCGCGAAGTCCGAGACGCGCAGGTTGCGGTGGGTCATCTCGAAGTCGAGGATCCCGGTGAGCTCACTGCCGACGTAGAGCAGGTTCCACGGCATCAGGTCCCCGTGGAGCACGGCCGTCGGAGCGGACGCAGCGTCGAGCTCGGCGAAGCGCTCGCGGACCCGCTCGAGGTGCCAGCGCAGGATGCCGGCCTCGACCGGTCGGTACGCCGCGTAGCGCGCCAGGCCCGCGTCGAAGCGCTCGTCGTCGACGATCTCCGGTGCGCTGCTCCAGCCCCGGCGCTGACCGAGGCCGGAGAGATCCGCGGTCGCCAGATGCAGGCGCGCCAGCAGGCGCCCGCGTTCCTGCTGATCGGCGAGGGACTCGACGCCGTGGCGGACGCTGCCGGGGAGGTGGCTGAACAGGCACCACGACTCGCCCCCGCCGCTCTCCTGCGGTCCGCCCAAGGGCCGGGGCACCGGCCAACCGTCGCTCGCCAGGTGCTCGAGCACGGTGAGCTCGTAGCCCAGATCGAGGGCGAGCCGCCCTCGCGAGCCCCTCAGCACCGCCGGGTGGCCGTTCGCCTGGACGAGCCAGTGCTGGTTGTCGCGCCCACCGAGGTAGCGCGTCACCGTCGCGTCCCACGCGCCCAGGACCGTGGCCGGTGGCCCGGGACGCCCTGTTGAGGTAGCGGAGAGCAGGGCGCCGATGGCGGACAGGAACGGGCGGTCGGCGTCGAGCCAGTCGACGTCGCCGAGCTCGTCGGCGGAGAGCCAGCGCACCTGGTCGTGCTCGACGGGAGCGGGCTCGCCGGAGACCAGGGTGGCGGTGGCGACGCGCAGCACCAGCGAGTCGGTGATCGCGGCCGAGCCCTCCAGCCAGCCGTCGACGGCGATCACGCAGCCGAGCTCCTCGGCGACCTCACGGACGAGGGCCGCCGACGGTGTCTCACCGTCCTCGACCTTGCCGCCCGGCAGCTCCCAGCGGCCGGCGGCCGCGACGGGCGCCGTACGACGCGCGGCCAGCACCCGACCGGCGCGGACGATCGCCGCGCCCACGACGACCCGCGGCTGGGCAGTCTGCGGGGCCATGGGCCGGACCCTAGCGTCGGTAGGTTGGCGTCGTGACCGTCGGCGTGCACCTGCAGCGGACCGACGAGAACGTCCAGGAGATCGACGCGATGGCCACCCTGCTGGACGGCCGGGCCGGCGTCGACGCCGTGCTGGCGGACCTCAACCGCAAGGCCCACCGCTCCTTCGTGGCGCCCCTGCTGGGACGGGCGGTCGACTTCGCGTTCGCGTGGGACGCCGAGGACCGGGCGACCGAGCAGTGGTGGCCCCAGGGCATCTCCACCTCGGCCGACGCCTCCGACACCGAGGACATCAAGGGCTTGCACGTGCTCGCGGTCAGCTGGTACGCCAAGGACGACCAGGGCGCGCGGATCACCTTCGTCGACCTGGCCAGCCTGCGCTACCGGCACGTCCTGCTGGTCACGCCCGAGCTCGACGAGCACGGTGCGCTGGTGCTCAAGCCGCTCAAGGTGCACGCCGGTGGCATCGTCTGGAGCGGCCCCTACCTGCACGTCGCGGCCACTGCTCGGGGGTTGATGACCTGCCGCGTCGACGACATCATGCGGGTGCCCGACGCGCGCGGCAGCCGCGCGTGGGACCGGATCGGGCTCGTGGGCGACGAGGTGGCGTCGTACGGGTATCGCTACGTGCTGCCGGTGCGCTTCTCCTACCGCGCGCACGCGGACGACGGAACCGACCGGCTGCGCTACTCCTTCCTCTCCCTGGACCGCAGCGCCGACCCGCCGGTGCTGGTGGCCGGCGAGTACGGCCGCGGCGACCAGACCACGCGGCTGGCGCGTTACGACCTCGAGCCCGACACCCTGATGCTGGAGACCGGCGACGACGGCTACTCCCGCCCGATCGGGATCGACGACGGCGGTGTCTCCCGGATGCAGGGCGCGTCGATCGTCGAGGGCCGCTACCACGTCACCGTCTCGCACGGGCCGTGGAAGCCGGGCTCCATGTACGTCGGCACGCCCGGCGACCTCGTCGAGCACCGCTGGGCGATGCCGATGGGCCCCGAGGACATCGCCTACTGGCCGTCGACCGGCCGCTTCTGGTCGGTCAGCGAGCACCCGCGCCGGCGCTGGGTGTTCTCGATGAAGCGGTCCCGCTTCGACTAACGGACGGCGCGGCGGGTCGACGCGAAGGCGCTGCAGCCGAGCCACCGCCAGAGCGCCTCGCGGTCGTTGCTCGGGCCGACGAGCGTGATCTCCTTGTCGCGCAGGGCGCGATCGGCGTCGAGGTCACCGGTCCACACCTCGGTCAGGGCCCGCACGCTGGAGACCACGACCAAGGTGACCTCGTGGCCCGGGTCGTCTCGGCACAGGTCGGCGACGCCGCTCTCGACCACCAGCCACCAGGTGCGTTCCCGCGGCCGCGCGTCGGGGAACGCGAACTGGAGGACCACCCGTCGAGCGGGAAACTCGTCGAGCTGCACGAACCGGCGGACGTCCCACATCAGGAAGCCAACGTCGAGCTGGCCGGGCGTGAGGCGGCTGCCGATCCAGCGGGCACCCCAGTGGCCCAGGGCCATCACGATCGGTCGCAGCTCCTCACCCGCCGCCGTGAGGGTGTACGACGTGACGCCGCCCTCCTCGGTCCGACGCACCACGCCCGCCTCCTCCAAGGTGCGCAGCCGTTTGCTGAGCAACGATGGAGACATCCGGGGCACCCCGCGGCGCAGCTCGTTGAAGTGCGTGCTGCCGCACAGCAGTTCCCGGACCACGAGCGCCGTCCACCGCTCGCAGACGATCTCCGCGCCCCGCGCGACGGTGCAGAACTGGCCGTAGTCAGGCACCCTCGCAAACCTAGGGACGCGCCGGGCCCGGGACAAGTACAGAAACTGGACTATCGGCGCGTTCGCCCTGCCCGCATCGTGGGGTCGTCGTAACAAGCAAAGGAGACCTCGATGAACAGCAACACCAGCGCCACGACGGCACCGGCCTTCGACCCGGTCGCTTTCAAGACCACCACGCGCGCCCAGTGGCAGGACGCGGCCGAGGCCTGGCACAGCTGGGGACCCGTCATCGGGTCGTGGCTGGGCGAGGCCACCGAGACGATGATCGACCTGGCTCGGATCGAGCCGGGCTCGCGCGTGCTCGACGTGGCTGCGGGAGCGGGCGAGCAGTCGCTCACCATCGCCCGTCGCGTCGGTGCCGACGGCCACGTCCTGGCCACCGACATCGCACCGGACCTGCTGGCGCGCGCCGCCGCCGACGCGAAGGCGGCGGGCCTGACCCAGGTCGCCACCCGCGAGCTCGACGGCGAGGAGCTGGCATCCCTGCCTGCCGGCGAGTTCGACGCAGTGGTCAGCCGCGTCGGCCTCATCTACTTCCCCGACCAGCAGCGGGCCCTGCGCGGGATGTGGCACGCCTTGCGGCCCGGCGGACGGATCGCGGCCGTCGTCTACTCGACGCCCGACCGAAACGAGTTCTTCTCGATCCCGGTGCGGATCATCCGGGAGCGTGCCCAGCTCCCGCCGCCGCTCCCGGGTCAGCCTGGTCCCTTCTCGCTCGGTGCTCCCGGCGCCCTCGAGGCAGCCTTCCGCGACGCCGGGTTCACCGACGTCGAGGTGCGGACCGTGCCGTCGCCCGTGGAGCTTCCGTCGGCAGCCGAGTGTGTGCGCTTCGAGCGGGAGTCCTTCGGGGCGCTCCACCAGATGATGCGCACGCTGTCCGCCGACGAGCAGGACGAGACCTGGCACAGGATCGAGGACGAGCTCCGGCAGTTCGAGCTCGGCGGGCACTTCGTCGGGCCTTGCGAGATGCTGGTCGGCGCGGCTACCAGGTAGGGCGCCCGCGAGGGTGGTCAGGCGACCCTGGGCAGCCGGGCGAGCTGGCGGCTCTGGGCCACCAGGCGACCGGCGGCGTCCAGACTCGCAGTCCTCCGAACATACCGCGGCGACGTTGCGGGTCCGTGACGCAGCATCAGCACGGCGCCGGTCGCGTGCACGGCAGCTCCAGGGTCGGCGCAGCCCATCAGCCCGAGCGAAATTCCGGTCGAACCCGAACCGGCATCATTGGCCCGGTGATGCCGAGCCTCGACGACGCGTTCCGCGCCGCCGTCGTCGCCGGCGAGCCCGAGGCGCCGGAGCCGGCACCCGAGCTGGTCGCCCTGTTCGGCGCCCAGGCCTTGAGCCGCCACCTCGACTTTGCCGCTCGGACGCTGCAGGCGTCGGGCGAGGGGTTCTACACGATCGCCTCGGCCGGCCACGAGTCCAACGCAGCCGTGGCCCTGGCGCTGCGGCCGACCGACCCGGCCCTGCTGCACTATCGGTCGGGCGCGTTCTACTGCGCCCGGGCGGCCCAGGTGGGGGTCGACCCCGTGCCCGACGTGCTGCTCGGCCTGATGGCGGGCGCCGACGACCCGATCTCTGGCGGCCGGCACAAGGTCTTCGGCCACCCGGCCCTCCACATCGTGCCCGCAGACCTCGACGATCGCCTCCCACCTGCCGCGAGCCTTCGGCCTGGCCTTCGCGCTCGGACGCGGTCGACGCCTCGGCCTGGGCTCGCCGTGGCCCGACGACGCCGTGGTGGTGACCAGCTTCGGTGACGCCTCGGCCAACCACTCGACGGCCGTCGGCGCCTTCAACGCGATCGGTCACACCGTCCACCAGGGTCTCGAGGTGCCCCTGCTCTTGGTCTGCGAGGACAACGGCTGGGGCATCTCGGTGCCGACGCCCCCGGGCTGGCTGGAGGACGCCCTCGCGACGCGGCCCGGCATCGACTATCGCTACGTCGACGGCGCCGACCCGGCCGCCGTGCTGGCTGCCGCCCACGCCGCCGCCGACGACGTCCGGGCCCGGCGGCGGCCGGTGTTGCTCCACCTGCGCACGGTCCGGTTGTTCGCCCACGCCGGCTCCGACGCGGAGCTGGCCTACCGCAAGCCGCGCGAGCTTGCAGCCGACCGCGAACGCGACCCGCTGCTCGGCACCGCCAGGGCGCTGATGGCGGGCGGCTGGACGGCCGAGCAGGTGCTCCAGCGGTACGACGACGCCCGCGACCGGGTCGACGAGACGGTCGAGCGGCTGCTCCCAGTTCGGCGACTGCACACGGCCGCGGAGGTGATGCGCCCGCTCACCCAGCGCACCCGCTCGGGCGCGATCCGCGCGGCGGCCGACCGGGCGTCGTACTTCCCCGACGGCCTGCCCGAGGAGGCCGGCGAGCTGACCCTGGCCCAGGCCCTCAATGCCGCACTGACCGACGTGCTCGCGACCTGCCAGCAGGCCATCGCGTTCGGCGAGGACGTCGGCGTCAAGGGCGGCGTCTACGGCGTCACCCGAGGGCTGCAGAAACGGTTCGGCGCGGCCCGGGTCTTCGACACCCTGCTCGACGAGCAGACCATCCTCGGCGGCGCCCTCGGCTCGGCGCTGGCCGGCCTGCTACCGATCCCGGAGATCCAGTACCTCGCCTACCTCCACAACGCCGAGGACCAGCTGCGCGGCGAGGCGGCCACGCTGCGGTTCTTCTCCGACGGTCAGTACGCCAACGGGATGGTGGTGCGGGTGCCGGGGCTCGCCTACCAGAAGGGGTTCGGCGGCCACTTCCACAACGACAACTCCGTGGCGGTGCTGCGCGACATCCCCGGCATCCTGGTCGCCTGTCCCTCGAGCGCCGCCGAGGCGCCCGGGCTGCTGCGCACCCTGGCCGGGCTCGCGGTGGGCGAGGGACGTGTCGGCGTGCTGCTGGAGCCGATCGCGCTCTATCACTCCCGCGCCCACACCGCGCCGTACGACCCGGTCGAGGCCTGGACCGACGAGCGCGACCGCGGCCGGCTGCACGCCCACGGCGGCGACGTGCTCGTGGTGACCTTCGGCAACGGAGTCGCGATGTCGTTGGCGGCGGCCGGGCAGGTCGACGCAGCGGTCAGCGTGTTCGACCTGCGCTGGCTCGCGCCGCTGCCGGTCGAGCACCTGCTGGAGGTCGCCGCGGCCTTCCCGCGCGTCGTGGTGGCCGACGAGACCCGCGCTAGCGGCGGGGTCTCCGAAGGAGTGCTCGCGGCCCTGGTCGACGGGGGTTACGCCGGTCGCGTCTCGCGCGTCACCAGCCTCGACAGCCTGATCCCGTTGGGGCCGGCGGCGAGCACCGTGCTGCTGTCCGAGGCCGACATCGTCGCGGGTCTGTGTGCGGCTCTATCGTCAGGACATGAGCCTCCCCACTGAGTCGGACCTCCGGACGCTGGCGGAGTCCGCCGCCGCCGCGTGCGGCGTCGACCTCGCCGCCTTTGCGGGCGACCACGTCGGCCACTCCCCCGTCAACGGACGCCCCATCTCCTCGCTGGCCTGGACCGACACCGACGGCACGCGGGCCGCGGTGGCCCGCGCCCGGGAGGCGTACGCCGAGTGGCGGCTGGTCCCCGCGCCGGTCCGTGGGGCGGTGGTCAAGCGCTTCGGCGAGCTGCTCACCGCCCACCGCGACGACCTGGCCACCTTGGTCAGCCTGGAGGTCGGCAAGATCACCTCCGAGGCGCTCGGCGAGGTGCAGGAGATGGTCGACATCTGCGACTACGCCGTGGGTCTGTCGCGACAGCTCTTCGGCCGCACGATGACCTCCGAGCGGCCCGGCCACCGGCTGATGGAGACCTGGCACCCCCTCGGCGTCGTCGGGGTCATCTCCGCCTTCAACTTCCCCGTCGCCGTCTGGTCGTGGAACACCGCCATCGCCCTGGTCTGCGGCGACCCCGTGGTGTGGAAGCCGTCGGAGCAGGCGCCGTTGTGCGCCCTGGCCGCCAATGCGCTGCTGCAGCAGGCGATCGCCGCAGTCCGATGCCCCTGCCGACCTCAGCCAGGTCCTCCTCGGCGACGCTGCCGTCGGCGAGGCACTGGTCGACGACCCCGGCGTTGCCTTGCTGAGCGCCACCGGGTCGACCCGGATGGGCCGGTCGGTCGGTCCGCGGGTCGCCGACCGCTTCGGCCGGTCGCTGCTCGAGCTGGGCGGCAACAATGCGGCGATCGTGGCACCGTCGGCCGACCTCGACCTGGCCACCCGCGGCATCGTCTTCTCCGCCGCCGGCACGGCCGGCCAGCGCTGCACCACGATGCGCCGCGTCATCGCCCACCGCAGCGTGGTCGACGCGGTGGTCGAGCGCGTCGCCGCGGCCTACGCCAAGCTCCCGATCGGCGACCCGACGGCCGACGGCACGCTCGTCGGTCCGCTCGTCAGCGGCCGCGCCCACGCGTCGTACGCCGCGGCGGTGGCGGCCGCCCAGGACGCCGGCGGCGAGCTGGTCGTCGGCGGCGAGCGGGTGCTGGCCGAGCAGGCGCCGGACGCCTTCTACGTGCAGCCGACCGTGGTGCGGATGAAGGAGCAGACCGAGGTCGTGCACACCGAGACCTTCGCGCCGCTGCTCTATGTGATGGCCTACGACGACCTCGACGAGGCCATCGCCCTCAACAACGCCGTCCCGCAGGGCCTGTCGTCGAGCATCTTCACCAGTGACCAGTCCGAGGCTGAGGTGTTCATGTCGGCGGCCGGCTCCGACTGCGGCATCGTCAACGTCAACATCGGCACCTCCGGCGCCGAGATCGGTGGCGCGTTCGGCGGCGAGAAGGAGACCGGCGGCGGTCGCGAGTCGGGCTCGGACGCCTGGCGCGCCTACATGCGCCGCGCCACCAACACCATCAACTACTCCGGCGACCTGCCGCTCGCCCAGGGCGTCAGCTTTGACGTCTGAGGCTTCAGAAGGCTAGGCGATGGTGGTTTCGAGGCTCGTCGCTGACGCTCCTCGCACCTCAACGACCGAAGAGTCGGCGTACGCCGCACCGAGCCGGCGGTAGGGGCGGCTCAACATCGCGGCAACGGTGACGAGCAGGCCGATCAACCCGGTCACGACGAAGACCAGCGCGATGCCGCGGGCCTGGCCGGTGCCGAACCAGGGACCGATCACCTGTGCGCCCCAGCCGTCGGTCATGAACGGGATCACCAGGAACTGGGTGATCGGGGCGATGAGGAAGGCGGTGAGCGGCGAGGCGGCCTGCTCGACGCTCTGGGCGAAGCCGAACACCCGCCCCTGCCGACCGAACGGGACCACGCGCTGCAGCACCGTCTGCTCGGACGCCTCGGCGTAGGGCATCACCAGCATGAACGCCATCATCGAGACGGCGAGCAGCACGATCGAGGATCGCAGCGGGAAGACGATGCAGGTGGTCCAGAGGGCGATGTTGACCAGCATCAGCGTCCGTACCGGATTGGCCCCGACACCGGTGCGCGCGACCATCAGCCCGCCGATGATCACTCCGGCACTCAGCACGCCCCACAGCAGTCCCCACGCCTGCACCGACACCAAGGACAGACCGTAGGCGTCCATCAGCGCCATGAAGGTGCCCCCGAGGAAGTTGTTGAAGCAGGAGAAGATGATCAGGGCGAGCAGTCCTGGTACGCCGCGCACGACGCGCAGCGTGCCGCGCAGATCGACCTTGCCGAAACCCTCCTCGCCTTCCGTCGCGACCACCACGGGCTCGGGTACCTCGAGCCGGCCCACGTGGACGAGCGACGCGACCGTGATGAGCGAGGTCAGGATCAGGGCCGAGCGCATCCCGTCGAAGGCCACGAGCAGGCCGCTGATCACCGACGTCACCAGGAACGAGACGCCGGACGCGGTGCCGACGAGCCCGTTGGCCCGGTCTCGCACCGGCTCCGGCACCAGCAGCGTGACGAGCGTGGGTAGGGCGATCCCGCGCAGGTTGCCGGCGATCACGCCCAACATCAGCACGACCACGAAGGTCCACAGCCACGGACTGGTCGCATCGCGCCACTCGGACTCGGGGACGACCAGATACAGGCCGAGCCCAACGAGGTAGCAGACGAGCGACGCGACGGCCGACGCCTGGATCACCGCCTGCTTGCGGTGGTGGTCGACCAGGCTCCCGAACCAGATGCCCGTGCTGGCGGTGGCCACGAGGAAGATGCCGGCGATCAGGCCGGTGGCCATCACCGACCGCGTCTCCAGGTAGACCCAGAAGGTCAGCGCGAACCAGACCGTGAAGTTCGCGACGGAGACGACGAGCGAGCTGACCAGGATGTGGGCGAACACCCGCTGCGTCCCGGCGCGCAGGTCCAGCCGCGGTCGGCTGGTCGTCGGGTCGCTCATCCGGGCTCCTCGAGAGGTTGTGGTGGTCGAAACTACGACCGGTACGGGCCCCGGAACTCATCGTCCGTTGTCAGACCCGGTCACTCAACGTAAGACTTCAAGCACACTCGAGGTCAACCCTCGACCCAGACCGCCTTGTAGCGCAGCCGCGGGTCGCGGTGGGCGCGCGAGGTGGCGCCGGAGGGATCGATGCCCCACGAGCGCAGGGTGTCGGCGACCGTCTCGCGGTCCTTCTCCTCGTTGAAGACCCCGACGACCAGACGGCCGCCGGGTAGCACGAGCTCGTGGAGCAGGCGTTCCACGAACTCGCGTCGGCGTCGCGGTGGCACGTAGTCGAGACCGGTGCGCACCACGTCGAAACGGCGAGGCGGCTCCCACGTCATCGCGTTGCCGGTCCAGATGCGGTCCGCCCAGTGCGGCAGCCGCCGCCGCGCGAGGTCGGCCAACCGTGCGGAGATCTCCACGCCGTAGGGCTCCACCACGAGACCGTCAGTGGCACCCCACGCGGCCAGCGACTCCATCAGCAGGCCGTTGGCGCAACCGATGTCGAGCACGTCGACGACGCCGGCATCGGCCGGCACCGCGTCGAGCAACAGCCGCCTGGCCTGCTCCCAGCGCACGGCGTCGCCGCTGTGCCCGGACTGGCCCTGCGGGGTCTCGGCCGCGAGGTACGCCGGCTCGACGATCTCCAGGGTGCGCCGGTGCCAGCCCTCCTCGTCGATCTCGCCGCGCAGCAGCGCCTCGTCGACGACGCCGAGCTCGCGCCACCCGCCCTCCTTGTGCGCCGCCAGTGAATCGTCGGGACGGCTGGCCACGAACACCAGCTCCCGGCCCGGCCGGTCGGGCGCGTCGCGGACGTCCTCGACCACGAAGCCGGCCGCCACCAGGTCGGACACGACGTCGTCATGGGCCCGGAAGCGGAGCGTCGACTCCGAGGTCACGGTGGCATCGGTGAAAACAAGTGTGGAGCGGAAGGTGACGAGCTCACCGCGGTGCTCGGTGACCTCCACCCAGGACTCGACGGGGCCCTCCCACGGCGTGTCCACCACCGTGGTCGACTCCTCACGCGTCCACTCCCGCCAGGCCTCCCGAGCCGGGTCGCGGGTCTCGAAGACCAGATGACCACCCGGGCGCAGCGCGGAGAAGGCGGTAGCCAGCATCGACCGCCAGGCCTCGTCGCCGACGAACACCTGGGCCACGTTGCCCGTCATCGTGACGAGGTCGAACCTCAGGTCCGCCACCGCCTCGATCTCTCCGTGCACCCAGCGCACCGCGTCGGCGCCCGGCTTGCGGCGCGCCACGTCGAGCGAGGCGAGCGCCGGGTCAACGCCAGTGACGTCGAACCCGCGGCCGGCCAGCAGCACGGCGAAGGTGCCGGTCCCGCACCCGAGGTCGAGGACCGTCCGCGCGCCCAGCTCCGCCGCGAGCGCGGCGTAGACGTCGAGGTCGCTGCGGTCGGGGTCGAGCGGGTCGTAGACGGCCGCCAGCCGGCGGTCCGCGAAGATCGGGTCAGGCACCCTTGTGGTTGAGGTGCACGTCGACCCAGACCATCCGGTGGTCGGTGGGCATGTTGTGCTGGAAGTCGAGCGTCAGCCGCCACAGCGGGTCGGTCGTCACCGGCCAGAACACCGCCGAGTCCAAGATGCCCAGCTGTCGGCTCGGGAGGACGTAGTCGGCCCGCAGGTTTCCAGGATTGTTGTCCGCAAAGTCGGCGGTGTCGAACTGCGGCGGAGACTCGTGCGTGAGGTTCGCGAGACCCTGCAGCTGGGTGGCCTCCACGGCTCCGGGGCTGGTCGGCGGCGAGGAGTCGTTGACGCGCGGGTTGTCGAGCAGCTGCTGGGTCGAACCCGGGATCGAGTCGCCGTCGAGCGGGTCGGAGTTCTGGTCGCCGGCGATCACGAAGCGCGCACCGTGCGCGAGGCCGCCGGTCCCCCCAGCGTCGTCGTAGATGTACGACGCCGCGGCGCCGCCGGTGATGTAGTCGGCCCAGAACCTGATCTCGTCGTGGTTCCGCGTCCCGTTGCGGTCCTCGGGCCCGTCGAAGACCGGGGGGGTCGGGTGCGAGACGAGGAAGTGCACGGTCTTCTTGCCGATCGCGATCGGGACGTCCCAGTGCGACTTGCTCGAGAGCCGGAAGACGCCGAGCTCGGCGGGCGAGTACCAGTCCTGCGGGGCCGCCGTGGCTGGGTCATCGGGCAGCAACGCGCCCGGCATGTCCTTCCAGAGGAAGTGCTGGAAGGTGCGTACGTCGTCGTACTTGATGGGGTACTTGCTGTAGACCACCAGGCCGAACTGGCCGGGGAACAGGCCGAAGCCGAACGCATCGTCGCCACCTGACACGACGCCGTTGTTGTTCAGGTCGAAGCCGCTCGGAATGCCCGTGTTGGACGGCGCGACGAAGTAGTAGGGGTAGTCCACGCCGGGCGCACCGTTGTGCGGCACCGCGAGGTAGTTGTCCCGGAACAGCTCGGCGGCCTGGCCGTCGGGGTAGAAGTCGAACTCGTTGATCAGCAGGATGTCGGGGTTGACCCGCTGGATCGTCTCCGCGATGAGCGAAGCCTGGGCGTTGTTGGGGGTCGAGAGGTCTGAGACGAGCTGTCCCGCGCTGTTGCGGTTCAGCGAGGCGTTGAAGGTCGCGAAGCGCACGTCTTTGTCGACCTTCTTGTCCAGCTTCACCTGCTTGGCGTTGGCCCGGCCACGATCCGAGTCGGCGGCCAGTGAGGGACCGGCCAGGCTGGCTCCGAGAGCGAGGGCCGCCGTTGCGGCGACGAGACGAGCGGGGACCGAGAGTGTCGTACGCATGAAGGGGACGCTACGCCAGGACGATTCGACGCGCCATGAACACCCGGCGAACATCTCTGGCCGCGGGCCTCACTCGTCGGACGGGGGAAACTCGTGGATCAGCTCGGGCCGCAGCACCCGCACGAGAGCGGCCTGCGACTCCTCAGCCGTCACGCCGTGGCCCTCGAGGAGCGGCCGCAGGGCGGTGAAGAGGTCCTGCTCGCCGCGGGCGAAGTCCGGGAACCGGAGGAAATGGATCGGCACGTCGTGCCGCACGAGGGTCTGCACCAGCTCGTAGAACTGACGGGCCAGCTTCTGCTCCTGCTTGGCCAGAGCCGAGCGCCCGCCCCGGCCGGCACCGACGGCTCCGCCCGGTGTCTTGTACGGATCGCGGCCCGCCTCCTCGGCGCGCTCCGACACCTGACGACGACTCTCGGCGGCCTCGAACAGGTCACGCACGGGAATGATGCAGGCGCGCACCCGCAGCTCGCCGCTCGCCAGGTAGTCGCCCAAGCGCGCGCCGTACCAGGGCGACTTGGCGACGTACGGGAGCCGCTCGCCAGCGTCGAGGCTGCGGCGTAGCGAGTGCTCGAGCCCGCCGTGCGAGATCGGGTCGACGCGGCTGACCGCATCGTCGAGGTCGAACCCGGTGTCGAAACCCAACGCCGTGAACCACTGCACGAGCAGCGTGGTGCCCGCCCGGCCCGTGCCGCCGATGAGGATGTGCCCGTCGGCGGCGGAGGTGCGGTCCCAGGGAGTCATCGCGGCATTCAAGCATCCGCGACCAATCCGGCCACCCGTCGGTGTCGAACGCCCTGTGGCGTGGCCACATACGAGTCACGCGTTCCGATGTGGAGGACCAGATGAGTGACACCAGCAGAAGGAAGTTTCTCGCTGCGGCAGGGATCGGAGCGGCAGGCACCGTCGGTTTGACGGCCCACTCGGCGTCGGCCGCCACGGCCGAGGCAACCCGGCAGGGCGACAGCGCCCGGCAGCCCGTCGTGGCGTACATCGAGCACCACTTCAGTGACCGGATCCACCTGATGGTCGGTGAGCGCGAGATCGTCGTGCACGACCGCGACCTGGTCAACCGCATCCTCAACGCGGCAGGAGGTCGCTGACATGTCGTCACACCGCGAAGCACCCGAGATCAGCAAGGACCCCGTCGCCGACAGCACGGACGTCTACGCGTTCGTCAGCCCGAAGCGCCCCGACCACGTCACGCTGATCGCCAACTTCATCCCGATGCAGACGCCCGACGGCGGGCCGAACTTCTACGAGTTCGGCGACGACGTGCTCTACGAGATCCACGTCAACAACCGCGGGGACGCCACCCGCGACCTCACGTTCCAGTTCAAGTTCCAGACGAAGGTGCTCAACGACAAGACCTTCCTCTACAACACCGGACCGATCAGCTCGATCGGCGACAAGAACTGGAACCGGCCGCAGTTCTACACCGTCACCCGCGTCGAGTGGAAGGGCGAGAAGAAGAACAAGGAGACCGTGCTGGGCAAGGGTCTGCGAGTGCCCCCGGTGAACGTCGGGCCGCGCAGCACGCCCAACTACGCCAAGCTCTCCGCCCAGGCCATTCACGACGTCAAGCAGGGGACCCGGGTCTTCTGCGGCCAGCGTGCCGACGCCTTCCACGTCGACCTCGGCAGCATCTTCGACCTGGGCGCGCTTCGGCCGCTCAACGAGGCGCACCTCATCTCGATGCCGGGCGCCGACGGGGTCAACTCGGTCCAGGGCTTCAACGTGCACACGATCGCGCTGGAGGTCCCGATCTCGAAGCTGACCCGCGACGGCAGCAAGCCGAACGCGATGAGCCCCAAGGCGGTCATCGGCGTCTGGGCCACCGCCAGCCGGCGCAAGTCGCGGATGTTCGACAAGGCCAAGGGCAAGTACGTCGGCCACGGCCCGTGGGAGCAGGTCGCCCGGCTGGCCAACCCGTTGTTCAACGAGGTCATCGTGCCGATGGCCGAGAAGGACGAGTGGAACGCCCGCCCGCCTTGGGACGACAAGCGCTACGCGAAGTACGTCAACAAGCCGGAGCTGGCGGGCCTGCTGCCCGTGCTCTACCCCGGCGCGTTCCCGAACCTCGCGAAGTACACCAAGCCCCGCGCGGACCTCAACGCGGTGCTGCTGACCGGCATCCCGAAGGGCGTCGTGCCCGGGTTCCAGAACTACACGGGTGCCGTCGAGGCGGACATGTTGCGGCTCAACCTGGCGATCCCGCCGACCGCCAACCCGAACGACCTGGGCCTGGTCGCGGGCGACGCGGCCGGGTGGCCCAACGGTCGGCGGGTCACCGACGACGTCGTGACGGTGGCCCTCCGGGCGGTTGCCGGCCTGACGCTCCCGCTCGTGGACCCGAGCTTCACGCCCGACGGCGCCGCCAGCGCCGTCGCGGACGGGACCACCAACACCAACGCGGCGCTCACCGACACGTTCCCGTTCCTGGGGCTCCCCGGTGGCGGCTACCAGACGGTGCCCGGCACCACTGACGCGTCGTGACCGCCCGAGCCTCGTCGGCCGCTCCACCAGCATCGGTGGAGAACCCGCACGCCGGTCAGGGCTCGGTGATGCTCGACATCGGCGGCGACATCGGGGCCCTCGTGGTCACCATGCCGTCGTCGATGGCGGGCGTCGAGATCGAGATCGCGCCAGAGAGCTCGGAACATGCGGCCCATGGTCATCAGCACGAGCACGGCCACGAGCACAGCCACGCACATGGGCACCGCCCCCACGTGGCGGTCGTCAACCGCCCCACCGCGGAGGGCGCGGTGCCGTCGCTCGTCTTCCCCGAGCTCGTCGAGGGGAGCTATGAGCTCTTCGACAAGGGCGAGGACGCGGTGCTGCTGACCGCCGACATCGTCGGTGGACGGGTCACCTTCCTGGACTGGCCCGAAGTCTGAGCGCCTGACGCACAACACGACGACCGCCCGGGATGTGGGGCCCGGGCGGTCGTCGTACGCCAGGGTGAGGTGGTCTATCCCTGGGGGTCGAGGACCTTGGTCCCGGTGACGCGCGGATCGTGCCGCGCTACCGTGAGGTATGGGTTCTCTCCCCCCAAGGGCCCGGTTTTTCGCTGCGGTCGCATCAACAGCTCTCGTTATTGCGGTTCCTGCGGTCTCCGGAGCGACAACGTCTGACAAGACCGTGTACCGCACTGTCCACGGCACTCCCGGCGCCGACACGATCATCGGCAAGCGCCACAACGAGCGCGTGATGGCGATGTCGGGCAACGACTACGTCCGCCTCGGCGGCGGCAACGACGTCGCCTTCGGCCAGGACGGCGACGACTGGCTGCACGGCAACGACGGCAAGGACATGGTCTCCGGTGGCGCCGGCAACGACCATCCCCAGGGCGGCGGCGGCAACGACCGCGTCTATGGCGGGTCGGGCGTCGACGAGCTCGATGGCGACGCCGGCGACGACCTGATCGTTGCCGGGTCCGGCGACGACGGGGTCACCGGCGACGAGGGCAACGACACCATCTACCCCGGCACGGGGATCGACATCATCTATGGCGAGCAGGGCTACAACCACATCATCGCCAAGGACGACGGCGTCGCCGACCGGTTCTACTGCTCGATGATCAACGTCGGCCAGGCGCCCGGACTGCTGACCTACATCGGCAAGAAGGACCCGCTCGACGTCATCGTGCAGTGCGTGGTCGAGGTCAAGTAGCGGTCCAGGTCAGGCCCTCGCACGGCGGCCTCAGCCTGCTGGGCTGACCGCTCAGCGGCGGACCCGGTAGCGCAGGTGCAGCACTCGGTCGCCCTGGATGACCACGTCCGGGTCCTCGAGCAGGTGTTGACCATCGACCGGCCCGAAGTACTTCTTGCCGGAGCCGAAGACCACGGGCACGACGTCCATCGCGACCACGTCGACCAGGCCGAGCGCGAGCGCTTGTCCGCCGACATCGCCGGCCGCCACGGCGACGGTGGCGTCGTCGCCCGCGAGCTCCTTGGCCTTCGCGACGGCCTGCGCGACGTCGTCGACGAAGTGGTACGACGCCTCGGGGTGCCACGCGTCCGGCTTTCCGCGGTGCGACACCACGACCACGTGCTCGCCTGCGGGCGGCTTCCCCTCCCAGCCGTTCGTGATGTCGAAGAGGTGCCGGCCGATCACCATCGCCCCGATCGCGTCCCAGGTCGGCCGCACATAGTCGTAGGAGACCTTGGAGACGTTCATGCCTCCCGGTTCGGGGTCGGCCATCTCCTGGGCGGTGAGCGAGTGGTCGCCGTTGAAGTACCACTCGAACAGCGGACCGGGGTCGTCGTTCTCATCGGCGATGTAGCCGTCCACCGACACCACGTTGTGCATCATCACCGTGCTCATCTCAGCTCCTCGTGCTCGACGTTTATTCAACCGTGTGGTTGCAGACCATCGAGCCGTGCCTTTCTCATCGGTGGGTCAGAGATCAGCTGAAGCCTGAGGGCATCCGGACCGTGTACGCCGCCTCGAGGGCGTCGACCTCGTCGTCGGTCAGGTCGATGTCGACGGCCGCGACCGCGTCGTGGAGGTGGTGGGGCTTGGTCGGGCCGACGATCGGAGCAGCGACCAGCGGGTTCCTCAGCACCCAGGCCAGCGCGACCTGCGCCATCGCGATGCCCCGCGCCTCGGCCACCTGTTGGACCGCGGCCACGATCGGCGGGTTCGCGTCGTCGACGTACCGCTGCCCCATCGGGTCGTTCTCGGAGCGCCGGGTCCCTTCCCCCCACGGCCGGGCCAGCCGGCCCTTGGCGAGGGGGCTCCACGGGATGCTGCCGACGCCCTGATCGGCCAGCAGGCCGAACATCTCCCGCTCCTCCTCGCGCTGCAGGAGGCTGTACTGGTTCTGCATCGACACGAAGCGGGTCCAGCCGTGCACGTCCGCGGCGTGCTGCATCTTGGCGAACTGCCATGCCCACATCGAGGAGGCGCCGAGGTAGCGGGCCTTGCCGGCCTTGACCACGTCGTGCAGGGCCTCCATCGTCTCCTCGACCGGAGTCTCTGGATCGAACCGGTGGATCTGGTAGAGGTCGACGTAGTCGGTGTCCAGACGGGTCAGCGACGCGTCGACCTGCTCCATGATCGCCCGGCGCGACAGGCCGCGACCTCCTGGCCCCTCACCCATCGGGAAGAACACCTTGGTGGCCAGCACGACGTCCTCGCGGCGGCTGTACTTCTTGATCGCGCGGCCGGTGATCTCCTCAGACGTCCCGCTGCTGTAGACGTTGGCGGTATCCCAGAAGGTGATGCCGAGGTCCACCGCCTGACGGAAGACCGGCTCGGCCTCCGCGTCACCCAGCGACCATCCTTGCGATCCGTCCGCGCTCTCGCCGAAGCTCATGCAGCCGAGCGCGATCCGGCTGACCTTCAGGCCCGAACGGCCCAGCCGTGTGTACTCCATGGGGGCCATTCTTCCGCAGGCTCGCGTCGGGAGGTCATGGCGTAGCGCTGGCGGTGGGACTCGTCTCGCCGGACGGCGTCGGACTGCCGCTCGACGGGCTGGGGGTGGGGGTGGATGACGGAGATCCGGATGCCGTCGGCGTGGGGGTCGTCGAATCGGACAATGTCGGGGTCGAGCTCGGGGATGGGGCTGTCGACTCGGAGGGGGTTTCCGAGGAGGGCGAGTCGCTCGGATCTGCAGGCGAGTCACTCGAGGACTGGTCCGTCGGCGTGTTCGACGGGGAGGTTGTCGCGCCGCCCTCTCTCGCGGGCTCTGTCGCCGGCTGATTCGAGGAAGGATCCGACTCGATGATGTCGAGGATCTGGTCCTGGAAGCCAGCCAGGATGTCCTGGAGCTCGCCGAGCGGGACGCTGGTGATGCCGGCGGCGAATGCGGCGATCTGCGTCCACAGGTCCTGGAGAGCCGCCATGCTCTCGTCGCTGAGGGGTCCGTCAAGGGTGATCACCAGCTGGCTGGCGAGTGCGAACGTCAGGCATTCGACACACTCATAGTTGACGGCGGTCGCCAGGTTGGCGGGGACGATGACATCGGCGTCACTCATGATGAGCACCACCTGAAAACTCACCGCTACGGCTGCGCAGTTGGTGCAGCTCGCGGCGGCGAATGCCTCGTTTGTGTTGGTCACGACGTCGTCGTCGTCAACCCACACCAACGCGAAGGCGACGTCGTAGACGACCGTGTCGTCCGTGGTGTTGACGGCGAGCGCTTGGGTGTCGCCCACGCCGGGAGGCAGGGGGAGGTCGAAGGGGAAGATCCCGGTCGCGGGCTCGTTCCCGCCTGGCGCGGTCTCCGAGGGAGTCGCGTCGGGAGTGCTGTCACCCGGTGAGGCACCCGAGCCGGCGGTGGCCGCGTCGGTGGGGTCCGCACCGCTCGTCGGATCCGCCGAGGTCGTCGGGTCCGCAGTCTGGGTCGGGTCCGCCACCGGTGTGGCCACGCCTGTGCCGACAGGCACCATGACCAGAGCAAGCTGAGGATGCGCTCTTGTGGGACGAGCCAGATCGTTGGGCCAGACGGTCTGGACGGTGCGCTCGTCCCCCACGCCCAGCGGCTCACCAAGCTCAGCGGGCGGGCGGGCGAGGGCGCTGGTGAGGGTGCCTTGCTCATAGGCGGCGATCGGCCGGTAGGTGTCTTCGTCCGGCCACCAGACCCACCCGAGTCCGGCCGCGATGGCGGCGGCGGTGGTGATGGCGACGGCGCGACGGACCGGCCTCCCGGCCGTACGGCGCCACACGGAGCCAGACACCTGCCGCAGGAGGCGGATGAGGATGAAACCGACCCCGAAGATCGGGAGCACCAGAGCGACGATGGACAAGAGGTGCGCCAGCACCGACACCATGTCGCCGTCGTCCCACTGCCTTTCCACTGTCGCCCACTGCTCCTGGAGGCTGACCCAGGCGGTTGCCAGGAGCCGGGGCAGTGTGAGCACCATCATCAGCAGAGCGAACGCCAGCATCGGGACGACGATCAGCACCCACAGCGTGACCACGGCGCGGGCCCATGGCTTCAGGGCGGTCGCCTCGGGGTCGCGCCACCTCCACGGCAGGACGCCGAGCAGCACCGGCTTGATCCGGTGATAGAGGTCCGGCACGCCCGTCAGATCGGCCAACACGTGGTAGCCGTCGAAGCGGATGAGCGGAGTCAGCTGGCGCAGCATCTGCAGGATCTGGGTGGCGACGACGAGCAGCAGCGCGTCGTACGCCGAAACCCACCAGATCCCGACGACGGCGACCGCCACGATGGCGTTGAAGTACAAGCCGCCCAGGTCAGTGCGTAACCGGCCGCCGCGACCGAGTCGGTAGGAGTCGGTCACATCCGTGTAGAAGGCAGGCCAGAACAGGTAGAGCCCGACTCCCATCGTGCCCGGTGTCGAGCCCCCTCGACGAGCCGCCGCCGCGTGCCCGAACTCGTGGAAGCCTGCCGAGAGGACGGTGACGACAAAGATCAGCAGCAGCAGAGCCGGCTTGTGGAAGGCCTCGTGCGCGGCGGAGGCCAGCCCTTTGTCGAAGAGCACCCACCAGCTGATGGCGAGGAACGCCCCCAGCACCGCCGCGACCACGAACGGGTTGAAGAGCGCGGCGAATGAAGCGGTCAACCGACGAGTCTTGGCGGGATCGGTGACGGCGTACTTGAACTGCAGTCCGAGCAGCGGATTGGACTTCTTGAGCTCAGGCTCGGATCCGTCCCCCTTCAGCAGCAGCCCGAGGGGCCGGAGCTTGGAATCGACGAGCTTCGCGACGTTGTCGGCCGTAACCATGCTGCCGTAAGAGCGACTGACGACCTGGGCGATCTCCGCATGCGTGCGCCGACCGTCGACGGCCCCGAGCACGAGATAGAGCAAGGGAGTCAGCTGCACCATCTGACCGTCGGCCCGTCTGACCAAGGCCGGAGAATGCTTGTATCCCGAGCCTCGCATCTCGCCGATCAGCTCGACGCCGCCGGCGCGGACCGGCACCTCCGACGTGGAGACCTCGGGATGCGGTGGCAGGGCAGCGCCACCGCGTCCGTCCGGCGCGGCTGAGATCGTCACGATCCGCTAGGGGTTGTCGATGTCGGACGACTGGTCGGCGTCGGCGGTGGCGTCGCCGTCGATCGACTGGTTGATGATGGCGTCCTGCTGAGCCAAGGCAACCGCGTCGCTGTCGACGGACCCGATGTTGGCCGCCACAGCTGCGTCGATCGGAGCTGCGACGTTGGCGTTGGCAGCCACCGCGCCGGTGATGGGGGCCGCGATGCCCGCGTCGGCATCGAGGTCGACGTTCACGTTGAGGAGATTGCCGTCCAGGGCACTCCCCACGTCCGGAACGTCGGTGTCGGGGAGCGGCACGTCCGGTAGCGCCTGGCCAGGGGGCAACGGAGAGGTGCCCACGTCGGTGGGTGCCGTGCCGGCGCCGGCGTCAGGGGGCAACGGAGAGGTGCCCACATCGGTCGGTGCCGTGCCGGCGCCGGCGTCAGGGGGCAACGGAGATGTGCCTACATCTGTAGGCGCGGTACCGGTGCCACCGTCCGCGGGCGCAGGGGCTGTGCCGCCGTCACCTGGCGCGATGACGCTGTCCTGGTGGGCGTCGGCGCTGACGTCGCCCGTGATGGCCTGGTCGAGCATCACCCCTTGGTCCCCCATGGCCTGTGCGGTGGACCCGGCGGAGAGGATGTTCGCGCTCGCCGCGGCGTCGATGGGTGCCGCCACGTTGGCGTTGGCGGCCACGGCCAGGTCGATCGGCGCGGCCACGTCGAGCGCCAGGTCGAGATCGGCGTTGAGGTCCAGGATGGAGACGACCTCCTTGTCAGGAAGTCCGGTCCCGTCCTCGGCCTCGAGCTCCGCATCTGAGAGGCCCTGGGGTTCGGTGTCGTCAGTCATGCTCATCCAGTTCCGACCGACGGAATGACCGCCGGTCTGGGTCGATGTGTCTGCTCCGGGGCCCGTACCCAACTTGCGCAGAACCATTCGGGTGGTCCCTAGCGTCGGGCGGGTGCCAGCGGACGACATGCCGGTCCTGTGATTCCGGACCTCGGACGTATGCTTTCCGCCGTGGAAGCCGCTTGCGTGGAGAAGGGCCGGTCCGACCAGGAGACGGCTGGCATCCCCGACGACATCACCTTCTGACCCGTGCTACTCGTCGCGGTCGACGCCGGGGGCTCGTCGACCCGAGCAGTGGTGGTGGACTCCACGGGGCGCTGCCTCGGGCTGGGCACCGCGGGGAGCGGGAATCCCGTCTCCTCGGGGCCGGAGAGCGTCGCACTCGCCCTCGGTGCCGCCGTACAGCAAGCGACCGTGTCGGCCGGCGTGCTGCCGGCCTCGATCGCCGGTGCCGCGGTCGCGATGGCAGGTTCGCGGTCCGTCCGGTTGGCCGCCGGCCCGGAGCATCCGGGCATCACCGCCGGGCTGTCGGCGGCCGGCGTGGATGCGCCGTTCGTCGTCGAGTCCGATCTCCTCGCCATGTTCTGTGCGGGATCGAGTGACCTGGACGGGCACGCGCTGGTCGCCGGCACGGGTTCGGCCGCGATCCGGGTGCGCGGCGGAGAGGTCGAGGCCGTGTCCGACGGGAGCGGCTGGCTGATCGGCGACGAGGGCTCCGGCTTCTGGATCGGCCATCACGTCGTACGCGCCGTGGTCGCGGACCTTGACGGTCGCGGTCCGTCGACCGGGCTGACGCCGCTCGTGCTCGCCCGGCTCGGCATCGACACCCACGAGTCGCGACCCTCCTCCCTCAGCCGCCTGACAGAGATCGTCTACGGCATGCGGCCGGTACAGCTCGCCCGGTTCGCCCCGGTGGCGTTCGCCGTCGGCGACGACGCAGCCGCCGCCGCCATCGTCGAGGGCGCCTCGCAGGCTCTCGCTCGCACCCTGGCGACCGTGCTCGACGACGGGATCGACGGCCCGCTGGTGCTGGGTGGAAGCGTCCTGCTCCACCAGGCGACGGTGGCGGCTGCCGTCGAGTCCTCGTTCCGCCGCCAGGGCGGTGCCGGACACGTCGTCAAGGTCGCCGACGGCGTCGCGGGCGCGGCGGCACTCGCCCTCAGGAACCGGGGAGTCACCGTCGACGCGGCCGTGTTCGCCCGGATCAACGCGTCCCTGGCGGCCCTGCGCAAGCTGTGACCGGCTAGCGCGCTCGGCTGCGACGTGCCGTGACGGCGTGGGAGGGAGAGATGTGCTCGGTGAGGGCCATCGAGTCGGCAGCACGGTCGGGCGTGAGTTGGACCACCCGGATGTAGAGGCAGTCGGCGATCATCATCTGGGAGTGCCGCGCGGCGAGGCTCCCGTTCCGGTACGACGTCTCCAGTGCCGCCGTCGTCAGCATGTGGCGGGAGGCCGCGGCGACGGCCGAGCGAGGGTCACCCGTGAGGCCGATCGTCACCGCGCCGCGATCCGCAGCCAGCCGGAACGGCTCCACGACCTCCGAGGTCGCACCCGAGTGGGAGATCGCGATCGCGACGTCGTCGGCCGTGAGCAGGGCCGCGGACGTCAGGGCCTCGTGCACCTCGGTCCAGGCCCGCACCCGGACCCCGACCCGGAACAGCCGGGTCTCCAGCTCGTAGGCGACGCTCGCCGAGCTGCCGATGCCGTAGACGTCGACGCGCTGAGCCGCGGCGATCGCCCGGCTGCCGAGGTCGAGGGCATGGTGGTCGAGCTGGTCGACGGTCTGGGTGATGGCGCGGACATCGGCGTTCGCGACCACCTTGACGACCTGCCGTAGGGAGTCGTCGGGGCGGATCTTCACTCCGACGTCCATCTGGGCACCCGGCGCCGTCGACCGGCCAATCTGCCGGGCCAGGGCGAGCCGCAGCTCGGCGTGGCTGGCGAGCCCGATGGACTGGGCGAAGCGCGTGACCGACGCCTGCGACACCCCGGCCCTGGTGGCCAGCGCGACCGCGGAGAGCCGGGCTGCCTCGGACGGGTCCGCCAGCACGGTGTCCGCGACCTCTCGGAGCGCGCCGGTCAGCCTGGGCGCCACGGTGCGGATCAGGTCGGTGAGATCGGTGGGGTCGGCGACCGTCGTCGCCGAGTTGGGAGCGCGCGTCACTTCGAGGTTCCCTGGGACACCGAGCCCTGAAGCTGGCGCTGGAAGATCCCGTACACGACCAGCACCGGTACGACGGTGATGACCACGGCGGCGAACAGGCGACCGTAGTCGACGTTGTAGCCCGCCTGGGACGCGAACGACGCCATGCCCTGCGAGAGGACGTAGTTCTCCCTCTTGGTGTTGAGGGCCACGGGCAGCAGGAACTGGTTCCACAGGCCCAGGAAGTTGAAGATCGCCACCGAGGCCAAGCCGGGCCCGGCCATCGGCAGCATCACCTGGAAGAACTTCCGCCACTCGCCCGCGCCGTCGACCTCTGCGGCTTCGGAGATCTCCATGGGCAGGGCCCTGAAGAAGGGATAGAGGAAGAACACGGTGAACGGGAGCGCGAACGCCACGTAGGTGATGATCAGGCCGGGAAGCGTGTTCAACAGGCCGATGTTCTTCAGCACGAAGAACAGGGGCACGATCGCCATGAAGATCGGGAAGGTCAGACCGGCGAGCATCGAGTAGTAGATGAACCTGCGACCGCGGAACGAGAAGCACGCGAGCACGTACGCGCACATAGACCCGAGGATCATCACGAGAACGAGGGCGCAGCCGACGACGATCACCGTGTTGACGAAGTAGCGCCCGATGCCCTGGGTCGTCCACGCGGAGACGTAGTTGTCGAAGTTCCAGTCCGCGGGCAGCTCGAACGGTGATGCGAAGATCTCGCTGCTCGTCTTGAACGACGACATCAGGGTCCACAGCAGCGGGACGATGATGAGCAGGGTCCAGAAGCCGAGCACGACGTGGGAGACCGTCGCCACGACTTTGTCGCCCGCGGGCGCGCGCTCCGGGGCCGGGTTGGTGGGGGTGTCCGTGACGTTCGTGGTCATCCGCGCCCGGGAGTCTCGCGGCCGCCGATCAACCGGTTCGCGGTGAAGACGAGCGCGGCGAAGACGAGGGTGGCGATCGCCATCACGACACCCATCGCGCTGGCCAGGCCGAACTGGCCCTTGGCGAACGCCGTGGCGAGGAGGCGCTGCGGCATCACCAGGGTCGAGTTGTCGGGGCCGCCTCCCGGGTTGAGCGCCGCCATGTAGACGAAGGCGTCGAGGGCCAGGATCCCCAGGTAGATGTAGGCGGTCTGCACCGTGTCGCGGACCAGCGGGATCGTGATCGACCAGGCGATCCGGAACCTGCCCGCGCCGTCCATCCGGGCGGCGTCGTAGAACTCCGACGGGATCCCCTTGATCGCGGCGACGAACAGCACCATGTAGAAGCCGACGAAGCCCCAGATGATGACGAACATCGAGGCCGGCATGGCGGTCGTGGTGTCGCCGAGCCAGGGGAAGGACTCGAACCTGTCGAGGCCGATCCCGGTGAGTATGCCGTTGAGCAGCCCGCTCGACGGGTCGTACATCGGCGGCCCAGATGAGGCCGATGATGATGGCCGGCACGGTGTAGGGGAAGAAGGAGATCACCCGGTAGAAGCTGGAGCCGCGCAAGCCGCGGACGTTTCCGTGTGAGGCACCGCCCACGGTGACCATCGTGGCCAGCGCGAAGCTCAGGGTCACGGTCACGAGCGGTACGACGACCGCCAGCACGACGTTGTTGCGCACCGCCTTCATGAAGATGTCGTCGTGGAGCAGCTTCCGATAGTTCTCGAGGCCGACGAAGCTCATGTCGGGCGTGAAGCCCGTCCAGTCGGTCATCGAGTACCAGAGCGCCTGCGCGAACGGCCACACCACGAAGAACACGAAGATGGCCAGCGGCAGCCCGAGGAACACCAGGAAGAAGGTCACCCGGTCGAAGGTCAGGGGCCGCCGCGAACTCCTGCGCGGTGGTGCGGTCGCGGCGGCCGTGGGGTTGATCAGCGTGGAAGCGGTCACGTGACCTCGATCTTCTTGATCGAGTCGTCCTCTCGGACCTTGTCGGTGATCTCCTGCAGCCCCGAGGTCAGCTCCGACACGCTCGAGTCGCCGGCGAGGAAGCTGTTCCAGACGACGAGCTGGTCGACGTTCATGCCGTAGAGGTCGACGAACCCCCAGGTGAACACGTCGGTCCCGGCGTCGGTGAGCATCTTGCTCTGCGAGACCAGTGCGGTCGACCCGAAGCCGTCCGCGGGGACGGTGTCCTTGACGATCGTCGGCGCGAGCTTCTCCTTGGCGAAGTTGGTCGCCGCCGCCTTGGACAACATCGTCCGGAGCAGCTCCTTGCCGCCCGCGACGTTCTTGGCCTGCGACGGGATCACGAACGGCTCGCCGGCGGTGCTGTGCATGGCGGTGTAGGGCATGGCCGAGTCGGACGAGAGCGATCATCTCCGGGAACCCGGTCATCTGGAAGTCGGGCTTGGTCTGGTCCTTCATCTCGTTCTCGATCCACGAGCCCGACGGGTAGAGCAGCGCGTCCTCGTTGTTGCTCCACTGGGCCTGGGCGGCCGTGAACTGGGTGCCCGAGCCGCCCGGCTTCATGTAGCCCGCCGAGACGATCTCGCCCATCGCCTCGAAGACGCCCTGCACCGCGGGCAGGGACCAGCAGTCCGGTTGCAGGTTCTCGAGGGCGAGGCGCACCTCGTCGCCGCCCTCCTTGATCGCCGACGCCGATCGCCAGCGTCTGGTAGTACGTCGCCGCCTCCTTGCCCCACAGGAACAGGTACTTGCCGGCCTTCTTGGCCTCGGCGCCGAGCGCGATGGCGTCGTCCCAGGTCTCGGGCGGCGTCCAGCCGTTCTGCTCGAACAGGCTCGCGGAGTACCAGACGGCGTACACCGTCAGGACGTAGTTCAGCGCCGCCAGCTTGCCGTCGAAGGTGCCCGGTGCCTCCACGCCCCCGAAGAGGGTGTCGCGGATCGTGGTGCCCTCGAGGTTGGGGGCGTCGAGGACGTCGCTCGAGGTCCTCGAGCTGGTCGAGGATCGTGCTGAACCCGATCGCGTTCTCGCCGGAGTTGTCGATCAGGTCGGGCGGGTCACCGCCGACGAAGCGCGGCTGCAGCTCCTGGGCGATCTCGGTCGTCGCCGACACCTTCACCGACGAGCCGGGGAAGCTCGTCCTGCATGATCGCGGCCGCGAACGACACGTAGTCGGTGCCGTAGCCGCCGTCGAAGATGACCGCGTCGACGGTGGAGTCCTCGACCATGCCGAACGGGTTCTCGGCGCTCTTGGTGCCACCGCTTGTGCTGCTGCTGCTGTCGTTCCCGCTCCCGGCGCAGGCGGCGAGCGCGTTGCTGAGCGGGATGACGGCGAACGCAGCGAGCGCGCCCCTCACCATGGTGCGCCGGTCGAACGTCCTGGTCGTGCTCTGCCTCGCAATGTTCACTCTGGTGGTTCCTTCCTTGATGGTGGTGTTCTCAGGCGCCGCGTCGGAGCCGGTCGCCGTACTGGTCCTCGAGCCGGTTGTTGTGGTCGTCGCCGGCGGGAATGTTGGCGGACAGATAGATCGGCGGAACCCCGCCTGCGGCAGCGATGCGCTCCGAGACGCCGATCGTGAGGAGCTGGGCGATGAAGGCCGCCGTCATCGAGGAGACGGCGCCGACGCCAATGCCGCCGTCGAGGGTGAGGGCGGTGTCGCCGTACGGCGCCAGGTTGTCGATGACGACATCGGCGACCTCGCTCAGGCGTTTTCCGCTCGGGTGCTTGGAGGTGACCTTGGCCGTGTGCTCGAGGCTGGTGACCGCGATGACACCGTGGCCGTGCTCCTTGGCCGCGAGTGCGATGCCCACGATCGAGCCGTTGACACCGGAGTTGGAGGCGATCACGAACACGTCGTCCCGGTGCGGCTGGATCGTCTGCCAGAGCTCGTCCACGATGGCCGGGTCACGCTCGAGAGCGGCCGCGCCGGAGAGGATCGACGGGTCCCTGCCCCCGCGGAACACGACGTCGCGCAGGGCGATGTTGTTGGTCGGGATGAGTCCACCCGCCCGGCCGGCGATCTCCATCGCGAAGGCCTGGGAGTGGCCCGTGCCGAACGCCTGCACGATGCCCCCGGCGTCGAGCGCCCGCGTGATCATCTCGACCGGAGCGTCCAGTCCGCCCGCCTCGGCGAGCGCCGCGAGGCTGTCAAGCCTCGTGGTCACCTCGTGCAGGAGCTGCCGGGAGTGGTCAACCATGACGGTGCCGCCCTGGCGGCAGGTGCGTTGGTCCCGGGTTCACGCGCATGAATCATCCATTCAGAAAGTCCACGGACCATGAACCAAGCAGTCGGAGGCCGCTCTGTCAAGGGAGGAGCTTCCTCGACACGCCGGGACACGCCATCGCCAGAGAATCCGGGCGTGGATGAGGGCCGGTCCGTCCAGGACCGGCCCTCATGGCGAAGCGATGTTGCCGCCGAGCGTTTCGCGCTAGGCCGGGTCGAGAGCCAGCTCGGCTTCCGGCGCGGGAACGGAGTCCATCTCCAGCTCGTTGCTGCGGATCAAGGTCAGCGCCGCGACCACGCCGAGAGCGGCGATGATCGCACCGACCAGGAACGCCGACGAGAACCCGTCGACCATGGCCTGCGGCAGGACCGAGCCGCTGACCAGGGAATCCTGCGTTTGCGTGGTGGCGATCGTGGCGAGTGCGGCGATGCCGAGTGCGCCACCGATCTGCTGCGAGGTGTTGATCAGGCCCGAGGCCAGCCCGGCCTCGGCTGCCTTGACGCCGGAAAGCGCGGCGATCGAGATCGGCACGAAGGAGAACCCGATTCCGACTCCGGTCAACAGGAAGCCGGGCAGCAGGTCGGCCAGGTAGGTGCCGCCGACCGACACCTGGGTGAAGTACAGAAGGCCCGCGGTCAGCATGCCCATCCCGACGACGAGCACCGGCTTCACGCCAATGCGGGTGACCAGCTGGCTGGCGACCGCCGACCAGATGATCGCCGTACCGGCGACCGCGAGGTAGGAGACACCCGTCTTCATCGCGGAGTAACCCAGCACCTGCTGCATGTAGAGCGTCAGCATGAGGAACATCGAGAACAGCGCGGTGCCCAGGATGAACCCGGCAACATTGGCACCGCTCAAGGTCCGGTTCTGGAGGATGCCGAAGCGCATGAGCGGCTCGGGGTGATGAAGCTCCCAGGCGACGAAGGCGACCAGCAGTGCGAGAGAGACTCCGAACACGGCGAGTGTCTCCGCGGCGAGCCAGCCGTCCTGGCCGGCCTGGGTGATCGCGTAGACCAGCGACGACAGCCCGCCTGTCACCAGCACGGCACCGGCCACGTCGAAGCTCTTGACGGCAGCGTCACGGCTCTCGTGGAGCAGGACGGGCGCCAGCACAAGTCCGAGGACACCGACGGGGACGTTGACGAAGAAGATCCACTCCCAGCTGAGAGCGTCGGTGAGGACTCCCCCGAGGAGTACGCCGGCCACGGCACCGAAGCCTCCGACGGCGCCCCAGGCACCGAGGGCGATGTTGCGTTCGCGTCCTTCGGCGAAGGTCGTGGACAGGATCGACAGTGCGGCCGGCGTGATGATCGCCGCTCCGAGCCCCTGGAGCGCGCGAGCACCGATCAAGGACGGTTCGGACCAGGCGAGCCCCGCCAGCAGGGAGGCCACGGTGAACGTGACGATGCCGGCGAGGAAGACACGGCGGCGGCCCAGCATGTCGGCGGCGCGCCCGCCGAGCAACAGGAACCCGCCGAAGACCAGCGCGTAGGCGCTGATCACCCACTGCAGGTCGCCTTGGGAGAACCCGAGGTCGACCTTGATCGAGGGAAGGGCGACGTTCACGATCGCGATGTCGAGGACGACCATGAACTGCACCACGCACAGGAGCGCGAGAGCCAGCCACTTCCGGCGGTCCGAGACGACGGCTTGAGTTGCTTGCATTTCTGAAGTCATGTGAGCGACCGTAACAGCGACTACTACTGATTTACAAGTAATTTCTTCTAAATCGTGATCTAGTGGTAACCTTTCGGCATGGTCAAGCGCTACGAGCAGTACTGCCCGATGGCCCATGCCCTCGACCTGGTGGGCGACCGGTGGGCCTTGCTCGTCATTCGCGAGCTGATGCACGGGCCCAAGCGCTACACCGACCTCGTCGACCACCTGCCCGGCATCGGGACCAACATCCTTGCCGCGCGCCTTCGTGATCTCGAGCGCAACGGTGTGGTCGCCCGACGTACTCTTCCGCCGCCGGCGGCGTCGAAGGTCTACGAGCTGACCGCATACGGCCGCGAGCTCCGGCCGGCCATGCACGAGCTCGCGATGTGGGGTGCCCGCTCCCTGGGTCCTCCCACGGACAAGGACGAGCTCTTCGAGGGCTGGCTGACGAACGCGATGGACATCGCCTTGGCACCCCTCGCACCGGCCGGCCGCTTCGAGTTCCGCGCCGGTTCCGAGATCGCCTCGCTCGTCGACGGAGAGGTCGTGGACGGTCCGATCGACGACCCGGACGTCCTGGTGGAAGGCGACCCGGAAGGCATCTACTCGTTGTTCGTGGACAGATGTCTCGACCGGGTCACGATCCAGGGCGACCAGGCTCTGTTGGACGCGCTCCTCGAGGCGGCTCCGTCGCGCTTCGAGACGCCCGCGACGACGACGTAGGCAACCGCGCGCGTCGCGCAGGTTCTGTTCCGGGTTTCCGGCTCAGCCGGTCTTGCGGAGGACGCCCGCAACGGAGTAGTCGGTCGTGTACCGGAGCGTCGCTTCGTCGATGAATTCGAAGAACTCACCCGGGCCAGGGTGGCAGTCCGACGTCGAGTCGCCCGTGAAGTCGTCGACGTAGAACTCGTACTTCCCGTCGACGACCGTCCAGAGCGTGATCTGGCCGGTGCACGGAGTCGAGCTCACGTGGATCGTCCCGCACGGCTCTTGGAGACGGCACGGACTCGCGATGTTGAGCTGGACGTCGAACCGGTCGCCCTTGCCTTCGGAGGCAGTGCCGGTCCAGGCCCCGACCAGGGCGTCGCCCTCTCCGGTCGGCGTCCCCGCCGGCGCGTCGGTCTGGTCGGGCTCGGCCGACGTCCCCGCGGCCGAAGTCTCCGCAGCCGAAGTCTCCGCGGCGGGGGCGTCCGGCGTGGTCTGCCCCGGGTCGGGGTCGTCGCGGGTGATGGCGAAAAACGTGGCCGCCAGGGCCAGCACGACGGCGGCGCCGGCTCCGATGAGGACGCGCAGGTGGCGGTCGATCCAGCCGGGAGTCATCGGCACCGGACTTTCCGGCCCAGACCCGCTCGGCGGCTCCACGACACCGCCGGACGGTGCCGGCTCGGCGGCGACGTTCTCGAAGATGTGCCCGTCGGGTGACCGCATGAAGAGCACCGGCGTGGCCCACTCGTCACGGAACTCCGCGAGCAGCGCCTTGCGGGCGCTCGTCACCGCCTGGTCGACGGGGAGCCCGTCCGCGAGCGATCCGTAGAAGTCGCTGGTGAAGGTGACGGCGGCGCGGTCGCTGATCGGGAACTGCATTGCCACGACCGCGGTGGCGTCCTGTTGCACGAGCCCCTGCGCGATCCCGCCGAACGGGTCGACCGCGTCGGTGCGCGCCGACCGGCAGGCGTTCAAGACCACCATCCGCAGTGGGTCGTGGTCGCGCAGGTAGGGACCGAGCTCCGACGATGTCACCGCGGTGCGCCCACCCAGCTTGTCCTGGAAGTAGAGGACCCCCTCACGCAGCCGGTCGTCGAAGTCGCCGTGGCCGATGAAGTGGATGATGTGGGTCTGCTGGCGACGCAGCCATGGGCCGAGCTCGGACAACTGGGGGCGCGGCAACCGGTCCAGGACGACGAGGCCGGCCTCGATCCTGGGAGCCAGAGCGCCCTGCAGCAACGTCCACTCCCCATCGACATCGAGGGCCTCGAGGTCGCTTGGTGAGGAGATGATCGCCAGCACTCGCAGCGGCCCGTCGACGACCATGGGTCGGGGCACCTGCGGCACGTCGAGGTAGCGCACGAGGGGCGTGCGCTCGGACTGGGCCAGGAACGCGTTGGTCTTGCGGTCGTAGAGCAGCTCCCAAGGGAGGCCGGCGATCGCCGGTGCCCCGCTGAGCCGCAGCCGCAGCCGCAGCCCGGCGTCCTGCTGCCGGGCGAGGTCCTGGCTCCGGGACCAGGCCAGGGCGAGGTCGTCCCGGAAGATCGCCTCGAAGAGGGGGCCGCCAAAGTCCATGGCCGCCTGCTGTTGGGCGTTGGCGCCGACCCGGCGCGTGCCCGAGCGTCCGGGGTCGAGCTTGAGCAGCAGGATCTCGAGCGTCTGGGCGTCGAAGGGCAGCCGGAACTGCTCGCTGGTGGTCTCGCCGAGGGGCGACCCGGTCACCAACGCCTGGTACTCGCCGTCGGCATGCTGCTCCAGCAGCAGGTCGAAGTCGAGGTAGCGACGAGAAGCCATGGCGCGCTCTTTCGCGGTGGCGCTGCTTGCGCGGGTACTGCTCACTCCAGACTAGAGCCGCCGAACGGCGCAAAGATACCCAGCGATCAGCGACCGGTCGCGTAGTTCACCGTGCTCACAGATGAGACCGACTCATAGTTTCTATCCCCGGGCAGCACCCGTGCTCGGACCTTGAGGTCCCGCTTCTGCTTGACGTACTTGCGAATGACGTAGCCCTGGTTGAGCGGCACTTTGAAAGCATCGCTCCACTTTGTCCAAGTGCCGGACTCGTCCTTCCGCTCCAACCGGACCTTGACCTTGGGCAGGTTGGTGCCGGTCGCCTGCGGGACGATCTTGAAGCGAACCCGGTCCCCAGGCTGGAAGTTGACCTGACCGGTCTTGAGTTTCACCTTGGTTGTGACCTGAGGGGCTGGCGGAGGCGGCGGAGGCGGCGGAGGCGGCGGAGGTGGGGGCGGCGGGGCGACCACCTGGAAGGTGATTGGGGGGAGACTGACGATGTGGTGTGAGGCGTCCAGATCGTCGGTGTTCAGCGTGCCCTGGATGGTGTAGATGCCGGGCGGGTCCTTCGGGTGGCAGAAGACCATCTGCTCCTGGCCGGTGACAGCGTCGGAGGGACCACCGGAGGCGAGTCCGAGCCGGAAGAGGGTGCCGTTCGGGTACAGAACTCGCGTTTCAAGACTCCAGCTAATGGTGTTCGAGAGGCTCAGGTGAACGGTGAAGGGAACGTAGACGCAGCCGTCCAGCATGGTGACCGTCGGCACCGGGTCGAAGTATCCCGTCCCCGTGGCATTCGCCGCTGAGGGCATCAGCACGGCAGTGAGCGCTACAGCCGCAACCCTTGCCAGGCGACGTTTCATAGCCCCCCGTTTCGATGGCTTGGAACTCGCCAGCCTACGCTCCGGGGGCCATTTTCGCGGGCCGACCTGACCGCCGCCAAGCTCGACCAAACGTCCTGGTGACCGTTTTCGGTCCTATGTGGCAAGGCGTGGGCGGAAAGGGCTCCTGGAGGTGTGCGATCGCGGCCTCAAGCGGTTCCCGGGGGCAGTTCCCCCCAGGTGCCCCCGGGGACCGCGATAACCCCCTTACCCCTTGCCGGGCGAGGTATTCGCGTGGCCCTAGGCACCCGGTCTTGACCGTCGGGCGGTTCCTGCCTGCCAAGTTCACCCCTTGTGACGAGGGCGCCCTGGTCGATGCGGGGTACTGGGCCGGGACGCCAGGGTGAACCGTCACTCCTCGCGCGCCGGGCACCGCCCACCATCGATGCACCGCGGTGGGCGGTGTTTGGCGCGCCACTCGATGGGTGAGGCGCTACACCCGTCGATCGACCAGATAGGTCTACAGTTCCGGCCATGGGATACCAGTGAAGCGCGTGATCCGGGTAGCCATCGTCGATGACTACGCCGTTGTGATCGCGGGAGTCGCTGCGTTCCTCGCGGACGAACGCATCGACGTGGTCGAGACTGCGGCGCAGCAGCCCGTCATCACCGACGTAGACATCGTCCTCTACGACACGTTCGGCCAGGTCCAGGGCGACGGCATCGATCTCGAGGACTTCGTCCGGGACAGCGGCGCCAAGGTGGTCATCTACAGCTGGAACCTCCAGCCGGACCTGATCCAACGCGCGATCGAGGGCGGCGCCTCCGGCTATCTGTCGAAGGTGCTCACCGGACCCGAGATCCTCGATGCTCTCGAGCGGATCATGCAGGGCGAGATCGTCGTCCTCGTCGGGAACAACGAGACGAGCGTCAGCGGGGCTGGCGACTGGCCTGGCCGGGCGGCGGGGCTGTCACCGCGCGAAGCCGAGATCATTGCGCTCATCACCCAGGGTCTGAGCAACCAGGAGATCGCCGATCGTGCCTATCTCAGCATCAACTCGGTGAAGACCTACATCCGTTCGGCCTACCGCAAGATCGGCGTCGACAAGCGCACACACGCGGTGTTGTGGGGCGTCGCGAACGGCTTCCAGCCCGACACCGAGCGCACCATAGATCCCTTCCTTCGGCTGCGCCCGGCGGATCCTGCGCGTCGCCTGCCCGTCGCCTAGCGGGTCCTGGAACCACTGGTCTCCGAGCAGACGCTGGGCACGGTCCGGCCTGTGCTGGAGCAGCTGGCCATCTCCAAAGGCTTCCGGGGTGGGCGACTTACTTGGGATCAGTCGGGACGGCGGCCAACCAAGGCGCCGGCATCAGCCCCTCAGCAAAGGACCAAGCGGACCCAGGTCCAAGTTGAGGTCGCTGGCACTCAGGTCGTAACGGCTCTTGAGACGGTCCATCGCCTCCTCGAGGCGCATCAGACCCTGCCCCAGCTCTTCAACCTGCCGTGCGCTGAGGTCGCCTTCGTCCACACGGCGAATGGCTTGGGCCTCCATCAGCTGACGGACGAGCTCGATGATGGTCAACACGAGCTTCATGAGGTCGCGCTCCACCGACTCGGCGTCGGTCTCCAGACGCCGCGGCAGGGGGACGTGAGGGGAAGACGTCATCGCGCCGGGACGTCCGACCACGGCTGCATGGCCGGCAAGTCAGCCCGTACCGATGCAATGAGCGCCCGCAGCTGTACTTGGACGAGATCCACCCCGGCCAGCGAGATCACCACGTCGCCCGTGAGCACGACCCCGGTGCCTAGGAGCCTGTCCAGGAGGTCGACGAGCGAGATGCGGTCGTCCACCGGCGTAAACACACCTAGCTGCTCAACTGTCATCGGCCACCTCCAGCACAGCGAACGAGTACGGCGCCCACGGGCCTGCGATCTCGAGCAGCACACCTTGATGGCGGACGCGTAGGTCCTGCACCAACGAGCGGAAGTCGTTCTCCTCTTCATCCGGGAGCAGGTATGCACCGTTGAGGATCATGCGCTCGGTGCGACCCGTAAGTTGAGGGTCCTGTGGTGCGAGCAGCCTGCTCGCCTTTGACCGGCCAGCCAGTGCGACGTGGATGGACTCCGCCGCCTCCGCGGCGTCGCGATCCAGCATCTGACGGCGACTGCTCTGCTCGCGCTTGCGCTGCAGGTAGGCAGTCCCGCTGGTTGCTGCTTCCTCATCGCCCGCGGCGGTCTCTGCCGGGGTGCCCGATGAGTAGGCCTTCACGCTCCACTCGCGGCATCCTTCGACGCGCTGGAGAGCGGAGCGCAAGGGCTGCTCCCACTGTTGAAGACGTGTGACGACGCTGTCGTCATCGAGGCAGACGGTGACCAGGCGTAGTGGCGCGACCGTGGCTCGGGCTGCCACCGCCCTCACCACCGAGTCGTGCGTCCGAGCCACCTTCTCGACCCATGCAAGTTGCTCGAGGTTCTGACGCACAGGCTCCTCGCCGAATTCATCGAGGTCGACGTCACACACCACCGCCTGGAGCCCGTGATGCTCCACGACCTCGAGGGGCTGACCGTCCAGACCGTCCTGCCCGCTCAGGTCTGCGGGTTGAAGGCCTGTCGTCACGGCGAACATGTAGCGGCCGTGATGGTTCATGACCTCTTCCGTGTTCGAGATTGTTGCGATCCCGACTTGCTCTCGAGTTCCTCGATCCGGTCGCGCAGCTCACGGTTCTCGGTCTCGAGCTCGCGGTGAGTGGAAGTGAGCCCAGCATCGTGTCGCCACCAGTCGATGCCCATCTCCTGGGCCTTGTCGACCGATACCACGAGCAGCCGGATCCGGATGGTGAGCAGCTCGATGTCCAGGAGGTTCACCTGGATGTCGCCCGGCGATGATGATGCCCTTGTCCAGGACACGCTCGAGGATGTCGGCCAGGTTGGCCGGCGCGGGGCCGCCGGCGGCGTTGCGCGCTGGCGAGTAGCCACTCGTCGCAGGTGCAGGACTCGTCTCGGACATCGCTCAGTCCTCTCGCGCCGACCCGCGCGTGTAGCGGCCGACTGACGGCGGTAGCCCGTCAGGTCGCCGTTGTCGTCGGTGTCGATCTCGTACTGCGCGAGGACGTCGGTCGTCTCCGGGATGCGGCGGACCTCCAGCACCTCGACGGTCGACGCGCCAACCGTCGTCGCTCGCGCTCGACGCCGGTGACGCCCTCGGCTGCCTTGCCCGTCAGCTGCGTCAGCTGTTCCCGGCCGCCTGCGCGACCTCGGTCGCCGTGGGCTGCGGTTTGCTCTCCGCTCGCGGCGCGGAAGCCCGCCGCCGTGGCGTCGCGCTCCGAACCATCCGTCTTCTTGGCCGCATCCGACTTCTTGGCCGCAGCTCGACTTCTTGGCGTCGTGGCGGACTTCCTAGCCGGTGACTTCTTGGAAGCCTTGGCGGCGGCCTTGGTCCCCGAGCCGCTCGAACTCGTGGTCTTCCGGGTGCGAGCGGTCGTCACGAGAACCCGCCCTCTCCGTCACCCGAGGTGAGCCGCTCGATGAGCGTGTCCTCCCAAGCCATTGCTTCCTCCTCGGTCAGCACGCCTTGCTCGCGAAGACTCTCCACGTGCTCGAGTTCCGCTCGGATCCGTTCGGGGTCGTTGAGCTGCTTCTCGGCCTCGTCCAGCAACAGTTCGGCTACGGCGAGGGTGCCACGCAGCGGAGCGAGGGGAAGGGTCAGCAGTCCGGTGATCAACCCCATGGCTCCTCCTCGAGGAAGTCGAACGGCGCCAGTGGCCCGGTGAGCTGGAGGCGAATCCGCTCGTGAACATCGGCAGCGACGCGTTCCAGCTCCGCTTCGACCATCGTGATCGACTCGCGATCAACGAGCAAGGCCATGTCGAGCACGTGATCTGTGGTCGCGCGTTCACGGACCCGGCTGTCCCGCACCAACGGCAGGACGCACTCGGCGAGCAGGGCGCTGTCTGTCCTGCGCAGGTCACCAAGAGCGCCCGAGACGAGACGTCCCAGGTGCACGGCGTCGGGGTGCGGTGTGCCCTCGGGAAGACCCTTGGTCCGCTCTCGGAGCTCCCGGATCTCCCGGCTTCCCTGCACCACTCCAGCCAGGACGCGCTCCTCGACGTACGACGCGCGCAGGTTGAGCTGCACGGCGTCCCTCAGGCGATCCATCAGCCTCGACAAGGACGCCGAACGTGCTCTCAACAACTCGTCGACGATCGCGCCGGCGTCCGGAAACACCGTTCCGAACTTCAGGGGTACGACGTCCTGCTCGGCAGCGAGCGCGTTCAGGACGTCGCTGTGCGAGATCAGGTCCCGGCGACGGCCGGGTGGCCGGGGAAGCGACACCGTCGTGACCACGGCCGCGAGCCCACGGTCGGTGACGAGCTCCACCGGGTGCCCGTCCATCCCCCAGAGATGTTTGGACAGCGGCGAACCCGAAGACGGCACGATGCCGTATGCGTATAGCCCCGTGTCACCTGGCTCAGGCATTTTCCGTCTGCCGACGACGCGACGACGCGGCTCTCTTGCGAGGACGGCGCGGCTCGTCGTCGTCGTCGTCGTCGTCGCTGCTGCCAGAGGTCAGGGCCTTCTTGGCCCCTCGGACGGCTCCGCTCACCTTCTTGGCGGCTCCTCCCTCCTGGAGGTCTCCGATGGCCTCGCCCAGGTCCTTGCCGCCCTGCTCGTAGAGGTCGAGTCGGTTGGTCGCCTCCGCGAAGCGCAGGTAGGTGTCGACGCTCGCGATCACGATGCGGGCGTCGATGGTCAGCAGCTCGATGCCGACGAGCGAGACGCGGACGTAGGCATCGATGACCAGGCCCTTGTCGAGGATGATGTCGATGACGTCGGCCAAGCCGCTCGGAGCGGGACGCTCCAGGTAGCCTCCGCCGCTACGACGTTCCAGGGATTGAGAGCTCACGTTGTCAGTCCTTTCGTGGCTTTCAGGCCGAACGCCGACGACGACGCCGGGGCGCTCTTCTTCTTCGGGCTCTTCCTCGTCCTCGCTCGGGCTCCTCCTCGGCGTCCTCGTACTCGTCTTCCTCGTGCGCGTCCTCGTCCTCGATCGGCTCTTCCTCGTCGTCTGCCTCGTCCTCGGCTCGTCCTCGTCGTCCTCGTCGGGCTCCTCCTCGTCGTACTCGTCCTCGTCCTCGGGCCTCCTCGTCCTCGCGACTCGTCTTCCTCCGCGTCGCCTCGTCTTCGTACTCGTCCTCAGGCTCGTCCTCGGCGTCGCCGGACTCCTCGTCCGTCGTCCTCGGCTCCTCCTCGTCGTACTCGTCCTCAGCGGACTCGTCGTCGGATGTCGGCGTCGGCCCGTCGTCCTCGTAAGCGTCCTCGCCCTCGTCGCCCTGTTCCTGCTCCTCACGTTCGAGGGCCTCCTCGTGGGTCTCCACGACCTCACCGTCCTCGATCGTGCCGCGCCAGCCCTCGATCTCGTCGGGGTGCAGGATCGATGCGGGTCATCACGTGGCGCCGGAAGTGGCGCAGCTCGGCCCGGGCGCGGCGGCCCTGGGCCTCCCAGATGTTGCCGGTCTTCTCGAACAGCCCCTGCGGGTAGTACTCGAGCACCAGCAGAATCCGCGTCAGCTCCGGGCCGAGCTCATGGAAGGTCACGGCGCCGTCGACGTGGCCCTTCTCGCCCTTGGACTTCCAGACGATCCTCTCGTCGGGAACCTGCTCCTTGATGGTGGCTTCCCAGGTGCGGTGACTCCAGAAGATCTGCGCCTTGAAGACGAGCTTGTTGTCCTCGGGCGACTCGACGCTCTCGACCTTCTTCATGAAGCTGGGGAAGGAGCCGAACTCGGTCCACTGGTTGTAGGCCACCCGGAGCGGAACGCCGACGTCGATGCTCTCCACGATGTTCGTCGACTTGGTGGCCTTGCCGCCCTTGCTGTCGCCGCCGCCTCCGCCGGTGATCTTGTCCTTGATCCCGCTGACGGCGCCCTTGAGGCCGCCCATCAACGGGGAGTCGCCCTTGGCCTTGGCCTCGGCGCCCTTGACCGCGGCCTTCTTGAGCGGGACCGCCGTCGGCGACCGAGTCCAGGTGGTCGGTCAGGGAACCGACGCGCTCCCCGACGGAGCTGGTGATCTTGCTCCCGAGGGCCTTGAGGGCCTGCTGGCCGGCGTCCTTCAGCAGGTCAGTGGGCTTGGTGTCCGTGCTCATGTCAGCGGCTCCTTGACGTGCTGCGCGAACGCGATGAGGTCGACTTCTTGGCTGGCGCCTTCTTCGCGGCGGTCTTCTTGGCCGGCGCCTTCTTGGCGGCAGTCTTCTTGGCCGGCGCCTTCTTGGCGGCGGTCTTCTTGGCGGGCGCCTTCTTCGCGGCGCGCTTCGCGTTGACGAGGCCTTCTTGGCAGGCAGCCGTTGGCGGGCGTCTTGGAGGCCGACGACGCCTTCGAGGCCGACTTGGACGCCGTCTTGGAGGCCGACGACGCACTCTTGGACGCCGTCTTCTTCGCCGGGGCCCTCCGTGCCGTCGACTTCGCTGTCGAGGCAGCCGCGGACGTCTTCTTGGCTGCGGACCTCTTCGCCGCCGGTGCGCGCTTGGCTGCCTTCTCGGCGGGTGCGCTCACCGACCGGAGGCGTCGTGCACGCCGCGGCGGCGGCTCGGGCTCGGGCTCGGGTTCCTCGTCCTCCTCTTCCGCGTCGGAGTCGTCCTCGTCGTAGTCCTCGGCCTCGTCGTAGTCAGCCTGAGCGCCTTCGTCGACCCCGTCGTCGTCGTACTCGTCCTCCTCGTCGGCCTCGTCGGCCTCGTCGTCGGCGTCGTCCTCGTACTCGTCGTACTCGTCTTCGTCTTCTTGCTCGCGTCCGCGGTCGGGGCCGGCC
Source organism: uncultured Actinomycetota bacterium (assembly GCA_963762105.1). Lineage (GTDB taxonomy): Bacteria > Actinomycetota > Actinomycetes > Propionibacteriales > Nocardioidaceae > Nocardioides. The sequence goes on along the minus strand of CAVXJG010000011.1, from coordinate 21,186 downwards.
TCGAGCTGACGCGTCAACTGCTGAAGTCGCCCGGTAGCCGTGGTGAAGGCGGCTGCCCGAGCCGACTGCATGAGCTGGCCCATGATCTGGTCACGGATCTTGGCCAGCTCGGGGTTGCTGTCCACGAGCTGGGCTCCCTGCCTCAACATCCCCGCCCTGTCGGTGGCGATGCGTTGACCGGCCAGCATGCTCCCCAACGTGATAGCCAGCTTGAGCTTCTTGGTCCGTCCGAGCAGGTAGCCTCCGGCTACGCCCAGGGCGATCTTGGATGTGGCAGACATTGCTCTCCCTCGTCGATCTCTTGTCGATGTATTGACGGTTCGGCTCCCTCGAACACGTCAAGTCGTCTGGCGGTACCCACTTCGGCGGAAGCTCACCCCTCGCAAGTCCGGGCGCAGCACGTCACGCGGCTGATCAGGCGTTGAGGTAGCCGAGATGATGGTCGCTACGAAGAGCGCGATGGCCATCCCGACCACAAGTGCAACGACACTTGCCGGGAACCATCCCGCCGCCAACGAGAGCAACCCGAAGGCGATGAGCCAGACGCCACAAGCGGCCATCGCGCGCCTGAGAAGCGGTGCCGGCGCGTCCTGCTCCGAGCGGGACCTGCTGCGCCTGTGACGACCAGGAGCGGCGCCACCAGAACGGTTACCTTCCTCAAGCCATGAACTTCGGTTCGTGCTGTCTCGGTGCTCCGACGAACGCAGCGTCACCCACATGATGTCCCTCCCTCCATCCCACAACCGAGTGGCCGTGTCATAGCCTCCACCCCTATCAACCTGCATCGCGTGACCGGCCACCACACCCCTACAGGTATGAGCGCGGAAGACGATGGGCCGGCGTGGGTCAGGTGAAGACCGCGTCCAGGGCCTTCTGGATTGCCCCCTTCTCGGGGGGCTCAGGCGCCTCTTTGCGGGCTCGCTTCATCTCTGCGCCGAGCTCTTGCGGCACCTTGCGACCGAGCCCCTTCCGGACCTTCGGGAACCAGTCGTTCTCTTCTTCCTTCATGTGGTGCCGGACGTTCTCGATCAGCACGGTTGCCTTGGCCGTGAACCGCTCGTCCTCGGGTCGCAAGACGGCCAACTCCTCGATGAGCACGTCGGCAACGCGGTGCTCCTCGTACGACTCCAAGATGTCGTCCTCGAGGTCCGGCAGGAGCTCACGCACCTTCGGGTACAGGACCTCGTTCTCGATGTAAGTGTGCTCCTTGAGCAGCTTGATCATCTTGTCGGCCAGACGCTGTTTCCTGTTCGGAGTGGCGTCCCGCGCTTGCTCGAACTCGCGAAAGACACGTCTGATCTCCTTGTGGTCTTCCCGCAACATCACGATCGCGTCGGTCGACATCGGGGCTCCCTTCCCGTGGACGGGACCGGTGGCCGGCCCTCCCGGCGCAGTCGCGGTGACCCGCTTTCCCAACGTAGGCATGTCAGCGCCAACGCTCTTCCCCCTAAGGGGTACGCCGCGCTGTTGGCGCCGAGGTCAACGAGAGGTCAACGAGACGATTCGCTTCATCATCGAGGCGCTCGGGTAGGTGTCGTTGGCGATCTTCTCCATCAGCACACCTGCGTACGCCGGAAGCTCTTCCGGCGTGATCATTTGTTCGAGCAGATCGAGCGTGGTCGCGGACGGATACTTGTCGTCCTTGACCTTGCTCAAGAGCAGGTCGACCAACGCCGAGCGCGTCTGCTCGACCTCAGGGTGTTCGTCCTCGCGTGGCATGGTGAGCTTCCCTCCGACGAGCTGAAGTTCCCTGGTACCCGCTGCGGCGGTCACCATGCACCGACTGGCGGCGAAGTCCCTGACTGCCGCCGCCAGCCGGACGCTGATACCGGTCAGATGCCAAGGTTCAAGGCATCCAGGATCTGGTTGAGCAGGTCGGTCAACTGGCCGAGTAGGCCTGCGAGCGGGCCGCCGTCGAGCAGGCCTGCCACGGCGCACAGCAGGTTCCCCAGCAGGTTCCCGGCTCCTGCCACTGCCACGTCGTCAGGCTTCCAAGATCCAGGTGCGGCTAGCACGGAATGACGGTCGCAGAACGATCACGTTGGTCCCCCATGCAGAGTCATCCGACACACGCCCAACCTCGAGGCGCGGCGCCGGATGAGGGGGCGCACAGCGGGACGCGTCAGGGGCGGGGTCGAAGACCTCCGCGCCGACAACGTCGGAGTTCAGCCCGGCGCCTTCGGGTGGCGCGAGCGTCGGCCTGAGCGCGGGTCACTAGTCCCGGCGAGCGTGCTTTCCGCCGGCCGGAGTATCGGGAGGTAGTGGATCGTCGAGAACCTCGGGCGGTGCGCTGCGATCGACATGCTTCGCCTCGCCGTCTCGACCGTTGCCTTGCCCCATGTCCCGACCCTCCCCGTCAACGGGTCCGGGGTCGCCGTCGGGGCGGATGACATCCCTGAGGGCGTCGAAGAGACCCATACCCCGCTCCTTCTCTGGTTTCCGGACCCGGATCCGCAATGGGTGAAAAGATTCCCCGTGACACTAGTGACGGCCGGGGTTCGGCGGGCCACCCTTCTGGGTGCCCTGACTGGCTACACAGGGACCCCGAGGATGCGCCGCCGACGGCCGGGCAGTTTCTTGGAGGCACGGCTCCCCTGCTTGCGCGCCGCCTTGCCTGCCTTCTTCAGGCCCTTCCCGGTGGGAGAGACCTCTTGCACGGCTCGCCGCAGCTCCTTGCGTGTCCTCCTACCGGTCGTCTTGCCGGTGTCCCCAAGCTCGGCGACGGGGTGTCTCACCGCCCGTGGGATGACCAAGCGCCCCGCCAGGCCATAGAGCCGACGCGAAAGCGCGATGAGGAGCAGTCCCACCGGGAGCAGAATCACGGTGACGCACAGCAAGGCGCCGACAAGTCCGAGCAGGCTCGCGAGTATCCAGAGGAGCCCCGCGGCCAACCATCTGATCGGTTTCATGCCCTCTCCCTCCCTAGTTCGCATCCATGGTTGGTGTACCCGCAGAGCCGAGCTAGATGCGCAGCCGCGCTCGTGGGCTCTTCTAGCACCCCTCTGGGTGGTTCGGCGAGGCAACGTTCGCCAGAGCATGGATTGATGGGCACATTCGAAACATCAGTCGACGACTCCGCACCGGATCCCAACGACGCCAGGAAGCCTGCTGGGCTGACGGACATCGAAGCCAGAACCTGGAAGTACGTCGCCCGCAAGTCCTGGCGAGAGTTCATGGACGACCAGTGCCAGGATCTCGCTGCCGGGCTGACGTACTACGGCGTGCTGGCGATCTTCCCGGCCGCCCTGGCGCTCACGGCCTTGCTCGGTCTCGTCGGCCAGGCGGAGACGTCCGTCCAGAAGGTTGTCGACGTGCTCGACCCACTCGTGTCCGAGGAAACTCTCGGGACGGTCCGACCAGTGCTCGAGCAGCTCGCCAACTCGCAGTCCGCGGGACTGACCTTGGTCCTCGGCCTCGTGTTGGCTCTCTGGAGCGCATCCGGGTACGTCGGCGCGTTCTCGCGGGCGATGAACCGGATCTACGAGATCCCCGAGGGCCGCCCGTTTTGGAAGCTGCGCCCCATCACGATGCTCATCACGCTCGTCGCCGTCGGGCTCGTCGCCTGCGTGCTGTTGATGCTGGTCGTCTCAGGACCGCTGGCCGCCTCGATCGGCGACGTCCTAGGGCTGGGCAGCCAGACCCTGACTCTCTGGCGGATCATCAAGTGGCCCGTGATCGGGCTGTTGGCCATCGTCATCGTCGCGGTGCTCTACTACGCCACACCCAATGTGCAGCAGCCGAAGTTCCGCTGGCTCTCGATCGGGGCTGGGGTGGCGATCGTCATCGCAGTGGTGGCTTCGATCTTCTTCAGCATCTACGTTGCACAGTTCGGGTCGTACAACAAGGTCTACGGCTCTCTGGCCGGCGTCGTCGTCACCCTCATCTTCCTGTGGCTGACGAATGTCGCCCTGCTGCTTGGCGCCGAGATCAACGCAGAGCTCGAGCGGGGTCGCGAGCTCCAGGGTGGATTCCGCGCTGAGCGCCAGCTGCAGCTACCCGCCCGAGACACGCGGAACATCGAGAAGGCCTCCGCGAAGGAAACCGAGGATCAGGCTGAGGGTCGCAAGATCCGTCGAGCCGCCCAACAACGCAACAAGGACTAGGTCGGGCTGAGTCCGCGAGGTTCAACCGTGCAGCAAGGGCCCCTACGGACCCAGGTCGAGGTTGAGGTCGCTGGCGGTCAGGTCGTACTGGCTCTTGAGGCGCTCCATGCCCTCCTCGAGACGCATCAGTGCCAGGCCAAGCTCGTCGACATCCGACCGTGGCTTCCTGCCAGGAAGGTCTGCGCGCACGACGCGATAGTGCGCGCAACTGGACCTGGACCAGGTCGACGCCGGCCGCGAGATCACGACGTCGCCCGTGAGAACGACACCGGCACCAGTGGCCAGGAGCCTGTCCAGGAGGTCGACCAACGAGATGCGATCGTCCGCAGACGTCGTCGCGCGCATCCAGGCAGACCGTCACCAGAGGCATGGGCGCCACGGTCGCCCTCGCCGCCACTGCTCAAACGACGGGGTCATGTGTGCGAGCGACCTATTCGACCCAGGCAATCTGCTCGAGGTTCTGGCGCACGGGCTGTGACCAGCCTCTAGCCAGTGGCGGCTCGATACTCCGGGATGTCTAGCTTCGGCACCCTGTCACCGACTCGCACGGCATCAGGGGCAACCGTCGCTACCAAGAGCGCCATATCCGCCTCGTCGCCAGACCCTGTGCGGTAGCGGACAGCAAGGTCCGCTGCCGAGGTCGATGCGGACTTCACCCGGTACCCGGCCTCCTCGAGAGCAAGCCGAAGCCTGGTCGAAGCGGCTTCATCTCCTAGCGCGTACTGCGCGAACTTCTGTGTGGTCATGCCGCCAGTACAACAGGGCTCCTTCGCTGAACCAGCCAGGACTCGCCCGCGCCGACAAATACGGAGAATCGTCTGCCAAGCCTGTTCCTCAAGCGCCATAACCTCGTCCTCGGCGGCCTGCTGACGACGGTTGTCACCCCCCAGCGGAGTCCCTGAGCCTGGTCAGCCGAACTGCGTGATGATCCCCGCGCGATGATGCCTTTCTGGGCCTTCACCTGGGCCGAGGTCGACGCCGGTTCAGTCGAAAAGGGACTCGACCTTCGCGTTTCCGCTGGCCAGAGGCTCTTTCGCTGAGTGACAGGTGCAGTGCCGACGCCGCCGACCAGTTGGACGAAACTCCCGAGGAGAAGCCCAGCTACACCGACGAGCATCCCGAAGGGTTCCGCGACCCAGCCACGGCGAGCGCGATGCGCGCTGCGACTGACAAACGGCGGCTGCGCACCCCTCAACCAAGGCACCGTCCACCGCGTCCTGAGATGGACGGTGCCCCGGCGCAGAAGGGTGACGCTTCACCCTCGCGTCGGGGCTGTACCCCTGACGATCGGTGGGAAGTCTCGCCCTGACGGGTGTGGTCGCCGGTGTCCATGCAGGCACCCACTAGGGCTCATCGATCCCGCGCCCTCCGTGACCGCCAGCTCATCGACTCTCAGTCGGTCGCCGGTCCCGCCGAGATTGCCGCGACCAGGTCCCCGACCAGATCATCTGGGACGTTGCGAGCCACGTCGGCCCGGCTGACGATCCCGACGAGGCGGTCGCCATCGATGACCGGGAGGCGGCGTACCTGGTGCTCGGACATGGTCCGGAGCGTTTCTTCCAGTGAGTCGTCGGCGCCGATGGTCACGGGCCTACCTCGGCTAGGGACCTCACCTGGGTCGTTGACGGGTCGCTGTTCTCAGCCACGCAGTGGACCACGATGTCGCGGTCGGTGACCATCCCAGCGAGCCGGTCATCCTCACCGCAGATGGGCAATGCGCCGACGCCGAGATCACGCATCTTGCGCGCCGCATCGACGAGACTGTCGGGGGTGCGGGCGCATTCGGCGCCGCCGGTCATGATGTCGCGTGCAGTTGTCATCGCTCGTCCTCTCTGATGAGTGCTGGCCGTGGGCGAACCCGTTTCTCTCACAAGAGGCGGGCCCCACCGCAGGGACCACGCCCGCCCCGTGCCCCGCCATCGCGGAAGTGGCGGGGCACTTCTCGTCTGGCTCCGGGTCACGACCGGGCAGAGATCCAGGATCCGCCGGACCTCACCCACGTCGTGGGTGCCTAGGTCCAAATGCGCCCGGACCGGGCCATCGGGCTCGTCAAGGCGCCGGAACAGCGACTGCAACGGCGACCCGGCATCGTCGTGCCACTTGCCGGCGAACCCGCCGCCGCCCGGAGCCGGCCTCGCTCGCAAGGTGTCAGCAGCCGTTAGCTTTCGGTGCTCGAGCTGCGGCTCTCGGACTTGACGTGCTGGGCAGCCGCCCGTCCCAACGTTTTGCACTTTCGCAGCCGAACCCTGCGCGAAGTGATTTCCCCCATGCGACTATCAGGGCAGCAAGGCCGCCTCAGTGCCTTCGTGGGAGCAGCGCCCGTTTCGGTCTACAACACCCAACTGACCCACGCGGGGCAGCGTCCTGAGCGCAGGCCTCTTCGACGAGCGCGTCGGTCCGCCTGAGGTTGAATGGTCATTTCGAGGAAGCCTTAGCCTCCCACTCCCGGAACGCTGCCAATTCGTGGTTCACCTGGCGAATGACAAAGGCAACCGCCACAGCGTCATCCGCGAAGCCCACAACTGGAACGGCGTCGGGGATGAGGTCGATGGGCGACACGACGTAGACGAGGCCTGCGATGACGAAGATCAGGCTGTCGAGTGGGACGTCGCGGTACTCGCCGCGCGCGTACGCCGCGACCAGCCGGCCGAGGGTCTTGAAATCGTCCACTACGTCTCCGACCGGCCCGCTCCGACCCGACTCCGAGTGGATCACCTTGTCAGCCAGTGCACGTAGCTTCTTTGGATCCCCCACCATCGCTTGCGCCCGAATTGGTGCGCGAGCAAAGAACTGAGTTGACGGCGTCAGCACCGTACGGCTGAGATCGACAACACGGTCGCCAGCCTTCCCAACCAGGGCACGGCCCACTTCGACAGGCTTCTGACTTGCGGCAGCCGCCCGTGCTGCGACTGCTCTGCCCGTCGCTGCTGCCCTGTGAGTCGTCGAGCTCTTGGCGGTTTTCCTCCCCACAGTCTTCCTCGCGGAGGACCTCTTGGCGGTGGTCTTGGCGGTGGTCTTTCCTCGCGGAGGACCTCTTGGCGGTGGTCTTCTTGGCGGTGGTCTTCTTGGCGGTGGTCTTCTTGGCGGTGGTCTTCTTGGCGGGACTCTTCTTGGCGGCGGACTTCGTCACTGCCGTCTTCTTGGAGGCGGTTTGTTTGGAGGCCGCCCCTTTCGCGGTTGACTTCTTGGCCGCCGTCGTGGGCGCAGCCTGGTCAGCTCCCGACGCCTGTAACTCGTTCATCTCGGCCATCTGGCCCTCCCTCTCCAAGAAACAGCAAACGGGCTTGTGGGGTTCGCTGTCTACGCCCTGAGGGGTGGACGGCCTCACCACTGCGAGGGCCTTTCGCGCTCAGACGTGGGCGGGCGACCTCATGGACCGACACGGGTTCACGAGGTGGGATTCGCGCGTATCAACTCGAGGACGCCAGGAGCGACTTCGAAGTCAGCATGACCTGAGTGCCGGCGATCCACGTTGATTGGCCCGCTCGGACGATTCTCCTGGACGGACTACTCAAGGACGGCTAGCTACCCCCAAAGTGGAAGCCGCCCACGGATACTTGCATCTGTTGGGAGAGAAGCGTGTGGGCGACTTCCACCCGTGGAGTACCCGCGTCGAGCTCCGTTATGCCCCAGGGAGCCTGCCTACTTCGATGCCGTCTTCCTTGCGCCCCCGGTCGACTTGCGGAGGGTTGTCTTGGTGGTCCCGGTCGCCATGCTCGCTGACCTCTTGGAGGATGCCTGCGTGGACCGAATGGCCGTCTTGGAAGACTTGGGTATGGCAGCCGGTCTCCTCGCTCCGGACGTCACGTCCTTGAAGTGCTGGCCGGCCTTGAACTTGGGCACCGTCTTCTTCTTCGCCTTGAGCCGCTCGCCAGTCTGGGGGTTCCGCACCCAACGGGCCTCGCGGACGCGCTTCTCGAAGGAACCGAACCCAGTGATGCCAACCTTGCCGCCGCTCACGACCTCTCGGGTGATCGTGTCAAGCACAGCCTCAAGGGCGTGCTCAGCTTCCTTCCGGTTCCCGTAGTAGCGTTCCGCCAGCGCGTCGATGAGCTGTGACTTGTTCAACAGTTTTCCCTCCCAGTGCTCAGCCGGGCCGTTGCCAGCTTCCCCGAGTTCACGCTAGTAAGACGCGGCGGGATGACACACCCTCCCAACGGATGGGGAGCGAGGCTGGTGGTCGGCGAAACGAATCTGCGCCCGCCGGCATCATCGTCGGGTCAATGGGGGTGGTTGGTCGCCCGCGGCGGCAAGGACAACAGTCCCACCTGGCTCACCGTCCTATGCGGGATCGGCCGCGTCGTCATCGGCTGGTTCATCCACTCCAATTTCGGCGGTGAAGGGTCCGGTGGCCGGGTGGGTAGGTGGCGGCGGAGGCTTGCTTCCTTTGGGGCCCTGACCTGGGGTGTACAACATAGGTTCTGGGACGACGGGTACCGGTGCTCCATGTGGTTGCTTGCCCTGCTGATTGTCGTGGCCCTCGTGATCGCCTGCATTCCTCTTCCCGAAGCGCCAAGCCATCGTTCAAGCCGTGTCTCGAGGAACAACGCTCAAACCTGAGCGCGAGCGCCTCGGGCCGATCTCCAATGGGTGCTCACCGGTCCGCGCCTGATCTCGGTAACCGCCCAGACCCAAATGCCCAAGCCACTGTGATAAGTGAGGTACCCGATGCCCTCCGAGAAGCGGCCCAGCACGGCCGCGAAAGTTCTCTATCGGCCCTGGGGGCTGGTCGCCAGCTTGATCGGCGGGATCATCGCCGGTCAGATCTTCCAGCAGGTCTGGAAGTACCTGGACCCCGACGCCTCCGACGACCCACCCAAGCCGCTTGAGTCCGAGTACCGGCTGCGCAAAATCCTTGTCGCCGCGCTCATCCAAGGCGCCATCTTCTCCGTCGTGCGTGCCCTCATCGACCGCGGCGGCGCACGAGCTTTCGAGCGCTGGACCGGCGAATGGCCAGGCGATTGATCGGCGAGTGACCCGGCGTCTGACTCAGGTCGCATCGCTCGAACGCCTCGGTCATGCCGGCCACACGGCCCCCTCTGTCTGCCTCGATGGACTCGCAACGTCGGACTCTGCCCGACGCTGCCTGAGTGTCGCCCTCAGGGCCTGGATCGCAACGCAAAGACCACCTTCGAGCAAGATGGCGCTAGACCAATGACGTCGCAAGGGTCAGGTCGGGCACCATCCCCGGTCATGCCGACTGATGCGGGCACCACCCTTCGGGATGGTTCCTCGCTCTTCGAGCCGTGCGATTCTCGAACCTTCGAGGTGCCACCATCGGAACGAGGAGGCGATCCAGATGGGCGTGGGCGACAAGGCTGAGAACAAGGCCAAGGGAGCCAAGGGCAAGGCCAAGGAGACTGCTGGCAAGGTCACGGACAACGACCGCATGCAGCGCGAGGGCAAGTCCGAGCAGACCAGCGCCAAGGCGAAGAACGCCAAGGAGCACGTAAAGGACGCAGCCGGTGACGTCAAGGACGCGGTGAAGAAGTAGGCGTTCTGGCGGTCAAGACTGGATGATTTGCAGGTCCGGCATCGGCGCCAGGCGACGACCGGAGCCTGCTCGGATGAGTTTGCCAAATCTCCGGTACGCGTTGGTCAAGGCCATCGCGGCGAGCTGGCGGACCGGTTCGTGGCGCGGTGACACGGGCGAGTCCGCTCGACCAGCGCCGGTGGAAGACGACTAGTTGTTGTCTGGACGAGCGTTCGGGTCGATGGGCTAGGAACCGTCACAACGATCGCGACGGGTGCCTCGCGTTTCTGCGCCAGAACGCTCGCGGCCGTCCGGGAGATCGTGGGTACCCCAACCTATGAAGCGCGGAACGACCGGCCACGACATTGCCGCACCGCGGGCGACGGTGGCCGAAGAGGTTGTGGAACCTCGCTACCGCAAATTGAGCCGTCGACGCGCGCTCATGCTCCTAGGGCTCGCCATTGCCTGCCTGATCGTGGTGCTGGCACTGGAGATCCTGGTCAAGGACGACCGCTCCCCTCTGGGAGCCTTCGACCTTTGGGGACGCGCCGCCGAGGACTGGGCCGACGGTCACCCAACCATGGTGCGCCTGTTACGGATGATCGAGGTGGGCTTTGCCACGGTCGGCATGATGGTGTGGACGGGACTCGTGGTGCTGACAGTCGCCAGCCGGCGTCGATACCGCGCAGCGGCGTTTGCTGTCGTGACCGTGGTCGTGACCTCGTTCGCCACGACGGGTATGAAGGCATGGGGCGGGCGGGAGCGCCCGGGTTGGCAGGACGCGACGGACCTCCTCACCAGCGGGTCGTTCCCCTCCGGTCACGCCTCGTCGAGTGCAGCCCTGGCAGGCATCCTGATCATCCTGGGGTGGAGCTTCCTTCACCGACGGATGCTCTGCTGGGGAGTCACGGCGCTGGCGGCGGTTCTCTGGATCGTGGTGTGCCTCGACCGGGTGATGCTGGGCCGGCACTATCCCACCGATGTGGTCGCAGGCTCGTTCCTCGGCGCGGCCGTGGTGCTGCTCGGCATCGTGGTGTTCGATCCTGCCCGCATACGCATCGAGACCCCCGACGCGGAGGGTGATGCTCCGAAACGTTAGACGCGGCCCAACTTGTCGCGAAGTCGCCCGCCTGACGGCCCACACGGCCGGGGCACACCGTGCTGTTCCAGATGGTCGTTGGGCTCCGGTGCCTAGGAACCGGGACTGGACCTTCTGTTGCAAATGGATGCTCCGACTCGACCTGCACGAAAATGGCCTCTGACCTGGGCATCTACACGTTGAAGCGGAACTCCACCCGAACCGTTGGTCGCTGATGGCTACATGAGTGAGAGGCCATCTACCTGCGCAAACACCCATATGTGACGTTTGCACGCGTTGAGCGTTTTCGACTGTCCTGCGGACTCTCTGCGGACTGACCCCGACCGTTGCGACACGAAACGAGCTGACCCATGAACAGACATCAATGCAGGGAGTGCGGCGACCCGATCCCGAACGGTCAGGCGCACATCCGATCAGAGAACTTCCGGCAGGTCGCCTGGTGCGACTTCTGCTGGCTGGTGCGTCACGTCAAGGTCAGCCTCGGGTTGGCCGCATAGGCGCACAACACGCAAGAGTCCTCGTTCTGCTGCGGAATGGCCCTTGGAGGGTTTAGGGGGTAATGCCGTTCACCCCTCAGAATGAAGCGAGGCACCCCATATTCGACGTACCGTCATGGGCGAGGTCGCTGCCGTCGACGATTTCCTCTCACAGGACGGGGCGGTCCCTGGGGCCGCAGGGCCCCGCTCCGCCCATCCTCCCCCGTGGATGGGCGGTCCCTTGTCCGCACCCTGGCGGATCATTAGGCCTCGGCGTAGCGTTGATGACAGCCGCGGCCATTGCCCCATCCCCCGGGAGACAGTCGTGGCTTGGGGGAGGTTTCCATCCCGCCGCCCGCTTCTCGGCTCTCGAGGGTGGGCGGTGCCTTGTCGGTCCCGATATCAGCATTTCGAGCCACCGACGTCCGTAAGCGGCTGATGACCATTGGGAGGTCAACATGGGTTGGGTATTCGTGATCGTGATGGGCATCGTGATCGGCGTGTTGGGCAAGTTCGTCGCGCCGGGCAACCGGGACAACATTCCGCTCTGGCTCACCATCGCCTGCGGCATCGTTGGCGTCCTCATCGGCTACGGCTGGCTGGGCGACACCAAGGGCATCGACTGGCTCGCCTTCTTCGTCTCCATCATCTTCGCCGCGGTTCTCGTGATGATCGCAGCGACCGTGACAGGTCGCTCGGGCAGGAAGGTCTGAGCGCCACTCGGGAGCCCCACCTTCCCCCAGCCCCGAGCAATCTTCGTCGCTTAACCCAATGACGATCGGCATGTCAGGACATCGAGGGACCGCGCGCCACCGCGTCCGCACATCGGCTATGACAGTGCGGATCGCGGCATGGCGGACGCGTCAAGGGGCACGCTGAGTCGAAGGCTTGACAGATGACGCGGGGTTCAGATCATGCCGCGGCGCGACCACCTCGTCGGGGGTTCCGCCGGCTTCGTCGTCGACGTGTCGCTGCACTTCGGTCACTGGTCTTGGCGAAGCGGTCTCGTCACTCACGCTGCCACCCGGGGACCGACGGGCACCACCGCCACGCCCTCGGCTCGCTGGACGGCACGATCGCGGGCGGCCACGCCGGTGACCAGGCCGGTGAAGACAACAGCGAGCATGCACATGCTCTGGATCACTCCAGGCACCTGGTAGGCGTCGACGACGACGCCGCCGACGAACCATCCGAAGGAGAGCGCCGCTACCGGTGCGAGCACCGCGACCCGGTGCCAGCCCGTGAGCCGCACGCCCGAGAACATGACCGGCAGCAGTACGAAGTAGTCGTAGTCCAGGTGTGGTAGCGCGACTAGAGAGATCAGGGCGCACACCGAGAGCGCGTCCACCCAGTAACCGTGCGCGATCACGTGGCGGGCGGCCCACGTGAGCAGGCCAACCGTTACCACGGCGAGGGCGAACTGCAGAGCCCGACCGGCGCCGAACCACGCGCCGAGGCTCATCACGTCGGCGGCACCTCGGGACATCCCCCCCGTGGTGGCAATCTTCAGCGGCGCGAAGAGCGTCGAAGCGAGGTTGGACCCAGTCGCTTGACAGAAGACACCGAGGGCGGCGATTTCCACGGCCGCCGCAACCGCCAGAACTCCCCAGCGCCGTCGCACCAGGGGCACGAGAAGAAGCGGAGCAAACGAGTACTTCATCAAGACGAGGGCGGAGGCACTCCCGCCGGGCAGGGCGCGGCTCGTCAGCTGCGCCAGTACGGCAAGGAAGACCACGGCGAACGTCAGCTGGCCGTTCGTGAGCGCCACTGAGAAGGGCTCGCTCGCCAGGACCAGGCCGGTCAACCCGGCGAGCGGCCACCCAGCCAAGCCAACGGCGCGCCCCAGGAGGGCGCAGGAGGCCAGCGCCATGACGATGTTGGCCACCGCCCAGATGCTGCTCGCGGTGTGGAACGACAGCAGACCCAGTGGGACCAGCAGAATGTAGAGCAGCGGCAGGTAGTTGGGAATCTGGTTCAGTATGAACGCGTCGCCGCCGTGCTGGAAGTAGGCGAGGTACGGGCTCACGCCGTGGCCCAACATCCGCGCCCCGGTCCATTGGAAGTCGCCCGAGAGCATTATCGGAAGCCGAAGCCACGTCATCCCCCCGCCGAGGCCCCACACCAGCACGACCGCCGTCGGCATGAGATACGACCCGACGAGAGCACGTCGAGCCGCTGTCATGCCCGGCTCGCCCGGACCGATAAGGGAGCCGTAGCCCCTCGAGCGGAGTTCACTGGGACGTGGGGCAGGGGCCCGAACGTTCGCAGGACGTGTTCGAGGCCGAGGAGAATCTTGCGCATTGTTTCTTCTTTGGTTGATGCGGCGCGCGACCTGCGACGCGAGGGCGGCCAGACCGCTAGTTTGCTGACGAAACGCTAACAGTTTCTTGACGGGTCGCCAATTCGTGTCACCCTGCTCTGGTGAACGCGACCCCGTGCGCAGGCGACTCAGACCCGAACGCGCACCGCATACCTAGCAGCCCGTCCGGCTACGGCGGCGCGGGCTGTTCTCATGCCCCGGCCAGAGTCGGTACGCAGCGGGCGACCGCGGACCGCAGTCAGGCCCACGCCTCTCGGCATGTCCGGATGCCCTCGCCACGGTGCCAATACCCCAGACCCGTACACACCGCGAGCCGCAGCACCTCTACGTGGTGTGGGTTTGGCGGGGCGGGTCCCCCGGAGGGGGGGGGGTCCATAGATAGAGGAAGGCGCAGCACCGGAGTGTCGCCGTGGGGTGGGCGGGCGGGTCTCCCCGTCACCTTCAAAGGGTGCTTTGGAGGTGACGGTGGTAGCGGGCGGCGGGTCGCCGGCGCGCCGATGGTGACGCAGGCATTCGATTCGTGGCCATTGCACGTCGAGCGCCAGGTCCAGCGCGCCGGCCGCGGTGCGGTCGAGATCCGACTGCCGAAGTACAACTCCGAGCGGATCGTGGCCATCCCCGACGAGCTGGTCACGATCCTGTCGGCCCACGTCGCCCTGGGGCACCGGACGGACTGGCTTTTCGCCGGCGCTGGGGAAGTCCCACCGCACCAGAACACCGTGGGCGCCCGGTGGCGGAAGACGATGGCCGATGCGGGCCTCTGGGGGTTCATCCTCCACGACCTAAGGCACTTCTACGCCTCGGGGCTCATTGCCGCGGGTTGCGACGTCGTGACGGTGCAGCGCGCCCTCGGACACGCAAAGGCCACCACGACGTTGAACACCTACAGCCACCTCTGGCCCTCAGCCGAGGACAAGACCCGCAAGGCGGCCGCGACGCTGGCGGCCGAGGTTTTAGGGATTCCTGCGGACTCCCTGCGGACTGAGAGGGGGTCTTGAGCGCCTGACCTGCGGGTCTACACGTTGAAGCGGAACTCCACGACGTCGCCGTCGGCCATCACGTAGTCCTTGCCCTCGATGCGCACCTTGCCGGCCTCCTTGGCCTTGAGCATCGAGCCGGCGGTCATCAGGTCGTCGAAAGAGACGATCTCGGCCTTGATGAAGCCGCGCTGGAAGTCGGTATGGATGACACCGGCGGCCTCGGGGGCGGTGGCCCCCTTGCGGATCGTCCAGGCCCGCGTCTCCTTAGGACCGGCGGTGAGGTAGGTCTGCAGGCCGAGGGTGTCGAAGCCGACGCGAGCCAGCGTCTCGAGCCCGGGCTCGTCGACGCCCATCTCGTGCAGCATCTCGCGGGCCTCGTCGTCGTCGTCGAGCTCGACGAGCTCGGCCTCGAACTTCGCGTCGAGGAAGATCGCCTCGTGCGGAGCGACGAGCGCCTGCATGCGGGCCCTGAGCTCATCGTCGCCGAGCTCGTCGGCGTCACAGTTGAAGACGAAGATGTAGGGCTTGGCGGTGAGCAGTGAGAGCTCGCGGATGAGTACGCCGTCGAGGGCACCGCTGCGGATGAGCGAGATGACCGGCGTACCGGACTCCAGCGCCTCCTGGGCCTCTCGGGTGCCGGCAAGCACGGCCGCCAGCTCCTTCTTGGTCCGGGCTTCCTTCTCCAGCCGCGGGATCGCCTTCTCGATGGTCTGCAGGTCGGCCAGGATCAGCTCGGTCTGGATGGTGGTGATGTCCGACTCGGGGTTGACCTCGCCGTCGACGTGGGTGACGTCCTCGTCGCGGAAGACCCTGGTCACCTGGCAGATCGCGGCGGACTCGCGGATGTGGGAGAGGAACTTGTTGCCCAGCCCCTCGCCCTCGGACGCCCCCCGGACGATGCCGGCGATGTCGACGAACTCGACCGTGGCGGGGAGGATCCGCGCCGACGAGAACACCTCGGCGAGCTTCGCGAGCCGGTCGTCGGGCACGCCGACGACGCCGACGTTGGGCTCGATCGTGGCGAACGGGTAGTTGGCCGCGAGCACGTCGTTCTTGGTCAGGGCGTTGAACAGGGTGGACTTGCCCGCATTGGGAAGACCGACGATGCCGATGGTGAGAGCCACGGGCGGGAAGTCTATGAGCGGGCGGGGCCTGGGGCCGATTCGGCGGCGGCGGTGTGCATCGTGAGCCAGATGCTGACGGCGACGTAGTAGGCCACGTAGAGGAGCGAGACCAGCACCAGGGCCAGTGGTGGGTCGGGCAGCAACGCGGTGATGACGGCGTACGCCGCCAGCCAGAGTCCCGACAGCACCATGTTGAGCGTCCACAGCATCTCCGTGCGCGACGGGTAGACGTACTTGACCGGCACGAAGACGAGCACCGTCAAGACGGCGATGATCGCGGTGGTCGCCCACGTGTCGAAGGCGAGCACCACCGCATAGAACGCCACGACGTTCCAGTAGCTCGGGAAGCCGAGGAAGAAGTTGTCGTCGGTCTTGGCGTCGATGCGGCAGAACTGGTAGCACGAGGCGAGCAGCGGCACGGCCGCGATGACCCCACCGGCGGTGCCGGAGGGCAGATATCCGTTGGCCCACAGCAGCACCATCGGCGCGAACACGTAGGTGATGTAGTCGACGATGTTGTCGAGCAGGGCGCCGTCGAAGTTGGGCGTCACGCTCTTGACGCGGAATCGCCGGGCGAGGAACCCGTCGGTGCCGTCGATGACCATCGCCGCGAGGAAGAGCCAGAGCACGGCCTCGACCCGGCCCTGGTAGGACCAGTGCACCATCAGCAGGGCCAGCACGACCCCGCTCGCGGTATAGACGTGTACGAGCGACGCTGCCGCCCGGGCACCCGGGCTCGCGGCGTCCATCCGCCCAGCCTAGGGCGTCCGCGCGTGGTCCTAGGGTGGGCGGATGCGGATCGCCACCTGGAACGTCAACTCGCTCCGCTCGCGGATCGCCCGCGTGGAGGCGCTCGTCGAGCGCCACGACATCGACGTGCTGGCGCTCCAGGAGACCAAGGCCCGCGAGGACCAGCTGCCGCTGATGGCGCTGCAGGGCATGGGGTACGACGCCGCGGTCGCCGGCGTCAACCAGTGGAACGGCGTGGCGATCCTCAGCCGGGTCGGGCTCGAGGACGTGGTCACCGGCTTCCCCGGGCAGCCGTCGTGGGGTGAGCCGGCCGGAGTCGAGTCGCGCGCCATCGGGGCGACGTGTGGCGGCGTACGGATCTGGTCGCTCTATGTGCCCAACGGCCGCAAGATCGACGATCCGCACTACGTCTACAAGCTCGACTGGCTTGCCAAGCTGAAGGAGTCGGCCCACGACTGGCTCGGCGAGGACACCGCGCTGGTCGGCGACTGGAACATCGCGCCGCAGGACATCGACGTCTTCGACATGGCGGCCTACGCCAAGGACACCCACGTGACGCCGCCGGAGCGCGCCGCGTTCCAGGCGTTCCTCGACGACGGCTGGGACGACGTCGTCCGCCCGCACGCGCCCGGGCCGGAGGTCTACACCTACTGGGACTACTACCGGCAGCGCTTCGAACGCAACCGGGGCATGCGCATCGACTTCGTGCTCGGCTCCCCCGGCCTCGCCAAGCGCGTCACCGGCGCCCTCATCGACCGCGACGAGCGCGCCGGCCAGGGGGCCTCCGACCACGCCCCGGTCATCGTCGACCTGGACTGACGTTGGTGGAGGATCTCCGGCACCTGGTGCCGGAGATCCTCCACTGTCGGTGGTCACCGCCACACTCATGAGCATGGTGATCACGGTGGTGCTGATGTTGCTGCTGGGCCTCGTGCTCGGCGCCGCCCTCGGCGTGCTCTGGGCGCGTTCGCGCACGTCGTACGTCGGCGCGGTGGTGGACGCGGGCGTGGACCGGGCCGAGCTGATGCAGGGCCTGGACCGGTTGAGCGACCAGATGCGCGACCTCGACCACCAGCGGGCGAGCTGGCAGGGGCAGCTGAGCCAGCAGGTGCTCGACATGAGGTCGACGACCGACACGCTGCGCCGCGAGACCCAGACGCTGTCGACGGCCCTGCGCAAGCCGCAGGTCCGGGGCCGGTGGGGCGAGATGCACCTCAAGCGTGCGGTGGAGCTGGCCGGCCTCGTCGACCGGTGCGACTTCACCGAGCAGGCCCACACGGTGACCAGCGACGACGCGGTCCAGCGGCCCGACCTGGTGGTGCAGCTGGTCGGCGGGCGGCAGGTCGTGGTCGACGCCAAGGTGCCGCTCGACGCGTTCCTCGACGCGACCGGCACCGACGACGACGACGCTCGCGAGGCACACCTCGTCCGGCACGCGCGCCAGCTGCGGCGCCACGTCGAGCTGCTGTCGTCCAAGCGCTACTGGCGCTCGCTCGAGGGGTCGCCGGAGTTCGTGGTGCTGTTCGTCCCGGCCGAGTCGTTCCTGGCCGCGGCCCTCGGCACCGACCGCGACGTCCTCGACGACGCGGCCGCCCGGCAGGTCATCCTGGCCACGCCGACCACCCTCATCGCACTGCTCCGCACCGTCGCCCACGGCTGGCGGCACGAGAAGCTCGCGGGCCAGGCCCAGGAGATTCACCGGCTGGGGCGCGACCTGCACGAGCGGCTGGCCACCCTGTCCGGCCACGTCGACCAGGTGGGTCGCTCGCTGAACGCCGCGGTCGGCCACTACAACGCGGCCGTGGGCTCGCTGGAGTCGCGGGTGCTCGTCTCCGCCCGCCGGTTCAACGACCTCGCCGTCACCGACGACGCCCTGCCCGGCCCGCGCCCGGTGGTCTCCCTCGCGCGGCGCGCCGCCCGCGAAGAGCCCGATGAGCCGCCTAGCGTGGCCCTGTGAGCCACTCCCGGACGATCTGGGACGAAGGCCGCGAGAACGGTCGCGCGGTCGTCGCGCTCGGTGCTGCCGTGACGCTGAGCGCCATCGCCGTCAACCTGGCCATGGTCGGGCGGGTCAGCATGTTCTTCGACCTGTGGTTCGTGCTGCTCTGCCTCGGCCTGGCGCTGCTGGTCCACCCGCGCGACTTCTTCACCGTCGGGGTGCTCCCGCCGCTGATCATGCTCGGCGCCTTCGTCGTGCTGGCCGCCGGCAGGCCCGAGGCCATCGCCAGCCCGCGCGACGGGATGGTGCAGGCCGTGGTCTCCGGACTGGCCCACCACAGCGTGGCGCTGATCGCCGGCTACGCGCTGTGCCTGATCACCCTGCTGGCCCGCCAGCGCCTGGCCACGCCCCTGCGTCAGCCCTGATCCACCGACGACGACAGCTTGTCGAGGTCACGCACGCAGAAACCGTGGTGTGCCCACTCCTCATTGAGGACGGTCCCGAGGCATTGCCGCACGCTCCGCCCCCTGGCGTACGGGGGCCACCCGTCGCCGTCGGGCACCGGCGCGGTCTTCGCGAGCCGCTCGGGCGTGACCTCGGCCAGCCACGCCTCGATCTGCGACGCCTGCCGGTCGCGAACGCCGAGTACCTCATCAAGGCTCGGGCGGGCGTGCAGGTCGAGCCCCTGCTCCTCCTGGTCGGGCACGAACGGCGACGCCAGGCCCAGGGCCGTGAACGGTTCCGTCAGCCCGAGCACGCAGCGCCGGAACCACGAGTCGTGCACGAAGACCAGATGACGCAAGGTCTCGACCATCGACCACTCGCCGTCGACGCCTTGATGCTCGCTGCCCTCGGGCATCGACCGGACCCGCTCGGTGGTCGTTGCCCAGTCGCCCCGCAGCTGCCGCCAGGCCTCCCGCAGGTCGGCCGGCTCGTCGGACCGGATCAGGAGGCGCACCGGGTGCCGGCGGTCGAGCTCGGCC
This sequence comes from uncultured Actinomycetota bacterium, assembly GCA_963762105.1. GTDB lineage: Bacteria > Actinomycetota > Actinomycetes > Propionibacteriales > Nocardioidaceae > Nocardioides. The sequence continues at coordinate 1,939 of CAVXJG010000011.1, read as the reverse complement.
TCGACGTACGCCATGACCTCGACGCCGTTGACGACCAGGTTGGTGACCAGCCCGTCTATCTCGGCGTCCTGCATGACCACGCCGACCAGCCGCGATCTGCTCAGGTCGCACTCGCGGAACTCCGCGCCCGTGAGGTCCTCGTCGTCGAAGCGTCGCACGCGGACAGGCTAGTCAGGCGGCGAAGCGAGCCGGGTCGCCGGCGCCGACGCGCACGACTTCGGGGTACCCCTGCGACCAGTCGATGACGGTCGTGGGCTCGGCGGGCGTCTCACCGGCCTCGATGACGATGTCGACCTCGTGGTCGAGCTCTTCCTTGATCTCCCAGCCCATCGTACGCGGCTCCTCCTCGCCCGGGAGGATCAGCGTGCTGGTCAGCATCGCCTCGTCCAGCGTCTCGAGCAACGCCTGGTCGAAGACGTGGTCGGGGATGCGGACACCGACCGTGCGCTTCTTGGGGTGCAGCAGCCGGCGGGGCACCTCCGGCGTCGCCGGCAGGATGAACGTATAGGGCCCCGGCGTCGCCGCCTTGATGGCGCGGAACGCCGAGTTGTCGACGTGCACGAACTGGCCGAGCTGGGAGAAGTCGCGGCACATCAGCGTGAAGTGGTGCCGGTCGTCGAGACCGCGGATGCGCAGGATCCGGTCACGACCGTCGCGGTTGCCGAGCCGGCACCCCAACGCGTAGCCGGAGTCGGTGGGATAGGCGATCAGCGCGTCGTCATCGCGCATCGCCGCGACCACCTCGTCGAGGAGCCGCTGCTGCGGGTTCTCGGGGTGGACGTCGAGGAAGCGGGCCATGGTTAGAGACGTTGTGCCGCACGCAGGTCGCGCCGCAGCTCCGGAGGCAGCGCGAAGATGAGCGACTCCTCGGCGCTGTGCACGGCCTTGGCGTCGGGGTAGCCACGCTCGGCAAGGAAGGCCAGCACGCCGTCGACCAGCGCCTCGGGCACGCTTGCGCCCGAGGTGACCGAGACGGCGCGTACGCCGTCGAGCCAGGCCCCCTCGATCTCGCTCGCGTCGTCGACGCGATAGGCGGCCTTGGCGCCGGCCTCCAGCGCGACCTCGACGAGACGCACCGAGTTGGACGAGTTGCCCGAGCCGACCACGATCACCAGGTCGGCGTCGACGGCGATCTCCTTGACGGCCAGCTGGCGGTTCTGGGTGGCGTAGCAGATGTCGTCGCTGGGCGGGTCGAGCAGGTCGGGGAAGCGTTCGCGGATCGCCGCCACCGTCTCGAGCGTCTCGTCGACCGAGAGCGTCGTTTGGGAGAGCCACGCCACCTTGGCCGGGTCGCGCACCACGATGCCGGGGACGTCGGCAGGGCTCTGCACCAGCTGGATGTGTTCGGGCGCCTCGCCGGAGGTGCCCTCGACCTCCTCGTGGCCCTCGTGGCCGATGAGCAGGATGTCGTAGTCGGAATCGGCGAACCGCCTGGCCTCGTGATGCACCTTGGTCACCAGGGGGCAGGTGGCGTCGATGGTCTTCAGGTCGCGCTCGGCCGCCTGCGTGTGCACCGCTGGCGACACCCCATGGGCGGAGAACACCACGGTCTCCCCTCCGGCACCTCGTCGAGCTCCTCGACGAAGATCGCACCGCGCGACTCCAGGTTGGCCACCACGTGCTTGTTGTGCACGATCTGCTTGCGCACGTAGACGGGCGAGCCGTAGAGGTCCAACGCCTTCTCGACGGTGATCACGGCCCGGTCGACGCCGGCGCAGTAGCCGCGCGGAGCCGCGAGCAGCACGGCGCTGTCCGCGATGCTGACGGGCATTCCGAGGTCGGTGCTCATTTCGGGGTCCCCGCGTGATCGGGAGCGCAGCGAGCGATCTCGTGGGGTGATCTCATATCCGCGAGTCTAGGGGCGCAGGGGTCAGTGGCTGTCTTCGCCGTGGCCTACGCTCCCGACCATGGCGCTGGAGACCTCCCCCCAGTCGCCGGC
>CAVXJG010000010.1:0-311895 GCA_963762105.1 uncultured Actinomycetota bacterium | reverse complement strand
TGATCAGCAACCCAACCCGCAAAAAAGCACAAACCCGGAGGAGGGCGTTAGTCGATGCGGCCGGCGATGAGCGGGCCGCCGTCGAGCACGGGCTCTCCCGCGTCGCCGATGCGGTAAGAACCGGAGAGGGCCTCGAGGGCGCGCTCGAAGCGCTCCGGCTCATCGGCGCTGATCGTGAACAGCGGCTGGCCGGCCACGACCCGTCGCCGGGCTTGGCGTGCAGGTCGATTCCGACAGCGTGCTGCACCGGGTCCTGCTTGCGCGCTCGACCGGCGCCGAGGCGCCAGGCGGCGACGCCGAAGGCGAGGGCCTCCTGCTCGACGAGCACACCCGGCGTTCGGCCGGCACGACGTGGGTCTCCCGGGCGACCGGCAGTGCGGCCTCCGGGTCTCCACCCTGGGCGCGGATCATCGCGCTCCAGGTGTCCATAGCCTGCCCGTTCTTCAGCGCAGCCTCGACGTCGGCGTCGGGCTGGCCGGCGAGGGCGAGCATCTCACGCGCGAGCGCGATCGTCAGCTCGACGACATCCGCTGGTCCGCCACCGGCGAGCACCTCGACCGATTCGCGCACCTCGTTGGCGTTTCCGATAGCGAGCCCGAGCGGCACGTTCATGTTGGTGAGCAGTGCCGTCGTCGCGACACCGGCGTCCTTGCCCAGCGCGACCATCGTCTCGGCGAGCTCGCGCGCCTGCGGGCCGGGTCCTGCATGAAGGCGCCCGAGCCGAACTTCACGTCGAGCACGAGGGCAGAAGTTCCCTCGGCTATCTTCTTGCTCATGATCGAGGATGCGATGAGCGGCATCGCCTCGACGGTGCCGGTGATGTCGCGCAGCGAGTAGAGCTTGCCGTCCGCGGGGGCGAGGCCGGAGCCCGCGGCGCAGATGACCGCGCCGACATCTTCGAGCTGCTGATAGAACTCGTCGTTGCTGATCGACCGGAGGAACCGCCGCGCGATTACCGCGCGACGCGTGACGAACTTGACGGATCTACATGCAGAGAAGTCTGGAGGATCGAGCCGCTTCTTCGATCCCGGCGCCGCGACATGCGCGCGGGTTGTGCGCGACGCACCAGTACGAGTTCATCCGCTACTACGACATCTAGGTCCTGTGACGGCCCATGGCCCCCCGATCTGAGCGTGAATCGGGGACCATCGGCCATTTGGAAGGCGACCATCGGGCCAATTTCGGGCAGTTCAGCCAGGAGGGGATCGCCGCCCGGTTACAGCGAGGACGGCAACCAAGGCCTGCAGCCCGGCCAGGGTGACGCCGACGTGCATGAGGACGTCGACGAAGGTGTCGGACGTCGGCCCGCCTCCGTGCATAGTGCCGCCGGCCATGTGCATGGTCCCGTCCGGCGAGTGGTGCATCATCGCGAGATGGACGGTGACCATCGCGATGCCTCCGAGCACCATGGTCATGCCGACGCGTCGTGTGGGCGAAGTCCAGGCCAGCAGACCGCACGTCGCGCAGATCGCCGAGAGGGCAAGCATCGGCGCGGTGAGCGGCAGCATGCTGTTCCCACCGACCGCCGCCAGTGTTACGTGCACGGTCAGGCATGCGAATGCTAGGCAGGCCGCCGTGCGGAACATGTGGCTGGCTGGGTTCCGCGACGCGGGTGTTGACGGTTTCAGGCGTTGTTGCCAACTTCTGCATGGCTCAGCCTCCAAGGTCCGCGGAGTAGTCGAGCAGGAGGCCGCGACGTCGGCGGTAGGCCGCGACGGCCCAGCCCCCGAGCGCTGCGGCCGGGATCAGCAGCAGGAGCCAACGCGCTGCCGCGTCTGTCGCGCCGAGGAACTGGTAGTTCTTGATGGCGAGCACCAGGACGGCGATCATCCCGACCATCGCGATGATCGGTGCGACGCGTGTGGACCACATGTTCGCACCCGATGGGTGCCGGGCGAAGAACACCAGGATCGACGCACTCACCAGCGACAGGATGACCAGCAGTCCGACGGTACCGAGACCCACCAGCCAGGCGTACGTCACGGCGATGGGGTCGGCGCCGGCGACCACGAAGATCAGCAGCACCGCTGCGATGGTGGCGGAAACCACGACCGAGGCCGCGACAGGGTTGCCGCTCTCCCCCGATGTGGCGGCGAGCTTCTGCGGCAGCGCTCCGGCCCGTGCCAGAGCGAAGACGTAGCGGGAGATCATGCTCTGGAAGCCGATGAACAGGGCCAGGAAGCTGCTGATCACGAGGAACTCGAGGTAGCGAGTGAAGCCGGAGCCCATCGTGTCCTCGACGACTGCGAAGAAGAACCCGCCGGGGTTGCTCGCGGCTTGCTCCTGCACGGCGCTCGGCCCGGTGTGGACGGTGATCAACCAGCTGGTGACTGCGTAGAAGACGGTCACGAAGGCGAGCGAGCCGTAGACGGCGCGCGGGATCGTGCGGCGCGGTTCCTTGGCCTCTTCGGAGAAGACGACGGTTGCTTCCAGACCGCTGTAGCACGTCATGCACAGCAGGAGCGCGACACCGAAGCCGGCCCCGGTGACCGTGCTTGGCTGGAATCCACTCAGCGAGTAGCCCTCTGGGCCGCCCTGGATGAGCAGGGCGACGTCGACGATTGTGAGCGAGCAGACCTCGATGGCGAGGAGCACGACGAGCAGGCGGACGCTGACCACGATGCCGAGGTATCCGAGCACGGCGACGATGAGGAGTCCGGCGAAGCTCACGAGGCTGGGGTTGACGTCCCAGCCGAAGGTTTGGGCTGCTACCACGCCGACGATCGCGTAGAACGAGACCAGTGATGCGAGGTAGAAGAGCAACGTGACCGCTGCTGTCGCCGTCGCCGTGGTCGCGCCGAAGGCGGTAGCGACGTAGGCCACGAACCCGCCGGCGTTGACCATGTGTCGGCTCATCGCCACGTAGCCCACGGCGAACACTCCGAACAGCAGTCCGGCGATGATGTACGTCGCGGGGGTTGCCGCGCCGTGCACCGCGAGGACCACGGGGGTTGCTGCGGCGAGGACCGAGACAGGGGCGACGGCCGAGACGACGATGGAACCGATCGCCAGCGCTCCCAGGCGGTTGTGGCTCAGCGACCGGTTGGGCGCGGCGGAGGTCGGCGGATCGCCCTGCTCCGTGAGTGATTCGTTCGACATCTTGGGTCTTCTTCCTGTGATGTGGCGACCTGCGGTGGCCTGGTTCGGGCGTTCTTCCGAGCTAGTGGCTCGCCTGATCGGCGAGAACGCGTACGACGGAGTGGAATGCTGGTTCGCGAGGATCAATCAGCGCGTAGTGGCCGGTCTCGGCCAGCACGTCCAAGGAGACGTCGTCACCCGAGAGGGCGATGGTGGCGGCGTACGAGCGGCTCTGCGTCGGCGAGACGGTTCGGTCTTCGGCTCCGTGCAGCAATACGTGCCGTGCCTGCGCGGGCAGTCGTCGCTGGAGCCGCGCCTGCGCGTAACGGTCCGTGGCGATGTCCGGTGTGCCGCCGAGCCACGCCGCGATGGTGCCCTCGTCGCGCCCCGACCGCGCCGAGTCCTCGAGGTCGGTCACCCCGCTCAGAAGGACGACCAGGTCCACGACGTCGAGTGCCGCCGACCATTCGGCCAGGAAGCCTCCCGCGGAGTGGCCGACGACGGCCAGCCTTCCCGGTCGCGACGATGCCGCGAGCTCGACGGCGGACCGGACGTCACTGGTGGTCTCCAGTGAAGCCTCCGGTTCCCGGATCGGCGCGCCGGTACTCGATGTTCCACACCTCGAATCCGCTCCGCGCGAGGGCGCGGGCCAGCGGCGCGTTGACGACGCGGGTGTACTGCTCGGCGAAGAAGCCGCCATGGATGCTCACCACGGTGAGGTCGGCAGTCACGTGGTCCGGCGTCCAGACGTCGATGACCTGGTCGTGGGAGCTCCCGTAGGAGACGATCCGGTGGCTCAGCGCCTGGCCATCGTCCCCCTCATCCTTGTCCCAGGCGTAGAGCTCCTCGAACCACTGCTCGAGCTGCTCGTCGGCAGGGTCGTAGGTCGCCGTCATGACCGCACCTCGACGCGGAGCACCACGGCGGCTGCGCTGTCGCCGGCCGCGCAGCCGGTGAACATGCCGAGGCCGCCGCCCCTCAGCGTGAGCGCCTCCACGAGCTCGACGACTCCGCGCATCCCGGTGGGTGCCTGCGGGTGTCCATAGATGAGGCTGGAGCCGTACTGGTTGAGCACCTCGGGGTCGAGGCCGAGCTCACGGCAGAGCCAGAGGTCGTTGACGACGAAGGGGTTGTGAGTCGTCACCGCGTGGAGAGAGCCAACGTCCACCCCTGCGTCGCGGAGTGCGCGCCGCGCGGCCGGTACCGGAGCCTTGGGCATGGCGCCGAGCTCGGCGCGGGCGGTGCCAACCGCCAGTACCTGCACCACACCGGTCTCGCTCAGCGTCTCGGCTCGCGACCGGGTCGTGACGACCATGCCAGCAGCGCCGTCGGCTGGATGGGTTTGCGAGCCCGCGGTGACGACACCACCGGGCACGCTCGGTCGCAGCCCGGCCAGTCCGGCGGCTGTGCTCGGACGGACACCCTCGTCGGCCTCGACCAGGCACGCCGGCCCCCTGGAGTTCTGCTTCTCCACCGGGCACGAAGTACCGGCGCTGGAACGCCCGATCGCTCTCCAGTGCTCGTTGGTACTGGGTGAACCGCAGCAGGGTCATGTCATCGAGCTCGGAGCGGGAGAAACCTGCCTCTTGGGCGACCCGCTCGGCGGTGTCGACCATCGGCTGCCCGGTCAACGGGTCGCGGGCGAAGCTGTCCAGCACCCAGTCCTCGGAGGTCACGCGCCCCGATGAGCTCGGGTAGACCAGGTGCGGCCCGTTGCTCGTGCGGTCGGCTGTGACGGCCAGCACGAGCTCCTCGTCCGAGCTGACCTCGACAAGGTGCGCCGCGTGAGCGAGGACCGCCGCCGACGTGGCACACGCCTGGGCGATCAACGGACCCGACAAGGTGGCCGCGCCGATCCGATGCGCCAGTGTTGGCGTGCCGTAGAACGCCTCGTGCTGCGGAACGGTCATCCCGAGTGCGATGCTCGTGATCTCGGACGGGTCCAGTTGCCTGTCCGCCATCGCCCGCGCGGTCACCTGGGTCGCCAGGTCGATACTCGACAGCTCGGAAAGCGCGCCCTGCCATCGGGTGAAGGGGCTGGACCAGGCCGCACCGATCGGGATGAAGGCATTGCCGAATCTCATGTCGGTGCCCCCGAGCCGTTGGCCGCCGAGACGACCCGGACCAGCCGGGTCTTGCCCTCCGAGCGCTGCAGGGTCCCCCGCGGCACAAGTTCGACCTCGCAGCGAGCGATGAGCCGGTCTCGTAGGGCGCGCTCGAGGTCGTGCTTCAACGTCTCCAGATCACGGCCCGTGTCGTACTCGACCCGCACGTGCACGGGCGGCTCGACCAACGGCGGCTCCTGTGCAAGCAGGACCTCCAGCGCGCCCGTGGTGCGCGGGAGCATCGAGGAGACGACATCGCTGATCGCCGAAGGCCACACGTTGACGCCGTTGACGATCAGGAGGTCGTCGGTGCGGCCGATGCAGGTGATACGAGGCGACTGGCGCCCGCACGGACACGACCCCATGGTGACGCGGACACGGTCACGCGTCCGGAAACGGACCAGCGGGACGCACTCCCGGACGAGGTGGGTCGTGACCAGCTCGGCCTCGACCCCGTCTGCCCACGGCACAACGTCACCGGTGTCGGGGTCGATCAGCTCGAAGATCACGTGGTCCTCGGCGAGCAGATGGTTGCCCTCGAACGCCTCGCACATGGCGGAGTAGATCGGGAACACGTCAGCATTGCCCACGCTCTCGAATACCTGCGCGCCGAACGCGGCTTCGATCTCCTGGCGTACCGCTGGGATCGACCCGCCCGGTTCGGCGCCGACGAGCACCCGTCGGAATCCGAGGTCGCGAGGGTCCTGACCCAGGCGCTCTCGCACGTACTCGATGAGATAGCGGGCAAACGACGGAGTGCACGAGAGCACGGTCGCTCCCAGGTCCCGCGAGCTTTGGATCAGACGGTCCGTAGCGCCGATCCCCACGGGCACGAAGGTCGCGCCGAGTCGCTGTACTCCTTCGGCCAACGGCAGTCCACCGACGAAGAAGCCCAGCGCGAGGCCGTGGACGACGACGTCGTCCTGCGTGATGCCTTGGCACTCGTAGACACGGGCCGCGACCTCAGCCCAGGCGTCCGCGTCACGGGCGGTCACCCCCACGTAGCTCGGCCGCCCGGTCGTTCCGCTGGACGCATGGACCCGCACGACGTCCCGCAGGGGTACGGCTGCATGGTCGCCCAGGGGCGGCGCAGCGATCTGGCTGGAGCGCAGCTCGGACTTCTCGGTGAACGGCAGCCTGGACAGGTCGGCGACCGACCGAACGGTTCGTGCGTCAACACCAGCGGCGGCGAACTTCTCGCGGTAGAACGGCGACCGTTCCAGCAGGTAGTCGAGCTGCTGTTGGAGCAGGTCCTCCTGGAGCAGCCGCACCTCGTGTCGCGGTAGGCGCGACACGTCGGAGGCGAGTTCGGTCTGTCTCATCGTGTCCTCATCGGTTGCCAGTGCGGATGATCGGGCTGCGAGTCCATCGGGATCAGCGGTGCCGCTCGGCGATGTCGCTGCACGACCTCGGAGACCAGCGCCCGCAGCGTCGGGTCATCTGAGAGCACGAGCACGATGTCTGCGCCGCTCTCCATCCCCGGATGCCCGGAGGCCGACGCAGGGTCAACCGTTGCCAGCGCGGCGCGGGCACTGCGTTTGACGATCTCCTTCGCCACGTCCAACAGAGCCCGGGCTGTCGGCTCTCTCGTCGAGCGCCCAGGCGTCGAGCACCACGTTGACGGCGGCGACGAGGCTGGCCGCCACGATGGTCGCGACCATCTCCACCTCTGGGACGTGGCGCAGCTCCTTGACGAGGAACTCCTCGATCGCGAGCTCGTAGGACCGGTCTGCAATGCGTTCGTGGTCTCGCAGTGCTGGCTCGTTGTGGACCAGCTGATACCGCGGACGGTAGAGGTCGGGCTGCTCGAAGTACTCGTTGGCGCTGGCCGCCCCTACCTCGATGACCGCGTCGACGGGACTGGCGGTACCGCTTCGGGCCTGAAGCGCGGCCCTGAACCGCTCGACGCGCTCCTCGTGGTCGGGGAACGCGGCATGCTCCTTGGTGGGGAAGTACCGGAAGAACGTGCGCACCCCGATCCCAGCCTGGGCAGCGATGTCCTCGGCGGTGACCGCGTCATAGCCGCGCTCGCTGTAGAGCTGGATCGCTGCAGCCGCGATTGCGTACCTACGATCCTCGTTCTTCGGTGCCATGGCTTCTCCTTCGGTCCAGGGCTCAGCAGTGATCTGCGCAGTGTCCACTGCTCATGGAGACCGGCACGTCGAGCGCCGGGTTCTGGGTGAAGAAGCCCGATGGCTTCAGCGCGAACCCCATCCGAGCCACCGGCATGACGGGCCAGTCCTCGGGCCGGACGACGTGGTGGTGACCGAGGGTGTACCAGACGACAACGTCGGTGTCGCGGATGTTGCGGTCCGCCGCGGTCCACGACAGCGAGGCCGTCGTCTCCGGGGCTCTGGTTCGGGAACGTGCCGGCTGGGAACCTCTCGTCCTCGGACCACGGCGTCACCCACAGGTGGTGGAACATGTACGCGGCTCGCGTCGCGATGGACGACTCGGGCTGGGCGTACGGCTTGCAGTTCTCCCCCGGCACCAGCCGGTACGCGGGGGTCCCTCCGATGGCATTGGTGGTCGTCGAGCTCTCGATCAGCCAGGAGCGGGCCGTCTCGAGGTTGAGATCGCGGATGGCGTCCTGCTCGGTGTCGAACGTGGTGCGGACCGGGTAGAACGCGTTGCCGTACGGGTTGGTCGGACCCACCGGGTCGGCCTGGGTGTTGACCTCGGTGACGCGGTTCTCGATGCCGTCGACCGTGGGGTCGAGTCGGACGCAGAAGAAGTGTTGGTGGTGCGGCGCGTAGAGGTTCGGGCCGAGCTTTGCTCCGTGCCGGTTGGTGTCGCCGTCGTGGAGCGCCCCTGTCTGGACGATTCCCGTCGCCTTGACTTCGAGCTCGATGCTGCCGTCCTGGTAGAAGTACCAGAAGAATCCGTACTCGTAGTTGCCGATCGTGGAGATCGACGAGATCACCAGCCGACGGGACCGGCGTACCTCGGTCTTGTCGGTGCGCTGGTCGTAGTGCTTCCAGAGGATGCCGGCAGTCCTCTTCGTGCAGGCAGATCACGTTGTTGCGAGGGTCACAGGTCGCCCTGGCGCTGATCACGGTGGCGTCGAAGTAGTAGATCTCTCCGAGGCAGTCGCAGCCGAGCTCGAGAGCGTTGGCGCACATGCCGAGGCCGTACTCGCCCACGTCGAAGGCGTTCTTGCGCCGTTGCGTCAGCGACGTGTCTCCGTAGGGGACCGTCATCTCGGCGATGGAGGCCCGGAACATGACCGAGCGGTCGTGACCGTCGTCGTCGTAGCGGATGTCGTGCAGGACCAGGCCCTCGCGCTGGTTGAAGCCGACGCGGAAGCTCCACTTCTGCCAGCTCACCTTCCAGCCTTCGACCCGGAAGCTCGGGCCCTTCCGGCTGGGTGATCTCGAGCGGCTTGAGGTCGTCGCGCCACCGTTCGACGAACTTCTCACCGTAGTTGGCGTCGTCCATGGGAACCGGGATAGACGTGCTCGTCCTCGACGTCGATGAGCTCGAGGGTGTCGAGGTCGATCAGCGCGACCATGCCGTCGACCGGGTGGGCGTACTGGTTGTCGTCGTTCTGGGAGCGCATGTAGAAGGTGCCGCGAGCGATCCGCCGACCCTGCTCCTCCTCGATGCCGAAGTTGCCTGCCGACCACGGATCAACCATGACGAGAGCACGCTGCTGCAGATCGAGACCGCGACGCCGGAGCGCATCCTGGACCCTGGGGTCGGACTTCGTCTCGATCTCGATATCGACGAACTCGTCGATCGTGATGGCCGGCTGTTGTTGCCCGGGCACCTCGTCCCACGACGTCACGACGCCGTCACGAACGTCGATGGCCAGGACGTAGGTGACGCGACGTCGACCGTCGAGCAGGTACACCTCCGCGGTGCGCCTGAGGTCTGCCCTGCTGGCGAGGTCGCGCTTGTAGGCTCGACGAGGTTCAGCGCCGCGAACCGCATGTGGTACTGAAACCGCGCGTCGTGACGGACACTCTGGGCGACCCGTTCGTACTCGTCGGGAGACAGCGGGTCGAGCGGGTGTGCGTGCTCGGCGAGCTCGTCGGCTCGTGCCGCGTACGACGAGCGCAGCGTCTCGACCTTGCGCGCCCGCGTCACCGCTCGTTCGGGAGAACGACGGGTGTCACCCACCGACAACCCCGTGGCATGCTCCTCCAGCTCGTGCCTGCACAGTCTCGTCGACCTCGTTGGTCATCAAGCTCGTCCCTTCTCGCTGCCTCAGTAGGCGATGCAGACCGACTTGGTCTCGGTGTAGAGATCGATGGCGGCCCTGCCGTGCTCGCGGCCCAGGCCGGATTGCTTGAACCCGCCGAAGGGCATGTTGGCGTCGAGTACGCCGTGGGTGTTGACCCAGACCGTCCCCGCCTTGATGCGCGGGATGAGGTCGTGGACGCGGCTGAGGTTCTGGCTCCAGATGCTCGCCGCGAGGGCGTACTGCGAGTCGTTGGCCAGCTCGACGAGGTGATCGGTGTCGTCGTACGGCATGGCGACAAGGACCGGCCCGAAGATCTCCTCCTGGACAACCGTCATGGCGTGGGTCGTGTTGGCGAGGATGGTCGGCTCGACGAAGTAGCCGCGGAGAGTCGATCTGGTGGCCGCCGAGGACCACCTCGGCCCCCTGGTCGCGACCCGACTCGATGTAGGCGCAGACCCGCTCCGCTGGGCGGCGGAGATGAGCGGACCGAGGTGCACGTTGCTGTCGAACGGTGACCCGATGCGCAGACTGTCGGCGAGGAAGGTGACGCGAGCCAGGTACTCGTCGTAGCGCCGTCGGGGCAAGTAGAGCCGTGACCCCGCGACACACTGCTGGCCCGAGTTGAAGAAGAGTGCGTCGCAGCATGCCCGCGCCGATGAACTCGGGGTCGATGTCGTCGAGCACCACGACCGGTGACTTGCCACCCAGCTCGAGGGAGGTGCGCGTCATGTTCTTCGATCGCCTCGATGCCGATCAGCTTGCCGACCGTCGTGGAGCCGGTGAACGCGATCTTGTCCACGCGGGGGTGCCGCGTCAGAGCTGCCCCGGCCTCGGCACCGATGCCAGTGACGACGTTGACCACTCCCGGCGGGAAGCCCGCCTCGAGGACCAGCCCAGCCAGCAGCAACGCGGTCAAGGGCGTCTGCTCGGCTGGCTTCAGGACCACGTGCAGCCGGTGGCCAGCGCGGGTGCCATCTTCCAGACCGCCATCAAGTGCGGGAAAGTTCCACGGCACGATCGCGGCGACCACACCGATTGGCTCACGCAGCGTGTAGGCGTGGAACCGGGTGCCGTCGTCGTCGACGCAGGGAGAGGTCGAGGTGCTGCCCTCGAGCTTGGTCGCCCAGCCCGCCATGTAGCGCAGGTACTGCGCGGCCATGTCGACCTCGACCATGCGCGCGACGTCCAGGAGCTTTCCCTGGTCCAGGGCCTCCAGGGCGGCGATCTCCTCGCCGCGCTCGTCGATCAGGTCCGCCAACCGGAGGATCAGGCGGGCGCGTTCATGAGGCGCCACCTTCGCCCAGACCCCTGCCAGGGCGGCGTGTGCCGCGCGGACAGCACGGTCGACGTCCTGTTCGTCACCCGCCGGCACCTGGGCGATGACCTGACCGGTCGAGGGATCCTCGACGTCGATCGTGAGCCCGCTTGCCGCGTCGACCCACTGCCCGCCGATCAGCATCTGGGGCCGGGACGCCAGGAACGAGTCCAGGACCTCGGGGGTGTCGAGTTCAGGTGCTACGAACATGGATGCCTTACCTCGTCGAGACGACAGTGACTGTCACTGTAATGGCAGTCACTGTCACTGGCAAGAGGTACCGGCAGACTTTGTCGACCGTGGGTTAGCCGGTCGGGTCGGAGTTGCCGGGCCACTGGCTGGCCGCGTGAGCCAGGGCTGGACCCTCGAGCAGCGCCACGCATCGCTCGAACAGGGCGCCCGCTTGCGGGGCGCTCCAGTCCGGAGGCAGCAGCGAGGTGGGAAGACCGGGATCACGGAACGGGAGCTTGCGCCACCGGTCGACCAGCTCCAGATAGGTCACGAAGGCGTGCCGGACGTCGATCATGTCGGTGGGCTCGACGCCCTCGGCCCGGTCAGCGAAGTGCTCGATGAACTCGCGGTACCGCTCGTCGACCGCACCGAGGTCCCAGCTGCGACGTACCAGGGTGCCAAGATCCTGTCCCCCGGCATGGCGGCCGACGAAGAGTGCACAGAAGTCGGCGAGGCCCAGCTCCTCGATGGCGCGCTCGGCCGCCGGCTGCATGCGCGCCGGCGCCACCCAGACGGCCGTGGACATGTTCCCGAAGCCCAGCGACGACAGCCGACTGCGCAGCTGGTGCCGCTTGGCGCGGGCGGACTCTGGCACCGAGAAGCTGACGACACACCAGCCGTCTTGGAGGTCGGCCGGCTGCCGGGCATGCCAGATGACCTCGTCGCCGGCTGCCAGCGCGGTCACAGCGACGTCGGAGAGCGCGTACCCCCGCAACCCTTCGCGCGTCTCGGAGACCAACCAGCCACGCTTCTTGAGCCGGAACACGGCCGTGCGGACACTGGGGGCGTCGAGCCCGACTTGAGTCATCAGTTCGACCGTGCCGGAGATGGGCATCCAGTTGCCCATCGGCCGTACGACCGAGCCGAGGTAGGTGACCAACACGGTCCGAGAGCCCGGCGTTGGTGCTGCGGTCAACGCGTTAGCTCGCGATCCGGACGGGAGGTGAACCAGCCCTCGGGCCACGGTTTGCTTCGTGGGCGCTCGTTGGTGTCTCGGTTCCCGCCGACGCCGCCGGGGACATGCACGGTCACGTAGCGGCCCGCGGCGGCTCGGTGTCGCGGGCGCCCTTCGAACTCTTCGCCCCACACCTCGAAGGCCAACGTGAGCGACGACGTTCCGATCCGCTCCACACGAAGCACGGTCATGGCCTCCTGTCGGAAGAACAGCGGGGACTCATAGGACACCTCCATTCGCACGCGCGGGGCCTGCGAGAAGTAGTCGTCCAGTCCGAGCTGGCTCATCAGCTCGGCTTCGGCCGACTCTGCGAACCGGATGATCGTCGAGTGGTGGTGGATCCCCGCGGCATCGGTGTCGATCCACTCGACCCGGCCGCGAACGGACGCTTCAAGGACGTTCCTCGTGAGATCGGGTTCCATCCGCTGCTCCTCCTTCTGGGCGTGTCAGTCGACGAAGTGCACGGCCGTGCGCAGGGCGCCGATGCCGATGATTTCGGTCTCGACGACGTCGCCGTCGACGAGAAACCGCTGTGGGGCTTGAGCCATCCCGACGCCGCCCGGGGTGCCCGTCAGCACAAGGTCGCCGGGACGCAAGACGGTGAACGTCGAGATGTAGGCCAGTAGATCGGCCGAGTCGAAGACGAGCGTGCGGGTGTTGTCGCGCTGGACCTCAGAACCGTTGACGCGACACACGACGTCAAGGCCCTGCATCGGGTCGATCTCGTCGGGTGTCACGACGACCGGACCGACCGGGGTCGTGGCGTCCCAGGCCTTGCCCTGAAACCATTGGAGCGTGCGACGCTGCCAATCCCGTATGGAGATGTCGTTCGCCACTGTGTAACCGGCGATGCCCGCGAGCGCGGTCTGACGGTCGGCGCGGCGCAGCTCGCTGCCCACAACGACGGCGAGCTCCGCCTCCCAGTCGACCTGTAGACCGTTAGGCAGCACGAGGTCATCGGCCGGGCCGATCAACGTGTCCGCGTACTTGACAAACAGAGTCGGATACCTCGGAACCTCACGCCCGGTCTCCGCGATGTGCTCGGCGTAGTTGAGGCCGCAGCAGATCACCTTCGTCGGCGTCGGCAGCGGCATCCCGATGACAGCGTCAGGCAAGACGTCACCTGCCTGCCCCGCAGCCGCGTCGAGCGAGGTCGAGCGCAGCAGGTCGGACAGATCGGACGCGGGCAGCGCTCGCCAGTCCTCGCCGTCGAGGACCGCGGCACTGCTCGTGCCCGCGCACATCACGGTCGCGAATCGCACAGCCGCCCCTCTCACATCCACAT
This sequence comes from uncultured Actinomycetota bacterium, assembly GCA_963762105.1. Taxonomy (GTDB): domain Bacteria; phylum Actinomycetota; class Actinomycetes; order Propionibacteriales; family Nocardioidaceae; genus Nocardioides. The sequence goes on along the minus strand of CAVXJG010000010.1, from coordinate 298,740 downwards.
CGACGACAGGTGAGTTACGTTCCTCTCACGTTCGTTAATCCAATGTCAATAGATGTGAGCGTGACGAACACCGGTCACCTCTCGCTGGGGAGTTGCGATGACCACGGACGCGAGGCCGTCGGGGTCACCACCTTGTCCAGATCACAGCCCGAGGTCGCGACTGAAGGTCAGCTGCCGTGCCTGCGCTGAGCCAGGCGGCCAGCGGACCCGACATCCGCCGCGATTGCATACCCCCGACCCCATCGTCTGCGCTGGTCAGACCCTCGGTTGGGCGCACGCGAGTCGATCCTCGGCCCAGATTTGCGCGCGCATAGCGCGCGGCGAAACCCTTGACATACGTTTGCGCAGGTCAGCGGCCTGTGCATTTCCGACGAACGGCCGGCCGAAACCGCCTGCGTTGCATACCCCCACGCGGTATCCAGAACAGCCTCCAACCCGCGTTTCCGCTGGTCAGAGGCCTTTTTCGCTGGGTGGCAGGTGCAGGATTCGAACCTGCGTAGGTGTACACCGGCGGATTTACAGTCCGCTCCCATTGGCCGCTCGGGCAACCTGCCGTCGCCACGTGGGGGCCGTTTGGCCCCGCGGCAGCAAGGCGAAAGAATAGCCGAGGCCGTCCGGGTCCGCGAAACCGAGGGCGGCCTTCCGAGGCCCGTACGTCGTACCCATCGCAGGACCTACCGAAGGAGCAGGCCATGGCCGACTCGTCGTTCGACATCGTCAGCAAGCTCGACCGCCAGGAGGTCGACAACGCCGTCGGGCAGACGGCCCGTGAGATCGCCACGCGCTTCGACTTCAAGGGCACCGGCGCCACGATCGAGTGGCAGGGGGAGCACGCCCTCGAGATCTCCGCCTCGGCCGACGACCGGGCCAGCGCGGTGCTCGACGTCTTCAAGGACAAGCTCATCAAGCGCAAGCAGAGCCTGAAGATCCTCGACGCCTCGGAGCCGCGCGCAGTCGGGCCGGGAGAGCAAGATCTCGATCACGCTCAAGGAGGGCATCACCTCCGAGGACGCGAAGAAGATCTCCAAGCTGATCCGCGACGAGGGGCCCAAGGGCGTCAAGGCACAGGTGCAGGGCGACGAGCTGCGGGTGTCGAGCAAGAAGCGCGACGACCTGCAGGCCGTGCAGGCCCTGGTGAAGGGTCAGGACTACGACTTCGCGGTGCAGTTCACCAACTACCGCTGACGCGCAAGCGCTTCAGTCGATCGCCTCGCCGGCGAGTGCCTTGGCGGCCAGCCTCTCCTCTTCGCTGACCTCCCAGACTTCGTGGGCGGCCCAGAGCGCCAGCAGGATGATGAAGCAGCCGAGGATCAGGTCGGGCCAGCCCGAGTCAGTCCAGAGCGTCACCACAGCCATGCCGATGACAGCCACGTTGACCAGTACGTCGTTGCGGGCCGACAAGAACGCCGCCCTGCTCAGCGAACCGCCACGGTGACGCACCCTGACGAGCAGCCACGCACACGTCCCGTTGACCGCGATCGCACCCAGCGAGGCCAGCACCACCGGCGCGACATCCGGCGCGACTGGGTCGGAGAATCGTTGAATCGCCGCCCAGCCCGCCACGGCCGCCGGACCCAAGATGATCAGGGCCATGGCCTTGCCCATCCACGCCCGCCTCGCCAGCGGCCAGCCCAATGCGATGAAGATCAGCAGGTTGATCGCTGTGTCTTCGAGGAAGTCGACGCTGTCCGCCAAGAGGGAGATCGAGCCGGCCACGAGCGCAACCGCGAACTCGACGAAGAAGTACGACAAGTTCAGCATCGCCACCAACAGGACGATCCGACGCAGCCGACGTACGTCGATCTGCTGCCCGTGCTGTTGCTCGGGCACGAGCCGGTCCTCCGCGTTCATCGTCGCGAACCTACCCCCGGGACCTTCGTGCGCGTTGCCTTGGTTTCGAGACGGGCGCTAGCGCGCCCTCCTCAACCAGCGGCGAGCGGCAGCGTCAGCTGACGGCTGACATCGACGGGACGGAGCCGGGGGTGGGGGTGACCCAGACGGTCATGCCCTCCTCCAGGCCCAGCGCCCGGGCGTGCGACTTGGTGAGCACGACCAGGACGTCCTCGCCGGCGTCGGTGAGCACGTTGAGGCGCACCTCGAAGCCCACGCGGAGCCGGCGGCTGATGGTGCCCTGCGCGGCGCCCGCGAGGACCGGGTGGGTGGAGATGTCGATGTCGTGCGGGCGCACGACCTGGCCGTTCAGGGTGGTGATCTCGCCGAGGAAGCCCATCACGAAGTCGTTGGCCGGCTTGTCGTAGAGCTCGTCGGGGGTGCCGATCTGCTCGACGCGCCCCTCGTTGATGACCACGATCTCGTCGGCGACCTCGAGGGCCTCCTCCTGGTCGTGGGTCACGAAGACGGTGGTCACGTGGACCTCGTCGTGCAGGCGCCGCAGCCAGTCGCGCAGCTCCTTGCGGACCTTCGCGTCGAGCGCGCCGAACGGCTCGTCGAGGAGCAGCACCTTCGGCTCGACCGCCAGCGCGCGCGCCAGCGCCATCCGCTGCCGCTGCCCGCCCGAGAGCTGCGACGGCAGCCGGTGGGAGAACTGCTGGAGGTGCACCAGGCGGAGCAGCTCGTCGACGCGGTGCGCGATCTCGTCCTTGTCCCGCTTGCGGATCTCCAGGCCGAAGGCCACGTTCTTGGCCACCGTCATGTGCTTGAAGACGGCGTAGTGCTGGAACACGAAGCCGACGTTGCGCTTCTGCGGCGGCAGCTTGGTGGCCTCGACGCCCTCGATCGTCACCGTGCCTTCGTCGGCCTTGTCGAGGCCGGCGATGATGCGCAGCAGGGTCGACTTCCCGCCGCCGGAGGGGCCGAGCAGCGCGGTCAGCTGCCCGGTCGGCAGGGAGACGGTGACGTCGTCGATGGCGACGAAGTCGCCGAATCTCTTGGTCACTCCGGTTACGTCGATGCTCATGGTGTGTGTCCTCGGGTCTCGGGGTGTCAGTGGCTCTGTTTGGGACGCAGGAAGGCGACCACGATGATGCAGGCGACGCTCACGAAGATGAGCAGGAACGACGTGGCGTACGCCGACGACTGCTGGAAGTTCTGGTACTTCGCCTCGACCACCAAGGTGGCGGTCTGGGTGCGCCCGGTGATGTTGCCCGACACGATCTTGACCGCGCCGAACTCACCCAGCGACCGGGCGAGGGTGAGCACCACGCCGTAGACGACCGCCCACTTGATGCTGGGCAGCGTGATCCGCCAGAACGTCTGGGGACCGCTGGCGCCGAGGCTGCGGGCGGCCTGCTCCTGGTCGTCGCCGATCTCGTGGAGCACCGGGACGACCTCGCGGATGACGAGCGGCAGGGCGACGAAGCAGGTCGCCATGATCATGCCGGGGGTGTCGAAGATGATCGGCCGACCGGTCGCTTCCTCGAAGGCCGGCCCGAACCAGCCGTCGCGGCCGTTGTAGACCAGCAGGATCGCGAGGCCGACCACCACCGGGGATACCGACAGCGGCAGGTCGATCAGGGCGGACAGCACCCGCTTGCCCGGGAACTCATAGCGCACGAGCAGCAGCGAGATCGTGACGCCGAAGACCAGGTTGATGGCCACGGCCCAGAGCGCGACCTGCAGCGCTCAGCTTGAGCGCGCCGACGACCTGCGGGTCGGAGAGGGTCTCGGCGAGGGTGTCCAGGCCGCCGGCGAAGGTCTGCGTGACGACCTTGGCCACCGGCCAGGCGACCAGGAGGAAGACGTAGCCGAGCGCCAGGACTCGGAGCACCCACTTGGTGGGCGTGGACACGTTAACCACGGCGCGACACCCGCCTCTGCACGATGTCGAGCGCGACGATGACGAACAGCGCGACGAAGAGCATCACCGAGGCGAGCGCGGCCGCGGAGCCGTTGTTGCCGTTCTCGATGAAGGTCAGCACGCGCACCGACACCACCTCGGTCTGGAACGGACGGTTGCCGGAGAGCAGGACCAGGGAGCCGTACTCCGAGATGGCGCGCGCGAACGAGAGGGCAGCGCCGGCGGCGATCGCCGGCACCAGGCTCGGCAGGATGATCCGCCGGAAGATGGTGAACCGCTTGGCGCCGAGCGAGGCCGCGGCCTCCTCGACGTCGGCCTCGAGCTCCTCGAGCACCGGTTGCACCGTCCTCACCACGAAGGGCAGCGTGACGAACAGCAGCGCCAGGGTCACGGCCTTCTCCGAGAACGCCCAGTGCAGACCCATCGGGCTGTTGGGCCCGTAGAGGGACAGCAGCACCAGGCCCGCCACGATCGTCGGCAGCGCGAAGGGCACGTCGATGACCACGTCGAGCATCGACTTGCCGGGGAAGCGGTCGCGCACCAGCACCCACGCGATGATCGTGCCCATCACGATGTTGATGATCGTGACGAGGAACGCCTGGATGACCGTCAGCTGCACGGCCGCCCAGGTCTGCGGATTGGCCAGGACCTGGAAGTAGCTGTCCCAGCCACCTTCGGCGGCGACCGCCACCACGGCGGTGAGGGGAATGAGCACGAGCAGGCTGAACCACAGCATGGAGACACCGAGTGCGATGCCCGCACCACGCGTCAGCGTGTTGCGTGGAGTCGACCGGCGTACGCGCCGGGGCCGGCGTCCCTCAGGGGACGCCGGCCCGGCGGGCTTGCTCGGCCCTGTGAGGAGGGCGGAGGTCATTACTCGTCGCCGACCTTGCCGGTGTCTTGCTGGAGCTCGGTGATGATGCCGAGCGGGTTGCCTTCCTCGCCGTCGCCGAAGTACTTGTCGGCGGCCTCGCCCCAGCCGTTGAAGTCACCGTCGATGGTCCACAGCTGCTCCGGCGTCGGGAACGGGTCGGCCGGGTCGTTGGCACCCTCGACCTCGCCGATGTCGACACCGTCGACGACCGGACGGAAGCCCGACTGGGCGTAGTCGGCCTGCGCCTCGGGACCGGTCATGTAGTCGAGGAACGCCTGGGCCGTGGCGTCGGCGTCGACGGTGACCGCGGCCGGGTTCTCGATCAGCAAGGTGTCCGACGGGAGGACGTAGTCGACGTCGGCGCCGCTCTGCTTGGCCAGGATCGCCTCGTTCTCGTAGGACAGCAGCACGTCGCCGCTGCCGTCGGTGAACGCGGTGGTGGCCTCACGGCCGCTGCCCGGCAGGGCGATGGTGTTGTTGAGCAGCTTGGTCAGGAACGCCTTGGCGTCGTCCTCGCTGCCACCGTTGCCGGTGATGTGCGCCCACGCGGCCAGGATGTTCCAGCGCGCAGAACCCGACGAGCCGGGGTTGGGCGTGATGATCTCCACGCCGGGCTTGACCAGGTCGTCCCAGGTCTCGATGCCCTCGGGGTTGCCCTTGCGGACGACGAAGACCACGACAGAGGAGGTCGCGATGCCCTTGGTGGCGTTGTCCTTCCAGTCATCGGCGACGAGGCCCTCGTCGACGAGCCGGGTGACGTCGGTCTCCAGGGAGTAGTGCACGACGTCGGCGTCGGCACCGGCAACGACCGCGCGGCTCTGGTCGCCCGAGGCGCCGTACGACGTCGCGAACTCGACGCCCTCACCCTCGGACGTGCCCTGGAAGTCCTCGATGACGGGCTCGTTGGCGGCCTCCATCACCGAGAAGGCGTTGATGTTGACGGTCTCGGCGTCAGAGCCGGAGTCCCCGCTCGCGGTCGAGCACGCGCTCAAGGCCAGCGCACCCGACAGGACGATCGCGGCGAAGGCCGCGATGCGGGCGTTGGTCTTCTTCATCGTGAATCCGTTTCTCTCGGTTCTCTCGTCCCCACACCCGAGTGGAGGTAACTGGGCAATGTCCAGCAGCATAGGGGACTTACTCAAGTAGATGCGAATTGCTCGCCTGTTGGACCGGCGTGTCGCCGCTCACAGGTCGCCACGCCGGAGCGTCCAACATCGGGGGATCGGTGGGAGCGTCGCTGGAGGCGGACTATCGTGGGATGTCGGGCCGTGATCGACGGCTGACACCGCAAATCGTTCGGAGAACCAGGAGAACCAGGTCAGGTGACCAAGCAGGTCAAGCAGCTCGACCGCGTCATCATCCGGTTCGCCGGTGACTCCGGTGACGGCATGCAGCTCACGGGTGACCGGTTCACCCAGGAATCGGCCGCCTTCGGCAACGACCTGTCGACGCTGCCCAACTTCCCCGCCGAGATCCGGGCCCCGCAGGGCACCCTGCCGGGGGTGTCGTCGTTCCAGGTGCACTTCGCCGACCACGACATCCTGACGCCGGGCGACGCGCCCGACGTGCTGGTCGCGATGAACCCGGCCGCACTGCGTGCCAACCTCGGTGACCTGCCGCCGGCCGCGACGATCGTCGTCGACACCCACGACTTCACCGCCCGCAACCTGACCAAGGCCGGTTACACCACCAGCCCGCTGGACGACGAGTCCCTGTCGGCCTTCGACCTGCACCCGCTCGACCTGACCGGGATGACCGTCGAGGCGGTCAAGGAGTTCGGCCTGTCCCGCAAGGACGCCGCCCGCGCCAAGAACATGTTCGCGCTCGGGCTGATCTCGTGGCTGTACGGCCGGCCGGTCGAGTCGACGATCTCGTTCCTCGAACGCCGGTTCGCCAAGGTCGCCGACATCCGTGACGCCAACATCGCGGCGTTCAACGCCGGCTGGAACTTCGGCGAGACCACCGAGACGTTCGTCGTCACGTACGAGGTCAAGCCGGCCCCGATGGCACCCGGCACCTACCGCAACATCACCGGCAACCTGGCGCTGGCCTACGGGCTGATCACCAGCAGCGTCCGCTCGGGGCTCCCGATCTTCCTCGGCTCCTACCCCATCACCCCGGCCTCCGACATCCTCCACGAGCTGAGCAAGCACAAGTCGTTCGGCGTGACGACGTTCCAGGCCGAGGACGAGATCGCCGGCATCGGCGCCGCGCTCGGCGCGTCGTTCGTCGGCGGCCTGGGCGTGACCACGACGTCGGGCCCGGGCATCTCGCTGAAGTCGGAGACCATCGGCCTCGCGGTGATGACCGAGCTGCCGCTGATCGTCATCGACGTGCAGCGCGGCGGGCCGTCGACCGGCCTGCCCACCAAGACCGAGCAGGCCGACCTGCTGCAGGCGATGTTCGGTCGCAACGGCGAGTCGCCGGTGCCGATCGTCGCACCGCAGTCGCCGGGCGACTGCTTCGACGCCGCCCTCGAGGCCGTCCGGATCGCGGTCACCTACCGCACCCCGGTGATGCTGCTCTCCGACGGCATGCTGGCCAACGGCTCCGAACCGTGGCGGATCCCCGAGCTCGACGAGCTCGCGGCGATCGACCCCGACTTCGCGACGTCCCGCAACCAGGGGTCGGGTGACGACGCGGAGTTCTGGCCCTACTTGCGCGACGAGGACACGCTGGCCCGCCCGTGGGCCATCGCCGGCACCGCCGGTCTCGAGCACCGCATCGGCGGCCTGGAGAAGGCCGACGGCAACGGCAACATCTCCTACGACCCCGCCAACCACGACTACATGGTCCGCACCCGCCAGGCCAAGGTGGACCGCATCGCCGACTCGCTGCCCCCGCTCGAGGTCGACGACCCGAGCGGCCGCGCCAAGGTACTGGTGCTCGGCTGGGGGTCGACGTACGGGCCGATCGGTGCGGGCTGCCGCCGCGTCCGCAACGCCGGGTACGACGTCGCGCAGGTGCACCTGCGCCACCTCAACCCGCTGCCGCGCGACCTCGGCGACATCCTCAAGCGCTATGACCGGGTGCTGATCCCCGAGATGAACCTCGGCCAGCTGGGCCTGCTCATCCGGGCCCGCTACCTCGTCGACGCGGTCGGCTACCACCAGGTCAACGGGATGCCGCTCAAGGCCGCCGCGCTCGCGCACGCCATCGCCGACCTGGTCGCCGAGGTCGAGGGCATCGAGGCCCCGCTGGGTGTCTGGGGCGAAACCGTCACCAAGGAGCACGTCAAGTGAGCACCACCGACCTTCCCTTCAGCGGGCTGCGCAGCGGCATCGAGCTGGTGCCGGCGATCGGCCCCGACGACCCGAAGCAGACGGGCAAGGAGTTCACCTCCGACCAGGAGGTGCGCTGGTGCCCCGGCTGCGGCGACTACGCCGTGCTCAAGGCGGTCCAGGGCTTCCTGCCCGACCTCGGCCTGCGCCGCGAGAACATCGTGTTCGTCTCCGGCATCGGCTGCTCGTCGCGGTTCCCCTACTACCTCGACACCTACGGCTTCCACTCGATCCACGGCCGCGCCCCGGCCATCGCCACCGGCATCGCCACGGCCCGCTCCGACCTGTCGGTCTGGGTCGTCACCGGCGACGGCGACGCGCTCTCGATCGGCGGCAACCACCTGATCCACGCGCTGCGCCGCAACGTCAACATGACGATCCTGCTGTTCAACAACCGGATCTACGGGCTCACCAAGGGCCAGTACTCCCCCACCTCCGAGGCCGGCAAGGTCACCAAGTCCACGCCGATGGGCTCGCTCGACCACCCCTTCAACCCGGTGTCGCTCGCCCTCGGCGCCGAGGCGACGTTCGTGGCCCGCACCATCGACTCCGACCGCAAGCACCTCACCACGGTGCTCAGCGCGGCCGCCGCCCACCGCGGCACCTCGCTGGTCGAGATCTACCAGAACTGCCCGATCTTCAACGACGGCGCCTTCGACGCCATCAAGAACAACGACACCAAGGCCGACGCGATCATCCCGCTGGTGCACGGCGAGCCGGTCCGCTTCGGCGTCGAGGGAGCCAAGGGACTGGTCCGCGACACCAAGACCGGCGGGGTCAAGGTCGCCTCGGTGGCCGACGTCGGCGAGGGCGCGCTGATCGTCCACGACGCCCGCAACCCCGACCCCACGATGGCCTTCGCGATCTCGCGGCTGACCGACGCCGGCTACCTCAACCAGTCGCCCATCGGGATCTTCCGACAGGTCGAGCGGCCGACGTACGACGACCTGGCCCGCGCGCAGATCGACTCCGCCCAGGACGCGTCACCCGGTGAGCCCGACGACCGGCTGGCCGCGCTCATCGGTGGCGGCGACACCTGGACGGTCGTCTGAGCTCGCCGACGGTGGTTGAGGAGGTTGCGCTAGCAACCGTCTCGAAACCACCGGCCTCGAGGGTTGCGGCTGCTTCGACGGTCAGCGGGTTTCGAGACAGGCGCTAGCGCGCCTTCCTCAACCAGCGGATGGCGCTAGCGCGCCTTCCTCAACCAGCGATGGGCTGCCCGGGTCAGATCGTGTAGGTGCGCCAGATGTCGGTCGTCGACTTGCCGTAGCCGCCCGACTTGGGCACCACGCCCTTCCAGTACCAGTAGCCGTTGCGCGGGGCGTAGACCCGGACGCTCCAGCGGCCGTCGCCGTCGGTCTTGACCTTCTTGAACAGATTGAACGGGCCGCCCTTGGTCAGCCGCTTGTAGACCTTCACGTTCTTGTGGTTCCAGCCCGGGTCGACGTTGCCCTTGAAGATCAGCCAGCCCTTGCTGTTCTTGACGACCTTGTCGTGCAGGTTGCGCTTGGGCAGGTCACGCGCGTGCGCGGCCATCGAGCCCGCTCGGTCAGCGGTGGGCACGGCCTGTGCCGGACCGGTCAGCCCGATGGTCGTCAGCCCGATCAGGGCGACGGCGATGAGAGCGGACAGGATGCGCTGCAGACGCATTGATCCCCCAAGTGGGTCGATTGGTGGTGAAAGGACTGTTCCCCCCATCGGGCATATCTAACCCCCACGGCTGACGGGGCCCGCGTCTCCGTATGCTCAGGCGGTGTCGTCGTCCCGCCGTGGATTCCTCTTCGGCGTCGCGGCGTACGCCCTCTGGGGCGGCTTCCCGCTCTACTGGCCGCTGCTCGAGCCGGCCGGCGCCATCGAGATCCTCGCCCACCGGATCCTGTGGTCGCTGGTCGTCATGCTCCTGCTGGTGCTGCTGCTCCGCCGGACCCAGCAGTTCCGGGCGATCTTCCGTGACCGACGGGCCTTCGCCTTCCTGGCGCTCGGGGCAGTGGTCATCACCTTCAACTGGGGGACCTACATCTACGGCGTCACCACCGAGCGCGTGGTCGAGACCTCGCTCGGCTACTTCATCAACCCGCTGGTCACCGTGCTGATGGGCGTGGTCATCCTCGGCGAGCGGCTGCGCGGGCTGCAGTGGCTGGCGATCGGCGTCGGCGCGCTGGCCTGCGTCGTGCTCACCGTCGACTACGGACGCCCGCCGTGGATCGCGCTGGTGCTGGCCTTCTCGTTCGGCACCTACGGGCTGGCGAAGAAGCAGGCCAACGTCGAGGCGATCGAGAGCCTCGCACTCGAGACCCTGCTGATCGCGCCCTTCGCCGCGGCGTACGTCGGGTGGCTGGTGGTGCGCGGCGAGTCGACGTTTGCCGCCCAGGACTGGGGGCACGCGCTGCTCTTCGCCTCGACCGGCATCGTGACGGCGATCCCGCTCATCTGCTTCGGGGCCGCGGCGATCCGGGTCTCGCTGGTGACGCTGGGCCTGCTGCAGTACCTCGCGCCCATCCTCCAGTTCGCCCTCGGCGTGCTGTGGTTCCACGAGGCCATGTCGACGGGCCGTTGGGCCGGCTTCGGGCTGGTCTGGGTGGCGCTGGCGATCTTCACCGTCGAGACCGTGCGGCACCGACGCCATCAGCTGCGACTGACTGCCGAAGCCGTCTCCGTCTGACACGATGTCGCGGTGCCCGCCTCGCTCACCTACACCGCCTACGACGGCGCCGACCTTGCCTACCACGTGTTCGGCACCGGCACGCCCGTGCTCGTCATCCCGGGCGGTCCCGCCCGCGACGCGGCGTACCTGGGAGACCTCGGCGCCCTCGCCACGACTCTGCAGCGCAAGCTCGTCGTGCCCGACCTCAGGGGCACCGGCGCGTCCCAGCCCGAGAGCGACCCCGTCACCCACCAGGCCAACCGGATCGCGGCCGACGTGGCCGGCCTCATCGACGACCAGCGGCTGCGTCCGGTGGATGTGCTGGCCCACTCGGCGGGCGCCAACGTCGCGCTGTTGCTGGCCGAGCACCGGCCCGACCTCGTCGGACGCATGGTGCTGGTGACGCCCGGCACCCGCGTGGTCGGACTCGAGGCCACCGACGCCGAGTGGGAAGAGGCGGTCGCGGAGCGCTCCGCCGAGCCGTGGTACGCCGCCGCGCGGGAAGCGCTCGAGGCCGAGGACCCGACCCCCAAGCAGGAGCTCGAGAGTGCCGCGTTCTTCTACGGCCAGTGGGACCTCCGGGCCCACGAGCACGCCGCCTCCGATCCGCTGCAACGCAACGTCGCGGCCACCGGCTGGTTCCACCAAGACGCCTACGACCCCGAGCGCACGCGCATCGCGATGCAGGGCCACGCCGGGCCGGTGCGCATCCTGCTGGGCGAGCTCGACGTGTGGCCCAACGCGCGCGGTGGCGCCGAGCTGGCAGCGCTCTTCCCCGATGCGACGGTGACGACGCTCCGTGGGGCCGGGCACTTCCCGTGGGTCGATGACCCCTTCGTGTACGCCGACGCCGTGCGGCTGCTGCTGACGTCCTGACGCACACCCTCCTGAGTCACCTCAGACGCCTGCACCGGCGGGATCTGAGGAGTCCGACATCGCGGAGTCAGGGACTTCGCCCGATGTAGGGGGTGGGGCCTTAGGCGAAGTCTGGTGGTCATCAGCAAGTCCACCACCAGCCCAGGAGCCCACCATGTACAGCAGCTACAGCTACCAGATCGTCGCCCGCCAGCGGATGGACGAGGCCGCGCGCAAGGCCCGCACCGCGAGCCAGCGTCGCGAGTACAAGGCGCGCGCCGGCCGACACTTCCCCAAGGTCCGCTTCCCCAGCCGCCTCCGAGTCGCCACGGCCCGCCCCGCATGACCCGCCCGAAACACGCTGACCCGCCCGAAAGCTTCGGGCGGGTCAGCGTGATTTCGGGCAGTTTCGGGCGGGTCAGCGGGAGCGGGTGGCCACGATGTCGGCGAACTGCTCGAGCGCGGTCCGCACCGGGCCGGGCGGGACGGCGGCCAGCATCGCCTTGGCGTCGGCCGCGCGGGTGACGACGTAGGCGCGCGCCTCGTCCATCGCCGGATGCCGGCGCATCAGGGTCAGCGCCTCGGCGTGCAGGTGGTCGTCGGTGAGGTCGGCGTCGAGGAGCTCCAGCAGCCGGGCATCGCCGGGACCGGCGGTGGCCCTGGCGAGCAGCATGGGCAGCGTGGCCACGCCCTCGCGCAGGTCGGTGCCCGGCGTCTTGCCGGAGAGGCCCGACTCGGAGGCGACGTCGAGGATGTCGTCGGAGAGCTGGAACGCCGTCCCGACGATGTGGCCATAGCTCGTCAGCGCCTCCTCCACGTCGGGCGGCGCGCCGCCGAACATGGCGCCGTAACGTGCGGAGGTCGCGATCAGTGAGCCCGTCTTGCCGGCCACCACGTCGAGGTAGTGGGCCAGCGGGTCCTCGTCGGGGCCTGGCTTGAGGGTCTCGAGGATCTGGCCCTCCACGAGCCGGGTGAACGTCTGCGCCTGGATGCGTACGGCGACGGCGCCGAGCTCGGCGGTGAGCTCGGAGGACTTCGAGAACAGGAAGTCCCCGGTGAGGATGGCGACGTGGTTGTCGAAGCGGGCGTTGGCAGAGGCGGAGCCGCGACGCAGCATGGCCTCGTCCATCACGTCGTCGTGATAGAGCGAGGCGAGGTGGGTCAGCTCGACGACGCAGGCGGCGGTGATGACGTCCTCGACGTCGGGGTGCTCGCCCGTCTCAGCAGCCAGCAGCACCAGCAGCGGCCGGAACCGCTTGCCGCCGGCCTCCATCAGGTGGCTCGCCGCCTCGGTGACGAAGCCCGCGCGGCTGCGGACGTGCCCGGTCAGCGCCTTCTCGACGTCGGCCAGCCGCAGCTGGAGGCGTGCCGACAGGTCCTGGTCGAGGACCGGGAAGGCCAAGCTGGTGGTCACCTGAGGAATTGTCCCGCAAGACCCGCAAGGTTGAGCACCGGGCCGGGCAGGATGCCGAGCGCCAGCGTGGCTGCCGCGCCCACGGCGATGGTGGTGGAGGTCAGCACCGACGGGTGTACGACGTAGGCGCCGCCGGGCACCGGCTCGCGGAAGTACATCAGCACGATGACCCGGACGTAGAAGAACGCGGCGATCACGCTGGTCAGCACCGCGACGATGACGACGGGCCACGCACCGGCCGAGAGCGCGACCTCGAAGACCGCCCACTTGCCGATGAAGCCCGACGTGAGCGGGATGCCGGCCATCGCCAGCAGGAACAGCGCGAAGACCCCGGCCACCAACGGCGAGTGCTTCCCCAGGCCGGCCCAGCGGGCCATCGCGGTCTGCTCGCCCGCGGAGTCGCGGACCAGCGAGACGACGGCGAAGGCGCCGAGCGTGGTGAAGCCGTAGGTCACCAGGTAGAACAGCACGGCCTGCAGCGACGTGAGCTCGCCCTCGGTCAGCGCAGAGGTGCTCTGCAGCCCGACCAGGCCGGTGAGCAGGAAGCCTGTGTGGGCGACCGAGGAGTAGGCCAGCATCCGCTTGATGTCGCTCTGGGCGATGGCGAGCACGGCGCCCACGGCCATGGTGAGGATGGCGACCACCCACAACATCGGCTGCCAGCTCCAGCGGTCGGAGCCGAAGGCGACGTAGAACAGCCGCAGCATCGCGCCGAACGCGGCAACCTTGGTGGCGGCGGCCATGAACGCCGTCACGGCGGTCGGGGCGCCCTGGTAGACGTCGGGCACCCAGGCCTGGAACGGCGCGGCGCCGACCTTGAAGAGCAGGCCGACCGCGAGCATGCCGACGCCGATGAGCAGCAGCACCTGGTTGGAGGCGTCGTTGCGGATCGCCTCGTTGATGTCGCCGAGCTCCATCGAGCCGGCGAAGCCGTAGACGAGCGCCACCCCGTAGAGGAAGAAGCCGGAGGAGAAGGCGCCGAGCACGAAGTACTTCATCGCCGCCTCTTGGCTGAGCAGCCGCCGGCGGCGGGCCAACCCACACAGGAGGTAGAGCGGCAGCGAGAGGACCTCGAGGGCCACGAACATGGTCAGCAGGTCGCCCGACGCGGGGAAGAGCATCATGCCGAGCACGGCGAAGAGCAGCAGCGGGTAGACCTCGGTGTGGTCGAGGCTGGCGGCCTGCCGCTCGGCCTCGGTCCCCGGCAGCGCGGCCGCCTGGCCAGCGAAGGCCGACACCCCGCCCTCGAGCTGGCGCTCGGCGAAGAGCAGCGCGCCGCCGAGAGCAAAGATCAGCACCAGCGCCCACAGGAACACGCTGGGACCGTCGACCACGACGGTGCCCATCGAGCCGACGATGCCGCGGGCGGCCCCGTCGCCATGCTCGTCGAGCCGGGAAGCCACCACGATCACGGCGGCCAGGGTCAGCAGCAGGCCGCCGATGGCCAGGGTCGACTGCACCAGGTAGCGGAAGCGGCGCGGGACGAACGCCTCGACCAGTACGCCGAGGCAGGCCAGGCCGAAGATCACGAGGAGCGGCGCCAGGTGGTCGTACTCGATAGTCGGCTTGACGAATTCGGTCGCTTGCACGATCACTGGGTGGCCTCCTGCGCGCCGTCGACCGTCGGGGCCGGGTCGGAGACACCGACGCCGTCGAGGATCGTGTGCACGGTCGGGTTGATCACGTCGAGGAGCGGCATGGGATAGAAGCCGAAGAGCACGAGCCCGAGCAGCAGCGGGGCCAGTACGCCGACCTCGCGCCGGTTGAGGTCCTTGACGGGCTCGGCCGCGGTCACTCCGGGCCCGGTCATCGTGCGCTGGTACATCCACAGCACGTAGAACGCCGCCAGCACGATCGCGGTGACGGCGATGGCACCGACCCACCAGTGGTGCTGGAAGGCCGCGATGATGACGAGCATCTCGGAGACGAACGGCGACAACCCGGGCAGCCCGAGGGCGGCCAGGCCGAACACCAGGAAGAGCCCGGCCAGCACCGGCGCGGCCTTCTCGATGCCGCCCATCGCTGCGATCGAGGCGGTGCCGCGACGCCGGATGAGGAACCCCGCCACCAGGAACAGGGCGGCGGTGCCGAGGCCGTGGTTGACCATGTAGAGGATCGCGCCGGAGCTGCCCTGGCTGGTGAACACGAAGATGCCCAGCACGATGAAGCCGAAGTGGGACAGCGAGGTCAGGCCGATCAGGCGCAGGATGTCGTCCTGGCCGATCGCGACCAGGGCGCCGTAGACGATCGAGATCAGCGCGAGGGCGACGACGAGGGGCGTGGCCCACTGGGACGCGTCCGGGAAGAGCCCCAGGCAGAAGCGCAGCATGCCGTAGGTGCCGATCTTGTCGAGCACGCAGACCAGCAGCACGCTCGTGCCGGTCGTCGCCCTCTCGGTCGTGTCGGGCAGCCAGGTGTGCACCGGAAACATCGGGGCCTTGATGGCGAAGGCGATGAAGAAGCCGGCGAACAGCCACTTCTGGGTGTCGGAGGAGATGTCGATGCCGCTCAGGTCGCTCATCAGGTACGACGGGTGGCCGGCGTCGGCGGACACGACGTAGAGCCCGATCACGGCGGCGAGCATGATCAGGCCACCGCCGAGCTGGTAGATGAGGAACTTCACGGCCGCCCGCTGGCGGCCCTCGCGACCGAACCCGCCGATGAGGAAGTAGGCCGGGATCAGCGTGACCTCGAAGACCACGTAGAAGAGGAACACGTCGGTGGCCGCGAACACGGCGATCGACGCCGACTGGAGGGCCAGCACCCAGGCGAAGAAGCCCTTGGTGTTGGACGTGTCGGCGTCGTACCAGGACGCCACGATCACGATCGGCACCAGCACGGTCGTCAGCAGCACCATGAGCAGGCCGAGCCCGTCGACACCGACGGCGTAGTGGGCGCCGAAGACGGCGATCCACTCATGGGTCTCGGTGAACTGCATCCCGCCGCCGAGCGCGTACTGGGTGGCCATCACCACGGCCACGACGAGGGTCAGCACCGAGAAGGCGAGCGAGACCTGCTTCGGACGGCTGCGGTCGCCCTCGTAGGGCAGGGCCACGGTGGCGATCGCCCCGACGAGGGGGATCACGATCAGCGCGGTGAGCCAGGGGAAGTCGTTCACGAGAGGTTCACCGCCAGGAGAGCGAGCACGACGAGCAGCACGCCGGCGAGCAGGGACAGGGCGTAGGAGCGCACGTAGCCGTTCTGGACGCGCCGCAGGATCGTGCCGACCCCTCCGACGGCGAGCGCGCTGCCTTCGACGGTGCCGTCGACGACGTAGCGGTCCATCGTCGTCAGGCCTCCGACGAGCGACGCGCCCGGACTGACCACGAGGACGTCGTTGATGGCGTCGCCGTAGAGATCGGCGCGGGCGGCCCTGGTCGCGAACGAGACGTCCCGGGGGGCCTCGCGCGGCACGTCGCGCCTGCCGACGAGGAACCACGCGATCCCGACGCCGCAGGCCACGACGACGAGGACGAGGACGGTGACCCAGATCGCGTCGATGGGCGGCTCGGCGTGCTCGGGGGTGCCGGTGACCGGCGCCAGGAAGTCGACGATCCAGTCGTTCAGCAGCATCAAGCCGCCGAGCACCGAGAGGGCGGCCAGCACGATGAGCGGGATGGTCATCACCTTCGGCGACTCGTGGGGGTGCGCGCCTTCGGCCCAGCGCTTGTCGGTGAAGAAGGTCATCAGCATCAGCCGGGTCATGTAGAAGCCGGTGATCCCGGCGCCGAGGATCGCCAGCCCGCCGACCAGCCAGCTGTCGGACAGTGCGGTCTCGATGATCTTGTCCTTGGACCAGAAGCCGGAGAAGCCCGGGAACCCGATGATCGCGAGGTAGCCCATCGTGAACGTCAGGAACGTGATGGGCATGACCGCGCGCAGGGCACCGTAGCGCCGCATGTCGACCTCGTCGTCCATGGCATGCATCACCGAGCCGGCACCGAGGAACATGTTGGCCTTGAAGAAGCCGTGGTTGAGCAGGTGGAAGATCGCGAAGGCGTAGCCCACGCCGCCGAGCCCGGCGCCGAGCATCATGTAGCCGATCTGGCTCATCGTCGACCCGGCCAACGTCTTCTTGATGTCGTCCTTCGCGCAGCTGATGATCGCGCCCCACAGCAGGGTGACGACGGCGACCACGATGACCGCGGTCTGCGCGGTGGGCGCGTTGCTGAAGATGAAGTTGCTGCGCACGATGAGGTAGACACCCGCGGTCACCATGGTGGCGGCGTGGATGAGCGCCGACACGGGGGTCGGGCCCTCCATGGCGTCGAGCAGCCACGACTGCAGCGGCACCTGGGCCGACTTGCCGCAGGCCGCGAGCAGCAGCAACAGGCCGAGGATCGTCAGCGTGGTCTCCGACGCCTCGTCGGCGGTGGCGCTGATGGTGGTGAAGTCGACGCTGCCGAAGGTCGTGAACATCATCGCGATGCCAAGCGAGAGCCCGATGTCGCCGACGCGGTTGACCACGAACGCCTTCTTGGCCGCCGCGGCCGCGGAGTGCTTGTGCTGCCAGAAGCCGATGAGCAGGTACGACGCCAGGCCGACGCCCTCCCAGCCCAGGAACAGGAGGAGGAAGTTGGCCGCCAGCACCAGGGTGAGCATCGCGGCGACGAAGAGGTTCATGTAGCCGAAGAACCGGACCCGGCGCGGGTCGTGCGCCATGTAGCCGACGGAGTAGACGTGGATCAGCGATCCGACGCCGGTGATCAGCAGCAGGAAGAGCGCCGCCAGCGGGTCGTAGAGCAGGTCGGCGCCGACGTGCAGGTCACCGACGTCGAACCACGTGTAGAGGTGCTGGCCGATCTGACGGTCGTGCTCGTCGCGGCCGAGCAGCTGGACGAACAGCACGAGGCTGATCACGAACGAGCCGATCGGCAGCAGCACGCCGAGCAGGTGACCCCACTTGTCCATCGCCCCGCGGGCCAGCGGGGCGGCGACCAGCAGCAGCACCGCGCCCAGCAGGGGCAGCGCGATCACCACCCAGAGCAGGGTGAACGCGCCGTCGGCCGCAGTGGGGTCGACCACGGGGACCGGGGCGTCACTGTGGAGTGCGAACATCGATTCAGGCTCCTCAGTACTTCAGCAGACTCGCGTCGTCGACCGAGGCCGACCGGCGGGTGCGGAAGATGGTCATGATGATCGCGAGACCGACCACTACCTCGGCAGCGGCCACCACCATCACGAAGAACGCGGCGATCTGGCCGTCGAGGTTGCCGTGCTGCTTGGCGAAGGCGACCAGCGCCAGGTTGGAGGCGTTGAGCATCAGCTCGATGCACATGAAGACGACCAGGGCGTTGCGGCGGGTGAGCACGCCGACGCAGCCGATCGTGAACAGGATCGCGGAGAGGACGACGTACTCGGTCACTTCGCGTCCTCCTCGTCGGCCGTCTCGGCGGGTGGTTCCTGAGGAGCCGAGGGACGAGGCGTCTCGAAGGGCTCGCCCGCCGCGGGTCCGCTGCCGCTGAGCTGGCGCTGCACCTCGTCGATGTCCTCGGCCAGCGCGGGCGCGGAGCGGACGGTGCCGCGGGCGGCCAGCACGCGGGAGACCGAGGCCTCCGAGGCGGTGCCGTCGGGCAGCAGCGCCGGGGTGTCGACCGCGTTGTGGCGGGCGAACACGCCAGGAGCGGGGAGCGGCCCGAGGTGCAGGCCGCGTTCGCCGTAGTCGTGGACCCGTTGGGCCGCCAGCGACGCCTGGGTCGGCTTGGGAAGCAGGCGCTCGCGGTGGGCCAGCACCATGGCACCGACCGCGGCGGTGATCAGCAGGGCGCTGGTGGTCTCGAAGGCGAAGACATAGCGCGAGAAGAGGATGTCGGCCACCGCCTGGATGTTGCCGTCGGCGTTGGCGTCGTCGAGGCCGACGACGGTGCCGAGCGTCATCTGGCTGAGGCCGATGACCAGCACCAGGCCGAGCAGGAGGCCGCCGACGATCGCCATCACCCGCTGACCGCGGATGGTCTCGACGACCGAGTCGGACGCATCGACGCCGACCAGCATCACCACGAACAGGAAGAGCATGAGGATGGCGCCGGTGTAGACGATGATCTGCACCGCGAAGAGGAACGGCGCGTCGAGGACGGCGTACAAGACGGCGAGACCGATCATCACGACGGCCAGCAGCAGGGCCGCGTGCACGGCCTTGCGGACGAACAGGATGCCCAACGCCGCGAGCACCATGATGGGGGCGAGGATCCAGAAGGTCACTGGCCCGCCTCCTCGGGTGCTTGGCCCGAGGGATTCGGTACCGAGAACTCGCCGCGGTAGTAGGCGCCCTCGTCGTCGCCGAGGCGCATCGGGTGGGGCGGCTGCTCCATGCCCGGCAGCAGCGGGGCCAGCAGGTCGGACTTCTCGTAGATGAGGTCGGCGCGGTTGTTGTCGGCCAGCTCGTACTCGTTGGTCATCGTCAGCGCGCGCGTCGGGCACGCCTCGATGCAGAGGCCGCAGAGGATGCAGCGCAGGTAGTTGATCTGGTAGACGCGGCCGTAGCGCTCGCCGGGGCTGAACCGCTCTCCGTCGGCACCGTCGGTGTTGGACGCCCCCTCGACGTAGATCGCGTCGGCCGGGCACGCCCACGCGCACAGCTCGCAGCCGATGCACTTCTCGAGGCCGTCGGGCCAGCGGTTGAGCTGGTGGCGGCCGTGGAAGCGCGGGGCGGTGGGCAGCTTCTCGAAGGGGTACTGCTCCGTGACGACCTTCTTGAACATCGTCCGGAAGGTGACCCCGAAGCCGGCGACCGGGTCGACGAACTGCTCCTTGAGGGTCTTGCCCCCCGAGGATGTGGGCTGTGAGCCGGGCTTCTTGTCAGCCATCGATGCGCTCCTCGGTGGTCAGGGCGTCCGGCTCGCCGACACTGCTGGTGACGGTGGCGGGCACCGGCTCGGGACGACCGAACGTCAACGGTTCGGCGGCGCCGCGGACGGCGCCACCCGCCGGCATGAGCGGCACCGGGAACGCGCCCGCCGGGCCGGGCACCGGGGTCTCGTCCTCCTGCCCCTCCTTCGCCTCGTCGTCGCCGACGAAGAACAGCGCCAGGAAGAGGACCGCCAGCACGCCGATGCCGATCAGCAGGTACTTGCGCTCGATCTGACCCTCGAGAGAGATCGCGCGGATGGTGCCGACGGCCACGATCCAGACCAGCGAGATCGGGATCAGCCGCTTCCAGCCGAACGCCATGAACTGGTCGTAGCGCAGCCGCGGCAGCGACCCCCGAAGCCAGATGAAGATGAAGATGAAGAAGAAGACCTTGCCGAAGAACCACAGCAGCGGCCAGTAGCCGTCGTTGGCGCCCGGCCAGATGTTCACGATGCCCCAGGGTGCGTGCCAGCCGCCCAGGAAGAGCGTGGTGGCCAGCGCCGAGACGGTGGCCATGTTGATGTACTCGGCCAGGAAGAACAGCGCGAACTTCAGCGACGAGTACTCCGTGTGGAAGCCGCCGACCAGCTCGCCCTCGGCCTCGGGGAGGTCGAACGGCGCGCGGTTGGTCTCACCCACCATGGAGATCGTGTAGATCACGAACGACGGCAGCAGGATCAGGCCGAACCACAGGTCGTCCTGGGCTGCCACGATCTGCGAGGTCGACAGCGAGCCGGCGTAGAGGAAGACGGCGACCAGGGCGAGGCCCATGGCGACCTCGTAGGAGATCATCTGCGCGCTGGAGCGCAGCCCGCCGAGGAGCGAGTACGTCGACCCGCTCGACCAGCCGCCGAGCACGATGCCGTAGATGCCGATCGCGGCGACGGCCATCACGAACAGCACGGCCACCGGCAGGTCGGTCAGCTGCAGCGGCGTGGTGAGGTCGCTGAACGGGACGTCGACGACCGGCCCGAAGGGGATCACCGCGAAGGTGATGAACGCCGGAACCGTGGCGATCACCGGCGCGAGCAGGAAGACCCACTTGTCGGCGGCCTTGGGGATGATGTCCTCTTTCAGCGCCAGCTTGACGCCGTCGGCCAGCGACTGCAGCAGGCCGAAGGGGCCGTGCACGTTGGGGCCGATGCGGTGCTGCATGCGGGCGACGACCCGGCGCTCCCACCAGATGTTGAAGAGCGTGAGCAGGACCAGGACCACGAAGATCAGCACGGCCTTGATGATGATCAGCCACCACGGGTCGTGGCCGAAGTCGGCGAGGGTGGGGTTGTCGATCGGCGGCGCGGCGGCCAGCAGCGAGATCATTCCGCTCCCTTCAGGGTCACGGCAGTGCCCGGGACGCCCACGTCGGCGAGCAGGCCGCGGCCCGTGGAGTTGCCCGGCAGCCAGACCACGCCGTCGGGCAGGTCGGCGATCACGGCCGGCAGGCTGACCGAGCCGCGGTCGCCGGTGACGGTCACGCTGGGGCCCAGGGCGTCGTACATGGTGGCGCTGACCCGGGCAACGGGCATTCGGGCGGTGGCTCGCAGGTTGGCGTCGCCGTCCTGCATCGAGCCGAGGTCGATCAGCTGCTTCCAGCTCGCGAGCAGGGTGACGCCGGGGTCGGAGACGTCGTGGTCGGTCCATTCGGCCGCGTCGTGGACAGCGCGCTCGCCATCCCACGGGCCCATCTCCTCCATCTCGGCGCGCGCGTCCGCGACGGTGCGGAACCCCAAGGGGGTGGCCGAGCTCCTCGGCGATGCCGGCGAGGATGCGCAGGTCGGGGAGCGACGAGGGGCTGGTGAAGACCGCCTCGAACGTGCGGGGCCGACCTTCCCAGGTGACGAACATGCCGGCCTTGTCGCTGACCGGCGCTACTGGAAAGACCACGTCGGCGACCCTGGTCACATCGGTCTCGCGCAGCTCGAGCGAGACGACGAACGACGCCGCGTCCAGCGCCGCGCGGAAGGCACCGGGGTCGGCCGTGTCGTCGGGGTCGACACCGCCGACGACCAGGCCACCGAGCTCGCCGGCAGCCAGCGCCGCGACGATCTGGTCGGCGTCGCGGCCGACGGTCTCGGGCAGCGCGTCGACGCCCCAGGTGGCGCCCGCGTCTATCCGGGCCACCGCGTCGACGACGGGCCGCCCACCCGGCAGCAGCCCCGGCAGGCAGCCGGTCTCGACCGCTCCGCGGTCACCGGCACGTCGGGGCACCCAGGCGAGCTTGGCGCCGGTCTTGGCGGCCAGCGTGGCCGCCGCGCTCAGCGCACCGGGCGAGGTGGCCAGCCGCTCGCCGACCAGGATCACGGCGGTGGTGTCGACGCCGTAGTCGCCGTGGCCGAGCAACGACTCGAGCGCGGCCGCCTCACCCCCGGGACGGGTGGCGAGGAGCTGGCCGCCGAGCTTGTGCAGGCCACGCGAGGTGAACGGCGCGATCGAGACCACCCGCAGCGGCGCCCGGCCGCGTTGGGTGGCCTTGCGCAACCGCAGGAAGAGCGTGCCGGCCTCGTCCTCGGGCTCCAGCCCGGCGAGCACGACGGTGGTGGCGGCGTCGAGGTCGGCGTACGTCGCGGCCTGGCGCAGCACGACCTCGCCCGCGAGGAAGGAGGCCTCCTCGGCCGAGAGCGGGCGGGCCCGGAAGTCGATGTCGTTGGTCTCGAGTGCCACCCGCGCGAACTTGCTGTAGGCGTAGGCGTCCTCGGCCGTGACCCGGCCGCCAGTCAGCACGGCCGATGCGCCGGCGTCGGCGAGGCCACGCGCGGCGACGGCGAAGGCCTCGGGCCACGACGCGGGACGCAGCGAACCGTCGTCGTCTCGGACCTGCGGATAGGTGATCCGGTCGGGGGCGGTGGCGTAGTGGAACGCGAAGCGGTCCTTGTCGGTGATCCACTCCTCGTTGACCTCGGGGTCGTTGCCGGAGAGGCGGCGCATCACCTTGCCGCGGCGGTGGTCGACCCGGATCGCGGCGCCACAGGCGTCGTGCTCGGCGATCGACGGGATCGGAGACGAGGTCGAAGGGCCGGGACCGGAAGCGGTACTCCGCCGACGTCAGTGCGCCGACCGGGCAGATCTGGATCGTGTTGCCCGAGAAGTAGGACTCGAAGGGTTCCTTCTCGTAGATGCCGACCTGTTGGAGCGCGCCGCGCTCGAGGAGCGCGATGAACGGGTCTCCGGCGATCTCCTCGGAGAAGCGGGTGCAGCGAGCGCACAGCACGCAGCGCTCACGGTCGAGCAGCACCTGGGCCGAGATGTTGATCGGCTTGGGGAAGGTGCGCTTGACACCACCCGTGGCCGCGAAGCGGGACTCGCCGCGACCGTTGGACATCGCCTGGTTCTGCAGCGGGCACTCGCCGCCCTTGTCGCACACGGGGCAGTCGAGGGGGTGGTTGATCAGGAGGAACTCCATGATCCCCTCCTGCGCCTTCGCGGCGACGGCGGAGGTGGCCTGGGTGTTGACGACCATGCCCTCGGCGACGGGCAGGGTGCAGGAGGCCTGCGGCTTGGGGAACGGCCGGCCGTTGCCGGCGTCGGGGATGTCGACCAGGCACTGGCGACAGGCGCCGACGGGCGCGAGCAGCGGGTGGTCGCAGAACCGCGGGATCTGTACGCCGACCTCCTCGGCCGCGCGGATCAGCAGGGTGTTGGGCGGGACGCTGACCTGGATGCCGTCGATGGTGAGCGTGACCAGGTCGGTCTGCTCGGCAGTCTTTTCGGGGGCCTGCGTCATGCGGAAGCTCCTGCGGGGGCGAACAGGGTCGAGGCGGCCGGGTCGAACGGGCAGCCACCCTGGGTCAGGTGCGCGATGTATTCGTCGCGGAAGAACTCGATCGAGCTGGTGATCGGGGCCGTCGCCCCGTCGGCCAGCGCGCAGAACGACCGGCCGGTGATGTTGTCGCACTGGTCGAGCAGGATCTCGAGGTCGGCCTCGCTCCCCTGGCCCTTCTCCAGCTTGGCCAGCATCTGCACCAGCCACCAGGTGCCCTCGCGGCACGGCGTGCACTTGCCGCACGACTCGTGCTTGTAGAACTCGGTCCACCGCAGCACGGCCCGCACCACGCAGGTCGTGTCGTCGAAGAGCTGCAGCGCGCGGGTGCCGAGCATCGAGCCGGCCGCGCCGACGCCCTCGAAGTCGAGCGGGACGTCGAGGTGCGCGTCGGTGAGCAGCGGGGTGCTGGAGCCGCCGGGAGTCCAGAACTTCAGCTGGTGGCCCTCGCGGATGCCACCGGCCAGGTCGATGAGCTCGCGCAGGGTGATGCCGAGCGGGGCTTCGTACTGGCCGGGGCGGGTGACGTGGCCCGAGAGCGAGAAGATGCCGTAGCCCTTGGACTTCTCGGTGCCCATCGAGGCGAACCACGCGTGGCCGTGCTCGATGATGCTGGGCACCGACGCGATCGACTCGACGTTGTTGATCACCGTGGGGCTGGCGTAGAGGCCGGCGACGGCCGGGAACGGCGGACGCAGCCGGGGCTGGCCGCGGCGCCCCTCGAGACCCTCGAGCAGGGCGGTCTCCTCGCCGCAGATGTAGGCGCCGGCGCCGGCGTGCACCACGACGTCGAGGTCGAAGCCGGAGCCGTGGATGTCGCTGCCGAGATGGCCGGCGGCGTACGCCTCGTCGACCGCGGCCTGCATCCGGCGGATCACGTGGAGGACCTCGCCGCGGATGTAGATGAACGCCTTGTTGGCGCGGATCGCGAAGGAGCTGATGATGACGCCCTCGAGCAGCGTGTGGGGGCTGGCCATCATCAGCGGGATGTCCTTGCAGGTGCCCGGCTCGGACTCGTCGGCGTTGACGACGAGGTACTTGGGCTTGGGGTTGTCCTGCGGGATGAAGCTCCACTTCATGCCCGTGGGGAAGCCGGCGCCGCCGCGACCACGCAGGCCGGACTCCTTGACCTCGGTGATGATCGAGTCGGGGCTCATGCCGAGCGCCTTCTTGAGCGCGCCGTAGCCGCCGCGTTCTTCGTACGACGCCAGCGTCCAGGCGCGCTCGGCGTCCCAGTTGTCGGTGAGAACGGGAGTGAGGGTGTCGGTCACTGCTGACCTTCCTCGGCCTTGGGCTCGGCTCTTGCTGTCGCCATCGGGCGAGGGCGCGGTCCAGCCGTTCTCGCGGGCGATGGCGAGGCCGACGAGCGACGCGTGGCCGGCGGCCGGTCCGTCGTTGGCGAGCCCGTCGGGGAAGCCCGCGAGCACCCGCTCCGCCTGGCGCCAGGTGACCACCCGCGGGCCGCGCGAGGAGTGCACCTCGGCGCCGGAGCGCAGGTCGTCGACCAGCTCGATCGCCGTCTGGGGGGTCATGTTGTCCATGAACTCCCAGTTGACCATCATCACCGGGGCGTAGTCGCAGGCGGCGTTGCACTCGATGTGCTCGAGGGTGACCTTGCCGTCCTCGGTGGTCTCGTCGTTGCCGACGTCGAGGTGGTCCTTGAGCCGCTCGAAGATGACGTCGCCGCCCATCACCGCGCACAGGGTGTTGGTGCACACGCCGACGTGGTAGTCGCCGACCGGACGCCGCTTGTACATCGTGTAGAACGTCGCGACACCGCTGACGTCGGCCGCGCTGATGCCGAGGATGTCGGCGCACGCCTCGATGCCCTCGGGAGTGATCCGGCCGTGCGCCGCCTGCACGAGGTGCAGCATCGGCAGCAGGCCCGAGCGTGCCTCGGGGTAGCGGGCCGCGATCTCCTGCAGCTCGGCGTAGGTCTTCTCGTCCACGCCGCTCGGGGGGATTTGGGTCACCGGTCGACTCCTCCCATCACGGGGTCGATGCTGGCGATGGCCACGATCACGTCGGCGACCATGCCACCCTCGCTCATCACGCTGGTGGCCTGGAGGTTGGTGAACGACGGGTCGCGGAAGTGGGCGCGGAACGGACGGGTGCCGCCGTCGGAGACGACGTGGGCGCCGAGCTCGCCGCGCGGCGACTCCACCGGCACGTAGGCCTGTCCGGGCGGCACGCGGAACCCCTCGGTCACCAGCTTGAAGTGGTGGATCAGGGCCTCCATCGACTCGCCCATGATGTGGCGGATGTGGTCGAGGCTGTTGCCCATCCCGTCGCTGCCGATGGCCAGCTGGCTGGGCCAGGCGATCTTCTTGTCGGCGACCATGACGGGCGCGCCCTCGAGCTGGCCGAGGCGGTGGGCCGCCTGCTCGACGATGCGCAGCGACTCCCACATCTCGTTGAGCCGGATGCGGAATCGGCCGTAGGCGTCGCAGGTGTCCCAGGTCTGGACGTCGAACTCGTAGTCCTCGTAGCCGCAGTAGGGCTCGCTCTTGCGCAGGTCCCAGGCGTAGCCGGTGCTGCGCAGCGGCGGGCCGCTCAGCCCGAGTGCCAGGCAGCCCTCGAGGTCGAGGTGCCCGACGTCCTCGAGGCGGGCCTTGAAGATCGGGTTGGCGTTGCACAGGGCGGCGTACTCGGGGAGGCGCTTCTTCATCAGGGTGACGAAGTTCTTGATCTCGTCGAGCGCTCCGCGGGGCAGGTCCTGGGCGACGCCGCCGGGACGGATGAACGCGTGGTTCATCCGCAGGCCGGTGATCAGCTCGAAGAGGTCGAGCACCAGCTCGCGCTCACGGAAGCCGATCGTCATCACGGTCAGCGCGCCGATCTCCATGCCACCGGTGGCGATGCAGACCAGGTGGGACGAGATCCGGTTGAGCTCCATGAGGAGGACCCGCATGACATCGGCCTTCTCGGGGATGTCGTCGGTGATGCCGAGGAGCCGCTCGACGCCCAGCGCGTAGGTGGCCTCGTTGTAGAACGGGCTCAGGTAGTCCATCCGGGTGCAGAAGGTGGTGCCCTGCACCCAGGAGCGGTACTCCATGTTCTTCTCGATGCCGGTGTGCAGGTAGCCGATGCCGCAGCGGGCCTCGGTCACCGTCTCGCCCTCGAGCTCGAGGATCAGCCGGAGCACGCCGTGGGTCGAGGGGTGCTGCGGACCCATGTTGACGACGATCCGCTCGTCCACGCCCTCCTCGCCGAGGTCCTGGGTGATGGAGTCCCAGTCCTGGCCGGTGACGGTGAAGACCCGCCCTTCGGAGGTTTCGGACGGTCCGGCGTAGATGTCCTGAGCTCATGAATAGGACCTCCGCTCATCCGGCGGCGGGATGGAGCCGCCCTTGTACTCCACGGGGATGCCGCCCAGCGGGTAGTCCTTGCGCTGCGGGTGGCCCGGCCAGTCGTCGGGCATCAGGATCCGGGTCAGCGAGGGGTGCCCGTCGAAGATGATGCCGAACATGTCGTAGGTCTCGCGCTCGTGCCAGTCGCTGGTCGGGTAGACGTCGACGATGCTCGGGATGTGCGGGTCGTCGTCGGGAGCGGTGACCTCGACGCGGATCCGGCGGTTGTAGGTCATCGAGAGCAGGTGGTAGACGGCGTGCAGCTCGCGGCCCTTGTCGTCGGGGTAGTGCACGCCGCTCACGCCGGAGCAGAACTCGAAGCGCTGGGCGTCGCGCAGCGTCTTGGCCACGGCCGGCAGGTCCTCGCGGCGGACGTGGAAGGTGATCTCGCCGCGGTCGATGACGACCCGGTCCAGGCCCATGGTTGCCTCGAGCGCGTCGGCCACCTCGTCGAACCAGCCGCCGTAGGGGCGCTGCGCGGCGCCGGGGAAGACGATGGGCGCGACCAGGCCGCCGTAGCCGCTGGTGTCGCCGGTGCCTTCGGCGCCGAACATGCCGCGGCGTACGCCGACCGCCTGCTCGACCGTCGTACCTGGCGCGACGACGTCGCGGGACGGGTCCTGGGTGTTGTCGTCGGTCATCGCAGCAGCCCCGTGCGGTCACCGGTCGGCAGTGCCTTGAGCGCGTTGGCCTCGAGGGTCTCGATCTCGGCGAGGCGGTTGCTGCCGAGCTTGGCGTGCTGCACCTGGTCGTGGAGCTTGAGGATCGCGTCGATGAGCATCTCGGGCCGGGGCGGGCAGCCGGGCAGGTACATGTCGACCGGCACCACGTGGTCGACTCCCTGGACGACGGCGTAGTTGTTGAACATGCCGCCGGAGCTGGCGCAGACGCCCATCGCGAGCACCCACTTGGGGTCGGGCATCTGGTCGTAGATCTGGCGCAGCACGGGTGCCATCTTCTGGCTGACCCGGCCGGCGACGATCATCAGGTCGGCCTGGCGCGGGCTGGCGCGGAAGACCTCCATGCCGAAACGGGCCAGGTCGTACTTGGGACCGCCGCTCGTCATCATCTCGATGGCGCAGCAGGCCAGCCCGAAGGTGGCCGGCCAGAACGACGCCTTGCGCATGTAGCCGGCGACGCCCTCGACGGTCGTCAGCAGCACACCGCTCGGCAGCTTCTCCTCGATGCCCATCTAACGCCTCAGTCCCATTCCAGGCCGCCGCGGCGCCATACGTAGATGTAGGCGACGAACACGGTGGCGATGAAGATGACCATCTCGGCCAGCCCGAAGAACTTCAGCGAGTCGAAGCGCACTGCCCAGGGGTAGAGGAAGACGATCTCGATGTCGAAGACGATGAAGAGCATCGCGGTGATGAAGTACTTCACCGGGAACCGGCCGCCGCCGACGGGCTGCGGGGTCGGCTCGATGCCGCACTCGTAGGAGTCGAGCTTGGCCCGGTTGTAGCGCTTGGGGCCGACCAGCGAGCTCATGATCACGGAGAACACCGCGAACCCGGTCGCCAGGAGGGCCAACGCCAGGATCGGCGTGTAGAGGTCCATTCCGTGCGTCCCTTCCGACGATTCGTCAGCGCCGGCGCTCCGCGTCGGGCAGGTGCCCGGCTGTGGCCCGGATCACGAGATTGTGACTTTGTGAACAGGTTCACGAGCGGCGCCGTTGCACAGTCTAGGACGCCGTACCGGCCTAGGGCACCCCAGGGTCCACGCCCGTGATACCGGCCCTGACCTGGGCATTTAGCCAACGGTCGCGTGCGCTAAATGACTCGGTGGTTGAGGTGCGAAGGCCGCCAAGGCCTGAGCCTCGAAACCCCCGGCCGTAGTGGTTTCGAGGCTCGTCGCTGGCGCTCCTCGCACCTCAACCACCGAAGGAGAGTCAGGCGGTGGCGCGGTGCAGCGCGACGATCCCGCCGGAGAGGTTGCGCCACTCGGTGTCGTGCCACCCGGCGGCGGTCAGGAGGGCGGCCAGGCCGGCCTGGTCGGGCCAGGCCCGGATGGACTCGGCGAGGTAGACGTAGGCATCCGGCGAGGAGGAGACACCTCGGGCGATCGTGGGCAGCGCCTTCATCAGGTACTCGAGGTAGACCGTGCGCCAGGGCGCGTACGTCGGGTGGCTGAACTCGCAGACCACCAGCCGGCCGCCCGGCCGGGTGACCCGCCGCATCTCCGTCAGCCCCGCAGCCGGGTCGACGATGTTGCGCAGCCCGAACGAGATCGTGACGGCGTCGAAGGTGTCGTCCGGGAAGGGCAGCTGCGTCGCGTCACCGGCCGTGAAGGGCAGGCCCGGACGGGCTTTCTTGCCCACCTGCAGCATCCCCAGGGAGAAGTCGCAGGGCACGACGATCGCGCCCGCGTCGGCGAAGGGCTCGCTCGACGTCCCGGTGCCCGCCGCGAGGTCCAGGACCACGTCGCCCGGCCCTGCGCCGACCGCGTCGAAGACCGCTCGGCGCCAGCGACGGTCCTGCCCCATCGACAAGACGTCGTTGGTCAGGTCGTAGCGCCGGGCGACGGCGTCGAACATGCGTCGTACGTCGGTCGGTTGCTTGTCGAGGTCTGCCCGGGCCACGCGAAGGACTCTAGGGCCGAGGCGGCGAACCACAACGATCCGGTCACGACGGTCGCGCCACGCCCTCGCCACGGCAACCAAATGCACGGGTTCGCCGTCTCCTCCACGTCACCATTGGCGAGTCGGGCTACTTCCCCGTTCCGCCCGACCGAGAGAGGCACCCTCCATGAGATGGACGCGCGTCGTCGCGACCGCCGGCGTCACCTCGCTGCTCGCGCTCGCCGCGGCGTACGGCGTGGGGACGGCGGTGCAGAACGGTGCGTCCGCCAGCCCCGAGCTGGCTCCGCGCAACGCCCAGCCTTCGCGCTCGCAGCACGGGACCGCCACCCCGACACCATCGCCGGCCCCGGCGCCCACGCCCGAGGCGAGCCCGACCGTCTCTGACGAGCCGAGCAAGGCGCCGACCTCGGACCCGACGACCGCGCCGACCCCGACCCTGCCTGACGTGGTGCTGAAGCCGGGTGACAGCGGCGAGCAGGTGCGCGAGCTGCAGGTGCGGCTCTTCCAGCTGGCCTGGCTGCCGGAGGTCACGACCGGCCGCTACGACGCGCTGACCAAGGAGGCCGTGCAGGGCTTCCAGGTCAAGCGCGGCCTCAAGGGCACCGGAGTCCTCGACCGCCGGAGCTGGCGTCGCCTCAAGGCGATGACGAAGACGCCGAGCCACGACGCGATGTTCAACATCTTCCATCCCGGTCCGGCGATCCTCGCGGCCGGCGCGGAGGGCGACGACGTCCGCGACGCGCAAGCCCGGCTCAAGCAGATCGCCTGGATCTACGGCGACGTCACCGGCAGCTACGACCCGGCCACCGTCGAGGCGGTGCGCGGCTTCCAGGCCAAGCGCGGCATCCCGGTGACCGGCGAGATCGACCAGCGCACGATGGACCGGCTGCACGCGATGACGGTGACGCCGAGCCACGAGGAGATGTACAACATCGAGCCGAAGCCCGGCGAGCTCGACGCGCGCTGCCGCACCGGGCGGGTGCTCTGCATCGACAAGACCAGTCGCACCGTGCGCTGGGTGATCGACGGCAAGGTGCAGCTGACGCTGGACGCGACGGTTCGGTTCGACCCTCAACGACACCCCGACGCGCGAGGGCCTGTTCCACGTCTACTTCATGAACGCCGACCACGTCTCCCAGCTCTACGGCTCCGCGATGCCCTACGCGATGTTCTTCTCCGGCGGCCAGGCGGTGCACTACTCCTCCGACTTCGCCACCGTGGGCTACTACGGCGCCTCGCACGGATGCGTCAACATCCGTGACTACGACGGCATCAAGTGGCTGTTCTCGCAGGTGCACGTCGGCGACGCCGTGGTCGTCTACTGGTCCTGAGACGGGTCGGCGCGGGGCCGCCGAGTAGGGTCTCCTCCGTGTCGAGCAGCCTCTCTCCCGACGCCGCCGAGGGCGTCGGTTCCGAACCGCTCGTCGTCCGGACGGTCGCCCTCGACCTCGACCAGGCCGACCTGCTCGACCTCCTGCCACTGCAGGATCCCGTCGCCTGGCTCCGCCGCGGTGAGGGCATGGTCGGCTGGGGCGTGGCCGCCGAGGTGCGGACCTCGGGCAGCACCCGCTTCGCAGACGCCAACAAGTGGTGGCTCGAGACGACCAGTCGCGCGGTGGTTCGTGACGAGGTGGCGGAGCCCGGCACCGGTCTGGTGAGCTTCGGCAGCTTCGCCTTCGCCGACGAACCCGGTGAGTCGGTGATGGTCGTCCCCGAGATCGTGGTCGGTCGCCGCGGCGACACGACCTGGCTGACGACCATCGGCCGCGGCAGCATCGCAACGCCCACGCTGCGGGCGGTCGAGCCGCCGGCGGCACCCGTCGACGTGAGCTTCGCCGACGGCGCCCTCGACAGCGAACGCTGGATGAGCGTGGTGGCCGAGGCGGTCTCGCGGATCAGTGCCGGCAGCCTCGAGAAGGTCGTGCTCGCCCGCGACCTGGTGGCCACGAGCGACGTACCGGTCGACGTCCGCTGGCCGCTGAACCGGCTCAGCGAGACCTATCCGATGTGCTGGACCTTCCACGTCGACAGCCTGTTCGGGGCGACCCCCGAGATGCTGGTGCGCCGGGAGCGCGGACTCGTGACGTCACGGGTGCTGGCCGGCACCATCCGTCGTACGGGTGACGACGACCGCGACCTGGCGCTGGCCGCGACTCTCGCGCGCTCGTCGAAGGACCTCGAGGAGCACGAGTACGCCGTGCGCTCGGTCGCCGAGGCGCTCGAGCCGCACTGCTCGTCGATGAACGTGCCCGAGGCACCCTTCGTGCTGCACCTGCCCAACGTGATGCACCTGGCCACCGACGTCGCCGGCGTGGTGCACGACGCGGCCACCGTCTCCTCCCTCGAGCTGGCCGCCTCGCTGCACCCGAGCGCGGCCGTCGGCGGAACCCCGACGTCGGTCGCCATCGCGCTCATCGCCGAGATCGAAGGCATGGCCCGCGGCCGCTACGCCGGCCCTGTCGGCTGGATGGACGCCGACGGCGACGGCGAGTGGGGCCTGGCCCTGCGGTCGGCCGAGATCGACGGTGACACCGTCAGGCTCTTCGCCGGCTGCGGCATCGTCGCCGACTCCGACCCGCAGGCCGAGCTGGCCGAAGCGCAGGCCAAGTTCCTGCCCGTGCGGAACGCCCTCATCGGCCTCTGAGGCGGCAGTCCGGGGGCGTCGGAATACCCGGCCGACCGGGTATTCAGACAGCGAGTGACCGCGATCGAAGGTTCCGCGCGCCTCTCGGCCGTCGATCGGGGTCACTCACCCGACCTCAGAGGTCGGCGCCGTCGGCCAGGCGGACGTAGGACTGCGGCTCGGGCAGCAGGCGGCCGAGGTGCCCGTCGACAATGGCGAGGCCGGCCTCGGAGTAGATCCGGTCGTGGATGGCCAGGTTGCGCGGGGCGCCGACGAGCCGGGCGAAGTCGACAGCGTCGGCGGCCTTCATCCATGGCGCCGAGACGACCACGCAGAGCACGTCGACGGGCTCGTCGGGCGGGGTGAGCGCGTCGCCCGGGTGGAAGAGGCGCTGGTCCCCGAGCGTGACGACGTAGCCGCTGTTGTGGAAGCGCGGCAGGTCGGGGTGGATGACCGCGTGCAGCTCGCCGACCGCGCGCACCGGCAGGCCGGCCGCCTCGAAGGACTCCCCCGGCGCGACCACGGTGACGCGCTCGGAGATGTCGGGGGCGTCCTCGGCGATCCGGCGGGCGACGGCGTCGATGGTCAGGACCGGCGCGTCGGTGCGGGCGAGGTGGTCGGGCCGGTAGTGGTCGGGGTGCTCGTGGGTGATCAGCACCGCGTCGACGCCGTCCACCGCCTCGGGTTCGGTGAACATCCCCGGGTCGATCACGAGGGTGTGGCCGTCGTGCTCGATGCGCACGCACGAGTGGCCGAGCTTGGTGATCCGCATGGACGCCACATTATTCGGCTGGCGGGCAGTCGATGCCGGCCGCGACAATCCGACCCATGCGCGAGGTGGTCCTGGCCGGTCTCGTCACCGGCTGGGCCATCGCCATCCCGATCGGCGCCGTCGGTGCGCTGTTGGTCGCGCTCACGGCCCGCACCTCGCTCCGCGTCGGCTCCTCGGCCGCGCTCGGCGTAGCCACGGTCGACGGTGGGTACGCCGCGCTCGCCGTGGTCGGAGGCGCCGCGATCGCCGCCATCATCGAGCCGTACGCCGACGGGTTGCGCGTGGCGTCCGCTGCGGTGCTGCTGGCCATCGCCGTGCTCACCGTGCTGCACGCCGTACGCCGCGCCGGTCGGCCGACGCCGGAGGCCCGGGTGCTGAGGCCATGGCAGGCGTTCATGGCTTTCGTGGCGATCACGGTCGTCAACCCGACCACGGTCGTCTACTTCGCGGCGGTGGTCCTGGGCAACCCGGACCTGACCGACGGGGCTGCGGAGGGCGTGGTGTTCGTCGCGGCGGCGTTCGTGGCCAGTGCCTCGTGGCAGCTCGCGCTGGCCGTGCTGGGGACGGTGCTGGGCCGCTCGGTGACCAGCGACCGAGGCCGTTTGGTGACCGGCCTGGTGTCGGGGCTGGTGATTGCTGCCCTTGCCGTTCGCACCCTGACGGGCTGACCCTGGCTCATCCCCGAAACTTCTTCACCCCCGTCGGCACGGCCCCTAGAGTCGGCCGCATGGGTTTCATGGACAGGGCCAAGGAAGCGGCCGAGGACCTCAAGGCCAGCTTCGCCAGCAACGACGTCCGCGACAGCGAGCAGGCCTATCGCGACCTCGGGATGCTGGCCTACCTGACCACGACCGGACGGCCGATCGACGAGGCCGACCGACAGCGGCTGATCAGCTCGCTCTACGCACTGGAGCAGCGGGGCGGGCTGCCCGCGTTCCGGCTCGTCACCGCGCCACCGCCTCCTCCGCCGCCGCCTCCCCCGCCGCCTCCGCCGCCTCCGCCACCCGCGCCTGCCGCGCCTCGCACCACCGCCGCCTCCGCCGGCCCCCGCGCCTCCGCCGCCGCCGATGGCCCCGCCGGCGCCACCCGTGGCCGACGCACCGCCCGCGCCGATGGCTCCGCCAGTGCCGCCCGACGCGCCGCCGGCGACCGAGACCCAGGTGCTGCCGACCGAGCCGGAGCAGCCTGAGCAGCCCAGGACGCCGCCGACGCCCTGAGGTTCCTTGGTTTCGAGACGGCGCTAGCGCGCCTCCTCAACCAGCGGGATGGGCTAGCGCGCCTCCTCAACCAGCGGGTGGGTCAGGCGGTCAGGTGGTGCAGGAAGCACCACCGCCAGTCCTCAGCCGGCTCGGCCGACTGCATCACGGGATGGGTCGTCTCGCGGAAGTGCGCGGTCGCGTGCCGCATCACCGAGGAGTCGCAGCACGCGACGTTGCCGCAGTCGAGGCACTGGCGCAGCGAGACCCAGGTCGTGCCGCCCTCGAGGCACGCGGCACAGACGGGGCCTTCGGCCGTCTCGACGGCCGGGTGCGAGGTGAGGTCCGCGCACACCTCACCAGCACGGAGCCGGCCGACGACAGACTGCCGGATCTCGGCGCGGTCCGCCGACGCGATGTCGATCATCGACTCCTCCACGTCGAGCATCGCCAGCACCTCGCTGACGATGGACGAGGGGACGTTGCCGGTGTTGCGGATCGCCAGCACCCGCCGGCGTTCTGCGTCGAGCATGGCCAGCCGGATCCGCGAGTAGAGCTCGCTGGGCGACTCCTGCTCGGAGTGGGTGCCCAGCCGCTCCCACGCGGCGAAGTTGCGCTGCTCGATGCGTTGCTTGATCAGGGCTCCGACACCGTGCGGGTCTTCGTACTCGAGATCCTTGAGCTCCTTGAAGCCGGCCTTGGACGCCTGTTGCAGCAGCGTCGCGCGGGCCAGCGCGTCCTCCATCGGATCGGGTGAGGGTACGTCGAGTCGCCGGGCGAGCCACGGCAGCGACGAGCCCTGGATGAACAGGGTGCCGGCCACCACGGTGAACGCGATCAGCAGCAGCACCTCGCGATGGTCGGTGTCCTCGGGGATCACGAAGGCGGCCGCGAGCGTGACCACGCCGCGCATGCCCGCCCAGCCGAGGATCAGCGTGTACTGCCACGGCGGCTTCTTGCCGGTCTCGGGATCCGGCCCGGGGCGGACCAGCAGGTAACGCGCGGCGAACACCCACGCCATGCGGAGCACGATCGCGCCCAGCAGCGTCGCCACGCAGACCGCGACGATCCGCGGGGTCGACAGCGTGCTGTCGGCGACGTCCGCGAGGATCCAGTGGGCCTGGGCGCCGATCAGGAGGAAGACCGTGTTCTCGAGGACGAAGGCGATCGTGCGCCAGTTCATCCGCTCCGCGATCCGCGACTGTGCCGTCTGCACGATGGGGGCCTTGTGGCCGAGCAGCAGCCCGGCGATGACGACCGCGACCACGCCGGAGGCGTGGATCCTCTCGGCCAGGATGTAGGTGCCGAAGGGGACGACGAAGGAGATCGCGACGTCGAGCACCGGGTCGGTGATCAGCTTGCGCAGCTTGGCCACCACCACGAACACCACGAAGCCGACGAGCACGCCGCCGACCGACGCGACGAGGAAGTCCAGGCCGACGTTCATGTACTCGACGCCGACCAACATCGCGGCAATGGCCGTGCGTAGCGCGACGAGCGCGGTCGCGTCGTTGAGCAGCGACTCGCCTTCGAGGATCGTCACGATGCGTCGGGGTAGCCCGATCTTCTTCGCGATGGCCGTCGCCGCGACGGCGTCCGGCGGCGCCACGACGGCGCCGATAGCGATAGCGACCGGCCACGAGATGTCCGTGATGATCGCGTGCACGATCACCGCGATGCCGAGGGTCGTGAAGACGACCAGGCCGACCGAGAGCAACAAGATGGCTCGCCGGTTGGCGTTGAAGTCCACGAGCGAGGTCTGGATCGCCGCGGCGTACAGCAGGGGCGGCAGCAGGCCGAACAGCACGACCTCGGGCTCGAGGTGGATCTCCGGGACGCCTGGCACGTAGGACGCGAGGACGCCCACCACGATCAGCAGCAGCGGCGCCGGCGCCCCGATCTTGCTCGGCGAGCGCGGTGAACGTGAGCACCAACACGGCGAGGCCGACGAGCAGGACCGCGACTTCCACAAGCCCTATCTAATCGGGCGTCGCAACCCGAGGGCTCAGCCGGCGGGCTCGGCCACCCACCGCATCGGGTCGCCCCAGCCGAGCTCCTCGAAGCCGTGCTTGCCGAACGCCAGCACCACCAGGGTGCGCCGGTGGGCGGCGAACGTCAGCACGTGGGCGATCATCCCGCCGTACGTGAACACCTCGGCCGGCTCGCACAACGCATCGACGAAGGTGTCATCGACCCGGCCGTGCTCGACGACGTCGTGCACGTGGGAGAGGTACGTCGGCCCCTCCAGCGCCAGCCGCTCGCGCATCGAGCTCAGCGACTCGTGCTCCTCCACGGACCAGTCGTAGTCGCGGGTGGCCATCGCGGCGTTCCACATGCCCATCTGACCGATGAGCCGGCTGAGCAGGGAGCGGATGGTCTGCTCGTCGTCGTCGACCTCGACGTGGATCACCTCGTCGAGCTGTTCGTCGGTGAGGCGCTCGGCTACCCGGAGCATCTCGCCGGTGAGCCAGACGTGGTGCTCGACCATTCGCGACATCAGCTCCATGGGATCGACCTTGTCTCGTGCGGGCAGCCGGAGGCCGCCGGGTGGGTGGAAGTGGACGCCGCTGGGCGCCGCGATCTGCAGGTGCCCCGGCTTCTTGCGCCAGGCCGCCGGCGGGGCGCCGTACGCCTGCTTGAAAGCGCGGGTGAACGCCTCGTGCGAGCCGTAGCCCGCCTCGACCGCGATGTCGATGAGCGGTGCCCTCGTCGAGATCATCCGGTACGCCGCCCGCTCCAGCAGGATGCGCCGGCGGAAGGCCTGCGGTGGCTCGCCGGCCACCGACTTGATCATCCGGTCGAAGTGGAACCGCGAGAAGTGCAGCCGCAGGGCCAGCTCCTCGCCGGTGGCCTCGTGGTCGTCGAGCGCGTCGGCCAACGTGTCGACGAAGCTCACGAAGGTGTCTCCGGCGACCGTCATGCCCTGATCCTCAAGTACCGCTGGGCGGTGGGCTTGATCATGGTTGCGCGAGTCCGCGGATCCGCGCGTCGAGCTCGCGTCGGTTGTCGCGGCGGACCCGAACCTCCACCACCTCGATGCCACCGTTCGGGGAGGCCAGCGCCTGCTCGAGCTCGGGCAGCGACTCGACCCGCCAGTGCGGGGTGCGGGTCGCGGCGCACAGGCTCGCGAGGTCGACACCGTGGGGCGTCCCGAAGAGCCGGTCGTAGCGGTCGGCGTGCTCGGGTGCGCCCTGCTCGAGGGTGGCGAAGATCGAGCCGCCGTCGTCGTTGACGACCACGACGGTCAGGTCGGGCTCGGGGTCGTGGACGTCGTGCACCAGCCCGTTGGCGTCGTGGAGCAAGGTCACGTCACCCATCAGCGCGAAGGAGCGGGTCGAGTCGCGGCCGAGCGCAGCGCCGACGGCCGTCGAGACGGTGCCGTCGATCCCCGAGAGCCCCCGGTTGGCGATCACCTTGCGCCGGCCGCCGACCTCGTAGCGCGGCACCATCAGGTCCAGGTCGCGGATCGGGTTGGACGCGCCGACGACCAGCAGCCCGCCCGCCGGAAGCGCGCGGGCCACGGCACCGGCGACCTCCCAGGGCGTCAGGTCGGCCTCGGCGGCCAGCAGCGCGTCGAGGCTGCGGCCAACGTCGGCGTCGGCCGCGTGCCAGCGGTCGAACCAGTCGGAGTCATCGGGCGCGGTGGCGACCGGCCGCCCTTCGAGGTGCTGGCTGACGGGGAACGGCCGCTCGCTCCAGACGCCCGGAGTCGCGACCGACAGCACCTCGACGCCGGGACTGGTGAGCAGCCGGGTGACCGGGCGGGACAGCGTGGGGTGGCCCAGTACGACGACCCGCTCGACCTCCGCGCCCAGCGGCCCGTCGAGGAGCAGGCGATAGCAGCGCAGCGCCGCCTCCCCGGTGCGGGATCCGCTGGTGGGCTCTGCCAGCAGCGGCCAACGGCCCTGCTCGGCCAGCACCCGCGCCGGCGGGCCGGCGTCGTCGCCGGCGACCACGACGGTGCGGGGGCCGAGTTCGATCACGTCCGCAGGTTTCGTGACGGTTGCTAGCGCAACCTCCTCAACCAGCGGACGACGGCCGCCGCTGGTTGAGGAAGGCGCGCTAGCGCCTGTCACGAAACCTGCGGAAGCGACATCCCACCGGTCGGCCGGCACCAGCGGTTCGTCGAGCTGCACGTTGAGGTGCAGCGGACCCTCGCCAAGCCCCAACGCGGTGCGTGCGACCGCAACCCCGCCGACGTCGAGGTCGACGGCGGTCACCAGCGGGCCGAAGATGCCCACCTGGTCGGTGGTCTGGTTGGCGCCGGTCCCGCGCAGCCGCGCCGGCCGGTCGGCGGTCACCGCGACCATCCGCACACCGGCATGCGCCGCCTCCAGCATCGCCGGGTGCAGGTTGGCCACCGCCGTGCCCGAGGTGCAGATCACCGCCGCCCGCCCGCCGACCTTGGACAGGCCGAGGGCCAGGAACCCGGCCGACCGCTCGTCGAGGCGGGTATGCAGCCGGAGCAGGCCGGCCGACGCGGCGTCGTACACGGCGAAGGCCAGTGGGGCGCTGCGGGAGCCCGGCGCGACGACCACCTCGGTGACGCCCGCGTCGAGCAGCGCGGTGACGAGCCCGCGTGCCAGCTCGGTCGACGGGTCGCTCACGAGCGCCGATCCTGCCAGGCCCTGACCTCGGCCAGCCGGGCCCGCCAGTGCTGCTCCCGCTCGGGCGACGCGGCCAGCCGGTCGAGGCCGGCCGGCGAGACCCTCGGCACGCGCACCGGCAAGGCGCCGTCGACCGGGATCAGCGAGTCGTCCACGACGTCGTCGGTGAGCAGCGCCCGGGTCGCCAGCCCGCAGGCGTACGGCAGCTCCGGCAGCGCCGCGGCGAGGGCCACGCCCGCCGCCAGGCCGACCGAGGTCTCCAGTGCCGAGGACACCACGACCGGCAGCCCGAGCTCCTCGGCGATCCGCAGGCAGGCCGCCACGCCGCCGAGGGGCTGCACCTTGAGCACGGCGATGTCGGCGGCTTCCAGGTCGCGGACCCGGTAGGGGTCCGTCGCCCGGCGGATGGACTCGTCGGCGGCGATCGGCACGTCGACGGCGCGGCGTACGCGGGCCAGGTCCTCGACCGCGGCACACGGCTGCTCGACGTACTCGAGGCCGCCGGCCGCCCGGTCCAGCCGCCTGATCGCCGCGATCGCGGTGTCGACGTCCCAGGCGCCGTTGGCGTCCACCCGGACCCGACCGGAGGCGCCGAGCGCGTCGCGCACGGCCTCGACCCGCGCCTCGTCCTCGGCGAGCGTGCTGCCGGGGTCGGCGACCTTGACCTTGGCGGTGCGGCAGCCCGAGGTCGCGACGATCCGGTGCGCCTCCTCGGGGGCGACCACGGGCACGGTGACGTTGACGGGCACCGAGTCGCGGAGCGGCGCGGGCCAGGCACCAGCGGCCGCCTCCTCGGCGCAGCGCAGCCAGGCCGCCGCCTCGTCGGCGGCGTACTCGAGGAACGGGCTCCACTCACCCCACCCGGCGTCGCCGCGGAGGAGCAGCCCCTCGCGCACCGTGATGCCTCGGAACCGGGTGCGCATCGGGATCGACCAGACGCGGATCTCTGTCACGCGCCGACCTCGAGCAGTCCAAGCCGGTCGACCTTGCCGTTGGCGAGCAGCGGCAGGGCGTCGAGCACCCGGACCTCGCGCGGCGCCCAGGTGCGTGGACACGTCGCTGAGACCCAGTCGCGGGCCTCGTCGAGCGCGAGGTCCCCCACGACCCAGGCCACCACGCGCTGGCCCCACTCGTCATCGGGCACTCCGGCCACCTCGGCCTCGCGGACCGCCGGGTGCTCGCGCAGGCGGGCGGCCACCGCGGCCGCCGGCACCTTCACCCCGCCGCTGACCACCATGTCGTCGAGCCGGCCGAGCACCTGGAGCCGCCCGTCCTCGTCGAAGCGCCCTGCGTCGGCGGTCGCGAACCAGCCGTCGACGAGGACTTCGGCGGTCAGCTCCGGGTCGTCCTCGTAGCCGTCGAAGAGCGTTGGTCCGCCGATCCGGATCCGTCCGTCGACGCCGATCGCCACGGCCACCCCGTCGAGTGGGAGCCCGTCGTAGACGCAGCCCCCCGCCGTCTCGGCCGAGCCGTAGGTGGCCACCGCGCGGACGCCGGCCGCCGCGGCGCGGGCGCGGAGCGACGCGTCGACCGGGCCGCCGCCGACCAGCACCGCGGAGCACGCGGCGACAGCCGCCGTGTCAGCGGGCGACTCGAGGAAGCGGTGCAGCTGGGTCGCGACGAGGGACACGTACGGCGCCCCGCCCGCGGCCGCCACGGCGTCGGCCAGCGTCGGATGGTCCTCCAGCAGCACCGGGCGGTGGCCCGCCACCAGCGACCGGCAGACGACCTGCAGCCCGGCGACGTACCCCACCGGGAGCGCCAGCACCCACGGCCCTTCGCCTCCCAAGCGGCGGGTCGTGGCGGCCACCGAGGCCAGCACGGCTCGACGTGACAGCCGCACCCGCTTGGGCCGCCCGGTGGACCCCGAGGTCTCCACCACGACCGGCTCCGGCTCGCCGTCGGCCGCCAACCACGCCGCCATCGTGTCGACCGCGGCCGGGGTCGGGCCGCTCAGCGCGGCGGAGAAACTCACGCGACGAACGCTAGTGGTCGCTGGGAGGATCACCCGATGCCTGCCTGGATCGTGGGGCTGACGGCGGCGCAGGTCGGCCTGGGCCTGACCATTGCCGGGGTCGTCTCCTTCATCTTCGCGGTGCCGCTGGGCAAGCTGGCCGACCTGCCTGCTTGAATCGCCAGTCATGACGACGCCTGCGCAGTGGCTCGCGGGCGCCCGCCCCCGGACCCTGCCCGCGGCGGTCTCGCCCGTGCTCGCGGGCACCGGCGTGGCGGCGTACGGCGACGAGGCGGTGTGGTGGAAGGCGGCCCTGGCGCTGGTCGTGAGCCTGGCCCTCCAGGTGGGCGTCAACTACGCCAACGACTACTCCGACGGCGTCCGGGGCACCGACGCCGACCGGGTCGGCCCGATGCGCCTGGTCGGCTCCGGCGCGGCCACGCCGGGAGCCGTGAAGAGGGCGGCGTTCGTCGCGTTCGGCGTCGCCGGGGTGGCCGGGCTGGCGCTCGCGGCCAGCACCGCCTGGTGGCTCGTGCT
This sequence comes from uncultured Actinomycetota bacterium, assembly GCA_963762105.1. Classification (GTDB taxonomy): domain Bacteria; phylum Actinomycetota; class Actinomycetes; order Propionibacteriales; family Nocardioidaceae; genus Nocardioides. Next base: position 257,689 of record CAVXJG010000010.1, on the reverse strand, counting down.
CGTCGGCGCCGTGTCGGTCGCGGCCGCCTGGTTCTACACCGGCGGCTCGAAGCCCTACGGCTACCTCGGTCTCGGCGAGGTGATGGTCTTCGTGTTCTTCGGGCTGGTGGCCGTGCTCGGCACTGCCTACGTCCAGACCGAGGAGCTCACCCTGCTCGGCCTGTACGCCGCCTGCGGCATCGGCGCGCTCGCCTGCGCGATCCTCGTCGCCAACAACCTGCGCGACATCCCCACCGACCGGGCGGCCGGCAAGATCACCCTCGCCGTCCGGCTCGGGGACCGGGGCACGCGCAGGCTCTACATGATCCTGATCGCCGCCGCACTGGTGCTGGCGGTCCGGGTCGCGATCAGCAGCACCTGGTGGGCGCTGCTCGCGCTGGTCTTCGTGCTGCCGGCCGCCCGTGCCGTCGGGATCGTGCGCTCCGCCCAGGGGCCGGCGCTGGTGCCCGCCCTGCAGCTCACCGGCCTGGCCGAGCTCGGCTACGGCCTCGGCATCTTCGTCGGGCTGTTGGTGGGTGCGGCGTAGGCTCGTGACATGTTCTGGTTCCTGCTGATCGTGATCGTCGCCGCCGTCGTCGCCTACCGCATGCGGGTCCCGCTGATGGCCAAGATCCTGGGCCAGCCGCAGTCCCGCATCGAGCGGCGCCTCAAGGGCCCCAAGTCCTAGCGACCCGGGCGGGCTAGCCAGCCGACCGGGGTCAGTCGACGTCCTCGCGCGCCTTGCGCTCCTCGAACGCCGCCGAAGCCTTGCGGGCGCGCTCGTCGACGCGCCGCGCGAACGACTCGCGTGGGCCGTTGAGCAGGAAGTACGACGCCACGCCGGACACCACGAACGCGATCACCACACCCCACAAGATGGGCGCCTGGTCGGAGACGGCCAGCCAGATCCCGAGCACCAGGGCGAGCGACGCGGCGAAGAGCAAAAGCCGCAGGGCGGTGTAGACGACAAACTCCTTCACGGCTAAAGGGTAGATGCCGACCACCTACGGCCTACTCTGGTCCCGTGCTGAAGTTCGTCGTCCTCGTCGCCCTGTTCGCGGTCGCGGTCTACCTGCTCGTCCGCGTGGTCCAAAAGCGAGGTCTCCTCGACGACCACCCGACCGGGCGCCCGTATGCCCCCGACGACGACATGGACTTCCTCCGCGACCTCGATCGCAAGCACAAGCACCCCGACGACCCCGACTCAGGCGCCGGGCCCTACTCGCCGTAGTAGCGCGCCCGGGCGGCGGCGTCATCGGCCACCTGGGTGGCCAGCCGCGCGGCGGAGACCTGGTACGCCGCCGGGAGTGGCCGCTGGCACTGGTCACCGGCGCACTTCGTGTAGCGCCGCCACAGCCGCTCCAGGTCGGCGCGCACGTCGGCGTACGCCTTGTCGTAGTAGTGCGACCGCAGCTCCAACGGGTCGCGGAACAGGTCGTAGAGCTCGCCGTCGCCGGTGCTGTAGCGGAAGAACGCGTAGCGGCCGGTGCGCAGCCCCATCTCGGTCAGCCCGTGCGGGAAGCCGCCGACCTTGTGGGGCAGGTTCTGCAGACCCTCGGTCACGACCGGCACGTTCCAGGGCTGGTCGTGGGCGAAGGCCGGCACCTTCGACGCCCCGTCCATGGCGGGCAGCGGTGCGGCCGAGGCGAGGTCGATGATGGTGGCGGTCAGGTCGACCGTGCTGACCGGCGCCTGCCGCACGCCGTGCGGGATGCCCGGCCCGGCTACCACCAGCGGCACCCGCAGGGACGGCTCGTGGGCCTTGATCTTGCCGAGCCGCTGGCGGTGCTCACCGGTGAAGTAGCCGTTGTCGGAGGTGAAGACGATGACGGTGTCGTCGTACTGCCCGGTCTCCTTGAGGGTGCGCACGATCCGCCCGAACTGGGCGTCCCACGCATAGAGCGCCTCCGCGCGCTGCCGCTCGACCTCGAGCAGCGCGGCCCTCTCGACGGCCGTGACCTCCGGAAGCCTGCGCATGAACAACGGCTTGTCGGTGACGTCGCGCTCGCTCGGCCCCTTGACGCGGGTGCCCGGCGCGTGGGTGATCTCCGCGTCGAAGCGGCCCCGCACCCACGCAGGGCGCGCCGGCGTCTGGAACTCCGACGTGTAGCCGGTCGCGGTCCGGTAGTTCGCCGGGTCGTCGGGCTCGACCGGCCCACCGAAGTGCGGCGCGACCGGCGTCGCCCAGATGAACCACGGGTGCCCGCTGGCGCCGTACTTCCCGATCAGGCCCCGGACTTGCTCGCCGACCACGGTCGAGGAGTAGCGACCGCGGTTGGAGACGGTCTGGCCGTTCACGTTCTGGGTGAAGGCGCGGTAGTTGTAGGTGCCACCGGCGTACGGCGACCCGACCGGCCAGCGCTTCTCGACGCTCACCATCCAGTCGGTCCAGCCGGCGGGCACGTAGTTCACCGACGGACCGCCCGTGACCCGGGAGGGCTGCTGGCCGTAGCCGTTGAGGTACTTGCCCACCAGCGCCGTCTTGTAGCCCGCCTTGTTCAGGGCAGTGCCGACGGTCAGGTGGTCGTCCAGGGCACCGAAGCCGTAGGGCTCCTCGTGGCTGTAGACGCGGTGGTTGTGGGAGTACTGCCCGAGCAGGAAAGACGCCCGGGCCGGGCAGCAGAGGGGGTTGGGCGAGAACGAGTTGGTGAAGGTCAACCCGCGCGAGGCGACGTACTTGCGGACGTTGGGCACGTAGGCCAACTCGTCCCAGCGCATGTCGTCGGTCGTCACGACCAGGATGTTGGGCCCGTCGTTGGCCAGCAGGGCCTGGGCGGCCACCACGGAGCCTGGGGCCGGCGGGGCCGCATCGGGGCCGGACACCGCTGCCTGCGGCGACGACGAGCAGGCGGCGGTGACAAGCGCGGCCGTCAAGGCCAGCGCCGTCAGGCGCCCCCGGGTCATTCAGCCAGTGTGCGGGACGGGTCCACGTGCGTGAGGGATTCGGACGCATAGGAGTGCTGGCTGGTCGTCGAGAAGTAGTTGATCCCGATGAAGTTGAACCACAGCGTCGCCATGCCCACGAGGGCCAGGATCGCGGCCTTGCGTCCACGCCAGCCCGCCGTCGCGCGGGCGTGCAGGTAGGCGGCGTACACGACCCAGGTGATGAAGGCCCAGACCTCCTTGGGGTCCCAGTTCCAGTACGACGACCAGGCCTGGTGCGCCCAGATGGGACCGGTGATCAGCACGGCGAAGGTCCAGACGGGGAAGCCGAAGGCGTGCAGCCGGTACGCCGTCCGGTCCAGCACCGCCGGCTCCGGCACCCGCGCGAGGTAGCCGGTGCGCTTGTCGCCCTTGCGCTCCTTCACGAGGTAGAGCACCGAGCAGAGGCCGCCGAGCGTGAAGGCACCGGTCGCGATCACCGCCGACACGACGTGGATCACCAGCCAGTAGGAGTTGAGCGCCTCGGTCAGCGGCGCCACCGGGTCGTAGAGCCAGATCACCGACACCATCAGCAGGGTCAGCACGATGGCGACGACCAGCGGTCCCATCCAGTCGAGCGACAGGCGGCGGCGCAGCACGAGGAACAGGAAGGCGACGACGAACGTGCCAGCGAGGGTGAACTCGTACATGTTGCCCCAGGGCACCCGGTTGGGGTCCGCGGCCATCCCCCGCCCGACCAGGGCGACGAACTGCACCGCGCAGGCCATCGTCGCCAGCAACAGCCCGAGCCGCCCCGTCATCGCCACGCGGCGGCTGACGGCCTCGCCGTCGTCACGCGACTTTCGGGCTTGTCGAGACCCCCGGCGCCGACCGCGACCTTCGACGCCGCAGCCACCGGCACGTGCCGCAGCGACGCCCACTGCACGAGGTAGGCGAGCAACGACAGGAAGTAGAGGAACCCCGCGGCCGCGACGGCCTGGTTGCTCAGCGTCTCCCATGCCTGGTCGGTCAAGGCTTCTCCTCGTCTTTGGGCAACCCTCGCAGGTCCCCCACCACGGCGGCCACCTCGGCCTCCACGTCTCCTGCCGTCGAACGGTCCAGACCGGCGACCTCGACCTCGGTGTGCTCCCCGTCGTCGGCCCCATCATTGTCCGGGCGTCGTCGCGCCCGCACCCACACCCGGCGCGGCCGGATGAAGAGCGAGGCCAGCAGCCCCACCAGCGAGAGTACGACGCCCGCCAGCGCGACGTGCATGCCCGGCGTCCGGCTGATCTGGATGCGGTTCCAGCGCTGCACGCCGTCGAAGCTGACGGTGCCGGCGCCGCCCGGCAGCTTCACCGTCTGACCCTCCTGCAGGTCGACGCGGAACATCGACCCGTCGGGCTTGGTCAGCAGCGTGGCCTTCGCCTTGTCGAGGACGTAGACCGACTGGCCCGAGCCGTCGTCCATGCCCAGGTCGCCGGTGTAGGCCTGCAGGGAGAGCGTGGGGTTCTTCAGGTCGCCCATCACGTTGATGGGGTCGTCGCCGACCTTGAGGTAGGTCGGGTAGAACAGCCCCTCGAGCCCGATCTGGGTGGGCTCGGCGTCCGGGGCCCTGACCACGCCGAAGGACAGGAAGTTCGAGCTCTCGGGCAGGAAGATCGTGGGTCCGCTGTAGGCCAGGTCGCCGTTGCCGTCGCGGATGGTGATCACCGGGGCATAGCCGTGGCCGATCAGGAACAGCTCGGTGCCGCCGATCTTCAGCGGGTGGTTGACCTTGAGGTCATAGGGCTGCTCGGCCGACTCGGGGCTCTCGCGATAGGTCAGGTGCGCGTTGAAGCCCCGCGCCATGCCCTGCCGCGGGCCGGAGGTCAGCCAGTCGACGTCGAAGTCGTCGACCACGAAGCTGAAGGGCTCCATCGTGCTCGGGTCGAACAGCGAGCCCGGGTCGAAGTCGTCGTACTGCGTCAGGTTGTTGGCGAACCCGTTGCCGACCACCAGGATCACGCCGCCCTTGTAGCCGAACAGGCTGCCCAGGGCGAAGCCCACCAGCACCACCAGGACGGCGAAGTGGAACAGCAGGTTGCCGGCCTCGCGCAGGTAGCCACGCTCCCCCGCGACGGAGCCGTCCTCGGCGTTGAGCACTACCCGGTAGCCCCGCTTGCGCAGCGCGACCCGTGCCCTCTCGACGACGTCCGCGGGCGGCTCGTCCACGACGTACGACGTGTGCACCGGCAACCGGGAGAGGTTGCGGGGAGCCGCGGGCGGCTTCGCCCGCAGCGCCCGCGCGTAGACGAAGAGCCGCGGCACGATGCAGCCGACGAGCGAGATCATCAGCAGCAGGTAGATCGCGGAGAACCACGCCGAGTCGAAGACCGCGAACAGCCCGAGCCGCTCATAGATCGGCGTCAGCTGCGGGTGCTGCTCCTGCCAGCGCGAGGTCTTCAGCGAGTCGACGCCGCTCTGCGGGATGATCGAACCCGGGATCGCGGCCAGCGCCAACAGCAGGAGCAGGACCAGGGCCGTGCGCATCGAGGTGAGCTGCCGCCAGCCCCAGCGCATCAGCTCGCGGGGGGTCAGCTCGCCAGACCGGCGCTCCGGCTCGGCGTCGGCGTGCGCCTCGGGCAGCGTCCCCTGGCTCATCGGGCGTTCACAGAGAAGTCTCCGTCGTGGTGATCAGGTGGATCTGCAGCCAGGTGACCATGTCGTCCCACCAACCCGAGACCAGCAGCACGCCGACGGCGACGAGCATCAGCCCGCCGAGCCGCATCACCCAGACCTGGTGGCGGCGTACCCACCCGAAGGCGCCGAGCGCGCGGCGGTAGAGCAGGGCGGCGACGACGAAGGGGATGCCGAGCCCGAACGCGTAGATCGCCGAGAGCAGCGCGCCCCTCCCTGCGGTGGCCTCGTTGAGCGACAGCGCCGTGATCGCCACCAACGTGGGGCCGAGGCAGGGCGTCCAGCCGAGGCCGAAGAGGAACCCGATGACCGGTGCCGCGACCAGGCCCACCGACGGCATCGAGTACACCCGCCACTCGCGCTGGGTGAACGGAAGCCACCCGGCGAAGGCCAGCCCCAGCACGATGAGCAGCACACCGAGGATGAAGGAGAGCGTCTGTCGCCACTCGACCAGCCAGGCGCCGACCGTGCCCGCGGCATAGCCGAGGATCACGAAGACGACCGTGAAGCCGGCGACGAAGAGCAGCGAGCCGGCCAGCATCCGGCCGCGCCGCGCCGAACCGAGGTCGGCGCCGGACAGACCGGTGGCGTAGGAGAGGTAGCCCGGCAGCAGCGGGATCACGCAGGGCGAGAAGAACGACACCAGCCCGGCCATCAGGGCCACGGGCACCGCAAGCAGCAGCGAGCCCGACAGCGCCTGCTGCTGGAACCAGTCAGCCATCGGCCGGCTTCTCGTCGACCAGATCCTGGGTGAGGTCCACGAGAGTCAGCGTCGAGGGCAGGCTGCCGATGATGCTGGCCGCGATCCGGCCGGCGTCGTCGAGCACCACGAAGGCCGGGATGGTGCGCGGGCCCAGCTTCCCCTGGAACGCCAGCAGCGCGTCGCCGCCGGGCGAGAAGTACGACGGGTAGTCGATGCCCTTGGCCCGCACGAAAGCCTGCGGGTTCACGGGGCTGGTATCGCGGATGTTGATGCCCACGAAGTGCGCCGCGTCGCCGAGCTCGTCGGCGGCCTTGACCACTGCGGGCGCCTCCGCGCGGCACGGCGTGCACCAGGAGCCCCACACCACGACGACCACGGGCTTGCCGCGCATCTCGGCGAGGGAGAGCCGGTTGCCGTCGAGGTCGTCGCCGTCGTACGACACCGGGGCGCCGCGCTCGCTCGGCGGCACCGTCGTGACGATGCCGTCGCCGGTGACGTAGCCCTTGTCACCGGTCGTGTCGAGGCCGGTGCAGCCGGTCAGCAACAGCAGACCGAGGACGAGCACGGCGACGTTGATCGGGCGGACGGCGTTCAGGGCTTGTGCTCCTCCGTGGCGCCGCCGGCGCTGAACGCAGCCCCCTTGTCGCGCACCGGGATCAGGTCACCCGCCGGCTCGGAGTAGGAGACGCGCACGAGGCCGCGTTGCTCGAAGTGGAAGGAGGTGAGCGAGCACAGCGTGCACTCCCGCCTGCGTGGGTCGTGCACGAAGTGGCGGCCCTCGGCCGAGAGCCGGCAGACCCAGATCGGCAGCATGTGGGAGACCAGCAGGGCCTCGTGCCCGTGCGCGGCCTGCCGGGCGTCGAGCACGGCGGCCATCATCCGGTCGGCCACCTCGCGGTAGGGCTCGCCCCACGACGGCTTGAACGGGTTCCAGAGGTGCCGCCAGGTCTTGGGGTTGCGCAGCGCCCCGTCGCCGACGCCGAAGGCCTTGCCCTCGAACTTGTTGGTCGACTCGATCAGCCGAGGGTCGGTGCCGACCGGCAGACCGGTGGTGGCGGCGATCGCGGCCGCCGTCTCCTGGGCCCGCTCGAGAGGCGACGCCGCCAGGTGCACGATGTCGCGACCGGCGACCGACTCGGCGACCCGTTCGGCCATCTTGCGGCCGAGCTCGGACAGGTGGTAGCCCGGTCGGCGGCCGTAGAGGATGCCCTCCGGGTTGTGCACCTCGCCGTGCCGCAGCAGGTGGACGATCGTCTCGGACATTCAGGCTTCTTTCGTGGTGGCGGCGGCGGCTGCCGCGCGGGCGGCGTCGGGGAGCGCGTCGAGGATGTGCTCGACGGCGCGGTCGTCGTGGGCGCTGGAGAGGAACCACGCCTCGTAGGCCGAGGGAGGCAGGTGCACCCCTCGCCCGAGCATGGCGTGGAAGAAGGCGGCGTACGCCGCGGTGTCCTGCGCGGAGGCGCCGGCGAAGTCGCGCACCGGCTCGCCCGTGAAGAACACCGAGAACATCGTGCCGGTGGACTGCACGACGTGCGGCACGCCGGCCTCGGTCAGCGCCTTGGCCGCGGCGGTCTGGAGGGTGTCGGCGACCAGCCCGATGCGCTCGTAGACCTCGTCGGTGGCCAGTCGGAGCGTGGTCAGGCCGGCGGTGGTGGCGACCGGGTTCCCCGACAGCGTGCCGGCCTGGTAGACGGGTCCTTCCGGGGCGAGCCGCTCCATGATGTCGGCCCGGCCGCCGAACGCGGCCGCCGGCAGGCCGCCGCCCATCACCTTGCCGAAGGTCATCAGGTCGGGGCGCCAGCCCTCGACGGCGCCGTCGATGCCCCATTGGCCCAGCCGAGTGGCCCGGAAGCCGGTCATCACCTCGTCGCTGACGAAGAGCGCGCCGTGGGCCGTGCAGGTCTCGGCCAGGAACTCGTTGAAGCCCGGCGCCGGCGGCACGACGCCCATGTTGCCGGGGGCGGCCTCGGTGATCAGGCAGGCGATCCGGTTGCCGTGCTCGGCGAAGGCCGTGGTCACGGCCGCGCGGTCGTTGTAGGGCAGCACCAGCGTCAGCGCCGTCGACGACGTGGGCACACCCGGCGTGCCGGGCACGGCGAACGTGGCCAGGCCCGAGCCGCTCGCGGCCAGGAGGGCGTCGACGTGTCCGTGGTAGCAGCCCGCGAACTTCACCACCACGTCGCGGCCGGTGAAGCCGCGGGCGAGCCGGATCGCCGACATGGTCGCCTCGGTGCCCGAGGAGACGAACCGCACCTTCTCGACCGGCGTCCTGGCCACGATCTCCTCGGCCAGCTCGACCTCGGGCTCGGTGGGGGTGCCGTACGACGTCCCGCGTGCGACGGCGGCGGCGATGGCCGACTGCACCTCCGGGTGGGCGTGCCCGAGGAGCATCGCGCCCCACGAGCAGACCAGGTCGACGTACTCGTTGCCGTCGACGTCGGTGAGCCAGGCGCCGCGGGCGGAGCGGATGAAACGAGGGGTGCCGCCGACGGCGTTGAAGGCCCGCACCGGCGAGTTGACGCCACCGGGCGTGACCGCCCGCGCCCGCGCGAACAGCGCCTCGGACGCCGACGTCGGGGAAGCCATGCGGCTCATTGTCCCCAACAGCCCCTGAGACTCCACATCCGAGTCCGCCGCGCGCGGGACCGACGTATTCTGGACGACCGGTCCCAACGACTGTGAGCGAGGCACAAATCGGGTTTGAACGCGTAACCCGTGGGTAACTTCCCTCGTTGGAGGGTTGTCCGCCGCGCGGGGGAAGAGCGCCCGGATGAGTCGACAAGAGGGAGATGGTGATGGCCGAGGCGAGGTTCAGTCGCCTCCAGAAGGCAGCGACTCTCGTGCCGCTGGCCCTGTTGTCCGCGGCCTGGAGCCTGAGCATCGCGGGCGTCGGCCTCACCGGCAGCACCGCCACGTCCGCCGAGAACACGCTCCCCGACGGCACCAGCGTGCCCGAGGAGGCCATCGAGGCCCCGGCCAGCGTCTCCACCCCCGGCTCGCTCGCGCCCGGGGTGAGGGGCAACGTCCAGGACGCTGTCAACGCGGCCTCGGCCAACGGCATCCCGTCGGCCGCGCTGACCGCCTACCAGCGCGCGGAGAGCATCATCAACGCCGCCGACACGTCCTGCCACCTGCCGTGGCAGCTGATCGCGGCGATCGGCCGCGTCGAGTCCGACCACGGCCGCACCAACGGCAACAGCCTCGACGGCAACGGGCTGGCCCGCCCCGGCATCTACGGCGTCGCGCTCAACGGCAAGCAGGGCACCACCCTGATCAGCGACACGGACGCCGGCCTGCTCGACAACGACGTGGAGTTCGACCGCGCCGTCGGACCGATGCAGTTCATCCCGTCGACCTGGGCGGTCGTCGGGGTGGACGCCGACGGCGACGCCGAGCGCAACCCGCAAGACATCGACGACGCGGCGCTGGCCACCGCGGTCTACCTCTGCTCGGGCGAGGACGACCTCTCCGGCGACGAAGGCCAGCGGGCCGCGGTGTTCCGCTACAACCACAGCCAGGAGTACGTCGACCTGGTGATGGCGTTCTACCAGGCCTACGTCAGCGGCGACTACACGTCCGTGCCCAACCAGTCCACGGGCGGCGGCTTCATCGCGCCGGGTGGCGGCGGCAACGGTGGCGGCGGCGGCGGTGGCGGCGGTGGCGAGCCGACGGCCAGCCCGGTGCCCACCAAGCAGCCGACCAGCAAGCCGACGCCCACGACCAAGCCGACGCCCACGACGTCGGCCACGCCGACCACCCAGCCGAGCTCTCAGCCGACGCAGACCCAGCAGCCCAGCCCGGATCCCACCAAGCTGCCCACCAAGGACCCGACGACGGCCCTGCCCACGTCGCTGCCGACCAGCCTGCCGACGGTGCTGCCGACCGATCTGCCCACCACGATCCTGACGCCGATCCTCAGCCTGGCCGAGGCCATCGTCCAGTGCACCGCCCAGGGCCTGGTCGACAACCCGCTCAACAACAACGACGCCTTCGACCAGTGCGTCGCCGGCCTCACCGGCAACTGACCCGCCTTCGCTGGTTGAGGAGGGCGCGCTCCCCCCTCGGTGGTTGAGGAGGGCGCGCTCGCCCCTCGGTGGTTGAGGAGGGCGCGCTTAGCGCCCGCTCGAAACCCGGTGAGAGGTAAGTCGGCCGCAACCCCCGCCGGTCGAGCCTGGCGAGACCTCCCGTCTCGGCTGCCGCCCGCACGAACCATGGTCATCGGAGGATCCCCAGCACCTGGTGCTTGAGATCCTCCGACAAGGGCAAGAGCACGCAGGGGACCCTGCCAGTCGCCCCTTGTGACCGGTCAGTCGCACACAAGACGCAACTCACCGGGTCACGGGGCGCGACTCAACGCTGCAACAGGCGGGCGGCTTCGGCGGCCCAGTAGGTCAGCACCACGTCGGCACCGGCCCGGCGGATCGAGGTCAAGGTCTCGAGGATGGCCGGCTCGCGGTCGATCCAGCCGTGGGCAGCGGCGGCCTCGACCATGGCGTACTCGCCCGACACGTTGTACGCCGCCACCGGCACGGACACGGCGTCGCGCACCCGGCGGACCACGTCGAGGTAGCCCAGCGCGGGCTTCACCATCACCACGTCCGCGCCCTGCTCGACGTCGAGCAGCGCCTCGCGCACGCCTTCGACGGCATTGGCGGAGTCCTGTTGGTAGGTCCGCCGGTCACCGATCAGCGACGACGCGACGGCCTCGCGGAAGGGGCCGAAGAAGGCGGAGGCGTACTTCGCCGAGTAGGCCAGGATGGCCACGTCGGTGTGCTGGGACTGGTCCAGCGCCTCGCGGATCACCGCGACCTGGCCGTCCATCATCCCGCTCGGCCCGACCATGTCGACGCCGGCCTCGGCCTGCGCGCGCGCCATCTCGGCGTACGCCGCGAGGGTGCGGTCGTTGTCGACGCGCCCGTCGGGGGTGAGGACGCCGCAGTGCCCGTGGTCGGTGAACTCGTCGAGGCACAGGTCGCTCATCACGGTGAGCGCGTCGCCCACCTCGGCGACCACGTCGGTGATGGCCAGGTTGAGCACGCCGGCCGGGTCGATGGCGCCGGAGCCGGTGGCGTCCTTCTCCGCGGGGATGCCGAAGAGCATCAGCCCGCCGAGCCCCAGGTCGGCCGCCTCGTGGGCCGCCTTGAGCAGGGTCGAACGGGTGTGCTGGACGACGCCGGGCATCGACGAGATCGGGCGCGGCTCGTCGATCCCCTCGCGGACGAACACCGGCAGCACCAGCTGTCGGGCCTCGAGCGACGTCTCGGCGACCAGGCGGCGCAAGGCCGGGGTGGTGCGCAGCCGACGTGGGCGGACGACGGGGCCGACCGGCCCGGCGACGGTGTCGCCGGGAGGGAGGACCCCTTCGTCGCTCATCGGGACGAGGAGGCCTTGCGACGGGTCGCGGGCTTGCGCTCCGACGGCTTCGCGACCGGCTGACCGGCCTCGAGCATCGCCAGCCGGCGGGACGCGCCGAAGTCGGCGAGCGCCTCGACGAGCACGTCGACGTCGGGATGCGGCGCCATCACGTCGACGCGCAGGCCGTGCTCCTCGGCGGTCTTGGCGGTGGCGGGCCCGATCACGGCGATCACCGTCGACGGGTGCGGCTTGCCGGCGATGCCGACCAGGTTGCGCACCGTCGAGGACGACGTGAAGACGACCGCGTCGAACTTGCCCGCCTTGATCGCGTCACGCGTCGGCGCGGGCGGCGGGGTGGCCCGGACGGTCCGGTAGGCCGTCACGTCGTCGCACTCCCACCCGAGGTCGATCAGGCCGGCCACCAGGTTCTCGGTGGCGATGTCGGCACGCGGCAGGAAAACGCGATTGATCGGGTCGAGCAGCTCGTCGTACTCGGGCCAGTCCTCGAGCAGCCCGGCCGCGGACTGCTCACCTGACGGCACCAGGTCGGCACGCAGACCCCAGGCCGCGATGGCCTGGGCGGTCTTGTCTCCGACCGCGGCGATCTTGAGGCCGGAGAACGCGCGTGCGTCGAGGCCGTACTCCTCGAACTTCTCGCGCACGGCCTTGACCGCGTTGACCGAGGTGAAGGCGATCCACTCGTAGCGGCCCTCGACGAGACCGCGCACGGCCTTGTCCATCTGGAGCGGGTTGCGCGGCGGCTCGACCGAGATGGTCGGCACCTCCTCGGGCACCGCGCCGTAGCCGCGCAGCCGCTGGGAGAGCGTGCCGGCCTGCTCCTTGGTGCGCGGCACCAGGACCTTCCAGCCGAAGAGCGGCTTGGTCTCGAACCACGAGAGCGTCTCGCGCAGGTCGACGACCTCGCCGACGACCACGACGGCCGGCGGGCTCATCCGGGCGGCGCGCGCGTCGGCGGCGATCCGGTCGAGCGTCGAGACCACGGTGGCCTGGTCGGTGGTGGTGCCGGCGCGGGTCATCAGCACCGGCGTCTCGGGGTCACGGCCGGCGGCGACGAGCTGCTTGCTGATGTCGCCGATCGAGCCGACGGCCGAGAGCAGGACGAGCGTGCGCTTGTCGGCGTACTGCCTCCAGTCGACCTTGTCGCGGCACGTCACCACGGTGAGCTCGCGGTGGTCCTTGGTGGTCAGCGGGATGCCGGCGTACGCCGGGACGGCGCCGAACGAAGGGACGCCCGGCACGATCTCGAAGCCGAGGCCGGCCTTGGCGACCGCCTGGGCCTCCTCGGGGCCGGAGGCGTAGAGGAACGGGTCACCGGTCATCAGCCGGACAATGCGCAGACCGCGCTTGGCCTGCCTGACCACGACCTTGGCGCGCGCGGCGTGGGTCAGCGGCTGGCCGTCCTCGCCGAAGCCGCCGTCGACGAGCTCGGGCTTGCCCTCACCCTCGCCGGGCGTCTGGCCGCCCTCGCCGCCGAGCACGGAGCGCACCAGCGCTTCGTGTCCGGGCGACTCGGTGATCACCACGTCGGCCTCGCGGAGCAGGTCGACGGCACGGACCGTCAACAAGCCCGGGTCACCAGGGCCGGAGCCCACGAAAGCCACCCAGCCGCCGCGGCTCCCCGGTGTCTGAGCCGTCCGTGCGGTCGAAGTGGCGCTGCTGGTCTTGCCTCGCGTCATGCGTTCTGCCTTCTCACTGGTTCTGCTGGTGCTTCTGGTCGTCCGTCGGCGGCCTCGGCCGGCGCCAGGTCTGCTGCTCCTTCTGCGAGCATGTCCGTTGCGAGCCGCGCGCCCAAATCGGCGGCGTTCTCGGGGGTCCCGGTGGCCGACATCCGGACGGCGAGCAAACCGTCGAGTGAAAGCGCGACGGCGCGGACCCACAGCTCGTCGCCGTCGTCGCCCTCGGCCACCTCGGCCAGCGCTCCCACCGGAGCGGCGCAGCCGCCCTCCAGGGTGCTCAGCACGGCCCGCTCGGCGACGACCGCGACCCGCGAGGCCCGGTCGTCGAGTGCGGCCAGCTCGGCCAGCAGGTCGTCGTCGGCTCGGCACTCGACGGCGAGGGCTCCCTGGCCGGGCGCGGGCAGCATCTGCAGCGGGTCGAGCACCTCGGTGGCGTCGTCGAGACGGCCGAGCCGCGCCAGGCCGGCGCGGGCGAGCACGACGGCGTCGTACTCCCCCGACCGCACCTTGCCGATCCGGGTGTCGACGTTGCCGCGAATGTCGATGATGTCGAGGCCCATGCCCAGCGCGTGCAGCTGGGCGGCGCGGCGCGGCGAACCGGTGCCGACGCGGCTGCCGACCGGGAGCTCGCCGAGGGTGAGGCCGTCGCGGGCCACCACGACGTCGCGAGGGTCCTCGCGGAGAGGTACGGCGGCCAGCGCGATCCCGGGAGCGGGAGCGGTGGGCAGGTCCTTGAGCGAGTGCACGGCGACGTCGACACGGCCGTCGAGAAGCGCCTCGCGCAACGCGGTGACGAACACGCCGGTGCCGCCCAGGGTGGCCAGCGGGGCGTCGGAGCGGTCGCCGTGGGTGCTCACCTCGACCAGCTCGACGCGCTTGCCGAGCCGGCTCTCGATGAGGTCGGCGACGAGGCGGGCCTGGGTGGTGGCGAGCAGGGAAGCGCGGGTGCCGACCCGGAGGACACGATCGGTCATGACTCCTCCCCTGGTTCGGATCCTGGCTCGGGCACGACGGGCCGCGTCACGGCGTCGACCGCGTCGGGGTCGAGGGCGAAGAGCTCGCGCAGCGCGGCGGCGTAGGACACCGCGCCGGTCTCGTCGGCCAGTTCCTTGACCCGCACGGTCGGCTGGTGGAGCAGCTTGTCGGCGACCCGACGCATGGATCGCAGGACCTCGGCCCGGGAGGTCTCGTCGAGCTCCGGCAGGCGGGCGGCGAGCCGGGCCAGCTCGGCATCGACGACCTCGGTGGCCATCGTGCGCAGGGCGACGACGGTCGGCGTGACGTTGGCCTGCACCCGGGCGGAGAGGAAGGCTGCGACCTCCTCGGTGACGATCCGGCGGACGGCGTCGACCTCGGCTCCGACCTCGGAGTCGCGGAGGTCGTCGGCCAGGTCGGCCAGGGTGACCATGGTGACGTAGGGCAGCTCGCGGACGCCGGGTTCGACGTCGTGGGGCAGGGCCAGGTCGATGATGCCCAGGGGCGCGCCGAGGGCGCGGACGGTCTCGGTGGTCACCAGCACTCCGACCGAACCCGTGCAGGCGATCACCAGGTCGGCGCCCACGAGCTCGTCGGCAAGGTCGGCGAGGGCCGCCGCCCGGACGCCGTACTCCCTGGCGAGGCGGGCGGCGCGGTCGGGCGTGCGGTTGACGACGACGACCTCCGCGGCGCCCCGACGCACCAGGGTGGCCGTGGCCAATGCTGCGATGGAGCCCGCTCCGACGACGACTGCCCGGCGCCCGTCGACGGGGCCACGCGCGGCCGCTACGCGGTCGAGGGCGGCCGAGACCAGGGTGGGCGCAGCCTTGTCGATGCCGGTCTCGGCGTGCGCACGCTTGCCGACGCGCAAGGCCTGCTGGAACAGCGAGTTGAGGGCTGGCCCGACGGTGGTGGCTTCCTGGCCCATGGCCAGGGCCTCGCGTGTCTGGCCCAGGATCTGGGCCTCGCCGACCGCCATCGAGTCGAGCCCTGAGGCGACCTGGAAGAGGTGGGAGACGGCGCCGTCGTCGTAATGGACGTAGAGGTGCGGCAGCAGGGCTTCGGCGGAGCGGCCCGCCCGCTCGACCAGCAGCGCGGACAGCTCCTCGACGCTGCCGTGGAAGCGGTCGACGTCGGCGTAGATCTCCAGCCTGTTGCAGGTGGCGATCACCGCCGCCTCCGTGACGTGGTCGCCTGCAGCCACGTCGCGCAGCAGCTTGGCGGCGCCCTCGGCGTCGACGGCGACGCGTTCGAGCAGCGCGACGGGCGCGCTGCGGTGGGAGATTCCGACGACCAGGACGCTCATGTGGTCTGGGCCTTGCGCTGCTCGTGGTAGGCCAGGATCTGCAGCTCGATGGAGAGGTCGACCTTGCGCACGTCGACACGGTCGGGCACCGACAGCACGGTCGGCGCGAAGTTGAGGATGCTGCTGATGCCGGCGGCCACCATCCGGTCGGCGACGTCCTGGGCGGCGACCGCCGGGGTCGCGATGACCCCGATCGCCACGCCTTCCTCGGCCACGATCTGCTCGAGGTCGTCGAAGGGGCGTACGTCGACACCCGCGACGACCTCCTGGTGCCGCTCGGGGTCGGCGTCGAGGAGCGCGACGACGCGGAACCCGCGGGTGCGGAAACCCGAGTAGTTGGCCAGGGCGTGCCCGAGGTTTCCGATGCCGACGATGATCACGTGCCAGTCCTGGGTGACCCCGATCTCGCGAGCGATCTGGTAGCGCAGGTAGTCGACGTCGTAGCCGACCCCGCGCGTGCCGTAGCTGCCGAGGTAGGAGAGGTCCTTGCGGAGCTTGGCGCTGTTGACGCCCGCGGCGGCGGCGAGCTCCTCGCTGGAGCAGGTGGTCGTGCCGGCCTCGCTGAGGGTGATCAGCGCCCGCAGATAGATGGGGAGCCGCGCGACGGTCGCCTCTGGGATGTCGCGGGCGGTCTCGCTGGAAGTCCTGGCGGTCAAGGCTCTCGTCTCCAGCCGGCGGGTCCGGGGTGTTGACGCCCGGTCGGGTTCCGTTCGGCCCGGCCACTCTAGGTCGCTTGTGAACGTGAGAACAAACCGAGAAGGGGCTCAGCCGTCGAGTGTGGCGCGGGTCACGTCGCTCCGGCCGATAGTCCCTGACGTTTTGGTTGCTTCTCGGGCCGAAAAGCAACCCAAACGTCAGGGACTATCTCGAAAGAGCCGCTCGCAACCTTGACTCGTCGACGCGGAAGAAGTCGTGGCGGCGGCCGTCGACGAGGGTCACGGGGACCTCCTCGCCGTACTCCTCGAGCAGGGCCGGGTCGTCGTCGACCGAGACCTCCACGTACGTCTCGCCCAGGTCGGCGCACACCCGCTCGATCACCTCGCGGGCCGCCTCGCAGAGGTGGCAGCCGGGGCGGCCGTACAACGTCACCCGCGGGGGACTCGTCTGGCTCACGCCCTGCTCACTCCAGCAACCCCAGCGCGCGCCGGCGCTCGAGCCCGCGCAGCTGCCCCTTGCGCACCCGTCCGCTCAACGTCATCGGCAGCCGGTCGACCACCTCCACGCGGGTCGGCCGCTTGAAGCCGGCCAGCGCCGCGGCGGCCCGGGACCGCACGGCCGCCTCGATCTCCGCAGGCGGCAGGCCCGGCGCTCGCACGTAGGCAACCACCGCGGACCCCGTCACGTGGTCCGGTACGCCGATCACGGCGGCCTCCGCCACGCCCGGCACCGCGCCGATCACCGCCTCGACCTCGTGCGGGTAGACCCTGAAGCCCGAGACGACGACCACCTCCTGCACGCGGTCGACAAGCAGGAGGTCGCCGTTCTCGTCGAGGAGCCCGACGTCGCCGGTGGCCCACCAGCCGTCGGGACCGGGCCCGTCGGCGCCGTCGGGCCAGTAGCCGCTGAACAGGTTGGCGCCGCTGACCTGGATCTCGCCGGGGTCGCCGCTCTCGGGGGCATGGCCGAGGTCGTCGACCAGCCGGAGGCCCACCCCGGGGATCGTCGAGCCGAGCGAGCCGGGCAGCACGTCGCCCGAGCAGAGGGTGCTGGTCACGACCGGAGCCGCCTCGGTCAGCCCGTAGCCCTGGTGCACGGGGATGCCGGTCTGTGCGGAGAACGTCTCGATCACCTGGCGCGCCAGTGGCGCCGATCCCGACAGCACCAGACGCACGGACGCCATCCGGGAACGGAGGTCGTCGACCCCGAGCCAGTGGGGGAAGACGGCGGGCGCGATCGGCACCACCGTGACGCCCTGGTCGGCGATCAGGTCGAGGGTCCCCTGCGGGTCGAACCCGTCGCTGAGCACGAGCGTGGCTCCCTGGCGCAGGACGGTGCCCAGCACCGCGTTGAGCCCATAGACGTGAAAGAGCGGCAGCACCCCGAGGACGACATCGTCGGAGTGGATCATCGGCGGCTCCACGGCAGCGGCCTGCTCGATGTTGGCCAGCAGTGCGCGGTGGGTCAGCATCGCCGCGCGGGGGTGGTCGGCGGTGCTGCCCGTGTAGAGCAGGCAGGCCAGCGCCTCCGGGTCCGGCAGCGCCGGCACGGTCCGCGGCTCCGCGGTGCGCAGGTCGGCGAAGGCGATTTCCGCGACGCCAGGAGCACCGTCCGGGTCGGGGTCGACCACGACGACTCGCGGCGTACGCGCCCGGGCGACGACCTCGTCGTCGAGGACCCCGCGCGAGCCTTCGAGCGCCTCGCGCACCAGGCCGGTCGCTGCCCTGACGCCGGCGACCGCGGTGGCGTCGGCGAAGACCAGGCGGGCACCGGAGTCGGCGATCATCCAGGCCAGCTCCTCGACCTTGGCACGAGGGTTCACCGGGACCGCGACGAGCTGAGCCCGCAGCACCCCGAGATAGGTCGAGACCAGCTCGAGCCGGTTGCCGAGCACCATCATCACGCGCTGGCCGGCGACCATGCCGACGTTGCCGAGACCGGCGGCGATCCGGTCGGCCTCACGGTCCAGATCGGCCCAGGTCAGCCGTCGTCCGGAGGGCTCCACGAGGGCCGTCCGCTCGCCGCGCTGGGCAGCGGCCGACGCCGCCAGGTCCTCGACCCGGCGGGCTTGTCGGCCACCCGTAGACATCCGTCCATGGTTCCACAGGGCCTGAACGGTCGTGGTGGTTCGCACTAGTCTCGTGACGTGACCGCACCGTCAGACCGGTCCACCGACCAGGCCCGCAGGACGCCTCCGCGCCTCGATCTCCAGCGTCGTTCGTCGATGGCCGGAGAGGCGGCCGCGGCGGCCGCCGAGGTCGAGAACGCGCTGTCGACGCCGGCCGACCCCGAGGTGGCGGCGTTCTTCGACGTGGACAACACGGTGATGCAGGGCGCGAGCATCTTCCACCTCGCCCGCGGCCTCTACCGGCGGCGGTTCTTCACCACCGGCGAGATCGCGGCGGCCGCCTGGAAGCAGGCCAAGTTCCGCATCGTCGGGGTCGAGGACCCCGACCACGTGGCCAACGCCCGCGCCTCGGCTTTGGCCTTCATCGAGGGGCACACCGTGCTGGAGCTCGAGCAGCTCGGCGAGGAGATCTTCGACGAGGCGATGGCGCGGCGGATCTGGCCGGGCACGCGGGCGCTGGCCCAGCTGCACCTCGACCAGGGCCAACGGGTCTGGCTGGTCACCGCGGCGCCGATCGAGATCGCCTCCATCATCGCGCGCCGGCTCGGGCTGACCGGCGCCCTCGGCACCGTCGCCGAGCACGAGGACGGCGTCTACACGGGCCGGCTGGTCGGCGAGCTGCTGCACGGGCCGGCCAAGGCGGAGGCGGTCGCCGCGCTCGCGGCGCAGGAGGGGCTCGACCTGGCCCGCTGCGCGGCGTACTCGGACTCGGCCAACGACCTGCCGATGCTCTTGATGGTCGGTCATCCCTGCGCCATCAACCCCGACGCCAAGCTGCGCGCCCACGCGAAGCGGGCCGGCTGGCAGGTCTACGACTACCGGACCGGCCGAAAAGCGGCCCGCGTCGGGGTGCTGGCGGGGGCCGTCGCGGGCGGGGTGACCGGCGCCGTGGCCGCGGGGCTGGCGGTGCGCGGGCGCCGAAATCTCGGGCCCTGAGACACCTCCGAGCCCAGATCTGCCTGCTCGGCGGCAGCGAGCCACAGGCGTGCGTTCGGACACTTTGTTGCCCAGTCCGTTCCCAGGACGACACGCTCCCGCCTACCCTGAGAGTTTCTGAGTGGGATCAGGGAGGTATCCGCCAGTGAGGCCGGACTCGGGCACCGTCGCGGCGCGTGGCTTGGAAGCCTTGCGCGCGCTGGTGCTCGCGATCCTGATCGACGAGCGAGCGGTCCTCGCCGGCTCCGGCCACCTGCTGATGAGCGGCGCCTCCGTCACGGATCCCGCCCCGGGCGGCGCGGGCCACCCCGACGGGCCGAGCGGCGACGACAGCGCGTACGCCGCCTCCAGCGAGCAGTCGGAAGCCGAACGCGACCGCCTCATCGCCCTCGTGGAGCTGGCCCGAGATGGCGACGCCGAAGCGTTCGGGATGCTCTTCGACCACTACCACGGCTCGGTCTATCGCTTCCTGTTCCACCGCACCCGCTCCAGCACCCTCGCGGAGGACCTGACCTCGGAGACGTTCTTCCGGGCGCTGCGGAGCATGAGCAACTTCCGCTGGCAGGGCAAGGACTTCGGGGCCTGGCTGATGACCATCGCCCGCAACCTGTGCACCGACCACTTCAAGGCCGGCAAGACCCGTCTCGAGCTGACGACCGAGGACATGGGCCTCCACGACGATGCCACCGAGGGTCCCGAGGAAGCCGTGCTGGCCAGCCTGACCAACGAGGTGCTGCTCCGCGCCCTCACCGAGCTGCCCGTCGAGCAGCGCGACTGCCTGGTGATGCGGTTCCTCCAGGGGATGAGCATCGCCGAGACGGCGGCGGTCCTCGGTCGCAGCGACGGGGCGGTCAAGCAGCTCCAGCTGCGCGGCGTACGAAACCTCGCGAAGCTGATGCCCGAAGGGATCCGGGGCTGATGGCGCCGCGGAACGGTCCGGCCATTACTACCGGCCAGTACGCCGTAACCACACCGCGAGCGGGGTCGTTGTGGTGGGTGTCCGGCACGGGTGCCGGAGCACGTGACCTGACAGGAACCCATCGATGACCCCGGTGTTCGCGACGCGTCGTCACGCCGAGGAGTTCGAGGCGGTGGTCGACGGCCTGACGACGCGTAATGCGTCCGACGACCGCTACGACGACCTGCTCGAGCTCGTCGGCGCGCTGCGTGCTGTGCCGCAACCGGTTGCCCGGGCCGAGTTCGTCACGCAGCTGCGCGACCGGCTGGTGGCGGAGGCCGCGGCGATGCCTGTCGTCGCGGCGGCCGAGGCCGAGCGGCTGCGGCTGCGCAGCGCCGATCCCGGCCGCGTTGCCCGCCCGCGCGAACGGCGGGTTGCGGTCGCGCTGGGCGCACTTGCGCTGCTGGGGGCGACCACAACGATGGCCGTGGCGGCCCAGTCGGCCCTTCCGGGCGACGTGCTGTACCCGCTCAAGCGGGCCGTCGAGAGCGCCCACGTGGGCGTCAGTGTCGGCGACGAAGGCAAGGGCTCGACGTTGCTGGCCAACGCGTCGACTCGCCTCGACGAGATCGAGCAGCTCGCCCAACAGGACGCCGACGACCGGCCCGCCGAGATCTCCGACACCCTCAGCGACTTCACCGAGCAGGCCACCGAGGCCTCCGACCTGCTGCTGACGGCGTACGTCAACGACGGCGACCCGCAGTCGGTGAACCAGCTGAACTCCTTCACGGCTTCGTCGATGGCCTCGTTGGCCGGTCTGGACGGCAAGCTGCCCGACACCGCGCAGGACGAGTGGGTGCACGCGGTGACGACCCTGGTCCGCATCGACGAGTCGGCCCAGCAGACCTGCCCGACGTGCGCTAGCGCCGACCTGGACGCCATCACCCCGACCATCCCCACGATCGGGACCGGCTTCGGCACGGGCACGCTGCCGGCCGTCGACCTGCCCGACGTGACGCCGACCGGACTGGCCCTGCCGTCGGTCGGCGCCTCCGAGCTGCCGCCGGGGAGCGTCACCAAGCCCACGCCGACGATCGGTGGCAGCGGTGGGCCGACTGCCTTGCCCACCGTCGCACCGACCTCACTGCCGAGCACGTTGCCGACCAGCTTGCCGAGCACCGCCGTCCCGACGGGCGGCCTGCCGACGAATGTGTCCACTTCTGTCGCCCTGCCGACCCTCGACCCGACGGCGCTGCTGAGCTCGCTCACCGGCGGGCCGAGCCTGCCGGCGCTGCCCACCGACGCCGTCACCCAGTTGCTCGGTGGGGCCACCAGCATCCTGCCGACGCCCATCGCCTCGGTGCTGGACGGCCTGCTGCCCTGACGTCGGTTTCGAGACAGGCCCCGCGGGCCCTCCTCAACCAGCGGGGGTTTCAGCGCCAGACGGACTCGCGCTTCATCAACAGGTTGTAGAGGGTCTGCTGGATCGTCTCGCGGACCTGGTCGGTCACGTTGAAGAGCAGCATCGGGTCGTCGGCCGCGCCCTCGTCGAACTCGTCGGTGCGGATCGGCTCGCCGAACTCCAGCAGCCACTTGGACGGCAGCGGCACCAGGCCGAGCGGGCCGAGCCACGGGAAGAGCGGCGTGATCGGCACGTAGGGCACCCCGAGCAGGCGGGCGAGGGCCGGGATGTTGCCGATGAGCGGATAGATCTCCTCGGCGCCGACGACCGAGAGCGGGATGATCGGGACACCGGTGCGCAGCGCGGCACCGACGAAGCCGCCGCGGCCGAAGCGCTGGAGCTTGTAGCGCTGGGAGAACGGCTTGCCCACGCCCTTGAAGCCCTCGGGCCAGACGCCGACCAGCTCGCCCATGCCGAGCATCCGCTCGGCGTCCTCGGTGCAGGCCAGCGTCGCGCCGCTCTTGCGGGCCAGCTCGCCGACGAACGGCATCCGGAAGACGAGGTCCGCACCGAGCGGCCGCAGGTGACGTCCGGCATGGTCGTGGACGGCGACCATCGTCATCAGGCCGTCGATCGGGACCGTGCCCGAGTGGTTGGACACGATCAGCGCGCCACCCTCGTCGGGGATGTTCTCGACTCCGCGGACCTCGATCCGGAACCACTTCTCCGCGATCGGCCGCATCAGCGCGAGCAAGAACTTCTCGGCCACCTCCGGGTCGAAGCCGAACTCGTCGACGTCGTAGCCGCCGGTCAGGCGACGCCTCAGGAGGGCGAGCATCTGGGCGAGCTGGGGCTCCCACTGGTCGCCGAAGACCTCGCGCGCGGCGTGCTGGAGGGCCGACCACCAGGCGTCCGGCGAGACGCCGGCGAGCGGGCCACGGTCGGTGGTCGTGGCGGCCGTGCGGGCCTCAGGAGCCGTGCGGGCCTTGGCGGCTTTCGCGGCTTTGGGGGCCGCAGTGTCGGCGGGCACGCCCTCGGTCGTGACCTGTTCGATGACGGGCGGGGTGGCGGAGGCGGGACGACGCCGCGGCTTCGGACGCGGCTTGGCGGTATCTGTCGCGCGCACGCGTCGGGCGGCGGCGAGGTTGCGGGCGGCCGAGGAGGGCCGGTCCTCGCCCGTGCCGCGTCCGGGGCGACCACGGGTGCCGATCGGGATGATCTCTGCGTCACTCATGGCGATCCTGCGGTGCTGGCCGCGGGCAGCAGGTCGGCGAGCCCGCTGACGGCGCGCTCGGAGACCCGTGACGAGGCCGGCATGGAGTCGGCGAAGTCGGCGAACGCCCCGGCGGTGGTGTAGTCGGGCTCGAAACCGAGCACGGTGCGCATCCGGGTGGTGTCGATGCCACGACCGAAGGTCAGGAAGCTCAGCTGCTCGGGCGAGAAGTCGGCAAGCCGGGCCGAGCGCAGCACCGAGCCGAGCTGACCCACGGCGAAGCCCGGCATCGGGACCACGGCGCGCTGGAGGCGGCGTACGGCCTGGGAGAGCATCAAGATGCCGTCGCCGGCGACGTTGAACGTGCCGTGGATGTCGGCGGCCACGGCGTGCAGGAGCGCCCGGTTGAGGTCGGTCTCGTGCACGAACTGCATCCGCGCGTCGAAGCCGAGCACGGTGGGGATGACGGGCAGGCGGAAGTACGACGTCATCGGGCTGACGACGTGGGGGCCGACGACGTTGGCCAGCCGCAGCATGGTCACGCGCACGTCGGGCCGGCGCCGGGCGAAGCCGCGCACGTAGCCCTCGATCTCGGCGGCGTCCTTGCTGAACCCCGACTGCGGCGAGCGACGCGGCCCCATGTCCTCGGTGAACATCGCCGGGTCGCGGCTGCTGGCGCCGTAGACCGTCGAGGTCGACTTCACCACGAGGTGCTGGACGGACGGCGCCTTGTGGCACGCGGCGAGCAGCTGCATCGTGCCGATGACGTTGAGCTCTTTCATGGTGCCGCGGCCGCCGGCGCTGCCGGGGGTGGCGATGACACTCATGTGGACGACGGTGTCGACGTCCTCCTTGGCGATCACCTTGGCGATCACCGGGGTGCGGATGTCGGCCCGGATGAAGGACATCGCGCCGACGTCGCCGCGCGGAGGCACGACGTCGACGCCGATCACCCGATCGATGCCGTCGGTGGCCGCCAGGACGCGCGCGAACCGCCTCCCGAGGTCCCTGGAGACCCCGGTGACGAGTACGACACGGCCCATGCTGATGTCCTCAGGCGACCCTGGGCGTGGGTTACTTGCCGAGCTTGCGGCGCTGGACGCGCGTCTTCTTGAGCAACTTGCGGTGCTTCTTCTTGGCCATGCGCTTGCGCCGCTTCTTGATGACTGAACCCACGCGGAAACCTCTCAACTGCTGGTCGAGCCCCAGGGAGTCGTTCCGTGGGACCTCGACAGCCTATCGGCCCCGATGAACCGCGGAGAATCGGCGGGTGACCGCTGGAAGAGCGTCAGCCGGCGTTGTAGAAGCTCTTGCGCAGATACTCGTTGACGTCTTCCTCGGTGACGCGGAACGAACGACCGACGCGCACGGCGGGCAGCTCGCCGCTGTGCACGAGGCGGTAGACCGTCATCTTCGAGACGCGCATCATCGCGGCGACCTCGGCGACCGTGAGGAACTTGACTTCGGAGATGTCTCCGGGGGTGTGGGCAGGCATCTCGCACCGTATCTCTCTGCGCAGAACGCCACCGGCTTCCCCACCAGTGAATACACGTTCCGCCGCACCGTGAATATAGGGCCTGGAGTGACTCGTGGGGAAGGGTTCGACTAGAGAAGCCTCAGCCGGCACGGCGTGTCGGCTTGAAATTTTGCCACCGGTCCGAGGCGCCGGATCGGTGCGGCTCGTCACGGCTGAGGATCCAGGCCGTGCCACGGGAAGACCTCCGTCCGGGTCGCGAGGATCATCCGGTCGAGCCAGTTCTCGGGGTCGTAGCCGTCGGTCCAGTCTCGCCAGGCGGGGCTCCGGCTGTCGGTGAGCCGCAGCGGCGCACGCCGGCCGAGCGTGGCCTGCACGTGCTCCCGCCAGGAGGCCGGAGTCTCGGTGGCCGGGTCGAGCGGGTGCCCCCCGACGATCGCCAGGAGGTGGCTCCAGGCGCGCGGCACCACCTCGACCAGGGCGTAGCCGCCGCCCCCGGTGGCGACCCACCGCCCCCCGCAGACCTCGTGGGCCAGGTCGTGCAGCGCGACGTACGACGCCCGCTGACCGTCCACCGACAGCATCAGGTGGGCGAGAGGGTCCTCCATGTGGGAGTCGCAGCCGTGCTGGGTGACCAGCATCTCCGGAGCGAACTCGCGCACCAGAGGCGGGACGATCGCGTGGAAGGCGCGCAGCCAGCCCGCGTCCGCCGTACCGGGTGGCAGCGCCACGTTGACCGCCGAGCCCTGGGCCTCGGGACCGCCGCTGTCGGCCGGGAACCCGGTGCCGGGAAAGAGCATCTGGCCGGTCTCGTGGAGAGAGATCGTCAGCACCCGTGGGTCGTCCCAGAAGATCTGCTGGACGCCGTCGCCGTGGTGGACGTCGACGTCGACGTAGGCGACGCGCTCGACACCCTGGTCGAGCAGCCACTGGATGCCGACCGCGACGTCGTTGTAGATGCAGAACCCGCTGGCGTGGTCGCGCATCGCGTGGTGCAGGCCGCCGGCGATGCTGGCGCTGTGGAGGCTCTCGCCGGACTGGACCTGGCGGCAGGCCTCGACGGTCGCGCCGACCACGTGGGCGGCGGCCCTGTGCATGTCGGGGAAGATCGGGTCGTCGTCGGTGCCGAGGCCGTGCTCGTCGTCCATGCCGTCGGCGTCGTCGGGGTTCTTCCCGGCGCGGTTGACCGCGTCGATGAACGCCTGGTCGTGGATCGTCGCGATGAGCTCGTCGTCGGCGAACGGCGCGGGCACGAGTCGCAGCGGGCCGCCCTCGCTGTCGAGGAGCCCGAGGTCGTGCACCAGGCGCATGGTGAGGTCGACCCGGATCGGCGACATGGGGTGGCCCGGCCCGAAGTTGTACTGAGTCAGCGACGGGTCGAAGACCACCGTGGCCGGGCCCGGGCACTCCATGGCCCGAACGTACCGTCTCGCTCTACGATGGGTACGTGCCCGCGACTCTGAACCGGATGTTCTGGTGGCCCGCCTGACCAGGCGGACCACTCGTTGACGCACACCCATCAACCCACGGCCGCCCTTCGGGCGGCCGTCGTCGTTTACGTCGTCGCGTCCTGGCCGGAGGGCTTCACACCAGGAGCACTCGATGAACCGCAACCTTTCCCTGATCACGCCCACCGGTCGGCTGACCCTGGGCAACTACCTCGGCGCCTTCCGCAGCATGGTCGCCGCGCAGAGCGCCGGCGACTGCTTCTACGGCGTCTCCGACCTGCACGCCATGACCACCACCCACGACCCGGCCGTGCTGCGGTCGACGATCGCCGAGGTGACCGCGCTCTTCCTCGCGGTCGGCCTCGATCCCGGTCGGGCGGTGCTGTTCCGACAGAGCGCGGTGCCCGCCCACCGGGAGCTGGCCTACCTCCTGGAGTGCACGGCGTACACGGGAGAGCTGGGGCGGATGATCCAGTTCAAGGAGAAGGGCCGCGGCCAGCCGTCGACCCGGGTCTCGCTCTACACCTATCCGGTGCTGATGGCCGCCGACATCCTGCTCTATCGGCCGACCGCGGTGCCGGTCGGCGACGACCAGCGCCAGCACGTGGAGCTGACGCGTGACCTGGCGGTCCGCTTCAACAACACGTATGGGCCGGTGTTCACGGTGCCGGAGATCGTCACGCCGGCGGCCGGTGCGCGGGTGATGGACCTGCAGGACCCGACGCGCAAGATGAGCAAGTCCACTGCGCCCGGCCTGGATGCTGGAGTGATCCGGTTGCTCGACCCTCCGGAGGTCATCCGTCGCAAGGTGGCGCGGGCGGTGACGGACTCCGACACCGGCCCTGGCGCCGTACGAGCCTCGGAGGAGAAGCCGGGCGTGACCAACCTGCTCGACATCCTGACCGCCTGCGGAGGTTCGGCGACGGGTCTCGCGACCTACGGCGCGCTCAAGGCTGCCGTCACCGAGGCCGTGGTGGCCGAGCTCGAACCGATCCAGAAGGCGTACGCCGAGCTGGCCGCCGACCCGACGCACGTCGCCTCGGTCTTCGCCGCCGGCGCCGCTCGCTGCCGCGACGTCACCGCCCCCGTCGTCGCCGCCGCCGAGGCCGCGATGGGGCTGGGCTAGGGCTGTCGCGATACCCGGTCGACCGGGTATCCCGGACGTTCGAGGAGGTTGCAACAGTCACAAACGGGCAGCAACGACACCGAAGTTCAGCTGGCCTCGAGCTCGCCGAAGCCGGCCAGCACGAGGCCGCGCACGGTCTCGACGGCCTGGGCGGCATCGACACCAGTAGCGGACACGGTGATCTCGGCTCCCTGGCCCGCGCCCAGCGTCAACAGCTCGAGCGAGCTCGCGGCATCGGCCCGTCGCCCGCAAGCCTCGACGGCTACCTCGGCCTCCAGGGATCCCATCGCGGTCGCGATCTGGGCCGCCGGTCGCGCGTGCAGTCCCTGGGGGTTGACGAGCGTCAGTCGCGCCGAGGCGTCGGGGTCGGCAGCCGCCAGTTCGACCGCAGGACGTTCCGCCCCGTGCTCGGCCAGGCTGATGACCTTGGGCAGCAGGGCAGCCTCCGCCTCGCGTGCCACCGTGTCCAGGTCGGCACCGCCGGCGGCGCGCACGACTGCCGCCACCAGCCCTTCGACGAACGGCGCCGCGCAGAGTCGCACCGGCCCGGCAGGCGACGACAGCTCGAGCGCGAGCTCGCTGCTCATCACCGCCGAGCCCAGGTCCATGAGGACGAGTACGCCGTCGCTCGAGGCAGCTTCAGCGATCGCCTTGGCGACCTCGGTCGCGTCGGTGCCGAAGCCACCCGACTTGCCGGCCGCCACCGCCACCACGGGGCCGGCCCCGTGCACCATCTCATCCGCGAGCGCGACCGCCGCCTCGGCGAGGGCGGGACTGTGCGAGACCACGACGATGCCGATCACGTCGTCCCCCTCACGCCAGCGTGTCGGCAAGGGCGCCCAGCAGCAGAGCCGTCGACGCGGCGCCGGGGTCGATGTGGCCAATGCTGCGCTCGCCGAGATAGCTGGCCCGCCCCTTGAGTGCCTGCATCGGCTCGGTGGCGTCGCGTCCTACGGCCGCGGCGTCGGCAGCC
This sequence comes from uncultured Actinomycetota bacterium, assembly GCA_963762105.1. Lineage (GTDB taxonomy): Bacteria > Actinomycetota > Actinomycetes > Propionibacteriales > Nocardioidaceae > Nocardioides. Next base: position 229,878 of record CAVXJG010000010.1, on the reverse strand, counting down.
GCCCGCGCCGCGTCGGCGAGGTCGGCGCCGGAGCCCAGCGACGCTTCCAGGGCGTCGAGCCCGGGAGCGAGGGCGTCGTACATCGTCTTGTCGCCCGCCTCCGCGCGACCCCGCGCGACGATGCCGTCGAGCCCGGCGCGGAGCGCCGCCACCAGGGCAGGGCCGTCGAGAGAGGTCGACTCCCCTACCGCCGTGGCCGCCCGCAGGAAGAAGGTCCCGTAGAGGGGCCCGCTGGCGCCGCCGACGGAGGTCACCAGCGTCATGCCCACCTTCTTGAGGAGGTCGCCGGCCGCCGTCGGCACGGGTTCGATCGCCGCCATCACCGCGTCCATGCCGCGGATCAGGTTGGTGCCGTGGTCCGCGTCGCCGATCGCCGAGTCGAGCTCGGTGAGATAGTCGCCGTTCGCGTGGACCTCGTCGCGGAAGGCTGACAGCCACCCGACAAGCTGGTCGACGGATACGGCATCGGTCACGGTCAGAGTCCCCATCGCAGGCCCGCTGTCTTCACCGGAGCATCCCACAGGCGGACCATCTCGTCGTCGGCCTTGAGCACCGTCACCGAGGCACCCGCCATGTCGAGCGAGGTGATGTAGTTGCCGACGAGGGTCCGCGCCACCTGGACGCCGGCCTTCTCGAGCAGCACGGCCACCTCGCCGTACAACAGGTACAGCTCGATGAGCGGGGTGCCGCCCATGCCGTTGAGCATCACGATGCTCGGGCCGCCCTGGAAGTCGAGGTCGGCGAGGATCGGATCGACCAGCTGCTCGGCGGTCTCGGCTGCCCCGACCAGTGGCACCCGATGACGACCGGGCTCGCCGTGGATGCCGACACCCATCTCCATCTGGTCCTCGGGCAGGTCGAACGTCGGCTTCCCGGCGGACGGGACCGTGCAGCTGGTCAGCGCCATCCCCATCGACCGGCCTTGGGCGTTCACCCGCTTGGCCAAGGCCGAGTACGGCGTCGAGGTCCTGGCCCTCCTCGGCCGCTGCACCCACGATCTTCTCCAGCAGCACGGTCACGCCGACCCCGCGCCGCCCGGCGGTCCACGTCGAGTCCTGCGACGGCGACGTCGTCGTCGGTGACCACCGTCTCGACGCGGACACCGGAGTCGGCGGCGGCCATCTCGCCGGCCATCTCGAAGTTCATCACGTCGCCGGTGTAGTTCTTCACGATGTGCAGGACGCCGGCGCCCTGGTCGACCACGGTCGTGGCCTCGACCATCTGGTCCGGGGTCGGCGAGGTGAAGACCTCGCCGCAGCAGGCCGCGTCGAGCATGCCCACCCCGACGAATCCTCCGTGCAGGGGCTCGTGACCCGAACCGCCACCCGAGATGAGGGCGACCTTGCCCGTGGCCTTCGGCTGCCGGCGGTAGATGATGCGGTGCTGGTGGTCGACGCTGAGGTCGGCGTGGGCGGCCGACGACCCCCTTCAGGGCGTCGGCGAGCACGTCCTCGGGCTTGTTGATGAGCTTCTTCATGATCAGACCTCCGAAGGGACGGCGGCGGCGGCAGGGGCCGTCGGCCGTAGCGGGCATTGTCCTGCGCGGTGTGGGCGATGACGCCGAAGGCCAGCGCCGCGGCGACACCGGCGAGGAGCTCGGCGACGACGTACACGGGCCACTGCTCCCAGCTCACGCTTCCCCCGAGGATCTCCTGGACGAGCATCGGACCCGTGGTGCGAGCGGGGTTGATCGAAGCGCCTGTGGTCGGGGCCACGGGGATGATCGCGGCGAACACCACCATGCCGATGGCGAGACCTGCCCAGCCGGGTGCCGCCTTGCGGTAGATCACGCCGAAGACGGCGAACACCAGGAGGAAGGTGCCGATGAACTCGGCGAAGAACGCCTGGTACCAGGGAATCGCGTCGCCGTACGCCGCGACGCCGAGGCCGAAGTCGCTGGCCTTGGTGCCGAGCACGCCGACGATGGTGAAGGCTCCGGCGACGGCGCCGAGCACCTGCGCCGCGACGTACGCTGGGACCTCCGACCCACGGGAACTTGCCGGTGGCCGCCAGCCCGAACGTGACGGCCGGGTTGATGTGGTTGCCACCGATGTAGCCGAAGACGTAGACCGTCACGATCACGATCGTGGCGAACGCCAACGAGATGATGCCGAGGTCTGACCCGCTGAACGTGGAGCCGTTGGCGTCGTTGACGATGAGGAGGGCCGGGACCGACCCGACGCCTACGAAGACCAGGAAGGCGGTTCCCAGAAACTCGGCCGCGAGCTTCTGCCACCTCGTGTTTTCATCCATCCCAGTGCCCTTCCGTGTGATACGAATAACGTTCGACAATGTCGAATAGTTCACCTAAACTCGTGCCTCGTCAAGAGAGATCGCGAAAATCGTCCCCAGCAGGGCATACTCGGGGTCCACGCAAGGTCCAGGCAGGGTCCAGCCAGAGGGAGGCTCGGGTGATTCAGGCGATCGACCGCGCGGCGCGCGTCCTGAGCGCACTGCAGGGGTCCCGGCACCTGGGCATCAGCGAGCTCGGCCTGGCCCTGGAGCTGCCGCCGTCGACCGTGCACGGGATCGTGAAGTCGCTCCAGGTGCACGGGCTGGTGGCCAAGGAGCCGCACGGTCAGCGCTACATGCTCGGCCCGACCCTGCTCCAGCTCTCGAACGTCTACCTCGACACCCTGGACGTGCGGGCCCGGGCGATGCGGTGGACCGGAGACCTGAGCGAGCGCACCGGGCTCGCCGTACGCATGGGGGCCGAGTTCTTCTCCGAGGTGATCGTGATCCACCACGAGCCGCGACCTGACGGCAGCCGGCAGATGCCCGAGACGGGGCTGACCATTCCGGCGCACGCCTCTGCTCTGGGCAAGGTGCTGCTGGCCTACCGTCCGGAGTTCAAGGACGTCATGCTCGCAAGGGGCCCGTTGCGCAGCCTGACCGGCGAGACGGTCACCGATCTCGACGAGCTCGAGAAGGCGCTCTCGGAGGTACTGGCGACCGGGTACGCCGTGGAGGACGAGGAGGCGGTCCTCGGCGAGGCCTCCATCGCCGTACCGGTGGCCGACCGGGACGGCGAGGCGGTGGCGGCGATCGCCGTCGTCATGCCGGCGAGTGAGCAACCCGTCGCCGACTCGGTGCTGACGCTGCTGCGTGAGACCGCGCGCAACGTCTCCCGCGAGCTCGGGTCGCCCACGTGGCCACCCGTCGTCGCGCCGCCTTCTTGATGATCTCCTGTTGGTGACCGGAGCCGTTCGCAGTGCCATGCTCGGCGGGTGCGCGCGGTCCGCCTGGCCTGCCTGACCCTCGGTCTCGTCGTCGCCCTGATGGCGCCGACCGCGACGGCCGTCGCGCCGCCTGGGAGTCAATCGCCGCCGACGATGCGCCTGCGCGTGATGACGCTCAACATCTTCTACGGCGGCGACGACTACGACCTGGCCACCGGCGACTGGTGCCCGGTGGCCAACCACTGCGCGAAGGCCCTGCCCCGGCTCGCTCTTGTCGTCGAGAAGAGCGGCGCCGACGTCGTCGGTGTGCAGGAGCCCGAGCGCAACATCCGCAGGCTCGCCCACCTGCTGGGCTGGTACGCCAGTCCGCAGGCGCACGTGATCTCGCGGTTCCCGATCCTGGACCCTCCCGACGCCGACGGGCTCTACACCTTCGTCACACCCGTGGACGGATACGTCGTCGCCGTCGCCAACGTCCACCTGCCGTCGACGCCTTACGGCCCCTACCAGGTGCGCAAGGGCTGGTCCCGCCACGACGTCCTGGAGCTCGAGCGGAGCTTGCGCCTAGCAGCCCTCGCGCCCGTGCTTCGCGAGCTGCCCAAGCTGGCCGACAAGGGCATCCCGGTGTTCCTGACCGGCGACTTCAACAGCCCCTCCCACCTCGACTGGACGCCCGCGGTGGCGGCCAGCCGCGTCGACGTTCCGTACGCCGTGTCGTGGCCGGCGAGCCGCGCGCTGGCCGACGCCGGGTTCCTCGACTCCTACCGCGACGCTCACCCCGACCCGGTGCTGGATCCCGGCTACACGTGGTCGCCAGGTGGCCCCGAGACCCGCCCCAACGACTTCTTCGACCGGATCGACTGGGTGCTGCACGCGGGGCCGTCGACGACGATCTCGAGCATGCTGGTCGGCGAGCAGGGCAACCCCCAGGTCGACCTGGCGTTCGCGAACCCCTTCCCCACCGATCACCGCGGCGTCGTGTCCACGTTCGAGGTGACGCCCGGCGAGTCCCCGATGCTGGTGTCCCCCCGTAGTCGGCGCACCGTTGTCGGCGAACAACGGTTGCGCGTCCGCTTCCACGGCACCGGCTCGCCTCACGAGGTGGTCGCACTGGTGCCGGGCAGCCACGACGCCACCTCGCCGCTGTTGTCAGCGGTGTCGACGCATGGCCGCACCGACGGCATCGTCCGCCTGGACAAGGCCGACCTGCGCCCCGGCCGCTACGACATCGTGCTGATCGACACGCATACCGGCTCCTGGGACGCACGGGCGCCGGTCTGGGTGTACGCCGCGGGCGCCGGGCCGCGGCTGCGGACCAGCGCGTCGTCGTACCAGGTCGGCGACGCCGTCCGCGTCCACTTCTCGGGTGCGCCCGGCAACAACCTGGACTGGATCGGGCTGTTCCGGTGTCACCAGATCTGCGACGGACCCGGGGGCTACCTGGTCTACCGCTACACCCGCACGCGCATCGTGGGCTCGGTGGCCTTCGGCTCGAAGACCTACCTCGGCGAAGGGGTGGCGGCCTGGCCGCTTCCGCCGGGTCGGTACCTCGCCCGCCTGCTCGTCGATGACAGCTACCACGCGATCGGGAAGTCGCCGCGGTTCACGATCACGAAGTGAGGGCCGCCAGCCGGGCGACAACCTTTCTCTCGCCGTCGTGGTCTCAGGGTCATGAGGTGCACCGTGGTCGTCGTGGCGGCTCTGGTGACGGCCTGCTCGGCGGCACCGCTCGCCGGGCCGGCCACCCAAGACACCCGCGGCCCGACCACGTCCCCCGCCGAGAGCCCGAAAGCCTGGCTCCGACCGAGCACGTGCGGTGGGAAGTCACCGGCCGGGCGCGCGTGGACGTGGACGGAGACGGTGCGGCCGACCGCGTGCTGGTGCGCGAGAACCTGCGTCGCGACACCCGGCCGCAGATCGCCGTGCACTTCGCCGACGGCCACATTGAGGCGAGCACCGTCCGCGGCAGGTTCAGGAGCGACGTCGTCGAAGGCTTCCCCGTCGACGACCGACCGGGTGGGGAGCTGCTGGTGACCGACCTCATCGACTACTCGGTGAGCGTGTGGGCCTACCGCGTAGGCACCTGGAAGCGGCTACCGGTCGACCGCCCCGGTCTGTTCCGGACGAGCATCGGTCGGGACGGACACGGCTACGACGTGCTCCGCGTCAACGACCGGCTGCTCAGCTATCGATCGGTGCTTCCTTTCGACGTGGGCTACGACTACGCCTTCCCACCTGACCCGGTCTTCGAGGTGGACGTCTGGTCGTGGCACTACCGCGGCGAACGGCTGGCGCCCCGGCGCGACGGCCGATGGTGCGTCTCGGCGGACGTCGCCGACAGGCTGATCCACTGCCCGTGACCAGCAGGGACCGGTCGGTTACTCGCCGGAGAGTGCGCGGGAGCGATCGCGGGCCGCTTCCATCGCGGCCAGGAACGCCGCCCGCACCTTGTGGATCTCCAGCTCACGCAGGGCGGCGGCGGTGGTGCCCCCGGGCGAGGTGACCTGCTCGCGCAGCACGACCGGGTGGGTCCCGGTCTCGCGGAGCATCTTGGCCGACCCGACCAACGTCTGCACGACGAGGTCGGTGGCGGTGGCGCGCGGCAGGCCGAGGTGGACGCCCGCCTCGATCATCGACTCGACGACGAAGAAGATGTACGCCGGCCCGGAGCCGCTGATCGCCGTCACGGCGTCCATCTGGCGCTCGGGAACGCGCAGCACCTTGCCGGTCGAGCCCATCAGCGCCTCCGCCTCGGCGAGATGGCTGTCGTCGCAGTGGGAACCTGGCGCGATCGCCGTCATGCCCTCGTCGACCAGCGCGGGCGTGTTGGGCATGACCCGGACGACGGCGACGCCCTCGGGCACGCGCGACTCGATGTAGGCGGTCGTGATGCCGGCCGCTATCGACACGACCAGCTGGCCGGGACGCAGCTCGGGGGCGATCTCCTCGAGGACGTCGTTCATGTCCTGCGGCTTGACGACGAGAGCCAGGGTGTCGGCCTTGCGGGCTGCCTCTGCGTTGGACACGACCGTGACGCCGTAGCGCTCCTCGAGCTCTCGCGCACGCTCGGGCCGCTTCTCCCCGACCAGAAGGTCGTCCACGCGGCGACCGGCGCGGACCAGCCCGGAGAGCAGGGCCTCGCCCATCACGCCGGCGCCGATGATGGCGGTCTGGGGCATGGCTTTCCCTACTACTTCTTCGAGACCAAGGACTTCACGAAGAATGACAGGTTCTGGGGACGCTCTGCGAGACGTCTCATGAGGTAGCCGTACCACTCCTCGCCGTAGGGCACATAGACGCGCATCGTCTCCCCCGACGACGCGAGCCGCTTCTGCTCCTCGGGCCGGATGCCGTACAGCATCTGGAACTCGTAGGAGCCCTGCTCCCGGCCGTAGCGGCTGGCCAGCGACGAGCCGATCTCGACCATCCGCGGGTCGTGGGTGGCGATCATCGGGTAGCCCTGCCCGCTCAGCAGCACCTTCAGGCAGCGCACGTAGGAGCGGTCGACGTCGAGCCGGCTCTGGAAGGCGACGTCCTCGGGCTCGTTGTAGGCGCCCTTGCACAACCGCACCCGCGAGCCTTCGTAGGCCAGCGCGCGGCAGTCGGCCTCGGTGCGGAAGAGGTAGGCCTGGAGCACCGCGCCGGTCTCGGGGAAGTCCTTGCGCAGCTCGCGCAGGATCGCCAGCGTCGAGTCGGTGGTGGTGTGGTCCTCCATGTCGAGGGTGACCGTGGTGCCGGCGTTGCGCGCGGCTCGGCAGATGCTGCGGGCGTGCTCGAGGGCGATCTTGTGGCCGCCGCCGGCGACGGTGTCGGGCAATGCTTGTCCGATCGCCGACAGCTTCACCGAGACCTCGGCGTGCCGAGCGAGGCCGTGGCCGGCGAGGTCGCGGAGGAGGTCGACGTACGCCGCCACGATCGCGTCGGCGTGGTCGACGTCGACGGTGTCCTCGCCGAGGAAGTCCAGCGTCGCCTTGAGACCGTCGTCGACGAGCACGCGGGTGGCCTCGACGACCGCCTCGGTGGACTCGCCGGGCACGTAGCTCTTCACGATCCCGGCCGACACCGGCATGGTGCTGACCAGTCGCTTGACCTGGTCGCTGCGGGAGAGCAGGAGGAGCGGTTCGCGCAGGACGGACATGCGCTCAGGCTACGCCGTACGCCTCCGCAGGGTGGCAGCACCGAGGGCAAGCGCACCGACCGCGAAGGCCGCCACGATGCTGACGTTGCGCCACACCTCGGCCGTGTCGTCGGAGGCGACCAGGGCCTGCATGGCGTCGATCGCGTACGACAGCGGGAGCACGGCGCTGATCCACCCGAGCACGGTCGGGAGCTGGTCGCGATCGATGAAGAGCCCGCACAGCAGGATCTGCGGGATCACGAGCAGTGGCATGAACTGGACGGCCTGGAACTCCGTCTGCGCGAAGGCGCTGACGAAGAGTCCCAACGCCGAGCCGAGCACGGCGTCCGCGATGGCCACGACCGTCAGCAGCCACACCGGGCCGTTGACCTCGAGCCCGAGGACGCCAACGCTGAGCGCGACGGCGAGAGCGGACTGGACCGCTGCGACCAGTCCGAACGCCAGGGCGTAGCCGCCGAGGAAGTCGAACTTGCCCATCGGCATCGCGAGCAACCGTTCGAGCGTGCCGGACGAGCGCTCGCGCAGCGTGGTCACGCTGGTCACCAGGAACATGATGATGAACGGGAACATCGCCAGCAGTCCTGGCCCGAGCCGGTCGAAGAACGGGATCGGGGAGTCCTCGAACATCCACCACAGCAAGGTGATGAGCAGGCACGGCAGGACCAGCAGCATGGCGAGCGTGCGATGGTCGCGACGCAGCTGCGTCAGCACGCGGGCGGTGACCGCAAGGGTGATGCGGGGGTTCATGCTGCATCTCCTGTCTCTTCGACGAGTGCGAGGAAGGCGCTCTCGATGTCGTCCGTGCGGGTCTTCTCCCGGATCCGGTCGGGGGTGTCGTCGGCGATGATCCGGCCCTCGCGCATCAGCAACAGGCGGTCGCAGCGGTCGGCCTCGTCCATCACGTGGCTGGACACGAAGACCGCGGCGCCGTTGTCGGCGATGCGGTGGAAGAGCGCCCAGAGGTCGCGCCGCAGCACCGGGTCGAGCCCGACCGTCGGCTCGTCGAGGACGAGCAGGTCGGGGCTGCCGAGCAGGGCGACGGCGAGGCTGGCGCGGGAGCGTTGGCCACCGCTCAGGCGGCCGACGACCTGGTCGGCGTGGCTGGCCAGGTCGACCGACTCGATGGCCGTGGTGACGGCCTCGTCGCCGACGCCGAGGACGCTGGCGAAGAAGCGGAGGTTCTCGGCCACGCTGAGGTCGTCGTACACGCTGGCGGCCTGGGTGACGTACCCGAGACGGCTGCGCAGCTCCTTGCCGCCGGCCTCGAGCCCGAACACCTGCACCGTCCCCGACGTCAGCTGTTGTACGCCGACCAGGGAACGCATCAGCGTGCTCTTGCCGCAGCCCGACGGACCGAGCAGACCGGTGACCGTGCCCGCCTCGATGATGAGATCGATGCCCTTGAGCACCTCTCGATCACCCCGGACGACGACCAGGTCGCGGACCTCCACCGCGTTTTTCATCATGTGATGAATTATGCGTCGGGTGGAGGGTTCTGGTCAAGTCGAATCCTTGACAATTGGTAACTCATTGGTTACCAATATAGGTATGGACGCGTTCGAGGCACTGGCCGACCCGGTCCGCCGCGCTCTCCTCGCGCAGCTGGTCTCCGGCCCGGCGCGGGTGGTCGACCTCGCCGCGCACCACCCCGTCAGCCGGCCCGCCATCAGCCGGCACCTGCTCGGCCTGTCGGCGGCCGGTCTCGTGACGGCCGACGACGTCGGCCGCGAACGCCACTACCGCCTGCGGCCGGTCGGCCTCGATCCCGTCGCCGCTCTCATGCGAGAGCTCCGGGCACCCGCGCCTCCCGTGCCGGCGGCCGGCCTCGATGCTCTCGACCTCGAGGTGCGTCGTACTGGCAGGGAACGCCGCCGCACCGATCATCGACAGAAGGGCACGGCATGAACGACTCACGCGAACCCACGGGCCGGCAGGAGATGCGGCACGACACCAGCTATCTGGTCCTCACCCGGGAGTTCCGAGCGCCGGTGGCCGATGTCTGGGCGGCGGTGACCGAGAGCGATCGACTGGGCCGCTGGATCGGTACCTGGACGGGTGACCCGGCGACCGGGTCGGTCGACTTCCGGATGACGTTCGAGGGCGACGGGTCGGCCGTGGGCCGCTACGACATCGACGTCTGCGAGCCCCCTCATCGGCTGGTCCTTCGGACCTCCTTCGAGGATTCCGAGTGGCTCCTCGAGCTCGACCTCGCCGAGGCCGACTCGGTCACCACGTTGACGTTCGCCCAGGTGATGGCCGACCCCGAGCTAGCCGCCAGCGTGGGCCCGGGCTGGGAGTACTACCTCGACCGCCTCGTCGCTGCCGAGACCGGCGGCGACGTCGAGGCCAGGGTCTGGGACGACTACTACCCGGCTCAGGCCGACCACTACCGAGCCGAGTTCGGCTGACGATCCACAGGCTGGGTCGCCGTGGCATTTCCGAAGCGGCGGCTCCGTCGGTAAGGTCGAACCGACGTCACCTGTTCTCGGAGGGTCATCGTCATGGTCCAACGGCTGCTCGCCTCCCTCGCGTGCTGCGGGCTGCTCGCGCTCGCCGGCTGCAGCGACGACTCGTCGTCTGCCGGGCCGGACCCGTCGCCCAGTGCCAGTTCGTCTGAGCCTTCGCCGTCGCCGACCGAGACCGAGGATGCGGAGACGCCTGAGGAGTTCGTTCGAAGGTGGGTGGACGTCGACCGAGAGATGCAGAACTCCGGCGACACGAGAGCCTATCGACGCGATCACTCGAGGATGTCAGGCCTGCGACGGCGGTAGCCGATCAGGTCGAGACGATCTACGCGGCCGGCGGGTATGTAAAGACAGACGGACTGGGCATCGTCCTGTCGATCTAGGCGATCGTCGGAAACAGCGACGGAGAGGTCACGGTCCGACTCAGAGTGAACGTCGGCGCCAACCGAATACGTCGAAGCAGCGGGCGGCTCAGGTGCAAGCACCTCCATGGTGGGCGAGCGTTACGTACCTGCTCGACGCTGCATCCGACGGAGCAATTCCTGGAGCGTCGATCGTTGCTACGAGCGGTATGCCGACATGAGTCGGCGCAGGCTCGCAGTCCTCATGCTCGTTCGCCTGTTGGTGATCGTCATCGGCCTGCGCAGCGCCAGCCGTGACGAGCCTGCCTGACTGTCCGACCGGAGCGAATCTGCACGCGAGCTCCACATGTTCTGCCACTACAGCGGCCGAGCAATTGCAGACGCTGATCGCTCAGAACGAGACCGGCGTGCACTACACCGTCAAGCCGATGTGTGTGGAGACCCAGATCGTCAAAGAGAACTGCGTCAACCAGCAGAAGTGCGCTGCGCCGCCGGACACCTTCAAGTACATGGTCTTCCGGAGCGAGGACGGAGGGCCCGATGAACCCTGGGGCACCGTCTGCCTAGGCGCAGACACGGCCGAACAGCTCGGAGCTCTCACGCCGGGCGCGTGTTCAAGGAGATGAAGAAGCTCGATTGGCCGACGGCCGAGCTCGTCATCCAGCCTCCAGACGGCAAGACGCTGGTCAACCTGACGACCAACTTCCTCACCACCACGACCGAGCCGACCTCGCAGACGATCACGCTGCTCGGCCGCCAGGTCGAAATCGAGGCGAATCCGGTCGACTACACGTGGCACTTCGGCGACGGGGCGACGCTCAGGACGGGGCGGACCCCGGAGCGACGTACCCCGGATCTGCGCATCACCCACGTCTACGTCGAGGCGGGAGTCGACCGCTGAGCCCGAGCGTGGACGTCACGTACGAGGGCCGCTACCGCGTCGAACGGCGAAGAGCTGGACACCGATCCCCGAGACCCTCACCGTCCCCGGCGACCCGGTGACGTTGGCGGTGTTGAGCGCGACCCCGCACCTCGTCGGCTGATCTGCCGAGCGCGTGATGCGGCCGGCGCGTCGCAGGCTCGGCAGATCAGGGCAGGTCGCCGGTGAGGTAGCGCTGGATGGTGGGCGCGTACGTCGCGATGACGGTGTCGCGGGGCATCGAGGCGAGCGGCTCGACCTGCAGCACGTAGCGCATCAGGATCAGGCCGATGACCTGGCTCGCGACGAGGGGCATCCGGTGCTCGGGACGATCGATGCCGAGGGCGACCCCGATGGGCTGGATCACGACCGGGAGGAAGCCATCGCTGAGCAGACGCTTGGCCGACGGGTCCATCACCCCTCGGGCGACCGCCAACAACGACGGCCGGATCTCGGGGTCGTCCCAGACCGAGAGGAAGATGCCGAGGAAGCGTTCGGCGGCCTCCTCGATCGGGCCCGTGATCACCGGTCCCACCAGCTGTCGCGGGTCGACCGGCACCTCGAGAGCGGCGAGGAAGAGGTCGTCCTTGGAGCCGAAGTAGTGGTGCACCAGGGCGGCATCGACGCCCGCCGTGGTGGCGATGCCGCGGATCGTGGCCCCGGCAAAGCCGTGGGTCGCGAACGACGACCGGGCCGCCGTCAGGATCGCCGAGCGCGTGTCGGGTGAACCCCGGCGGCGCCCGCGCGGCACGGCGCCCGCGCGCTCAGCCATGCGCCGAGGGGACCACGAAGTGCTCGCGGGCGAAGTCCAGCGACTCGACCAGGTCGCGCTCACGCTCCTCGCGCGAGGAGGTCTTGCGGGTGTTGATCTCGAGCACGATGTTGCCGTCGAAGCCCGTCCCTGCCAGGTGCCGAAGGAACGCCGCGGCATCCATCACGCCGCGACCCGGCACCAGGTGCTCGTCCTTGGCTGAGCCGGTGCCGTCGGTCAGGTGCACGTGTCGCAGCCGGGAGCCCATCCGGCCCGACATCTCGACCACGTCGGACCGCGCGATGGCGGCGTGGGAAAGATCGATCGTCATGTTGGCGTAGGACTCCTCGGAGGGATCCCAGCCGGGCACGTACATCTCGACTCCGCGGCGCGATGAGGCCCGCCAGGGATACATGTTCTCGACGGCGAACGCCAGGCCGGTCGCCGCCTCCAGCTGGGCGATCCCCTCGACGAACGTGGCGGCGTAGTCGCGCTGCCAGCGGAATGGTGGGTGCACCACGACCACCTCGGCGCCGACGGCCTGCGCCATGTCGGCGGAGCGCTCGAGCTTGCCCCACGGGTCGGTCCCCCACACGCGTTGCGTGAAGAGCAGGCACGGCGAGTGGATTGCGACGATCGGCAGCTCATGGTGTTCGGACAGCTGGCGGACGGCGGAGGTCTGTTGGCTCAGCGCGTCGATGCCGACCATCACCTCGACCGCGTCGTAGCCGACCTTGGCGGCGTACGCGAACGCGTGCGCCGTCGACTCGGGGTACACCGAGGCGGTGGACAGGGCGACGGAAGTGGTCACGTCATCCCATGCTCGTGAAAGGCGGAGTCGGTTCGGCCAGGGTCATCTTGTCGATGCGTTCGAGGATGACACCCTCGCGCAACGCCCACGGGCAGATCTCGAGCTCGTCGAGGTCGAAGATGTCCATGCACGCCTCGGCGACGAGCGCTCCGGGCACGATCTGGTGCGCTCGCGACTGCGAGACACCCGGGAGCACGGCCAGCTCGTCGCCGGCCATCGAGACCAGGAGCGGGATCCAGTACGAAAGGTCCTTCATCGGCAGCGTGCGCTGCACCAGCGCCCCGTCTCCGGCGGGGGCCGCCCCGCAGATCCGCGCCAACGATCGGAACGTCTTGGACGTCGCCGCAGCCCGATCGGGCGGACCGAAGCGCAGCATCTGGCCGGCGTCGCGGGCGATCTCCGCGCGGATCTTGCGGCGCAGCTTCTTCAGGTCGTCCTCGTCGGGACGACTCCTCGCGAAGTACTCCCGGGCCAGCCGGGCCGCCCCCAACGGCACGGACCAGGCGACGTCGGGCGACTCATCGGACCCGCCGGCGATCTCGAGCGACCCTCCGCCGATGTCGAAGACGCTCAACCGCCCAGCTGACCAGCCGAACCAGCGGCGTACGGCGAGGAACGTCAGCCGCGCCTCGTCCGCACCGGAGAGCACGTCGATGCGGACGCCGGTCTTCTCGTGGACGTGGTCCAGGACCTGCTGGCTGTTGCTTGCGTCGCGCACGGCCGAGGTCGCGAAACCGACGACCTCCTCGCAGCCCTTTTCCTCGGCGACCACGACGGACGAGGCGACGAAGTCCACGAGTGCTTTGACACCGGTCTTGGAGACCTCACCTTCCTCGTCGAGGTGCTCGGCGAGGCGCAGCGGCTCCTTGTGGGAGTACGCCGGGAGCGGCGCCGCGCCGTCGTGGGCGTCGAACACGAGCAGGTGCCCGGTGTTGGAGCCGATGTCGAGGACGCCCAGGCGCATGGGACCAAGTTACTAGGGGCTCAGGTGCGACCCCTACGCTTGTGGGGTGCCCGAGGTCGACCTGGTGTTTCCCCGCGCGTTCGTGGAGTTCGAGGACCCCGCCGACGCCGGCCAGGTCTTTCGCTGCGACCTGACGTGGCTCACGTCGAGCTACCTGTGCATCTTCGGGCAGGGTTGCCAGGGCATCTACAAGGAATCGCCCGACACGGGCTGCTGCACGCTCGGCGCCCACTTCGCCGACAAGGCCGACGAGAAGCGGGTGGCGGGGTACGTCGCGCAGCTCACGCCCGAGCTGTGGCAGCTGCGGCCCGACCGCGCCAAGATCCGTCGCAAGGACTGGGTCGAGACCGACGACGAGGGCGCCCGCAAGACGCCGGTCGTCGAGGTCGACGGGCAGTCGGCGTGCATCTTCCACAACCGCACCGACTTCCACCTCGGCGCCGGCTGCGCCCTGCACGCGTTGGCCCTCGAGCAGGGCCGGCACCCGCTCGAGACGAAGCCGGACGTGTGCTGGCAGCTGCCGATCAGGCGCACCTTCCGCAACGTCAAGCGGCAGGACGACACGTCGTACACGGAGGTCACGATCGGCGAGTACGACCGCCGCGGCTGGGGACCTGGAGGCCATGACCTCGACTGGTACTGCTCCGGCAACACGGAGGCGCACGTCGGCGTGGAGCCCGTCTACGTCACCAACCGCGCCGAGCTGACCGAGCTGATGGGCGAGGCGGCGTACGACGAGCTCGCACGGCACTGCGAGGCGCATCTCCGCTCACGATCGGCGCTGGCGCTGCATCCCGCCGACCCGCACTGAAGTTTCTCGATATCAAGAGATGCCGACCCCCATGTCTCGCGAACCTGAGAGGGAGTTGAGAATGACGGGCATGCGCCTGGACCACGTATCGTTCGCCGCCGGACCCGACGGCCTCGCAGCAACCGCCCAGCGCATCGGGGGACTGCTCGGCAAGAAGTTCACCGATGGGGGCATGCACCCGCGGTTCGGGACCCGCAACATGATCCTGCCGCTCGCTGACCACACCTACCTCGAGGTCGTCGAGGTGCTCGACCACCCGGCGTCGGACAAGGCGCCGTTCGGCCAGGCGGTGCGGGCGCGTTCGGCGCTCGGCGGCGGCTGGCTGGGCTGGGTCGTGGCCGTCGACGACATCTCCGTCGTGGAGCGGCGGATCGGTCGCGAGTCCGCGACCGGCAACCGCTACCGGCCCGACGGCACCGAGCTGACGTGGAAGCAGATCGGCATCAACGGGCTGATCTCCGACCCGCAGCTGCCCTTCTTCATCCAGTGGTCCATCCCCGACGAGCTGCACCCCAGCAACGGTGCCGACGGTGAGGTTTCCCTTGCCTGCTTGGAGATTGCGGGTGACCCGCAGCGGGTGAGCGAGTGGCTGGGCGAGACCGTCGAAGCTCCGCTGGAGGACGTGAAGGTCGACTGGGTCGCGCCGCACGGGGCGCCGGGCATCCTGGCCGCGCAGTTCCAGACGCGCAACGGGCTGGTCCGCATCTGAGCGCCGCGCGGGCCGAGCTTGCGAGGACCGCGATCAGGCGCCAGGTCGAGGAGCGTCGACTCGGACCGAGCCTGCGATGTGCGCCGCGAGGTCCGAGCTTGCGAGGACCGCGATCAGGCGCCAGGTCGAGGAGCGTCGACTCGGACCGAGCCTGCGAGGGACGAGTGACGCGTCTCGAGACCAGACGAGTGAGGCGTCTCGAGACCCGGTGAGATGAAAGGCAGCCCCAGCCACCGGTTCCTCAAGGGCATGGTCGCCAGTCCCAACATCTGGCACCACCCGGCCACGTACGAGCTGGAGAACCGGGCCTTCGACCCCGACGGGCTGGTCGAGGCCGCGATGCTGGCTCGCGCCGACTGGGCCGGGCGGACGGTGCTGGACCTCGGCTGCGGGACGGGCTTCCACCTGCCGCGGTTCGCGGCGACCGCGGCCCGCGTCGTCGGCGTGGAACCGCATCCCGATCTGGTCGCACTGGCGCGGCGGCGTACGAAGGCGCTGACGAACGTCGAGGTGCTCGCCGGCACCGCCCAGGAGATCCCGCTGCCCGACGCCTCGGTCGACGTCGTGCACGTGCGCTGGGCCTACTTCTTCGGCCCGGGCTCCGAGCCGGGGCTGCGCGAGATCGCTCGCGTCGTACGCCGCGGCGGCACGGCGTTCGTGATCGACAACGACGGCACCCGCTCGACGTTCGGGCGATGGTTCGGCTGGGGCTACCCGAAGGTCGATTCCGCGGAGGTCGAGCGGTTCTGGGCTCGGCACGGCTGGGACCGCACGCCGGTGCTCACGCGCTGGTCCTTCGCCAGCGAGGACGACCTGGCGGCCGTGGTGCGCATCGAGTTCGACCGCGAGACCGCCGAGCGAGTGCTGGCAGACCATGCGGCAGAGGGTGGTGGCACCGACGTGGACTACGCCGTCAACGTGTGGTCACGGCACTACTGATTCATCGCCGACACGGTCACAGTCGATGCCTTGATGGGCAATACCTGCACTGGATGGGTGTTGCAACGCCCATCCAGTGTCGGTTTCACCGGCTGACCGGTGAAACCGACAGGCAACCTCAGCCAGTCTCGCGGACGGCCAGGGTGGGGGTCAGCAGCACGCCGGGGGAGACGACGGGTGGGTGGCCGAGCAGTCCTTCGAGGGCGCCGACGATCTCCACGGCGACCTCCTCCAGCGGCTGGCGGACCGAGGTCAGGCCGGGGCGCATCACCTGGGAGACCTGGGAGTCGTCGAAGCCGACGACGGAGATGTCCTGCCCGGGCGTCAGGCCGCGGTCGTGGAGCGTGTGCAGCACTCCCATCGCCAGGGTGTCGGAGGCGCACACGAAGGCCGAGGGGTTCGCCTCGTCGAGCAGCACGGCCGCGGCCTCGCAGCCGCTGGAGACGGTGTCCTCGACGCGCGAGGCCAGGCCGGTGGTCGAGAGGTGTCGCCCATGCATGGCGCGGGTCCAGCCCGAACGGCGGTCCTCGCCGATGCGGGAGTCCTTGCGCCAGCCGATCCAGGCGATCCGCTCGTGCCCGCGGTCGAGCAGGTGCGACGTCGCGAGGTCGACCCCGGCGGCGCCGTCGACGTCGACCCAGGGGTGGTCCGCACCGTCGTCGTCCCACGGCCGGCCGAAGGCCACGAACGGCGCCCGTCGTTGCCGCAGCCAGGCTGCCTGCGGGTTGCCGAGGTAGGTGTCGGTGACGATGAACGCGTCGACCGCCGTGGACCGCAACAGGTCGTCGTACCCGCCGAGCTCCTCCTGTTCCTCGCCACCGGCGAACAGCAGGATGTGGTAGCCGGCACCGCCCGCCGTCTCCACGAGCGAGTGCACGAAGCGGTCCATGGCGGCGTTGGCCGTGCCCTCCTGCGCCGGGCTGAACTTCAGGCCGATGAGGTGGGAGGAGCGGGTGCGCAGGTTGCGGGCCGCGCGGTTGGGCGAGTAGCCGAGCTCGGCGATCGCCTCCTGCACCCGCGAGAGCGTGTCGGCGCGCAGCAGGTCGGGGTTGTTGATGGCGTTGGAGACCGTCTGCCGCGAGACCCCGGCGCGCTCGGCGACGTCGGCGAGGGTGGGTGGCGCAACGGGATAGCGGATGGTCATCGCGTACCTCCCTGCCCGACCGGAGTTCCCGTCAGCTCCGCGGCTTGATCGATCCAAGGTCAGCATAGGTGAGGCGTACGCCGTCCCCGGCGCGACCCGGCCCGGTGCGGCGCCCAGCCCCTGTCGGTGCGCTCGCCTAGCGTGACGACCATGTCCGCCCAGGCACGAGCACCCCGTCCGGCCCACCGCTGCAGCGAGTGCGGCTGGGAGACCGCCAAGTGGGTCGGCCGGTGCGGGGAGTGCCAGGCCTGGGGCTCGATCCTCGAGACGACGGCTCCCGTGCTGCGGGCCGCTGCGGGACCGGTCAGCACGCCTGCCGTGCCGATCGGCCAGGTCAGCGTGGCCGACTCCACCTTCCGGCCCAGCGGCGTGCCCGAGCTCGACCGGGTGCTCGGCGGCGGGCTCGTCCCCGGCGCGGCCATCCTGCTGGCCGGCGAGCCGGGCGTCGGCAAGAGCACGCTGCTGCTCGAGGTCGCCGCCAAGACCGCGAGCACCCGTCGGCGCACGCTCTATGTCACCGGCGAGGAGTCGGCCTCCCAGGTGCGGCTCCGCGCCGACCGCACCGACGGGGTGCACGACGAGCTCTTCCTGGCCGCCGAGACCGACCTGGGCGCCGTGCTGACCCACATCGAGGAAGTCCGCCCCGAGCTGCTCGTCGTCGACTCGATCCAGACCATCTCGGCCGCCGGACTCGACGGCACCCCCGGTGGCGTGAGCCAGGTCAAGGAGGTCGCCGCCGCGCTGATCCGGGTGGCCAAGACCCGCAACATCACCACCGTGCTCGTCGGTCACGTGACCAAGGACGGCGCGATCGCCGGACCGCGCGTGCTCGAACACGTCGTCGACGTCGTGCTGCACTTCGAGGGCGACCGCAACTCCCGGTTCCGGATGCTGCGGGCGATGAAGAACCGCTTCGGTCCCGTCGACGAGGTGGGCTGCTTCGACCTCTCCGCCGAGGGCATCGCGGCGGTGGCCGACCCGACCGGCCTGTTCGTCCAGCACCACCACCAGCTCGTCCCCGGCACCTGCGTCGCGGTCAGCATGGAGGGCAGGCGGCCGATGCTCGCCGAGGTGCAGGCGCTGGTGACGCCGTCGTCGGCCGAACGCCCGCGGCGTACGACCTCAGGGCTCGACGGCTCGCGCGTCGCCATGGTCCTCGCCGTCCTCCAGCAGCACTGCGGCGTGCGACTCCACACCCACGACGTCTTCGCCTCGACCGTCGGTGGCGCGCGCGTGCTCGAGCCCGCCAGCGACCTGGCCGTCGCGGTCGCCCTCGCCTCGGCCACCCGGGGCGCGCCGGCGCCGCAGGGTGCGGTCGCGATGGGCGAGATCGGCCTGGCCGGAGAGCTGCGTCGGGTCCGCGACATGCCCCAGCGCATCGCCGAGGCCGAGCGGCTCGGCTTCGCGGTGGCGGTGGTGCCGACCGAGAGGGGCGAGCGACAGGTCGCCTCCGTGCCGCGCACCACCGATGGCATCCGGGTGCTCGAGGTGCCCGACGTGGCCTCGGCCCTGCGCGTGCTCGGGCTGGTCCGAGCCGACGGCCGAACGACAGGACCTATCCCCGTCAACGTCTAGACTTCCCGCCGTGGCCGGCCCCGAGCGATCCGACGAAGTCCTCCGGCTGCGGGGGACCTTGGCGTCGATCGCGCCCGGCACTCCCTTTCGCGACGGGCTCGAGCGGATCTTGCGCGGTCGCACCGGCGCGCTGATCGTGCTCGGCAACGACCGCACCGTCGAGTCCATGTCGAGCGGCGGCTTCGCGCTCGACGTGCCGTTCACCGCCGCCGGCCTGCGCGAGCTGGCCAAGATGGACGGCGCGATCATCGTCGACAAGGACCTCACCCGGATCATCCGCGCGGCGGTACACCTGATGCCCGACCCGCGGATCCCCTCGGAGGAGACCGGCACCCGCCACCGCACCGCCGAACGCGTGGCCAAGCAGACCGGCCACCCGGTGATCTCGGTGTCCCAGTCGATGCTGATCATCGCGGCGTACGTCGGCGAGATCCGGCACGTCCTCGAGGACTCCGGCCAGATCCTGTCGCGCGCCAACCAGGCGCTCGCGACGCTCGAGCGCTACAAGCTGCGCCTCGACGAGGTGTCGAGCACCCTGTCTGCGCTGGAGATCGAAGACCTGGTGACGGTGCGCGACGTGGCCGTGGTCGCGCAGCGGCTGGAGATGGTGACCCGGATCGCCCGCGAGATCGAGGACTACGTGCTCGAGCTCGGCACCGACGGCCGGCTGCTGTCCCTCCAGCTCGAGGAGCTGATCACCGGCGTCGACGCCGAGCGCGAGCTGGTGATCCGTGACTACGTCCCGAGCGGCCGCAAGGCCCGGAGTGCCGAGGCGCTGCTGACGCGGCTCGAGTCGCTGTCGCCGACCGAGCTGGTCGACCCCGCCGCGGCCGCCAAGGCGCTCGGCCTCGGCGACCAGCTCGACGGCGCCGTGGCCCCCCGCGGCTACCGGCTGCTCGCCAAGGTGCCCCGGCTCCCGCCATCGGTCGTCGACCGGCTGGTCGAGCACTTCGCCACCCTGCAGAAGCTGCTGTCGGCCGGTGTCGACGACCTCCAGGCCGTCGAGGGCGTCGGCGAGCTGCGGGCCCGCAGCGTGCGCGAGGGCCTGTCCCGCCTGGCGGAGTCGACGATCCTCGAGCGCTACGTCTGAGACCTACTGGTTCTTCTTCGGCTTCTTGGTGTGCTTCGGGGGCTCCGGAGTCGTGGTGGTGGTGATGGTCGCCGGCTGCGGCGCGAAGAGCTCGAACTGCTCGTCGGCCGGTTCGCCACCGAACGCCGCGACGCGGACGTGGTACCAGCCCGGCATCGCCCACTCGGTGAGCCGAGAGCAGTTCGCGTCGGAACGCTTGGCGTTCCAGGTCACGCTGACGTAGGACGCGACCTCGCGCCGGACGACCGCGCTGGAGTCGATGATCGCCTGCGGGCACTGCCGGCTCGACCAGATGTCGTCGCGGCCGGACGTGATCTTCAGGGTCAGCGTCTTGTCGGAGACCTCCCACGTGCACGCGTCGGCGACGAGGGTGTGCAGGCTGAGCGAGATGACGATGTCCCCGCCGCCGATCGGGTCGCGGACCTCGGGTGTGACCACGACGTCGCCCGGCGAGCAGGGACCGGTCGGCTGGGCCAGCGGGGTCGGCGTCGGCTTGGGCGCCCTGGACTTGCGGGGCTTCTTGGTGCCCTTCGGCATCTGGATGTCGGGTCCCGACGAGCTTGCGGAAGGGGTCAGCGTGGCCGCGGCCTGCACGGCCGACGGCCCGGGGTCGGCGTCGGAGCCGTCGCTCGAGCCGACCAGCACCCGCCCGACCGCGAAGACCGTGAGCAGCGCGGTCCCCAGCACCGCCACCCGCCGGAACCAGTAGACGCGCGCCGGCAGCCTTCTCCGCGTCGTCATGCGGCCACGCTAATGAGGCGCAGGGCCCCGGCCGGGTAGCCACTCCGAGGACGCCTAGCATCGGGCGCGATGAACGACCTCCACGCACCGCTGCTGGCCTGGTACGACGCCAACGCGCGCGAGCTGCCGTGGCGCGGCGAGGCGGCGACGCCCGTGGTCGGTGCTGGTCTCGGAGTTCATGCTGCAGCAGACGCCGGTGGCCCGGGTCGAGCCGGTGCACCGGGAGTGGCTGGACCGCTGGCCCACGCCGGCCGACCTCGCGGCCGCACCCAGCGGCGAGGCCGTCCGCGCCTGGGGCCGGCTCGGCTACCCCCGGCGGGCGCTCCGCCTCCACGCCGCAGCCACCGCCATCGTGGCGTTGCACGGTGGCGAGGTGCCCGCGGACTACGACGACCTCCGCGCGCTTCCGGGGGTCGGCGACTACACCGCCACCGCGGTCGCCTGCTTCGGCTTCGGCCGACGGCACGCCGTCCTCGACACCAACGTCCGCCGGGTGCTGGCTCGGGTGGTGACCGGGGTCGAGCTGCCGCCCGTCGCGCCCAGCGCGGCCGAACGCCGCCTCGCCACCGACCTGCTGCCCGAGTCGGACCCGGACGCCGCCACCTGGTCGATCGCCCTGATGGAGCTCGGCGCGCTGGTCTGCACCGCCGCCCGGCCGCGTTGCGGCGCCTGCCCGGTCGCGGACCAGTGCGCGTGGCGCGCGGCCGGCTACCCGTCGTACGACGGTCCGCCGCGGAAGGCGCAGACCTGGGCCGGCACCGACCGCCAGTGCCGCGGTCGCCTGCTCGGCGTGGTGCGCGACGCCGAGGGAGCGGTCGCCGCTGCCCGCCTCGACCTGGCCTGGGACGACGCCGACCAGCGCTCCCGCTGCCTGCGGTCCCTCCTCGACGACGGTTTGCTCGTCGAGACTCCCGACGGCTACGCCCTTCCCGACTGACGCGCGGCGGCGCGGTCGAGGATCTTCTCGACCTTGGCGGGGGGCTGGCCGGTGTGGAAGGGCCGCTTCGGTGCGCCGGCCAGGCGCTCGAGTACGGCGACCAGGTCGGACTCGGCACCGTCGGGGAGCGGCGCCGGCACGTGCCCGCCGGCTCTCGGGTCGACGTGCTCGAGCAGCCCGAGCTCGCGCAGCGTGTCGAAGTCGTCTTCGGTGGTGCGCTCGAAGATGCGCTTCAGGTACGGGGCGGCCTGCTCGGCGCTGAGCCCCTTGCCGATGAGCGTGCGTAGCGCGACGGCGGTGGGCTCGCGGCCCGGCCGGAAGTTCGGGACGGGACCGGCGGCCAGGATCGAGGTCCACTTGCGCACGAAGTCCTCCCCTGAGAAGGACTCGTAGTGCAGCAGCCGCAGGCCGGGATCGGTGACGGAGTCGACCTCGTTCTTGTCGGTGTCGACCACGTGGTGCAGCGCCAGCCAGAGGTCGGTCGTCGGACGGATGCCCGACTTGCCGTCGACATGTCCGTGGAAGTAGGCGCCGTTGGAGGGCCGGTCGACCGCGCCGAGGGTGTGCAGCAGCGTCAGGTCGTCGGCGTCGAGCAGTCGCTTGAACCAGGTGGGGTCGCCGTCCCACTGCCAGCGCGAGACCGCCTCCAGGGGGGCCAGCTTGACCGCCCGGGTGGCTGCCGGCACCCGGCCGAGCACCGCCCGGTCGATCTGCACGACCTCGTCGGCGTCGATGTGGAAGACCCAGTCGGCCCAGTCGACCCTGCTCAGCAAGGCCTTGACGACGTTGGCGTTGATCCGCTGGCGGGTGTTGAGCTGCTCGGGCCGCTTGTCGACCCACCACGCCTCGTCGGTCACCACGCAGGTGACGTGGGGGTGGGCATCGAGGAAGCCCCGGACCTCGACCGTGGCCGGGTCGTCCGGGGCATCGAGGAAGAGGAACAGGTGGTCCGCGCCCCCCGCGAGGTTGCCGTCGACGTATCGCTCGAGGTTGGGCAGCGTGTCCTTGACAGTGCTCGCCGTGACGACGAGGCCGCCACTCACGTGGCGGCCCCGTCGGTGGAGCAGTGGCTCACTCGGTGCCGGTCGTCTTCTCGACGTCCACCGGGCCGGCGGTCGCGTCGTCGCCCTCGCCACGCAGCGGGTCGGCCGGCGCCGTGTCGGCGGTCTCGAAGGGCGGCAGGTCGGGCATCACCCCGACCTTCTGACCCTTGAACGTGAAGGTTGCAGTCGGACCCTCGCCCTCGACGCCGACCAGCACGATCTGACCCGGCCCGATCTCGCCGAAGAGCATCTTCTCGGCGAGCACGTCCTCGATCTCGCGCTGGATGGTGCGACGCAGCGGCCGCGCACCGAGGACCGGGTCGAAACCCCGCTCGGCGAGCAGCTGCTTGGCGGGCTGGGTCAGCTCGAGCTGCATGTCGCGGTCCTTCAAGCGCAGCTCGAGGAAGGCGACCATGTTGTCGACCATCGCGACGATCTGCTCCTGCGACAGCGGCGGGAAGACGATGATCTCATCGACACGGTTGAGGAACTCGGGGCGGAAGTGCTGCTTGAGCTCCTCCTGCACCTTGGTCTTCATCCGCTCGTAGGAGCCGGCGTCGCCGGACTGCTGGAAGCCGAGGCTCACGCCCTTGGAGATGTCGCGCGAGCCGAGGTTGGTGGTCATGATGATCACGGTGTTCTTGAAGTCGACCACCCGGCCCTGCGAGTCGGTCAGCCGACCTTCCTCGAGGATCTGCAGCAGGCTGTTGAAGATGTCGGGGTGGGCCTTCTCGACCTCGTCGAAGAGCACGACCGAGAACGGCTTGCGCCGGACCTTCTCGGTGAGCTGGCCGCCCTCTTCGTAGCCGACGTAGCCGGGAGGCGAGCCGAACAGCCGCGAGACCGTGTGCTTCTCGCTGAACTCGCTCATGTCGAGCTGGATCAGCGCGTCCTCGTCGCCGAACAGGAACTCCGCCAGCGACTTGGACAGCCAGGTCTTACCGACGCCGGACGGGCCGGCGAAGATGAACGACCCACCGGGACGCTTGGGGTCCTTCAGGCCCGCACGCGTACGACGGATGGCCCGGCTGAGTGCCTTGACGGCCTCCTCCTGACCGATCACGCGCTTGTGGAGCTCGTCCTCCATCTTGAGCAGACGGGTCGACTCCTCCTCGCTGAGCTTGACGATCGGGATGCCGGTCGCCACGGCCAGCACCTCGGCGATCAGCTCCTCGTCGACCTCGGCGACCTCGTCCATGTCACCCGCGCGCCACTGCTTCTCGCGCTCGGCCTTCTTGAGGATGAGCTGCTTCTCCTCGTCGCGCAGCCGCGCAGCGGCCTCGAAGTCCTGGCCGTCGATGGCGGCCTCCTTGCGCTGACGCACGTCGCCGATCTTGTCGTCGTACTCGCGCAGGTCGGCGGGCGCCGTCATCCGGCGGATCCGCAGCCGGGAGCCGGCCTCGTCGATCAGGTCGATCGCCTTGTCGGGCAGGAACCGGTCGGAGATGTAGCGGTCGGCGAGCGTGGCCGCAGAGACCAGGGCCTCGTCGGTGATCGTGACGCGGTGGTGGGCTTCGTAGCGGTCGCGCAGACCCTTCAGCATCTCGATGGTGTGAGCGATCGACGGCTCCGCGACCTGGATGGGCTGGAACCGGCGCTCGAGGGCGGCGTCCTTCTCGAGGTACTTGCGGTACTCGTCGAGGGTGGTCGCACCGATGGTCTGCAGCTCGCCGCGGGCCAGCATCGGCTTGAGGATGCTGGCGGCGTCGATCGCGCCCTCGGCGGCGCCGGCCCCGACGAGGGTGTGGATCTCGTCGATGAACAGCACGATGTCGCCGCGGGTGCGGATCTCCTTGAGCACCTTCTTGAGGCGCTCCTCGAAGTCACCGCGGTAGCGGCTGCCCGCCACCAGCGCGCCGAGGTCGAGGGTGTAGATCTGCTTGTCCTTCAGCGTCTCGGGCACGTTGCCCTTGACGATGTCCTGGGCGAGACCCTGGACGATCGTCGTCTTGCCGACGCCGGGCTCCCCGATCAGGACGGGGTTGTTCTTCGTCCGCCGCGACAGGATCTGCATGACACGCTCGATCTCGGGCTCGCGGCCGATGACCGGGTCGAGCTTGCCCTCGCGAGCGGACTGCGTGAGGTTCTGGCCGAACTGGTCGAGCACCAGCGACGAGGACGGCGTGTCGGACGACGAGCTGCCGGCGGCCGAGCCGGACGCGGCCGACTCCTTGCCCTGGAAGCCCGAGAGCAGCTGGATGACCTGCTGGCGCACCCGGTTGAGGTCGGCGCCGAGCTTCTGCAGCACCTGGGCGGCCACGCCCTCGCCCTCGCGGATCAGCCCGAGCAGGATGTGCTCGGTGCCGATGTAGGAGTGGCCGAGCTGCAGCGCCTCGCGCAGGGACAGCTCGAGCACCTTCTTGGCGCGCGGGGTGAAGGGGATGTGTCCGCTCGGGGCCTGCTGGCCCTGGCCGATGATCTCCTCGACCTGCGCCCGGACGGCCTCGAGGGAGATGTCGAGGCTCTCGAGGGCCTTGGCGGCGACGCCCTCGCCCTCGTGGATGAGGCCGAGCAGGATGTGCTCGGTCCCGATGTAGTTGTGGGAGAGCATGCGGGCCTCTTCCTGGGCCAGCACGACCACCCGGCGGGCTCGGTCAGTGAACCGCTCGAACATGCTCATCGCTCCTGAAAACTCGTGGTCCGGAACGCCCTGTCTGTTTGGGTCGACGCTCCGGGTACGTGGGGTTCAACCCTCCTGACAGCCTACGCGTTCCCGAAACGCCGTATCAGAGGTCTGCTGTGAGCGAACACCACGGCCCGGGAGGGTGCCTCCCGGGCCGTTGCGTCGTGCTGCTGGATCAGTGCGCGGCGTCGAATGCCGACCGTACGTCGGCTGGGATCCGCCCGCGGTCGGGCACCTTGTGCCCGTTGGAACGCGCCCAGTCACGCACCTCGCGGGCACTGGGCCCGAGGTTGGTGCTGCTGGAACGGCGGGTCCGTCGACCGGACCCACCGACGGCCCGAGCCGCCCCGACGTATTGCGCCAGCGCGTCGCGCAGCTTGCCGGCGTTCTTGTCGTTCAGATCGATCTCGTAGGTCTTCCCGTCCAGACCGAATGACACGGTCTCGGTGGCCGGGCTGCCGTCAAGATCGTCCTCGAGGACGATATGGACCTTTTGCGCCATGTAGCGGCTCCCTCAATATCGCAGGTGATGTTGATGTTGGCACCCCCGTGCGCAGACAAGATTAGCGGGCTATTGCACAAAAGGCGCACCGGGCTTCGGCGTGGGAGTGTCCGGTGATCTTCAGGGTGTATTCGTCCACCCCGAGGAATTCCCGTTGGAAACGGCGTTCAGGTGTTACGGGCGAAGACAAGCTCGAGGCCCCGCAAGGTCAACCACGGGGCATGGTCGGTGAAACAACGGCATTCGTCGACCACGAGCGGCGCCAGGTATCCGGTCGCGACCACCCGCACGTCGGCGGGGTCGGCGCCTAATTCGACGATCATCCGGCCCACAATTCCCTCGACGAGGCTGGCGACCCCGAAAAGCATGCCCGACTGCAGCGCTTCGACGGTGTTTTTGGCAATGACCGAACGCGGCCGGACCAATTCGACCTTGCGCAGCTGGGCACCGCGCTCCCCCAACGCCTCGAGGGATATCTCGATCCCGGGGGCGATCGACCCGCCGATGTACTGGCCCTTGGCGCTGACCACGTCGAAAGTCGTGGCCGTGCCGCCGAAGTCGACGACGATGGCCGGACCGCCGTATTCGGTGGCCGCAGCCAGCGCGTTGATGATCCGGTCGGAGCCGACCTCCCGCGGGTTGTCCATCAGGACCGGTACGCCGGTGCGCACACCCGGCTCGACCACCACGCTGCGCACGTCGGCGAAGTGGTCGGCGAGCATCAGCCGCCACTCCTGGAGCACCGCGGGCACGGTCGCGCACACCGCGATCCCCGTGACGTGCTCGACGTCGTCGCCCAGCAGGCCACGGAGCAGCACCGCCCACTCGTCGGCCGTGCGGTGCTCGCTGGTGGCGACCCGCCAGTCGCGGGTCACCTTGCCGTCCTCGACCAGCCCCAGCACCGTGTGGCTGTTGCCGATGTCGGCAGCGAGAAGAAGACTCATCGACCGGGAGACTTCGGGGTCCCCGCCGCGGCGCGAGCGGAGCGAGTGGCGTGGTGGGGTGACAAATCCATGCCGATGTCGAAGACGCGGACGGAGTGGGTCAGCGCGCCGACGGAGATGAAGTCGACGCCGGTGCGGGCGACGTCGCGGGCGCGCTCGATGGTGAGCCCACCGGAGGCCTCCAGGGTGGCGCGGCCGTTGGTGATCGTGACCGCCTCGGCCATCGTCTCGGTGTCCATGTTGTCGAGCAGGATCCGCTCGCAACCGGCGTCCAGCAGCTGCCGCAGCTGGTCGAGGTCGGTCACCTCGACCTCGACGGGCAGGTCGGGGTGGGCCGCTCGGACGGCCTCGTAGGCCGGCAGCACGCCCCCGGCGGCGATCACGTGGTTGTCCTTGACCAGGGCCAGGTCGCTGAGCGAGAAGCGGTGGTTGACCCCGCCGCCGCACCGGACGGCGTACTTCTGCAGGGCCCGCAGGCCCGGGAGCGTCTTGCGGGTGTCGAGGACCCGGGCCTTCGTGCCCTCCAGGGCGGTCACCCACGCGTCGGTGGCGGTGGCCACGCCCGAGAGGTGGCAGACGAGGTTGAGGGCCGTGCGCTCGGCGGTGAGCAGCCCGCGGATCGGCCCGCGGGCGCGCATCACGACCTCGCCTCCCCGCACGTGGCTGCCCTCGAGGACGCGGTCCTCGACGACGACCTCGTCCCCCATGACCGTGTGCAGCGCGAGAGCGGCGACCGACAAGCCGGCGATCACGCCCGCGTCCCGTGCCGCGAAGTCGGCCACGCCCCGCGCGTCCACCGGGATGGTCGCCTCGCTGGTCAGGTCGCCCTGGGCGCCGGGCAGGTCCTCCCCGAGCGCGGCCACCACGTGGGCGTAGACGTCGAGCGGGTCGAGCCCGGCGTCGGCCATCTCCTCGACCAGGTCGCCCGGCAGACCCTCGAAGGAAATCATCGGGCCACGACTGCGAGCGTCGGGTCGGTCTGCGGTGCCGGCCAGAACTCCAGCGCGAGCTCGCCGTCGACCATGCGGGCGTCGAAGTGGCCCGCGAAGCGTTCGTCGTCGCGGTCGGGGAAGTCGTCGCGCCAATGGGAGCCGCGGGTCTCCTCACGGCGGGCGGCAGCCTCGGCGAGGGCCGTGCTGATCGTGAGCAGGTTGGTGGTCTCCCAGGCCGCCTGGTCGACGTCGTCCGTACGACGACCAGCGAGGTTGGCCAGGGCGTCACGGGCTTCGGCCAGGCCGGCTGCCGAGCGGAGCACGCCGACCTGGGCGGTCATCAGCTCCTGGAGCTCGGTGCGGCACTCACCGGGCACCAGCGCGGGTGTGCGGTTGTCGGGTGCGGGAGTGGTGGCGGCCCTCAGCTCGCCCGGGAGCACATCGGAGATCCGTCGCGAGAAGACGAGGCCCTCCAGCAGTGAGTTGGAGGCCAGCCGGTTGGCGCCGTGCACGCCGGAGCAGGCGACCTCGCCGGTGGCGTACAGGCCCGGCACGCTGGTGCGACCCCACAGATCGGTGGCCACGCCACCGGAGGCGTAGTGACAGGCCGGCGCCACCGGGATCAGCTCGGTGACCGGGTCGACGCCGTGGGCGCGGCAGGTCTGCAGGATGGTCGGAAAGCGCCGCTCCCACATTCTCGACACGCTCGCTTCGCTCGCGGCTCGATCACCGAAAGAGCCGCGCAGGTGTCGGGCGTCGAGCCACATGTGCGGGTGGCCGGTCTCGTTCATCCTTCGGGTGATGGCCTTGGCGACCACGTCGCGGGGGGCCAGGTCTGCCAGCTCGTGCACGCCCTGCATGAAGCGCTGGCCCTCGAAGTCGACGAGGAAGGCGCCCTCGCCGCGCACCGCTTCGGAGATGAGCGGCTGTTGGCCGCGGGAGTCGGCACCGAGGTACATCACGGTCGGGTGGAACTGCACGAACTCCAGGTCGCGGACGGTCGCGCCTGCGCGCAGCGCGATGGCCGTCCCGTCGCCGGTCGCGACCACGGGGTTGGTGGTCTGGGAGAACACCTGCCCCAAGCCGCCGCTGGCCAGCACGACTGCCCGGCAGTGCACCGCGCCGACACCGTCGATCTGCCCCTCGCCCATCACGTGCAGGGTGAGCCCGGCGACGCCACCGTTCTCGTCGAGCAGCAGGTCGACCGCGAGCGCGTGCTCGACGACCTCGATCTCGGGCGCTGCCTTGATCGCCGCCTCCAGCGCCCGCTGGATCTCGGCGCCGGTCGCGTCGCCGCCGGCGTGCGCGATGCGGTCCCGGTGGTGGCCACCCTCGCGGGTCAGGCTCAGGTCGCCGGCACCGTCGTGGTCGAAGATGGTGCCGAGCTCGATCAGCTCGCGGACGGCGTCGGGCCCGTCCGTCACGAGCAGGTGCACCGCCGCCGGGTCACACGCGCCGGCTCCCGCCACCAGGGTGTCGCGCTCGTGCTGCTCGGGCGTGTCCCCGGGACCGAGGGCAGCCGCGATGCCGCCCTGCGCCCACTGCGTGGAGCCGGCGTTGAGCACGCTCTTGGTGACCACCAGGATCCGGCCCGCGGGCCGGAGCCGGTCCTTGAGCCGAAGAGCCGCGGTCAGGCCGGCGATTCCGGAGCCGACCACCACGACGTCGCAGGTCGTGGTCCAGCCGGGTGCTGGGGCAGCGAGGCGGCCGGGCAGTCGGGACATGGCTGCTGAGACTACGCGCGCTGGATCAGGTCGCCGCGCGTGAGTCCGGGGTCCCCGAACGTCTCGGCCGGGTCGTAGCCGGTGGCCAGCACGTGGTTGTCGGCGTCGACGAAGACCACCTGCGGCTGGAAGTCCCTGGCCTCGTCGGTGTCCATCTGGCCGTAGGCGATCAGGATGACGGTGTCGCCGGGATGCACGAGGCGGGCCGCGGCGCCGTTGATGCCGAGCACGCCGGAGCCGCGCTCCCCCGCGATCGTGTAGGTCTCGAGGCGGGCGCCGTTGGTGACGTCGACGATGTGCACGAGCTCGCCCGGCAGCAGGTCGGCGGCGTCGAGCAGGTCCTGGTCGACCGTGACCGAGCCGACGTAGTGCAGGTCGGCCTGGGTCACCGTCGCTCGGTGGATCTTGCTCTTCATCATGGTCCTCAGCATCAGGCTCCTCCTCCGAGAGTCAGTGGCAAGTTGTCGATCAGGCGGGTGCTGCCGACCTTGGCGGCCACCAGGATCCGGCCCTCGACGGTGCCGGGGTGGCTGGGATAGTCGGACAGCTCGCCGAGGTCGGGGGCGCGGATCGCGAGGTAGTCGACGTCGACCGCGGGCTCGGTCTTGAGGACGCTCTTCGCGGCCCACCGCGCCGCGGGGACGCCGTACGCCGCCCGCTCCTGCGCAGCGCGGAGGGCCCGGGAGAGCACCGCGGCCTGCCGGCGCTGCTCGGGGTCGAGGTAGCGGTTGCGGCTCGACAGGGCGAGCCCGTCGGGCTCGCGGCGGGTCTCGGCGCCGACCACGTCGACACCCAGGCACAGGTCGAGCACCATCCGCCGGATCAGGGTCAGCTGCTGATAGTCCTTCTCGCCGAAGATCGCGACGTCGGGGCGCACGAGCCCGAGCAGCTTGGCCACCACGGTCAGCACGCCGCGGAAGTGGCCCGGCCTGGTCTCGCCCTCGAGGATGGTGGCGAGCGGTCCGGGCTCGATCGTCACCAGAGGCTGCCCGCCCGGATAGACCTCCTCGAGGCTCGGGGCGAAGACGAGGTCGACGCCCTCCTTCTCGCAGACCTCAAGGTCCGCGTCGAGCGTGCGGGGATAGCGGCCGAGGTCCTCACCGGGACCGAACTGCAGCGGGTTCACGAAGATCGACACGACGACCGGCCCGTCGCCGACCCGCCCGCGCGCGACCGTCATCAGGCTCGCGTGGCCGTCGTGGAGGGCGCCCATCGTCGGCACGAGCCCGATCGCCGCACCATCAGCGCGGCGTGGGGCGAGGAGATCGGCGAGCTCAGCGCGGGTGCTCGCCAGCACCGGGGTCACGAGCGCCTCAGATCCGCTCGGTGTCCCGGCTGGCGCGGACCTCGGCCTCGCGGGCCGCGACGAGTGCCTCGTCGAGAACCCGGCGGATCTTGGCCGCGCGGATCGGCAGCACCCGCCCGTCGGTGACGACGCGGTCCAAGGTCGCGCGCGCCATCGCGACGTACGACGCCAACGTGTGCGGCGCGTTGGCCGCGACCTCGGCGAGGTGGGCGCGCACGGTGTTGACGTCGCCGCGAACGATCGGTCCCGTCAACGCCGCGTCGCCGTCGGCCAGCGCGTTGTCGAGCGCCGCGGTCAGCAGCGGGCGCAGGGTGGCTGCGGGGTCGTCGGCGCCGGCGGCCCCGAGCAGCTCCATGGCCTGCGCGACCAGGGTGACGAGGTGGTTGGCGCCGTGGGCGAGCCCGGCGTGGTAGAGCGTGCGCCGGTCTTCGGGCACCCACATCGCCACGCCGCCGAGGTCGCCGACGAGCGCCTCGGCGAGCTCGCGCTCGGCCTCGTCGGCGGTGACGCCGAAGACGCAGCCGCGCAGCCGCGGCAGGTCGATGTCGGTGCCGGTGAAGGTCATCGCCGGGTGCATCGCGATCGGCCGGGCACCGACGAGGACCGCAGGAGCGAGGACCGCGAGCCCGTGGCGCCCGCTGGTGTGCACGACCACCTGACCGGGGCGGATCGCGCCGCTCGCGCTCAGCATCGTCACGACGTTGTCGAGCATGTCGTCGGGGACCGTCAGCAGCAGCACGTCACAGGCCCGCGCGACGGCGGTGGGCTTGTCGAGGGGTACGTCGGGCAGCAGGGCGGCGGCGCGGCGGCGGGAGGCGTCGGACTCACCTGCGACGGAGACGATCTCGTGGCCGGCGGCGCGCAGAGCGGCGGCCAGGACGGCGCCGACGCGGCCGGCACCGATCACGCCCACACGGAGCTTCATGAGGGGCTTGGGCATTCTTCTCGAACCTCTCGTTTCAGTCCCGCCGACCACCCTCGGGTGAGGGCCGGTGTGGGTACCAGACGATGTGCTCGCTGTTGTCAACGCAAGGCTACGCGGGGGGCCTCCGCACGGGTACTCATCGGCGACGTGACGTACCCGACATTGCCGCCTCGGCGCTCAGCCGACCTGGAGGGGGCGCGGGGCGCGCGGGAGCCACTCGCGGGTGACGTAGTCGACGATGTGGGTGCCCTCGGGTGCCGTCAGGTCGACGACGCCGGGGGGCACCTCGCCGGCCCGGAGGGCGTGGAAGACCTCCCACTCGCGGCGCTTGCGCTTGTTGCGGAACGACGTGGCGAACGACTCGGGGTCGGTCCAGTGGGCGAACTCGTCGCCGTCGAGGTACTTCAGCTCCACGCACAGCCCGTGTGGCAGCCCGATCGAACGGACGCCGACCGGAGTGGTCCGGATCTCCCACTCGAAGGCCTTGGTGAACACGAAGTCCGGGCCGATCGGGAAGCCCCACTCCTCGGCGTTGCGGAGACCGAGATCGAGGTAGCCGTGCCGGTCGTCGGCGAGATAGAGCCCGTGCCGCGGCACCCGGATGATCGAGGCGACGTCGCCGACCTGCCACCCGAGGTCGGCCAGGGACACCTCGCCCTCGGTGGTCAGCACCATGTCGCCGTCCCACTTCCACGAGTAGCGGGTGCCGACCTGGGCGAAGCACCAGTTGTAGAAGTACGACAACGAGTGCACCGACAGCTCGGGCTGGGCCAGGTGCTCGGCGCCGGCGCGGGCCACCGAGAAGGGGTACGACGTCTGGGCGAACTTGTCGGCCCGGCCCGAGCGGGCGGCGGTCTCGGCCGCCACCTCCGGCGTGCCGTCGGTCGACCCGTTGTCGACCAGCAGCACGTGGTCGCAGGCGCGCAGCAGTGGCGGCAGCACCCACGGCAGGGAAGGCGCCTCGTCCTTGACCCGCAGCACCGCCGTCGTCCCCGGCCGAAGTCCACCGGGCTTGGTCCACGGCCAGACGATGTCGAAGTCGGTGTGTCCCTCGAGGTTCTGCAGCCCGGCGGCGTCCGGGGACACTGCGATCACCGGCTGCGTCCCAGGGCCTTGCGGACGCCGCGGCGCATGCTCGGCGGGATCATGGCGCGCAGCCCGTGAGGGATCTTGTCGGCCAGGGAGCCCGAGTCCGGCGCCGGCTCGCCGGGCGCGTCAGCTCCTGCAGCGCGGCCCCGCCCGCCCTTGAGCTCGCGCTTGACACGCTGCTCCGCGGCGACGACCGACGAGCGCGAGATGGCCTCGGCCTCGGCGTAGAGGTCGACGTAGGCCTCGCGCAGCTGGTCGAGGTTCGCGTGCACCTCGGCCGTGTCGCCGCCTGGCTCGGCGAGCTTGTTGAGCTCGCCCCAGGTCTGCTCGGTCAGCTCGTGCAGCCGCGGCGGCAGGTCGAGGTCCGCCAGGCTCTGGGTCACGCGGCGCAGGCCCGGGTCGACGAACCGGTGCCCGTCGCGGATCTGCTCGCTCTTGGCGTGCAGCACGTTCTGCAGCGACAGCGTCTCGCCGAGCTGCATGACGACGCGGGTCCAGTCGTCGAGGAGGTCGCCGTAGCGCACGAAGGCGCGGCCGCCGTCGGCCACCGACTCGCGGGTGGCCCGCTCGGTGTGCAGCAGCATGTTGAGCCAGCTGGCCGCGAGGTGGGAGGAACCGAGCCGGTTGGCGTAGTACTTCTGCTTGCTCCCCACCACCTCGGCCGGCGGGCGGAGCATGGTCGCGAAGACCGGCGTCGCGCCGGTGCGGATTGCGGCCACCCGCCACAGCCCCAGGAACCAGGAGAGCCGCGGGTCCTTGACGATCAGCTCGTTGCCCTCCGCGAAGTGACCGTCGAGCCACTCGGCCGTGCGGATCCGCTCGGGCTCGCGGGTGGCGACCCGCCCCGTCTCGAACCACGCGTCCGGCCGGGCGTCGCTGACCTGGACGCCGGCGTCCTTGAGCAGCCGGTCGTGGTGCTCCACGACCCAGGCCGGCTCGCCGAAACCCTTGGGGTTGGACTCGTCGGCCACCACCTCGGGCTGGGGCACGTGCAGACCCATCAGCTGCATCAGCCCGGACAGCGTGCTGGTGCCGCTGCGACCGGCGCCCGCCACGAAGAGCACCTTGCGCGGGTAGTCCTCGGGCTCGATGTCGACGGCCGGTGACGACGCGTCGGTGGTGGGGCTGCTCACGGCAGGGAAGCCTATCCCGAGCCGTCGGTAGGGTCCGTGCCATGAGGCTCCGGCGCCGTACGACGTCAGCCGTGCCTCGCGTCAGTGTCGTCGTCCCCGTTTACGACGTCGAGCGCTGGCTCCCCGAGTCGCTGGACAGCCTGCTGTCCCAGGCCGGGGTCGACCTCGAGGTGGTCGTGGTCGACGACGGGTCGCCCGACGCCTCCGGCGCCATCGCCGACGCGTACGCCGCCCGCGACGACCGCGTGCAGGTGCTGCACGTGGCCAACGGCGGCCTCGGCTCCGCCCGCAACGTCGGCACCGAACTCGTCACCGGCGACTACCTCGGCTTCCTCGACTCCGACGACGTGCTGCCGCCGGGGGCGCTGGCCACGCTTGGCCGCCACGCTGGACGAGTCGGGGTCGGACTTCGCGACAGGGTCGGTGGCGCGGTGGCAGGCCGACGGCTTGCACGAGCCGCCCTGGATGGCCCGGCTGCACCGCGAGCGACGGCTTGGACTCACGGCCCGCGAGCACCCCGAGATCCTGGGCGACGTCTTCGCGTGGAACAAGCTGTTCCGCCGGTCGTTCTGGCGCGAGCAGGGACTCGAGTGGCCAGAGGGCGTGCGCTACGAGGACCAGCCGACCACGACGCGGGCCTACCTGTCGGGCACGTTCGACGTGATCCCCGAGGTCGTCTACCACTGGCGGATCCGCCACGACGGCACGTCGATCACCCAGCAACGGGCGTCGGTGTCCGACCTGCGCGACCGGTGGGCGACCAAGCGGATGGCGCTGGAGGCCGTCCAGGAGTACGACGACGCCGGGACGTCGGCGTACTTCGTCGACCGCGTGCTGGCCGGCGACCTGCACCGCTACTTCGTGGAGATCCCGGTCGCCTCTGACGAGTGGTGGGCACTCCTGGTCAACGGGGTACGCGAGTTGTGGGGGCAGCGCTCGCTGGTGCACAGCGGGCTGCCGCCCGTGCACCGCCTGGTCGGCTGGCTGGTCGAGCGCGACCGCCGCGCCGACGCGGAGTCGGTCGTGCGCTGGCTGGGCACCCTGGACGGCCCAGCACCCCGGGAGGGCGACCAGCTGGTCGTCCCGTCCGAGGTGCTGGACTCTTCCGATGTGGACCCGGCCGCGTTGGCGTTGCGCCCCACGAACGCTGACTCTCCGTGTTTCGAGACGGGCCCAGGGGCCCTCCTCAACCAACGGAGCTGGTCAGTCGAGCAGGTCTTCCTCTTCCAGGTAGGAGTTGGCGACGTCCGCCGGCTTCTCGCGGTCGACCGAGACCAGGCCGTTCAGCCGGGTGAGGTCCTCTGTCGTCAGCGCCGACATCAGCGGGGCCAGTATTTCCTCGATGTCCGGGTGGGCGGCCAGGAACTCGGTGGAGATGGCCGGCACGAGGTTCTGGGCCGGCTGGATGTTCTGGTCGTCCTCGAGCAGCACCAGGCCCTGGGACTCCAGCGTGCCGTCGGTGGTACTGGTCTCGCCGAGCTGCGACTCGCCGTTGATCACCGACTGGTAGGTGTCGTTGCTGGCGTAGCCGAGCGGGAGGATCTCGGTGATCTTGATCCCGTAGACGTCGGTGAGACCACCCGCGCAGTCGGTACGGCCTTCGCAGTCGGGTGCGGCGGCCAGCACGACCGACTTGCCCCGCAGGTCGGAGAGCGTGGTGACGCCCTCGGCCTCGGAGTACTCCTGCGTCACGAAGAAGGCGTTGTGGTCGGTCGCCATGGCAGCGCCGAGCAGCGTGAGGCCCTGCTCCTCGAGGAGCGGCTTGGCAGCTTCGATCGTCGCTTCGGCGTCGCTCGTCGTGATCGCCTCCGCGTCGGCGCCGTTGGCCTGCGCGTTGAGGAAGTCGACGATGCCGCCGACGTACTCGGGAACGAGGTCGACGCCACCTGGGAAGTCGGCCATGTAGACGTCGCGCGTGTCCACGAGCTTGACCTCGACGTCGTAGCCGTTGTTCTCGAGGATCTGGGTGTACATCTCGGCGACCAGCGTTGCCTCGGGGAAGTTCTGGCCCGAGAGCCGGACCGTTCCACCGGCCGCACCGCCCTCGGTCTCGGTATCGGTGCTGCTGTCGGAGTCCCCCCCACACGAGGTGAGAATGATGGCGGCGCTGGCCGCGGCCAGTCCAGCGAGAATTCGGCGTGGGTACATGAGTGCGATCGACCTTCTGTGTCCCGTGGCGGCGCCACGCGTGTCCGGTGCTGCAGGAGTGGTGCGACTAATACAACCGAGAGAGCGCTGGAATCATCCCGCGAGGGGTTCGAGGACCGGCTCACCCGTTGGGTCACGATTGCGCAACGAAGGCGAACGGGACCGCTCCACTGCGCGCAGGACGGCCGCGGAAATGATCTCCATGGCCAGCGCGACCACGGCGACGACGATGGCTCCGGCGATGCCCTTGGCGTAGTTGGTGCGGTAGAAGCCGTCGGTGATGATGCGGCCCAGCCCTGGTCCGGCCACCAGGGCGGCGATGGTGGCGGTCGCCCAGATCTGCACCAGCGCGAGCCGGACGCCCGAGATGATCAGGGGCATCGCCAGCGGTAGCTCCACTCGGGCGAACTTCTGCCACCCCGTCATGCCCATGCCGTCGGCGGCCTCCCGGATCTCGGCGGGCACCTCATGGACCGCCACGTAGCCGTTGGTGATGATCGGCGGCAGCCCGAACAGCGCCAGCGCGATGAGCGTGGCGAGGCCGGCGCGACCGTAGGGGCCGAAGGGGGCGGTTCCGGGGAAGTCGGCGGTCACCAGCAGGGCCAGCAACGCGAACGTCGGCACGGCCCGGCCCATGTTGGAGACGTTGATGGCAATGAAGCCGCCGCGGCCGATGTGTCCGAGCCACAGCGCGATCGGCAGCCCGATCACCACCGCAACGGCCAGCGCGGTGAAGCTGATCAGCAGCTGCTGAAGCAGCAGGTGCCAGATGCCGGTGGGGCCCTGCCAGTTGGCTGGGTCGGTGAGGTAGTCCCACGTGTCGCCGAAGACGTTCATGTTCATGCCGGTTGCCGCCTTCTGGCGCGGCCGGTCCGCCAGGTCCACGGAGTCAGCGCCTTCTCGGTGAGCACGATCGCGGCGTCGAGCACCACGGCGAGCACCACGCACAGCACCGACGCGGTCAGCAGCTCGGCCTTGAAGTTGGTCGTGACTCCGTCGCGGATCAGGTTGCCGAGGCCGCCGTACGCCACCAGGGTGCCGACCGTGGTGAGCGCCACCGTCGAGACCGTCGCCACCCGCAGGCCGGCCATCATCACCGGCAACGCGAGCGGGAGCTCGATCCGCAGCAGCAGGCGGGTCGGTCCGTAGCCCAGCCCGCGTCCGGACTCACGCACCTCTTCTGGCACCGAGTCGAGCCCGGCCAGGATGCCGCGCACCAGGATGGTCAGCGCATAGAGCGCCAGACCGATGACGACGGTGAGTGGGGTGATGCCCGTGAACGGCACCAGCAACGGGAAGAGCGCCAACGACGGGATCGTGTAGAGGCCGGTGCTGACGCCGAGGATCGTCGCCTCGAGCCTCGGGTAGCGGCGGGCCAGCAGTCCCAGCGGGAAGGCGATCAGCGCGCCGGCGGCGACCGCCGCGAGCGTGATCCAGAGGTGCTGCACGGTCGCGTCCACGATCTCGGAGCGATAGTCGGAGAGGTACGCGCCGCAGATCCAGTCGTTGGTCAGCCGGCTGTAGCAGCTCGGCTCGGCCGCAGCTGGCAGCACCGGGCCGCCGAGTAGGGTCACGGTCATGGACGCTACCGGGTCAGATCCGGCCCGGTCGTCGCACGAGCCGATGATCCGGCTAGAGGGAGTCGGCAAGACCTACGACGACGGCACGGTCGCCGTCCACGAGCTCGATCTCGAGGTCGAACCCGGGAAGCTGCTCGTGCTGGTCGGCCCGTCAGGCTGTGGCAAGTCCACGACCCTGAAGATGATCAACCGCCTGATCGAGCCCACGACCGGCCGGATCTTCATCGACGGCCAGGACGTCACGACCGTCGACGCGGTCAAGCTCCGGCGTGGGATCGGCTACGTCATCCAGCAGGTCGGGCTCTTTCCCCACCAGAAGGTCATCCGCAACGTGATGACCGTGCCGCTGCTCTATGGCGAGTCGACGGCCACTGCGCGGTCCAGGGCCAAGGAGCTGATGGAGCTCGTCGGACTCGACCCGGCGACGTACGCCGACCGCTATCCGCACCAGCTCTCGGGCGGACAGCGCCAGCGAGTGGGGGTGGCCAGGGCGCTCGCCGCCGATCCGCCGGTGCTGCTGATGGACGAGCCGTTCGGTGCCGTCGACCCGGTGGTGCGGATCCGCCTCCAGGACGAGTTCCTGCGCCTGCAGCGCGAGCTCGGCAAGACCGTCGTGCTGGTCACCCACGACATCGACGAGGCCGTGAAGATGGGCGACCGGGTCGCCGTGTTCGCGTCGGGCGGCCATCTGGCGCAGGTCGGCACGCCCTCCGAGCTGCTCGCACATCCGGCCGACGAGTACGTCGAGGACTTCGTCGGCGCCACCCGCGGCCTGCGCCGCCTGACGGTCACCACGATCGACCCCGAGCACCTCGACCCGCTCGACGGCGTCACCGCCGGCGAGCTCGGCGCCGCGATCGATCTCGACGCGACGCTCGAGGAGGCGCTCGCCGTCCTGCTGCGCGACGACAAGCCGATGGTGGGCGTCAAGGACGGCGCCAAGTTCGTCGGCGTACTCACGCCCGCCGGCATCCACCGGCAGCTGCGGGCCTCCCTGCGCTGACCCGCCGTCAGGTCAGGCGTGGCGGACGGCGGGTGGCTGCCGCCAGGTGGCGACCTCGTTGCGGAGGGTGCCGACCTCGGCAGTGAGGGCGTCGATCTCGGCCTCGAGCTCGGCGACCCTGAGGATGGCTTCCGCGGCGCGGGTCTCGGCCTCGTCGCGCCGCCGGGCGACCTCGTCGGCGTCGGCCTCGGCCTGGTCGGCCCGGCGGGCCTCGGCGCTGACCTTGCGGGCCGCCTCGGCAGCCCGCCGCTGCGCGGACGTCAGCGCCACCTCGAGCTCGTCGATCATGGTCTGGCGGGACGCGAGCTTGCCGTCGACCATCGAGAGGTACGACGCATGCTCGACCGCGCGCTCGGCCGTGAGGTCGCGGTAGGTGCGGGCCTGCTCGGCACGGTCGGCGTTGGCCAGCCGGCGGGTGGCCATCAGCTCGGAGTGGGTGATCCGGGTGGCGGCGGCGCCGAGGACGACGCCGAGGACGGCTGCGATCGCGATGAGAGCCTGCGAGTCGAGCAGGACGGCGCCGATGACGACGACCGCCGCGGTGATGACGAGGGCAGCAGCGACCGAGAGCCGCGTGCTGCGCTGCCTGCGACGAGCCTTTGGGGAAGACATAACGAAAGGCTAGGGCGCGTCGGGGTCTTTCCTGACGCGACACGCGCGCTCGAGGAGCAGCGCTGTGCCCACCACACAAGCCCCTCCCAGAGCCGCCACCAGCGACCGCACGGCGCGCTGCTCGGCCAGCTCGGCGGTCACGCCGACCCAGCTGAGTGCATAGCCGAGGTAGCCGCCAGCAACCAGGGCCCCGACATAGGCGCAGGCCCTGGCGAGCACCAGCCGGTTGACCGCCTGGTGCGGCAGGAGCCGTTCGCGGCGCACCTGCACGGTGCGCCAGGTGGCGCGCGCGGTGACCCCGAGGATCGCCGCCACCAGGAACAGCGCGAGCGGCTGGGCCCAGGTGACGATCGGCGCGGCGTCCATCGACCGGTCGGCGTACGCGTGCAGCAGCCAGCCGCCCGCGAGGCCGGCCACGCACCAAACGGTCAGCACGCCTGCCGAGGTCGGCCGCAACCGACCGACCGGTTCTTGCTCTGGAGGGTCCTCGCTCATCGATCTCCGACCGGTCAACGGGCGCGGCCCATTACCAAAGGGACAGTGTTATTGGACCTGCAGGATCAAGTCGTCGCGCAGCTTCAGGCCGCTGCGATCGGTCTGCTCCAGGAGCTCGGCGATCGGTCCGTAGTCGGGCAGCACGGCGTCCGGCTCGATGTCGTACCAGGGCTGGAGCACGAAGGCGCGCTCGGCGGCCCGAGGGTGCGGGAGGGTCAGCGTCTCGTCGTCGGCCCTGCGGTCGCCGATCACGATGATGTCGACGTCGAGGTTGCGCGGGGCGTTGACCTCGATGCCCTCACCGCGCTCACGGCCGAAGGCGTCCTCGATGGCGTGCGCCCGGTCGAGCAGGCGGCCGGAGGCCAGGGTCGTGTCGATCAGCACGATCGCGTTGTAGAAGTTGTCGGAGCCGGGTGGGCAGTTCACGGGCTCGGTCTCGTAGACGGGCGAGGCTCCCGTGACCCAGACGTCGGGGGTGTCGGCCAACGCGTGCACGGCGCCTTGGATGCTGGCCATCCGCTCGCCGAGGTTGGAGCCCAGGGACAGCACCGCCCGCCGGATTGGTCGCATCTCACCCGTCAGGGTGTCGGAGTCGACGATGTGCGGGTTTGGCGTCTCCGTCATGTGGTGGCCTCGGTTCCGGGGGGTCGGGTCCTGGTGATGGTGAGTGTCACGTCGGCGAACGTCGCGTCGATCGGGGCCTGCGGCTTGTGGACCGTGATCCGCACCCATTCAACACGAACGTCCCTCAGGCAGACGCCCGCGATCCGCTGGGCCAGGGTCTCGATCAGGTCGACCGGGTCCTTCTCCACGGCGGCTTTCACCGAGGCCACGAGACTCCCGTAGTCCACGGTGTCGCGCAAGTCGTCGGAGGCCGCCGCCGGGCCCGTGTCGACGCCCAGCGTGAGATCCACCACGAAGGGCTGCCCCGCACGCTTCTCGGCCTCGAAGACGCCGTGGTAGCCGTAGCACTCGATCCCGGTGACGCTCAGCTGGTCAGTCATCTGGTCGCTCCCGTGGTCTCCTGGCCGGCCTGCTCCAGCTGCCACCGTTCGAGGGTGAGCAGGGCGTCGTGGGCGGCGCGGACGTCGTGCACCCGCAGTCCCCAGACACCACGCTGAGCCAGCAGCACGGTCAGGGCGGTGGTGGCGTGCTCGCGCTCGCCGACCGGGCGTGCCTGTCCGTCGCGACCGGCCAACAGCGAGCCGAGGAACGCCTTGCGCGAGGCCCCGACGAGCAGCGGCAGCCCGAGTTCAGCGAGGTCGTCCAGCCCGGCGAGCAACGCCCAGTTGTGCTCGGCGCGCTTGGCGAAGCCCAACCCGGGGTCCAGCACGATGCGGTCGCGGGCGAGCCCGGCAGCCGTCATCGCTTCGACCCGTTCGGCCAGCTCCTGCCGGACGGCGGCGACCACGCCTCCCGGGTCGTCGTACTCGGCGTGCTGCTGCATGGTCTCGCTGTGGGCGCGCCAGTGCATCGCGACGTACGCCGCCGAGCTGCCGGCCACCACGGCGAGCATCTCGGGGTCGGCCAGCCCGCCGGACACGTCGTTGACGACCTGCGCACCGGCGCCGACCGCCGCGGCCGCGACCTCGGCGCGCATCGTGTCGACCGAGACCACGGCCCCGGCATCGGCGAGGGCGGTGATGACCGGGATGACCCGGCCGAGCTCCTCGGCGACCAGCGGCCGCGTCGCGCCCGGCCGGGTGGACTCGCCCCCCACGTCGAGGATGTCGGCGCCGTCGGACAGCAGCTCGAGCCCGTGCTCGATCGCTGGCCCGGGCGTGGCCCACCGGCCGCCGTCGGAGAACGAGTCGGGAGTCACGTTGACCACGCCCATCAGTACGGGCCGGCCGGAGCGTGACAGCAGCATCAGCGGCTGCTGTTGATCAGCGCCATCGCCTCGGAGCGGGTGGCGGCGTTGTGCATCTGGCCGCGCACCGCCGAGGTGATGGTGCGCGCGCCGGCCTTGCGAACGCCGCGCATCGTCATGCACAGGTGCTCGGCCTCGACCACGACGATCACCCCGCGCGCCTCGAGGAGCTCCATCAGCGCATCGGCGACCTGGGTGGTGAGCCGCTCCTGCACCTGCGGACGCTTGGCGTAGACGTCGACGAGGCGGGCCAGCTTGGAGAGACCGGTGATCTTGCCGGTCTCGGCGGGGATGTAGCCGACGTGCGCGACGCCCGTGAACGGCACCAGGTGGTGCTCGCACATCGACCACAGCTCGATGTCGCGGACCAGCACCATCTCGTCGTGACCGATGTCGAAGGTGGTCGTGAGCACGTCGGCGGGCGTCAGCCGCAGCCCGCTCGTCAGCTCCTCGTAGGCCCGCGCGACGCGGCCAGGGGTCTCCCGCAGCCCCTCGCGGTCGGGGTCTTCGCCGATGGCGTAGAGCAGCTCCTTGACCGCGGCCGCGGCCCGGTCGTGGTCGAACGCGGGGACCTCGGCCGCCGGGCGCTGGTGCCAGGCCACCGGCTCGATGCCGGTCACGAGGGGACCATCACGAAGGACGCGGCAGGTCGCTGCCGGACTGACCAGCGGGTGCCTCGACCCCCGGGTCGCCATGCACATCGCCGCCGGAGCCCGGGGGCGTGAGGATCGGACCGGCGTCCTCCTCGACATCGACGGACACCGTGCCGTTGACGCGGGCCCGGTCGCGGATCTCCTGGGGGATCTCGATGGGCGGGATGTCCGACGGGCTGCGGTCGGGCGAGCCGGTCCAGGCCGGGCGCGCCGAGCGGCGGCGCAGCGGCTCGAAGACCTCGGCCACCTGCTCCTTGTCGAGCGTCTCCTTGTCGAGCAGCTCGAGGACGAGGGCGTCGAGGACGTCGCGGTTCTCCTCCAGGATGTCGAACGCCTCCTGGTGGGCCGCGGTGAGGAACTTCTTGGTCTCCTCGTCGACGATCGCCGCGACGTCCTCGGAGTAGTCGCGGCTGTGGCCGATGTCGCGGCCGAGGAAGGGCTCGTGGTTGTTCTCGCCCAGCTTGATGGCGCCGAGCCGCTCGGTCATGCCGTATTGCGTGACCATCGCGCGCGCCAGCGCGGTGGCCTTCTCGATGTCGTTGCTCGCGCCCGTGGTCGGGTCGTGGAAGACCATCTCCTCGGCCGCGCGGCCGCCCATCATGTAGGCCAGCTTGTCGAGGATCTCCGAACGCGTCGTGGAGTACTTGTCCTGGTCGGGCAGCACCATCGTGTAACCGAGGGCCCGCCCGCGCGGCAGGATCGTCACCTTGTGCACGGGGTCGGTGCCGGGCAGGGCCGCCGCCACCAGGGCGTGGCCGCCCTCGTGGTAGGCCGTGATCAGCTTCTCGTGCTCGTTCATCAGGCGGGAGTGGCGCTGCGGGCCGGCGATGACCCGATCGATCGCCTCGTCGAGCGATTCGTTGGTGATCAGCTTCTGGTTGTGACGCGCGGTCAGCAGCGCGGCCTCGTTGAGCACGTTGGCGAGGTCGGCGCCGGTGAAGCCGGGCGTACGCCGCGCCACGGAGAGCAGCTTGATGTCGGGGGACATGGGCTTGCCGCGCGAGTGCACCTTGAGGACCTGGTGCCGGCCGTTGAGGTCGGGAGCGTCGACCTGGATCTGCCGGTCGAAGCGACCGGGACGCAGCAGGGCCGGGTCGAGCACGTCGGGCCGGTTGGTGGCGGCGATCAGGATCACCCCGCCGCGGACGTCGAAGCCGTCCATCTCGACGAGCAGCTGGTTGAGGGTCTGCTCGCGCTCGTCGTGACCGCCGCCCATGCCGGCGCCGCGGTGCCGCCCGACGGCGTCGATCTCGTCGATGAAGACGATCGCCGGGGCGTTCTCCTTGGCTTGCTCGAACAGGTCGCGGACGCGGGAGGCACCGACGCCGACGAACATCTCGACGAAGTCGGAGCCGGAGATGGAGTAGAACGGCACGCCCGCCTCGCCTGCGACCGCGCGGGCCAGCAGCGTCTTGCCGGTGCCCGGTGGGCCGTAGAGCAGCACGCCCTTGGGGATCTTGGCGCCGACGGCCTGGAACTTGGCTGGCTCCTGCAGGAACTCCTTGATCTCGCCGAGCTCCTCGATCGCCTCCTCGCAGCCCGCGACGTCGGAGAACGTCGTCTTGGGCATGTCCTTGGTGATCAGCTTGGCCTTGGACCGGGCGAACTGCATGATGCCCTTGCCGCCGCCGCCCTGGACCTGGTTCATCAGGAAGATGAAGAGGAAGACGATCAGGGCGAAGGGCAGCAGGGTGGCCAGGATCGAACCGAGCAGGCTGGGCTGCGGGTTCTCGGAGTTGGACTTCTCGATGGTGCCCTTGGAGATCTGCTCGTCG
Organism: uncultured Actinomycetota bacterium; assembly: GCA_963762105.1. GTDB lineage: Bacteria > Actinomycetota > Actinomycetes > Propionibacteriales > Nocardioidaceae > Nocardioides. The sequence continues at coordinate 185,986 of CAVXJG010000010.1, read as the reverse complement.
ACCGCGTCGATGATGCCTTCCTGCTGGCCGTCGACCCAGTGGGCCATCACCTTGTCGCCGCCCTCGCGGTTGGTCCCCCTGTCGAGGGTCGCCTTGATGACCTGGTCACCGTCGACGAAGGTGATGTCCTGCACCTGGCCGGCGGCGATGTACTGGTTCATCTGGGACGTGGAGATCTCGTCGTACCCGCCGCTGGGCGTGAGGTACTGCAGGGCCAGGAGGACGCCGACGACGGCGACGACGATCCACAGCCAGGGACCCTTGAGCAATCTCTTCACGAAACTCTTTCCAGCACGCCCCGGAGGGCACTCGTCTGAGGGGACGACGGTACAGGCCCGCCGACAACGACCATTCTCTCAGGCAGAACGCTTGAGCGGTAAACGAACGTTCCCTAAGGGGGCTGGGGCCGCCCCGGTACTTCTGGTTCTCAGCTGTAGACGTGCGGGGCCAGGGTGCCGATATCGCGCAGGTTGCGGTAGCGCTCGCGGTAGTCGAGGCCGTAGCCGACGACGAACTCGTTGGGGATGTCCCAGCCCACGTACTTGACGTCGACGGGCATCTGGAGGGCCTCCGGCTTGCGGAGCAGCGTGCAGATCTGCACGCTCGCGGGCTCGCGGGAGGCCAGGTTGGTCGACAGCCAGCTCAGCGTCAGGCCCGTGTCGATGATCTCGTCGACGATCAAGACGTCGCGGCCCATGATGTCGGTGTCGAGGTCCTTGAGGATCCGCACCACACCGCTCGACTTGGTGCCCGAGCCGTAGGACGAGATGGCCATCCAGTCCATCTCGAGGTGGCGCTCGAAGCTCCGGGCCAGGTCGGCCATCACCATCACGGCGCCACGGAGGATGCCGACGATCAGCAGCTCCTTGCCGGCGTAGTCGGCCTCGATCTCGCGGGCGAGCTCGCCGAGGCGGTCCTGGATCTGCTTCTCGGTGAAGAGCACGTTGACGAGGTCGTCCTCGACGTGGCGGGCGTCCATGGGCGTCACTGTAGGGCCACGCTCTCGCGATCCTCGACCGGGCGTGGGTCAGGTGGAACGGAACCGGAGCAGGTCGCCGTCCCGGTACGCCGTCACCCGGCCCGGCAGCTGCACGTCGCCGTGGCCGCTCCCCGACCGCGGAGCGGCCACCAGGTCCGCCAGCGCGACGACGTGCACATGGAAGAGGTCGGCGGCCGGCGAGCCGGCTGCCAGCGCTGCGAGCCGCAGCACCCGCGTGACGACGGCCGGCGGGTGCCGGCCGAGCGCGGTCGCCTCGAGGCCGTCGTCGATCCTGCACCTCGTCGAAGACACGCTGGGCCCACCCGTCGAGGGCCTCGATGTCGGGCCGCACCTGGTCGGCCGTCCGCGCGAGGGTGGCGGCGACCCCCGGCCCCAGCTCCGCCTCCAGCATCGGCAGCACCGTGTGGCGCACCCGGTTGCGGGTGAACCGGGGATCGTCGTTGGCCGGGTCGGTCCACCAGTCGATGCCCTCGGCCCGGCAGGCGGCCTCGGTCTGGGCCCGGGTCAGGTCGAGCAGCGGCCTGCGGAAGACGTCCCAGGCCCGGCGCATACCGGCCAGTGACCGACCCCCGCTCCCGCGGGCGAGGCCGAGCAGCACGGTCTCGGCCTGGTCGTCGAGGGTGTGGCCGAGGAGCACCACGCTGGAGCCGAACCGGTCCGCGAGCTCCTCGAGGACGGCGTAGCGGGCCTCCCGCGCCGCGGCCTCGGGGCCGTGGCCGTCGGTGGTCACGGCGACCCGGGCGGTGGCCGTCTCGTCGGCGCCGAGGATGGCCATCTGAGCGACGACCCGCACGGCCAGCTCGGCTGAGTCCTCGCGCAGCCCGTGGTCGACCGTGACGCCGACGACCGACCAGGGGCGGTCGCGGGCCTCGAACACCGCAGCCGCCAGCAGGGCCAGCGAGTCGGCACCACCCGAGCACGCGACGAGCACCGGCTGGCCGCCTGGGTCGGCGGCGCCGGCGAGCGCGCGTCGTACGGCGAGCCGGGTCGCCGCGACGGCGGGGTCCGGACCTGTCACCTAGAGGACCCTTGTCACCCAGGCTGCCGGGTCGGCGATCTCGGCCTTGGTGGGCAGGTGGGCCGGCTCGTGCCAGACGGCGTTGAACTCGGCCATGCCGACCTTGTCGACGACGCCGCGGACGAAGCGGGCACCGTCGCGGTACTGCGCCATCTTGGCGTCCAGGCCGAGGGCTCGGCGGATGAGCTTGTCGAAGGTGCCGAGACCCTGTCGACGCTTGGTGAACTTCTTGCGGATCGAGGCCACCGACGGGATGACCTCGGGGCCTACGTCGTCCATGACCACGTCGGCGTGGCCCTCGAGGAGCGACATCATGCCGGTGACGTCGTCCATGATCTGGCGCTGCTCGGGGCTGCCCAGCAGCTCGAGCAGGCTGCCGCGGGCGCCGCCACCCTTGACCGCCTCGGAGATCCTGGCCAGCCCCTCGTCGAGGAACCGGCTCGGCTCGATGGTGTCGGCAAGGCGCGCGACCTGAGCGGCCAGGTGGTCGCGCATCCACGGCACAGCGGTGAACTGGACCCGGTGGGTCTCCTCGTGGAGGCAGACCCAGAGACGGAAGTCGGTGGGGTCGGCGTCCAGCTCCCGCTCGACGTGGACGATGTTGGGGGCGACCAGCAGCAGGCGGCCGGCCGGGTCGTGGAACGGGTCGAACTGTCCGAGCACCTTGCCGGCGAGGAAACCGAGGACGCCACCGATCTCGGCGCCGGTCACCCGGGAGCCGATGGCCCGGCTGAATCCGGTGGGCGGCCCCTTCTTCTCGGTCAGCTTGGCGAACACAGGAGTCAGCAGGGTGTCGAAGCTCTCGGTGTTGGCGCGGATCCAGCCTGGTCGGTCGACCACGAAGAGCGGCGCCGTGGCGTCGTCGGCCACCAGGCCCGTGAACTCGCGGACCAGGCTGGTGGAGCGGGTGGCATCGGCGCGCAGCTCGGCGACGACCGCCGCGGCCTCGTCCCGGCCGATCTCAGGCCCCGCGCCCGCGAGCCGCGACCCGATGGAGATCGCCAGCTCCCAGTCGACCATGGCATTGGGGGCGCTCGGGTCGTTCATGCCACGAACCTACCGGGGGCCCGAGCAGTGGCAGCCGGCGATGGCGGCGGCGGCCGCGTCGAGCGCCTCGCGGGCGGCCAGCGTCTTGACCAGCGCCACCCGGTCGGCGACCAGGACGAACGTGACCGAGGTGCCATCGAGATCGGTGGCCACGCCGGCCAGCGCGCTGACTCCGGTGAGGGTCCCGGTCTTGGCGCGCACCCGGCCGCGGGCCGGCGGCGCGGCGTCGTTGAAGCGGTACTCGAGAGAGCCCGTGAAGCCGGCGACGGGTAGCCCGGTCAGCACGGGCCGGAGCCCGGGGTGGTCGTCGGAGGCCGCCAGTCGGAGCACCGCCACCAGGGTGGCCGGGTCGAGCCGGTTGTCCCGGGAGAGCCCGCTGCCGTCGTACAGGACTGCGCCCTGGAGTGGTACGCCGAGCTCGGCCATGGCCTGCTCGACGCCGGCCACCCCGCCCTGGAAGGAGCCCCGGCCGACGGTGGCCAGCCCGACCTGGTGGCCCAGCACCTCGGCGGCCTCGTTGTCGCTGACCGAGAGCACCCGCTCCACGATCTGCGACAGCGGCGCGCTCTGGACCTCCGCAACGAGGGTGGCGCCAGCACCAGCCCGATGCGGGCTCGGCCGCCCGGTGACGACCAGTCCCGCCGCGCGGAGCTCCGCCGCGAAGTAGGTTGCCGCCGTCAGCGAGGGGTCGGCCACGCGGCCCGAGCCGTCAGCAGGTCGGCCTTCGTCGACCCAGAGCGCCCGGATCGGGGCGACCACGCCGTCGGGCACGTAGCTCGCCTCCCAGCCGGCACTGGCGTCAGGCCCCGTGAAGAGCGAGTCGTCATAGCCCAGCCGCACACGGTGGATGCCCTCGGCGGCCAGCGCCTCGGCGACCTTGCGGGCGAGCGTGCGCACGTCTGCGCGAGGGGGATAGACCTGGTCGGCAGGGTCGTGGTCGGGCTTGCTCAGCAGGTAGGGGTCGCCACCGCCGACCAGCACGAGCCGGCGCTGCTTCCCCCGGCCCTCGAGCACCGCGCTGGTGGTGAAGCGGTGGTCGACCCCCAGGACGTGCAGCGCCGCCGCCGTGGTGAGCAGCTTGGTCGTCGAGGCCGGCAGGGCCACGCCGCCCCGCTCGAAGACCGCTCGGCCGGAGCCGAGGTCGGAGACCATCGCGACGACGTGCTTGCCGAGGTCGGGGTCTGCCAGCAACGGCTTCAACAGGCGGGCGACCCGGCGCGGCGCCATCGCGCCCTGGTCGGCGCTCGGGACCGCATTGGCGACGGCTGCTGGCGGGCTCGGGGCCGGCAGGGTGAGGCCTTCGGGTGCGGGCACGGCGGCCGGCTGCGTGGCCGGGTCGGGTGACGGCGTACGGGTGCCGAACCAGCGCTCGCCGAGGTCAAAGCGGTACGCCGCGACCGCGCCGCCGAGGATCGCCAGGACGAGGACGACGGGCAGCCAGCGGGTCAGCAGAGCCCGGCCACGACCTCCGTCGGCTCGTGCCACGGACAGACCCTCCTGGCTTCGCGCTTTTGCGTCATTGTGCGGGAGACTGACCGCGACGGCCCGATCGGGGTCGCCGGAGCGAGTTCGTGACCGTGGAGGACGCCGTGCTGGAGTTCGACGTGCTGGTGGAGATCCCCAAGGGGAGCCGCAACAAGTACGAGGTCGACCACGAGAGCGGCCGGATCCGGCTCGACCGCACGCTGTTCACCTCCACGCAGTACCCCGCCGACTACGGCTTCGTCGAGAACACCCTCGGCCTCGACGGCGACCCGCTCGACGCGCTGGTGCTGCTGATCGGCGAGCCGACGTTCCCCGGGTGCCTGATCAAGTGCCGGGCGATCGGGATGTATCGGATGACCGACGAGGCCGGCGGCGACGACAAGGTGCTGTGCGTGCCGGTGTCCGACCCGCGTCTCGAGCACCTGCGCGACATCAACCACCTGCCGAAGTTCGACCGCCTGGAGATCGAGCACTTCTTCCAGGTCTACAAGGAGCTGGAGCCGGGCAAGTCCGTCGAAGGCGCCAACTGGGTGGGCCGCGACGACGCCGAGGCCGAGGTGCGCGCGTCGTTCGAGCGGGCCAAGACCGACGGCCACGGCTCCGACCTCGCCAACCTCGCCGACGACTCGTTGGGCGAGCGCTGAGGCGTCTCTGGGGCGGGATACCCGGTCGACCGGGTATCCCGGACGTTCGGGGACGTTGCAACCGTCACAAAGAGGCAGAATCGCCCACGAAGGTCTCCATCGCACGAGTGATCTCAACCAGCGCCTCGGCGGACCGGACCGCGTCGCTGCGGTCGATCAGGCCGTGGTCAACGCCGTCGAGCTGGAGTACGTCGCACCCGCCGGCGGCCAGGGAGGCGGCGACATCGACGTCCCACAGGGAGTCCTCAGTCCCGCCGACGAGCAGCTGACGGGCCGGGTTCGCGCGGATCGCCGTCCACCAGGACCGGCTCGGTCAGCACCGGCGTCAGCCAGATCGCCGGATATGCGCGCTCGGCGGCCAGCCGGGCGCCGTACGTGCCGAGCGACTTGCCGACCACGAAGCACCGGGCCGGTGACACCGGCGGTCGCGGACGCCAGCTGGTCTCCCACCCAGGCCACCTCGTCCTCGATCGGCATCGACGAGTTGCCGGGCGGGTCCCACCAGACGTCACGGACCCGCCAGCCGGCCGCCACCAACACGTACCCCGCGTAGGCGCAGCCCGGAGCGGCCGGCGGATAGCCACGGCCCGGAAGCACGACACCGGTGCCAACCGGCTCGCTGTTGGGTTCCCAGAGATCTGTCGGGACGCCTGGCGGAAATCTGCTCATGCCTTGACTCCTCGGAAGTAGGCCATCGCACCGCTCGTGGTGACTCGTAGATCGGGAACGCCGTCCGCGGCGAACCAGGCGACGAGCTCGGCGCGTGAGCACATGTCCCCCAGCATGCTGACCCGCCGGCCCAGACGTCGGACCCCCTCGTAGCGTGCTCCGGTGTCCGTGGCGATCATGCTTCCCGACACGACGCCTCCGGAGCGCAGCACGCGCGACATCTCGGCAACCGCCGGCCGGGGCGCAGGAAAACAGTGCAGGCCGGCGAAGCTCACCACCAGGTCGGTCGACCCGTCGGCCAGCGGCAGGGCCGCCACGTCCGCCAGGCTAGGAACCACCTGTTCGGCGACACCGCGCTTTTGGGCGGCGGCGAGCGTCTTGTCGAGCATCGCCTGCGAAACATCGGCGGCGAGGTAGGTCACGCCCTGCCCTGGGCGAAGGCCACGAAGCGCGACACCGCCGCCGCACGGTACGTCGACCACTGCGGCGCCCGCAGGCAGCCGGCCGATCTCGGCCACGGCGTCGTACAGCAGCGACAGGTTGCTGCCCACGACCAGCCGCCAGCCGAGGCGGCCGACCCGCGGGTGCTCCACTGACCAGTCGTAGACGCTCGCCCACAGCGGATCGTCGGCCCAGGGGCCGACGGGCGCCCTCATCCGGCCCTCACCCGACCAGGTCGGGCGAGCGCAGCATCTCGGGCGGCACGCCGAACGCGTCGACCAGGTCCACCGCGATCGGACGGACCCGGCGGCAGAGGCGGTTGACCTCGCGGCTGATCGCCTTGGAGCGTACGACGGTGAGCCGGCCGTGCTCCATGAACCAGGCCCGGTCGGCCTCGATCACCGACAGCGCGTGCAGGTCGCAGAGCAGCGACAGCGCCCGCTTGTTGTCGTCGTCGGGGAGGTCCGCGATCTTGTCGACCATCGCCTCGAGCACCACGCGCTCGACGTGCGCCTCTGCGGCGGCGATGACGTGGTCCTGGACGCGCGAGAAGACCAGGCCGGGGTTCATGTCGGCGTCGATGCCGCGCTTGAGCCGCCGAGCCACTCCGCCGAGCATGTGCTCCTCACGGAACCGCAGCATCGCCAGGTGGTAGTTGGTGTCGAGGATCCCGGCCTCGTCGTCCCAGCGGTCGCCGCCGGGCAGCACGTCCTTGATGAGCTCGAGGAGCTTGTGGACGCTGGTCCGCTCGACGATCGTCTCGACGGCCATCCCGGTGACGAAGCGGACCATGCCGAGCTGGTCGAGGTCCTCGAAGTCGCTGGCGTAGTCGGTCAGCAGTCCCTTGGCGACCAGCTGGAGCAGGACGTGGTTGTCGCCTTCGAAGGTGGTGAACACGTCGGTGTCGGCCTTGAGCGCCGCGAACCGGTTGACGCTGAGGTAGCCGGCGCCGCCGCACGCCTCGCGGCACTCCTGGATCGTGCGGGTGGCGTGCCAGGTGCCGAGCGCCTTGGTGCCGGCCGCCCTGGACTCCAGCTCCCGTCGGGTGTGCTCGTCGTCTGTGACACCGGAGAAGACGTCGTGCAGCTGGGAAGACACGACCTCCTGGGCGAAGTGCAGCGCGTAGGTCCGAGCGAGCAGCGGGAGCAGCCGCCGCTGGTGGATGCCGTAGTCGAGGAGGAGCTGCTCCTCGTCTGGCGAGGTGGCCTCGAACTGGCGCCGCCGGTCGGCGTACTTGACCGCGATCGCCAGCGCCACCTTGGCGGCGTTGATGCCCGCGCCGCCGACGCAGACCCGTCCCTGGACGAGGGTGCCGAGCATGGTGAAGAACCGGCGGTTGGGGTTGTCGATGCTGCTCTCGTAGACACCGTCCTCGCTGACGTCGGCGAACCGGTTGAGCAGGGCCCGACGCGGCACGCGCACGCCGTCGAACCACAGCCGCCCGTTGTCGACCCCGTTGAGGCCGAGCTTGAGGCCGTCGTCCTCGATGCGGACGCCCGCGGCCGGCTGGCCGCCGACGCGGATCGGCACCACGAAGGCGTGCACGCCGTGGGACTCGCCGCCGACCTCGAGCTGGGCGAAGACCACGGCGAGCTGGGCGTGCCGGGCGGCGTTGCCGATGTAGTCCTTGCGAGCAGCGTCGCCGTGGGTGGTGATCACGAACTCGCCGGCGTCGGCGTCGTACGTCGCCACCGTGCCGAGGGCCTGCACGTTGGAGCCGTGACCGCTCTCGGTCATCGCGAAGCAGCCCATCAGCCGGGCGGTGACCAGGTCGTGCAGGTAGGCGTCGTGGTGTCGCTTGGTGCCCAGCTGGAGGATCGCGCCGCCGAAGAGCCCGAACTGGACACCGACCTTCACCAGCACCGACAGGTCGCCGTAGGCGAGCGTCTCGAAGGCCGCCACCGACGCGCCGATGTCGCCGCCGCCGCCGTACTCCTTGGGGAAGCCCATCCCGGTCTGACCGGTCGAGGCCATCTCCACCACGAGGTCGCGGACCCGGTCGCGGAAGTCGTCGCGGGGCAGCGTCTCGGCTTCCACGAGCACCGAGGCGTACGCCGCCAGGTTGCGGCGGACCAGGTCGCGCACCTCGGCGTACTTGCCGTCCAGCAGGGCGGTCATGGCGGGTACGTCGATGTCGGGCGGCGCCGGCCGGGACGTAGGCTCGGACGACACGGTGTCGTCGGCGGGTGGGACCGTCTCGGTGGCCATGCAATTCACGCTACCGGGGCAGGCAGGGCCGGGACAGTTGGTAGATTCCAGCGGGATCGGAGGGGAGGAAAGTGCCCAGGCACCCCATCGAGACCGGCGACGTCCATGAGTGGCTGCCTTACAGCTTCTCCATCGTCGGAGCTCAGAAAAGCGGTACGTCGACGTTGTCGACGGCCCTCGACCGACACCCGCAAGTGGCGCGCGCCCCGCGCAAGGAGCTTCAGTTCTTCACCCGTGAGGACGTCGACTGGAGTCGCCCGGACTACCGCGCTTACCGCGCGCCCCGGCGCAAGCCGCAGCACCTGATCGCCGGCGACGCCACCCCGGCGTACCTCTTCTGGCCGGGTGCGCTCGAGAGGATGCGCGACTACAACCCCGACCTGCGGCTGATCGCCGTCTTTCGTGACCCGCTGGAGCGGTTGTTCTCCCACTGGACCATGCTGCGCGGCCGGTGGACCACTTCGCCCGACTGGCCGGAGTTCGTCACCGAGTTCCGTCCGTCGACCACGCCGACGGCCCTGCCCGACGTGCCGTCGCTGGCCTTCAAACAACGCTCGGGAGTGGCCCGCGGCTACTACGGCGACCAGCTGACCCGCGGGCTGACGATCTTCCCGCGCGAGCAGTGGCTGTGGCTGGAGTTCCGCTCGATGCTGGCCGACTTCTCCGGAACCCTCGACCAGCTCACCGACTTCCTCGGCGTCGACCGCTACCACCGCCACCCCGAGCCCGGCCGCCAGATGAGCGGCCCCGACCGCGTCGTCGGCACCCCGCCCAGCGCCGCCGACCTGACCTCGCTGGCCAAGCTCTACGAGGCCGACCTCGCCCAGTTCGGCGACGTGTCGGGCCTCGACGTCGACGCGTGGCCGACCTCGCAGATCCTCTCCGGCCGGCTTGACCCCGACGACCTAGCCACCAAGTTCGCCGCCCGCGTCGAAGCCCTCACGAGTGAGCCGCCCGTCGAGCGGGCCACCGCCCCGAAGGCCGGCGACGAGCGCGTCAAGGCGGGTTGATCTCAGGGCCGGGCGAAGAAGTTCGGCGCGATCCAGTAGTACATCGAGACCTGGGCGACGTCCTCACCGGTGCGTGGCGCGTGGATGATCTGGCCACCGCCGACGTAGAGGGCGACGTGGTAGATCGAGGACGGGCTGTCGGTGTCGCCCCAGAAGACCAGGTCGCCGGGCTGCAGCTGGTTGACGGTGATCGGCGTCGAGACGTCGTACTGACCTGCTGAGTAGTGCGGCAGCGAGACGCCGCCGGCCTGCCAGGAGCGCATGGTCAGCCCGGAACAGTCCCATCTGTCCGGACCCGCTGCGCCCCACTGGTAGGGCTCGCCGATCTGGGCCTGCGCGAACGCGATCGCCGCCGAGGCTCCGCCGGGCGGGGGCGGCGGGGGCGGCGGGGGTGGCGGAGGCGGGGGAGGCGGGGGAGGCGGGGGAGGCGGGGGAGGCGTGACGGTCGGCGTCGGGGTCGGCGTCGGGGCGGTGGGTGTGGGGGTGGGCGTCGCGGTCGGCGTCGGCTGGGCCGTCGGCGTCGTGGTCGGCGTCGCGGTGGGCGTCACCGTGGGTGTCGGCTGCTTCGTCGGCGCCTGGGTCGGCTCGTTCGTCGGCTGGCTGGTCGGCGTCGGCTCGGGTGTGGGTTCGGGCGTCGGGGTCGGGATGGCCGCCGCCTCGAGCGCGGCCTGCCGCTCCTCGGCCAGCTCGACGCTGATGTCCTGGAGGCGGGCGAGCTGGCCGATCAGGTCGCCCCTCTGGCCGGCGATGGCCTGCGCCTCGTCGGCTGCGCGCACCTGGGCGTCGCGGGCGGCCTCGCGGGCCTGGTCCGTCTGCTCGGCCAGGTCGGCGGCGGCCGACCTGGCCTCGGCGGCCTGGTCGCTGGCGACCCCGGCGAGGGTCGCGGCGGCGCTGTAGTCGTCATAGACCTGGTCGAGGACACTCTGGGCGTTCTGAAAGCTGCTGGTGCGGTCGATGACGGTGCTGATGCCATCGGCCTGCAAGATCGCGGACAGGGTGGTCAGCGAGGGCGACATCTCGTACGACGAGGCCACCGTGTCGGCGTAGGCGTCGCGCATGTCGACCAGGTCGGCAGCGGCGAACCGGAGGCTGCGCTCGGCGGCGCGGGCGGCCTTGCGCGCCTCGCGGTAGTTCCAGCGGGCCCTGTTGAAGGCCTCCTCGGCCTGGGCGGCCCGGATGGCCGACCGCCGCAGCGAGTCGTTGGCGACGGCCAGCTGGGCCTGCACGCCGGCGACCTCGGCAGCCTTGTCGGAGGCGGCGTCCTGGGCCGCGCGGACGTCGGCGCGGCTGGGGATGGTGTCCGAGGTGGAGTCGCCGTCATCGGCGGTGGCGACCCAGGCGGGGCCGGCGGCCAACGTCAGCGTGATCGCGGTGGCGACGGTGGCGACAGCGAACCTGCGCACGTCGGCGTACTCCTCAGCTCAGCGCCGGCACGCTTCCCCACACGCCGGCTCGCGAGCCCCGATGGACCCACTGACGTGCCCCGGGCGACTTCCCCATCGCCCGAGGCACTCGCAGCACGCTAGTGCGCTTTCGTCACATAGGGAACATTTTCCCCAAGTTTCTCACCAGTCCCCGGCGTGTCGGCTTGACGAACTACAAGGTTGTAGTTTCCGAGCTCGCTGGTTGAGGAAGGCGTGCCAACGCCTGTCTCGAAACCTGCGAGCGTCGCTACGGTGGTTTCGAGTGACGGTTGCTAGCGCAACCTCCTCAACCAGCGAGAGGGTCAGTCGTCGAGGACGGGGACCGTGGCGGAGTCCGCGGTGGGGTGCGAGGCGAGGCCGTGCCGCTCGAACACCTGACCGCTGGCGACCCCGCCGACGTAGAAGGCGATGAGCGCGATGGCCACGCCGGCGATGTCGTCGGCGATGTAGTGCCACCCGAAGTAGATGGTGGCGATCACCGTCAGGCCGAAGTTCACCCAGAACACGATGCGCAGCGCGCGGTTGCGGACGGTGTACTGGATCATCATCGCCACCAGCAGGGTGATCGCGACGTGCAGGCTGGCGAAGCCGGCGATCGACTGCACGACCCCCTCGATGCCGTCGTGGAGGACTTCGAGGCGGGTGTCCGACAACACCTCCATCAGCTGGGTCGTCGGAGTCCGTGGCAGATCGGTGTAGATGTAGGGATAGGCAATGCCGGGGCCGAGCGTCGGGAGCGCGTAGTAGGACAGCGTGCCGAGCGACCAGGCGATGGCCTGCGACGTGGCGAACCAGTAGCCGTAGGTGATGTTCTTCGACCAGATCAGCCACGCGGTCAGGGCGAGCGGCACCAGCGGCAGGAACCACAGGTAGACGTAGGACAAGAAGAACGCCATGAAGCCGGTGCCGAGCAGCTGGTGCAGCACCAGGCCCGGCTCGTGCCCGAACATCAGGGCCCGGTCGACCAGATGGAGCGTCCGGTCGTACTTGGTGTCGCCCATGATGGTGAACGGCAGGAAAGACTTGAGGTTCCGGTAAGACACGTAGATCAGGTAGAAGCAGACCAGCCCCATCACCACGAGGGTCATCCGCTCGCGGGTCCAGTGCGTCTTCAGCCGAGTGCGCACGATCGCGGGCATCAGCTGGCGGCCGGAGCCGCGACAGCCACAGCGTCCGCGGCAGCAGGTCGAGCAGCAACGCTCCGAGGACCAGCAACGGCAGCCGCAGCCACGACGGTCCGAGGAAGCCCTCCGGGTCGACGAGCCGCTTGTCGACGGCGATCGCCGTGGTCACAGCCGCCGTGACCATGAGGAGGGCGATGCCCGCGAGCAGGGCGTAGGCACGGCGGTACACGGCGGTCAGTCTAGGAGGGGTGCCCTCCCGGCGCCGGACAGGATTGCCAGCCGTCCTGGGTCGACCGCGAGGGTGATGGACGCACCCACACCCGGATGGCTGTCCAGGGGAGCCACGGCGTCGGCCTCCCCGACGCCAGGGATGTCGACGACCAGCCGGATCTGCTCGGGGGTGGCCCGCGACGAGACGACGACGCCTGTCAACGACCCGGCGGGGTCCAGCGTCAGAGCGGATCGTCGTACGGCGACCGCCGGGGCGGGCGGGCGCCCGGCGGCCGCGAGCACGAGGGCGGCGGCCTCGTCGCGCAGCACCCGCGCATAACCGAGGAACAGCGCCGTCTCCGGGTCGGCCGGCGCGCGCCAGACGTCCGCGATCGGGCCCTCCTGCACGAACCGGCCGGCACGCATCACCGCCATCCGGTCGGCGACGGTGAACGCTTCCTCGTGGTCGTGGGTGACCATCAGCGCGGTCGTCCCGGCAGCACGAAGGATGTCGCGCAGGTCTCCTGCCAGGCGTTCGCGCAGGCCGGCATCGAGCGCCGAGAGCGGCTCGTCGAGCAACAGCAGGCGTGGCGAGACGGCGAGGGCCCGGGCCAGGGCGACCCGCTGTCGCTCGCCGCCGGAGAGGGTGGCGGGCAGGCGGCTGCCGTACCCCGCCAGGCCGACGAGGTCGAGCAGCTCGGCCACCCGCGCCTCGATGCCGGACGCCCGGCGCAGCCTGAGTGCGTAGCCGACGTTGCGGGCCACGGTCAGGTGCGGGAACAGCTGCCCGTCCTGGAACATCAGCGCGAACCCGCGCTTGTGAGTCGGTACGCCGGCCAGGTCGGCGCCGTCCCACGTCACCGCACCCGCGGCCAGCGGCTCGAGGCCGGCGACCACACGAAGCAACGTCGACTTGCCACACCCCGAGGGGCCGAGCACCGCCAGCACCTGGCCGTCGGGCAGCGAGAGGTCGACGTCGACGACGGCCGGCACGCCGTCGTAGGACACCGACACCTGCTGGAGCCCGAGCATCAGCTGGTCCCGACGGGCACGTGCAGGCGCTCGACGGCGAGCATCACCACGGCGGTGGTCGCGGCCAGCACGACGGATGCGGCCAGGGCCATGCCGTAGTTCATCGGGCCAGGGTGGCCGATCAGCCCGAAGATCACGACCGGGAGCGTCGGATGCTCGTCGCGAGCCAGGAACGACGTGGCCCCGAACTCCCCCAGCGAGACCGCGAACGCGAAGCCGGCGGCGGCGAGCAGCGGTCGGGCCATCACCGGCAGGTCCACGGTGACGGCCGCTCTGAACGGGGAGGCGCCCAGCGTCGCGGCGGCCTGCCGCAGCCGGTCGTCGATCCCGCCGAGCACCGGCGCCAGGATGCGGACGACGAGCGGCAGGGCCACCAGCGCCTGGGCGATCGGCACCAGCAGCGGCGAGTCGCGCAGGTCGAGGGGCGGCTCGTCCAACGTGATGAGGAGGCCGAACCCGAGGGTCACCGCCGAGACGCCGAGCGGCAGCATGAACAGGCCGTCGAGGACACCGCGCACCCGGCGCTCGGTGCGCGACCGGGAGCGCCGGGTGGCGACGACCGCAACCGTCAGCCCGAACAGGAGGGACATCCAGGTGGCGTCGACGGCGGTGCGCAGCGAGGTCATCAGCGCGTCGGTGACCGGCACGATCAGGGCCTGTTGCTCGCCCGTGGTCGCCAGGGCGCGGTAGTTGGCCAACGTCCAGGCGTCGCCGCTGCGCAGCGAGCCCACCACAAGCGCGCCGATCGGGGCGGCCACGAGCAACGCCAGCAGCACCGTGACCACCACCGCCGGCAGGTCGCCCCGGGCCAGGCGCCGCGGCCTCGCGACGACCCTGGCCACCGTCGCATCCGGCGTACGACGGGCACGCGCCGCGGCGAGCAGCAGCCCGGTGATGACCAGCAGCTGCAGGACGGACAGGGCCGCCGCCGCCTGGAGGTCGAGCAGGTTGGTGGTCAGCAGGTAGATCTCGGTCTCCACCGAGCTGTAGCGCAGCCCACCGAGGGTGAGCACGATGCCGAAGGCGGTGGCGCAGAAGAGGAACACCACGGTGGCGGCCGACACGATCGCGGGGCGCAGCGCGGGCAGCGTGACCGTGCGCAGCACCTGCGTCGGCGTGGCGCCCAGGGCCGCCGCCGCCTCGGCCGGGCGCGGGTCGAGGCCCTCCCAGGCACCCCCCACCACGCGGATCACCACCGCCGCGTTGAAGAACACCAGCCCGGCGATGATCGCCGCCGGGGTGCCGTCGAGGCCGAGGAAGCCGAGAGGCCCGCTCTCGCCGAGCAGCTGACGGAAGGCGACGCCGACCACGACGGTCGGCAGCACGAACGGCGCGAGCATGGCCGCCCGCAGCACCCGTCCTGCGGGGACGTGCCGCCGGTAGAGCAGGTGGGCCGCAGGCAGACCGAGCGCCACCGACAGTGCGGTGCCGACGGTGGCGCTCCAGAGCGTGAACCACAGGACGCGGTGGATGCGCGGTCGGGCCAACACCTCCAGGACGCCGAGGGGGTCGAACGAGCCGTCGGTCCAGAAGCCGAGCGCCATGATGCCCGCGACCGGCAGCACGAAGAAGACCCCAAGGACCGCCAGCGGCACCACGGCGAGGCCAAGCAGGCGGACGGTCCTCATCGCGAGGTGACGTCGCTCCACTCGGTCAGCCACTCGTCGCGGTGCGCGGCGATGTCGGCGGGGTCGAGCGTCAGCGGGTCGTCGGGCTGGACGGCGTACGACGCCCAGTCGGCCGGCAGCTCGGTATCGGCGTCGACGGGAAAGACGTACATGCTCTCCGGCAGCGCGGCCTGCACCGGTGGCGAGAGCAGCCAGTCGACGACGGCCTCGGCGCCCGCGGGGTTCTCGGCGCCGGTGAGCACGCCGGCGTACTCGACCTGGCGGAAGCAGGTGTCGAGCAGCGCGCGAGTGGTGCTGGTGCCGTCGGCGACGGTGAAGGCCGGGGACGAGTCGTAGGACAGCACGATCGGCCGGTCGCCGTGGCCGCCGCCCTGGGTGAAGTCGACCTCGTAGGCGTCGGACCAGCCGGCCGTGAGCTTGGCGCCGTTGTCCATCAGGTCGGTCCAGTAGGCCTGCCAGTCGTCGCCGTACTCCGCGATGGTGGCGAGCAGGAACGCCAGTCCCGTCGAGCTCGACGCCGCGCCGGGGAGCACGAACAGGTCCTGGTACGTCGGGTCGGCGAGGTCGTCGAGCGACTCCGGCGGCGCGATGCCGTGTTCGTCGAACCAGGTGGTGTCGACGTTGACACACACGTTGCCGTTGTCGATGGGACTCAGGCGATGGTCGTCGCCGGGCAGCGCGTAGGCCTCGGCGCCGACGGGAAGCGCGGCGTCGTAGGGCGCGAACACGTCGGCGTCCAGCGCCCGCGAGGCGAAGGTGTTGTCGACGCCGAACGCCACGTCACCGGTGGGGTTGCCCTGCGAGAGGACGAGCTTGTTGGTGAGGATGCCGGCGTCGCCGGAGGCGCGGATGACCAGGTCGTAGCCGGTGTCCTGCTCGAAGCTCTTGATCAGCTTCTTGGGTAGGAAGAACGACTCGTGGGTGACGAGCACGACTTGCTTCGGCGCGCCGCCGGGTCCGTTGTCGGAGCCGGACGTGTCGTCACCCCCCGCCAGCGAACAGGACGTGAGTGGGAACAGCGCGACCAGTGCGAGCGCGGCGACACGCAGGCGCGCCGGACGGATTGATGGCAGAGCCATGGGTCGGACTCCCTTCGCCGGTGCTAACCGGAGCAGGTTCGAGGGTCTGCGGCTGTCCGCACTCTCAGCCCGCGGCCTCGCCAGTGATCCTGGTCGAGGCGACGTGCTCCCCTGTCGTGTGTTGTCCTGGCCAGTCTAGGACGCCGCGCCCCGGGCGCCGCCGGCGGTTGAGGGAACGAACCCGCGGCCGTCAGAAACTCCCTATTGCTGTTCGAATGTACGTTCGATAAGATACGTCATGGATCTCGGGCCTCTCGACGACCTCGACGCCACGGCCACGCTGGCCGCGGCGACGTTCGGCGTCCATGCCCGTCGCGCCGCAGAGGTCCAGGACCTCCAGGTGATCGCCCACTGGGCGTCGCTGCACGGCTGCGACCCGCGCCGCGGGCCGGCGGGCGAGCGGATCGAGTCCTCCGGCAACCGGTTGGTCGACGTGGGTGGTGAGGGCACGCCGTACGTTCAGGAGTTCTGCGTCGGAGAGCTGGCCATCGCTCGCGAGAGCGGCGCCGTGGCCACCCATCGCGCCATGGCCGACGTCCTCGACCTGCAGCACCGGCTTCCTCGCGTCTGGCGACGAGTGCTCGACCTGGAGTGTGACGCCTGGGTGGCCCGCAAGGTGGCGACGCTTTCTCGTCCTCTGCCCTTGGAGCGCGTCGGGCTGGTGGACGCCGCCGTGGCCGAGGCGATCGGCAAGGAGAGTCCCGGCCGGGTCGTCGCGCTGGCGGAGGCCAAGGTCATCGAGGCCGATCCCGAGGCCCACGCCGAGAAGTTGGCGCGGGCGGCACACCGACGCTTCGTGACCCTCTCGCGCGCCGACGAGGCCGGGCTCAAGACCGTCATCGCCCGGGTCACGGCCGGCGACGGTGCCTGGATCGAGGCCACGGTCGACCGCGCAGCGGACCTCCTCGCGTCCGACCATCCTGACCTGTCCCGCGACGACCTGCGCGCGACGGCTTTCGGCCTGCTCGCGCGACCCGCCGAGCTGCTTGCCCTACTCCTGACCGGCGTCACCGAGCAGGCGGAGGACGAGCCTGCAGAGCCGTGCCGGGCGCTGGCGCTGCCCACCGACGCCCTCGACGCGCTGCGCACCGTCGATCCGGCCAAGCTCCGACCGCCGGCCACCCTCTACGTCCATCTGAACGAGGCCGTGCTGGCTGGCCTAGTGCCCGGAGTCGCCCGCGTCGAGGGCGGCGGGCCGCTCCTTCCCGGACAGCTCCGCGATCTCTTGGGTGCGGCCCACGTCAACCTCCAGCCGGTGATCGACCTCAACGACGACGTCCAGACCGCTGCCTACGAGCACCCCGAATCGCTCAAGGAGCGGGTCTGGCTCAGCAGCCGCGGCGACGTGTTCCCGTTCTCGACGGGCTCCGACAGTCGGCGCGTCGACTACGACCATCCGATTCCCTACGACCCGCTCGGACCGCCAGGTCAGACCGGCACGCACAACTCCGGTCCTCTCCGACGGCGACATCACCGTTGGAAGACCCACGCCGGCTACCAGGCCCGCCAGATCGGCCCGGCCGCCTACCTCTGGCGGACCCCGCTCGGCCGCTACTACTTGGTCGACTCCCTCGGCACCTGCGAGGTGGCGGCGGTTGCCGGTCAGGCAGTGATGGACGGACCGGTCGAAGCGGAGCCGGGTGTGTGGAGCCTGTCGTAGGCCTTGTTGGCGATCCACCACCGGCCGTCGCCGTCACGCAGCAGCACGAAGACATCGGTGAACAGGTCCACACCATGGCGGAGGGTCATGGTGGCGGTTGCGACGGCGCCGCTGACGTCGAGGCGCTCGATGCGGCGACTCCGCGTGGCCTCGTCGTCGGCGGGGCGCCCGAGGAAGCGGCCGGCGAAGGCCTCGAGGTCCCATGAGACGAAGGCGCCGTCGCGGAAGCCCTCGATGTGGGCCGTCGTCAGGAATGCGTCGTCGAGGTGGCGCGGGTCGCCGGTGGCGTGGGTCAGCGCGTACGCGTGCAACGGGCGCAGCGCGTCGGCGTCCGCGACCACCTCGGGTGAGACGTCGAGCCGGGCATCGGCCAGCCAGGACAAGTCGCTCGTGGCGACGCCGACGAGGCTGATGTCGTCGTCGGCGCCCAGGGCACCGTCGGCCAGGAGGGTTCGCATCGCGGCACGGACGTCGGAGGAGGTATCGATCGCCTCCGCGAGCAGCTCGAGGTCCTTGGCGAGGGCTCCGGCCGCGAACGTGGTGGGCGAGTCGGTCGGCTGGCCGCGCAGCACGCCGCGCCGACCCTCGACGAACCGGCCAAGGACGGTTCGACCGACGACGTCGAGGACCGCGTCGCGCGGCAGGCCGAGCGCGTCGCCGCGGGCGAGGGCGCGACGCAGGGACACCAAGGAGTCGCCGAGCACGCCGTTGGCGACCAGCTTGAGGGCCGCGGCCTCGGCCGAACCGCCGAACACCAGGGTCTCGCCCAGCAGCTCGAGCACCCCCTC
The DNA here is from genome assembly GCA_963762105.1 of uncultured Actinomycetota bacterium. Classification (GTDB taxonomy): domain Bacteria; phylum Actinomycetota; class Actinomycetes; order Propionibacteriales; family Nocardioidaceae; genus Nocardioides. Next base: position 167,519 of record CAVXJG010000010.1, on the reverse strand, counting down.
GACCTCGGCCGCAGGCTTGCCGCCAGCCAGGATCGTCAGTCGGCCGGCCGCGACGGCCGGGGTCGAGCCCATGACGGGCGCGTGGAGGTACGTCGCCCCCGTCGCGGTCACCATGGCGCTCAGCTCCGTCGCCTCGCCCGGGCCGACGGTCGTCGTGTTCACCACCGTCGCGGCGCTCGAAAGCGCCGGAAGGCAGGCGGCGAGCACCTCACGGCACGCCAGGGCGTCGTACAGACACAGCAGCACGACCTCGACCTGCGCCACCGCGTCGGCGGGTGAGCCGCCACGGCTCCGGGACCACGTGCGGACGTCGTGGTCGTCGGCGAGACGCGTAGCCATGGCCGAGCCCATCCGGCCGAGTCCGAGCACTGCGACAGAAGTCATGGCCTCCAGCGTGGTCGACTCCCTGACATGCAACAAGCGCAGATCGAGCATGTGTCCGATGCGGTTCCGTCATGATGGAGGCATGTCGCTGACCCAGTGGAACGCGTTCGTCGAGGTGTGCCGGACCGGCTCGATCCGGGCAGCGGCCGAGGCGACCGGCTTCACCCAGCCCGGTCTGTCGCGGCAGGTCGCCGCCCTCGAGCGAGCCGTCGGGGTCCGCCTCCTCGACCGAGGCTCGCGGGGTGTCACCCCGACCGCCGCTGGCACCGCACTGCTCCCCCATGCGCGGCTCGTGGTCTCGGAAGCCAGACGTGGACGCGACGCCGCGCTCAGCGCGACCGACCGTCCCGCCACACTCGTGCTCGGCGCGGTGCCGTCGGCGACCACGTCGCTCGTGCCGCGCGCCCTCGCGTCCTTGCGCGCCACCGGCGGGCCGGAGTGCACGGTCGTCTCGAGGCTCACCCACCAGCTAGCGACCATGGTCATCGGCCGCGAGGTCGATGCGGCGGTGGTCACCGACGCGCCACCGGGCTTGCCGCGCGACCCCGAGCTCCGAGCCCTGCACCTCCTCGACGACGAGTCCGTCGTGCTCGCCGCCGAAGGGCACCCGCTGGCCGGCCCGCACCGCGTCGACATCGCTGCCCTCTCGGAGGAGACCTGGATCGAGGACAACGTCGGGTCGGAGATCATGCTGCGCCAGCTCGCGGCCCGGGCCGGGTTCGACCCGCAGGTGTCCTTCAGCGCCGACGGCCTGCTCGCCAAGACCGGCCTCGTGGCGGCCGGCCTCGGCGTCGCGCTGGTGCCCGACCTGATGCTGCCTTCGCTCCGCCCGGACCTGGCGATCCTGCGGCTGCGCGAACCGGCCCGGCGCGGCATCTACCTGCTGTCCAGGAAGGACCGCGACGGTCTCGACCCGCTCGTCGTCGCACTCACCGCGTCAGCGTGATCGCCTGCTCCAGGCGGGTGAGCTTGGCGGGGTTGCGGACGGCGTAGAGACCGGCCACCAGCCCGTCCTCGACCAGAATCGACAGCAGCGTGTCGACCTCTCCGCCGATGACGAACGCCAACGCCGGGCGGCCGTTGATCATGGTCCGCTCGACGCTGTCGATGGGACCGCCCTTCGTCGCGGCACCCTCGAGGAATCGGAGGGTCTTCTCGCGGCCGAGGATCGGGCGGAGGGCGGCCTGCTTGACGCCACCTCCGTCGGTGACGAGCACGACGTCGGGAGCGAGCACGTCCATCAGGCTCTGGAGGTCGCCGCTGTGCACGGCGAGCACGAACCGGTCGAGGATCGCATCGCGCTGTCGCGCGGACACCTGCTCGCGCGGCTGGCGGGCCTCGACGTGGTTGCGGGCGCGATGGGCGATCTGGCGCACCGCGGCCGGCGACTTGTCGACGGCGGCCGCGATCTCGTCGTACCCGACGTCGAAGACCTCGCGCAGCACGAACACCGCCCGCTCGGTCGGCGTGAGCGTCTCGAGCACGACGAGCATCGCGGTCGAGACGCTGTCGGCAAGCTCCATGTCCTCGGCCACGTCGGGCGTGGTGAGCAGCGGCTCGGGCAGCCACGGCCCGACGTAGGTCTCGCGCTGCCGCGCCAGCGTGCGCAGCCGGTTGAGCGAGAGACGGGTGGTGATCCGCACCAGGTAGGCACGTTCGTCGCGGACCTCGTCGTGATCGACGTCGGCCCACCGCAGCCAGGTCTCCTGGAGCACGTCCTCGGCGTCGGCGGCCGAACCGAGCATCTCGTAGGCGACGGTGAAGAGCAGGTTGCGGTGGGCGACGAAGACGTCGGTCCCCGTCCCACTTCCCGAGCCGCTCATGCGCTCGAGCGTACGGCGCGCAGCGGGGGCAGCGGGATCTCGCAGACGTCGGAGAAGCCCTGCGCCTTCAGCCCGGCGGCCAGGTTGAAACGGGCCCGCTCGTTCTCGACCGCCACCATCATCGTCAGCTCGACCATGGCCGGCTCGCCGAGCTCGCGGACCAGCGAGGCGACCATCTCGTCGGTGACGGTGGGCGGCGTGGCGCTCATCGCCTCGGCGTACCCGAGCACCTCCCGCTCGAGCGGCGAGAACGCGTCGGACTCGCTGCCACCGCATCACCTCGCGGATCTTCTCCAGGTCCATGCCCTCGCTGTGGGCGAGGTAGTAGCCGAAGTCCAGGCACCACGAGCAGCCGACGGTCGCGGCGGTGCCCGCCTGCGCCAGCACCGAGAGGTCCCGGTCGAGGGCGTCGAACTTGGCGACCTTCTGCTCGAAGGAGAACACCGCCTTCATCACCTTGCGGTTGTGCCAGAGCACGTAGGCGTTGTCGGGGACCTGGCCCCACGTGCGGCGGGCGTAGGCCTGCAGGGTGCGGCCGTAGAGGCCGGTGATGGTCGCCTTCGGGATGCGGAACGTACTGGGCATGGTGTCCTCCCATGGGTGTGCTTTTCGATGTCGCTCATGAAGACACCGGGCAGGACCGATCTGTGACAAAGGGTTTCGAGACGGTTGCGTTGCGCTTCCTCCTCAACCAGCGAGAGGGTGGCGCGCATGCCGAGTCGTCGCCACGAGCTGCTCGCGCGGGTCGTGCCCCGAGTGCGCAAGGCTCGCGAGCTGGTCGACGAGCCCACCGAGCGGGCCCGCCTCGAACGCTGGCACGCCTCGCTCGACCGGTCCCTGCCGACGAGGGCGGTGCCGCGCTTCGACCGTCGCTTCGTGGTGGTCAAGGAGGAGCTCGCCGCGGGCTTCCCGGCCTACGTCATCACGCCCCGACGGGTCACTCCGACGCGCACGCTGTTCTATCTGCACGGTGGCGGCTTCGTCGGGCCGATCGATCGCTTCCAGGTCCGCTACGCCACCCGCCTGGCCGCCGCGATCGGCGCCCGCGTCGTGCTGCCCGACTATCCGCTCGCACCCGAGCACTCCTGGCGCGACAGCCACGACACCGTCGCCGACCTCGCCGCCCGCTGGGCAGCGGAGCCGGGCGGCATCGTCCTTGCGGGCGACTCTTCAGGCGGTGGCTACGCCTTGGCCCTCGCGCTGACCCTCCGCGACAGCGGCCGTCAGCAGCCCACCCACCTGCTTCTCCACTCGCCGTGGGTCGACCTGACAACCAGCACGCCGGAGACGCCGGCCTTCGACGACGTCGACCCGTGGCTCCACATCGGCAAGCTCCGGGCGTACGCCGCCTGGTGGGCCGGCTCCCCCGAGGACCTCGACCGCCCCGAGGTCAGCCCCGGGCTGGCCGACCTGGCGGCCCTGCCGCCGGCGCTGATGTTCTACGGCACCCGCGACCTGCTGGCGCCGGGGTGCCGGCTGCTGCGCCGCCGCGCCGTCGAGGCCGGCTGGAACCTGACCGCCGTCGAGCGGCCCGGGCTGATCCACGTCTACCCACTGCTCCCGTTCGTGCCCGAGGCACACGAGGCGTTCGACCAGGCCGTGGACTTCCTGGGCGCCGAAGGATGACGGTCTCGGTGCTCGGCTTCGACGAGCTGGACCTGCGGACGGCCTACGACGTGTGGAGTCTGCGGCAGCAGGTGTTCGTCGTGGAACAGGGCTCGCCCTACCCCGACCTCGATGGCCGCGACCGCGAACCGGGCACCAGGCACCTGCTGCTTCGTGAGAGCGACAGCGACGAGCTGGTGGGTTATGCACGCGTCCTCGACGACGGCGACGCCGTGCGCATCGGCCGGGTGGTGGTGGCGAGGGCAGACCGCGGTCGAGGGCTGGCCGGCGAGCTGATGCGCGAGGCGATGAAACTGGTCGGCGACCGGCCGGCGCGGCTGGACGCCCAGACCGACCTGGCCCGCTGGTACGCGTCGTACGGATTCACGGCGAGCGGCCCGGAGTTCGTCGAGGACGGCGTCGCCCACCTCCCGATGTCGCGTCCGAGCACTTCAGCGCGCCGATAACCCTGTGCAGCGGGCAGCGCCTCGTCGTACCGTGTCCGTGGGAGGGCGCCATGCACGACGTCCAGCTCAGCGCCTCGCAGCCGACCACCGTGCGGGCACTCCTGCGGCCGCCGACGCCGTGCCGGGCCGAGCCGCTCCCCGAGCAGGAGGCCTTCCAGCTCCTCGACCGAGCTTGTGCCCTGCGACAAGCTCGGGGCCGTCTTCGTCGACCTGCACGGGCACGTGGAGTCAGCCGTCGAGGTGCTGCCCAGTGGCGCACAGCGGAGCACGACGAACCAGTTCGAACCGAGCCAGTGTTCGATCGACAACGAGCGCGGGCCGTTCTACCTGGGCTTCATGCACTGGCGAGAGCACCCGGCCAAGGCGGAGACTGCGGACGCCTCCGGTCGACGACGACGGCCTGGCGATCGGCTTCCGCAACGGCAGCGGATCACATCGTGCAGTACTTCTTCCGCCGGGATTGGCCGGTTCTTCCGCTCGCGGACCTGGCGCTGCTCTGGATGCTCGGGCCGGTCGCTCGAGCGGCTGGCACGCGAACGACCGACTCCGCACCTGCCGACCTGCCTGACATCGACCGAGCGTCGCATCCTCAGTCACGTGGCGGCCGGGCGCACCAACGCAAGAGATCGCCGTGCACTTCTTCATCGCCACCAGCACCGTGCGCAAGCACCTCGAGAACTGCTACCGCAAGCTCGGGGTCACCAACCGCGTAGCCGCGATAGCTCGGCTCCGCGGCAGTGATCAGCCCGGCCTCGACCTGCAGGAGCGCATCGACAGATACGCCTGATGGCGTATACCCGAGTGGTACCCCTCTGCCGTATCCAGGGAGCATGATGGAACGGACGCCTTCGCTGGCGGGTCGTCCCGTTGAGGAATCCGAACCTCATCGACACCCTTGGAGGTCCCAGCATGATGCTCACCCGACGTTCCTTGGCCCCCTTGATCGGGGCTGTCGTCGCCGTGGTGTTGGCGCTCGGCACCTTGTCGAGCCCAGCCCGCGGAGAGCCCGCCGGCAACGCCGTCACGGCGTGGAACGAGATCGCCGTGAACACACTGATCGGACTACCGGGCACTGCCGGCGGCGCCCCGCCCGCCTCCGCAGTACATGTGGCAATGGTTCAGGGAGCGGTATACGACGCGGTCAACGCGATCGAGCCCAAGCACTACCGGCCGTACCTCCTCAAGAGGCGCTTCTCCGCACGCGCCTCGAAGGACGCGGCCGTCGCAACCGCGGCGTACGGCGTCCTCCACAGCATCGTCTCCACCGTGCCAAACATCCCGGACGCGACCAGGGCAACCCTGCTGGCCACGCTCGCCACTCAGTATGCGAACTCACTGGCGGGCATTCCGAACGGGCCGTTCAAGAATCAGGGGATCGCCGCCGGGAACGCTGCGGCGGACGCCATGATCACGGCCCGCGAGGATGACGGCCGCTTCGGGCCCTCGCAGTGGAAGCCGAACATGGAAAAGGGGCATTGGTGGCCGATAGCTGGCCTACCCAACGACCCCACGCCGTGGGTCGGCGGGGTGACGCCCTTCGTCATGAAGTCGTCGTCGCAGTTCCGCACGCCCGGGCCGGACGCCCTCTCCAGTGCCGCCTGGGCCCAGGACTTCAACGAGGTCAAGAGGATCGGCCGGGTGGACAGCATCTACCGCACGGCCGACCAGACCTACATCGCCAAGTGGTGGCAGAGCAACCCCGTCCGGAGCTGGAACGAGGTCGGGAGGGACCTCGCCGCACGGAACGGCCTCAGCATCGCCGACACCGCCCGCCTTCTTGCGATGCAGAACCTGGCCGGTGCTGATGCCTCGATCAACTGCTGGAACGACAAGTACTACTGGGACTTCTGGCGGCCGTGGAACGCGATCCCGCGGGCGTTGGAGGACGGTAACGACGCGACGGTCCCAGACGCCGGCTGGACGTCGCTCATCAACGCGCCGTACCCCGACCACCCGTCGGGCCACCTCTGCCTCGACGCGTCGCACACGCGCATCCTGAGGATGTTCTTCGGAAACGTGATCGAGGGGGGCTTCAAGATCACCAGCATCTCCGCGCTCCTCGCTCCGGCTCCGGCTGATCCCCGGGTGCGCACCTTCGGTAGCTTCTCGCAGGTGCTCGACGAGGTCACCGAGGCTCGCATCTGGGCCGGCCTGCACTACCGCAACGCAGACAACCAAGGGAAGGCGCTCGGCATCAACGTGGCCGACTACCTGGTAGCGAATTACTTCCAGCCCGTCGGAAACGCCCATTGAGCGAGGCACCCGCTCCGGGCCGGCCGGGAAGCCGGCCCGGGGTGTGATGGGTGTGCTCGGCGCCTAGACCCGCGCCTCAGATGTGGTTTGCCCGCCACCAAACCTGGACGGCGTCGGCTCCGAACCACGGGCATGTGTTGCACATCAGACCTTGTTGCAAGCGGCTTGCAACAACGCGAGACACGCAATAGGTTCGCGTGATGACGCCGACGACGCTGGACCGGCCCACTCCCGGCGCGGCGCCGGGCGCGAAGCGGGGCCGGCTCACCAGGGCCGACAAGGTCAGCCTGGCCCGCACCCTCGGGTTCGTGGCGTTCCTCCACATCGTCGGCTGGGGCCTCCTCATCGGGGTCGTCGCCCCCCACGACTACGAGGTCGGCGGCACGGTGCTCGGCGTCGGGCTCGGGCTGACGGCGTACACGCTCGGCATGCGGCACGCCTTCGACGCCGACCACATCGCGGCGATCGACAACACGACCCGCAAGCTGTTGGCCGACGGTCAGCGGCCGACGAGCGTGGGCTTCTGGTTCAGCCTGGGCCACAGCTCGGTCGTGTTCGTCATGGTGCTCGGTGTTGCGGTCGGCGTCCGGGCTCTCTCGAGTGGGATCGACGACGACGGGTCGTCCCTCCAACAAGTGACGGGCGTGTGGGGCACGACCGTGAGCGGCGTCTTCCTGCTGCTCATCGGCCTGATCAACCTGGCCGCCCTCATCGGGATCCTGGGCGTCTTCCGCGAGATGCGGAAGGGCCGCTACGACGAGGCCGAGCTCGAGCGCCAGCTCGACAAGCGCGGCTTCCTCAACCGCATCCTGGGCCGGGTCACCAAGGCCGTCACCAAGCCCTGGCACATGTACCCCACCGGCTTCCTCTTCGGACTCGGCTTCGACACGGTCTCCGAGATCGGCCTGCTGGTCATCGCCGGCGGCGCCGTGGCCGCGAACCTGCCGTGGTGGGCGGTGCTCACCCTGCCGGTGCTCTTCGCCGCGGGCATGTCCCTGCTCGACACCCTCGACGGCGCGTTCATGACCTCGGCCTATGAATGGGCCTTCGCGCGACCGGTGCGCAAGATCTACTACAACATCACCGTGACCGCACTGTCGGTCGCCGTGGCCCTCATCATCGGCGGGATCGAGCTGACCGGACTGCTGGCCGAGAAGACCGGCGTCGACACGGGCCTCGTGGGAGCGATCGCGGCGGTCGACCTCGAGTACGTCGGCTACGGCATCGTGCTGCTGTTCCTCTTCACCTGGCTCGCGTCGGTCACCGTGTGGCGGGTCGCTCGCATCGACGAGCGGTGGAGCCAGCACCTCAACTAGAGCTCTCGCAGGCCGGCCAACGCCCAGGCCAGCCGCGTGCGGGCCATCTCGGCGTGCTCCGGGTGGTCGCGGGCCAGCTCGAAGGTCCAGGCCGTGAGCGGGACCAGCTCCAACGGCTGGACTCGCGCCAGCAGGTCTCGATCGTAGGGTCCGTAGCCGGCCAGGAAAGCGTCGTCCGCCGGCGTGCGGCCACGATGGCGGGCCGCGCTCTCGTTGCACGCCAGATCCAGCTCGCGGGGCCCGAGACAGAGCAGCTCGAAGTCGTTCCACACCGGACCCCCCGGCGTGCGCAGCACGTTGCCGAGCCACGCGTCGCCGTGCACCGGCTGGAGCCGTACGTCGAGTCGCGCGACGGCCTCCTCCGCCCGCTCGACCAGCTCGACGAGGTCGGCCAAGACGTCCGCGCCGGGGTCAAGAGTCGCGAGGACTCGGCGGACCTCGTCGAGCCGCGCGAAGTGCGGCAGCCCTTCGACGGGGTGGTCGGCCAGCAGGTCGTGGACCTCGCGAAGCGCCCGACCGGCGGCGTGGCCGTCGAGCTCGCGGTCGGGGTCGTGGTCGAGGCGGCGCCACAACGTCACCCGCCAGTCGCCGACCGCGAACGGCCCGGGGACGTCGTACGGCGGCGCCACGGCCGCGCCGCCCGATGCCAGGTAGGCGGTGACGGCGATTTCGCGCTCGACGACCACAGGTTCACGCACGTCGGACCGCCAGACCCGCGCCACCACGCCGCTGGGCGGGAGGTCGACGAGGGTGGAGCGGAGGGCGCGCAGCACGACCGGCTCGCCGACGTCGAGGCCGAGGTCGGTCGCGACGCGGACAGCGACGGCGACGGGCTCGTCGGTCATCGGGCCGGCGGGTGCTCGGAGCGAGCGGTCGGGCGGAGGCGGAGGGTCTCGGTGGAGTCGATCCGGCGCGCGAGCTCGGGAGCCAAGGCCCGCCAGGCGGCGGACTCCTCGAGGCGCGCGCCCGCGGCGTCGTACGCCGCCTCGTCGGCGAAGGTCGCCGTCCAGACGACGACGTGGTCGGTGCGGACCGGCAGCGCGGGGAACGTGTTGACGGCCGGCTCGCTGCGCCACATGGCCACCCGGCTGCCGAGAGCCTGCTCGAGCACCGGATGCGCTTCGGCGGCCAGCCAATCGCACGTGCCTTCGCCGGGCCGGTGCAGGTAGGCCGTGACCACGACCAGCTCGTCGCTGGTGTCGGGGGCTCCGACGCCTGGTCGCCCAGCCGGCGCGAGCGGCGATCGCGCCGGCACGGTCGGGCGCAGCAGCAGCACGTCGTCGCTGTCGACCATGGTCGCGTTGGCCGCCGGTCCGTGCTGCTTCCAGGCAGGGCCGCCATAGAACGCCGACAGCGCCGCGCAGCGCTCGGGCATGCCCGCGAAGCCACGCATCCAGACGAACCGGTCGGCGTCGTCGTGGTCGCGGAACAGCCCGCCGACCCGCATCCCGACTGCCTCCTGGCTCTCGACGAGCTCCGCCTCGAAGACCTCGACCAAGGCGTCGGTCGCCCCCGGCTTCAGCGTGTACTGACGCAGCTCGAGAACCGGCGCGTCGGCAACGCTCGGCGCTTCTGTAACGATCATTGTTACACTCTAGCCGTGTCCGCGAACAGCCGCCTCACCACGGCGATCCATGCCCTGTGCTGGCTCGAGCTTGCCGCGCGTCGCGGCGAGGAGTCGCTGACGTCCGAGCGGGTGGCCGCGAGCCTGGCGAGCAACCCCGCCCTGGTCCGGCGCAGCCTCGGCCCGCTGCGCGACGCCGGCCTCGTGAGGGCCCGGCGCGGACCCGGCGCCGGCTGGTCGCTGGCACGCCCCGCCAATCGGATCCGGCTGGACCAGGTCTTCGACGCCCTCCCCGACGCCCTTGGCGACAACGCGACGTTCGCACTGCACCCACACGAGCCCAACCAGGACTGCCCGGTGGGGTTCGGCATCCGGCCGGTGCTCTCCGACGTGTACGCCGAGGCCGATGCAGCGGTCCGGCGCAGCCTGCGGCGACGCACGGTCGCCGACGTGCTCGACCAGCTTCTGGCGGAGCATCCGCTGCTGGTGCAGGTCAGAGGGTGACCGGCAGCCGCGTGTCGATGCCCAGCCCCCACTGGGGGTGGCCTCCTCGCGCGTGCACCTCGGCGTCGACGACGTCGAGCCGATAGAGCCGGAGGTCGCCGTCGCCGGAGACCTCGTCGACGGTGAAGGCTCGGGCGCCTTCGCGGACGTGCGCGAACGCGCGGGGCACCTCCTCGACCAGGTCCTCCTCGGGCACCTCGACGGCAGTGCCCGTCAGGTAGACGGCTCGCGTCTGCGGGGACGGGACCGACGAGTCGAACACGACGGCATTGACGCGCGGGTCCGCAGCGATGTTGTGCGAGTGCTGCGAGTCCGGCGAGGACACCCAATAGAGAGCCCGGTGCTCGTGGTGGTTGAAGTAGACCGGCGAGACGCGCGGGTGCCCGTCGGGCTGTGCCGTGCCGAGCACGACGTAGCGGTTGGACGCGATCACGTCGCGGGCCATGTCGGCCAGCTCGGCGGCGTACTTCTGGGCGACGGCGGTCTTCTCGGTGCTCATGGTGCGTCCGACCCTGCCACTGCCGGGAACTCATCGCGACCCTGTCGGCGGGCCTCGGTAACGTCGGACCCATGGCCCGCTTCAAGGAGCTCTGCCTCGACACCGCGAACCCCCACAGCGACCTCGCCACCTTCTGGGCGACAGTCTCCGGCGGCAAGGCCGAGGCGTGGTCCGACGACGTGCCACCAGACGTCATCGGTCGCGCCGACTACGAGAGCATCTCGATCTGCCCGGTCCCCGAGGCCAAGACGGTCAAGAACCGCGTCCACCTCGATGTCTACGCCCGCTCGATCGACGACCTGGTGGGGCTGGGCGCGTCGGTCCAGCTCCCTGCCGAGGAGAGCGGCTTCCGCTGGACAGTCATGCAGGACCCCGAGGGCAACGAGTTCTGCGCCTTCCTGCGCGAGGAGCTGCCCGACTACCGCGTCCACGGCCTCGTCATCGACTCCGCCGACCCCCAGTCGCAGGCGCAGTGGTGGGGAGCGGCGCTCGGCGCCGAGGTCGAGGACAACTCCCAGCACGGAGGCGGGTGGTGGACGCTGCTCCATGCCACCGACGACCCCGTGCTCACCTGGGACTTCGTGCCCGTGCCCGAGCCCAAGACCGTCAAGAACCGGCTCCACTGGGACGTGCGCGGCACGGTCGAGGAGTTTCTCGACCGCGGCGCCACCCATCTGTGGGACAGCCGCGGCTGGGTGACGCTGGCCGACCCGGAGGGCAACGAGTTCTGCGTGTTCCCACCCGAGGCCTGAGCGTGGTCGACCGGGAGACAGCCGCGGTGGTCACCCGGGAGCAGGTCATCGCGTTCCGCTGGGCTGCCCATCAGCTCGACCGCACCCGAGGCACGGTCGCCGACACCGCGCTCCTCGACTACGGCGTCCAGGACACCGGTCCGCGGGGAGCCCGGTGGGCGCTGGCCAACCGGGGCCTGGTCGGCTACGACGACGCCGACGTCCTGCTTGCCTGGACGATCCGGGTCTCGCCCCACCTCTACCGTCGCGCCGACGCCCGCGCAATAGCGATCGCCACGTCGCCGTTCGACGACACCGACGCAGCCAAGCGGATCTTCGACGCTGCCAAGCCGTTGCGGGAAGCCGGCGTGCCCGTGCTCGAGGCGCTGTCCACGCTCGCCGGCCACGAGCGCGACATCGTCGCCGACCCGACGGTCAAGGGCGACCTGTCGACCGCCCTGACCCCCCTGCTCGAAGAGCACTCCGTGCGCTGGTGCAACCCCTGCCAGGCAACGCACGCCTGGGAAGGGCCGTTCCGCATCGCCGCCCTCCAGGCCGGGCTCGAGCTCGACCCGGAGACCTCGCCTCCCGTCCTGCGCCGCACCAAGGGCGGCCGGCCTCTCATGTTCAGGCGATCGGGCACCGAGGCCGAGCCCCGGTTCGACGTGCTGCGCAACTACCTCCGGTTCTACGGCCCCGCGCGGGCCGCCGACGCGGCGAAGTTCCTCGACGCGCCCCTCAGTGTGGTGCGCGACCACTGGCCCGACGACGCCTTGCCCGTCGAGGTCGTCGACCTGCCGGCGGGTCGCGAGCCTTGGTGGGTTCTGAAAGGCGACCTGGCGGCGCTGCGCGACGCCGAGCCCGCTTCGCCGGCGTCCGCGGGCGGCGTACGCCTGCTCGGGCCGTACGACGCCTGGCTGCAGGTGCGCGACCGCGACACGCTCGTGCCCGACAAGGGTCAAGCCAAGGACCTGTGGCGCGTCCTCGGCCGGCCCGGTGCGGTGGCCGTGGGCGGCGAGGTCGTCGGCACCTGGCGGCCGTCGTCGAAGGGCAGCAAGCTGACCGTCACCGTCGAGCGCTGGGGCCGCCTGGGCCGGGGCGTTCCCGACCGGATCGGCGAGCAGGCCGAGCTCCTGGCCTCCGTGCGAGGCCAGGAGCTGGCCGGTCTCGAGCTCACCGGCTGAGCGCTGATCCGCTCGTCAGTGGTGGTGGCCCTCGTGCCCGTTCTCGATCTGGGCCCGGATCTCACCGAGCGGGAAGGCGTTGCTGTGCACGTTGACGTAAGCCGTTCCATTGTTGATGGCGTCGACGAGCTCGGTGTACTCACCGGGGGCGATGCCCTGCCCAGCCGGCCCGACCACACCCGTCGGCCCCACCATCCCCGTCACCGTTGCCGCACCTTGCGGACACAGCGGCGTGCCAGCCGGGCCGTTGCCGAGGTTGGTGCACAGGAACACGCTGATCCCGCCGGTCTGGCCGGTAGCACCGAAGTGGATGTGCGCCTGGGTCACTGGCGCGCTGAGGTCGCCGTAGCTCAGCGTGTACGAGATGCCGGTGTCGGTCACCCTGGCGCGGAACATGCCGTTGCCCGGTGTCGACAGCGCCAGCGGCGTCTCCTCGTAGCCGGTCAGGTGCTCGTGGATAGCCCCCTCGGACCCGCTGCCCCCGTCGCGGGCGGCACCACCACCTCCGCCCCCGGCCGCACTCACGGCGGCCGCGCTTCCCGCGATCACTCCCAGTGCGATCGCCGCGACTCCGAGCCTGACTGCTCGTGTGGACATGGAGCACCTCCCTTAGGTGGATTCCTCTGCCTCACACGTTGCGCCTGGCCGCGCAGATCCGGTACTGCCCTTTAGGGCAGGTTGACACCGACAGCCGCCCCTCAGGACCGTTCGAGGGCCGGCCTCGCGGTGTGGTCGGGATCGCCATGCGTGCGCCGGTCCTCCTTCATCTCCGCCTCGTAGAGGTGTCGTCTGCCGTCGGCGAGCTGCTCGCGGGCCTGCCGCTCCATCGCCTTGAAGGTGGCGTAGTAGCCGTCGTCGTACTCCTCGACGATCTGGAAGCTCCACCGTCCGTGGAGCGTGTTGCGGCCGATCAGCTCGGTCTCGATCTGGTCGGCCAGGCCGGCGTGCCCAGCGTCGCGGAGCATCTCGACGGCCTCGCCTGCTTGGAGGTCGCCCGTGCCGCACAGGCGGTGGAACGCATAGAGATGGCCACGGGCCACCTCCACGGCTTCGAGCGCCTCCGACAACTTGCCGAGGGCCTCGACGGTCTTGTCGTCGAGACCCTCGGGCCGGCGGTGCTCGGGGGCCGGCTGCTCGACGTCGGACCCCCGATCAGGCATCGAGGAAGTCCAACAACGCCCGGTTGAACTCGTCGGGGTGACTGACGTTGACGCCGTGCGGCCCACCCTCGATCACCACGACCTGACTCCCGTCGAGCGTCTCGTGGGTCCGCTTGCCCGACCCCTCGAACGGCACGATGCCGTCGCTGTCCCCGTGGATCACCAGCGCCGGCACGGTCACCTTCGCGAGGTCGTCGCGAAAGTCGGTGGTCGCCCAGGCATCCATGCAGCCGAGCGCGGCCTGCTCATCGGACTCCTTGCACATCGCCAGCGCCTCCTGGCGCTGCTCCTCGGTCACCTTGAGGTCGTCGCCCGCGGAGAAGAAGGTCGTCGTGAAGCCGTCGAAGAAGCCCTCGCGGTCCTGCTCCAGCTGCTGGCGCATCCCGGCAGCCGTCTCGCGGTCCAGCGGTCCGTCCGGGTTGTCGTCGCCTTTGAGCAGGTACGGCGGGATGGCCGACGCGAAGACCACGCTGTGCAGCCGGTCCTCACCGTGGCGGGACACGTAGCGAGCCACCTCACCACCGCCCATCGAGAAGCCCACGAGGGTCGCGTCGCTCAGGTCGAGGTCGTTCATCACGTTGTCCAGGTCGTCGGTCAGCGAGTCGTAGTCGTACTTGTCACCGGGGTCGGACTTGCCGAAGCCGCGACGGTCGTAGGCGACGACCCGATAGCCCGCGTCGGTCAGCGCCGAGGTCTGCTCGGACCACGACGCGTGCGAGAGCGGCCAGCCGTGGATCAGCACCACGGGCCGGCCGTCGCCGCCACTGTCGCGCACGGAGATGTTGTGGTCGGACTCGCGCTCCTGCTCGGTCATGGCACTCCTCTGCTTGTTGGTTCGGTCAGTGGTCGCGCAGCGCCTCGATCAGCTCGCCCTTCGTCATCGACGACCGCCCTCGATCGTGGCCATGCTCGCGACGCTAGTCCGCGGCTTTGGGCCAGAACACCCTCCGCGGGGGTGATGGCAGCCCTGCGATCCTGATGGTGATCCTGACAGAAGGAGAAGGAGATGCCCGTCCAGCTGAACCACACGATCGTGCACGCCCGCGACAAAGTAGAGACGGCACGGCACCTGACCGAGATCCTCGGCCTGCCCGAACCGGCGTCGTACGGACCGTTCCTCGTCGTACAGGTGGCCAACGACGTCTCCCTCGACATCGCCGACGACCATGGCGCGCCGCACTCGCAGCACTACGCGTTCCTCGTGACCGAGGAGGAGTTCGACGCCATCCACGGGCGGATCGTCGAGCACGGCCTGGAGTGGTGGGCCGATCCCTTCCACCGCCGGCCGGGCGAGATCAACAACGGCGACGGCGGCCGTGGCCTCTACTGGAACGACCCCAACGGCCACAACCTGGAGATCCTCACCGTGCCCTACGGCGGGTGGCCCTCGGCCTGAGCCAGGGACACACTGGTCGAATGGCAGCCCGAGAACTGCCGGACGGCGTGCTCGCCGTCGTGGCGGACATGCAGTCCCGGCTCGACACCCTCTCTCCCGACTCGGGTCTCCGGGAGTTCCTGGCCACCTACCAGCGCACCACCGCGGCGGTCGGCAAGGCCATCCTCGACGGCGTCTTCGAGGACCCCGCGTGGGTAGAGGAGTGGGACGTCTCCTTCGCGCGGCTCTATCTCGACGCCTTCGACGCGCAGGTGGCCGGCGACGGTGGCGTGCCGCGGCCGTGGCGGCTGGCCTTCGAGGCGCCGGCCGACCTGCCGGCGTTGCGCCAGGTGCTGCTCGGCATCAACGCTCACGTCAACTACGACCTGCCGCAGGCGCTGTTGGCCGTCATCTCCGACGAGGAGTTCGCGGACCCGACCAGGCTCGCGTCCCGGCAGCGGGACCACGAGGCCATCGACGGCGTGCTGTCCGGCCGGGTGGCGGCCGAGGACGCGGAGCTGGCCGCGGTGTCGAGTCGCACCCTGCTCGACCGGGTGCTCCAGCCCCTCAACCGCCGGGCCTCCCGACGCTTCCTGAAGGAGGCGCGCGAGAAGGTCTGGCACAACACCCACGAGCTGCAGGTGGCGCGGCTCGCCGGGCCCGACGCGTACGCCGCCCGCCTGGCCGAGCTCGAAGTGCTCAGCGCGGCCCGGATCGCCGACCTGCTGGCGCCGGGGCAGGTGCTGCTCCGGCTCGCCGTCGCCGGCTTCGGGGTGGTGCTCCCTCCGCCGGCCTGAGTTCAGACGATCGTGCGGGCCTGTCCTAGGCACCCCTGGGGGTGCGGCTGGGCCGCCTCTCCCTTTGGGCGGTAGTCAGCGCTCGGCGATGGCCCTAACCTCTAGCGGAACTGGAACCGCCCACCCAGGTCCCCCGTCCGGGGTGGGCGGTTTCGCCTGTCCCGCGAGTGCGAATAGCTGCCCGGACTCGGCAACCAAGTGCAGTCGACTGGCCGGCCTGACCGGGGTGCGCGGCATGTGCCACCTGATGAGTTCGTCGACGCGGTCGGCCGGGATCTTGTGCTCTGGCATGGGATTCCTTCTTCGCTCGTTGGGTCAAGCCCTCCGTCGCTCTCCCGCAGCGCCCAGCGCCATTCCCGAGAAGATGCGTGTAGCCAGACGGTAGACGGCCCGTGCATTCCGGTTGGCAAATCCGTCGAGAACCGCAGGGCCTGTGCAGACCGGTTTGACATATTGTGCAAAATCTCTTGCCAATTCGAGGCAAAGGGGGGCCGACCGCCTATCGTCGATCTTGCGGAGCCTCTCCACCCCCCGGCGAGGATCGCGCTCGGAGAGGAACCCCCGTGTCTCGGAACGCCCCCCAGTACGCTCTTGGACGAACCCCTCACCTTTGACGAGTTCCTCCGCCTCTCGCGCCCGCTGACGGCGCCTCCCCACACGCGGAGCAGCCTGGCGATCGCCCTCGCGCCGTACGTGTTCGTCGTCGCGTTCATCTCCATCTTGGCCGCCACGGTCTGGGGACTCCGCGTCGTCGGCGGCGCCTAGATCCGAGGGCGGCGGTCAAGCTGGGGCGGCCGCCAGGTCCTCGGCGCGCGCCCGGTCGTCGTCGGCCCAGCGATACATCATGTACTCCGCCACGTCATTGGCCTCCTGCATCCCGAAGAGCCGGGCGATCATGTGCAACGCGAGGTCGATGCCCGCCGAGACGCCGGCGCCGGTGACGATGTGACCGTTGTCGGCGACCCGCACGTCACGACGTACGACGGCGTTCGGCGCGGCCTCCTGCAACCTGTCGTAGCTGCCGTAGTGAGTGGTGGCCTCCAGACCGTCGAGCAGGCCCAGGGTGGCCAGCACCATCGCCCCGGTGCACACCGAGACGAGGTGCTCGACGTGCTTGTCCTGCTCGGAGATCCAGGCCATCAGGCGTGGGTTCTCGAGGATCACGCTCGTGCTGCCGCCGGGGATCAGCAGCATCGACAGCGGCGGGCAGTCGTCGATGGTGTGGTTGGGCTGGATCAGCATGCCGGTGTTGGCCCGGACGACGCGCGCCTCGTCGGCCACCGTGAAGACATTGAAGTAGGCCTCGCCGGAGTCGCCGGTGACGCCGAACGCCTCGAACGGACCGCAGAAGTCGAGCACCTCGACGTCGTCGTGGACCACAATGGCGAGATTCTTCGGGACCATGTCGCGGACGCTACCCGCGGGCCGGGTGCTCGCCAACGGGTTTGCGCCGGCTCTAGCATCGCGGCATGACCGCGGCGGCCCTCGATGACGCCGTCGACCGGGCTCTCGCCGAGCGCCGTGTAGTCGGCGCCGTGGTGCAGGTGGCCCGGGAAGGAGACGTCGTCTACAGGCGCGCCGCTGGCCTCGCGGACCGCGAGAGTAGCCGCGCGATGGAGATCGACACCTTGTTCAGGCTGTCGTCGCTGAGCAAGCCGATCTGCACTGCGGCCGTGATGGTGCTCGTGGAGCACGGGGTGCTCGCGCTCGATGAGCCGGTGACCACCTGGCTGCCGGACTTCCGGCCGCGGCTGGCCACGGGGGAGCAGCCGACGATCACGCTGCACCACCTGCTCACCCACACAGCAGGGCTGAGCTACCCATGGGACGAGGACCCAGGCGATCCCTACCGGAGCGCCGACGTCGGCGACGGCATCCGGTCCTCCGGCGCCCGCACCCTGGCCGAGAACACGGGCCTGGTCGCCACCCTGCCGCTGTACTTCGGGCCCGGCACGGACTGGAACTACTCGGTCGGCCTTGACGTCCTCGGCTCGGTCATGGAAGCCGCCACGGGAGAGGACCTGCCCGCCGTGGTCCGAAGTCGGGTGACCGGCCCGTTGGGACTCGCACGCACGGGATTCTCAGCAGCGGAGGTGAACGGCGGACCGTTGGCGACGCCGTACGGCGACGGCGACCCGGAGCCCGTCCGGATGACCGACCCCTACTCCCACGAGGACGACACGCTCGTCTACTCGCCTGGCCGCGCCCTGGACCCGGCCGCCTTTCCTTCCGCCGGCGCAGGCATGGTCGGCACCGCGCCGGAGATGCTCACCTTCCTGGAGACCGTGCGCACGGGCGGTGGCGTGATCCTGCAGCCATCGACGACCGCGTTGATGATGGCGAACCAGCTCGGTCGCTTGAAGCCTGACCCCGACGATCCCGGCTGGGGCTTCGGCTACGGCGGCGCCGTCCTCGGCGGCGGTGGGGACGGGTTGTCCACATTCACCTGGTTCTGGGGCGGTGTCTATGGCCACAAGTGGTTCGTGGACCCGGCCTCGGCCACCACGATCGTGATCCTCACCAACACGGCGTACGAAGGCATGAACGGCCAACTCGTCGACGACGTCGTCGCCGCTGCCACGGGCTGAGAGCGCCAGAGGACCTTCGCCGAAGTCCTAGAGGAAGGCCTGGCCGCGAAGCCGAGTCGTCGGCACACTTGCGGGATCGTCAACCCGTCCGGGTGCGGAGGCTCCGCGTCACGGTGGGGATCATCACGGCCGCGGCAACGAGGTGCAGCCCGATGAGGGCCGTGATGGTGGCGGTGTCTGCCCCGGACACGAGGGGCAGGACCAACGAGATCGCGGTCAGCGACACCGTCGTCCACACGAATCGCTCGGCGGGGCGAGCGCTCCAACGCAGAAGAGCGGCGGCAATGAGGACGCCGACGGCCGAGAGGAAGCCGGTCACCACGGCGAACCCGGACAACGGGATCGTCTCGCCACCATCGGGGACCTCGAAGTCGACGCCGACGGCCTTGGCCAGCGCAGCCGCCAGGGTGGTGGCCACCATCGCTGCGAGCGTGGCAATGAAGCCGGTGACGGCAAGCCCGCGGAGTCGGTGGGTGTAGCTCGTCTGGCCCAATGACGGGTCTGCGACGACCCCGGCGTCAAACAAGTTGCTCATGTCATTCCTCCATCACTCGGTGAGCCGCTCCGGCAGCCCGAGCCGCGGGAAGTTGTCGTCGTGGAACGTGACGATCTCGGTGATCGCCCCGCCGGTGATGCGCAGGACGTCGATCGTCAGCGGCAGGTACGCGCCCTCCCGCTTCCGCCACTGGTAGAACGCGACGGCGGGCTGCCGGTTCACGGAGGTGGGGATGGCGCGCAGGTGCAACATGTCCTCGAACCCGCTCTCGACCCAGTCGTTCACCACTGCGTCGCGGCCGACGTACAGGCCCGGCGTGGGCGGCATCGAGCAGCGGACGTCGTCTCGCAGCATTGCGGCGAGTCCGTCGATGTCCGTAGCCACGCCGGCGTCGATGTAGCGGCGCACCAGCTCGCGCGTCCCGGCGTCCTCCTCGCCGCCGGTCCAGTCCTGCCGCTCGGCGGGCAGGTGCTCCCGCATGCCGGCGCGCGCCCGCTGCAGGGCGCTGTTCACCGAGTTGACGGAGTCCCCGAGGAGTTCCGCGACGTCCTTCGCCGGCCAGCCGAGCACGTCCCGCAGGATCAGCACGGCCCGCGGGCGCGGTGCGAGGTGTTGGACTGCCACCAGGTACGCCAGCTCGATCGTCTCCTGCGCGACGGCGACGGTCTCCGGCTCGTCCGCGTCGTCCGCAAGCAGCTCGTCGAGCAGCCGGTCCGGGTAGGGCTGCAGCCACAGCACCTCGCCGCCGGTCGCGGGCTTCGGGCGGCGCTTGGCGAGCAGGTCCAGGCAGGCGTTGGTGGCGATGCGGTAGAGCCAGGCTCGAAAAGTCGACCGCCCCTCAAAGGTCTCCCGCCGCCGCCAGGCACGCAGGAACGTCTCCTGCACGGTGTCCTCGGCGTCCTCGAACGACCCGAGCATCCGATAGCAGTGCACGTGCAGCTCCCGGCGATGCCGCTCCGCCAGCCCCGAGAACGCCGGCTCGTCGACCTCGCCCAGACCGCTCACGCCTAGCTCCTCCAGTCGCGTGTCCGCACTCATCACGTCATCCTTCCGTCTCGTCGTGTCGTAGGTGTGACGGACGAGGGCGGGACAACTCATCACTACGGTCGGTCGGCGTGGCGCGGTTCCGTCCGGCGGGCGCGGAGTCAGGTGTTGGCGAAGGCGATCATCGGGTCGACGCTGACCACTCGTCGGACGCTCAGCGCGCTGGCGACGATCCCCACGAGGAGTGAGAGGCCGAGGAGCCGGAGGCAGTCGGCCAGGCCCTGCGCAACAGCACAGTCAAGGCGTGGGAAGCCGCTGCGCCCGGGCGACCTGCGCCCGGCCGCCGTCCAGGGGAGCACGACCTACTCCCCATAAGTCGGGACAGCGCCCAGCTGCTCCGTTACGGCGACGACTTACCCACTGCCGACCTGGTCGGCGACATTGAGCCGCTGGCGATGTACGCCGGGCAGAGCAGCGGCATCATCGACTCGGTTCAACCCGCAGCCGTCATCGCCCAAACCCTGGCCGTAGACGCCCAGCAGGTGCTCAACCGACTCGCCGCGAAGAACACCCGACCACACGAGGCCGGGGTCGTCCAGACACCGACGCATGGTGGAAGTACCGACCGTTCATGACCGCTCAGCGGCAGACATCCCAGGTTTTTCAAAGTCAAGCAGCGGTCGTGGAGTGGTGTGCCCAGGCGGTGTGTTCGTTGTAGGTGGCGTGGGTTTTCAGGCAGCCGTGCAGGATGCCGACGAAGCGGTTCGCGAGCTGGCGTAGCGCGGCTTCGTGGTCGATCTTGCGGTCGCGGAGCTGCTGGTAGTAGGCCGTTGCTCCTGGTGATCCGCGCAGTGAGCAGAAGGCCCATTGTTGGAGGGCGTCGCCGAGTCGTCGGTTGCGGGCGTAGCGGGCCAGGACGACCTTCTTGGTGCCAGAGGCACGGGTGATCGGTGAGGTGCCGGCGTAGTTCTTCCGCGATTTCGCGTCGGCGTAGCGGTCCGGGTCGTCGCCGAACTCTCCGAGGATCCGGGCCGCGAGGATCACACCGAGGCCGGGCAGGCTGAGGTAGATCTCAGCGTCCCGGTGCCGGCCAAAATGTTCTCCCACCACCACCCCGAGCCTGTCGACCTGTGCGTTGAGCGCGGTGATGATCGCGACCTCGCTGGCCACGACCGCGGCGTAGGCGGTCTGCAGCACCGGGGGCTGTCGCAGTTCTGGTGCACGCAGGACGTTCTGCAGCTGCTGGGCTCGGTCCTCGACGCGCCGCCTGCGCGCGCGTTTCAGCGCCGCGGATATCACCGTCAAGCTCAACCGGGCGGCCTGGTCGGGCTCTGGTGCCCGGCCCAGCAGCTCAAGGGCGTCGGGTGCGTCCAGGTCGTCAAATGCCAACAGGGCCGCGGGAAAGTACTCCCGCAGGGTGGAGCGCAGCCGGGCCACGTGACGGCTGCGGTCCCAGATCAGCGACTGGTGCGTGCGCGCGGTCAGCTTGATCGCCTCACCCAGGTCGGTGTCCTCCGCGACCGGTCGATGGTGAGCTCGGTCCAGGCGGACGATCTCGGCCAAGAGGTGCGCATCGGCAGCATCGGACTTGGCTCCCGAGGTGGAGTGCCGCTCGCGGTAGCGGGCCACCGACAGAGGGTTGATCGCGAAGACCTCGTAGCCCGCCGCGACCAAGGCGGCGACCCAGGACCCTCGGTCGGTCTCGATGCCGACCTTCACCAAAGCAGCGGCTTCGTCGGGATCGCGATCGACCCAGTCCTCAGGCATCTGCGCAGCGACCAGCGAGTGCAGCCGGGTGACTCCTTCGAGCCCCTCGGGCAATCGTCGTCGAACCAGAACCTTCCCGTCGTCATCGACGATCTCGATGTCGTGATGGCCCTCTGCCCAGTCATCTCCCACGAACAGCATCAGCACTCCCGTCCGGGTCTGCACGGTGCAGACACCCTCGGCAGCGTGGAAGAGACAGCCAGCGATCTAATGGTCAAGTGCTCACCGCAGACCTCACGGGGCACGTCATCCCAGCAGCGGTTTCGCCTCCTCACGACCAGCAGGCGCACGGTCTGCCGCAAGACCTGTAGGGTCAGATGAGAGGAGTGCTGACCTGCCAGCCGCTACCGGAACCAAGCCTGTCAAACAGGCCCAGTAGAAGCCATTAGATGAGTGCGCCCTTCACTAGAAGGGTGGGGGTCCAACGATCTCGATGCCGCCGTTCTCTTGAGCGCTCTTCGCGATCCTGGCGAAGTCCACGATGCACGCCGATCCCTCCAGGGGCTCGCTGGCGCCGCGGTAGAAGGGCTCGCACTCGCATGTCGGCTGGATGCCGAGCACCTTGGCCGTTGCGCTCATGACGATGAAGGCGTGAGGCACACCCGCGGGCACCATGACGAAGTCGCCGGCACCGAGCTCGAGTTCATCGTCATCGATGCGGTACCGAATCTGTCCGTCGAGCACCCACATCGACTCCGAGACCGGGTGAGTGTGGATCGGGGTCCACTTGCCCTCGACCATGTCGACCTCCCACAGGCCGATGTCCTCCTCGGCACTGCTGAGCTTCCAGGTGAACACTCCACCGCCGAAGAACCATCGCTTCTCGCCCTCGCCTGCCCGTCGGATCACCGGCGCGAGCGTCGTCTTTTCGGTCATATGACACTCCGATCATTCCTGAGACTTGAGTCTTGTAACGAGATTGGCATATCATGACGACCGTGTCAACGGACTACCTCGCGTCGGGTCGCACGCGGCAGAAGCAACGGACCCGCGACCAGCTGATCGCCGCGGCGCGCGAGCTGATCACCGCCGGCGACACGCCCCGTATCGAGCAGGTCGCGGAGGCTGCCGGAATCTCTCGCCCCACCGCCTACCGCTACTTCGCCTCACAGGCCGAACTTCTCGCCGCGGCATACCCGGAGACAGGAGCCGCGTCCGCCCTTCCCGACCCGCCGCCGGCAGCCCTGGACGAACGCGTGGCCGCCGTTGCCGGGTTCGTCATCGGCCGCGTTCAGGAGAGTGAGCCGCAGCAACGTGCGATGCTGCGCCTCTCGCTGGGCGAGGTGCCGCACGAGCTGCCGCTACGCCAGGGCCGCGCCATTCCGTGGTTCCTCGAGGCGCTCGAGCCGATGGCCGAGTCGATCGGCGAAGAAGGCGTCCGCCGGCTTGCGTTGGCACTCCGCGCCGCATGTGGCATCGAGACCCGCGTCTGGCTGAGCGACGTCGCCGGACTCGCCCCCGCAGAAGTCAGCGCCCTCCAACAATGGATGGTCGACGCCCTCGCCAAGCAGGCCCTCGAAACACCCCCGACGTAACAGACCCGTGCACTGATCTCGGCATGATCGCTCAGCGGCATGACCGGATGTCCGCAGGGCCGTTCGCATCAACCCACATCCACGAGGATCGCCGGCAGGCTCAGATGGCGGCGCTATTCGTTGGGATGCGGGCACCATATTGCTGGGTTGGACCGCGGCTAGGCTCACAGGATGGGAGGCGCTCGGAGAGCGTGAGTGGGGCAACGGCGGAAGCGGAGTCTGTTCCCGCGGTCGGATGGACATGGTCGTGGGCGTTGTTCGGCGCGACGTGCGCCCTACCCGCCGCACTCGTCTCCCTGCAGAGTCCGACGGACGGTCTGGCACTCGCTCTAGGCAGCCTGCCGGCGGCGGCTGTTGGCGTGCACGGCGCGCGACGGGGCCGGTATGTGGTGTTGGTGGTCGGCGTCTGCATCGGTCTCGGTCTGGTGCTGGGAGCCGTTCTGTCCCGGTCCTGGCTGCTGTCTGTGGCCGGCCTGTTCGTGCTGTGCATGGCGGCAGCGCTGTTGTCTGCCCGCGCCCGGGTCGGGTCCTTGTTGATGACGCTGCCCGTGCCGATGGTCGGTGCTGGGCTGAGCTTCGACGGTGACATAGCCGCCGCGGCCGCACTCGCAACGGTGATGGCGGCGGGGGCTTTTTACGGGTGGTTGCTGTGCTTGTGCTGGCCCGAGCAGCAGGAGACAGCAAGGCGGCATGAATCACTTCCGGGACGGGCTGCGATGGCAGAGTACGGCTTGCGCCTCGGGCTCGCCGGAGCGCTGTGCACCGGTATCGGCTTTGCGCTAGACCTCGAGCACAAGGGATGGGCGACGGCCGCGTGCCTGCTGGTGATGCGGCCGACCCCCGAGATGACCCGGCTGCGGGGAATCGGCCGTGCCGTCAGCGTCACGGCGGGCGCGTTGGTCGCGAGCATCCTCGCGCTCCGCAACGTCGCCGCGGCCGTCGTTGCGGCCGTTGTCGTGGCCGCCCTTTCGTGCGTTGCCGCGACCCGCGGCAGCCGTTGGTACGTCACTGGCGGCTTCACCACGCTCATCGCGATCCTCCTGCTGACCTACGGAACACCGAACCAGGCAACCACCCGGCTGTTCGAACGTGTTGTGGAAACCGCGGTCGGTGTGGTCATCGCGTTGATCTTCGGCGTTGCGGTGCCTGCAGCGCGGCCGCGCGCAGAACGCTCCGACTAGCGAACCGGGCGGGCTTCGCACGTGCGAGTGGCCGCCGAGCCCCGAGGATCACGACGTTCCAAGCTCTGGGGTACCCCGTCAAGAGCGGGGCCGCGACCTCACCGGATCTCGGCATGATCGCTCATCGGCAAACCGAGCGGACAGCGGCATGTGAGTGCGGTTCGTGTCAGAGCGGCTGGAAGCTGTTTCACTGATCGGAAGGAATCGAGGAATGCTTCAATGTCAGAGGGCGTTGGTCCGGACCGTGGGGAGACCAGAGTGAACCGCATGGCCCTCCCCGGCATCGAACCGGTCATGAAGTCCTTGTTGCTCGCGAGCGGGCTGGTTACCGGTCTGGTCGTCGGAATGGTGGCTCTCCCGGCGCCGGCCGTGGCAGGGGAGACATGCCAGGGGCAGGCCGCCACCCTCGTCGGCAGCCCCGACGTGTTCAGCCTCGTCGGCACCGAGGGCGACGACGTCATCGTGACCAACGGGAGCTGGGTCACCTATGCCGATGACGGCAACGACCGCGTGTGCGTCACCGGCGACTCAGGCTCGGTGTACGCCGGGTTCGGTGACGACCTCGTGGACACGACGGCAGAGTCGTCCGGCAGGTCGTTCCTCGGCCCTGGCGCCGACACCTACCTCGGCGGGCCTGGGTCCGACTTCGTGAAGGCAGCCGGGAACCCCGGCAGCGGAGCGTCCATCGGCGACCAGGAGGTCGACGTCATCGACGTCGGTGCGGGCTCGGCCACGATCTACACGGGCGCGCCAGGCAAGGCCAACGCCGACACGATCGATGTAGGAGACGGCAAGTCGACGGTCTACTGGAACGGCTACCAGACCAGCGGCCAGGTCGGCTTCGGTGCGGGCAGCCACCAGATGAAGGTCTCCCTGCGTGGCGAAGAGCAGCGACACTGGCTGCTGGGCAACGGGGTCGACCCCGGTGCCAGCGACACGTTGGTCCACTGGACGGGAGTGGTTCGGGACATCGCCGTGCTCGACTTCCCGGACAACGCGACGCTGACGGTCCGCGGTGGCGGCAAGGCCAACAAGCTCACGGCCGATGCCTGCCACGCGACACTCAAGGGCCAGGGTGGCAACGACGTCCTGCGCCTGAACCTCGACTCCGACGACCACTGCAAGGGCCGCGAGCGACGCCTCCTCGGCGGCGCCGGCGCCGACAAGCTCGTCGGTTCGCCCTACGGCGACGTCCTCATCGGTGGATCCGGGCGCGACGTCGCGGACGGTCGGGGCGGCAGAGACAGGTGCTATGCCGAGGTCAGGCGTCACTGCCAGCGGCCGTTGTGGCCCGGTTCGGCTCGTCCACAACCAACCGGTGGGTGATCGACCTGGAAGCGTCCACTCGTGGCTGTTGCCCAGCGCACGGATCGCGGCATAGCGGACGTGCACCGTGACCGAACGAGGGCCTTGTGGGGCTCGTAGACGAGTGAGGATTCCCCACTTGTGTGGTCTCTTGTCACAGGAGTTCCTCGCTCAGCGCGGCAGCTCACACCCTGTGCGCACTTCGGCGACACAGATGTCCCTGCCGCCTCGCCCGTGGGCGCGGTCTCGTCCCGAGCCGCCGTAGAGGCGGTCCGGGGTTGCCGCACCGCGCAGGATGTCGTCGCCTCGCCCGCCACGCAACACCAGGCTCTTACGGACAAATCCCGTGAGTGTGTCGTTACCTCGACCTCCCCATACCTTCGAGTCGGCTGCCTTCTCGGTCTGAACTCGGTCGGCACCCGCACCGCTGTGGATGCGTAGTACTGGGCTGTTGGCGGTGATGACGTCTCGATGGGCCGTGCCAACGACGTCGAGTCGATGGCGCGTCTGGGCGCCGAGGCGTTCGATGCCCACAAGGCGGGTGGCGACCACCTCGTCCTGCCCCTCCAAGGTCGTGCAGTCCGCGGAGCCACCCATCGTCATGGTGGCGGAGCGGCATGCGCCGTACATCTGATAGAGCAGATCATCAGTCCCGGCGCCCAGATCTACCCTGCCTGGCAGGTAGTTTTGGAGCTCGACTGTGTCGTTACCACCGCCCGTGCTGATGGACCCGCCACGAAAGGTGACGCCGTTCTCGAGACCGTCGACAACAAACGTTTCGTCAGCGTCGGTTCCTCTGAAGGAAAATGAATCGCCTTTGGTCTCGCTGGTCCGAAACGTATTGACGTTGGTCCAGGTCAGCATCGTCAGGTCTCCGACGCTCAGGCGTCCCCCGACGTTGTCGATCAACCATGCATGCGGGGTGAGCGAGCCGAAAGCGAGGGTGTCAGCGCCCGTGCCATTGTCGACGAGTTCTCCCGACGGGTTTAGGTAGTACACGACGTCGCGACCCGCCCCCGTGGAGATCAGGTCGTGATTCTCGACCCCGGCCGGTGAGCCCGATGCGATGTTGTCGTTGCCGCCAAGGGTCTCCACCACGTCCACGCCACTATCGATGATGGACAGCTCCCCCGTGCCCACAACTTCGGCGAAGTCGTTGCCCACGTAGTGATCGCTGCCCGCTCCCAGGGTGACCAACGGGCTAAGTGACGAGACAGTCTGGTTGAGGACCGAGTCGTCGCCGCCTCCCGCGTCGACTCTCACAGGGACGGCTGCCGGGTCCGGCACACCCCCGCCCACGAGACAGATCGTGTCATCACCGGCGAGCCCCTGCACAAAGCCGCTGCCTGGACTCAACGGCGCGACGATCACGTCATCACCCTCGGTGCCGACCGTGTTGTCATACGGGGCGGTCGGGCCCACGATGGTCGCCTCCTTGCCCTGGCACGTAACCGGCGCAGCCTGGGCAGGAGCGGACGGAAGAACGACGACAGCCGCCGCCACCAGACCGATCAAAGACAAATTCATCACCTCTTGCAAGACGCTCAAGACTGGCCAAGGGTTCACCCCCCGACCGGGGATTCTTCCGGGCCCATGCCAGGAGACATCGGTCGGAACAACGGCGCGGGTTGCTGCTCGGCGAATGGATCGACCCCCGGCGCGGGCGCGTTGGGCCTGGTGGCCGACTCCTGGTTCGCGACCAGGCACTCGGTGAAACGCAAGACCCGGGAAGCGGACCGCGCTGCGTGGACCAGCCAGATCGCGGCCAGGTTCGGGGACGTCCCGGTTGCTTCCATCACGACCGCCGAGATCGTCGGCTGGGCGGCCGCGTGCCAGGCGATCGGGCGCCCGACCTTCCGGGTGCACGACCTGAGGCACACGTGCGCCTCACTGTGGCTCGGGAACGGCGCCGACCCGAAGGTGGTGCAGCGGGTCCTGGGGCACGCCTCCGCCGCGATGACCATGGACCTCTATGGCCACCTGTTCGACCACAACCTGTGGGCGGCGGCCGAGAGGGTCGGGGGCACCACGCCGGCACCACAGCCGCTTCGGACGGGGACTGCAGAAGCCCCAGCCGAGGGACTGGGCCTCTGACCTGGGGCTTCGAGCTGAGCCGCCTGTCGGAATCGAACCGACGACCTATTCATTACGAGTGAATCGCTCTACCGACTGAGCTAAGGCGGCGCGCTGCCCGGGGGTCGTGGAGGACCGCGCCGGGCAACCCGCCGAAGTATACGGATCGGCGAGCCGCGCCGCCGAATCGGAGTCGCGTCGCGCTCAGGCAGCGACGAGGGAGCGGTCGGCCGCGCGGCCGTGAGTGCCCGTGAGCCAGGTCTGGGCGCTGCCGCACCAGCAGGTGTAGCTGACCAGGATGCCCTCGTCGGTGTTGGTCACGGCGGTGATCTGGCTCGGGAAGATGAGCTGCGTCTTGTCGCAGGCGGAGCAGTGACGGTCGAACATCGTGGTGACCTCCTCGGGCCCTGTGGTGGTGGGTGGATGGTGTCTGGGTCAATTCTCTGCCCGAAGCACTCATAGGGGTAGCCTCTCTTTCCGAGATCTTCTCAAGGGGATGCCTATGCTTTCGTTGCACCAGCTCCGTTGCTTCCTGACGACCTACGAGCTCGGCTCGCTGACGGCGGCTGCCGAGGAGCTCGGCTACGCGCAGCCCTCGATCTCCGAGCAGATCCGCGCCCTGGAGAAGACGCTCGGCACCCAGCTGTTCCGGCGCGCCGGCCGCGGCGTCGTACCGACGACGGTGGCCGACACGCTGCGGCCGCACGCGGAGGCGACGCTGGCCGCGGCCGAGGAGGCCCGGCGAGCAGTGCTGCAGGTGAAGGCCTTCGAGACCGGGACGATCCGCTTCGGGATGTTCGGCAGCGCCCGGCTCTATGCCAGTGCGGGTCTGGTGGCAGACGTGCTGGCCCGCTATCCCGGCGTCCGCGTCGAGATCGTGGGTCAGAACTCCGCCGAGGTGCTGGAGGACCTGCGCCGTGGTCGGATCGAGGCCGCCCTGATCGCCGCACCGCAGACCAACGAGGGCCTCGAGGTGACGCCGGTCGCCCGAGACGAGCTGGTCTACGTCAGCGTCGACCCGGCGCGGACGGCCTCGCCGGTCACGGCGAAGCGGCTGGCCGAGGCACCACTCGTGATGGCCGACACCAGCTGGCGGGCGACCGACTCGATGCGGCTGATCCTGCGCCGGATGCTCCACGAGGCGGGCTACAACCCGCAGACCCGGATCGAGGTCGAGGACGTCGAGACCGCCATCGAGCTGATGGGCCAGGGCCTGGCCGACACCGTCGTCCCGAAGGGCGCCGCCCAGCAGCTGGTCCCGCGGCTGGCGCCGACGGCCCGGTGGCAGGTGCTGCGACCGCGTCAGTACGACACCTTCGCGATCGTGCACCGGGTCAACGCCACGCTCTCCCCGGCCGCCCAGCTGATGATCGAGCTGGCCGTCGCCCGGATGCGCAAGGTGGCCGAGCCGATCAACTAGAGGTCAGCAGGACAGGTCGCCGGCCGGGACGTTGCCTTCGATGAGGTAGGACTCGACGGCGACGTCGACGCAGCCGTTGTCGGAGTTGTAGCCGGTGTGGCCGTCGCCGTCGCGGGTGATGAGGATGCCCGAAGCAAGCTGGGAGGCCAGCGCCTGGGCCTCGGCCAGCGGGGTGGCGGGGTCGCGGGTGGTGCCGATGACCACGATCGGCGCGGCGCCGTCGCCGTCGATGGTGATCGGCTTCTCCGTCGAGTGGGCCGGCCAGTTGCGGCAGCCGACCAACGCCCAGGCGAAGGCACGGCCGAAGGTCGGCGAGGCGGCCTCGAAAGCTGGGATCTCCGCAGGCACGTCGGACGGTGAGACGCCTGACGGGTCGTCGAGGCAGCTGATCGCCGGGAGCGCCTCCATGAAGTTGTCGGCGTAGGTGCCGTCGGGGTTGCGGTGGGCGTAGAGGTCGGCGAGCTGGAGCAGCTGAGCCCCGTCGCCGCCGAGTGCCGCGCGCATGGCGCTGCTGAGCAGGATCCAGAGGCTCCGCTGGTAGAGCGGAAGGATGACGCCGTAGACCGCCAGCCCCAGCGTCAGCGGCCTGGCGCCGTCGCCGGTCGGCAGCGGGTCGGTCTCGACGTCATCGAGGAAGCCCTGGATGGTGGCGATGCCCTCGTCGACCGAGTCACCGAGGAAGCACGATGACGAGGACTCGACACAGTTGGCGACGTAGGCCCGCAACGCTGTCTCGAAGCCCTTCGCCTGGGTGAGGGCGGACTCGCGGAACCCGAGGGTCGGGTCGACCGCACCGTCGAGGACGAACCGACCGACCCGGGTCGGGAAGAGCTCGGCGTACGTCGCGCCGAGCTCGGTGCCGTAGGAGGACCCGAAGTAGTTCATCGTCTGGTCGCCGAGCACGGCCCGCAGGACATCCATGTCGCGGGCCGCCTCGATGGTGGAGATGTGGGACGCCAGCTCGCCCGACAGGGATGCGCAGCCCCGCCCGAGTGCCCGCACCTCGGCCAGGAAGTCGCGTTCCTCCTGAGGAGTGTCGGGCTCCGGGTCGCCGGAGAGGTAGCCGTCGAGCTCGGCGTCACTCAGACAGTCGACCGGGTCACTCGCACCCGTGCCGCGCGGGTCGAAGCCGACGATGTCGAAGTAGGTGAGCAAGGGCGGGCGGAAGTAGGACCCGGCCTGCTGGGCCTCCGGCGTGCCAGGAGCCCCCGGACCGCCGGGGTTGACGAAGAGCGTGCCGACCTTGTCTTCCTGGTCGTCAGCGGGCCGCTTCAGCAGGTTGAGCTCGAGGGTGTCACCGTCGGGTTCGGCGTAGTCGAGCGGAACGCTGACGGTCGCGCACTCGAGACCGTCGCTGCACGCCTGCCACGCGATGTCCTGCTCGTAGAACGACGCCAGGAGCGGATCGGGCGGCGTCGTAGCCGGCTCGACCCCAGCGGCGGCGGTCGGGATGACGGGGTCGTAGTCGGGGTAGGCGTCGGCGGAGCCGCGCTCGCGCAGCAGCAGACCCACCGCAGCCAGGACGCCCACGACGAGCGCGAGGACCAAGAGGCCCGCGACAACCCGTCTCATCGGGACATGCCCTCGGGCACCTTGAGCGCGAGCATCATCGACTCGAGAGCCAGCGGCACGGGCACGTTGAACTCCAGCATCTGCTCGCGGGCGTCGAAGATCCAACGGATCCGCCGCAGGTTGAGCTCGGGCGTCGAGACGCGCACGATCTGCTCGACGTCTCCGCGGATCTCCTCGTTGACCAGGGCGATCGTCGCCCCGCTGGAGAGCGCGATGGCGTCGCGGTAGACCGAGACCAGGTCCATCAGCCCACGGTCGACCACGTCGAGCTGGCGGCGCTTGGCCCGGGTCTTCTGGCCCCGCTCGAGAGCGGCAAGGGCGGGCGCGTAGTCGCGCGGCCGCCGACCGCGTTCGACCACGCCGTAGGAGACGTCGAGGTCGGACTTCTCGCGTTCGTCGAGGTCTCCGGTGATCAGGTCGGCCTCTTCCTTGGTCACCTCGGCCAGGTTCTGGGCCGCCGTCATGCAGGCGCCCAGCGAGGTGAGCCGGGCCGGGATGGAGACCACCTCGTGACGTCGGTTGCGGGTCGCCTCGTCCCGCGCCAGCGCCCGCGCGCGGCCGATGTGGCCCTGGCTGGCGCGAGCGGCGTACGCCGCCAGCGCGTCGGGTACGCCGTCGCGACGGACCAGGAAGTCGGCCACGTCCGCAGCCGTCGGCGTGGTCAGGGTGACCAGGCGGCAGCGGGACCGGATGGTGGGGAGCACGTCGTCGACGGTGGGCGCGCACAGCATCCAGACGGTGCGGTCGGTCGGCTCCTCGATGGCCTTGAGCAGGGCGTTGCAGGCCTGGTCTGTGAGGCGGTCGGCGTCCTCGATGACCAGAACCTGCCAGCGGCGGCCCATCGGCGCCAACGCGGCCCGCCGGACCAGCTCGCGCACCTCGTCGACGCCGATCGACAGCTTCTCGGTGCGCACGAGGGTCACGTCGGCGTGGGTGCCGGCCTGCACGGTGTGGCATGCGTGGCACTGGTCGCAGCCGCCCTGCTCGCACTCGAGCGCGGCCGCCAGGGCCACGGCGGCGTTGGAGCGGCCCGAGCCCGGCGGTCCGGTGAAGAGCCAGGCGTGGCTCATGCCGCGGCCGGCCGCTGCCGCCTGCATCGCCTCGATCGCCTGCGCCTGGCCGACCAGGTTGTCCCAGACCGTCATTGTCGCTTTGCCTGGCCCAGCAGTGGCGTCACCCGCGCGCGGACGGCGGCGGCGATCTCGTCGACTGGCAGCCGGGCGTCGACGACGAGGTAGTGAGCGGAGTCGGCGGCGGCCGTGGCCAGGAACGCCGCACGCACCCGCTCGTGGAACTCCTCCGACTCCCCCTCGATGCGGTCACGCTCGTCGAACCGTCCGAAGCCGTGGCTGGGTTCGAGGTCGAGCACCACCGTGAGGTGGGGCCTCAGGTCGTGGGTGGCCCACCGGGCGACGTGCTCGACCTCGGCCATCTCGAGCGGCCGACCGGCCCCCTGGTAGGCCAGCATCGAGTCGACGTAGCGGTCGGTGATGACCACCTCGCCGAGGTCGAGCGCCGGGCGGACGACGGTGTGCACGTGCTCGGCCTTGTCGGCGGCGTAGAGGAGCGACTCGGTGCGGTCGGAGAGCTCGCCGGTCGCCGGGTCGAGCACGATGTCGCGCATCAGCCGGCCGACCTCGGTGTCACCCGGCTCGAACGTGAGGGTGACGGCGTAGCCCTCGCTCTCGAGCCAGGTCTTGAGGGCGCGCGACTGGGTGGACTTGCCGGCGCCCTCGCCTCCCTCGAAGCAGACGAAGACACCGACGCTGGTGTAGACGCCTGGGCCGGACATGGTGCGCCAGACGCTACCTGGCCACCCCGACGCCCAGCCGGCAGTGGCCCCGCTAGCGTGCTGCCGGTGACCACGACGACGGCCCAACCGGTCTTCATCAAGTCCGACAAGGTCATCCTCGGTGGCGGGGCGGCGACGGCCCTTCTCGCCGGCGTGGCGCACTACGCGGGCTGGCCCAGCGTGTTGGCCTTCGTCGTCTCGGCCGCTGCGGTGGGCATCCTGGCGGCGCTGGTCGGCCGGTCGGTCGAGCAGCTCGGCGACCGGTTCGGACCCGGTGCGACGGGCGTGCTCCAGTCGGCGTTGGGCAACTTGCCCGAGTTGTTCATCTGCATCTTCGCGCTCCGGGCCGGTCTGATCGACGTGGTCAAGGCGGCGCTGATCGGGTCCATCCTGGCCAACCTGCTGCTCGTGCTGGGCCTGGCCTTCCTCGTCGGGGGCCTGCGACACGGCACCCAGCAGCTGGGCTCCGAGCGGGCTCGGACCATCGTCGTCCTGATGATGCTCTCGGTGACCGCCATGGTGATCCCGTCACTGGCCAGCGAGCTGCACACCCCGGCCGGGGGCCATGAGCAGACCTTCTCGCTCATCGTCTCGGTCATCCTGATCGGCCTCTTCGTGCTGTCCCTGCCCTTCTCGTTGCGCAAGGACGCCGGCGCCAGCGATGCGCCGGAGCTGGAGGAACCCCGCTGGCCACTCGCGCTGGCCATCGGCCTGCTGGCCGCGACGAGCGTGTTGGCCGCGTTCGTCGCCGACTGGTTCGTCACGGCCCTGGAACCGGCGATGGACGCGATCGGAATCTCGGAGGCCTTCGCGGGCCTGGTCATCGTCGCCATCGCTGGGAACGCCGTGGAGAACGTGGTCGGCATCCAGCTCGCCGCCAAGGGCCAGTCGGAGTACGCCTTCTCGGTCGTGCTCAACAGCCCGATCCAGATCGCCCTGGTGCTGGCGCCGGCCCTGGTGATCATCAGCCAGGTCTTCGGGATGGCCAGCCTCACCCTCGTCTTCAGCCCACTGCTCGTCGCCGCCCTGGTGCTGGCGGTGATCCTCGCCGCCATGATCGCCCTCGACGGAGAGTCGACCTGGCTGGAGGGCGCCACCCTGATCGCGCTCTACGCGATCATCGCCACCGCCTTCTGGTGGGGATGAGACGAGCAGCAGCGTGCGAGGCACGAGCACGCTGCGTGGGCTCGGCCAGGTCGAGCAAGCGACGCGACCGAGATACGAGGTCGCACGAGCGCGTCGAGACCCGGTGACGGGCGTGCCAACCTGTCGTGAGGTCTCGACACCGCTCGCTGGCGCTCGCAGGCTCGACCAACGAACTAGCGCTTCTTGGCGGCGGTCTTCTTAGCCCCGGCCTTCTTGGCCGGTCGCTTGCCGGCCTTCTTGGCCGTCTTCTTCGTCGCGGGGCCCTTGGCACGCCGCTCGGCCAGCAGCTCGGCGGCGCGTTCGAGCGTGATCGCCTCGACCGTGTCGTCCTTGCGGAGGGTGGCGTTGAACTCGCCGTCGGTGACGTACTCACCGAAGCGGCCGGCCTTCACCACCACCGGCGCTCCCGACACCGGGTCGTTGCCCAGCTCCTTGAGCGGGGGGGTGGCGGCGCCCCGGCCGCGCTGCTTGGGCTGGGCGTAGATCGCGAGCGCCTCGTCGAGGGTGATGCTGAGCAGCTGCTCCTCCGAGGCGATGGTGCGCGAGTCGGTGCCCTTCTTCAGGTAGGGCCCGTAGCGGCCGTTCTGTGCCGTGATCTCCACGCCGTCGGCGTCGCTGCCGACCACGCGCGGCAGCGACAACAGCTTGACGGCGTCGTCGAGGCTGATCGTGTCGAGCGTCATCGACTTGAAGAGCGAGCCGGTGCGTGGCCGATCCGACTTCTTCGCGTCTTCGGGCAGCACCTCGGTGACGTACGGACCGTAGCGACCGTTCTTGGCCACCACCTGAAGCCCCGACTCGGGGTGCTCGCCGAGCGGAATCTCCTCGCCGGCCGGGTTGGCGAACAGCTCCTTCGCCTTCTCCAGGGTCAGCTCGTCGGGGGGCAGGTCGTCGGGCACGTTGGCACGCTTGCCCGTCGGGTTGCCCTCCTCGTCGGGGCCCTCGAGGTAGGGGCCGTAGCGACCGACGCGCAGCACGATGCCGCTGTCGGGGCCGCCGACGGGGAAGGTCGCCAGCTCCTTGGCGTCGATGTCTCCGAGCTCGTTGACCAGCTGGTGCAGACCGACGACCTTGTCGTTGCCGAAGTAGAACTCGCTGAGCTCGGAGTTGCGGTCGGTCTCCCCGGCGGCGATCTCGTCGAGCACGTCCTCCATGCGGGCCGTGAACTCGTAGTCGATCTGCCGGGCGAAGTGCACCTCCAGCAGCCGCACCACCGAGAACGCGATCCAGGCCGGCACCAGCGCCGTGCCCTTCTTGTAGACGTAGCCGCGGTTGATGATCGTGCCCATGATCGAGGCGTACGTCGACGGCCGGCCGATCTCGCGGTCCTCGAGCTCCTTGATCAGCGTCGCCTCGGTGTAGCGGGCAGGCGGCTTGGTCTCGTGGCCGCTGGCCGTCAGCGACGCGGCCGAGACACGGTCGCCCTCGGCCAGCTCGGGCAGCGGCACCTGGTCGTCGTCGCTGCGCTTGCCGGCGTCGGTGCCCTCGACGTAGGCCTTGAGGAACCCGTGGAAGGTGATCACGCGGCCGGACGCCGCGAAGACCACGTCGCGGCCGTCGGACGCGTGACCGCCGAGGCGCACCGAGACGGACTGGCCGACGGCGTCCTTCATCTGCGAGGCGACCGTGCGCATCCAGATCAGCTCGTAGAGCCGGAACTGCTCGCCGGTCAGGCCGGTCTGGCCGGGCGTGCGGAACGAGTCGCCCGACGGACGGATCGCCTCGTGCGCCTCCTGGGCGTTCTTGACCTTGGACGCATAGACGCGCGGGCTGTCGGGCAGGTACTCCGGGCCGTAGAGCTCGCGCACCTGCGACCGGGCGGCCTGCACCGCCGCGCTCGACAAGGTGGTCGAGTCGGTGCGCATGTAGGTGATGAAGCCGTTCTCGTAGAGCCGCTGGGCGACCGACATGGTCACCGAGGCGCTCATGCCGAGCTTGCGACTCGCCTCCTGCTGGAGGGTGGTGGTGCGAAACGGCGCATAGGGCGAGCGCTTGTAGGGCTTCGCCTCCACCGACCGGACGTCGTACGACGTGTCGTGCAGGGCCTCGACCAGCGCCTCGGCCTTGCTGCGGTCGAGGTGGACGCGCTCCTTCTTGCCGGAGAGCTCGCCATCGGAGCCGAAGTCGGAGCCGCTGGCCACCCGCACCTGGTCGATGGAGTGCAGCCGGGCGGGGAACATCCGCGGCTCGCGTCCGGCGCCGGCGTCGAAGGTCCCCTCGAGGTCCCAGTAGGACGCCACCCGGAACTTGATCCGCTCACGCTCGCGATCGACGACCAGCCGGGTCGCCACGGACTGCACACGGCCGGCGGAAAGGCCGGACATGACCTTCTTCCACAGCACGGGCGAGACCTCGTAGCCGTAGAGGCGGTCCAGGATGCGGCGGGCCTCCTGCGCCTCGACCAGGTCGTCGTTGATCTCGCGCGGGTTGGCGACGGCTTCGAGGATCGCCGGCCTGGTGATCTCGTGGAAGACCATCCGGTGCACCGGGATGCCCTTCGGCTTGAGCTCGTCGAGCAGGTGCCAGGCGATGGCCTCGCCCTCACGGTCCTCGTCGGTGGCGAGGTAGAGCTCGTCGGCATCCTTGAGCAGCGTCTTGAGCTTGGCGATGTGAGCCTTCTTGTCGCGCGGCACCACGTAGTAGGGCTCGAAGCCGTTGTCGACGTCGACCGCCAGCCGTCCCCACGGCTTGTCCTTGATCTTGGCCGGGGTGTCGGCGGCGCTCTGCGGAAGGTCGCGGATGTGGCCGATCGAGGACTCGACGACGTAGCCCTGGCCGAGGTACCCACCGATGGTGCGGGCCTTTGCCGGGGACTCGACGATCACGAGCTTGTGTGCCACCTGCTGCTTCTTCCTCCGCTGCTTGCGCTGCATTTCCCCGCTGCCACGGGGCTCACGGCCGATCACGGTAGCGCTACTCCGGTCATCTCCGGACAATCAGGGGCCGCAGCGGCCGCCCGCTGGGATCACACCGTAGGTGAGCAGCTCGAAGGAAACTTCAGATCACAAGCACAGATCGCCCCTGGAGGCCGCCAGCGCCAGGTCACTCGGGGAAGGTGCCCAGCCCGTGGCTGCGCGCCTGGAGGATCGCGTCGCCGCGGTCAGGGGCATGCAGCTTCGCGAGGATGGCCGACACGTTGTTGCGGACCGTCTTGGGCGCCAGCGAGAGCTTGCGGGCGATGGCCTGGTTGCCGAGACCCTGCGCGACCAGGTCGAGGATCTCCCGCTCGCGGACGGTGAGCTCTGGGAAGGGGACCGGGGTCGCGGGCGGGTGCTCCCCGGACAGGAAACCCAGCATCCGCCGGGCGACCGCCTCGCCGAACAACGCCTCCCCGGCGGCTGCGGCGATGACGCTCCTGACGACATCGCGGCGGTCGGCGCCCTTCAGGACGTAGCCCGACGCCCCGGCCCGCACCGCGGCGAACACGGACTCGTCGTCGGTCTGCATGGTCAGCACCAGCACGACCGCCGACGAGGACGAGGTGATCCGTCGGGTGGCTTCGATGCCGCCCATGCCCGGCATGTTCAGGTCCATGAGCACGACGTCGGGCCGCAGCTCGCGGGTGAACGCGACGGCCTGCTCGCCGTCCTCTGCGGCTCCGACGACGACGATCTCGTCCTCGCCACCCAGCGCCGTCGTCAGGCCGTCGCGGAAGATCGGGTGGTCGTCCACGACCAGGACACGGATGGCAGTCATGACGGCACCAGGGCGGGGACCGGCAGGGCGGCCACCACGGTGGCCCCGTGCCCGTGGGTCGTTCTGACCGTCAACAACCCACCGAGCTCGGCGGCCCTCTCGCGCATGGACGCCAGGCCGACCCCGTCCGCCTGCGCCTCGCGCAGCCCCACTCCGTCGTCGGTGATCTCGACACGAAGCCAGCCGTCGGCGCAGCCCAGACTGACGACGCATCGAGAGGCGTGTGCATGGCGCACCACGTTGGTCATCGCCTCGGTGACGATGCGGTATGCCGCGACCTCCACCGCAGCGCTGGCGACCTCGAGCGACGAAGGGCAGTCGACGTCGACCACGAGGCCGGCGGCCGTGAGCGATGCGGCGTGCTCCCGGACCACGCCCACGAGTCCGAGGTCGTCGAGCGCAGGAGGGCGCAGTCCCTCCACCACTCGACGGACGTCGAGCACGCTGTGGGAGATCTCTGCCTTGATCTGTCCAAGGAGCATCGCCGCCGTTGGGTCCGCGATCGGCCATCGGTCGCGCAGGGCATCGCACTGGAGACTGGCCGCCGCGAGCGTGGGCCCGATCCCGTCGTGCAGGTCGCGTCGGACCCGCAGTCGCTCCTCCTCGCGAGCGTGCACGATGCTCTCCCTCGACTGCTGGAGGTCGTCGGCCAGTCGCATCAGTCTCTTCTCGACGGCCACCTGGCGGGCGAGGTCGCCGAGCAGTTGCATCTCGTTCGCGTCGAAGGCACGCCCCCCGGCGCGGCGGCCGACGAGCAGGAAGCCCTCGTGGCGGCCGTGTGACATCAGGGGAAGGGCGACCGCGTCGCCAGGGGCCTCGATGGTCTCCCCGTCCACGACCTTGACGAACGGGACCCGCAGAGACTGGGCGATCGTGCCGGTCACCGTGTCGATCAGGTCGTCCTCGCCTGTTGTCTCCTCGAGCCGGGCCGCCAGTCCCGACAGCACTGTGTAGGGGCGCGAGCGGTCGCCGTACAGCAGCCGGGTGATACGTGACTGCAGGAACTCTCTTGCCGGACTCAGGACGACCGCGATCACCGTGGCCGCCAGCAGCGAGCTGCCGGCGTCCGAACCCGCGCCCAGCAGTTGGCCGGTGACGTCGACGATGACGACGTAGATCAAGACGACGAGGCCGACCAGCAGGACGTAGACCAAGGCGCGGTTGAGCACCGCCTGGACGTCGAAGAGTCGCGAGCGCAACATGGCGACCGCCGTGGCCGCGGGCAGTGCGAGGACCGCCAGCGTCTCCGCGATGGTGTCCGCCCACTCCGGCAGCCACGGCGAGAGGACCCCTTCGACCACTACGACGACGACGGCAGTCAACAGTGCCAAAACAAGCCACGCCAGCCCCCTGCGGATCTCGTCGGAGCCGCGACGCCAGCGCCCGATCAGCGAGGCGATGCCGAGGAGCGTGACGCCCGCAAGGCCCGAGGATGAGGATGCCCAACAGCCTCGTGGGAAGCATCCCCAGCTGAGCGACGCCGAGCGGGTTCAGAGCTGGATCGTCCTCCTCGACACGTCCGGGCTTGAGCAGGATCGCCACTACGGCGACCACCAGGATCAGCGAGGTGGCCCTGAGTCACCCAGCGCCAGCGGGGGGACGGGAGGCGGCCGTTCGGGTAGAGGAACAGCGGATAGGTCGTCGCGAGCACCCACGCGACGCCAAGGCAGATGTTCTCCCACACGAAGAGCTCCGCGCCGGCGACGCTGCCCGGGTCCCGGTCGCGCAGGATGTTGGAGACGGTGCCGAGAAGCACGCCTGAGGTCTGCGCTGCCCCGACCGCAATGAACAGCCAGCCGACCACGTTGCCCGGCACGTGCCAAAGGATCAGCAGGCCGACCAGCGGGAACGCCATGAAGCTGGCGAACCACAAGACGTCCGTGGCGTCGACGTGATCGCCGCCGCCGAACAGTTCGACGGCGAACGCCGCAACGAACAGACCGACTGTCAGCAGAGCCGCTGACATCGCTGCGAGTCGTCGTACCCCAGTTGCCATCAGCAGGACCTCCTCGATCGCAACCTACGACGCCCAGCGTCCCGCAGCCGAGGGACATCTGTCCCGCGCCAGCCGCGTGGGCATCGGGCACACGGAGGACCGCGGGCCGTTCCGGGCGGGACGCTTCACCGCCTGCACTGGCCCTGAACTCATTCGCCTACACCAGGAGGTCATCGCCATGGCGCTTACCGCCGAGAACAACCGGACAGCGCTCGACGAGCAGTCCGTCGATCGCCGAACGCTCGGGCTGACCGCGCTCAGCGGTCTGCTCACGTTCGCCGCCAGCCTCGGCACCTGGTCGGACGGGTCCACACCCGAGGTTGGGAAGGCCACGGGGGCCGAGATCCGGCAGTACGCCCTCGAACACGCAACGCAACTTCGGGTCAGCGCCGTGGCCGTCCTCGCAGGCAGCCTGCTGCTGACCGTGTTCATCGCTGGGCTGGCCCAGCTCCTGCAGGCGGTCTCGGCCGGATTCGGTCATGCCGGCCGTCCTGGTCGTCTCCGGTTCGGTCGCGATCGTCGGCATGCTCCTGAACGCCGCGACAGCCTCGGTCTTCGCCTTCTCTCACGAGCTCGACGGGATCCCCGACTCCACCGTGGTGACCTACTACGAGGTGGCGGAGGTGGCCGAGCACTTCATGTACGGCTTT
This sequence comes from uncultured Actinomycetota bacterium, assembly GCA_963762105.1. Classification (GTDB taxonomy): domain Bacteria; phylum Actinomycetota; class Actinomycetes; order Propionibacteriales; family Nocardioidaceae; genus Nocardioides. Next base: position 127,656 of record CAVXJG010000010.1, on the reverse strand, counting down.
GTGCTCGGGGGACCCTGCATGCTGCTGGTCGCCACCTTCTCCCTGGGCGCCCTCCGCGACCGGCTGATGGCCCGCTGGGTCTGCTGGTTCGGCTTCGTCCTCGCCGCGGAGGCCGCCTTCGAGATGGGCAGCGCGCTGTTCCCAGATCCTGGGGTCGGCGGCCTGCACCTGATCCAGATCTTCGGATGGTGGTTGTGGCCGCTCGTGGTCGGCTGGGCGCTCGGCTGGCGGTGGCTCCGGCTCCGGCGCACCTGAAATGACGCCGACCCGCCCGAAAGTTCTCGGGCGGGTCGGTGGGAGACGCGTGCGCTCAGGCCCTGTCAACCTTGGGCTCGAACTGCTGGGTCGGCGCCGGCTCGGTCGGCGCGGACTCGGTCGGCGCGGGCTCGGTGGGCGCCGGCGCGGCCGGGGTTCCCGGGCCGTCGGATCCGATCGAGATCTCACGCTGCTTGGAGATGTAGACGGCCGTCACGATGATCGCCGCCGCCACCAGGGCGATGATGATGCGCAGGGTGTCGTTCTCGTCCTTCCCGACGCCCAACGAGACGACGGCGCTGGCGATCAGCAGCGAGACCAGGTTCATCACCTTGAGCAGCGGGTTGATCGCCGGTCCGGCGGTGTCCTTGAACGGGTCGCCGACGGTGTCGCCGATGATCGTCGCCTCGTGTGCATCCGATCCCTTGCCACCGTGGTGACCGTCCTCGACGAGCTTCTTGGCGTTGTCCCAGGCGCCACCGGCGTTGGCCAGGAAGACCGCCATGAGCGTGCCGGTGCCGATCGCGCCGGCGAGGAAGCCGGCGAGCGCCGTGACGCCGAGGCCGAAACCGACCGCGACGGGCGCGAGGACCGCCAGGACGCCCGGCGTGATCAGCTCACGCAGCGAGTCCTTGGTGACGATGTCGACGACCTTGCCGTACTCCGGGCGGCCGGTGCCTTCCATGATCCCGGGGATCTCGCGGAACTGGCGGCGCACCTCGAAGACGACGGCGCCGGCGGCGCGGCCGACGGCGTTGATAGCCAGACCGGAGAACAGGAACACCACCGCCGAACCGAGCAGCACGCCGACCATGACGGCCGGGTTGAAGACGAAGAAGTCGCCCAGCGAGAATTCCTCGGCGGTCGGCCTCGCCTCGACCAGCGCGTCGAGGATCTCGGTCGCATAGGAGCCGAACAGCGCGGTGGCCGCCAGGACGGCAGTAGCGATCGCGATGCCCTTGGTGATGGCCTTGGTCGTGTTGCCGACCGCGTCGAGCTCGGTCAGGATCTGGGCGCCCTCGGGGCTGACATCGCCGGACATCTCCGCGATGCCCTGGGCGTTGTCGGAGACCGGACCGAAGGTGTCCATGGCCACGATCACGCCGACCGTGGTCAGGAGGCCGCAGCCGGCCAGCGCCACCGCGAAGAGCGACACCGTCAGCGAGGCGCCGCCCAGCAGATAGGCGCCGAACACGGCGGCGCTGATGACGAGCGTCGTGTAGACGGCCGACTCGAAGCCGACCGCGAGGCCGGACAGCAGCACGGTGGCCGCACCGGTCAAGGAGGTCTTGCCGACGTCCTTGACCGGGCGGTAGTCGGTGCCGGTGAAGTATCCGGTCAGCGCGAGGATGCCGGCCGCCATCACGATGCCGATGACGACGGCGATCGAGGCGATCAGGGCCGGGTTGCCACTCGCACCGCTGATCGAGAGCTGGTCGAGCGCGCTCGGCGTCACGTTCTCGAAGTCGGAGAAGTCGGTGGGCAGGTAGAGGAAGGACACCACGACGCTGGCCACCGCCGCGATGCCGGCCGACAGGTAGAAGGCCCGGTTGATGGTCGTCAGACCGTTCTCGCCGACCTTGGGCTTGGTCAGGTAGATACCGGCGACGGCGGTGAGCGCGCCGATGGCGGGGATCAGGAGGGGGTAGACCAGGCCCTTGTCACCGAAGGCCTGCGAGCCGAGGATCAGCGCGGCGACCAGCGTGACGGCGTACGACTCGAAGAGGTCGGCCGCCATGCCGGCGCAGTCGCCCACGTTGTCGCCGACGTTGTCGGCGATGGTCGCGGCGTTGCGCGGGTCGTCCTCGGGGATGTTCTGCTCGACCTTGCCGACGAGGTCGGCGCCGACGTCGGCAGCCTTGGTGAAGATGCCGCCGCCGACTCGCATGAACATGGCGAGCAGAGCGGCGCCGAAGCCGAAGCCCTCGAGCACCTTGGGCGCCTGGTCCTGGAACGCCAGCACCACGATGCTGGCGCCCAGGAGGCCCAGACCGACGGTGAGCATGCCGACCATGGCACCGGTGCGGAAACCGATGGTCATCGCCGGCTCGCGTCCCTCGCTGTTGGCGGCTGCCGCGACGCGCAGGTTGGCTCGCACCGCCAGCCCCATGCCGAGGTAGCCGACCGTCGCCGAGAAGCCGGCGCCGACCAGGAAGAAGACCGAGCGGAAGATCCGGACCGTCGTGTCGTCGGCCGGGAGTGCCAGCAGCACGAAGAAGGCGATCGCTGCGAACACCGCCAGCGTGCGGAACTGCCGGGTCAGGTAGGCGTTGGCGCCCTCTTGCACGGCGTGGGCGATGTTCTTCATGTTGTCGGTGCCTTCACCGGCGGCAAGCACCTCTTGCCTGAACATCACGGCCATCGCGAGCGCGCCAAGCGCGATCACGGCGACGATGACGACCAGGACGAGGTTGCCTCCGGAGAGCTCCACAACGGCCGGAGTGATCCCGGTCATGTGTGTCCTCCTGCGCTATAAGTCAGATGATCGTCGCGGAGTCTACGCAGGAGTGACCGCGGGACTGCATCCCGGTGTGGCGCGGGACACCCTCCGGGGCGCTGACCAGGGCAGGAGCGGGCTCAGCGGGAACCGAGCGCCTGTTCGGCGGAGTCGTGGATGACGAACACCTTGGCCAGGCCGGTGATCCGGAAGATCTTCAGCAGCCGGTCCTGGGTGCAGACCAGGTCGAGCGAGCCGTCGTGAGCACGGACCTTCTTCAGGCCGCCCACGAGCACGCCGAGGCCGGTCGAGTCGAGGAACTCGACGTTCTGCATGTCGACGATGATGTCGTAGGAGCCGGCGGCCACGAGCTCGGTGAACTTGTCGCGGAGCCGGGGCGCCGTGTAGACGTCGATCTCCCCTCCGACGGCCACGACGGTCGTACCGTCGGCCTCGCGCGTCGAAAGAGTCAGGTCCACGTCTTCTCCAGTAGCCCTCGTGCGGTGGGGTCACGCCAGGGCACGCTGCGGCGCGCCCCCTGCTCCAATCAAACCACGGCCTCGCGCGGTTCGTGGAAATAGTAGGAGGTGACGGGGGACGACGACGGAGCGGATCGACAGTGCCGCTGTCTGCGGGGTTTGCGAGACTCGACGACGTGCCCACCCCGTCGTCGACCGCGCCGTCGGTCCGCGACGTGGTCGAGCGGCTCTCGGCAGTCCCGGGCCGGGAAGACCGGCTGACCCACCTCGAGGTGCTGCCCGCCCGCGCGGCCCTCGAGGAGGAATGGCCGACCTGGGTGCCCGACGACGTTCGGACGGCGTACGTCGCCCGCGGGCTGACGGTGCCGTGGCGGCACCAGGTCCAGGCGGCCGAGGCGGCGCACGCCGGCACCCACGTGGTGATGGCGACCGGGACGGCCTCCGGCAAGTCGCTGGGCTATCAGCTGCCGACGCTGTCGGCCATCCGCACGAGCCGGGGCCCGCGCGGGCAGCGCGGCGCGACCACCCTCTACCTCAGCCCGACCAAGGCGCTGGCCCAGGACCAGCTCGCCGGCCTCGAGGCCCTCGGGCTCGACCTCCGGGTCTCCACCCACGACGGCGACAGCCCCCGGGAGCAGCGCGAGTGGACCCGGGAGCACGCCGACTACGTGCTGACCAACCCCGACATGCTGCACCGCTCGCTGCTGCCGGGCCATCACCGCTGGGCGTCCTACTTGGGCAACCTGCACTACGTCGTCGTCGACGAGTGTCACCACTACCGCGGGGTGTTCGGCGCCCATGTGGCGCAGGTGCTGCGCCGGCTGCGGCGGGTCTGCGCGGCGTACGGCGCCCACCCGACGTTCGTGCTCGCGTCGGCCACCGTGGCCGAGCCGGAGCGGCATGCGGCGCGGCTCACCGGGCTCGACTTCCTGCCGGTGACCGACGACGCCTCGCCGCGCGGCCAGGTGGTCATCGGCCTGTGGGAGCCGCCGTTCACCTCCTACGCGGGCGAGCACGGCGCCCCGGTGCGCCGGGCGGCCTCGTCGGAGGCCGCCGACCTGCTCGCCGACCTGGTCGTCGAGGGCGTGCGGACCCTGGCGTTCATCCGATCCCGCCGGGGTGCGGAGCAGGTCGCACTGACGGCGGCGGCGCTGCTCGCCGACGTCGACCCGGCGCTGGCCCGGCAGGTGGCGGCCTATCGAGGCGGCTACCTGCCCGAGGAGCGCCGGGCGATCGAGCGGGCGTTGCGCGCCGGCGAGCTGACCGGCCTCGCTGCCACCAACGCCCTGGAGCTCGGCATCGACATCAGTGGTCTGGACGCCGTGCTGATGGCCGGCTTCCCCGGGACCCGCGCGGCAATGTGGCAGCAGGTGGGACGGGCCGGTCGCGGCCAGGGCGATGCGCTGGGGATCCTGGTGGCCCGGGACGACCCGCTCGACACCTACCTGGTCACTCATCCGGAGGCGCTGTTCGGGCAGCCGGTGGAGGCCACGGTCTTCGACCCCAGCAACGAGCACGTGCTGGGGCCGCACCTGTGCGCGGCCGCCCAGGAGCTCCCGCTGACCGAGGCCGATCTCCCTCTCTTCGGGCCTACCACTCGGCCGTTGCTCGACCGGCTCGTCGAGGAGGGAAGGCTGCGCCGCCGGCCCCGCGGCTGGTTCTGGACCGAGCGATATCGCGCGGCAGACCTCACCGACATCCGCTCTGCCGGTGGCAGTCCGGTGGCCCTGGTCGAGACCGACACCGGTCGGGTCATCGGTCACGTCGACCCGTCCAGCGCGCATGCCACTGCCCACGCCGGCGCCGTCTATGTCCATCGCGGCGACACCTGGCTCGTGCAGTCGCTCGACCTCGACGACCACGTCGCGCAGATCTCGCGAGCCGACCCCACCTACTCCACGACCGCCCGCGAGATCACCGAGATCCGGATCGTGGCCGAGCGCGAGGGCCGCGACTGGGGCGACGGTTGCCGCCTCAGCCTGGGCACCGTCGAGGTCTCCCACCAGGTCGTGTCCTACCTCAAGCGTCGACAGCCGGGAGGTGAGGTGATCGGCGAGGAGCCGCTCGACCTCCCGATGCGCTCGCTGCGGACCGTCGCCGTCTGGTGGACGGTCCCCGACCACGTCCTCGTCGAGACCGGCCTCGCGGAGATCGACCTGGCCGGCGCCGCGCATGCCGCCGAGCACTGCTCCATCGGCCTGCTCCCCCTCTTCGCGACGTGCGACCGCTGGGACATCGGCGGGGTCTCCACGATCCTCCATCCCGACACCGGCCGGCTGACCGTCTTCGTCTACGACGGGCACCCCGGCGGCGCCGGGTTCGCCGAGCGCGGCTTCCAGGCTGCCCGCGACTGGCTGGCCGCCACCCGCGAGGGCATCGCGTCCTGCGCGTGTGAGGAGGGTTGCCCGTCGTGCATCCAGTCGCCCAAGTGCGGCAACCAGAACAACCCGCTCGACAAGCCCGGCGCCGTCCGGCTCCTCGACGCCCTCCTCAGCAGTAGCGTCGAGACGTGGTCTTCGCCGGAATCGCACTGATCGTCATCATCGTGGTTGCTGTCCTGATCTTCGTCCACGAGTAGCCTCCTGCCATGTTCATGGTGGGAGTGCTCCTGATCCTGGCCGGTGGCCTGGCGATCGTCGCGGCCGTCTTCGGCAGCGAGGGAACGGCGACCATGCTCGACCGGGACCTCGACGCGCTGACGATCTTCCTGCTCGGGCTCGGCGCGGGTGTGGCCGTGTGGTGGGGCATCAGCATCGCCAGGTTCGGCGCGCGGCGCTCGCTGAAGCACCGCCGCGAGAGCAAGGAGCTCCAGGAGCTGTCGGAAAAGCTCGACAAGGCCGACGAGGAACGCCGTCGTGAGGTCGACGACCAGCCGCCGAACGTCTGACCAGCCCACTCACAGCCGCTGCCAGGGCGGCTTGCCGGCGTACACCTCGCGGTAGTAGGTCGCCCTCTCGAGCCCGGACGCCGCGGCGTCGTCGAGCAGCACCGTCGCGTGCGGGTGGAGCTGCAGCACCGACCCCGGGCAGGACGCCGAGAGCGGCCCCTCGACGGCTGCCGCGACCGCGTCTGCCTTGGCCGCGCCGGTGGCGATGAGCAGCACGTGGCGGGCGCGCAGGATCGTGCCCAGCCCCTGCGTGAGCACGTGCCGCGGGACCTGGTCGGCCGAGCCGAAGAAGCGGGCGTTGTCGGTGCGGGTCCGGTCGGTGAGCGTCTTGATGCGGGTGGCCGAGCTCAGCGACGAGCCGGGCTCGTTGAAGGCGAGATGGCCGTCGGAGCCGAGGCCAAGCACCTGCAGGTCGACGCCACCGGCGGCCTCGATGGCCGCGTCGTAACGACGACCGGCCTCCGGCAGCCCTGCGGGATCGGGGTCGGGCCCGTGGACACGCTCGCGGGCGATGCCGAGGTTGTCGGTGACCTCGCGGTGGATCGTGGCGCGATAGCTCTGGTCGTGCCCGGTCGGCAGACCGACGTACTCGTCGAGCAGGAAGACCGTGACCGAGTCGTACGACGGTGCGGTGTCGGCGCGGTGCCGACCGACGAGCTCGCGGTAGAGCGGCAGCGGCGTCGAGCCGGTGGCCAGTCCGAGGACGGTGTCGGGGCGGGCCTCGACGAGTGCCTCGACCGCGTCGGCGGCCAGCACCGCGACGTCGTCGGCAGTGGCGAGCGGGACGACCTCCATCAGCCCGTCCCGCCGTGTACGAGAAGGCCGCCGACCACCGTGGCGATGACCTGGAGGCGACCGCCGGTGTCGTCGATCACCACCAGATCCCCGCGACGCCCGGAGTCGAGCGATCCGCGGGTGGGGTCGCCGACCAGCCGAGCGGGGGTGGTGGTCGCGCTGGCCACCGCTTCGGCGAGGGAGCAGCCGGTGGTGGCCATCAACACCTCGAGGCAGGCCATCAGCGAGGCCGCCGACCCGGCGAGAGTGCCGTCGGCGAGCCGCACGGTGCCATCGGCCACCATCACCTCCTGGTCCCCGAGCCGGGCCGGCCCGTCGGAGAGTCCGAGCGCGGCTGTGGTGTCCGAGACTGCCAGGAACCGGTCGGGTCGCAACGCCCGCCAGAACGCCGACAGTGTCGCCGGGTGCAGGTGGTGACCGTCGGCGATCACGCCGGCCACCAAATCGGGCCCGGCGAGGGCGACGCCGACCGGGCCCGGCTCGCGGGCGAGCAGCGGGGGCATCGCGTTGCCGAGGTGGGTGAACGCGGTTGCTCCCCCGGCCACTGCGGCCGCCACGTCGGAGGCGGTGGCGGCCGTGTGTCCAAGGCACACGACGACCCCGCGGGCGACGAGGTGGGCGACGACATCGAGGGCGCCGGGGAGCTCGGGGGCGAGCGTCGCGAGCAGCACGCCGTCGTCGCGTGACCAGTCCGCGACCAGGTCGAGCGACGCGGCTGCCAGCAGGTGCGCCGGGTGTGCACCCGCCCGGGTGGGGGCGATCATCGGCCCCTCGAAATGCAGCCCGAGGGGAACGGCGCCCGTCCACCCCGCGGGCGGACCGGCGGCCAGCGCTGCGAGGGCGGCGCGTCGCGTCGCGGGGTCGCTGGTGATGACTGTCGGAGCGAAGGCGGTGACGCCGTGGGCCGGCAAGGCGGCTGCGACGTCCCAGAGCCGGTCGGGCGTCTCGGTGATGTCGAGTCCCGCGGCACCGTTGACCTGGAGGTCCACCAGGCCCGGGATGACCGTGAGGTCAGTCGCGTCGACCACCCGAGCGGGCTCTCCGCTCGGCCCGGCGTCGGCGATGATGCCGTCGACGACCGTCACATCGACGAGATCGCCGTGGACGTCCCGACCACCCAGGATGCGCAGCGTGCCGGTCATCGGTCCCACCCCGCGGAGGCGAGCAGCTCACGGACCGCGGCGACGGCGGGCAGCGACGACCCCCGCGTGCAGATCCGCGGTGCGCGGTCGTCGTACGGGCCCGGCCAGCCCCACTCGACGACCACGACCGGCCGGGTCGCAGCAAGATCGCCGACGAGGGCGCCCACCTCGGGGCGGCGGTGGGCGTCGCGGACCTGGACCACCAGTGGCCCGGCACCGGCCAACCGTCGATCGCGCCCGCTCGGGTCGAGGCACTCGTCGGCAGGCAGCCCCCACGCGGCGTCGCCGACCGCGATGTTGGCCCGGGTGGCGATGCTGACGACCGCAGCCCCGCGCAGGTCGGGCAGTCGGCCCTCGACGGTCACGGCCCGGCGGGCGCCGGCCAGCTGGTCGGTGGTGGGCGCCGGCGAGCTCGACGCCCGACGGTGCACCCGGTCGACGCGGGCTGCGGCGTCGACCAGTCTCGACTCGGGAAGGCGGCCCGACCGCACCGCCGCGACGAGCGCGCGCTGGACCTCGCGCACCAGGGCGACGTCCTTGTCGGCGCCGAGACAGAGCAGGTCGGCGCCCGCGATGAGCGAGAGCACGGCGGCCTCGGGGATGCCCCGCCCGTCGGAGACGCCGGCCATGTCGAGGGCGTCGGTGACGATCGTGCCCGTGAACCCCAGTCCTCCGCGGAGCAGCGCCAGGACACGAGGGCTGAGCGTGGCCGGCAGGTCGCCATCGACGTGCCGGCACGAGCAGGTGGGAGGTCATCACCGCGGCGACGCCGGCCTGCACCGCCGCCGCGAACGGCACCAGCTCGCGACCCGCCAGGACTTCGAGGTCCACGTCCACGATCGGCAGGGCAAGGTGGCTGTCGGTCGAGGTGTCGCCGTGGCCCGGGAAGTGCTTGACGCAGGCCGCCACCCCGGTCTCCTGCAGCCCTTGCAGCCACGCGACGACGTGGTCGGCGACCCGGCGCGGGTCCGTGCCGAAGCTGCGGGTGCCGATGACCGGGTTGTCGAGGTTGGTGTTGACGTCGGCGACCGGCCCGAGGTCGAGGTCCACGCCGACGGCGGCGAGCTCCGCGCCGACCAGCCGACCGGTGTCGCGGGTGAGGGCCAGGTCGTCGGCGGCGCCGAGGGCCGCGGGTCCGAGGACCGGGCTGCCGGTCGCGACGTGCAGCCGGGTGACGTCTCCGCCCTCCTCGTCGATCGCGACCACGGCCCGGGGGCGAGGCGGCGTGCGCGGCGGCCGCGAGGCGAGCGACCGCCTCGGGACCGTCGGCGGTGTTGGAGCCGAACAGGCAGAGGCCACCGAGCCCTGCCGCCAGGAGGTCGGCGACCTCCGGCGTGAGCGTCGTACCGGGGAACGCCGGGAGCTGCACACGCAGGGCAAGCTCGTCGAGAGGCGTGGTCATCCCTTCACCGCCCCGGCGGTGAGACCCGCGACCATCCGGCCCTGGACGACGAGGAAGAACAGTAAGCGGGAGCAGCCGTCCATCATCGAGGCCTCCTCCAGCTCGTAGGGCACACCGGCCAGGAAACCACGCAGGGTCCACACGGGGAACGGCAGCACAGACGCGACGTAGACACACCTGGGCGAACACGATGGTGGCCAGCGTGACGGACAGGCTCATCGTGAGCGAGTACTTACCAATTCGGTGTCAAGACTTTCCTCTACTTCTCGCGCCCGGCCCGCGAGCTGGCGGCCAGGTCGGCCGACTGACCGAGCCAGTGGGGTCCCGGCACCAGCACCTCGACCCACAGGTCGTCCACGCCCGCCTCGCAGCCGGTCAGCGTGGCCCCGTTGGCCTCCGCCACCGCGGTCGCGACCGCGCAGCCGGCTGCCCCGCGGAGCTCGGCCTCCGCTCCCGCCAGCGCAGCGAGGTCCGCCGCGGACTGCGCGGTGCGATGGGCCACCACCATCGCCTGGACCACGCCGAGGGCGGCACCGAGGAGGAGCAGGAGGCCGGCAAAGGCGATCGTCAGCACGGTCGCCGCCCCACGCTCCGCCGGCCTCCCCCGAGGCCTCGGCCGGGTCACGGCGGGGCTCCCGACGCTGACGCCGCTGTCGACTCGGCGGCCGCGACCGCCTCGGCCGAGACCGTCACGGCCGGCAGGAAGTCGAAGAGCCCGCCCACCCCGTCGACCGCCACCGTGCCGGTGACCACCACGTGACCGTCGGCGGCGGCGTCCACCTGGAGCGACGACCCCGGCGGCGCGACCTGCTGACCCCGGGCCACTGCCTCGGCGACCGAGTCGCCTCGGGCCACGGCGCGGGCCGCTTCGCGGGTCGCGTCGACCATCCGGACCTGGGTCGTCCCGAGGGTCAGCAGCCACACCAGGCCGATCGTCAGGGCCACGAGGAGTGGCAGCGCCATCGCGAGCTCGGCCGTGACGGCGCCGCACTCGTCCGGCGGCTGCCGACCGGATCGGGCCGCCGGAGTCACCCGACGCCCAACAAGGACAGCACGTGGTCGAACAGCGTCTTGAGCAGGTGGTCGCCGAAACCGCCGGTGAGCAGCTTGTAGAGCAAGCCGGCCAGGCCGGCGCCCGCGGCCGTGCCCACGGCGTACTCAGCCGTGGTGATGCCCTGCTCCTCGCGCCGGGCCACGCTGGTCGGGTTCTGGCTCATCTGTCTCCTCCTTGTCTGGGGACGCCCGCTGCGCCCCGAGCAAGACCCTCGGTCACGGCGGGCAGCAGGGGGTCGCTCGAAGAAGCGTCGGGGGACGAGACCCTCCGGTCGTGCGGGTGTGGACGGCCGGCGGGCACCGCGCGGGTCACCAGTCGAGGGCGTCGACCATCCCCGCCACCCACGGGACGATGCCGAGCAGCACGAACGAAGGCAGCAAGCACAGGCCGAGCGGAACGGCGGCCTGGACGCCGACGCGGCGCGCCCGGTCCTCGGTCTCGCCGCGGTCGCGGGCGGCCAGCTCGGTGGCCAGCCGGTCGAGCGCGGCGGCGACCGGTTCGCCTGTCTGTTGGGCTCGGACCAGGGTCCGACCCAGCGGCGCCAGCGCCTCGTCGTCGTCCAGGGCGCGCCAGACCTCGGCGGGCTCCAGGCCGAGAGCCAGCCGGGGTGGCAACGGGGCGAGCAGGTCAGCGGCCGGGCCGGGCAGGGCCGAGCAGACGGCCGCGAGGGCGTCGCCGACAGGGAGCCCGCCCCGGACGGCTGCGGCGAGCAGACCGACGAGGTGCGGCAGGTCGGAGCGGGTCGCGGCCCTGAGCCGCCGTTGTGCCGGGGTCTCGGCACGCGACAACACCACCCAGCACACCGTGACGGCCACCAGCCCCGCAGCCAGTCCGGGGACGCCCGACACGAAAGCCCAGGTGCCGAAGCCCGCGAGCGTCGCCCAGAGCCAGCGACGCCGCGGTGCGTCGTCTCGAGGGAGTGCGGACACCACCGCATCGAGTGGGAGCACCGGCGTCGGCCGGCGCAGGACGGGCGGCAGGACGAGCCAACTGGCGGCCGCTGCCAGCACGCAGGCCAGGGCGATGGTCACCGGTGCACGTCCCGGGCGAGGCGGTCGATCCACGCGAGTCCGGAGAAGCCGAGCGCTAGCCCGCCCGCCAGGCAACCGAGGCCGAGCGGGGAGTCGATCAGGAACGTCACCGGATCAGCACCGGCGCCGGTCGCCATGGCCATCGTCAGCAGCGGCAACGCCGCCACCAGCCTGGCGGTCGCCCGCGCCGAGGCCAGCTCACCCTGGACCACGCGGTCGGTGGCGCGGGTCGCACGCAGTCCGTCGGCCACCCGGGCCAGCGCATCGGCCAGGCCTCGTCCCGTCCGGTGTGAGACCTGCCAGGCCGCGGCGACCAGCCGCAGACCTTCCGCGCCGGGCTCGGCGGAGAGCCGATGCATGGCGCCTGCCACGTCGCCGCCCAGCGCGTGAGCTGGTCGCCACCGGGGCCAGGGCCGGCCAGACCCCCGAGGCCTGCGTGAGCGCCGATCCTGGCGGCCGACCAGACGCCAGCTCGGCGGCGAGCAGGTCGCAGCACTCGAGCACCCGGTCGCGGGTGATGGCCGCAGCGTGAGCCCGCCGGCCGTCGCGCCACAGTCGCCGGATCGCCGCTGTGACGCCCAGCGCGATGAGGAGGAGCACCGTCGGCCTGGGGGCGCCCAGCATCAGGCCGAGGGCGGCGGCAGCCGCACCGACCAGTACCACCATCACCTGCGTACGGCGCTCCGCCGCCGGCCGCGGAACGCGGCGAGGCGGGGTCGTCGCGCACCAGGCGGCCAAGGCGGCCAGCACCGCCGCGGTCATGGGTCCGGGTCGAGCATCGCGCTGAGCCGTTCGGCGCCGGGTCCGGGCCACGAGGCGCCCCGGTCGTCGAAGGCGACCGCGGTGGCCATCGTGACCAAACCACCGGCGTCACGCGACGGCACCGCGACCTCGCGCAGCCGCCGACGGCCTGACTGGTCCACGCCGAGGTGGAGCACGACGTCGACGGCGGCGGCCAGCTGGCTGTGGGCGGCCAACCGCTCCAGGCCGGCCGCCAGCGCCAGGGCCTCGATGCGCGCCGGCACGTCGGACGCGGAGTTGGCGTGCAGCGTGCCGCAGCCTCCCTCGTGACCGGTGTTGAGGGCCGCCATCAGGTCGACGACCTCGCCGCCGCGCACCTCGCCGACGACCAGCCGGTCGGGTCGCATCCGAAGCGCCTGCCGGACCAAGGTGCGCAAGGTGACCTCGCCGGCACCCTCGATGTTGGGCGGGCGAGCCTCGAGCGCCACCCAGTGCGGGTGGTCGGGACGCAGCTCGTGGGAGTCCTCCACGAGTACCAGCCGCTCGGCCGGCGCAGCCAGCGAGAGGAGGGCCGCGAGCAGCGTGGTCTTGCCCGACCCGGTGCCCCCGCTGACCAGGAACGCGAGTCGCTGCCGCACGACGGCTCGCAGCAGTCGCTCGCCGGCCGCCGTCAACGCGCCCGCCTCGACGAGCTCGGCCGGGGTGAACGTCCGGGCCCGCGGCACCCGCAGGGAGACAAGCGTGCCGGGCCGCGCCACCGGAGCGAGCACCGCGTGGCAGCGCGTGCCGTCGGGCAGCCGGACGTCGACGAATGGACTCGCGTCGTCGAGCCGGCGGCCGCCGAGCGCGGCCAGCCGCTGCGCGAGACGTCGTACGGCGGCCTCGTCGGCGAACGACACCGCGACCGGTTGCAGCCCCTCGCCGCGGTCGACGTAGACGCCTTCGGTCCCGTTGACCACGACGTCGGTGACCCCGGGCTCGGCCAGCAGCGGCTGCAGCGGCCCGGCGCCGAGGACGTCGCGTCGTAAGGCCTCGTGCACGGCCAGCACGGTCGCGTCGCCGACCGGCCTCCCAGTGGCGCGCAGCGCCTCGGCGACCCGCTGGGCGGTGAGCTCACCCGGGTCGTGCGCCAGCCGCTCACGAACCTCTTCGACGACCGCCGTGAGCTCCCCCGACCGGACGGTCCCGCTCACGCCACGCGGCGCAGCGGAGCCACGCCGGCCAGCAAGGCGAGGCAGGTGCGGCCGAGCGGGCCGCGCCGCGAGCGAACCGGCCCGAGACCCAGGTCGATCGCCTCCTCGAGACCCCGCTGGTCGGGCATCTGCGCCGCGACCGGCACGGAAGTGATGCGGCCGAGGCCGTCGGCGCGCACCTGCTCGCCCCGGAGCACCAGCCGCAGCGGGGAAGGGTCCCGGAACCGCGCACAGAGCCGCACCGAGGACGCCAGCCCGGCCACGGATGGCGTCGTCAGCACGAAGACCTGGTCGCACCGTGCCACGAGCTCTTCGACGACGGGGTCGACCGTGCGGGGCAGGTCGAGCACGACGGTGTCGTGGCCACGCTGGGCCGCAGCCAGCGCGTTGCGCACGGCGAACGGCTGGAGGCTGCCCTGCGGTCCGGGATACCAGGTCAGCGCGCCGAGCCCGTGGCGCTTGGGCAGCGAGTCGCGCAGCGAGCGGCCGCTGAACCGGCCGGTCGTCTGGCACAGCGCGTCCCAGCGGATGCCGTCGTGCCCCTCGAGCCCGAGGACCCTGTCCACGCCTGGGCCCAGCGGGTCGGTGTCGATGACGACGGCCGGCCCGGACAGGGCCGCCATCTGGCCGAGGGCGCACGCGAACGTCGTCGCGCCGGCGCCACCGGAGCCGCCGATCACGCCGAGGGTCAGACAGCCGCTCGGCGTCGTGTCACCGACGTCGGCCAGCAGTTCGGTCACCCATCCCTCCGAGCGCGGCAGCTCCGCTACGTTTTCCGCGCCGAGCGCCAAGGCCGTCCGGAACACGTCGTCGGGCACGCCACCCCACCCGACGACGTGCACCCCGGACCGTCGCGGTGGGGCCAGCCGCGCCAGCGGGCCCGCAAGATCGACGCCGACAAGCACCAATGGAGCCGCGCTCCAGGCGCTCAGGGCCGCCGCGTCGTCGTGGGCGAGCACCGGTTGGACGCCCGCGGCGGCGGACAGCCGTTGCAGCTCCTCGAGCAGGGTTTCGTCGGTCGTCACGATCAGGGGAGCGTTGGCGGGTGTGTCCATGGTGGGCACCATCCCCCTGGTCGACGGACCACCCACCTCACCCGTGCCAGGCCTGTGGACACCACTGACGGGGACTCGTTTGTGGACGGCTCCCGGGCCGGGTCTCCCGGTCTGGGCGCATCCCCCGACCTACGATGAGGCCATGCCAGCACGCCCCACGGCGGCGTTCTTCGACCTCGACAAGACGATCATCGCGCGGTCGAGCTCGTTCGTGTTCAGCAAGCCGTTCCAGGCGGGTGGGCTGATCTCGCGCCGGGCGATGCTGCGGTCGGCGTACGCGCAGTTCGTCTATCTCGTCGGCGGCGCCGACCACGACCAGATGGAGAAGATGCGGCAGTTCATGTCGCAGCTCACGGCCGGCTGGGACGTCGCCACCGTCCGCGAGATCGTGGCCGACACCCTGCACCGCGTCGTCGACCCGATCGTGTACGACGAGGCCGTGTCGCTCATCGAGGAGCACCGACTGGCGGGACGCGACGTCGTCATCGTCTCCACCTCGGGGGCCGAGGTCGTCGAGCCGATCGGCGCGATGCTCGGGGCCGACGACGTGATCGCCACCCAGCTCGAGATCGTCGACGGCAAGTACACCGGCGAGATCGAGTACTACGCGTACGCCGAGGAGAAGGCGCGGGCGATCCGGGCGCTGGCCGACGAACGCGGCTACGACCTCGAGGGCAGCTTCGCCTACAGCGACTCCATCACCGACGTCCACATGCTGGAGGTCGTCGGCCATCCGCACGCCGTCAACCCCGACCGCGAGCTGCGCAAGGTCGCGATCGCGAAAGGCTGGCCGGTACTCGTCTTCACCCGGCCGGTCACCCTGCGCAGCCGACTTCCACCGGCCCGCTCGACCCTGACGGCGCTGGCGCTCGGCGGCGTCGGCGCGGTCGGCTGGGTGCTGTGGTCCAGCGCCCGGCGGCGCCGTCTCGGCGCCTGACATGCGACGGCACCCGGCTCAGGAAGTCGAGTGCCGCCACTGACACGCGGATGTGGGCTACCAAGCGTGCAACGCCTCAATGCTGCCCCGGGAGTGTCCCGGGAGCTCGCGCCCTCAAGAAGGGTGGTTCGCCGCGTGGGTACCCGGTCCGCGTGCTGTTTTTGAATTGGTTCTACTCCTTTGTACGCCGGTCCGCCGGGGCCCACAAGGCTTGACTTTGCCTTCGCACCGTGAAGGCCAGACCGATCCTCAGCGCCGGGCGAGCGGGCTGGCTTCTGCCCCCGCTGCGGCGGCCTCGGCGGCGTACCGCAGCCACGCGTGCACGCCCGAGGCGCCACCGTCGCGGTAGCCCCGCAGGTTCGACTCGTACGCCGCCCGCAGCGCCAGGTGCCCCGCCTCCGGCACCAGCACCGAGCGCTCGTCGACACCCCGCGCGACCCAGACCAGCCGCTCGGCCGCCCGGGCGACGATGCCGTTGTGCGAGGCGAAAGGGGCGGCGCTCGCCAGGTCGGCATGCACCACCGCGGCCACCAGCAGCGCCGGCGCGGCCGTCGGCGAGGTGAGCAGGGCGCCGAGGGATCGCAGCCGCTCCCCCGACTCCTCGTCGCGCGGCCGGCCGGAGTCCTCGGCCGGCGCCGCCAGCGAGTGCAACCGGGCGAACGCCTGCAGGGGCGCCGACCGCAGCGTCGGCACCAACGACAGCAGGTGGGCCGACACTCGCACCGCGTCGGCGGCCACCTCGTCGCCGGTCCCGGCCCGCACCTCTTCGAAGGTCGAGGCCGAGCCTTCCAACACTGCCGACGCGTGCGCACCGATCAGCAGCGCCTCCGCGGTGTCCTCGGCGCTGGTGCGGCGCAGCCCCCGGTCGCGCAGCAGCGCGTCGATCCCGTCCCGGGCCGCGGCGAACGCCGACGGCACACCCTCGAGCCGGAGCAGCGGTGCCAGCGGGTCGGTCATGGCGCCAGGGTAGGAGGCTGGCCCGGAGGTAGGGTCGCGCGTGATGAGCGAGGTGCACGAGGGCGGCCCGACCCCGGACTGGGCGCACTCCTTCGGGGGAGTCGTCGAGGCCTATGACCGCGGCCGGCCGACGTACCCGACCGAGGCCGCGGCCTGGCTGGTCGGCCAGGAGGCCGCCACCGTCCTCGAGCTCGGCGCGGGCACGGGCAAGCTCACCGCCCAGCTCACCGCACTGGGTCACGACGTCTTCGCCACCGACCCCGACCGGGCCATGCTCGACCGGCTCGAGGCCAACCTGCCCGACGTACGCACGGCTGTCGGTACCGCCGAGGAGATCCCCCTCGGAGACCGGTCGGTCGACGTGGCCGTGGCGGCGCAGGCCTTCCACTGGTTCGACCTCGACGTCGCGTTGCCCGAGATCGCGCGCGTCCTCAAGCCCGGCGGTCGGATCGCCGTGGTGTGGAACCAGCGCGACGAGCGGATCCCCTGGGTACGCCGCCTCGGCACCCTGATCGGCACCCAGGACCAGCTGCGCGAACCCGCCGCCGCCATCGTGCACAGCGGGCTGTTCGGCTTCCTCGAGGAGGCGTCGTTCGCCTTCTGGCAGACCATCGACCGTCGGACCATCCAAGATCTCGTGCTGTCTCGGTCCAACGTGGCCGTCCTCGACGAGGCCGGCCGGGCGGCCAAGCTGGCCGAGGTGCTCGCGTTCTACGACGACTTCGGCCGCGGCATGGACGGCATGCAGCTGCCCTACGTCACCCGCTGCTTCCGCGCGACCGTCGTCGACCTGCCCGGGGGCGAGGCCGACGCCGCCGAAGAGCCCGGCGATCAGTCCGAGGGCGGCCCCTCCGACGGCACCGACACCGACGTGCTCCTGATCGACTTCCGCTGAAGTCCGACCCTGAACCCTTGTTGCGCACAAGAGCGCCCGGTTAGCGTCCGCAGATGGTCTCCGCGCTGGGTCGGCTCTTCCGGCGCTCCCACCTCGGCACCGAGGCCGACCGGACGACGTTCCGGACGCTGCACACGGCCTCGCTCGCGAGCCCGGCTCTCCGAGAGGGGCTGACCGAGGACAGCGCCGAGCGCAGCATCCGCCACCTCAGGGCGCTGCTGGGCGCACCCGCCGTCGCGCTGGCCGACACCCGCGGGGTGCTCGCCTGGGACGGCCTGGGCTCGCACCACGCCGAGCAGGTCGCCGAGCTGACGGCGACATCCGAGGCGACCAAGGTGGTCGGCCCGGCCGACCTGTCCTGTCACCTGGCCGCGACCTGCCCGGTCCGCCACGTGATCCTCAGTCCGCTTGTGGTCGACGAGGTCGTGGTCGGACACCTCGTCGTCGCCTCGCCAGACCCCACGGCCGGCCTGGTCCGCGCCACCGACGAGGTGGCCGCCTGGGTCTCCGGACAGCTCGACCTGGCCGAGCTCGACGCATCGCGGCGCCGACTGGTCGAGGCCGAGGTGCGGGCGCTACGTGCCCAGATCTCCCCGCACTTCATCTACAACTCCCTCGGTGCGATCGCGTCCTTCGTGCGCACCGACCCGGAGCGAGCCCGTGACCTGCTGCTGGAGTTCGCGGACTTCACCCGCTACTCCTTCCGTCGGCACGGCGAGTTCACGACGCTGGCCGAGGAGCTGCGCTCCATCGAGCGCTACCTGCTGCTGGAGCAGGCCCGCTTCGGCGACCGGCTCCGCGTCGTGCTGCGAATCGCCCCCGAGGTACTGCCGGTGCAGATCCCGTTCCTCACCCTGCAGCCGCTGGTCGAGAACGCCGTCAAGCACGGTCTCGAAGGCCGCGAGCAGGGCGGCACCATCACGGTGGTGGCCAGCGACCTCGACCGCGAGTGTGAGATCTCGGTCGAGGACGACGGAGCAGGCGAAGATCCCGAGCGCGTACGCCGTGCCCTCGCCGGCGTCGAGGAGGGCGACTCGGTCGGCCTCGTCAACGTCGACGAGCGGCTGCGGCACGCCTTCGGCGACGAGTACGGCCTGGTCGTCGAGACCGCGCCTGGAGCCGGGACCCGCGTCGTCGTACGCGTCCCCAAGTACGCACCGGGGATCAGCGCATGATCGAGCCCGTGACCGACCCTGTGAACGGGGGGGCCGCCGGGCTCCGCGTCCTCGTCATCGACGACGAGCGGCCCGCCCTCGACGAGCTCGCCTTCCTCCTTGCGCGCGACCCGCGGGTGAGCGGCGTCCTGACCAGCGACTCGGCCACCGACGCGCTGCGGGTGCTGCACGACCTCAGCGTCGACGCCGTGTTCCTCGACATCTCGATGCCGGGGCTCAGCGGGCTGGAGCTCGCCCAGGTGCTGGCCCGCTTCAAGTCGCCTCCGCCGATCGTCTTCGTCACCGCCCACGAGGGCCATGCCGTCGAGGCCTTCGACGTCAACGCCGTCGACTACGTCCTCAAGCCGGTGCGCGAGGATCGGCTGGCCGAGGCGGTCCGCCGGATCGTCGAAGGCGGCGGGCCCCGGCGGGTCAGCGAGGACGAGCAGGTCGCCGTCGAGCTCGGCGGGGTGACCCGCTTCGTGTCCCGTTCCGACATCGCCTACGTCGAGGCCCACGGCGACTACGCCCGTCTGCACACGGCCGGCGGCTCCCATCTGCTCCGCACGCCACTGGCGACGTTGGAGGAGGAGTGGGGGCCGGCCGGCTTCGTCCGGATCCACCGCTCCCTTCTCGTCTCCCTCCCCCACGTCGAGGAGATTCGCACCGAGGGTGGCCGGTGCACCGTGCTGGTCGCGGGAACCGAGCTCGGCGTCAGCCGACGGCACACCCGCGCCCTGCGCGACCTCCTGGTCCGCCGCAACAGACCGGGAGGCTCTCGGTGACCGCACCCGAGCGAGTCCGAGTCACCTCGCCGCGTACGACGTCCGGTCGTCGCCGCGAGCCGCCGACCGCCACTCACGAGATCGACGCCCAGAGCCAGGTCGGCGAGATCTACCTGCGCTCGCTGCTGCGGGCCCAGCTCCGGCTCGGGGTCACGGTGATCCTCATCCTGGCCGTGTTCGCGGGCGGGCTGCCCCTGCTGTTCTGGCTGGCGCCGGGCTGGATGGCCGTCGAGCTCCTCGGCCTGCCTCTGGCCTGGTGCCTGCTGGGTTTCCTGGTCTATCCGATGCTGGTGGCGATCGGCTGGTGGTACGTGCGCGCCGCCGAGCGCAACGAGCGCGCCTTCACCGACGTGGTCCAGCGACGGTGACCGCTGCGCTCGCCGGCGACCCCGTCGCCATGAACCACGCCTTCGGCACGGTGGCGGTGCTCGTCGTCTCCGTGCTCACGGTCGGCATCGGCATCTGGGGGCTGCGGTTCAGCCGCACCACCTCCGACTTCTTCGTGGCCTCGCGGACCGTCCGCCCGGCCCTCAACGCCTCCGCCATCGGCGGCGAGTACCTCTCCGCCGCGTCGTTCCTCGGCGTCGCGGGGCTGGTGCTCGCGTTCGGCGTCGACATGCTCTGGTACCCCGTCGGCTGGACCGCCGGCTACCTCGTGCTGCTCGCCCTGGTCGCGGCGCCGCTGCGCCGCTCAGGGGCCTACACGCTGCCCGACTTCGCCCAGGCCCGGCTGCGCTCACAACAGGTCCGCGTCGTCACCTCGGCCCTGGTGGTGGCCATCGGTTGGCTCTACCTCATCCCGCAGTTCAAGGGCGCCGGCTTCACGCTCGAGCTGGCCACCGGCCTCGACGCCCGGCTCGGCGGCCTGGTCGTCGCGGTCGTCGTGCTCGTCAACGTGATGACGGGCGGCATGCGCAGCGTGACGTTCGTGCAGGCCTTCCAGTACTGGCTGAAGCTCACCGCACTGCTCGTGCCCGCCGTCTTCCTGCTCATGGTCTGGATGGGCGACGGCGCCGAGTCGCCGGCCCAATTGGATCCGGCCTGGGCCGAGCCGCTGACGGGCCTGGGCGCGCATCCGCTCTACACGACGTACTCGATCATCATCGCCACCTTCCTCGGCACCATGGGCCTGCCCCACGTGGTGGTGCGCTTCTACACCAACCCCGACGGCTGGGCCGCGCGACGCACGACGCTGGTGGTGCTCGGGCTGCTGGGGATCTTCTATCTGCTGCCACCCGTGTACGGCGCCCTGGGGCGCCTCTACGCCGGCGACCTGGTCGCGCAGGGCCGCTCCGACGCCGTCGTGCTCGAGCTGCCCGCCCGGATGATCGGCGGGACGGGCGGCGAGCTGCTCGGCGCCGTCCTCATCGCCGGCGCCTTCGCCGCGTTCCTGTCCACGTCCTCGGGACTGACCATCGCCATCACCGGCGTGCTGTCACAGGACCTGATGAGCCGCTGGCTCGGCGGCATCGCCGCCTTCCGGGTGGCCGCCGCGGTCGGCGTCTCGGTGGCCTACGCGCTCGCGGTGCTGGCCGAGGACGTCGGCATCGCGACGGCGGTCGGGCTCGCCTTCGCCGTCGCCGCCTCCACGTTCTGCCCGCTGCTGGTGCTGGGCATCTGGTGGCGCCGGCTGACCGACGTCGGCGCCATCGCAGGTCTGGTCGTCGGCGGCGCGACCAGCGGCTTCGCGGTGCTGCGCACGTTTGTGGCCACCGAGGACTCCGGGTGGGTCTCCACCCTCCTCGCTCAGCCGGCCGCGTGGACCGTGCCGCTGGCGTTCGCCGCGATGGTCGTCGGCTCGCTGCTCACGCCCGGCCGGCGCCCCCTGCACGCCACCACTTTCATGGTGCGCCTGCACACGCCGGAGGCGATCGGGGTCGACCGCGGCTGACCGTTCGTCGCGTGGAACCGACCGCTCGACCGAATGGCCGTCCTCCGTCGAGCGAAGTACGCGCACGACCCTCTCCCGACTGGGTACCGGACTCGGCCAACGTGAAGGCCGTCACATCCGGTATGCCTCGGGGACCCCTCGAAAGGGGTGACCATGGCGGACACACACGTCGAGACCGCACGAACGAGGCCGAACGGCACGACCCGCTCTACGACCGGCTGCACGCGACGCCGGAGTTCCACGAGCTGAAGAAGTCGCCACACCGGCTTCGTGCTCCCGGCCACGTTCGCGTTCCTCGTCCTGGTACCTGCTCTACGTCCTGATGTCCATGTGGGCCCACGACTTCATGAGCCTCAGGTCGTCGGCAACATCAACGTGGCGCTCGTCTTCGGGCTGCTCCAGTTCGTCGTCGACGTTCCTCATCGCCTGGATGTACTCCCGCCACATGGCGGCGAAGGTCGACCCGCTCGCGCGCGAGCTCGAGGCCGACTACAACCGGGAGGTGGGCTCAGTCGATGAGCTCCGACACCCTGACGGCTGTCCTCTTCATCGTCGTCATCCTGATCACCGTCGGCATCACGTTCTGGGCCAGCCGCCAGACCGCAGGGCACGGCGAACTTCTACGCCGGCGGCCGCTCGTTCAGCGGCTTCCAGAACGGCATGGCCATCTCGGGCGACTACATGTCCGCCGCGTCGTTCCTCGGCATCTCCGGCGCCATCGCACTGAGCGGGTACGACGGCTTCCTCTACTCCATCGGCTTCCTGGTCGCCTGGCTGGTCGCGCTGCTGCTCGTGGCCGAGCTGCTGCGCAACTCCGGCAGCTACACGATGGCCGACCAGCTGGCGTACCGGATGCGCCAGCGCCCCGTCCGTACCGCCGCCTCCACCTCGACCGTCGTCGTCTCGATCTTCTACCTGCTCGCGCAGATGGTCGGCGCGGGTGCGCTGGTGACCCTGCTGCTCGGCGTGACGAACGAGTCGTTGAAGGCGTGGACCATCGTCGGAGTCGGCCTGCTGATGATCTTCTACGTCACGGTCGGCGGCATGAAGGGCACGACCTGGGTGCAGATCGTCAAGGCCGTGCTGCTGATGTGCGGCACGATCCTGATCACGGTCCTGGTGCTGGCGAAGTTCAACTTCAACCTCTCCGACCTGCTCGGTGCCGCCGCGGAGAACACCGGCAAGGGCGAGGAGTTCCTCCAGCCCGGCCTCAAGTACGGCGTCACCACGACCTCGAAGATCGACTTCGTCAGCCTGAGCCTGGCGCTGGTGCTGGGCACCGCCGGACTTCCGCACATCCTGATCCGCTTCTACACGGTCCCGACCGCGAAGGACGCACGGACCTCGGTGCAGTGGGCCATCGGCCTGATCGGCGCCTTCTACCTGATGACGCTGGCGCTGGGCTTCGGCGCCGCTGCGCTGCTGAACACCGGTCCGGAGAGCGAGGTCGCGACATCCGGCGGCAACCTGGCCTCACCACTGCTCGCCCAAGAGGTCGGTGGCGGTGAAGGAACGGCCGGAGGCGCGATCCTGCTCGCGCTGATCTCCGCGGTGGCGTTCGCCACCATCCTCGCGGTCGTCGCAGGCCTCACCCTGACGTCGGCGTCCTCGGTCGCCCACGACCTCTATGCCACGGTCATCAAGAAGGGCAAGGTCACCGAGAAGGACGAGGTGAAGGTCGCCCGCATCGCGGCGTTCGTGATCGGTGGCATCGCCATCGCGCTGGCCATCCCCGCGCAGAAGCTGAACATCGCCTTCCTGGTCGCCCTGGCCTTCGCGGTCGCGGCGTCGGCGAACCTGCCCTCGATCGTCTACAACATGTTCTGGCGGCGCTTCAACACCCGCGGCGCCACGTGGGCGATCTATGGCGGACTCATCTCCTGCGTGGTCCTGGTGTTCTTCTCGCCGGTCGTCTCCGGTCTGGGCGTCAACCCGGTCACCGGGGCGAGCCTGTCGCTGTTCCCGGCCGACGTGGACTTCCACTGGTTCCCGTTGCAGAACCCCGGCATCATCTCCATCCCGCTGGGCTTCTTCTTCGGCTGGCTGGGCACCGTGACGTCCAAGGAGCCGGCCGCCGAGGAGCGGTTCACCGAGCTCGAGGTCCGCGCCTTCACCGGCGCCGGCGCCGAGCAGGCGACGCTCCACTAGACCCGGGGGGACACCGATTTCAGAGCGCTCGGACGGGTGAGCCTGCGAACCCGGCCGAGGAAAGCGAGGAGATTGAGGAGGCCGACTCACACCCGAGCGGAGTGAGGGGGTGAGTCGGCCGTCTCGAAATCGTCTGCGGACCACCGTGAGTCCTGACGCTCGCGGCCACAGACGAATCGGTGTCCCGGACCGGTCAGTCGCGTCGCGGGCGGCGCGCGTCGCCGGGGAAGCCGAACTCCGTGTGCACGCCGGGGCTGAAGGCGACCTGGTCGGGCTGCCGGCCGCGCAGGTCGGCCAGGCCGACCGAGCCAAGCAGGCCGTCGTCGAGCTCGAGCAGCTCGGCATCGTGCAGCGGCCAGGGTTCGTGCTGGTTGGGGATGTAGAGCGTGCGGCCCCACCAGCGCACGTGCAGACCCCAGCGGGCGCTGACGAACTCGTCGAGAGGCGTGCTCGGCCGGCGATCCCCCACCCGGGCGACGACCCGGTTGCGGGCGCGCACGCCCGGCCACCGCAGCGACGACGTGTAGGTGTGCACCGAGTCGATCTCCTGGTGCCGCATCCGCGCCCAGCGGTACGGCAGCCCGAAGCCCGCTCGCGCACCGGCCACTACGACCGAGCGGTCCGTGTCGAGGCTGAGGAAGACGATCCCGCGCCGACCCGTCTCGTCCACGGAGTACAGGCGCACGTTGGTCTCGAGAAAGGTGCCGGCCCAGGGCACTCCGGGTCCACGACCGAGACCCGCGTCGACCATCCGGAAGGGGATCAGGCCGACGTACGTCGCGCCGTCGAGCTCGTCGGGTCGCACGCCCGGCGGCAGCAGCGAGCGCACCCGGTCGGGCTCGACGGCCCAGTGCACGAAGGTGAGGTCGCGCCAGTCCTGGTTCATCATCACCCGACCACTCAGCCGGGGAGCCTGGGTGGAGACGGGCTCGATCACCCCGCCAGCCTAGGTCCGTGGGGAGGTAGGAACGTGCTGCCATCCGCCGGCCAGCCGAACCAAAGGGCTGCTGAGCGCGTCGGACAGGCATGCCCCTTCGCCACGCTCGCCTCGCTGTCGGCCTCGGCGTGCTGCTCGCGAGCGCGGCGGCCGGTCCGTCGTCGTACGCCTCCGCGGCGCCGCCGACCTGTCACGGCCATGCTGCAACCATCACGGCGTCGTCCGGGACCTTCCCCGACCTGGTCGGCACGGACGGACCCGACGTCATCGTCATCGACAAGTACGTCTTCGGCGTCGACGCCGGCGCCGGCGACGACCTGATCTGCCGGACCGTCGCTGGTGCGACGAGCATCGACGCGGGTCCTGGTGACGACACCGTCGACCAGGGCGCCGACAAGCAATGGCGGCGTTGATCACGCTGGGCGAGGGCGCCGACGTGCTGACGGGCACCTACGGCGGCTATGTCTTCGCGGGGACCGGACCCGACCCGCACGGCAACCCGGTCCCGGTGGTTGACACCGAGCGCGACACCATCACGATCGGAACCGGTGGCGGCGTGGTCACCTCGGGCTCGCCGGACGCCCCGAACGCCGACGTCGTCGACTTCGCCGGCGGCAACAGCCGCCTGCAGTGGTCCGGCACCCAGGGGCCGGGCGGTTCCATCGCGTTCGGCGGCGGCCGCAACGCCCTGACTCTCTCGGTCACCACGGCCCAGCCCGTGCAGTGGAAGGCCAGCGCCGTCAGCCGCTCGATCAGGGTCGGCGGACCAGCTCGCCGTGCGCTGGTCCGGGGTCGTCAACGACTACGCGATCGGAGAGCAGTCCGCTCAGCCCAGCGAGCTGAAGGTCGACGGCAGCAGCGCCGACGAGAGCGTCGTCGTGACCAGTCGCGCCTACCTGCACCTGAGGGTGGGGACGACGAGATCGTCCTCCCCTACGGCTATGAGCCCCCGGCGTCCGTCTTCTCCGCCGGCGGCGGTCGAGACCGGCTGGTGTCCGGAAACGCCGACAGCGACACCAACATCCGAGGTCACGAGCAGGTCCGGGTCGACCTCGACCAGCACCGGCTCGTCTTCGGCTCGGGCGCGCAGCCCCAGGTGACGATCGTCAACGGCATCGAGGACCTCTACGTCGGCGCGACCCGCGTCCGGGTCCACGGCGACGAGAAGGCCAACGAGGTCTTCACGACGGGGTGCGACATCCGCGTCTACCGGTGGGCCCGGCAACGACGTCCTGCATGGCTCCTGCGGCGGCAAGGCCGCTGCCCATTGCTGCTGAGCCGGCTGCTGCGGCGGGTCCGGTCGTGACGAGCTCATCGGCACCGGTCAGGACGACATCCTGCTCGGTGGCAAGGGTCGCGACCGTGCCGACGGCCGCAAGGGCATCGACAAGTGCCGCGCCGAGGTCACCGAGAGCTGCGAGCACTAGGACCGGCAAGGCCGTTCGTCGCGCCGAAGAGCCGCCTCGTCGCACCGGGGTCGTCGTACGCCGCGCAGCCGGGTAGGTTCCGAAGAAGGCAGACCCGACGACGCAGGAGCGCACGGATGACCGACCAGACCCTGTCCAACCTCATGCACGAGGAGCGCCGCTTCGACCCGCCTGAGGACCTGGCCGCGAACGCCAACGTCAAGGCCGAGGCCTACGCCCGGGCCGACGCCGACCCCGAGGCGTTCTGGGCGGAGCAGGCCGAACGGCTCGACTGGGACCAGAAGTGGGACCGCGTTCTGGACTGGGACGACCCGCCGTTCGCGAAGTGGTTCGTCGGCGGCCGCATCAACGCGGCGTACAACTGCGTCGACCGGCACGTCGCGGCCGGCAAGGGTGACAAGGTCGCGCTGCACTGGGTCGGCGAGCCGGCCGACGACACCCGCGACATCACGTACGCCGAGCTCAAGGACCAGGTCTGCCAGGCCGCCAACGCGCTCACCGACCTGGGCGTGCAGAAGGGCGACCGGGTCGCGATCTACCTGCCGATGATCCCGGAGACCGTGGTGGCGATGCTCGCCTGCGCCCGGATCGGCGCCCCGCACACCGTGGTCTTCGGCGGCTTCAGCGCCGACGCCCTCGCCTCGCGCGTGGCCGACTGCGAGGCCAAGGTGATCATCACCGCCGACGGTGGCTACCGGCGTGGCGCTCCGTCAGCGCTCAAGCCCGCCGTCGACGAAGCGGTCGGCAAGGCCGCCGAGCAGGGCCAGACGGTCGACAAGGTGCTGGTCGTGCGGCGTACGGGCCAGGACGTCGACTGGGACGACAGCCGCGACGTGTGGTGGCACGATGCCGTGGCCGGCGCGTCGACGGAGCACGAGTGCGAGTTCTTCGACAGCGAGCACCCGCTCTACGTCATGTACACCTCCGGCACCACGGGCAAGCCGAAGGGCATCCTGCACACCACGGGCGGCTACCTCGTCGGCACGTCCTGGACGCACTGGGCGGTCTTCGACCTCAAGGCCGAGACCGACGTCTACTGGTGCACCGCGGACGTCGGCTGGGTGACCGGCCACTCCTACATGGTCTACGGCCCGCTCTCCAACGGCGTCACGCAGGTCGTCTACGAAGGCACGCCCGACTCCCCGCACAAAGGCCGCTGGTGGGAGATCGTCGAGCAGTACGGCGTCACGATCTTCTACACCGCACCCACGGCGATCCGCACGTTCATGAAGTGGGGGTCGGACATCCCCGAGAAGTTCGACCTGTCCTCGGTCCGGGTGCTCGGGTCGGTCGGTGAGCCGATCAACCCGGAGGCCTACATCTGGTACCGCGAGACCATCGGCGCCGGCAAGGTCCCCGTCGTCGACACCTGGTGGCAGACCGAGACCGGCATGATCATGATCAGCCCGCTCCCTGGCGTGACAGCGGGCAAGCCCGGCTCGGCCATGACGGCGATCCCCGGCGTCGGCGCCGATGTCGTCGACGAGGACGGCACACCGGTGCCCAACGGCTCGGGCGGTTTCCTGGTGCTGACCAGGCCATGGCCGTCGATGCTGCGCACCCTCTGGGGCGACGACGCGCGGTTCAAGGAGACCTACTGGGAGCGGTTCGCCAAGCAGGGCTTCTACTTCGCTGGCGACGGAGCCAAGAAGGACGACGACGGCGACCTGTGGCTGCTCGGCCGCGTCGACGACGTGATGAACGTGTCGGGCCACCGGCTCTCCACCACCGAGATCGAGTCGGCGCTGGTGTCGCACCCCAAGGTCGCCGAGGCGGCCGTGGTGGGCGCCGCCGACGAGATGACCGGCCAGGCCGTGTGTGCGTTCGTGATCCTGCGCGAGTCCGCCCTTTCCGACGACGGCTCGGCCCCCGACGACCTCATCGAGGAGCTCCGCAAGCACGTGCAGAAGGAGATCGGCGCGATCGCCAAGCCGCGCCAGATCATGATCGTCCCCGAGCTGCCCAAGACCCGTTCAGGCAAGATCATGCGCCGCCTGCTCAAGGACGTCGCCGAGCACCGCGAGGTGGGCGACGTGACCACGCTGGCCGACTCCACCGTGATGGACATGATCAAGGACAAGGAGGGTGCGGCCGCAAGCGAAGAGTGACGCCCGATCGGTGGTTGAGGTGCGAGGGCCGCTAGGCCCGAGCCTCGAAACCTCCGATCGGCTCACGTGGTTTCGAGGCTCGTCGCTAGCGCTCCTCGCACCTCAACCAGCGAGGGGACTGTCAGCGGGTGGCGTGGAAGCGGTCACGGTGGCCGAGCATCAGCACGGCGAGGATCGCCGACAGCACCGAGCCGGCGAGGACGGCGGTCTTGGCCACGTCACGCTCGGCCCCCGTGAAGGCCAGGTCGGAGACCAGCAGCGAGACGGTGAAGCCGACCCCGGCGAGGATGGCCACGCCGATGACGTCGCGCCAGCCGATCGAGGGGTCGAGCTCGGCCCGCGTGAAGCGGGCCACCAGCCAGCCGCCCGCGAACACGCCGACCGGCTTGCCCACGACCAGGCCGAGGACGACCCCGACGAAGATCGGGTCGCGCACGAGGTCGGCGCCGCCGGTGATCACCACTCCGGCCGACATCAATGCGAAGAAGGGCACCGCGAAGGCCGTGGAGATCGGGGACCACACGTGCTCCAGATGCTCGGCGGGGCTGACCTCCTCACCGGGGTCGTGCCGGACCCGGGTCAGCAGGCCCAGCGTGACGCCCGCGATCGTGGCGTGGATGCCGGACTCGTGGACCATCCACCACGCCAGAACAGCGAGCGTGGCGTAGAGCAGTGGCGTCGTGACCCGCCGATGCTGCAGCAGCGCCCAGGCCGCGAAGGCGAGACCGGCGACGGCGAGCGGCACCAGGTGCAGCGAGTCGGTGAAGAACACCGCGATGATCACGATCACGATCAGGTCGTCGACCACCGCGAGGGTCAGCAGGAAGGCGCGCAAGGCCGTCGGCAGGTTCGAGCCGACCACCGCGAGCACGGCGAGCGCAAAGGCGATGTCGGTAGCGGCGGGCACCGCCCAGCCCTCCGGGCTGCCTCCGCCCCACCAGTTGACCGCCAGGTAGAGCAGCGCAGGTACGGCGACGCCGCACGCCGCCGCCACCACCGGCACCGCGGCATCAGCCGGCCGTCGCAGCGACCCGACGACGAGCTCTCGCTTGAGCTCGAGGCCGGCCACGAAGAAGAAGATCGTCAGCGCGCCGTCGGCCGCCCATTGCTCCAGGTCGAGCGGTCCGACCTCCACGTGCCGCAGGTCGAGGTAGGCCTCCGACCAGGGCGAGTTGGCCCACAGCACGCCGATCACGGCCGCGGTCAGGGCGAGCGCGCCGCCGAACGCCTCGCGACGGAAGAGCTCCCCGAGGAAGCTCGCCTCACGCTGGTCCGGCTCCGGGAGGAGCCGGCGTACGAACGACACGATGGGGTCTCCGATCGGAACTAGACGCCGTCGTCGGACGACGTGCCGACCAGACTTCCCGGCTCACCGCCTGTCATCGTAGTGCCTCGCCCCTACGGGGGACCCCGCCCGATCGGCGAGGCCGGTAGGGTCGCTCGCGACAGTTCTGAGGGCAGGGGGAAGGTGTCATGGCGATCCAACCGACGCACAAGGCCGGTTCGGCGGATCTCGTCCCGAGCCCCGACGACCCGACCATCGGCCGTCTCGTCTCCGACGCCAGCCGGGACATCTCGTCCCTGATCTCCAAGGAGATCCAGCTCGCCAAGAGCGAGCTCAAGGTCAGCGTCAAGAACGGCGGCACCGGCCTCGGCCTGTTCGCCGCCGCGGTGTTCTTCATCTTGATGTCGCTGGTCATGTTCTCGATGGGACTTGCCTACATCATCCACTGGAACGGCGAGGGGCTCGACCTGCAGTGGGCGTTCCTCGTGGTGTTCGCCCTCTACGTGCTCGTCGCCGCGGTCCTCGGCTACGTCGGCTACCGCAAGGTTCAGAAGGTGCGTGGTCCCGAGAAGGCGATCGCCCAGGCGCAGGAGGCCAAGGCCGCTCTCACCGGCGGTCGTGGAGCCGCTGGGCCGTAGCGGACGACGTCAGCCGGCGCAGTCGCCGGTGTCGGCCGGCGCCCCGCGGCCCAGCCCGACTGCCGCCGCCGGCGCGACCTGCTCGGCCGTCAGCGCGTAGCCCGTCTCGTCGTCGGTCAGCGAAGCGGCGAACACCAGACCCGCGACGTCGCCGGCCGACGTCACGACCGGTCCACCCGAGTTGCCCGGGCGCACCTTGCCCCGCAGTGAGAGCACGTCGCGGATGACCGCACCCTCGCCGTAGATGTTGGGCGAGCGAAGCCGCTGTTGGGAGCGCACCCTCCCGACCTCCACGTCGTAGGGGCCGTCCTCGGGGAAGCCGAGGATCGCGACCCCCTCCTTGTCCTCGACCGTGCGGTCGAACGACAGCGTCGGTGCCTCGCCCGACTCGACCGCGATCACCGCGACGTCCACGTCGGGGTCGTAGTAGACGACGACTCCGGCGACCGTTTCGTCGCCGATCTGCACCGACGGGTTCTCCACGCCGGCCACGACGTGGGCGTTGGTCATCACCCGGTCGCGCGCGAAGAGGAAGCCGGAGCCCTCGATGCCGCGGCCGCAGGAGTTGGAGCTCTGGATCTTGACCACGGCCCCCTCGGCGCGCACCACGTCGGGGTCGCGGAGCAACCGCTTCGGTCCGGGCGCGACCTCCACGATCCGCTCGGGCGCGAACGGCTCGAGATAGCGCGGGAAGAAGGTGGTGCCGACCACGTTGTTGAACGCCCGCAGCACGCCGTCGGCCGACTCGGGGAGCGCCTCGTCGACCTCCTTCAGCACGGCTGACCCGCGGACCATCGGCGTGATCCCCGAGATGCCCGAGCCGGCGATGGCCACGCCCAGCGCCCAGGCGACCAGCAGCACGGCCAGCCCGCTGAGCGCGGCTCCCCCGACGGCGTCGACCGCCCGGAAGGGCTGCCAGCTGATCCGGTCGCGCAGCTTGGCGCCGGCGAACTGGAACGCCGCCTGTCCCAAGGTCGCCGAGAGGATCACGATGAACAGCGCGCCCAGCGACACCAGCACCGACGGGTTGGCGTCGCCCAGGGCGATCGGCGCCAGCCACACGCCGATCAACCCCCCGATCAGCAGACCCGCGGTTGCGAACGCGCCGGTGACGAAACCCTGCCAGTAGCCCGACAGCGCGTAGGTCAGCACCAGGGCGACCAACAGCCAGTCGAGCAGGTTCACGCGAGGCTCCTAGCTGCGGTCGGCGGGCGGCCGGGCGGACCGGCTGGGATCACCTTGCAGCATGTAGGGCGGCAGATCACGAATCTCGTAGCTCTCCCACGGTGTGGACCATCCGAGGTAGTCGAAGAGCCGGCTCACGATGCCCGCGGTGAACCCCCACAGGATGACGTCGCGGTCGGGACCGATGAGGTACGCCGGCCCGACCCAGCCCGAGGGGTGTCGTACGTCGATCCGGTGGTCGCTGCCCAGCAGCTCGGTGATCGGCACCAGATGGATGGCGTGCACCTCGTCTGGGTCGACCACCGTGACCGGTGACTGCGCGCGCCACCAGCCGAGCACCGGCGTGACGGCGAAGTTGCTCGGTGGCAGCCACAGCTCGGGCAGCTCGCCGAAGACCTCGACCCCGGCGGGGTCGAGGCCGGTCTCCTCCTCCGCCTCGCGCAGGGCCGCCTGCTCCGCGGTCTCCCCAGGGTCGATCGAGCCGCCCGGGAAGGAGACCTGACCGGGGTGGGAGCGCATGCGGTGGGAGCGCTCGGTCAGCAGCAGCTGGCCACCTTCGAGGCCGTGGTCGTCGTCGCCTGCGAACAGCATGAGCACGGCGCCGCGTCGCGGGTCGGCGTCCTCGGGCGGCAGGAAGCGCGTCAGGTCGTCGGCGGTGATCGCCTCGGCGCCCGCGCGGACCGGCAGCAGCCAGTCGGGGATCGGGCTCACAAGCGGACCCCGAGGTGCTCCTCGACGAGGTCGACCAGCTCCTGCTCGCTCTCGATCTCGCCGGGCACCACCGTGGCCGTGCCAGCGGCGTCGACGAAGACGCTGATGGGCAGGCCCATGCGCGGCGAGAACGGCGGATGGGCGGCCAGCTCCCCACCCGGGTCGGCGACGAGCGGGTACTGGACCTTGGAGTCCGCGACGAGCTCCATCGCCGCCCCGGTCTGGACGTCGGCGTAGTCGATGCCGAGCATCGGCACCTGCTCGCCGTGCGCGGCGTAGAACTTCGCCAGCACCGGCATCTCCCGCCGACACGGGCCACACCAGGATCCCCAGAGGTTGACGACCAGCGGCCCGCGCAGGCTCGCCAGGTCGACGTCGGGACCGCCGCCGAAGCACGGCAGGGACACGGCGGGAAGCCCGTCATCGACGGGATCTCCCGTCCCCGGCTCGCAGTCGTCCACACCGGCGGCCTTCTTGGCCTCGACCAGCTCGGGCGTGTTGACGTCGACCGTCGACGGCCCGGGTGTCGGCACGTCGTCGGGGTCGCACGCCACGACCGCACCGAGCACGGCCACCAGGGCCACCGCAGCAGCGGCCAACGCCCTGGCGCGACGGGTCACGCCCGGCCCTCGGTGCGCACGAGCGTAGCGGCGACGACCGGGTCGACCGGCCCCGCGCCGTACGACGGGCACCAGCGCGCGATGGTGCACGCACCGCAGGCGGGCTTGGTGGAGTGGCAGACCCGGCGGCCGTGCCAGATCAGGTGGTGGCTGAGCATCGTCCAGTCGCGCTTGGGGAACAGCGCGCCGACGGCGTGCTCGGCCTTGACCGGGTCGGTCTCGGTGGTCCAGCCGAAGCGGCGGGCCAGCCGGCCGAAGTGGGTGTCGACGGTGATGCCGGGGATGCCGAAGGCGTTGCCGAGCACGACGTTGGCGGTCTTGCGGCCGACGCCGGGCAGCGCGACGAGGTCCTTGAGGCGCGGCGGCACCTCGCCGTCGTGTCGCTCGACGAGCGCGGCACTCAGCTTGAGCAGGGACTCGGTCTTGGCCCGGAAGAACCCGAGCGGCCCGATGATCGCCTCGAGCTTGTCGCGCTCGGCGGCCGCCATCGCCCGCGCGTCGGGATAGGCCGCGAAGAGCGTGGGCCGCACCGCGTTGACCCGCTTGTCGGTGGTCTGGGCGCTGAGCACCGTGACGACCAGCAGCTCGAAGGGGTTGTCGAAGTCGAGCTCGCACCGGGCGTCGGGATAGGTCGTCGCCAGCACCCGGTCGATCTTGCGAGCCCGACGCACGAGTGAGGTGCGGGACTCCGTGGGAGGGGCGGTCGGAGGCACGGGATCAGCGTACGGCGCCGTACGGACGTCCGGCGGGCGCACGATGCTCCCCTGTGACCCTGGTCACTGGCTAGGATTCTCGACGGGCCCAAACGGGCCGAAGTCGAGGAGGCTCCGTGGACAACGACGTAGTGCGCCAGGCCCCCCTGTTCAGCGCGCTGGACGACGAGGCGGCCACGGCCCTGCGCTCCTCCATGGCAGAGACCAAGCTGCGGCGAGGCGACGTGCTGTTCCACGAGGGCGACTCCGGCGACAAGCTCTACATCGTGCTCGACGGCAAGATCAAGCTCGGGCGCACCTCCAGCGACGGCCGCGAGAACCTGCTGGCCATCCTCGGCCCCGGCCAGATGTTCGGCGAGCTCTCGCTCTTCGACCCCGGCCCGCGCTCGGCCACCGTCACCGCCGTCACCGACACGACGTTCGCGTCGCTCTCCCACGAGGACCTGCTGCGCTGGCTCGAGGGCAGGCCGAACGTCGCCCGCGGGCTGCTGGCCCAGATCGCCGGCCGGCTGCGCAAGGCCAACGACGTCAACGCCGACCTGGTCTTCTCCGACGTCCCGGGCCGGGTCGCCAAGGCGCTGCTCGACCTCGCCGACCGCTTCGGCCGCACCGCCGACGACGGCGTGCACGTCCACCACGACCTCACCCAGGAGGAGCTGGCCCAGCTCGTCGGCGCCTCCCGCGAGACCGTCAACAAGGCGCTGGCCGACTTCGCCTCGCGCGGCTGGCTGCGGCTCGAACCCCGCTCGGTCGTGATCATGGAGATCGACCGCCTCCAGCGCCGCGCTCGCTGAGCGGGCGGCGTACCCCTTGTAACGCGCTGTTACGACGGCCTCCCCAGTGTTCGGACGCTGGCAAGCCCCCTCGAACACCGCGTTACATGCGTGGCGCGCCGCGAAAACTCAACGACCGGTGAGATAGGCCAGCTGGGCGCGGACGGAGAGCTCGGCGGCGCCCCAGAGGACCGGGTCGACGTCGGCGTACACGATCTCGACGACCTGGCGAGGCAGGGTCTCATGGTCGAGGGGTACGCCGTCGCGGGCGGCCGCGTGCAGCGAGCGGAGGGCCTCCCGGACCTGCTCGAGACGCTCGCGGCGGTGAGCGATGTAGTGGTCGAGGGCCGCCAGTGCATCGTCGATGACCGGCCCGTGGCCCGGCCAGACCGTGCCGATCTCGTGGGCCTCGGCCAGCGCCCGCAGCCGATCGAGGGAGTCGAGGTAGGCACCCAGCTCCCCGTCGGGGTGCGCCACCACGGTGGTCCCCCGGCCCAGCACGGTGTCCCCGGTGAGCACGGCCCCCTCCGCGGGCAGCACGAACGACAGCGAGTCGGCCGTGTGTCCCGGTGTCGCGACCACGTGCACCTCCAGGCCGTCGACCGCCACCACGTCGCCGGCCCCGAGGCCCTCGGACCCGAGGCGCAGCGCCGGGTCGAGCGCGCGTACGCCGCACCCGACGCGTTCCGCGAAGGCCCGGGCCGCCTCGGCGTGGTCGAGGTGGTGGTGGGTCAGCAGCACGACGGCCACCTCCCCGGCCGCCTCGGCGATCGCGTCGAGGTGACCCGGGTCGGGCGGACCGGGGTCGACCACCACCGAGCGGCTGGCGCCGGGCTCGCGAAGCACCCAGGTGTTGGTGCCGTCGAGGGTCATCGGGCCCGCGTTGGGGGCCAGCACGCACACCCCGCGCTCGCCGAACGAGCCGCCCGCCCAGGTCCCCGCCCAGGTCACGGGGTCCGCGACTCGATCAGGGCGTGCAGCCTCTGGGGGACGGACAGCGCGGCGGCGTCGCCCTCCCCCTCGACCTCGGGGGTGAACATCTCGACCGTCCGGCCGCGGGCCGCCTCGAGCACCTCGCGCGGCGACCCGTACTGGCCGACCTCGAGGCAGGTCAGGTAGGTCGGCGGCATCATCAGCAGGTCCCCCGCCTCCACCGAGGCGGTGGCCTGCTGGACCGACATCCAGGCCACCGACGCCGACTCCGACGACACGTCGCGGGTGCGCTGGCCCTCGGGCAGCACCGCGACGAAGAACCAGGTGCGGTAGCGCCGGGGCTCGAAGACAGGCGTCAGCCATCCGGCCCAGGCGCCGAGCAGGTCCGACCGGAGCACCAGCCCGCGTCGCTCCAGGAAGGCGGTCAGCGACAGGTCGCGCGCCTCCAAAGCGACCCGGTCGGCCTCCCAGTCCTGGCCGGTGGTGTCGGCGACCACCTCGTCGACCGAAGCGCCGGCCAGCAGCACGCCGGACTCCTCGAAGGTCTCCCGCACGGCCGCACACACGAGCGCCCGGGCCATCGGGGCATCCGTCCCCAGCCGTTCGGCCCACTCCTCGGCCGACGGACCGGCCCAGCCAACCGTGTGGTCGAAGTCGCGGGGGTCGACGCCACCACCCGGGAAGACGAACATCCCCGCCGCGAAGGCCATCGAAGCCTGGCGGCGCAGGAGATAGACCTCCGGCCCCTCTGACGGAGCCCGCGCGCACCAGCACCACCGTGGCGGCGTCGCGCGGCTCGGCCGGGGTCAGCGACCCGTCGGCGTACGCCCGGGCCTGCGCCACCAGGTGCGGCGGCAGCGGGATCCGCAGCACCCGCTCAGACCTCGACGACGAGCTCGACCTCGACCGGCACGTCCAACGGCAGCACGGCGACCCCGACCGCGGAGCGGGCATGCTTGCCGGCGTCGCCGAACACCTCGCCGAGGAACTCGGAGGCTCCGTTGGCGACCTGCGGCTGGCCGGTGAAGTCGGGCGTCGAGGCGACGAAGACCACGGCCTTGACCACCCGCTTGATCGCGGAGAGCTCGCCGATCTCGGCCTTGATGGCGGCCAGCGCGTTGATGGCACACTGCCGCGCGCACTCGTAGCCCTCTTCGGCGCTCACCGCGTCGCCCAGCTTGCCGGTGGCCAGCATCGCCCCGTCACGAGCGGGCAGCTGGCCGGCGGTGAAGACCAGGTTGCCGCTGCGCGCGGCAGGCTGGTACGCCGCCAGCGGCGGCACCACCTCGGGCAGCGTCAGCCCCAGCTCGGCGATGCGCTCTTCGGGAGTCGTCATGCCGCTCAGCCCTCGAGGGGACGCTTGAAGTAGCCGACCAGGTTCTCCGGGTTCATGCCCGGCGCGATCTGCACGAGCTCCCAGCCGTCGGCGCCGAAGTTGTCCAGGATCTGCTTGGCGGCGTGCGTGAGGATCGGCGCCGTCAGGTACTCCCACTTGGTCATGTCGGCACCCTACTCGCGGCCGCCGGCCGCTTCGCGGGCGTGGTCAGCGCTTGACGTCGTACGTCGTGTGCACGGCGTACGTCGAGTGGTGGACGCCGGCGATCGACAGGTCGACGTCCTCGGCGAAGCCGTCGAAGAGCCGCTTCCCGGCACCGAGGATCACCGGGGCGACGGAGATGACCAGCCGGTCCACGACGCCCGAGTGGAGGGCTTGCCGGATCACGTCGGCGCCGCCGCCGATGACCACGTCCTTCTCCCCAGCGTCCTGGCGGGCGCAGAACAGCGCGTGGTCGAGGCCCTCGACGAAGTGGAACCCGGTGGCCGGGTCGGGCTGGTCGTCGAGGCGGTGGGTGAGCACGATCAGCGTGCCGGGGAAAGGATTCGTCCCGCCCCAAGCGCCCGCGGCGTCGTACATGGCTCGCCCGACGATGCTCCCTCCGATCGTGGAGATGAGACCTTCGTAGAACTCCTTGTCGCTGCCGGACATCCCCGCTGTGTCGTGCGGGCCGTCATAGGTCCAGGGACCGCCCATCACCCAGTAGTGCAGGCGTTCCCCGCCCCGGCCGAGGCCTGCCTCGGGTCCGTCCCCCGGGCCGGTGACGTAGCCGTCCACCGAGGTCGTGATCGTCGCGAGGACCTTGCTCATCGCATCAGACCAGCGCCGGCTCGGTCTTCTCGCGGACCTCGTCCTCGGTGACCCCGGGGGCGAGCTCGACGAGCTCGAGCCCTCTGCCTGCTGACGCAGGGATGACATCGAGGACGCACAGGTCGGTGATGATCCGCTGCACGACAGCCCTGCCCGTGTAGGGCAGCGAGCACTCCTCGACGATCTTGTAGGAGCCGTCGCGGGCGACGTGCTCCATCAGCACGATGACCCGCTTGGCGCCGTGGACCAGGTCCATCGCGCCGCCCATCCCCTTGACCATCTTGCCGGGGATCATCCAGTTGGCGATGTCGCCGGCCGCGGAGACCTGCATCGCCCCGAGGATCGCGGCGTCGATCTTGCCGCCGCGGATCATCCCGAACGACGTCGCCGAGTCGAAGAACGACGCCCCCTTGCGGAGCGTCACGGTCTCCTTGCCGGCGTTGATGAGGTCCGGGTCCTCGTCGCCCTCGAACGGGTAGGCGCCGACGCCGAGGATGCCGTTCTCCGACTGGAGCACCAGTTCGACGTCGTCGGCGACGTAGTTGGGCACCAGTGTCGGCAGGCCGATGCCGAGGTTGACGTAGGAGCCGTCGGTCAGCTCGGCGGCGGCGCGGGCCGCCATCTCCTCACGGGTCCAGGCCATCAGATTGCCTCCCCGCTTCCGGGGTTTCGAGACGGTTGCTGCGCAACCTCCTCAACCACCGAAGCCCTCGGTCGAACCGTTCTCTTCTCGATCCGCTTGTCGGCGGCCTGCTCCGCGGTCAAGGCGACGACGCGCTGCACGTAGACCCCCGGCGTGTGTATGTCGTTGGGGTTCAGGTCGCCCGGCTCGACCAGCTCTTCGACCTCGGCGATGGTGAGGCGTCCGCACATCGCGGCGAGCGGGTTGAAGTTGCGGGCGCTGTCGCGGTAGACGAGGTTGCCGTGCCGGTCGCCCTTCCAGGCGCGGACCAGCCCGAAGTCGGCCACGATCGCCTCCTCGAGCACGTACTCCCGGGACTCCCCGTTGATGGCGAAGTCACGGGTCTCCTTGGCCGGTGACGAGACCACCACGTTGCCGGCGTCGTCGTACCGCCACGGCAGGCCGCCCTCGGCCACCTGGGTGCCGCCGCCCGTGGCGGTGAAGAACGCCGGGATGCCAGAGCCACCAGCCCGCATCCGCTCGGCCAAGGTGCCCTGCGGGGTCAGCTCCACCTCGAGCTCGCCGGAGAGGAACTGCCGCGCGAACTCCTTGTTCTCCCCGACGTAGGACGAGATCATCCGCCGGATCCGGTGCTGACCGAGCAGCATCCCCAGCCCCCACTCATCGACCCCGCAGTTGTTCGAGACCGCCTCGAGGTCGGTCGTGCCGGCGGCGAGCAGTTCCTGGATCAGCACCGTGGGGATGCCGCAGAGCCCGAAACCCCCCACCGCCAGCGTCGCTCCGTCAGGGATGTCCGCAACCGCAACGGCCGCCGATGCCACAACCTTGTCCACGTTCCGGATCCTAGTCACTGGGTCTCGCCAGCTCGGTCCGAGCGCTCGGACCTAGGATTCGCGTGTGTCCCCCGACTTTCCCGACGTGCGCCTCCATGTCGTCACCGGCAAGGGCGGGACGGGCAAGTCGACCGTGGCGGCCGCCCTCGCGCTCGCGCTGGCCGCCCACGGCAAGAACGTGCTGCTGTGCGAGGTCGAAGGCCGACAGGGCATCGCCCGGATGTTCGACGTCGACCCGTTGCCCTACGCCGAACGCCGAGTCGCCACCGGCCTGGTCGACGACGACGAGCTCCCGCGCCGGCGTGGTCAACGCGCTGCACATCGACCCCGAATCGGCGCTGATGGAGTACCTCGCCATGTACTACAAGCTCGGCCGCGCCGCCCGAGCCCTCGACCGCTTCGGCATCACCGAGTTCGCCACCACGATCGCGCCCGGCGTGCGCGACGTGCTGCTCACCGGCAAGGTCTACGAGGCCACCAAGCGCAACGCCCGCAACAAGAACGCCATCCAGTACGACGCGGTCGTGCTCGACGCGCCGCCGACGGGCCGGATCACCCAGTTCCTCGGCGTCAACAGCGAGCTGGCCGGGCTGGCCAAGGTCGGGCCGATCAAGACCCAGGCCGACAAGGTGATGCGGTTGCTCACTTCGTCCCACACGGCGGTGCACCTGGTGACGGTGCTGGAGGAGATGCCCGTGCAGGAGACGGCCGACGGCATCGCCGGCCTGCGGGCGCACGGCCTCCCCGTCGGCGGCGTGGTGGTCAACATGGTCCGTCCCCAGGACCTCAACGCCAAGGCGCTCGCGGCCGCGCGCACCGGCAAGGTCGACACGGCAGCAGTGGCCAGAGACCTCAAGAGCGCCGGCCTCGACACCGACGACACGTTGGTGGACGGGCTGCTCGCCGAGGCGCGCGACCACGCCGAGAGACGGGCGCTGGAGGACGGGCAACGCAAGCTGGTCGCCGACCTCGGCCTGCCGACCTACGAGCTGCCCCGCCTGACCGGCGGGATCGACCTCGGGGCGCTCTACGAGCTGGCCGGGCTGCTCCACGAACAGGGCCTGACTTGACTCGGGCGACGGGCCGCGCACGCTCGCGGGTCGGACCTCAGACGACGCACACCTCGCCCCGGCTGGACGTCGACGCGCTGCTGGCCGACACCTCGGTCGGCATCATCGTGTGCTGCGGCTCGGGCGGCGTCGGCAAGACCACGACGTCGGCCGCGCTGGCGCTGCGTGCGGCCGAGAGCGGCCGGCACGTCGTGGTGCTCACCATCGACCCGGCTCGCCGCCTCGCCCAGTCGATGGGCATCGAGGCGCTGGACAACACGCCGCGACCCGTGGCGGGGATCGACGCGTCTGCAGGCGGCAGCCTCGACGCGATGATGCTCGACATGAAGCGCACCTTCGACGAGGTGGTCGAGAGCCAGGCCACCCCGGAGAAGGCCCGGCTGATCCTGGAGAACCCCTTCTACCAAGCGCTGTCGAGCTCCTTTGCCGGGACGCAGGAGTACATGGCGATGGAGAAGCTCGGCCAGATCCACCGGGCAGCCCAGGCCGACGGCAGCTACGACCTGATCGTCGTCGACACGCCGCCGTCGCGCTCGGCGCTGGACTTCCTCGACGCCCCGGAGAAGCTCTCGAGCTTCCTCGACGGCCGGTTCATCCGGGTGCTGCTGACGCCCGCACGCGGACCGGCACGGCTGATGACGGCGGGGCTGGGGATCGTCACAGGGGCCCTGACCAAGATCCTGGGTGCGCAGGTGCTGCGGGACGTGCAGACGTTCGTGGCGGCGTTCGACACGCTCTTCGGGGGCTTCCGCCAGCGCGCCGAGAAGACGTTCCAGCTGCTGCAGGCCGACGGCACGGCGTTCCTCGTCGTGGCTGCGCCCGAACCGGACGCGCTGCGCGAGGCGGCGTACTTCGTCGAGCGGCTGACCGAGGACGGCATGCCGCTCGCGGGGCTGGTCGTCAACCGGGCCAGCTCACCACCGGCCGGCACGCTCAGCGCCGAGGAGTCGGCGGCCGCCGCAGGCCGGCTCGGCCGCGACGACCCGGGCTCGCTGACCGCCGGGCTGCTCCGCCTGCACGCCGACCGGAGTCGGTTGGTGGAACGCGAAGCGGCCCTCCGGTCACGGTTCGCGGCGGCGCACCCGGAGGTGCCCACCGCGATCGTGGCCGCGCTGGCTGGTGACGTGCACGACCTCGACGGTCTCCGTCGTATCGGCGTCTCCCTGGGGGGTCAAGACGCTGATGACATCAAGGAGAGCGTCAGACGCCGGTCTTGACCTGTGCGCCGATGCGGGCGTTCTCGAGAACCTTGCGCCACGAGGCGTTCGGGCTGCGCTTGAGGAGGGCCCGGCGCTCACGCTCGGTCATCCCGCCCCAGACACCCCACTCGATCTGGTTCTCGAGCGCCTCGGCGAGGCACTCAGCCTTCACGGGACATCCGGCGCAGAGCTTCTTGGCCTTGTTCTGCTCGGCACCACGCACGAACAACTGGTCCGGCGATGCGGACCGGCAGGCCGCCTGACTTGCCCAATCTTCATTCCACATGACTGACGTCCCCACATCCGTCTACTCCGACGTCCCCATGACGCCGACAGGGTTTGATCCCTACGGAGAAAGTTAAAGGAGCGGGGACCTGAGCCACAGAGTCAATAGGGCTCATTCCCCTAGTCCGAAATGACTAGTACGGCATGACTATGTTTGCGATGTCTGGGGCGCGTCGACGCGACCTGGACATCGGAGAACCGGACCCTGCGAAGCGCGAAACCTCGGCACCTACCTAGGCGTGGGGCCACGTCGCCGACTGGGTAGTCGGAGCCTGGTCACGTACCCTGTGGGACATGTCCCACCCCCGGTCAGACCGACTCTCCGCGCCCCGGGTGCTCGGCCACCTCGTGGTCATGCTCGCGGTCGCCGCGGTGATGGGCCTGGTCGCTGCCGGGCTCGCGATCCCCTTCGCCGGGGTCCTCGGCATCGGCACCAAGCAGGTCGCCTCGTCGATGACCGGGCTGCCCGAGGAGCTGAAGACCGAGCCACTGGCCCAGCGCACGCTGATGGTCGACGAGGCCGGCAACGTCATCGCCACCCTCTTCGACGAGAACCGCATCAACGTCCCGCTGACCCAGATCTCGCGCAAGATGGTCAAGTCGATCGTGGCCATCGAGGACTACCGCTACTACCAGCACGGCGCGCTGGACCTCAAGGGCACACTGCGCGCCCTGATCACCAACCAGGCCAACAGCGGTGTGGTGCAGGGTGGCTCGTCGATCACCCAGCAGATGGTCAAGCTCACCCTGATCGACCAGGCCAAGGGCAAGAAGGAGCGGCTGGCCGCGACCGACGACACCTACGCCCGCAAGGTCCGCGAGCTCCGCTACGCCATCGCCTTCGAGCAGCACTACTCCAAGGACTGGATCCTCGAGCGCTACCTCAACCTCGCCTACTTCGGTGACGGCGCGTACGGCATCCAGTCCGCGGCGCGTCACTACTTCAACAAGAACGCCAAGGACCTCAACTGGGGTGAGTCCGCTGTGCTGGCCGGTCTGGTCAAGAACCCCACCGGCTTCGACCCGACCAACTATCCGGACCGGGCCCTCGAGCGCCGCGACATCGTGCTCGACCGGATGGCCCAGCTGAGCGTGATCGGCGAGGCCAAGGCCGACCAGCTGAAGAAGAAGGGCCTCGGCCTCAACGTCGTGGCCACCCGCAACGGCTGCGTGTTCTCCCGGGCGCCGTTCTTCTGCGACTACGTCCTCAACCGGCTCTACCACGACAAGTCGTTGGGCGACACCGTCGCCGAGCGCAAGCAGCTGATCTACTCGGGCGGCCTGACGATCCACACCACGATCGACCTGCGCGACCAGGACGCGGCCGACAAGTCGGTCTCCGAGCACGTCTACCCCACGGATCAGGCCATCGGCGGGCTGGCGATGGTCGAGCCGCGCACCGGAGACGTCAAGGCGCTCGCGCAGTCGCGTCCGATGGGCCGCGACCGCAAGAAGGGTGAGACCTACCTCAACTACGTCGTGCCGAAGCGCTACGGCGACTCCAACGGGTTCCAGGCGGGGTCGACGTTCAAGGCATTCGTGCTCGCGGCCGCGATCGGCAAGGGCATCCCGCTCAACACCACGATCAATGCCCCCCAACAGGTCCACATCCCGATGTCCAACTATCCGACCTGCGGCGGC
This sequence comes from uncultured Actinomycetota bacterium, assembly GCA_963762105.1. GTDB lineage: Bacteria > Actinomycetota > Actinomycetes > Propionibacteriales > Nocardioidaceae > Nocardioides. Next base: position 85,271 of record CAVXJG010000010.1, on the reverse strand, counting down.
CACAACTTCTACAGCACCGACGTCTGGGAGCCCCAGAACTCCACCGGTGCGGGCACCTTCGACCTCTACACCGGCACCAGGCTGTCGGTGAACACGTTCTACGCCCAGCTCGAGGAGCGGACCGGACTGTGCGAGCCCTACCGGCTCGCCAAGGCCATGGGCATCGACCTGACCGACCCCAACCGGGAGCGGGTCCCCTCGTTCACGCTGGGCGTGGTGGAGACCAGCCCGCTCGAGATGGCCGAGGCGTACGCCACCTTCGCCGGCCGCGGCTTCCACTGCAACGCACGCCCGGTGACCTCGATCGAAGACTCCGACGGCAACATGTTCAAGGACTACCCCGAGGACTGCCTGCAGGTGATCCCGGCGGCCGACGCCGACGCGATCAACGACATCCTGCGCGGCGTTCAGGAGCCGGGCGGCTTCGGCTACGACGCGGGCATCTCGCTCGCGCAGGCCTCGGCCGGCAAGACCGGCACGATCAACGACAACATGGCGGTCTGGTTCGTCGGTTACACGCCCAACCTGGCCACCGCCTCGATGATTGCCGGCGCCAACTACGAGGGCCACTGGGTCTCGCTCAACGGCCAGAACGTCGGCGGCAGCTACATCTCGGCCGCCCACGGGTCGACCACCGCCGGCCCGATGTGGGGCGACGCGATGAAGGCGATCTCCGCGTGGCTGCCCGACGTCGACTTCACCCCGCCCAGCGGTCAGGACATCGCCGGCGTGCTCACCGAGGTGCCTGACACCGGCGGCATGAGCGTCGAACAGGCCACCTCGCTGCTGGAGTCTCTCGGGTTCGTCGTCGAGATCGGTGGCTTCCGTGCCAGCGGATACGCCTACGGCACGGTCGCCTACACGCTGCCGGGCCGTGGCACCGACCTGGCCAGCGCGACCACCATCACGATCTACCAGTCCACCGGCCACGCACCGCCCAAACCGCCGCGGGGCGGCGGCGGCGAGGCGGCGGAGGCGGGAACGGCAACGGCAATGGCCACGGCCACGGCCACGGCCATGACGACGACGACTGATCAGCCCAGCTGGCGGCGTACCTCCGCCGCGACGGCACCGCCGTCGGCGCGGCCCTTGACCTGGGGCGTGACGACACCCATCACCCGGCCCATCGCCTTCATGCCCTCGTCGGCGACGCCGAGCGAGGCGATGGTCTCGGCCACCAGGGCCGAGACCTCCTCGTCGGTGAGAGGCGCGGGCAGGTAGTCGGCGATCACCGCGGCCTCGGCCAGCTCGCGCTCGGCGGACTCCTGGCGGCCACCGTCGGCGAATGCCGTCGAAGCCTCGCGGCGCTTCTTGGCCTCGGTCGAGAGCACCCCGATGATGTCGTCGTCGCTGAGCTCGCGGGCCTGCTTGCCGGCGACCTCCAGGTTGGTCACCGCGGTCAGCACCATCCGCAGCGTCGAGGCGCGCAGCTCGTCCCGGCTCTTCATGGCCGTGGTCAGGTCGGCGCGCAGCCGGTCCTTGAGGTCGCTCATGCCGTCATTGTCCGGCATGGCCGGGCGCTGTGGCAGCCTGGGCGGGTGCGACCGACCCAGCTGGCTGCCCGGACCATGGCGGCGGGAGCCATCGCGGGCGCCGCACTGACGGCGTACGCGATGGCCGAGGCGCGCGCCTTCACGCTCCGCCGCGTCGAGCTGCCGCTGCTGCCCGCCGGGCACAGTCCGCTCCGGGTCCTGCACCTCAGCGACGTCCACATGACGCCGGGCCAGCGCCGCAAGCAAGAGTGGCTGCGAGGCCTCGCCGAGCTGGAGCCCGACCTGGTCGTCAACACCGGCGACAACCTCAGCCACCGCGACGCGGTCCCCGTCGTGACCGAGGCGCTCGGCGCCCTGCTCGACCGGCCCGGGGTCTTCGTGTTCGGCTCCAACGACTACTACTCGCCGACCGTGCGAAACCCGTTGCGCTACCTGCTGCCCGACGACGGCAGCCGCAACATCCGGGTGCCGCAGCTGCCCTGGCCCGACCTGATGCGTGCCTACGTCGACGCCGGATGGCTCGACCTGACCAACGACACCGACCGGCTGACCGTCGGAGGGACGACGTTCGCGTTCGCCGGCGTCGACGACCCGCACCTGGGCTACGACCGGCTCGACATGGTGCGCGGGCCGGCCGACGCGGACGCCGACGTGCGCCTCGGGGTCACCCACGCGCCGTACCTGCGGGTGCTCGACCAGTTCGCTGCCGACGGCTACGACGCCGTCCTCGCGGGACACACCCACGGAGGTCAGGTCTGCCTGCCGCTCGTGGGTGCGCTGACCACGAACTGCGACATCGACAACGCCCGCGCCAAGGGCCTGCACCGGCATCCCGCGGACTCCCGACCCGGGGACCCTGCGAGCACCTGGCTGCACGTCTCCGCCGGCGTGGGCACCAGTCCGTACGCCCGGATCAGGGTCGCCTGCCGTCCCGAGGCGACCCTGCTGACACTGACCCCGCGGGCCATCTGAACCGATTACGAGACGGCCCCGACGCTCCGGTATGCTCGCCCAGGTTGCGGACCGGGAACGGTTCCAGCCATCGGGCTGTGGCGCAGCTTGGTAGCGCGCCTCGTTCGGGACGAGGAGGCCGCAGGTTCAAATCCTGTCAGCCCGACAATCGGAATCAGTGCAACAAAACGACCCCTTCACGGGGTCGTTTTGTGTTCGATCGTAGATACCCACGCGCGGGCGACACCGATGACGACGGTTCGCGGCGTCTTACGTCTGGGAAGTCTCGCTAACACAGTCGAGGGTGTCATGCGCCCGAAGCGCTGGTTGTCCGTCCGAACGGCTGGCCCAGAGGTCTGATCCAGTACAGACCGGCACGGCGGACTTGCTCGATTCGCCCCACCACGAGGTGGCACGCCTCAGACTTGAGGCACTGGGGGGAACCAGTCAGCGTGCAAGAGAACCCCAGGGCCATGTGAACGACACTCGGGAGCGTGTCCGCCGCCTCCAGTCCCCGGAGGCGCCGGCTGGCGACGACGGTCGCCGCGCTCGCCCTGTGCCTCTCGGCCGGCACGGCCGTGGCCAGGGCGAGCGGTGCCGTCTCCACGGAGCAGGCCGTCGCGTCGCACCAGCTCACCCGCACCACGCCCTACCCGCAAACCGGGACCTGAACCTGCCGGGGGAGGCCGCCGGACGTCGTGCGGGCGCGGCCCGAAAGGGCCGGCCCGCATGACTTCGGTCAAGGCTGCGACGGCGTACGCCGCATGGCACACTGCGCGCATGGCGCCCGAGGACCGCGACAAGGACGAGCCCTCCCTCGAGCTGCCGTCGCTCGGATTCCGTCGCCGGCGCTCCCAGCCCGAGCCGGCCGAGGCGGCCCCAGAGGGCGAGGACACGCCGGCGGATTGGGCGCCCGAGCAGGTCACCGGCCCCCTGGCCGAGCCCCGCACCATACCCGCAGACGACCCGGCCCGCGACGCCGACCGCGACCGGTTCGCGCCGGTTGGCGAGGGCACGCCCGCGGACGTGCCGGCGGACGAAACTCAGGTGCTCGAGCCGCAGGAGCCGCCGGCCAAGCGAGGCGGCATCGCCCTGCCGGCGATCGGTGCCTTGCCGGCGGCCGTGGTGACGGGCCTCCTGGTCGGAATCATCACCGTGGGGCTCACGTGGGCGTCCTTGCGCGTGTGCACGCTCGTCAAGGACACGCCGTCGTGCGGCGACCCCGGCATCTTCCTGCTGCTCGTCGTCTTCATCGTGATGGTCTATCTCGGCGCCGCCCTGCTGAAGGCCTGGCGGGTGCGCGACCCGGGCAGCACCAGCTTCCTCGGCATGGCGCTGCTCGCGGTCGTGGTGATGCTGTTCCTGCTCGGCTCGCTCGAGGAGTGGTGGACCGTCATCGTGGTCCCGGTCCTGGCTGCGCTGACCTACGGCCTGTCGCAGTGGGTCACCGCGAGGTTCGTCGAACCGGGCGACCGGCCGCGCTGACTCGGGCTGGCTCGGGCTTTCAGCGCCGAGCGACCACCAGCTCGGCGATCTGGACGGTGTTGAGCGCGGCGCCCTTGCGCAGGTTGTCGTTGCTGACAAACAGCGCGAGGCCACGGTCGTCGTCGACCCCCGGGTCCTGCCGCAGCCGCCCGACGTACGACGGGTCGTTGCCGGCGGCCTGCAGCGGTGTCGGGATGTCGCTGAGCTCGACGCCAGGTGCCTGGGCGAGCACCTCACGGGCCCGCGCGACCGTCAGCGGCCGGGCGAACTCGGCGTTGATGGCCAACGAGTGGCCGGTGAAGACCGGCACCCGCACGCAGATGCCCGACACACGCAAGTCGGGGATCTCGAGGATCTTGCGCGACTCGTTGCGCAGCTTCTTCTCCTCATCGGTCTCGCCCAGGCCGTCGTCGACGATCGACCCAGCGAAGGGGAGCACGTTGAAGGCGATGGTCCGGGCGTACTTGACCGGTTCGGGGAAGGCGACCGCCTCACCGTCGTAGGCGAGCTCGCGAGCCTTGTCGCCGGCCGCGGCCACCTGGCCGGCCAGCTCCTCGACTCCGGCGACCCCGCTGCCGGAGACGGCCTGGTAGGTCGCCACCACCAGGCGGAGCAGACCCGCCTCGTCGTGCAGCGCCTTGAGCACGGGCATCGCGGCCATGGTCGTGCAGTTGGGGTTGGCGATGATGCCGCGGCGGGCGTCGGCGATGGCGTGGGGGTTGACCTCCGAGACGACCAGCGGCACGTCGGGGTCCATCCTGAACGCCGACGAGTTGTCGACCACGATCGCCCCCGCCTCGGCAAACCGGGGCGCCAGCGCCCGTGAGGTGGTCGCGCCGGCGGAGAAGAGCGCGACGTCGAGGCCGCTCGGGTCGGCCGTGGCGGCGTCCTCGACGGTGATCTCGCGATCGCCGAACGGCAGCACCGTGCCGGCCGACCGGGCCGAGGCGAAGAACCGGACCTCGTCGGCAGGGAACCGTCTCTCCAGCAGGATCTGACGCAACGCGACGCCGACCTGCCCGGTCGCGCCAACTACTCCGATGGCGACCACTAGCGTCCGGTCCCGCCGTAGACGACGGCCTCGACCTCGTCGGAGTCGAGGTCGAACGCCGAGTGGGTGGCCTGCACGGCCGCGTCGACCTGCGCCTCGTCGACGATCACCGAGATCCGGATTTCGGAGGTGGAGATCATCTCGATGTTGACGCCCGACGACGCCAGGGCCGCGAAGAAGCGCGCCGTGATGCCAGGGTGAGAGCGCATGCCGGCGCCGATCAGGGAGACCTTGCCGATCTGGTCGTCGTACAAGAGCTTGTCGTAGCCGACCTCGTCCTGGATCCGCGCGAGCGCACCCATCGCCGTCTGGCCGTCCTCGCGGGGCAGCGTGAACGAGATGTCGGTCAGGCCGGTGGCCGCAGCGGAGATGTTCTGCACCACCATGTCGATGTTGACCTCGGCGACGGCGAGCGCCTCGAAGATGCGGGCCGCCTCGCCGACCTTGTCGGGGACGCCGACCACGGTGATCTTGGCCTCGCTCCGGTCGTGGGCGACGCCGGCGATGATCGCCTGCTCCATGTCATCAGCTCCCTCGGGCAGGATCCAGGTGCCCTCCTTGGTGGAGAAGGAGGAACGCACATGGAGCGGGATGTTGTAGCGACGGGCGTACTCGACACAACGCAGGTGCAGGATCTTCGCGCCCGAGGCCGCCATCTCGAGCATCTCCTCGTGGGAGAGCCGGTCGAGCTTGCGGGCCGTGGACACGATGCGCGGGTCTGCGGTGAACACGCCGTCGACGTCGCTGTAGATCTCGCACACGTCGGCGCCCAGCGCTGCCGCGAGCGCGACGGCGGTGGTGTCGGAGGCGCCGCGGCCCAGGGTGGTGATGTCCTTGGTGTCCTGGGAGACGCCCTGGAAGCCGGCCACGATGGCGATCGCGCCGGCCTGGATGGCGTTGACGATGCGGCCAGGTGTGATGTCGATGATCTTGGCCTTGCCGTGCGCCGAGTCGGTGATCACGCCGGCCTGTGACCCGGTGAACGACTGCGCCTTGTGGCCGAGCTGGGCGATGGCCATGGCCAGCAGCGCCATCGAGATCCGCTCGCCCGCGGTGAGCAGCATGTCGAGCTCGCGCGGCGGCGGCAGCGGCGTGACCTGCTCGGCCAGGTCGCGCAGCTCGTCGGTCGTGTCGCCCATCGCGGAGACGACCACGACCACGTCGTGGCCCGCCTTGCGGGTGGCGACGATGCGCTGAGCGACCCGCTTGATGCCGGTCGCGTCGGCCACCGACGAGCCGCCGTACTTCTGCACGACAATGCCCACGGGTATCTGTCCTCGAACTCGGCTGGCCCGGGCTCGCTCGCCCGGGTGCATGAGTCTATCGAGCGACCGGCTCCTCGGATCCGAGCATCTCATTGGCCGCCGCGACCTGGTCGGCGTCGAGGTCGACATCGACGTCGAGCCGGTCGTGGGAGACGACCGACAGCAGCGCGTTGAGCAACGCGCCCGCGAGATTGCCCCACGAGGAGACATAGGAGAACTGCCACCACCAGAGTGCCTCGGGGATGTCGCCGGAGCGGTAGTGGCGCAGGCCGATCTCGAGGTCGGAGGCGATGCTGGTCAGGTCGTCGGAGAGCTGGTTGTTGACGACCTCGGGGACGTAGGGGTCGAAGACGAAGCTGTAGGTGTCGACGCTGTCGAGCAGCTTGGCGAGACGCAGCCGCATGTCATCGAGGTCGGCGTCGGGGCCGACGTCGGGCTGGTACTCCTCGCGCGGCGTGAAGTCCTGCTGGGCACCGAGGCGGGCCCCGGCCAGCAGCACTTGGCTGATCTCGAGCAGCAGCAGCGAGATCGAGGCGCCGGCGTCGGGCTCGCGCGAGATCGCGCGCAGGGCGATCAGGAAGCTCTCGACGGAGTCGGCGATCGAGGCCGCGAAGTCTTCGGTGGCGCTGTCGAGCGGCAGCACCGCCTCGGCGGTCGTCTCGTCCTCAGTCATCGGCGGATCGCCTCCCAGCGAATGCACGGCCCAGCGTCACTTCGTCGGCGTACTCGAGATCACCGCCGACGGGCAGACCGCTCGCCAGCCGCGTGATCCGCAGTCCGAACTCCTTGAGCATACGGGTGAGGTAGGTCGCGGTGGCCTCACCCTCCAGGTTGGGATCGGTGGCCAGGATGACCTCGGTGATCGCCCCGTCGGCGAGGCGGATCATCAGCTCACGGATGCGCAGCTGGTCGGGCCCGATGCCGTCGATCGGCGAGATGGCGCCGCCCAGCACGTGGTAGCGACCCTTGAACTCGCGGGTCCGCTCGATCGCGACGACGTCCTTGTACTCCTCGACCACGCAGAGCAGCGCCTGGTCGCGCCTGGGGTCACGGCAGATGCGGCACTGGTCGTCCTCGGAGACGTTGAAGCAGATGTTGCAGAACTTCACCCGCGCCTTGACCTCGACGAGGACGTCGGCCAGGCGGCGTACGTCGGCCTGGTCGGCCTGCAACAGATGGAAGGCGATCCGCTGCGCGCTCTTGGGACCCACGCCCGGCAGCCGGCCGAGCTCGTCGATGAGGTCCTGGACGATGCCTTCGTACATCTGGCGGGGTCAGCCACCCATCCCGGGGAGGCCACCGGCCAGCGGTCCGAGGGCGCTGCTGGCCAGGGCGTCGGCCTGGGCCTTGGCGTCGCGGTAGGCGGCCACGATCAGGTCGCCGAGGTCGGACAGGTCGTCGGCGCTGGCACCGTCGAACCCGCCCTCCTTGATCGCGACCCCGACCAGCTCGCCCACGCCGTTGACGGTCACGGTGACGGCGCCGCCACCGACGGTGCCCTCGACTCGGGTCTCGGCCAGCTGTGCCTGGGCGACCTCGAGACGCTCCTGCATCTGCTGGGCCTGCTGGAGCAGCGCGTTCATGTCGAAGCCACCGCCGCCCATGCTCTCGAACGGGTTCTCGGTCATCGTCTGGTCCTTGCTGTCGGGGGTCGTCGGCCGGTCGGGTGGAATGTCAGTGGTGCGGGATCTCCTCGATCACCTCGGCGCCGAGCGTCTGCTGGAGCAGCTCGGTGCCGGCGAGACCGGAGGCGTCGACGTCATCGTCGTCGGGATGGGCCTCCGCGTCGGCCGCGGCGCGCGGGGAGGCCTGGTCGCGGCCGGGGGAGCGAGTCTGCTGGATCGCCTCGCGGGCGGCCGCCCGCGCCGACGAGTCGGACGCGGCCCAGTCGGGTGGCTCGGCGGGCGGCTCGATGCGTGCGGCAGTGGGTGCGGCGGTCGCCGGGCTGGGCTCTGCCTCTGACGGGGCCGCTGACGGGGCCGCTGACGGGGCCGGGGGCGGTGCCGCGGCCGCTGCTGGCGGCTGCCCGCCGCCAGGCGTGGCGCCGGGGTCGACGATCGACTCGACCTGCCAGTCGGTGCCGACGACGTCGATAGCGGCCTGGCGGACGATCTCGGCGCTGCCGCCGGCGTCGAACGACTCGCGAGCACCGGCGTTGCTGAAGCCGAGGGTGAGGGTGGTCGCGTCGACGGCCACGACCTGGGCGTGCTGGGTCAGGTGGATCCAGGTCAGGCGGCGGCGGATCTTGACCGCCTCGACGATGTCGGGCCAGAGGCGGCGTACGTCGACCAGGCCGAGCGCGCCAGGGGCCTCGGCTGCAGGCGGTGCCGACGGAGGGGCCGGCGTGGCGGCCGAGGTCTCCGGGGCGGGCGGCTCGGGCTGACCGTCGGGAGCGGTGTCCGGGGCGACCGCCGGCCGCTCCTGGACGGAGGGAGGAGCCGGCGGGGCGGATGCCTCCACTGGCGCTGCGGCGACCTCGTCGGACGTGGGCTGGGCGCCGATGGCGATGCGGCGCTCGAGCCGGTCGAGCCGGGCCAGCACCCCCTCGGTGCCGTGGTCGGCGCCGGGCAGCAGCACCCGGGCGCAGATCAGCTCGAGCAGCAGCCGGGGCGCGGTGGCACCGCGCATCTCGGTGAGGCCGGTGGCGACCAGGTCGGCCGCTCGGCTCAGCTCGACCGGGCCGAAGCGCGCCGCCTGGGCGACCAACCGCTCGGCGGCGTCCTCGGCCACGTCGATGAGTCCGGTCGCCGAGGCGTCCGGGACGGCCGAGATGATCACGAGGTCGCGCAACCGGCGAAGCAGGTCCTCGGCGAAGCGGCGCGGGTCCTGACCGGTCTCGATGACCCGGTCGACCACTCCGAAGACGGCCGCGGCGTCACCAGCGGCGAAGGCGTCGACGACGTCGTCGAGCAGCCCCTCGGGGGTGTAGCCGAGCAGCCCGGCCGCCAGTGCGTAGGTGACGCCCTCGGCTCCGGCACCGCCCATCAGCTGGTCGAGCACGGACAGGGTGTCGCGGGCGGAGCCGCCGCCGGCGCGGACCAGGAGCGGCAGCGCGGCGGGCTCGATGGCCACCTTCTCGCTCTCGCACAGCTCGGAGAGATAGGCCGACAGCAGCCGGGGCGGGATCAGGCGGAACGGGTAGTGGTGGGTGCGCGACCGGATCGTCGGCAGCACCTTGTCGGGCTCGGTGGTCGCGAAGATGAACCGCAGGTGGGGCGGCGGCTCCTCGACCAGCTTGAGCAGGGCGTTGAAGCCCTGCGTGGTGACCATGTGGGCCTCGTCGATGATGTAGACCTTGTATTGGCTGCGCACTGGCGCGAAGAAGGCCTTCTCCCGCAGGTCACGCGCATCGTCGACGCCGCCGTGTGACGCCGCGTCGATCTCGATGACATCGATCGAGCCCGGCCCACCGCGGGCCAGGTCGCGGCAGGAGTCGCACTCGCCGCACGGGTCGGCCACCGGCGCCTGCTCGCAGTTGAGGGCGCGGGCCAGGATGCGCGCAGAGGTGGTCTTGCCACACCCGCGCGGACCGGAGAAGAGGTAGGCGTGGTTGACGCGGTTGGCGGCCAGCGCGGCCCGCAGCGGCTCGGTCACGTGGTCCTGACCGATGACCTCCTGGAAGGTCTCGGGCCGGTAGCGCCGGTAGAGCGCGAGGGGTGACTCCACCCCTGAACCCTAACCAGCGGCACCGACCGCCGGGAGCCGCCGTACGTCGCCCGTGGATCCTGTGCAGGTCAGGGCATGAAAAGGCCCCCCACGTACCCGGCAGAGCTCGCTTGCCCTTGCTGCCTTCCGGCCCTGGGGGAGTTCGGCAAGATGCCGCCACATGGGGGGTTGGCCCCGAGTGTAGGTGAGCCGTCGCCGCCCCACCAATCCAACGCCGCGCCCCCCGCTGCGGCCGGATTTCATGGGAGGCGAAGCCGCCGGTACTCTCCTCGGCGGAGGATTCGCCTAGTGGCCTATGGCGCTCGCTTGGAAAGCGGGTTGGGTTAATAGCCCTCAGGGGTTCGAATCCCCTATCCTCCGCCACGCCCGCTCTCACCGCGACCGGGAGCGGTTCTACGATGGGCCGGTGGACGAGCGCGAGCTCACGGCGCTGCTCCGTCTGCATGCTTCTAGGCACTCGGTGCCGGGGGCCGTGCTCGGGATCTTCCGCGATGGCACGGTGACGACCGCCTGCTGCGGAGTGGCAGACGTGAGGACCGGCGCGCCGGTGACGCCCGCGACTCTGTTCAGCGCGGGATCCCTGACCAAGTCGATGGTCGCGACCGCGATCGCTCGACTCGCAAACGAGGGTCGGTTGTCGCTGGAGGATCCCGTCAGCGCACACGTGCCGGAACTGCGCGGACGCGAGTGGGCTCAGAGATCGACCCTGCGGGACCTTCTTGCCAATCGCTCCGGGCTGCCGCTGAGCGTCGGGCTGGAGTTCGACTTCGCGGGTCGGAAGGACGAGGACGACGGTGCTCTCGCGCGGCTCGTCGCGGATCTCGAAGGTGGGCCACCGTCCAGGTTCTGGTCGTACACGAACGTCGGCTGGTGCGTGCTGGGCCGGGTCATCGAGACCGCTACCGACGTCCCTTGGGAGAAGGCGATGCGGCGCCACCTCAAAGGCACTGGGATGACCGACACGCTCTTCGCGGCCGCCGCCCTCGACGAGCGGCGCGCATCAGGACACGAGGCGACGGCCGGGGGGCTGATCCCGGTCGAACCGCTGGCCGCACGCGCCTACGGACCGGCTGGCACGAGCGCACTAACGACCGTCACTGACCTGCTCCGGTTTGCGGCCGCACACCTCGGGGACCCTTCGCTGACCGGGATGCGGGACGTGCACGCAGAGATGTCCATCTACGGCTGGCTGGACGCCTGGTGCCTGGGCTGGGCCAGGTTCGACTGGGATGGCGGCCGGGCCTGGGGGTGGGACGGGCTGGTCCCCGGTGAGCGCTCAGTGCTGAGGATCGTGCCGGACCATGGAGCCGCGGTTGTCCTGATGACCAACAGCAGCACCGGGCGTGCCATGTATCGCTCCCTGTTCGCCGATCTGATGGCATCGCTTTTCGGGGTCGGCATCCCGCCGCTGAGGCTCGACCCATCTCCAGGTGCAGCCGGCGATCTCTCGCGCTTCACTGGTGTCTACGCGTGGCCAGACCGGCGGATGGAGGTGTCTGCGACGGGGAGTTGCCTCCTCATCAAGAGCGAGGACGGTGAGTCCGAGGCCCGCCCGCTCGACGAGCGGACCTTCCTCCTCGACGCCGCGGATCCTGACAACCCCACGATGACGTTCGGGGCGTACGACGCGACCGGCCGGCCGCAGGTCCTCTACGACATGCTGTGGGGACTACCGCGTCTCGACGAATGACTGCGGCGGGTGACGCACCCGGTCAGCAGCACGCGCTCGCCGTCGGCTGCAGCTCGAGGTCCTCCGCCGTGCCTCCGCAGCAGCCCGCGTCGGACTGCTCTGTGCCGGCGAACGTCTCGGAGTCCTCGAGCACGGTGTAGACCTCCCAGAGCTCGCCGTTGGGGGTCCCCTCGACCCAGAACTTGTCCTGCTTGGCGTAGCAGCAGGTCTGGGCCCGCTCGTCGACCGATGCGAGGCCAGCCGCCGCCAGGCGGATCTGGGCGCTGTCGACGGTGGCGGTGTCGGCCACCTCGACGCCGAGGTGGTTGACCGAGCCGCCCTGGCCGGGGTTCTCGATCAGCACCAGCTTGAGCGGGGGCTCGGCGACCGCGAAGTTGGCGTAGCCGGGCTTGACCTTGGCGGGCTCGGTGTCGAAGAGCCTGCTGTAGAAGGCGATCGAGGCATCGAGGTCGTCGACGTTGAGGGCCAGCTGGATGCGCGACATGGTGTCTCCTAGATATCGATGAATGTCTATCTGTAGTGGATCTTGCCCGGGACATCGACGTCTGTCAATATAGATGCATGTCGAACTCCCTCCTGACGCTCACGCCTGTCCAGACCGTGGCCTGCTGCTCGCCGCTCGTCCAGGAGCCGTTGAGCGCTGAGGTGGCCGAGCGGATCGCCCCCCTCCTCAAGGCGATCGCCGACCCGGTGCGTCTCCGGCTGCTCTCGCTCGTGGCCTCGCACGCCGACGGCGAGGCGTGCGTGTGCGACCTCAACGACGCCTTCGACCTCTCCCAGCCGACCATCAGCCACCACCTCAAGGTGCTCCACGAGGTCGGCCTGCTCGACCGCACCAAGCGCGGGGTCTGGGTCTTCTACCGGGCTCGCACCGAGGCGCTGGCCGACCTCGGGACCCTCCTCGGCGGGGTCGCCGCGTGACCTTGGTCCGCCAGGTGGCCGCCGAGTTCGTCGGTACGGCGTTCCTCGTCGCGGCCGTGATCGGTTCCGGCATCATGGCCGCCCGGCTCACCGACGACGTCGGCCTCCAGCTGCTCGTGAACAGCATCGCCACCGGCGCCGTGCTGGTCGCCCTGATCCTGGCGCTGCACCCGGTCTCGGCAGCTTTCAACCCGGTCGTCTCGCTCGTCGAGGTGGCCCTCCGCCGGGTGCCGGCCCGCGACGCGACACCGATGGTGCTCGCTCAGTTCGCTGGTGGAGTGCTCGGCGCCGTCACGGCCAACCTGATGTTCGGGCTCGACGCCGTCACGGTGTCCACCCGCGAACGCAGCGGTGGCGGGCTCTGGCTGGGCGAGGCGGTCGCCACCCTCGGCCTGGTGCTGGTGATCCTCGGCACCGCCCGTTCGCGTCGCCCGCAGAACGTCGCGCTGGCGGTCGGCGGATACCTCGCCGCGGCGTACTGGTTCACCTCCTCCACCAGCTTCGCCAACCCCGCCGTCACCGTCGCCCGCACGCTGTCCGACACGTTCGCGGGCATCGCGCCGGGCTCGGTGCCGATGTTCGTCCTCATGCAGCTCGTCGGCGGAGTGGTCGGCCTGCTCCTCGCGCGTCTCCTGTACGACGACCTGTCACCCGCCCCGAGCCGCCCGGAAGGTGCCGCCGCATGACCGAGTCCCGGACCCACCGCCCAACGGTTCTCTTCGTCTGCGTCCACAACGCCGGCCGCTCCCAGATGGCCGCCGGCTACCTGCGGCACCTGGGCGGCGACCGGGTGACGGTGATGTCCGCCGGCTCCGAGCCGGGCGATCGGATCAACCCCGTCGCCGTGGCCGCCATGGCCGAGGAGGGCATCGACATCGCCGGCGCCCAGCCCCAGGTGCTGACGACCGAGGCCGTCCAGGAGTCCGATGTCGTCGTCACGATGGGCTGCGGCGACGCGTGCCCCTTCTATCCCGGCAAGCGCTACGAGGACTGGGAGCTCGACGACCCCGCGGGTCAGGCCATCGAGGCAGTCCGGCCGATCCGCGATGAGATCAAGGCCCGCGTCGAGGGCCTGCTCGCCGACCTCGTCCCCACGCCCTAGCTGTCGAGACGTGACAGATAGAGCACCGCTGGGCTCCCGGTGAACGGCGAGCCGAAGTCCACGGGCCCGTCCTCGTCGACCGTGACGGGGTCACCATCACTGGTGGCCCGAGCAGACACGTCGAACCACTCGACGGCGTATCGCCCCCGGTCGAGCACGACCGTGAACGGCGTCCCGTCACCGTCGGGCTCGAGGACCAGGTACTCGCGGCCGGGGTTGACCAGCGCGTAGCCGGTCGAGGCGGCGTCGCGCCGCGGCTCGGTGTCGACCAGCGACATCCGCTCCGCGTAGGCGCGCGTGTCACCCATGGCCCGGCGGCCCGGCTCGAAGGCCTCGAACGAGTCGCCGTCGTCGGGCTTTGCGGTCCCCGGTTCGAGCCCGGCGATCAGCCCGAAGTCCATCAGGATCGGGTGATGGCCGCGCACGAACGACTTCCAGGCCCACAGCGCGTCGCCGTGCCCCGGGGCGTAGTGGTCCGAGTCGCTGACGACCACCTTGGCGCCGTCGGCGACGGGCGGGTCGGCGTACCAGTGCGAGGGCGGTGATCCGGGCTCCATCGGATGCTTCCCGTCGGCAAAGATCTCGTCGTCGAACCCCGGCGAGATCCACTCGGCACGACTGCGGAGCAGCGGCTCGTTGACCTTGCGCTGTTCGGCCACCGGGAACTGCATCGTCATCCCGATCGGGTGGGAGTCGTAGCCGTGCGCGGCCTCGTGGTCCTTGACGACGTCGATGATCCAGTACTGCCACTGGGTGGAGTCGCCGAGCACGGGCGCCTCCGCCATGCCCAAGTACGCCGCGAACTCGTCCGGCAGCTGCCCGTCACCCGTCGACTCGTTGGCGACTTCCCAGAGCACGTTGGGCAGGTCGTGGAGCGTGTCGACGACCTTGCGGACGTAGGCCTCCTGGATTCCCCGCACGCGCGGGTCGAGCGGCAGCACCTGGAGGTCGTCGATCGACGCGGCGCTGACGCCGTTCACGTTGTTGCGTGCATAGAAGGGGTGCCCCTCGATGTGGTCGGGCGCGGGGCTCAGGTGCAGCGCCCACCCGTCGAAGAGCATCACGCCGACGTAGATCCCGGCTTCGCCAGCCTTCGTCACGCGCTCGCGGAGGCGGTCGAAGAAGGCGTCGTCGAAGCGCTCGAGGTCGAACCGCGGCTGGCCGTCCTTCGCGGTGCCGGGACCGGTGCGCGCCCACGGCTGCGGACTCATGTTCAGGTGGTACTCGCCGCCGGCGGCCTGCGATTGGAACTGCTCCCAGCGCCAGAGCCGGATGAAGTTGTGGCCGCGTTCGGTGAGGAAGGCCAGGTAGCGGTCGAAGTCCATCCTCTCCGGCTCGGGAGGCGCCTCGACTCCGGGGCCCATCCCGTCGTGGAGGTTGTTCCAGATGTGCGATCCGGTGAGGTAGACGGCGCGACCGGTGTGGTCGTCACGGTGCGTGAAGTAGCGCGGGTTCTTCGCCGAGACCTTCAGCGGCCCCTTGGTCATGGTGGGCGTGGTCATGTCGTACGTCCTCCTCAGTCCGACTGGCTCACGGCAACATCGTCGCCAGGCCGATGCCCGCGATCCACACGGTTCGGGCAGAGCCGAATCTTCTTCCGCCGCATCATTCGCGGCGGCGGGCCAGGACGGGGCGGAGCAGCAACGCCAGCAGCAGCGCCGCGCCGCCGATCAGCGCCGACCACAAGGCGGTGTGCCGCAGCGGAGCCAGGTTGTCGACCTCCGGCTCGGGCGCCCGAGCCCGCGGGTTCTCGTCGCGCGCGGAGCGGGTGTCGGAGACCTTGCCGTCCTGGCTCGGCCGCAGCGGGCGGGTCAGCGCCTCGACCGGTTGTACGACGCCCGCGCCGGTCAGGCGGGTGGGGTTGTCCATCGTCCCGGAGGCGGTGGCCAGGAGACGGGCGGTGATCTGGTCGGGGTTCTCGTCGGGGAACCGCGCCCACAGCAGCGCCAGCACGCCGCTGACCTCCGCGGCGGCCCAGCTGGTGTTGACGTCCTGGAGGGTGCAGGTGCTGCCGTTGACGGCGACGACGACCGCACCGTAGGTCGGCGCGGCCACATCGGTCGCCGAGCTCGAGGCCACGCTGAGCGAGGCGTCGCTCCCGTCGGTGCCGCCTGCGGTGGCGTTCACCCCGATGACGTCGTCGACGTAGCCCGCAGGGAAGACCGACTTCGCGACGTCCTCGCCCGGCACGGGCTCGGGGAAGGCCGCCATCGGCCCGACCCCGGTGCGCGATCCGGTCTCGGCGACCACGATCACGCCGGCGGCGCGGGCCGCCGCGACGGCCTGCTTGAGCGCGTCGTCGTCGGCGACCGCGAGCGAGACGTTGGCCACCTTGATGTCCAGCTCGCGGGCGTGCTCGGCGACCCAGGTCAGCCCCGCGGCCAGCGAGCCGGGCGTGAGCGGCTGCCGCTCGTCGTCCTCGTCACCCGAGGTGTCGTAGACGCGCACGTCGAGGATGCCGACCCCCGGAGCCACGCCGAGCAGCTTGCCGCCTGGCCGGGTGGCGCCCGCGACCAGCGACGCGACGGCCGTGCCGTGCGGGTCGTCGATCTCGGTACGTCCGGTGATGCTGGTCCCGCCCACCACCGGGATCTGTCCGCCCTGGCGGGAGACCCCGGAGTCGAGGACGGCGACGTTGACGCCGGCGCCGGGCTCGCCACGCTTCACCAGCGCCTGGGCCTCCTTGATCCGCATGAGCTCGAGCGGCGCGCTCTCGTCGGTCGTGTGCACGACGTCGTCGACCACGTCGCCGCAGAGCACGGAGTCGAGCGCCGGCCCGGCGAGCGCCGGTGCCGGCAGGCCGATCGCCAGAAGGGCCAGCGCCGCTGCCGGCCGGGCGAGGCCTATTCGCACGGCTCGCCGCTCGGTCGCACGGGCGGACAGAGAGCGTCGGCCACCGACAGGTTCACGCCCCGGTCGAAGAGCTTGACCCAGGTGTCGGGCACCACCGGAGCCGCGAAGTCGCCGAAGCCCAGCTTGTCGGCGGCCTCGGGACCGACGAGCGGATAGCTCACCCCGTTGGAGTCGACGATGAAGGGCGACCCGGCGACGGTGTCGGCCCAGCTCCCGGACAGCACATAGGCACCGCCGCCGGTGATCACGTCCACGGACCGCTGCCCGGGCGGCACGTCGACCGAGGAGGCCTCCGGGTCGGGTCGTACGCCGAGCTGGACGACCGGCACCTGGCCGGGGTCGGTGACGAGTTCGGCGCAGTACTCGCCGCGGACCTGGGTCAGCGTGGTCTCGGGCCAGTGCGCGCTGCGGTCGGGAGCGAGGTGGGCGAAGGTGATCTGGTCGGACTGCAGCTCGCGCACCGGCCCGCCCTCGATCTGGGAGTTGCGCAGCACCGCAAGGGCGAAGTCGGTGAGCCGCACCGGTCCCTTGGCGGCCAGCACCACGCTCTCGGCGGGGGTCGTCACGATGTCGCCCACCCGTGCCTCGGCGGGCACCCCGGAGTCGGCGCCGGCGTAGTCGACCGGGCGGCCGGCGCCGGCGATGCCGAAGGTCTCCCACTGGAGGGCACCGCCGACCGGCCACAGCGAGAGCCAGTCGGAGGTCACCGGCATCGCGTCGGCGCCAACGCTCAGCCCGAGGTCGCGGAGCATGTTGTCCTGCCCGCCCGCGTCGGCCGGCAGGCGGTAGAGGTAGGCGCTGGGCTGCTCCCCCGCACCCGAGGCACCGAGCGCGATGACGTAACGGACGCCGTTGCTCTCCACCAGGAAGCCGGCACCGGGGGCCCGCGCGACGCCGGGACGAGTCGTGACCTGGAGTCGGACCCCCGAGGTGCCGCCGGTGCACGCCGTCCAGCCCGACTCGACGAGGTCGTCGGGGTCGGGGATGTTGGCCGGGGCGTTGAGGATGCCGATCGGCTCACCGATCTTCTCGGCGTTGATGGCCTCGTCGGACACGATGGTCGGCGAGCTCTCCGAGCCCAGGATCAACCGGGCCGAAGTGATGTTGATGACCGGTCGGATCACGAGCTCGCCCGAGTCGGGAATGGTCACGACATAGGGCTGGCCTCGGTCCTTGGAGATCACCAGGCCGGGCTGCTTCCAGTCGGCCTCGTCGCGGCCGAGGAGCAGACCGGTGACCGCAGCGCCGGCGACCACGAGGAGCGCCAGTGCAAGACCACCGACCAGCGCGCGGCCCGGTCGCGCGGGCTCGACCTCCCGGCCACCTGGAGCACCGGAGACGAACGCCGTGATCAGCCTGCGGCGGCTGTAGGCATGCGCCTCGACCAGGTCGCGCTTGGTGGCCATCGATCACGAACCGCCGCGGACGGCCGACAGCAGGCCGGTGGCGACGACGAGGAGCGGGAGCATCGACAGCAGCGCCGCCGACTCGGCGATGTCGCCGAACCGTCCACGCCGGACGGATGGCGTGGCCGGGAGCAGGGTGGCAGCCAGCAGCAAGGCGCCAGTGGCGGACAGCGCCACGGCCGCCACCGGCCGCCAGTCGGGGTGCAGCCACAGCATCGCGGCGCCCACGGACAGCAGCCCGAGCACGCCGGAGACGAGGCCGACCAGGACTTCCGCGCCGGTGCGGTACTGGCGGGTGCGCAGCATCACCACGAGGCAGGCCATCACCGCGAGGATCGTGCCCGCGACACCCATGGACACGGCGAGCGGAGCCACCAGGACGAGCAGCAGCCCGACGGTGGCCGAGACGGCGACCAGGATCTCGTGGGCGGTGCGCGCGTCGGCGCCGACCTGGTCGGGGTCGATGTCGTCGGGGTCGGCGGTGATGTCGGCGACGGTGTAGAGCTGGTCGACGCTGGTGCCGGTGGCGCCGAGCGCGAGCCACGGGAAGACGCTGCCGACCAGGACCACGAAGACCAGGGTGCTGGTGAACACCACGGCCGGGTCGAGGTCGAACTGCTCGACCGCCAGGCCGCCGACCAGGAAGACGGCGCCCACCAGGATCGGCGGGATGACCAGGGTGCGACCCTCGCCCAGCCCGATCAGCGCGACCAGGCCGGCGACCAGCGCCGCCCCGCCGGCCGCCGCCACGGGATAGCCGAAGAAGGGTTCGTCCCAGGCATACATCAGGCCCGCGATCGCGGCGTAGCCCGCGCCCATCCAGGCCACGGCGACGGCGGCGTCGGGCTCGTCCTGGCCTCGGGAGAGCACGATCGCGCCGACCACCAGCGCCAGGGCCACCAGGCCAGCAGCGGCCACGGCCACGCTCGACTCGTGCTGGATCAGCAGGGCCAGCGCGCCGAGGGCCATCAGCAGGCCGGCCGCGCACAGGGCAGTACGCCGACCGGTCTCGGGCGACCATGGCTTGAGGTCGCGCTCGACCACGTCGGCCATCGCCTCGACCACGTCGTCGTAGACGCGCGGACTCGGATCGGACACGCCGGCAGTCACGGTGACGACTCCGCCGTCCTCGACGCCCTGGATGGTCAGACCGGCGTCGGTGGCGAGCTCGCGGCCGTCGACGGTGACCAGGCGGTAGCCGCCATAGACCGTCGTCGCGTCGAGCAGACCCACGCTGCGGGCGAGCTCTGGAACGAGCTCGGCGACCGGGACGGCGCCCGGGAGAACGAGGTCGACCCGTCGTGTCCCGGAGGCCACGGTGATCCGGACCAGGCCGGATGCGCTCGGCGGCGCCTGGCTCATCTGACCTCCTGCCGGGTGCGGACGTGGGGGGTCAGTCAATCACTCCCGAGCTCGCGCCCTCGTCGTCGATCCAGTCGGAGTCTTCGTCGAACAGCTCGACTGTCGGCGGCTGCTTCTTCTTGTCCTTGTCCTTGCCGCGCCCGCCGGCAGCACCAGCGCCAGCACCGGCACCGGCACCGCGGCCGCCTGCCGCCCCACGGGACCCCGCGGCCCGGGTGCCAGCACGACCGCTCGCACTCCGACCGGTAGTGGAGCCGGCCGCTCCGGCTGCACCGGCTACGCCGCCGCGGCCACCGAGGGAGCCGCGGGCCGAGCCGATGCCTCGTCCGCTGGAGCCGAGGATGCCGCCCGAGCGCAGGCCGCCTGCGCCTGCGCCGGCCGCCAGGCCGGCGCCGCGTACGCCGCCCGCGAAGCCACCGAGCACACCAGCACCGGCTGCGCCACCCACCGCCAGGGCGCTCAGCGAGCCCGGACCGCCGGGGGTCGGGGCGACGCCACCGGTCGGCGAGTAGCCACCGCTCGGTGTGTAGCCCGGGCCGTGCCCGGTCGGATAGGGGTCGAGCCCGCCGTGGCCCGGGTAGCCGGGCTGGCCCGGCGTGTGGCCCAAGACGTTGGGGTCGTGGGGCGTCGGCTGGTAGGGAGTGTGCGGCGTCGGCTCATAGGGAGTGTGCGGCGGCACATAGGGCGGATCGTGCGGCGGCACGGGCACGGGCGGGTGGTGGTGCGGGCCCGGCGGCTCGTAGGGGGTGTGCGGCGGCAGGCCCGGCACGTCCGGAACTCCGGGAGGCGTACCCCCTGGGTCGCTGGGAACCCCGCCACCGGGCGTGGTGCCACCGGTCCCACCGGGACCTGCCACCTCCGGCGTCTGGTCGTCGGGCACCTTCTTCAGCACCGCGATCGCCTCGTGGTAGGCGTGCTCCATCGCGTCGGCCTTCGCCTTCGACTGCGTCTCGCGGTCTGCGGCGGCGCTGTCGTAGGACTTCTTCTCCGTCTGGTACTTGTTGAGCTTGCCCTTGTCGATGGTGTCGTCGTCGTTGACGGCGTCGGGCGGGAAGGTGGGCGGGTCGCCCATCGGGTTGCTGGCCAGCTTGGTGTTGAGATGTTGGGCTGGCTTCAGGGCATAGATCGCTGTGTGCAGCGCGTCGTGGATGTCTTGGATGTCCTGGGCGTGGCCGTTGACCTTGTTGCCCACCTCGGTGAACGCCTTCAGGGCGGCATCGACGGTCTTCTTGCCGAGGTTGTCGGCGACCGGTGCGGCGACCTTCAGCAGGCTCTCGGCGACCTTCTCGAGCCGGTCGGCGGCGTTGGACCAGTGGTCGAGCTCGTCGCTGAGCGGCTGCCAGTCGGCGCCCGCGACGAGGGAGCGGAGCCTGGCCTCCTCGTTACCCGACATTGTTCTCTCCCGGAGTCGTCTCCCCGGCGTTCCCGGGGGCGTTGCCGGCGGGGTGGTTGAGCGTCCCGCCGTGGTGGTTGTGCAGCCCGCTGCTCTCGACGTTGTGGGTCAAGGTGGACAGGAAGACGCCGGCGTCGGCGTCGGTCTCCTCGGCCTTCTTGGCGGCCGAGAGGATGCTGTCGGAGAAGGCGCCGAGATCGGTGGCCACCGTGTCGAGGGCGCGCGACATGATGCCGTAGACCCGCTCGTGCTGGTAGCTCATCGCGCTCCCGAGGTCGGAGCTGCCGAACTTGCCGGGGGCATCGGTGTGGCCCTGGAGCCCGTGCTGCGCGAGGAAGGCCTGCGCCTCCTCGAGGTCCTTGGCCGCGCGGGTGATGTCGGCGGGGTCGAGGCTGTAGCCCTGGAGGTTGGCTGCTTCGAGGATCGTGTCGAGGACGGCCGTGAAGTTGATCATCGGGTTGCCTTCGTTGCGGTGGCGGCGTCGGCGCGCCGGCGTGCGGAGGGGCCTCGAGGACCGGCAGCGACGCTGCCGGCCCTCGTGGACCTGGTCAGATGCGACCGGAGACCTGGCATCAGGCCTTGATGTTGAAGCCCTGGGCGCTCTTGGCGTCGGTGCTGATGTATTCGGCGTTGGAGGTGTCCACCTGCATGCCGGCCTGGTTGAGCAGCAGGATCATGCCGTCCATCTGGGCGTCCCAGCGGCGCTTGGCCTCGTAGAAGGCCTCCTTCGCCTGGCCACCCCAGGCATCCACGTGGGGCTTGACCTCGGCGGCCATGGTGTCGAGCGTCCCGCGCAGCTGGTTGGCGGTCTGGATGATGTTGCCGGCGGCCTCGTCGAGAGACTTGTGGTCGACTACAAGCATTGTCTTGTCCCCTTACCCTTCGTCCTCGGCTCAGACCTGCTCGAGGTTCTTGTTGATCTGGAACATGCTGCCGCTCTGGGTCTCGTCGTTGACCGACGCGTCCTTCTGCGTGCTGGAGAGCGAGTCCTCGAAGAGCTGGAGAGCCTTGGTGATCTCGCCCTGACGGGTCTGCCACTCGACGTGCAGCTTGCCGAAGGCCATGCCGCCGGCGCCCTGCCACTTCTGCGGCATGCTCTCGAGCTGACTCGACAGCATCGCGCTCAGCTTCTTGAACTCGGCCTGCGCGGTGTTGATGCGGTCGCCGATATGGGTGAGCCCACCATCGACGATCTGGATGCCCTGGCCATCTGCTGCAGCCATCTCGCTCCTCCTCCTGATCTCCCGGAGCGGCAGCCGCCACCCGAGCTCGTGCGAACGGTTCTTGGATCCCGATTCCCTCTCGCCGTCTGGTCGATCGGGACAACCCAGGTCTACCCGGCCCGTAGCGGCCTAAACATCAGGAAGTCAATTCCCACAGGGTGCGGAAGAAGCCGGCCGAGACAACCAGGGAGGCGATGGCGAAGGATCCGCACACGCTTTCGGCCACCTCGGCCCGCCGCGCCCACCAGGCCGAGCGCCAGCCCCGGCCGGTCGCGACCGCGACGATCACGAGCAGCCCGGCCAGCAGTACGGCGGCCACGCCGACTGTCATCCACTGCGAGTCGCTGAGCACGGGGACCATGGCCCACACCAGGGCGATCCAGCAGGCGAGGCCCGCCAGGCGCAGCAGCGCGCGGGCGGCCGAGTGCCGATAGCTGCGCGCGCTGAGCAGCAGGCCACCCCCACACAGGAACACCAGAAACCTGGCGCCGATGCGATCGATCGGCAGGTCGGCGGCCTCCAGCAGCAAGGGCGCCGACAGGGCGGAGACCGCGAGGATGGCCGCGGCCGTCGCGCTGATGATCGCCGAGCCGCGTGTCGCGACGGCGACCACCGCGGCCTCGGGCACGACCACCCTGCCCCGCCTGCTGCGCGGCCGCTCGCGAGCAGACCAGGCCGTGATGGCGAGGCGATCCATGTCGATGAGGAAGTTGTCGGGCACGTCGACCGCCATCGCCGGGACCACCCGCGCGGCCAGCATCGCCAGCACGAGGAGCAGCGACCAGGTGACCCGGGGTGCGACGTCGAACAGCGAGGCCAGCCCAGTGAGCGCGAAGAGGCCGGCGCCGGTGACCATCCAGACCCGGGCAGCGGCGTCCGTCCCGTCGTCGAGGGCGCGGGCGACGCCCGCCGCCACGGCCGCGGCCAGTCCGGCGATCCCCAGCACCAGCGGCAGCTTCTCCTGGTCGGCATCCCACACCAGGGCGAACGCGGCCGCCCCCGCGAAGGCCGGAGCGGCCAGGGCCCGGGCGTGCCGGTAGGCGCCGATGGGCAGCACGCCCAGCACGGCGCCGGCCAACAGCAGGTCGACCGCGACGTCCTGGTGTTGCTGAGAGACCGAGTGTGCGGCGAGCCATCCACCCAGCACGGCCGCGGCTGCCGCGAGGCACATCCACAGCACCGAGATCGGCCCTGCCTCAGTACGCCGACGCGTGGGCTTGGTGGCCCGCTTGCGGGTGGGTGCGCGGTAGACCGACGTGGTGGCGACGAGCACGTCTCCGGTGTCGACGCCGCCCTCGACGAGCGGGGTGTCGGGGGACAGCGCCTCGCCGAGCTCGGTGAAGATCAGCGGGATCGACGCGAGGCCGGACTGGGCGGCGTACTCCCGGGCGACGTCGGTGGCGGCGGCCTCTGGCGGGACCACGAGGTCGACCGATCCGAGTGGCCCGTGCACCGTGAGGGCGAGGCTGTCGCGCCTCCCGCTCTGCAGCCCCGCCATGTGTGGCAGGCTAGTCGGTCGCTGCCATCGGGACGGGCGCCCGCCTATCATCGAGCGACCGGCACCACTCTCGGCCCGCAACTCGGCACAGTCACTCGGGACAGGGGGCACACGTCAGTGACCACGACGCTTCGCGGCGGGCGTCTCGACCAGCCCGAGATGCCCACAGGGGAGATCGTGCTGCAGGCGCCGCCGGCGCTCGAGCAGCACGAGGGCGCGAGCGGCGTGCTGATGAACGCCATCCCGATGCTGGGCAGCCTGGGCTCGATCGTGCTGGTCGCCAGCATGGGTGGTCGCGCGGGCGGCGGTCGTAGCTACCTCGCGGCGGGCATGTTCCTCTTCGCCACGGTCGGCTTCATCATCGTGCAGATCGACCGGCAGCGAAAGCAGCGCGCCCAGGCCCTGACGGGCTCGCGCACCGAGTACCTGCGCTACCTCGCCAACGTCCGCAAGGTGGCCCGCGACGCGGCCGACCAACAGCGCCGGGCGTTGACCTGGCACCACCCGGCGCCGAGCGCCTTGCCCTCGTTGGCCGAGGAGCGGTCCCGCATCTGGGAGCACCACTCCTCTGATCCCGGCTTCCTACACGTCCGCTACGGGTTGTGCTCCCAGCCGCTCGCGCTCGAGCTGGTGGCTCCCGAGACGACGGTGGTCGACCAGGTCGATCCGGCGGCCGCCTCGGCGCTACACCGGCTGCTGGTCGTGCACCGGCTGCTGCCCGGCCTGCCCGCGTCGATCGACCTGAGGGCGTTCGACCGCATCGAGGTGTGCGGTCCGGAGGACGAGGCGCGGTCCCTGGCCAGAGCGATGATCGCGAGCGCGACGGCCTTCCAGTCACCGGAGAACCTCGAGGTCGCGGTGCTCACCTCCGATCAGAACCTGGCCCATTGGGACTGGGTGAAGTGGCTGCCGCACGCCCAGTCGACCCAGCAGAGCGACGCGGTCGGACCGATGCGGATGGTGTCGACGTCGCTCAACGACCTGGCGGCGCTGCTGCCGCCGGACCTCAGCGAACGACCCCGGTTCGGTGCCGACGAGCGCGCCGCCACACCCCACCTCCTCTTCGTCGTCGACGGCGGCTTCCTGCCTCCCGGCAACCACGTCGTACCGCCCGACGGACTTCACGGAGTGACCGTCCTCGACCTGCCGGCGCGCTGGGACGAGCTCGACGACGCCTCCTGCCTCCGGCTGCTCTTCGACGCGAGTGAGCCGGCCGAGCACGGCCGTCCGGCACTCACCGCGCTGCGGGTGCGCGAGGCGCCCGTGCGAGCACTGGCCGACCAGTGTGACCAGGCGACGGCCGAGGCGTTCGCCCGTCGGCTGACCCCGCTGCACGTCGTGACGGCCGGCGTCTCCGACACCGCCAGCGGCGAGATCACCGGCCCCAGCGACTTCATGGACCTGCTCGGCCTCGGCGACGTGTTCACCTTCGACCCCGCGCTGGCCTGGCGGCAGCGGCCGGCTCGCGACCGGCTGCGGGTGCCGATCGGCCTCGGCGACGGCGGCGCCATGATCTACCTCGACATCAAGGAGTCGGCCCAGCAGGGCATGGGTCCGCACGGCCTGGTGATCGGAGCTACCGGCTCCGGAAAGTCCGAGTTCCTCCGCACACTCGTGCTCGGGCTGGCGATGACCCACTCCCCCGAGCAGCTCAACATGGTCCTCGTCGACTTCAAGGGTGGCGCCACGTTTGCCGGGATGTCCGAGATGCCCCACGTCTCGGCGGTGATCACCAACCTGGCCCAGGAGCTCACGCTGGTCGACCGCATGCAGGACGCCCTGTCGGGCGAGATGGTGCGCCGCCAGGAGCTGCTGCGCCAGGCCGGCAACTACGCCTCGATCCGCGACTACGAGAAGGCCCGGGTAGCCGGTGAGGCGCTGGAGCCGCTGCCGTCGTTGTTCATCGTGGTCGACGAGTTCTCCGAGATGCTGACGGCCAAGCCCGAGTTCATCGACCTGTTCGTGGCCATCGGCCGGCTCGGCCGGTCGCTCGGTCTGCACCTGCTGTTGGCGTCGCAGCGGCTCGAGGAGGGCAGGCTGCGCGGCCTGGAGTCACACCTCTCCTACCGGGTCGGTCTGCGCACGTTCAGCGCGGCGGAGTCGCGCGGCGTACTCGGCGTACCCGACGCCTACGAGCTGCCGCCCGTGCCGGGTCTCGGGTTCCTCAAGCCCGACCAGTCGACGCTGCTGCGGTTCAAGGCGGCGTATGTCTCGGGGCCGCCGACGATGCGTGCCCGGCCGCGGCTCGAGGAGGGCGGCCAGGTGCACGGCATCTTGCCCTT
Organism: uncultured Actinomycetota bacterium; assembly: GCA_963762105.1. GTDB lineage: Bacteria > Actinomycetota > Actinomycetes > Propionibacteriales > Nocardioidaceae > Nocardioides. The sequence goes on along the minus strand of CAVXJG010000010.1, from coordinate 59,630 downwards.
CACCATCTCCGAGGTGCTCACCCTGGAGCCGCCGCGGCAGGACGAGCCCGAGCCCGTGGTCGAGCAACCGCAAGGCGAACAGGACTCGCTGCTCGATGTCGCGGTCGAGCGGATGGAGGGTCACGGCCCGGCCGCCCACCAGGTGTGGCTGCCGCCGCTCGACGTCCCCGACACCCTCGACGACCTGATGGCCGACCTGATCGAGGATCCGACGCTCGGCCTCGTCTCGCCCGAGTGGCGCAAGCTCGGCGGGCTGGTGATCCCGCTCGGCACCGTCGACCGGCCGCGCGAGCAGCGCCGCGACACCCTGACGATCAACCTCGCCGGCGCATCGGGCCACTCCGTGGTGGTGGGCGGGCCGCGCAGCGGCAAGAGCACCCTGCTGCGCACGATGGTGACCAGCATGGCGCTGACGACCACGCCGCTGGAGTCGCAGTTCTACGTCATGGACTTCGGCGGTGGCGCCTTCGCGCCGATGGCCGACCTGCCGCACGTCGCCGGTATCGGCAGCCGCTCCGAGCCCGACGTCGTACGCCGGATCGTCGCCGAGGTCACCGGCATCGTGGACCGCCGCGAGGCCTACTTCCGGGCGCACGGCATCGACTCCATCGAGACCTATCGCAGCAGGCGGGCGCAGGGCCGGGTCGACGACGGCTACGGCGACGTGTTCCTCGTGGTCGACGGTTGGAGCACGCTGCGCGCCGACTTCGACGACCTCGAGCTGCACCTGCAGCAGCTGGCCAGCCGGGGCCTCACCTTCGGCTTCCACCTGGTGGTGGCCAGCGGCCGCTGGGCCGACTTCCGGGCCGCGATGCGCGACATGTTCGGCAGCCGGCTCGAGCTGCGGCTCGGGGACCCGCTCGACTCCGAGATCGACCGCAAGGTCGCCGGGCTGGTACCGGCGGGGCGACCCGGCCGCGGCCTGGTGCCGGGCAAGCTGCACTTCCTCGCCGCCCTGCCGCGCATCGACGGCAACCCCGACACCGAGAACCTCGCTGACGGCATCGAGGACCTGATCAAGCGGGTCAGCGCGGCTTGGAAGGGTCCGCAGGGACCCAAGCTGCGGCTGCTGCCGAACCTCATCGGGCTCGACGCGCTGGTCGCCCAGGCCGGACCCGACGACAAGCGGATCCTGCTCGGCATCAACGAGAAGGAGCTGGCCCCGGTCGGCCTCGACCCCGACCTCCAGCCCCACCTGCTCATCTATGGCGACGGGCAGTCCGGCAAGAGCGCGACGCTGCGCGCCTACCTGCGCGAGGTCGTGCGCACGCGCACGCCGCAGGAGGCCCAGATCGTGGTCGTCGACTATCGGCGCACCCTGCTGGGCGAGGTGCCCGAGGACTACCAGCTCAACTACCTGACGTCGGCCACCCAGGCGACGCCCACGATCAAGGACCTGGCGACCTACCTCGAGAGTCGGATCCCCGGGCCGGACGTGACACCCGACCAGCTCCGTAACCGGTCGTGGTGGAAGGGCGCCGAGGTCTACGTCGTGATCGACGACTACGACCTGGTGTCCACCCAGCAGAGCTCCCCCGTCGCGCCGCTCCAGCCGCTGATGGCGCAGTCGCGAGACGTCGGCCTGCACGTGATCGTCGCCCGCCGTTCGGGTGGCGCCGGGCGGGCGTCGTACGAGTCGGTGCTGCAGTCGATGCGCGAGCTGGCGATGCCCGGCCTGATGCTCTCCGGCAGCCCCGACGAGGGCATCCTCATCGGCACCATCAAGCCCCAGGCCCTCCCGCCCGGCCGGGGTCGCCTGTGGACGCGCGAGCGCGGCGTCGAGGTCGTCCAGGTCGGCTGGTGCGATCCGGCGCTCTGACGTTTCCGAGGTCGTGTCGGAATCCCCGGCTGGCCGGTGAAACCCGCACCTGTGACGCGAACGGACGGTCCAGCAGGCCCCGAGAGAGTCCGTTGGCGTCACAAACGTGTGAAGTGTGATCCGAATGAAGGCGATGACAATGAGGAGGAGATGGCGCAATGGGTGAGCTGCACGTCAACATGAACATCACGCTCGACGGCGTGATCCAGGCCAACGGTGGCCCCACCGAGCAGGATGCCGGCTTCGAGTATCCCGGCTGGGAGACCCCGTACGGGGACGCGGAGTCCGGCGACCAGATCACCGCGGACGTGCAGGCATCCGACGCGCTGCTGCTGGGGCACACGACGTACGACATCTTCCGCGGCTACTGGCCGGGCAAGACCGACGGGATCGGGCGGGCCTTCGACCGTGTGCCCAAGTACGTCGCGTCCCGTGGCACGCCGGAGCTGTCGTGGGACACCAGCACTCAGATCACCGACGCGGGCGCCGAGGTTCGCGACTTGCGTGAGCGGCACGAGCAGATCCACACGTGGGGCAGCGCGAACTTGCTGCAGACCCTGTTCCGCGAGGGCCTGGTCGACCAGGTGAACCTGTGGGTGTGTCCGGTGGTGATCGGGCAGGGCAAGAAGCTCTTTCCCGAAGGCACCACCGCCACCCGGTTCGAGCTGGTCGAACCGCCGAAGGCGTATCCCGGAGGGGCGACGCTGCTGCGCTTCCGGTACCTCGAGGGCCCCCCTGAGACGGTTACCTAGGCTCCCGACCCCCGTGTGAACGGACCGCGGCTAGTGACGAGGTTCGCGGACGACGGTCAACGTCACGCTGCTGTGCTCGTAGGAGACCCTGAACCGATAGCCGTCCGCGTTCAGGAAATCTCCTTCGTCAAGCCCGCGGAAGCTGCCCTGGATCGCGCTGCCCTCCATGATCGTCAACTCGGTCCCCTGGGTCAGATCCCCTTGCACATCCACGGACAGGTCGCCGTCCAACGTCAGACCACCTGCCGCCAGGACACTCGTGTAGTCGCTGTCGGAGTAGATGGTCGTCGCGACACGCCCGTGCTTGTCGATGCGCAACTCCCCGACGTCCAGGGAGTTGTCGGGTGCCACGGGCACCTCCGTGATCTGCGCCGCCTGCTCGGCCGTGAGGCCGGGCTGCAGAGTGCCATCCAAGATGTTGACGCTGTCGGCCACGGTGCCGCCGCCGCCCAACGTCCCGCCTCGCACGTCGATCGGGCTCGCGTGCGAGCCAACGACCGAGAGCGTTCCTCCGCGGAGCGTGCTCCCCCCGTGCCAGGTGTTGGTGCCGGTGAGGAAGAGGGTGCCTCCGCCCCGCTTCGTCAGGCTGCCCTCGTAGACCCGCTCGTCGCGTGCCTGCTCGCGTCGGGTACCGATGGCGAAGTCGGACTTGTCGATGTCGCTCGCGTTGGGCGGCAGGCCGTGTGTCCATCCCTTGGCGACCTTGGTCGCCTCCCAGGCGGCGGCTTCGGCGGAGTCCTCCTGCATTCGCGCGCGGATCGCGACGTCAGAGATGTCGTTCGACCAGACGTCGCTGTATCCCTTCGTGTTGATGTCCGTCGGCCCCAGAAGCTGTCCGGGACCCCGGATGGCTTCGCGCAGACTGACGGTGTGCCAGCCGTTGCGCGTGTCGGGAACCTGCACGATCTGGCCCGCGGCGGGATTCGGGATCGCGTTGCCCTGTGCGTCGCTGATCGTGGCGTTCTGCCGACCGGTGGTCAGCATCGTGTAGAGCGCCTGCTCGTTGGTCATGTAGGGGAAGCGCTGCATGATCAACGCCAGCGCGGCCGCCGAGTGCGGGCCTGCCATCGATGTTCCCGAGAAGGCCTGATAGCGGGGCTGCGGCACCCCGTCGACGACCTGCACCGTCGTGCTGTTGATCGTCCTGCTCGGTGCGGTGATGCAAGACCACTTCGCGAGACCGCACCGGTTGAACTCCTGCTGCCCCGGCACGAGCACCGAACCGTCAGCGTTGAACGTACGCCCGATGTTGGGATTGACCCCTGACGTCGTGTACCACTGACCCTCCAGGTCGGGCAGGAAATATGGTGTGGCCGCCCGTGCGGTTGGGTTCGAGGCGCCGGCGTTGCCGGCGGTGAGCTGGATGATCGTGCCGGTGCGTGCGACCTCGATGGCGCCGTTCAACCAGTGCAAGGTGTTGCCGTTCGCATCGGCGACGCCATCGGGAGTGGACAGGTAGCGCCAGGCCGGGTTCAAGCCAAAGGTGTCCGGGCCCCCAGGTGGCGGATCGTAGGTGTTGTAGTTCTCGGTCGGGGGTGCGCTCCCCCAGCTGCTCGTGATGATCCTGATGGGCTTGTGGTTCGCCGTCTTCGCCCTGTTCACCGCCCGATAGACGTTGGCGAGATAGCCATTGTCGGGCGTCTGCTCAATAGTCGCGTTGGCCGGCACGAGCCCGTAGAAGACACCGTCGGTCTTGTGGGTGTTGCCGGCATAGAGGTTGGCGTTGAACGCGACCCCGTGCATGTTGGCTGCCGGCCCCTCAGGCTGGGTCTCGCCAACACCGTCGCGGCTCGCCGCGATGGTCCCGCTGACGTGAGTGCCATGCGTGTCGTTGAACGCCTGGTCGAAGAACCCTGACGTGGGGCCCGTCTCGCCACCTTTGGCCACCACCGAGAAGAACCGATCCCCGACCGCGTAGTTGGTGTCGAGACTGCCGTGCTCGCGCTTGTGACCGGCGAAGGTGCCCGAGTCGACCATGCCGATGTTCATGCCGGCGCCGGAATACCCGGCGGCGTAGGCGAACTCCGCTCCGATCGACACCATGCCGTTGTCGCGCAGGAATTCGGGTGTACGCCAACTCGCGGGATCGCCAAGTTGGCCCGGATCCCCGACGTAGGACTCGATCGGCGGCGGCTCTGGCGACACCGCCACCGACGGTTGCGCCATCACGCACGGCACCGCCATGGCCGCCAACGCCCCCGCAAGCAACGTCTTCCTCACAGCCCGAGCTGCTGCCATTCCAACCACCTCCGAGATAGGTATCTCGGCACGTTAACTACGCGTCCACACGCGATCAACACCTTGGCCGAATGCTGCCAATGAATGCGAGGGTGGATCAGCGGCGGCGGCCGGTGCCGAACATGCCGCGGGCGATCTCGCGGGCGGCGGTGCGCATGAAGTCCTTGAAGGCGCCGGAGTGGACGACGTCCTCGACGATGCCGCCGTCGTCCTTGGTCGACGTACGGCGCCCGCTCGAGGTGGTGCGGGACCGCTCGGCCTTGGCGGCCTCCTTGGCCCGAGCCTCGGCGGCCTCCTCCTCGGCGTGCCGCCGGGCACCCTCCTCCACCTTGACGGCGAGCTTCTCGCGCGCGGAGTCGCGGTCGATCGCGGTGGCGTACTTGGCGTGGCGCGGGCTGGCGGTGACCGTGGCCTGCATGGCAGCGGCGTCGGCGGGACCCATCAACGACTCGGGGGCGCGCAGCCGGGTCCAGGCGACCGGGGTCGGAGCGCCGCGCTCGTTCATCACGGTGACGATCGCCTCACCGATGCCGAGGCTGGTGATCACGCGGCCGAGGTCGTCGTAGGCCGAGTGCGGGTAGGTGTTCACGGTCGCCTTGAGCGCCTTGGCGTCGTTGGGTGTGTGGGCGCGCAGCTGGTGCTGGATGCGAGAGCCGAGCTGGGCGAGCACCTCGTCGGGGACGTCGGTCGGACTCTGGGTCACGAAGAAGACGCCGACACCCTTGGACCGGATCAGCCGCACGGTCTGCGCGATCTGGCCGAGGAACGCCTTGGAGGCGTCGTTGAAGAGCAGGTGGGCCTCGTCGAAGAAGAAGACCAGCTTGGGACGGTCGACGTCGCCGACCTCGGGAAGGTCGTGGTAGAGGTCGGCGAGCAGCCACATGAGGAACGTCGAGAAGACGGCCGGCCGGTCCTGGAGGTTGGGCAGCTCGACCAGGCTCACGAGGCCGCGACCGTCGGGCGCCACCTGGAGGAACTCCGCAGACTCGAACTCCGGCTCACCGAAGAACGCCTCGGCGCCCTGGTCCTGGAAGGTGATCAGCTCGCGCAGGATCACTCCGGCCGTGGCGGCCGAGAGACCACCGAGGTTCTTCAGGTCGGCCTTGCCGTCGTCGCTGGTCAGGTACTGCACCACGGCGCGCAGGTCGGCGAGGTCGAGCAGCGGCAGCCCGGCCTGGTCGGCGTAGTGGAACACCAGGCCGAGGCTGGACTCCTGGGTCTCGTTGAGGCCGAGGACCTTGCTGAGCAGCAGTGGGCCGAAGGCCGTCATCGTCACGCGGAGCGGGATGCCGGTGCCCTGTCCGCCGAGCGCGTAGAACTCCACGGGGTACGACGTCGGGGTCCAGGTCTGCCCCACGGACGCGGCGCGGGCGGCGATCTTCTCGCCGGCCTCGCCCGGCACGCTCATGCCCGAGAGGTCGCCCTTGATGTCGGCGGCGAAGACGGGGACACCGTTGGCGCTGAGCTGTTCGGCCATCAGCTGGAGGGTCTTGGTCTTGCCCGTGCCGGTCGCGCCGGCCACCAGGCCGTGCCGGTTGAGCATGCCGAGCGGGATCCGGATGTGGGTGTCACTGAGCTCGGTCGCGTCGAGCATCAGCCCGCCGAGCTCCAGCGCCGCGCCCTCGAACTCGTAACCCGGGGCCACGGCGGCGACGATGGGATTCGGGTCGCCGGAGCCGTCGGGATCGGGCGCTGGCTCGGGTGCGGACGTCATGGTCGGAAGCGTAGTCACGTGCTGCTGCAGCGCCCTCGCGGAGCCCGCCGGGGCGGCGTACCTCCCTCCGTAGGGGCGAGGCGCCGCCTCCTGGCTGCGCCTAGACTCCGCGTGTGATCTTCAAGCGCGTCGGCGAGGGGAGGCCGTACCCCGACCACGGCATGACGTCGCGCGCCTGGGCCGACGTGCCGCCCCGCCAGGTGCGCCTCGACGAGCTGGTCACGACCAAGGACACCCTGCACCTGGCAACGCTCCTCGATGAGGACTCCACGTTCTACGGCGACCTGTTCGCCCACGTGGTCGAGTGGCGCAACGAGTACTACCTCGAGGACGGGCTGCACCGCGCCCTCCGAGCGGCACTCCAGCAACGCCACGTCCTGCATGCCCGTGTCCACCTGCTGGCGGGCTGAGCGCCGTGAGCATCCACCTCAAGACGGTGATCACTCTCGTGGTGCTGGCCGGGATGCTGCTGGTCGGCGGAGTGTGGGGCTGGTCGGCGATGACGCGGCCGCTGCCCGGCGAGGCTGACGTCGGCAAGTGTCAGATGACGACGGTCGAAGCGGGCAGCAAGCTGCGGGCCGGGCAGGTGACGGTCACGGTGCTCAACGCCGGCACCCGGGCGGGCCTGGCCGACCGGACCCTCAGCCTCTTCACGGACGCCGGCTTCGGCAAGGGCGACGTGGGCAACGCTCCCAAGGGCAGCACTGTCGCGCGGGCCGAGATCTGGACCACCGACCCGGACCGGCCCGACGTACGGCTCGTCCGCAGCCGCCTCGGCGACGAAACACCAGTGGTCCGGCGCGATGCGACCGGAGTCGGGGTGGTCGTCGTGGTGGGCAATACCTTCGACCAGCTGGTCGATGGAAGAGGTGCGGTCACGGTCAAGGAGGACGCTGAGATCTGCTCCCCGCCCCAGGTCTGATCTGCCCCAGAGATGGCCGAGCGGTCAGCGGCCGCGTTCCTTACGCCGCCGACCTGCTGACTGTACGGTCGCACCATGGTGACGCCCCCGAGCGGCGACGCTCGGGTCGACATCGTCAACGAGCACATGCGGCTCGAGAATGCCAAGGACTTCGACGCCTGCATCGCGATGTTCCACCGGGCCCGATACGACGTACTGGCCTCCGACGAGCTGTACGACGGCGCCGACCGGGTCCACGACTTCCTCGACGAGAACCACACGGCGTTCCCGGACTTCGAGTTCGTTCCGAGTCGCGTCGCACCCGCCGCAGATGTCGTGCTCGTCGAGGGTCGGTTCACCGGCACCCACCTCGGCGAGTGGCGCGGCCTGCCACCGACGGGGCGCCAGGTCGACTTCCCGATGTGCCTGATCTTCGAGTTCGAAGGAGAGTCGATGGTCAGCGAGCGCCTCTACTTCGACGTCGGCACCCCGCTCGCCCAGCTCGGCGTCGCCGACGACCCGGACAGCACGCGCGGCAAGCTGACAGCGGCGATCACCCACCCGCTGGTGATCACCGGCTCGGCGGCCAGGTCGCTCTGGTCACGCCTGTTCGGCCGGGCGAAGTCGTGAGCTACGTCGTCACCGCCATCTATGTCGTGCTTCTGGCGTGGGGCCTCTACGTCGGCGTCCGCCAGGTCTACCAGGGCTACCGTCTGCCGGAGCACCTGCTGAACCCGTTGATGGCGAACCGTCACGCGCTGCGGCTCTACACGGTGCACCTGGTCGTCTGCGTGGTGTTCCTGTTCGTGGTCGGGCCGTGGGCGATCGCCCACAAGAGCATGCTCTGGTACTGGGGCGGCACCATCGCGATGCTCAGCATCTCGCTTCCGCTCGCGGCGTTCTTCAACCGCAACCCGCAGTCGTTCGGCTCGTTCATCGGGCAGTGGGTCAAGCTGCGCAACTACTTCGAGTACGCCGCGCACATCGTGGTCGCCGCGGTGGCCGTCAACTGGTCTCTCTACACGCTGCTCCTGTGGTGGATCGTGGCCTACCGCTTCCTCGACGTGGGACCGCGGCGCAGCCTTCAGAAGCTCTACGGCACCCCAGAGAAGTTGGCCGCTCGGCCCTGGGCGCCCACGCTCAACTGGGCGGTCATCGCCGGCATCTACGTGCTCGCATTCGTCGTCGTGAAGCTCGACCTCGTGCTCTTCGCCAAGGTGCCCGACGACGCGACCGCCACCCACCACGCGGCCGCCTGGGAGATCGCGGTGGTGCTGGCGGTCAACCTCGGGCTGACGATCTTCGCCTGGCTCGGCATCAAGGCCTACTCCGACTCGGTGTCCCAGGCCGGCAGCCCGGACAAGGCAACGGCCAGCTACTGACAGCTCGGCGTCACTTCGGCTCGTCGAGCCACCGGCCCAGCCGCCCGCCCAGGGACACGTCGCGGAGTCGACGCTCCGTCGCCTCGCGCAGCTTGCGGGGGGTCACGACCAGCACGTCGTCCCCGCGCTTGAGCACCGTACGACGCTCGGGCACCATCGACTGCCCGTCGCGGATCACCATCGAGACCGAGGCGCCCACGGGCAGCCGCAGCTCCCCGACCTCGACCCCGTGCAGGCGAGACGCCGGGCTGATGGTGACCTGCAGCATGTCCGCCGCGATCCGCTCGAGGGGCGCGGCCTCCAGCTCGAGGTCGCGCGGCTCCGAGCGGCGGGCCACTCGCAGCCACCGCGCCACCATCGGCAGGGTCGGGCCGGTCAGCAGGGTGTAGATGACGACCATCACGAAGACCACGTCGAAGAGGCGGGGCGCGTCGGCCACGCCCTCCGCCAACGGGATCGTCATCAGCACGATCGGCACCGCCCCGCGCAGGCCGGCCCACGAGAGGAAGCCGATCTCGTTCCACGGCATCCGTTGCACGACAGTGCTCGCGATCACCGACAACGGTCGGGCCACGACGGTCAGCACGAGCCCGGCGAGCAGGGCCATCCCGACCGTCTCCAACGAGATCCGTCCGGGCGAGAGCAGCAGCCCCAGCATCACGAAGAGCCCGATCTGGGCGAGCCAGGCGACGCCCTCGGCGAAGGAGCGGGTGGCACCGCGGTGGGGCAGCTCGGAGTTGCCGAGGATGAGCGCGGCGACGTACACCGACGCGAACCCGGAGGCGTGCACGAACGCCGACGCGCCGTAGGCGAGGAAGGTCAGCGAGAGCACCGCGATGGGGTAGAGGCCCGACGCCGGCAGGGCTGCGCGGCGCATCAGCCACACGCCGCCGAAGCCGAAGACCAGGCCCGACGCCACGCCGAACAGCAGCTCGTAGACGACGATGCCCGCCGTCACGAAGACCCCGTGGTCGGCGAGCGCTCCCGTGGAGATGAGGGTGACGAGCACGACCGTCGGAGCGTCGTTGAGGCCCGACTCGACCTCGAGCGCACCGACGAGCCGCCGGCTGAGCGGCACCACGCGCAGCACGGAGAAGACGGCGGCCGCGTCGGTCGGTGACGTGACGGCGCCGAGCAGGACCGCGAGCTCCCACGGCAAGCCGAGCAGGTAGTGCGCTGCTACGGCCATCACGGTGATCGACACCGCGACGCCGATGGTGGCGAGCGAGACCCCGAGCCGCATCGACGGGCGCACCTCGCGCCACTTGGTGGTCAAGCCGCCCTCGGCCAGGATCACCGCCAGGGCGGCGAAGCCGAGTGCCTGGGCGACTTCGGCGTTCTCGAACTGGATGCCGATGCCCGGCCTCGCCGAGCGCGACGCCCATCAGCAGGTAGACGAGCAGGCTGGGCAGCCCAGCCCGCGAGGAGATCCGCACGGCGAGGATCGCCAGGATCGTGACCGCAGAGCCCACCAGCAGGAAGAGGTCGAGCTGATGGACGTCGAAGCTCAATGTCAGCCCTCTCGAGTGGCAGGCTGGCGGGCGGCGCGGGCAGTCTATCGGGCGCCGGGCTCACCTAGAACGCGTTCTTGGTGAGCCCGGGAAGGCACCGTTCAGAGGCCGCGCAGGCGCAGCACCACGCCGCCGTGGTCCGAGGGCCACAGACCGGTCGTCGGGTCCTTCGTCGCGACCGTGGTGCCCGTGACCTGGCCCCTGTCGACGGCCAGGCCGTCTCCGTCGGCCCTCTTGGCGAAGACCATGTCGATGCGGTGGTCGAACTTGACCGCCGTCGCGTCGTTCACGAGCTCCGAGAGGCCGGACGTCCAGCCCAGGTTGGCCGGTGCCCACTCGAGCCACTCGTCGGTGAAGCCGCGGGTCGATCGTGATCCACTCGTACGGCGCCTTGTGCGGCACGTGGTCCTGGGGCTTCGTCGAGCTGTTCAGCGGGTCGGAGTTGCAGTCGCAGACGATCACCGTCGTGCGGTCGGTGGCCGGCGCCTCGAGCATCATCTGCTTGGTCTGCAGCAGGGCGAGGTCGGAGCTGAACGCCTCCAGGTGCGTGTTGACGAAGCGGAACCGTGTCGAGCCGGCCCGCACGTCGACCCACTGGTAGCCGCGGTCGAAGCGCGTCTGCACTCCTGCGACGTTGACGATCAGGTTCGCGGTGTAGACCTGCTGGCCCTCGCCGGTGACGGAGAGGCCGTCCTCGACGTGCATGAGGATCACGTCGCGCATGGTCAGCCGGACGTCTCGGGCGTCGGCGCCCATGGTGCCGTTGAAGGGGCTGCCCGTGAAGCTCGGCCCCTCCACATCGGCGCGGGGGGCGATGCTGACCGGCACGTAGTGCGCCCCGACGGCGGCGAGGTCGTCCATCAGGATCTGGAGGAAGTCGTAGTCGGTCTGGGTGGCGTTGCGGACGCCGACCTGCGTCAGCTGTAGGTCGCCGTGCCGCCACCAGGCCACCTCCTGCAGGCCGACGAGGTCGGGCTCGGTGCGGGCGATCTCGTCGGCGAGCAGCCGCGACCGCACGTCGAAGTTCGTCTGGTCGACGATCGCCCGCGTCACGTGGGTGGCGTTGCCCAGCGCGACAAGGACGCTCTCGGGCGTCGCGCCCGGCAGCTGCTGGGCGATCACGGCGGCCGTGACCGGGCGCTGGATGTCAGCCCCGAGGTAGAGGTTGCGCGTCATCACGGTCACCGGCTTGCCGGGCGGGTGGGCCGGCTTCTTGGCCTCGGCGGCACCGCCGACGAGCGGCGCGGCCAGCAGGCCGAGGATGGTGGCGGCGGCGATCAGGCGGCGGCGTACGGGCGTGGTGAGCAGCATGGGTCCCTCCCCCTTGAGTGTTGCCGCCATGCTTGTCCCCGCCACCGGCGCTGTCCACAGGTACGGCGCCCCCAGGTTTCATGACCCCCGGACCCCGGGCACCCTGCCCTCACCACGCAGCGGACTCGGGAGGCGGGCAATGTACGGCGACACGACGGTGATCCGGCGGCTCGCCGCCGACCTGCGCGAGCAGGCCGCCGACATCCGCGCCGAGGCCGACCGGCTGGTCGCCCGCACCGACGCCGCGGGCTGGCTCGGCCGGGCCGGCGACGCCCTGGGTGAGCGCGCGCGGCAACGCGCCCTCGCCCTGCGCCGGTCGGCCGGCCTCCACGACGACGCCGCAGACGCGCTGGACCGGCACGCACGGGAGATCGAGCGGTTGCAGCGGCTCATCGACGAGATCGAGAGACGCGTACGACGCCTCGTCGACGCGGCCCGCGACCGGCTCGGGGACCTCGCGGGTGCCGTGGCCATCTGGGCCGACGATTGGCTCGATCGCTTCGACCCGCCACCCCCAGGCAGCCGCCACTGGCTCGAGGTCGAGGTGCCGGGGCTGTGACGACCGTCCGTCTCGACCCACCCCGGCCGCTGGAGCTCCTGGCCGGCCTCCCTGTCCGCTTCCGCATGTCGCCCGCCGCCCTCCACCTGTTGACTACCGACGAACCCGGGGACTCCCGCGACGCGGCCGCTGAGCTGGCCCGTCTCGGTCTGGTCGACGCGGTCGGTCAGCCGCAGCCCGACGTCCGCCGCGCCCTCGCCGCCCTGCTCGCGCCCGAGCGTGCGTCGTCGACGTCGACGTCTCGGCGCGCCGCGACGACGCGGCCCGCGGCTTCGCCCAACTGTGCTCCCGCCAGGGCCTCCGGTCTGGGCGGGTGACGACCCTGTCGGCGGCCGGCGGCGCGGTCGAGCTCGCCTGGTTCGACGACGACCACTGGCAGACCGAGCTGGCGCGGGCGGCGTCCGTGCGCCCACCCGTCGGCTCGCCCGAGCCCCCGCTGCCGAGGCTCGACCTGCCCCTCGACGCTGTTCTCGCCGGCGGCGAGGCGCTGCGCACCGGCCGCAGCGACGTGTTCGAGGAGCTCGTCGCCCGCTCGGTGGGCTATGCCCGCACTCCCGACGGGGTGCTGAACAGGCCCGACCTGCACACCCAGCTCGTCCGGCTCCACCGCAGCACCGTGGGCCGCCTCCGCGCGTCGGTCGCGGCCGCTCACGACGGCACCGCCCGTGCCGGCTGGGTCAGCTGGTTGCTGGTGGCCGACGGGTGGCGGTCGCTGACGCCGGTCGTCCTTGCGGGCGAGCGGTTCGTCCGCGTGGAGCCGGTGGTCTCCCTCGACCTTGGCCGTCAGGTGGCCGCGCTGGTCTCGGCCGTGCGGAGCCGGTCGTGAGCGACCGGCCTCCGATCACCGACGTGACCGGCGGCTCCCACGGGCAGGTCGTGGCCTACGAGCACGCGCTCGCGCTGGCCGACGACTACGAGGTGGCCGGTGGCCGGATGCGTGACTGGGCCAGCCGCGGTGGTCAGACCTTGGGCAACGGCGACCTGTTGGAGTCGGCGCTGCTCTCGCCAGTGACGTTCGCGGAAGCCGAGGGCGCGGTGCTGGCGGCGACGTCCGGGCCCGACGGCATCCTTGTCGAGTCGGTCGTCTGGGAGGCCGACGCGCTCACCATCCGCGTGCGCGTCCGGGCGACGCAGCTGACCGACGAGCTGGTGGCCGAGGTGTGGGAGCGGCTCGACTACACAGCCGGACAGACGCTCGGCTTCGGCCTTGCGGCCTTCGGGCCCGAGCTGGCGGTCGGTGGGCTGGCGTTCGCGCTGATCTGGTCGCAGCTGCCCGACGACGTCCGCCGCGACCTCGAGGAGGGCGCCGCCGAGGACCTGCAGGAGTGGCTCAACCAGCACCCCGACGTGGTGCAGCACCTCGTCAATGGCAGTGGCGGCCTGCTCGACGGGCTCTGGGACGGCCTGACGCCGGCCGCGCCCGGCGGGCCGCTCGGCGTACCCCTGTTCACCCCGGACACCGAGTCCGCGGCCGCGTTGCTGGCCGGGCTCTACCACGACGGCTCGGTGCACACGGAGCCCACGATGCTGACGGTGCCGAGCTCGGGCACCGCGCCGGCCGACCTCGCTGGCCTCATCCACCACCTCGGCGAGGTCAACGAGCTCTCCGGCGCCGATCACCCGGAGCACAACGGCACCATCGAGATCCAGACCATCACCGCGCTCGACGGCTCGGTCAGCCACGTCGTCTACCTGCCGGGCACCGACGACATGGCCACCACCCCGTGGAGCCAGGACGGCGACGTCCGCGACCTCGGCACCAACCTGCTGCTGGTCAGCGGCCAGGACAACGGCTACCAGCACGGCATCCTCGAGGCGATGGCGCAGGCCGGGATCCGGGCAGGCCAGCCGGTGGTCCTGGTCGGGCACTCGCAGGGCGGCATGGAGGCCGCGGCGATCCTGGCCCAGAGCCAGGCCGGCGGCGTCGGCGCGCCCTACACGATCACCAACGTGGTCACCGCCGGTGCCCCGACGGCGCAGCTCGACGGCGGCTTCCCGCCCGGGTCGCACGTGCTCTCGCTGGAGAACCAGGGCGACGTGGTGCCGCTGCTCGACGGAGAGGACAACCCCGACTCGGCCGAGCAGGTGACGGTGCGGTTCGACGACCATGAGACGAGCGTCGGCGGCAACCACGATCTCGGCCACTACGTCGCCGGAGCGGGTGCCGCCCAGGCGAGCGACGACGCGTCCATCCAGGAGCAGATCGCCAGTCTCACCGAACATGGTTTCATCGGGGCCGGCAGCGGGCACAACGTCACCAGCCAGATCTTCCAGATCACCCGGGGCCGCTGACGGCCCGGGCGGTCGGGTGTTTGGCGACGGCCACTCGGGGGAAGGAAGCGGGGAGCGCCCCGGAGCGCATGGAGGAGCGGTCATGTACGGCGACACCTTGGTGATGCGCAGGCGCGCCAGCCAGCTGCGCGAGCAGGGCGAGGACATCCGCCTGATGGCCGAGCAGCTCGTCACCCACAGCGACGACATCGACTGGACGGGCCGCGCCGCCGCCGCGATGCGCGAGCGCATCCGCAGCCGGGCCACCCACCTCCGCGAGGCCGCCAACGCCCACGACACGGCGGCCGACTCCCTCGAGAAGCACCTCGCGGAGTGCGACCGGCTCACCGAGGCCATCGCTGGCGTCGAACGACGGGCCGGCTCGGTCGTCGCCGACGCGCGCACCCGGATCGCTCGGATCGACTCCGCCGCCGACCACGACGGCGTCCGCGCTACCCCGACCCAAGAGGACCAAGCCTTGCTCGCATTCGTGCCACCGCCGTCCGGTCACAAGGACTGGCTCGACGTCGAGCTGCCGGGGCTCTGACGTGGTGACCATCGACCTCGGCGTCGCTCCCGCCCCCGCCGCCAGCCTGCTCGACGGGCTGCCGCGACGACTTCCCCTGACGCTGCCCGAGCTCCGACTCGCCGCCGAGCTCGC
This sequence comes from uncultured Actinomycetota bacterium, assembly GCA_963762105.1. Taxonomy (GTDB): domain Bacteria; phylum Actinomycetota; class Actinomycetes; order Propionibacteriales; family Nocardioidaceae; genus Nocardioides. The sequence goes on along the minus strand of CAVXJG010000010.1, from coordinate 44,511 downwards.
CGGCGGCGCCCCACTGCCCTTCGAGCTCCGCGGGGCCGCCTCGACCACCAGCGCGCTCGAAGGGCGCCTCGGCCAGGCCCGCAACGGCACCGAGGAGGCGGCGTACGCCGCTGCCCTCGACGGCCTGCACGAGCCCCGCGGCTCGCTGGAGCGCCGCCAGCTGATCGTCGACGGCTCCCTGGACAACTCCCTCGCCGGCGCCATCGGCCTGCTGGCCACCCCCACCGTCGCGGTCGACTTCGACGTCGTGGTCGAGGGTGTCCAGGTCAAGGCCTGGCACCGGCAGTCAGACCGCGGCGTCGCGGCACTGTCCACCGCCGACGGGATCGTCTTCGAGGTCGCCTGGCTGCCCGCGGCGCAGTGGGCCGACGAGCTGGCCCGCGTCACGGCCGTGCCGAGCGACCTGCCCATCCGGGCAAGCGGAGTGCCCGCGGCCGTCGATCTGCCCTATGAGCTGCTCGACGCCGCCGGCGAAGCGTTGCACCACGGACGCGGCGACCTCGTCTCCGTGCTCGCCGACCACCACTCCGGGGCCGTCGTCGAAGACGGCCGGCCGGTGCCCGACGCCGATGTCGCGATGCTGCTCCAGACCTTGAGCCGTGAGACGCGGGGTCGGCTGCGCGGACTGGTCGCCAACGTCTCCGACGGCGCACCCGAGGTCGTCGGAGTGATCTCGTGGCTGCTGCTGGCCGACGGCTGGCACTCCCTGCGGACCTCGACCGAAGGCGATCCCCTTGTCCAGGTGCGTGCGGTCGGAGCCGACCAGCTCGCCGCGGCCCTGGCCCTGGTCCTGGCGGAGGTGACCGCATGAGCGCGTCCGACGAACAGCACACCACGCCGGAGTCGCCGGTGGCCGCCGCCGATCTGTCCGACAAGTACGAACGGATGCTGCGGCTGGCCGACCTCTTCGACTCCTCCGGCCAGGAGATGCGCACCCGCTCCAAGCTGGGGGCCGAGGTGCTGCGCGACGAGGGAGTGGCTGAGTCGGCCGAGCTGTCCAAGGCCACCTTCGACGTGGCCGCCGACGACATCCGGGCCGCGACCACGGGCCAGCACGGCCTGCTCACGCGCTCCATCGAGCTCGACGCCGACGCGCTGATCGTGCGGGCGACCGTGCTGACCTACCGCTGGATCGACGAGCTGCAGGAGGCGGCCTACAAGACGCTCGGCTCGATCGCCGGCCGAGCCATCGGCTACCTCGCGCCGGGGGTCGCGCTGGGTGGCGCCATCGTGTCGGCCGGCCTCATCGAGACCGATGCCCTCGACCGCGACGGCATCGCCGACTACCTCAACGAGCTCGCCGAGGCCAACCCCGACCTGATGGAGCACGTCACCAGCGGCGGCGGCGGCCTCGTCGAGGCATTGCAGCTGCGGTCGCTGCTGACGTCCGGACTGCTGGCCGGCGACCGCGGCCGGCTCGCCGCCGCCGGTGGCCTGCGCGCGCTCGGCGTCGACTCCTTCCCCGGCCTGACGACGGCGGCGGTCCGTGACGTCGCCGGCCCGCTCGTGCCCGAGCCGGAGCCCGCCGCCGCTGAGGCGCCGGACGCCTCCGGCCAGACAGCTCCGCGCAGCATCGAGGAGCTGATGAGCACGCTGTCCACCTCGGGGCGGGTCACCGTCCACCAGGTCGGCGACGCCCGCTTCATCGCCTACCTCCCAGGCCCCGACGGTGGCAGCGCCCGCCGTCTGCGGCTCGTCGGCGGTGACCCCTCGACGTACGCCGCCCAGGCCATGGCGGCCATCGAGGCCGCCGTCGGCGACACCCCCGGAGCGACGGTGATGCTGGTCGGCTCCGCCGCCGGCGGGGTTGCGGCCGCCGAGATCGCCTCTGCCGCGGCCTCGGCAAGCTTCACCGTCGACCAGGTCGTCACGGCCGGCGCCCCGTCGGCCCAGGTGCCCGCACTGCCCGAAGGCACCCGGATGCTGTCGCTGGAGGACCGCGCCGATCCGGTGGCACTGCTCGGCTCCTTGATCAGCGCCGGCTCCACCAACCGGCTCGTCGTGGTCTTCGACGGCGGCAAGGACGGCGGCAGGGCTGTCAGCCAGGACGCCTATGTCCTCGGTGGCCGGGCGGCCGACCAGGCAGACAACCCCGACCTGCGCGCGGAGATCAGCCGCATCCAGGCACTCGGCTACCTCGCCGGCTGACGTCCACGTAACAGCTGACCCCCCGCGACAGCGTGCCGCCTCGCCCCCAGGCTCCTCGCGTGGCAGGCTCGGCGCCGATGGACGACATGGACTGCGACAACTGCGGCGCGACGATGCGCTGGGAGACCTCGCACTCGCGGTGCGACCGGTGCGGCTACATCCGGCCGTGCTGCGAGGGTGCCGTGGTGACGGCGAGCTGCGTCGTACGCCGCGTCGACGAGCCCGCCCGGTGAGACCTGGCCGTTCGTTGGGGACGCCTCGATAGGTTCGGGGCACCATCGACGGGAGGACGATCGTGATCGAGCTGACCAAGGGTGAAGAGCTGACGCTGGCCACCGAGGACGGCCGGCCACTCACCCAGGTGCGGATGGGCCTCGGCTGGGACAAGGAGCGGACCGCGGGCTACATCGGCACGGGCGCGCCGGAGGTCGACCTGGACGCCTCGGCCGTCGCGTTCATGGGCGGGCAGCTCGCCGACCTCGCGTTCTACAACAACCTGGAGACCCGCGACGGGTCCGTCGTGCACCTGGGCGACAACCAGTCGGGGCGCGGCGAGGGCGACGACGAAGTCATCACCGTCGACCTGACCCGCGTGCACCCGAAGATCGACACGATCGTCTTCCTGGTCAGCAGCTATCAGGGCCACACCTTCGAGTGGATCAACAACGCCTACTGCCGGCTGGTCGACGACCACGACGTCGAGTTCGCCCGCTTCACGCTCACCGGCGGCGCACCCGAGACGGGGATGGCGATGGCCAAGCTCTTCCGCGACGGCGAGCTGTGGAAGCTGCGAGCCATCGGCGAGGGGATCGCGGTCAAGGTCCCGACGGAGTCGGTGGAGGCGCTCCGCCCGTACGTGTGACCCGTCACACGAGGTCGTGGACGAACGCCCCGAGCTGGGTGAGGTTGCGGCACTCCACCATCGGCACCACCTCGCCGTAGGCGGTGGCGGCGGAGTCGCCGGTGTCCCAGTGGCGGCGGTGCTCGGGGTTGAGCCACCAGGCATGGCGCGCGGCGCCGGCGAGATCGCGCAGAACCGGGACGGCGAGGTCGCTGTAGTTGGAGCGGGCGTCGCCGAGGATCAGCAGCGACGAGCGCGGACCGAGCGCGCTGGGGAACGACCGGGCGAAGTCGCTGAAGGCATTCCCATAGTTGGTGCGGCCCCAGCGGGCGGCGTGCTCGCTGCTGGCGGCGAGCGACGCCAGCACCTCGCCGGGGTCGCTGCCGGGCACGAAGAGCCGAGTCACCTCGTGCACCTGGTCGACGAACGTGAAGGCCCGCACCTGCTGGAACTGCTCGCGCATCGCGAAGACCAGCATCAGCGTGAACCGCGCGAAGCTGGCGACCGAGCCGCTGACGTCGCAGAGCACCACCAGGTCGGTGCGGTGCGGTCGCCTGGGGCGGTGCCGGGTCACCAGAGGAACACCGCCGGTGGAGATCGAGGCCCGGACCGTACGCCGGAAGTCGAGCGGTCCGCGGCGGCGGGCGTGCTGCTCGCGAGCGAGCCGGGTGGCCAGCCGCCGGGCCAGCGGCTGGATCTCCCGTCGCATCTCCTCGAGGTCGGCACGCTTGGCCGCGGTGAAGTCGAGCCGCTCGATGCTCGGCCGGACGGCGACGTCGGCGACGTGGTCGGGTCCCTTCTCCTCGGCGATCCGGCGCCGGGCCTCGGACTCGACCAGCCGGGTGAAGGCGCCCAGTCGACGTGCCGCAGCCCGGCCCGCCTCGTCGTCAGCACGACCGTCGGCCATCAGCGCCTCGACGATCCGGGCCACCAGGTCGTCGGGCGAGAGCCGCCGAAGTGCCGTGTACGCCGACCAGCTCGACAGTCCCGGACCGCGCCCGGGCATCGCGCCGAACCGGGCGATCGCCTCGATCGCCAGCCGTTGCTGGGCGTCGAGGTCGCCAGCGATCAGCGCCTCGAGCAGCTCGGCGCGCAGGGTGTCGCGGGCCTCGGCCCCGTCGCGCACGCCAGCCTCGCCGTCGGAGTCGTCGTCCGCATCGGCGGCGACCCCGTCGCCGACCAGTCGCGGGAAGTAGAGGTCGAAGAGCGTGTCGAACGTCGGCCGGTGCGAGTGCCGCTTGACCAGCGTGGCGGCGTACCCGTCGCGGACCTCGGCTCGGTCGTCCCAGCGCAGCGTGCTCAGTGCGGCGACGGCGTCGAGGTCCTCGGCGAGCGAGACCGGCACCCCGGCCGCGCGGAGCGCCTCCAGGAAGTCGATGTGCCGGTCGACCAGGCCGCTCATGTCAGCTCCGCAGCTTCAGCTCGCGGACGGCGATGGCGTGGTCGGAGGCGTGCTTGAGCACCGCGCCGAGGGTCTCGTCGACGGCGGCCGGGTCGAGGTCGCGGATCTGCAGGGCGACCAAGGTGCGGGCCCAGTCGACGGACTCGGCGATCGAGGGCGGCTTCTTGAGGTCGAGCTCGCGCAGTCGCCCGATGGTCGCGACCAGCTGTCCGGCGATGCGCTCGTCGAGGTCGGGCACCTGGCCGACGACGATCTCGCGCTCCCGCTCGGCGGTGGGGTACTCCAGGTGCAGATAGAGACACCGCCGCTTGACGGCCTCCGACAGCTCGCGGGTCGCGTTGGAGGTGAGCACCACGAAGGGCCTCCGGACGGCGGCGATGGTGCCGAGCTCGGGAATCGTGACCTGATAGTCCGAGAGCACCTCCAGCAGCAACCCCTCTACCTCGACGTCGGCCTTGTCGACCTCGTCGACGAGCAGCACGGTCGGGTCGTCGCGCCGGATAGCCGTGAGCAGCGGCCGGGTCAGCAGGAACTCCTCCGTGAAGATGTCGTCGTGGGTCTCCTGCCAGGAGGCATCGCCGCGCCCGGCCTGGATCCGCAGCAGCTGCTTCTTGTAGTTCCACTCGTAGAGCGCCCGCGCCTCGTCGAGCCCCTCGTAGCACTGGAGGCGTACCAGATCCGCTCCTGTCGAGCGGGCGACCGCCTTGGCCAGCTCGGTCTTGCCGACGCCGGCCGGCCCCTCCACCAGCAGCGGCTTCTCGAGAGCCCCGGCCAGGAAGGCGGTCGTCGCGGTGGCCCCGTCGGTCAGGTAGCCGGCCTCGGCGAGCTTGCGCTTGGCGTCGTCGGGCGAGGCGAACCAGGTCACCCGGCGAGCATAGGGCGGTGCGTCGGTAGCCTGCGGCCATGGTCGATTCCGCCGCCGTCGCCGAGATCTGGGAACGCGAACTGGCCGGCCTCGGCGCCTGGTCGATGGTGCTGCGGGGCCGCGGCGTCGACCTCGACGTCCGCGGCGAGCTCGGCTACAGCGGGGCGTCCACGATCAAGACCTTCCTGCTGGAGCAGACCTCGCTGGCCGTGGCCGAGGGGCGGCTCGGCTGGGACACCGTCGTCGAGGCGAGGCCGGAGCACGTCGCGGTGGGCGACGGGGTGCTCGCCACCTGGCCGTTGCCGTTGCAGCTGCCGCTGCACGTCGTCGCCCAGCTGATGACCGCGCTGTCCGACAACACGGCCACCAACGTGGTCGTCGACCTGTTGGGCGGGCTCGAGGTCGTCAACGACGCACTCGCGGCAGGCGGCCAGGCGTCACGGATGCGGCGCTGGGTCACCGGCCGGCACAGCGACCCGCGCTGCGACGAGTGGGACGCCGCGGCTGGGCTGCCGTCCCGGGCCGGACTGAGTGTCGTCGTGCCGTTCGAGCACGCCGCCAGCATCGACAGGATGGTCGCCGAAGGCCGGCACGGCGTCGCGCGTCGGATGCTCGAGCAACAGTGGCACAACGACTCCCTGGCCCGGCACCTGCGCGACGAGACGCCCTTCGCCCACAAGACGGGATCCGTGGGCGGCGTACGACACGACGGCGGCGTGCTGCTGCCCGGCACGCCGGACGCCGTGGCCGTGCACGTCTTCACCGACGGGCCGGAGCGCGACGAGACCGTCGACGACCCCGCGTGCGTGGCCATGGGCCAGGCGTTCGGCGACACGCTGGAGGCGCTCGGCCTGGGCGATCTGCTGATCCCCGGCTGGGACCGCGTCAGTGGCGGGCGCGGTACGCCGCTGCCTTGACGCGGTTCTGGCAGGCCGTCGAGCAGAACCGGCGGCTGGCGTTCTTGGACGTGTCGACGTAGACCCGATCGCACCGGTCGGCCAGGCAGACGCCGAGCCGGCCGGCAAGGTCGCTGCCGATGGCCAGCGCCAGCCCGGTCGCGCAGCCAGCGGCCCAGCCGGTCGCCAGGCCGTCATCGGAACCATGGAAGTGCACATGCCAGCCCCCCTCCGGCAGCGGGTCGAGCTGCGGCCGGGCGCCGGTGCGGGCGAGCATCTCGTTGAGCTCGCGGGCCGCGGTGGGCAGGTCGCCCCGGTCGCTGGCCTCGAAGACCTTGCGCATCCGCGCCGCGTCGCCCGCCAGCGCCTTGGCCTGCCGGGCGTTGACGGACGGCGTACGACGGCCGTCGCCGCCGAGCGCGGTCGCCGTCGCCGCGACCCGGGCAGCACCCGTGGGCGCCTCCACATCCTGGCCGCCGCGAGCGCCGGGTGTGAGCTCGTTGACGAGGCGGGCAGCGACCTCGACGACGTTGAGAACGTGACTGTCGAACGTCATTTGACCAGTCACTCTCCGTTGCGTAGCGTGGATCCGATGTTACTGACAATAGCGCGTTCGACAGTGACGCCGTGGCAGAGCCTGCCGAGCACGGTGTGGCTTCTCGTCGCCGCCCGTGCGGTGAACCGGCTGGGCGCCTTCACGCTCCCGTTCCTGACGGTCACGCTGGTGCAGGACTTCGGCGCCAGCCTGGGCCAGGCGGGCCTGCTCCTGGCGGCTTTCGGGGTGGCGACCATCCCCTCGCGCCTCCTCGGTGGTCGGCTGGCGGATCGGTGGGGCGGCCGCACCACCATCGTCGTCGGTCTGGCGGGGACTGCCCTCGGCCAGCTGATGGTCGCCGGCGCCGGCTCCCTCGCCGAGGTCGCGATCGCGGTCGCGCTGCTGGGACTGGCCTTCGAGGTCTACGAGCCGCCGAGCCAGTCGATCATCGCCGACGTCACGTCCGCCGAACTGCGACCCGTCGCCTACGGCCTGCTCTCGGCGGCGCTGGCGGCCGCCGGCATGGGCGCCGGACTGCTCGCGGCCGCCCTCGCCAGCATCGACCTGCGCTGGTTGTTCGTCGCCGACGCCGCGACCTGCCTGGTGTGCGCGGCCCTGGTCGCCGCCCTGCTCCCCGGCGTACGCCCGTCCCCGGACGGATGGCCGACCCGACGTCCGGGCCTGGTCGGACCGACGGCTGCTGGCGATGCTGCTGGTCGGCACGACGTTCGCCGTCATCTATCTCCAGATCACCATCGCCCTGCCGCTGACGCTGACGGTGCGCGGTCTGGGCCCCTCGTCCATCGGGCTGCTGCTGACGGCGTCGGCCGCGACCGTGGTGCTCTGCCAACCGCTGCTCGCCCACCCGTGGCTGCGCGCCCTCGACGACTTCGCGGCCTCGACCCTGGGCTATCTGGTGCTCGCCGCCGGCCTGCTCGCCACCGGGTTCGTGACCTCCCTGCCGGCGTTCCTGGTCGCGACGGTCCTGTGGAGCGTCGGCGACGTCGTCCTGATGGGCCGCGCCTACACGATCGTCGCCGGTCTCGCGCCCGCGACGGCCCGCGGCCGCTACCTCGCGGTCTACGGCACCAGCTGGGGTGTCGCCGCCATCGTCGCGCCCGTGCTCGGCACGCAGCTGCTCGCCAGCGGCGGGCCCGAGCTGACGTGGACCTGCATCACGGTCGTCTGCCTCGTCCTGGCTGCCGCTCAGCCGGCGCTCCGTCGTAGGTCAGGGCCGCCAGGTTGTTGAGCGGCGCGCCGCCTCGGAGATCACTGAGCCGGGTCGTGACCCGCGGGGGCACGGCGGCTCGGACTTGTAGCGCCCGGGGCGATTCTGCGGTTCCAGGCGTAGTCTCGATGCAACTACCCTCGAAGGGCGCCCGCCATGATCTGGGCCATCATCATCATCGGAACCGTGGTCATCGCGCTCGCATTCTTCGAGTGGCGGTCCTGGAAGAAGCCGCTCCCTGGAGCGCTAGAGGACACCCCGAGATTTTCGAAGGGCTCGGGCGGCGGCGGCTCGAGATAGGGTGCCGGGGCGGTTCAGTTGCCGGGCCGCCCGACTGACGAGATGGCCCCGCACGTCCCGCGCTCAGACCGACACTCGGTGCTGAGGTGTCCGCATTGCTCACGTCTCACCCCGGGTTCCCTAGGCCCGGCGAGACAAGCCCACGCGGCACCCACGCATCGGCGAACCCACAGCACCTCGGGTGGGCGGTTTCGCGCCTGGTCGAGCTGCGGCTGCTAGCAGCCACCCTTCGCGCGGGACCCGCGTCGCGCGCTGCGCGGTCAGTAGCTCAATGGACCCTTCGCGACGATCCGGAGGATGAACACCTTGGGCGGCTTCTTCTGGTCACATCCGAAGCCCTGGCCGAGCACCCGGTACGTGCCGTTGCCCTGCACGTCGGCGTAGGCACCGGTACCTTTGACCGTCTTCCAGGTGCCGCGCTCGGTGAACGTGAACAGGCAGGTGACCGGGTCGAAGGACTCAGTGCCCAGGCCCTCCTTCGGGTTGTGCTTGATGACCACGTTGCCATCCGGGAACTCGAACCGGTCCTTGAAGTCACTGATTACCACGTCCTTGCCTTTGGCGTGGATCGGTCCGGTGGCCGCGATCGGCCCGCCCTCGACGTTCGGGTCGCTTTGGATCAGCACGAACCGCTGGGTTTGCGCTGTCGTTTTGGCGGTGTCACTGCCGGACGCACTGACGGACGGCGCGCTCAGCAGCGCTCCTGCCAGCAGGACTGCGGCGAACACGCGGATACGCGATCGGCTCACGAGCTTCCCCCTTCACTGGTGAATTTGGATGCCTCATCCTGCCACCGATCTCGGCCATTGCTGAGGGGTCAGTTGGGCTTCTTCTCCTGCCTCATGCCTGGTCGAGCTGCGCGCGGCTGCCAGCCACACTTCTCGCGGCACCCATGCATCGGCGGAAAGCATCGGCACGACCACCCGCGCATCCCAGCCGCCCCATACCTCACATGAGGTGCGGAATGTTGGTGCGAAGTTGTGCTCTCAATGTGCTCACCGGGTGGTCTGGGGAGACGCGGAAGGCCCCGACTTGCGCTCAAATCGGGGCCCTCGGGCTGGCGGTGGCGGTGGGATTTGAACCCACGGTGGGCTTGCACCCACACACGCTTTCGAGGCGTGCTCCTTAGGCCGCTCGGACACGCCACCGCCGGAGAGGTTACCGGAGCCCGGCGGGCGTGCCGAAATCCAGCGGGACCCCTACAGCGGAGGATCGCCAGCGTCTGGTGCTGACGATCCTCCGCTGTCTGCGGCCTTGGTTTCGAGACGGGCGCTGCGCGCCCTCCTCAACCAGCGGGGGCCACGATGATCACGTGCAGGGTGCGCGGTCCGTGCACGCCCTCGACCCGGTCGAGCTCGATGTCGCTGGTCGCCGAGGGCCCGCTGATCCAGGTCTGGGGCCGGGCCGGGTCGAGCAGGGGCATCGCCTCCGGCACGTCCGCGACCACCTGGTCGGCGCGCACGATGCACACGTGTACGTCGGGGACCAGCGAGATCGCGCGGCGGCCCTGCCCCGGACCGTGGTCGAGCACGATCGTGCCGGTCTCCGCGATGCCGACCGTCGCGTCGGTGACCACCGCGACGCAGGCGTCCAGCTCCGCCGCGGACAGGCCGTCGTCGACCACGGCGTTCGGCACCTCGACGGACAACCCGGACGGGACCACGACCCGCCCTTCGGGCAAGGCAGCGAGAACCCGCTCCACCACCTGGCCGTCTCCGCAGCGCTCGACGACCGCGCGGTAGTCGGCCACCCTCTCGGCGAAGTGCGCGACCGAGTCGGCCGCGCGCGCACCGTCGGGAATGGCCGGCACCACCGGCTTCGGGGCGTCGGTGATCGCGGCGCGGACTCGCGCCAGGATCTCGTCGCGCGCATCGGTCACGACCGACCACCGCCCGTGCGCCGCCACCAGGCCCGGAAGGACTCGCGAGGAGCGGCGGGCAGGTCGCGAGCGTCCGTCCAGGCAGAGGCCCCGACGCGCCGGGCGACGCCGGTGCCCACGCGCGTGAGCCGCTCCGCCCAGCCCAGCCGACGTCCGGACCTGAAGGCCGCGGCCGTCGCCTTCATGGCCACCGCCTCGGCCGACGGCCTCCGGTCACCTCGATGGGCGTCGACCACCTGGGCGCGCAGGTCCACGAGCACCGACGGGATGTCGATGAGCACCGGGCACACCTCGTAGCAGGCGCCGCACAGCGAGGAGGCGTAGGGGAGCGAATCGGTCTGGTCATCGACACCCACCCCCTTCATCAACGGGTTCAGGATCGCGCCGATCGGGCCTGGGTAGACCGAGCCGTACGCATGGCCGCCCACGCGTTCGTAGACCGGGCAGGAGTTCAGGCAGGCCGAGCAGCGGATGCAGCGCAGCGCCTGCCGGCCCACCTCGTCGGCCAGCGCGCGGGTGCGGCCGTTGTCCAGCAGCACGACCACGACCTCTTGGGGCCCGTCGCCGGGAGTGACTCCGGTCCAGGTGGACGTGTAGGGGTTCATCCGCTCGCCGGTCGACGACCGCGGCAGCAATCTGAGGAACACGTCGAGCTCCGCCCAGGTGGGCACCACCTTCTCGATGCCGACGACGGAGACCAGCACCTCGGGAAGCGTCAGGCACATCCGGCCGTTGCCTTCGGACTCGACCACCACCAGCGTGCCGGTCTCCGCCACCGCGAAGTTGGCGCCGGAGACGGCCATCCGGGCCTGCAGGAACTTCTCGCGCAGGTGCAGCCGCGCGGCCCCGGCCAGCGCCGCCGGGTCGTCGGTGAGGCCCTCGGGCGCGGGCCGCCCCGCCGCCGCCATCTTGGTCAGGAAGATCTCGCGGATCTCCGCGCGGTTGCGGTGGATGGCCGGCACCAGGATGTGGCTGGGCAGGTCGTCACCCAGCTGCACGATCAGCTCGGCCAGGTCGGTCTCCCACGCCGCGATGCCCCGGGCGGCCAACGCCTCGTTGAGCCCGATCTCCTGGGTCACCATCGACTTGACCTTGACCACCTCGTCGATGCCGTGGGCGCGGGCCACGTCCGCGACGATCGCGCAGGCCTCCTCGGCATCGCGGGCCCAGCGGACGCTCGCCCCTGCCGCGACCAGTCGCTCCTCGAGCATGAGCAGGTGCTTGTCGAGCTCGGCCAGCGTGGCGTCCTTGATCGCGGCACCGGAGCGCCGCAGCTCCTCCCAGTTGTCGACCTCGGCGACCACCCGCGCTCGCTTGTCGCGGATCGTCGCGGTGGCGTGGGCGAGGTTGTTGCGCAGCTGGGTGTCGGCGAGTGCGGCCCGGGCGGCGACCGGGAACTTCGGCATCCCGACGAAGGTTCCCGTCACGACAGACCTTCCGTCGCAGCCAGCACCTCGGCGAGGTGCATGACGCGTACGCCGGCTCGCTGGCGCGACAGCGCGCCCCCGATGTTCATCAGGCAGGAGTTGTCGCCGGCGACCAGCACCTCGGCGCCGGTCTCGCGGACGTGGCGGGCCTTGTCGGACACCATCGCTACTGACGTGTCGCTGTTCTTGACCGCGAAGGTGCCGCCGAAACCGCAGCACTCCTCGGCGCGGGGCAGGTCGACGAGGGTCAGCCCTCGGACTGCGCGCAGCAGCTCGGTGGGCCGGTCGCCGACGCCGAGCATCCGCAGCGAGTGGCAGGTCGGGTGGTACGCCACCCGGTGCGGGAAGGACGCGCCCACGTCGGTCACACCCAGCACGTCGACGAGGAACTCCGACAGCTCGTAGGTGCGTGGGCCCGTCCGTTCCACCGCCTCGACCAGGTCGGCGTCGCCAGACCGGCGGGCCACGATGCCGTGCTGGTGCCGCGCGCAGCCCGCGCACGAGCCCGACGGCGTCACCACGGCGTCGTACCCGTCGAAGGCCCGGACGAAGGACCGCAGGGCCGGCACCGCCTCGTCGAGGTAGCCGGTGTTGACCATCGGCTGGCCGCAGCAGGTCTGCGCCTCCGGGAACTCCACGTCGACGCCGAGCCGTCGGAGCAGCGTCACCGTGGCGCGGCCCGTGTCGGGGAACATCGCGTCGTTGATGCAGGTGACCATGAGCGCGACCTTCACGCTGGTCCTCTCATAGGGAGATCCTCTCAACCATGCGGCTCGAACCGCGCAAGGTCGTGCGTGCGGGCGACCATCTCGCGCAGGTCTGCGAGGTCGGGGCCGAGCACGCTGGCGGCGCGAGCCTGGACGAGCACGTTCCCGAGGGCCGTCGCCTCGACCGGACCGGCCAGCACGGGACGACCGTTGCGGTCGGCGATCGCCTGGCAGAGCAGGGTGTTCTGCGCGCCGCCGCCGACGACGTGCACCACGCCGATGTCCCGTCCGGCAAGCGTGGCCGCACGGTCGAGGGCCGTCGCGATGGCGGCGGCGATGCTGTCCACGATGCAGCGCACGACTGCGACTCGCCCCCGAGGGGTGGGTTCGTCGTGCTCGACGCACCATGCCTCGATCCGGGCCTGCATGTCCCCCGGTGGCAGGAAGCGCTGGTCCTGGACGTCGACGACCGGAACCGGGACGTCATACCGCGAAGCGGCTCGGAGCATGCCGGCGAGGTCGGGCTCACCCCACGTGCGCAGCGTCTCGCTGAGCAGCCACGTCCCCATCACGTTGGTGAGGAAGCGGATGGTGCCGTCGACGCCGCCCTCGTTGGTGAAGTTGGCGAGCCTGGCCTCCTCGGTGAGCACCGGAGCGTCGAGCTCCAGGCCGACCAGGGCCCAGGTGCCAAGCGAGATGTACGCCGCGTCGTCGGTCTGCATCGGCACGCCGACGACCGCCGACGCCGTGTCGTGAGAGCCGACCGCGACCACGGGCACCATCCCGCCGACCTGGTCGGCGACGTGGGGCAGCAGGGTGCCGCGGACCTCTCCGGGGTCGACGAGCTTGGAGAAAAGCGTCGGGTCCAGGCCGAGCCGCTGCATCAGCTCGGCGTCCCACTCCCGCGTGGTCACGTCGAGCAACCCGGTCGTCGAGGCGTTCGTGCGCTCGGTCACGTGGTTGCCCGCTAGTGAGGTGGCGACGAGGTCGGGGATGAGCAGCAGCTCGTCGGCCTCGGCAAGACCCATGTCGGCTGCGAGCTGGTAGATGGTGTTGAACGGCAGGAACTGCAGGCCGTTGCGGCGGTACAGCTCCTCGGCGCCGATGACCGCCGAGACAGCCGCCGGGCCCTCGGCGGTACGCCGCTCGTCGCGGTAGTGGAACGGCTGACCGATCAAGCGCCCTCCGCGCAGTCGCCCGTAGTCCACCGCCCAGGAGTCGACGCCGATGCTGGTGAGCGGGCCCTCGGCGTACGCCTTGGCGAGGCCGGCGACCGCGCGATCGAAGAGCGCCTCGATGTCCCAGTGCAGACCGTCGTCGGCGCGGACGGGGTCGTTGGGGAACCGGGCTGCGGCGGTCAACAGCAGCGTGTCCGGCCCGACCTCGCCGACCATCACCCGGCCGCTCGAGGCGCCCAGGTCGACCGCGGCGAAGCGCCCCGTCATCTGAGGAAGGCCGCCGCAACGCCCGCATCGACGGGCACGTGCAGGCCCGTGGTGTGCGTCATCTCGGGTCCGCAGAGCGCGAAGACCGCGTTGGCGCAGTGCTCGGGCAGCACCTCGCGCTTGAGCAGGGTGCGCTGGGCGTAGAACTCGCCGAGCTTCTCCTCCTCCACGCCGTAGACGGCCGCCCGCTCGGCGCCCCAGCCGCCGGCGAAGATGCCGGAGCCGCGGACGACGCCGTCGGGATTGACGCCGTTGACCTTGATGCCGTGCTCGCCGAGCTCGGCGGCCAGCAGCCGCACCTGGTGTGCCTGGTCGGCCTTCACCGCGGAGTAGGCGATGTTGTTGGGGCCGGCGAAGACGGAGTTCTTCGAGGAGATGTAGACGATGTCGCCGCCGAGCTTCTGGTCGATGAGCACCTTGGCCGCTGCGCGCGACACCAGGAACGAGCCCTTGGCCATCACGTCGTGCTGGAGGTCCCAGTCGGCGACGGTGGTGTCGAGCAGCGACTTCGAGAGCGACAGGCCGGCGTTGTTGACCACCAGGTCGAGGCCGCCGAAGGCGAGCACGGTCGCGTCGACCATGGCCTGCACGGCGTCCTCGTCGGAGACGTCGACCTGTACGCCGACCGCGACATCCGGTCCACCGATCTCGGCAGCGGCCGCCTGCGCCTTCTCCAGCGACAGGTCGGCGATGACGACGCAGGCGCCCTCGGCCGCGAGCTTGTTGGCGATCGCCTTGCCGATGCCCGAGGCGGCACCGGTGACCAGCGCGATGCGAGTCGCCAGCGGCTTGGCCTTCGGCATCCGTTGGAGCTTGGCCTCCTCCAGCGCCCAGTACTCGATGCGGAACTTCTCGGCCTCGTCGATGGGTGCGTAAGTCGAGAGCCCTTCCGCGCCGCGCATCACGTTGATGGCGTTGACGTAGAACTCACCGGCCACGCGAGCGGTCTGCTTGTCCTTGCCGAAGCTGAACATGCCAACGCCCGGCACCAGCACGATCAGCGGGTCTGCACCCCGGATCGCTGGCGACTCGCGGCGTCGCATGACGGGCGTAGTAGCCCTGGTAGTCCTCGCGGTAGGGGCCGTGCAGCTCCGGCAGCCGGGCGATCGTCTCCTCGACGGTCGCCGTCGCGGGCAGGTCGAGCACGAGCGGCTTGACCTTGGTCCGCAGGAAGTGGTCGGGGCACGACGTGCCGAGGCCGGCAAGCCGCGGGTGCTCGGCGGAGGCCAGGAAGTCCAGCACGACGTCGCTGTCGGTGAAGTGACCGACCATCGGCCGGTCCGACGACGCGATCGAGCGGACGCTCGCGGCGATGGCCGCGGCCTTGGCCCGGCGCTGGGCCTCGGGCAGGGCGGCGTACCCCTGAAGGGGCGGGCCGAACGGCTCGGCCTTGCCGTGCTCGGCGATGTAGGCCGCAGCGGTGTCGATGATCCAGAGCGAGTTGGCCTCGGCCTCGTCGCTCGCGTCGCCCCAGGCGGTGATGCCGTGGCCACCCAGGACGCAGCCGATCGCCTGTGGGTTGGCCTGCTTGATCTCCGCGATGTCGAGGCCGAGCTGGAAGCCCGGCCGGCGCCAGGGCACCCAGACGACCTTCTCACCGAAGATCTCCTTGGTCAGCGCCTCGCCGTCGGCGGCGGTCGCGATGGCGATGCCGGAGTCGGGGTGCAGGTGGTCGACGTGCGCGGCGTCGACGAGACCGTGCATGGCGGTGTCGATCGAGGGCGCCGCGCCGCCCTTGCCGTGCAGGCAGTAGTCGAAGGCGGCGACCATCTCGTCCTCGCGCTCGACTCCTGGATAGACGCCGACCAGGGCGCGCATCCGGTCGAGCCGCAGCACGGCGAGGCCTTCGGGCTTCAGGGTGCCGAGGTCTCCGCCGGAGCCCTTGACCCAGAGCAGCTCGACGTCCTCGCCGGTCACCGGGTCGACCTCGGTGCCCTTGGCGGAGGTGTTGCCGCCGGCGTAGTTGGTGTTCTTGGGGTCCTGCCCGAGGCGGTTGGACCGCTCCACGAGCTCGGTGACCGCGTTGTTGAGGGGGATGTTCGTCATCAGTTCCATCCTGCCTGCGCGCCGCCGACGCGGTCGGTCTCGATCTGTTCCTGGTAGCCGCTCGCCACGTACGCCACCATCGGGTCGGCCGGGAGGCCGCGGCTCTCGCGCCAGGCGGCGAGGTCGCGTCGTACGTCGGTGTAGAACGCGTCCATGAAGACCTCGTTGGCGGCCAGTACGTCGCCTGCCGTGCGGGCTGCGTCGAGGGCGTCGGTGTCGAGCAGCAACGCCCGGGCCATCATCTCCTGCACGTTGAGCACGGAGCGGATCTGGCCGGGAATCTTCTTCTCGATGTTGTGGCACTGGTCGAGCATCAGAGCCACGTCGGACGCGGGCCCGAAGCCACCGCCGCGGACGACCTCGACCAGGATCCGGAAGAGCTGGAAGGGGTCGGCGGCGCCGACGATCAGGTCGTCGTCGGCGTAGAAGCGGCTGTTGAAGTCGAAGGAGCCCAGCTTTCCGAGCCGCAGCAACTGGGCGACGATGAACTCGATGTTGGTCCCGGGCGCGTGGTGGCCGGTGTCGAGGCAGACCATCGCACGGTCGCCGAGAGCGGCTACGTGCACGTACGACGTGCCCCAGTCCGGCACGTCCATGTGATAGAACGCCGGCTCGAAGAACTTGTACTCCAGCACCAGCCGCTGGTCCTCGGAGAGCTGGGCGTAGATCTCGGCGAGCCCCTCGGCCAGCCAGTCCTGGCGGGCGCGGATGTCGCCCTGGCCGGGGTAGTTGGTGCCGTCGGCGAGCCAGATCTTCAGGTCGCGGGAGCCGGTTGCGTTCATGACCTCGATGCAGTCGAGGTTGTGCTGCACGGCCTTGCGGCGCACGGCGGGGTCGGTGTGGGTCAGGCTGCCCAGCTTGTAGTCGTCGTCCTGGAAGGTGTTGCTGTTGATGGTGCCGAGACCGACGCCCTGGTCAGCGGCGTACTTGCGGAGCTCGGCGAAGTCGTCGACGAGGTCCCACGGGATGTGCAGCGCCACGGTCGGCGCCAGGCCGGTGAAGCGGTGCACCGTCGCGGCGTCGGCGATCTTCTCCTGGATCGTGCGCGGGGTGCCGGGCGAGCCGAAGACCTTGAAGCGGGTGCCGGAGTTGCCGTAGGCCCACGACGGGACCTCGATGGCGAGGCCCTCGAGCCGGCCGGTGATCTCGTCGAAGGTCGTCATCGCAGTGTCCTGTCCGTGGTCGTCATGGGGGTGGTCGTGGGTGGTGCGGGCTAGCTGGTCCTCGAGGTGGAAGACCTCCTCGAGGAGGAGGAACGCCCTGGTCGGGCGGGACGTCGAGGTCGTCGAAGAACTCGGCCATCTCGGCCTGCCAGCGGGCGTTGACCTCGGTGTCGTCCATGGCCGCCTGCGCGGCCGTGAGGTCCTGCGACTCGACGTAGCCGATGAGCAGCCCGTCGGGTCGCAGGAAGAGCGAGTAGTTGGCCCAGCCCGTGTCGTGCAGGGCCTCGAGCATGTCGGGCCAGACGGCGGCATGCCGCCGGCGGTACTCCGCGATCCGGTCCGGCTTCACCTGGAGCTGGAAGCAGTAACGAGGCATGGGCAGCCCTTGGTCGTCGTTCGGTGGTTGAGGTGCGAGGAGCGCTAGCCCTTTCGCTGGTTGAGGTGCGAGGAGCGCTAGCCCTTTCGCTGGTTGAGGTGCGAGGAGCGCTAGCGACGAGCCTCGAAACCCCGTGAGTGGTGCGTCTTGGTTCCCTCACCGGGTTTCGAGACGGGTTAGGCAGTCCCTCGCAAGCTCGGGTCTGCCTAACCCTCCTCAACCTGATCGCCTAGTCCAGCCCTCGCAGGCTCGGGCTGGGGCGATCAGAAGTTGAAGTCGCCGATGTTGTCCTTGTTGAAGCGGAACGGCTCGCCGAGCAGCACGGTGGCGTCCGCGCCGACCTCGAAGTCGCCCAGGTCGCCGGCGGTGAAGGTGTCGCCCTCCTCGCCGGTGATGTCGCCGTCGACGAGAGCCTTCGCGGCCCAGGCTGCCAGGTAGCCCAGGTCGCCCGGGTTCCACAGCGCGAACTCGGTCACGGTGCCGTCCTCGACGTAGTCACGCATCTGGTTGGGCGTGCCCAGACCGGTCAGCGCGACCTTGCCCTTGGCGTCGGAGGTCGACAGGTAACGCGCGGCCGCGGCGATGCCGACGGTGGTCGGCGAGATGATGCCCTTGAGGTTCGGGTGGTCCGAGAGCAGCGCCGCCGTCTTGTCGAACGACGTCTGGTCGTCGTCGTCGCCGTAGACGGTGTCGACGAGCTTGATGTCCGGGTGGTCGGACTTGAGCAGCTCCTCCATCGTCGCGATCCAGGCGTTCTGGTTGGTGGCGTTGGCCGCCGCGGAGAGGATCGCGATCTCGCCGGCGTCACCGATCTGCTCGGCGATCATGTCGACCTGTACCTGGGCGATGCCCTCAGCCGTCGCCTGGTTGATGAACAGGTCACGACACGTCGGGTCGGTGTCGGAGTCGAAGGTGACGACCTTCGTGCCGGCGTCCCGCGCGGCGTTGATGGAGTCGCACAGTGCCTGCGGGTCGTTGGCCGAGATCACCAGCGCGTTCACGCCCTGCTGGGCCGCGGTGTCGATGAAGGACACCTGGGTGTCGGGACCGATGGTGTCGGGGCCGACCTCGGCGAAGGTGCCACCGAACTCCCCGACGGCCTTCTCGCCACCGGCGTCGCTGGTGTCGAAGTACGGGTTGCCGAGGGCCTTGGGGATGAACGTGACGGTGGTGGCGTCACCGCCACCCCCACCCCCGCCGTCGTCAGCGGTCGAGGAGTCGTCGGAGCCACACCCCGCTAGACCGAGGCTGGCGACCAGCGCCATGACAGCCACGGCGGCGAATCGATTCGTCTTGATGTTCATTGCCTTACCTTTCGTGATTCGTCGCCGGCTCCGTCATTGGAGGGCAGGCGGTGTGCCCGGCCGGTCGGCCGGTGTCCTGCGCGGGAGAAGCTCCCGGATCCGCGGCAGGAAGCTGGAGGAGATCACCGAGGCCACGAGCAGGCAGCCGATGATGATCTGGATGATCTCCGAGCCCTTGTTGCTGAGCAGGAGCGCGGAGTTCAGTACGGCGATGAGGAGCACGCCGGCGATCACGCCGTGCAGCGCGCCGCGGCCGCCGAAGATGGAGACACCGCCGAGCAACACGGAGGCGATGACCTTGAGCTCGAAGCCGATCCCGGTGTCGGTTGCGGCCGAGTCGGCCCGCAGCATCACGTAGAGGCCGGCGAGCGAGGCGACCACGCCGCTCATCACGAACAAGAGGAACTTGGTGCGTGCGACGTTCACTCCGGAGAAGTGCGCGGCCTCGGAGCTGAGCCCGATCTCGTAGACCCCACGGCCGAACGACGTGAAGTGCAGCAGCAGGGCGAAGACCACGGCCAGCAAGATGACGGGGATCACGATCATCGGGAAGTCGCTGTCCCCGATGCGCTCGGTCGGCCAGTCCTGCCACTTCGGCGGGAAGCCGGCGATCCGGTCGGTCTGGATCAGCCCTTCCGCGAGCCCGCGGTACAGGGCGAGCGTGCCGATGGTCACCGCCAGCGACGGGAGCCCGACGTACGCGACGAGGACGCCGTTGACCGCGCCCAGGACCACGCCGAGGAGCACCGTGAGCAGGACGGCAGTGAGCATCGAGACGTCGTGCTCCTTGACCAGCACACCGCAGAACGCCGCGCTCACACCGAGAGTGCTCGCCACCGAGAGGTCGATCTCGCCCGTGATGATGATCAGCGTCATCGGCAGAGCCATGAGCATGATCGGCGCGTATTCCTTGGCCAGGTTGTACATCGTCAGCGGGTTGTCGAAGAACTGCACGTTGAGCAGCGAGTAGACGTAGACCACGACCAACGCCGCGATCACCGCCCCCTCGCGGTTGAGGAGCAGCCGCTGGGCGAGTCCGCGCGAGTACGACGGGTAGCTGCGCGCTGCGGTCGGAGTCTGCTGGGTGATGGTCACGATTGGTCCCCAGTCGTGTCTCGGGCCTCGATGAGCTGGTGTGTCCGGCGCAGCGTGAGCACCCGGTCGAGGATGATCGAGCCCAGGATCAGCGCGCCGACCACCGCGCCCTGCCAGAAGTCGCTGATGCCGAGGATCGGCAGTGCACGGTTGATGGTGACGAGCAGGAAGGCACCGAGCGCGGCACCCCACACCGTGCCGCTGCCACCGAAGATCGCGACGCCCCCGATGACGCAGGCGGCCACTGCCTGGAGCTCGAGGTCCCGGCCGGTGCCCGCGAAGGCGGTGGCGTAGCGGGCCACCGAGAACACGCCCGCGAGCCCGGCCAGCGCCCCGCACAGGACGAACGCGCCGAAGACCCGCTTGCCGACGCTGAGTCCGTAGAGCTTCGCCGCGTCGGGGTCCGAGCCGATGGCGTAGAGCTCCCGGCCGCCTCGTGCGGTCTGCAGGTAGTAGCCGACCAGCGCGAGTACGACCAGACCGAGGAACGTGAGCACCGGGATGAAGAGGATCTGCTCGGTACCGAGCTTCTCGAAGTTGGCCGGGATGTCGCCGGCGACGATGCGCTTGCTGCCGGCTTGATAGGTGAGGAAGCCGCGGTAGATGTACATCGTGCCGAGCGTCACCACCAGCGCCGGCACCCGGAAGAACGCGACCAGGAACCCGTTGATCGCTCCGAGGGCAGCACCGATGAGCAGGCCGGCCACGAAGACGAGCACGACGGGGATGTCGGGGTTGGCGATGAAGATCTTGCCGGTGGCGTACGCCGTGATGCCGACGATGGAGCCGACGGACAGGTCGACGTTGCGAGTGATGATGACCACCGCCTGCCCGATCGCGAGCAGCAACAGGATCGACGGTGTCAGCAACGTGTCCCGCCAGCCGTCGTGGCTGAGCACGAACGTGGGCCGCTTGAGCGTCGCCGCGAGCAGGATGACCACCAGCACGATGGCGATCGCGAGCTCGCGCGAATGCAGCACCGTGTAGAGCGCGCGCTGCGGCCGCGACTGCTGGCTGGGCTCGATCAGGAGGTCCGTCATTTCGTGGCTCCGGCTCCGGACCGCGTCGCCGCGGCCATCACGTTCTCGGGGGTGGCCTCGCCACGCGGGATCTCGGCGGTGATCCGGCCCTCGCAGACGACCAGCACGCGATCGGCCATCCCGAGCACCTCGGGCAGCTCGCTGGAGATCATCAGGATCGCCAGGCCCTGGCCGGCCAGCTCCGACAACAGCCGGTGCACCTCGGCCTTGGTGCCGACGTCGATGCCGCGCGTCGGCTCGTCGATGATGAGCAGCTTGGGGTTGGTGGCCAGCCACTTGGCGATGACGACCTTCTGCTGGTTTCCGCCACTCATGGTCGAGGCGGTCATGTCCAGAGCGTTGGTCTTGACCTCCAGTCGCGACGCCCACGGCCGGGCGGCCTTGTACTCCGCACCGGCGGTGAGGAAGCCGCCCTTGTCCAAGCGATCCCGGATGACCGAGGCGATGTTCTTGCCGATCGATCCGTGGATCACCAGACCCTGATGGCGACGGTCCTCCGGGACGAAGGCCATCCCGGCCCGGATGGCCGCGCGCGGGTCGTGCGGGCGTGACGGCCCTGCCGAGCAAGGTGACCGACCCGGCGTCGTACGCGTCGACGCCGAAGACCGCCCGGGCGATCTCGCTGCGCCCGGCGCCCACCAGACCTGCGA
The DNA here is from genome assembly GCA_963762105.1 of uncultured Actinomycetota bacterium. Lineage (GTDB taxonomy): Bacteria > Actinomycetota > Actinomycetes > Propionibacteriales > Nocardioidaceae > Nocardioides. The sequence goes on along the minus strand of CAVXJG010000010.1, from coordinate 23,164 downwards.
GGCCCACGATCTCGCCGGAGCGGACCTGGAAGGAGACGCCGTGGAACTCGCCGGCAGTCTCGAGGCCCTGCACGTCGAGCACGACATCGCCGATCGGGGCCGGCGTCTTGGGGTAGAGGTCGCCCACCTCGCGGCCGACCATCCTGGCCACGATCTGCGACTCGGTGGTCTCGGCGATGCTGTCGGTGGAGATGTAGGCGCCGTCGCGCATCACCGTGACGGTGTCGCAGAGGGCGAAGACCTCGTCGAAGCGATGGGAGATGAAGACCAGGGCGCGACCCTCGTCGCGCAGGCTGCGGGCAACCGCGAAGAGGCGGGCTACTTCGTTGCCACTGAGAGCGGCGGTCGGCTCGTCCATGATGAGCAGCCGGGCGTCGAGGGAGATGGCCTTGGCGATCTCGATGATCTGCTGGTCGGCGATGGACAGACCGAGCGCAGGGCGGCGCGGGTCGATGTGTACGCCCAGCCGCTTGAAGAGGGCGCTCGCCTCGCGGTGCATGCCGGACCGGTCGATCCGCCGGCTGCCGCCGAGGGGCATCCGGCCCATGAAGATGTTCTCGGTGACCGACAGGTCGGGGAAGAGCGTCGGCTCCTGGTAGATGACGGCGATGCCCGCGTCCTTCGACTCGGCCGTGGAGCCGAAGTCGACCTCCTCGCCGCCGAGCAGGAACTCTCCGCCATCGCGCCGGTAGACGCCGGCGACGACCTTGACCAGCGTCGACTTGCCCGCACCGTTCTCGCCGACCAGCGCGTGGATGGAGCCGGCCTCGACCCGGATGCTTCCGGACCGCAGGGCGACGACCGGGCCGAACGACTTGGACACGTCGCGCAGGTCGAGGACCGCGTCGGTCCTGGCCGGTGTCGTCGCTGCCGTCATGGTGTCCTTTGCGGCTGTGAGTTATTGAAAGGTTTCAATTCCTGACGAACGATAGTGACTGCCCTCACACCCGTCAACCCCTAGGTGAATCGAGCCGACTGCTGGCCGATCTGCGTCCGCTACAGTACGGCTGGAGCGTTTCATTTTCTGGCAGGCGGACGGGGCATAGGGCGATGGCGGACCACGACGGGCCCGAACGACGCTCGGCGTCCGTCAAGGACGTCGCCGCCGCGGCCGGGGTCTCGCTCGGCACGGTCTCCAACGTCCTCAACCGGCCCGACCGGGTCAGCGCCTCCACCCGCATGCGGGTGGAGCAGGCGATGGCCGATCTCGGGTTCGTGCGCAACGAGTCGGCCCGGCAGCTGCGCGCCGGGACCAGCCACACGTTGGCCTACGTGATGCTCGACGCCGCCAACCCCTTCTTCACCGACGTGGCCGCCGGCATCGAGGACGTCGCCGAGCAGGCGGGTTTCTCCCTCTACCTGTGCAACAGCGGCAACCGTTCCGAGCGCGAGGCGGCGTACCTCGACCACCTCGTCCAGCAACGGGTCCAGGGCATCCTGATCACCCCGCTCGACCCGGACGCCGACCACCTCAGCGCCGTGCCCCGGCGCGGGACCCCACTTGTCATCGTCGACCGCACCAAGGGTGACGACTCACTGTGCTCGGTGGCCGTCGATGACGTGCTGGGCGGCCACATGGCCGTCGAGCACCTGGTCGACCGGGGGCATCGGCGGATCGCGTACGTGGGCGGGCCAGCCTCCATCGGTCAGGTCCGCGACCGGGGAGAGGGTGCCGAGAAGGCCGCCCGCGACGGCGGCGTCGACCAGATCACCGTGGTCACCACCGCAGCCACGACCGTCAGGGAGGGTCGGCTCGCCGGCGAGCGACTCCTCGGGCTGCCCAGCAGCCGTCGGCCTACTGCGGCGTTCTGCGCCAACGACCTGCTCGCGCTCGGGCTGCTTCAACAGGTGGTGGCCTCCGGGCTCCGCGTCCCCGACGACTTGGCGATCGTCGGCTACGACGACATCTACTTCGCGGGTGCCGCGGCCGTCCCGCTCACCTCGGTCCGCCAGCCCCGCCACCACCTGGGCAGCAAGGCCGCAGAGCTGGTGCTCGCCGAGGCCGCCGATCCCGCCCATGCGCACGAGCAGGTGGTGTTCCTCCCGGAGCTGATCGCCCGCACGTCGACCCTGGGCTGACTCGCGGTCAGCGGTGCTCGGCGAAGAACTCCTCAAGCAGCGCCGTCGACTCGCCCGCGAGCACTCCGCCGATCACTTCGGGGCGATGGTTGAGGCGGCGGTCGCGGACCACGTCCCAGAGGCTGCCCACGGCGCCGGCCTTGTCGTCGTACGCGCCGAAGACGAGGAGGCCGATGCGGGCGAGCACGATCGCGCCGGCACACATGGTGCATGGCTCGAGGGTGACGACCATGGTGCAGCCGTCGAGCCGCCAGGAAGCCCGGGCGGCCGCGGCCTGGCGCAGCGCGACGATCTCCGCATGGCCGCTGGGGTCGTGGTCCCGCTCGCGCACGTTGCGGCCGCGGCCGATCACGTCGCCCGTGGTGTCGAGCACCAGCGCGCCGATCGGCACGTCGCCGGTCGACAGGGCCGAGCGCGCCTCGGTCAGAGCGGCCTGCATGGCGGCGTCGTACGCCGGCCTCACGCCGCCCCTCCCATGCTCAGCTCACGGCTCAGGCGGAGGTGAGGCCGGCGGCCTCGTCGAACAGCGGGCCGAAGCCGAGGCGCCGAGCCACGTCGGAGAGCATCTCGTCGGGGTAGAGGTCGAAGTCGTCGAGCAGGACGGCCATGTCCATGGCGGCCATCCCGAGGTCACCCAGCAGATCGAGGTCACCCGCGGGGACCTGGTCGTCCTCATCCTCGGGCAGTGGGAGGCCGAGGTGCTCGACCGCCGAGGCGGCGAGCTCCCACTCGTCGGCGGCGGTGACGTCGGAGAGCAGGATGCGAGTCATCGCGCCGGCCACCCGGACGATGACGAAGAAGTCCTCGTCGACGCCGATCAACCCGACGGCGCCGCCGTCACCAGGGAACCGGCGCAGCGCATGGGCCAGCGCGTCGACGTCGCCGAGCACGTCATGGACGAGCTCCTGGACCTGCCAGACACCCTCTTCGCGATACGCGGCCAGGGCGAAATCGATGCCGTCGATCGTCTCGACCATGGCTCACCCTCCTATCCGCGTCGCGGCCTCCTTCGGTCGCCTTCAAGAGTGGCAGACGTCCGCGGATGGGCCAACCCCTATAGCCGGGCCGCGGGCTGCGGCCGGGCCACGCAGCCCCACTAGGGTTTGCGCCATGCGCATCCACGTCATCGACCACCCGCTCGTCGCCCACAAGCTGACGAACCTGCGCGACGAGAAGACCGACTCGCCCACCTTCCGCCGGCTGGTGGACCAGCTGGTCACGCTGCTGGCCTACGAGGCGACCCGCGACGTGCGGGTCGCGCCCGTCGACATCGTGACGCCGGTCGGGCCTACTTCGGGTGTGCGGCTGACCGACCCCCAGCCGCTGGTGGTGCCGATCCTCCGGGCCGGTCTCGGGATGCTCGACGGCATGATGCGGCTGCTGCCGACGGCCGAGGTCGGGTTCCTCGGGATGATGCGCAACGAGGAGACGCTGCAGGCGTCCACGTACGCCGAGCGGCTCCCGGACGACCTATCCGGTCGCCAGTGCTACGTCCTCGATCCGATGCTGGCCACCGGCGGCACGCTCGCGGCGGCGATCAGGTTCCTCACCGACCGAGGCGCCGACGACATCACCGCCATCTGCCTGCTGGTCGCGCCGGAGGGCTGCGAGCGGCTCGAGCAGGACCTCGCGGCCATCGACGTGCCGGTCACCGTCGTGACCGCCGCGATGGACGAGAAGCTCAACGACAAGGGCTACATCGTGCCCGGGCTCGGCGACGCCGGCGACCGGCTCTACGGGCTCGCTGGCAGCTGATCCTCCCCGCAGGTCAGCTCGGGAAGATCTGCACCGTGCCGGTGGCGATGAGCACGAGCAGCACCACCACCAGGAGGCCGAGCGCGGCGTAGGTCCAGGACTTGCTCGCGCGGTCCTCGTCGGGCTCGGGCGCGTCGTAGTGGTGCCCTTCGGGCCGGCCCATCCGGTCGTCGTGGGGATCGCTCATGTCCTGCTCAACGACGTACGTCGCCTGAGGTCATGCCGCCGGTATGTGTGTCTCGACACGCCGCTCGTCCCTCGCGGCGGCTCGACAACCGACCGCTTGTTGGTCGAGCCGGGCAAGCCCTGGGCGAGCCCGTGTCGAGACCGCTACAGCGCCTTGACGGCGGTCAGCAGCTTGCCGAGGGACTCCTTGGCGTCACCGAAGAACAGGGTGGTGGTGGGTTCGAAGAGCAGCTCGTTCTCGATGCCGGCGAAGCCGGGTCGCATCGAGCGCTTCATGAACACCACCTGCCTGGCCTCGTCGGCGTTGAGGATCGGCATGCCATAGATGGGCGCGCCGGGTGTGGTCTTGGCCGCGGGGTTGACGACGTCGTTGGCGCCGACGACGAGGACCACGTCGGCGTTCTTGAAGTCGCCGTTGATCTCGTCCATCTCCTTGAGCTGCTCGTAGGGCACCTGCGCCTCGGCGAGCAGCACGTTCATGTGGCCGGGCATCCGGCCGGCGACCGGGTGGATGGCGTAGTCGACCTCGATGCCGCGCTCGCCGAGGACGTCGACGAGCTCGCGCAGGGTGTGCTGGGCCTGCGCCACCGCCAGCCCGTAGCCGGGGACCACGATCACGCGCTCGGCGTACGCCAGCAGGATCGCGATGTCCTCGGGCCCGGCGCTCTTGACCGGGCGATCGGACGCCTCGCCGGCGCCGAGGGTCGAGCCACCCTTGAGGGCGCCGAACAGGATGTTCGCGACCGAGCGGCCCATCGCGCCCGCCATCAGCAGGGTGAGGAACGTGCCGGAGGCGCCGACGAGCGTGCCGGCCACGAGGAGCAGCGTGTTGGACAGGATGTAGCCACCGGCGGCGACGGTCAGGCCGGTGAAGGCGTTGAGCAGCGAGATCACGATCGGCACGTCGGCGCCGCCCACCGGGAGCACCAGCAGCAGGCCGACGAGCAGCCCGACCACGGCCAGTACGACGCCCGCCCACATCGCCGGCTCGCGGATGAGCGCCACGCTGAGCGCCACGGCGCCCAGGAGCGAGGCGGCGAACACGATCGGCAGCCCGGGGAAGACCACCGGCCGGGAAGTCATCAGGTCCTGGAGCTTGGCGAAGGTGACGATCGAGCCCGAGAAAGACACCGAGCCGACCAGGATCGTGAATGCGGTCGCCAGCAGGGTGAACCAGCTCTCGTCGGTGGATGCGCCGATCACTTCGTGCAGCTCCAGCAGTGCCACCAGCGCCGCGGCCCCGCCGCCGACGCCGTTGAAGAGCGCCACCATCTGCGGCATCTGGGTCATCTGCACGGTGCGGGCGCCGTAGACGCCGACCGCCGTGCCGACCACGATCGCCGCCAGGATCAGCGGCACGTGCTCGAGGTCGAGGTAGAAGAACGGGATCGCACACGCGACGACCGCCGCGACCGCGCCGATCAGGTTGCCCTTGCGCGCGGTCTTGGGACCCGAGAGCCCCTTGAGCGCGAGGATGAAGCAGATGGCGGCGGCCAGGTAGGCCAGCTGCGCCCAGACGGGGATGGTCACTTGTCGGACTCCCCCGCCGACGACGACAGAGTCTTTGCAGGCTTCTTGCGCACGAACATCTGCAGCATCCGGTCGGTGACGACGAAGCCGCCGATCATGTTGATCGCGGCGAGCACGATGGCGATCAGTCCGACGGTGAGCGCGAGCCCGTTGTCGGTGCTGCCGGTCACGATGATCGCGCCCAACAGGATCACGCCGTGGATGGCGTTGGCCCCCGACATCAGCGGCGTGTGCAGGGTCGAGGAGACCTTCGAGATGACCTCGATGCCGACGAAGATGCTCAGCACGAAGATCGTCAGCCAGACGACGCCCTCATTCATGGGTCTCTGCTTCCTGGTCGTACGGCGCGTCGCCCGGCGGCTGGGCCGGTGGCGGCGCGGCGGGCGGTGACTCGGGTGGGGGCTCGGGGTCGGCGTCCCTCGATCGCCTCGCGCGTCGGCGCGTGCCGGATCGTGCCGTCGTGGGTCACGCACGAGCCGGTCACGATCTCGTCGTCGAAGTCGGGCGCGAAGATGCCGCCGTCGGCGCCCTCACCCGTCGCGGTCATCAGCGTGACGATGTTGACGATGTTCTGGGCGTAGAGCCTGGAGGCCGGCCCCGGCATCTGCGACGGCACGTTCTTGCCGCCCCAGACCTGGGCGTTGCCGATGCGCACGACCTCACCGGGCTTCGAGCCCTCGACGTTGCCGCCGGTCTCCGCAGCCAGGTCCACCACGACCGACCCGGGCTTCATCTGCTCGACCATCGCGCGGGTGACGAGCATCGGTGCGGTGCGTCCCGGGACGGCGGCGGTGGTGATGAGCGCGTCGGCCGCGGCGATGTAAGGCGTCAGCAGGTCGCGCTGCCGGGCCGCGCGGTCCTCGGTCATCTCGCGGGCATAGCCGCCCGCTCCTTCGAGCGTCTCGAGCTCGAGGTCGATCGACTTGGCGCCCATCGACCGGATCTCCTCGGCTGCCGCGGCCCGCACGTCGTAAGCACGGACGACGGCGCCGAGACGCTTGGCCGTCGCGATCGCCTGGAGTCCGGCGACACCCGCGCCGAGCACGACCACGTCGGCCGGCTGCACGGTGCCGGCGGCGGTCATGTTGAGCGGGAAGAAGCGGCGCAGCAGTCCGGCGGCCACGATGGCGCTGCGATAGCCCGCCACCAGCGCCTGAGACGACAGCGCGTCCATCGACTGCGCGCGCGAGATGCGCGGCACGAGCTCCATCGCGAAGGCCGTGATCCCGCAGTCGCGCAGGTTGACGACCGCATCCTGCTCGGCGTTCGTCGGCAGGAACGAGATGGCGCCGGTGCCGCGGGCCAGCCGACGGATCCGGTCGGCGTCGAGCGGCTGCACCGAGACGACGAGCTGGGCGGTCTCGATCGCGGCGTCCTCGATGACCGCGCCGGCCGACTCGTACTCCTCGTCGGCGATCAGGGCGTGCCGTCCGGCCCCGGGCTCGACCGCGACGTCATAACCGAGCCCCGTCAGCTTGCCGACGAGCTCGGGGACCATCGCGACCCGGGACTCGCCGTCGCGGGTCTCTGCAGCGACTGCGATCTTCACTTGGCAGACCCTAGTGGGCACGGTGACAGTCAGCGGTCAGGCGGTGTCCTGGTCGGGCGACGAGTCGAGCGACCTCAGGTCCCACTCCCACGTGCCGGCGAACTCGTCGGGGAAACCGCAGTCCGCGCTCTGCTCGTCGATCGTCACCTTCTCGTCGTAGCGACCCGCGAGCCGCGTCGGCATCCCGGCGGCGTCGGGCTCGGAGCCCTCGAGCACCAGCTCGCCGGACCGGTCCACGGTCATCGTCGAGGTGCCCGGTCCGGGCGACTGCCGTGCGTCGAAGCACTTCGCCGTGCCGGTCTCGTGCTCAGGCAGGACCACCCTGAGCCGCTCGCCGTCCCAGCGCACCGTACGGATCACCCCACCGTCGGTCTCGATGGTGCCCACGCACTCGGCTTCGCAGACCATGCGGATCGTCAGCTCCTGTTGGCTCGAGCCGCCCGGGTAGTACGCCGACGGCGACGCCACCGTGACCTGCCAGCGGCCTTGTGGGGCGGAGTCCGCTAGGTCGGGCGCACTCGACGAGGCCTGCGGGGACGCGGGCAACGGCTCGGAGTCGGTGCCGGCGGAGCAGCGCGGACGACAGCAGCACCGCCGTCACAGCGAGAAGCGTCCGCACACCACCATCGTCAGCCCCGGAGCGGGAACGACGCCACCGTCTCGTAGCGGGGACGCTTGCGCGGGCCCTCACCGAGGTACGACGCAACGAGGTCGATGTGGTCGACAGCCCAGGCCGGGCCGCGGTACGCGTCCAGAAGCCGCACCCACGACGTCGCCTCCTGTGGGTGCTTGAGGCGCGCCACGGTGACGTGCGGCTTGAAGCGGGCCCCGTCACTGGCCATGCCGGCCTTGCTCGCAGCGGCCCTCGCCCCGGTCGCCAGCCGCGACATCTCCACGCGGCCCGCCTCGTCGAGCTCGAGCCCGGTCCACAGCACGCGAGCCCGGCCGACATTGGGGAAGGCGCCGCCGCCGGCCAGCGCCGCCGAGAAAGCCGTACGGCGCTTGGCCGCTCGCGTCAGCCGCTCCTCCAGATCGTCCAGCTTGACCGCTCGGGCACCTCGGCCAGGAAGGCCAGCGTCACGTGCAGCTGCTCGCGAAGCACCCACCGGAACTCGGCGGCGTCACGCCGCCGGTCGAGGAACTCGTCGAGGTGGTCGAGCGCGTCGTCAGGGGGGCACGACCGCGACGAACATCCGCACGACCGTGAGAGTAGACGGGCGCTCTCAGCCGTCGGCCAGTGCCGTTGCCGCGACCTTCAGGTCGGCCACGAAGAGCTCATAGTCGACGTCCCGGTCGCGCGAACGGAGAACCGCGGCCGGATGCGCCGTCGGCAACACCCAGTCGGGCCGGTGCCCGGGCTGATGATGACCCGGCAGCTCCTCGGGGAGCTCGTGCAGCGCACCGCGCATCTCACCGACGCGGAACGACGCGCCGTAGACGGATTTCCCGGCCGTGCCACCCAGCAGCACCAAGCCGCGCGGCGTGACGAGATCGAGCTCGGCCACCATCCAGGGCCCGCACGCCGCAATGTGCACCAGGCCCGGGTTCTGGTGGATGCGCTGCTTGCCGCGCGTTCCCCTCCAGCGGAAGTGCTTGACCGCGTTGGTTCGGAAGACCTGCTGTGGGTCGAGGCCGGCGTCATCGAGCGCTCGAGCCAGCAGCTTTCCCGCCGGTCCGACGAAGGGCCGCCCCTCGAGATCCTCGCGGTCGCCCGGCTGCTCGCCGACCAGCATCAGCGGCGCGTCCGGCCGACCTTCGCCGGCGACCGCCTGGGTGGCGTCCCGCCAGAGCTCGCAGCCGCGACAGTCCTGCATCGCGGTGGCGAGCGAGGCTGGGGTCGGGTCGGCCGGGACCCACTCCTGGGCGCCGGGTCGGTCCGTTCGGCTCGCCATGTCAGTCCCCGGTCACCAGAGGCTCGATCACGCCGAGCCGCTCGAGAAGGAACAGCGTCGCCTCCGCGAAGGGCGCACGGGCCGAACGACGGCGTACCGTCGTGCCAGTCGACCTTCTCGCGCAACGCCCGCACCGTCGGGAGCACTGCCGCGAGATCGCAGTCGTGCTCGTCCATCGCGAGCAGCTTCTCGCCGACCAGGTCGGTCGGCCGAGACCACCGGCATCCGCACCGAGAGCACCGCCATCACCTCTGCGCGCCCGACCGCCTCGTCGGGTCGACGGTACCGCGTCGATCCGGTGCAGCACGTCGACCATCGACGTCGTCGGTGCGCACCTTGAACAACCAGTCCTCGGGCGGCTGCCACACCTCGCAGGCCTCGCTCGCGCGAGGAGCTCTGCGACTGCGTCGGCGTCGCTGGGCCGCGACCATGAAGTCGACGTCGTTGTCGGGCTCCGGCCCTCCCTGGGCGCACGCGGCGTAGCCGCCGCCGAGCGCGAATGGCACGGCCGCCATCCTTGAGCGCGACTGCCATGCGCTTGAGCCCCTCGCGCAGCCCCCTCCCGTGCTCGGCCATCACGGTGACCGCTACGTCCCTCTACCCGTCTGACGGGCCCGCACGCCCGGGTACGGGGCGGTGTGCGATGCGCATCGCGACGTTCAACATCCTCACGGCCGCTCCCCGGGCGACGACCAGGTCGACGAGGGCCGCTTCGCCGGGCGGTCCGCGCCCTCGACGCCGACGTGCTCGGGCTGCAGGAGGTCGACCGCAACCAGCCGCGCTCGCAGCACGCCGACCTGACCGCCATCGCCGCCGAAGCGATGGGCGCGACCGAGCACCGGTTCGTCGCCGCGCTGTCGGGCACGCCGGGGGCCTGGTCGGCGGCGACCGACGCGGACAGCCGGGCGCGCGGCGTACGGCGTGGCGTTGCTGAGCCGCTACCCGGTGTCGGGCTGGCAGGTGGTGCGGCTGCCGCGGCCCCGTGCCGGCTCCCGCACCGGTGGCCCGGCGGCCGGCGGCCGAGCTGGGTGCGCGACGAGCCCCGCGTCGGCGTCGTCGCCGAGCGTCGCGACACCGCGGCGTCGCTGCGCGTGGTGAACACCCACCTGTCGTTCCTGCGGGGTTGGAACGTCCGCCAGCTGCGGGTCCTGTGAGCGGCCTCGGCGGGCGCCGAGCCCGATGGTGCTGCTCGGCGACCTCAACATGGGCAGGGCCACGGCCGAGCGGGTCACCGGCCTGCGCCCGCTGGCCACCGGCCCGACCTTCCCGGCTCACGCGCCCACTCTGCAGATCGACCACCTGCTCGCGACGCCGGACCTGCAGGCCCGGTCGGGAGGGCCGGTGCGGCTGCCGATGTCGGACCACCTGGCGCTCGTCGCCGAGCTGTAGGCGCGCCCGCCTCCTGGTCAGCCGGTGCGGGAACCCTCCAACCCCAGCGGCACCCGGCCGGCGGAGCCGCGGACGACGAGCTCGGGCGACAGCAGCATCTCGGTGGACTGGGGCTGGCCACCGCCGATCATGTCGAGCAGGGCGCGACAGGCTGCCGCGGCCATCTCCAGCGACGGCTGTCGCACGGTCGTCAACGGCGGCTCGGTGAACTCGATGAGCGAGGAGTCGTCGGAGCCGACCACCGACAGGTCACGGGGCACCCACAGGCCCCGCTGGCGGGCGGCCCGCAGCACGCCGAGCGCCATCACGTCGGACCCGCACACGATGCCGGTGACACCACGGTCGATCAGGGCCGACCCCGCCTGCGCACCGCCGGCGACCGTGAACGTCGTGAACTCCACCAGATCCGAGAGGTCGGCGTCGTCCAGGTCGGGGTCGACGTGCTCGCGCATGGCGACCGGGAAGGCCGCCGCCTTGCGGCGCACGGGGGTGTAGCGGTCCTGGCCGAGCGCGAGGCCGATCCGGGTGTGGCCCATGTGGGCCAGGTGCGCGACGGCCAGGTCGATCACCCGGGCGTCGTCGGTGGCGATGCAGGCGGCCCCGACGTCCGGCAGGTAGCCGTTGATGAGCACCACCGGCAGCCCGCTCTCGGTGAGCCGCTGGTAGCGGCCCGGGTCCGCGTCGGCGATGGCGTGCATGCCGGAGGCGAAGATGATGCCGGCAACGCCGTGCTCGAGCAGGCTGCGGACGTAGTCGTCCTCGTGGATCCCGCCCAGGCTCTGGCTGCACAGCACCGGCGTGTAGCCGTGCTGGGCGAGGTTGAGCTCGATCAGCTGCGCGAGCCGCGGGAAGAAGGGGTTCTCGATCTCGGGCACCACCACGCCGACCAGCCCGGCGACGCGGGGCCGCAGCCGCGCGGGCCGGTCGTAGCCCAGGACGTCGATGGCGATCAGCACCTGGCGCCGGGTCGCCGCGTTGACGCCCGGCTTGTCGTTGAGGACGCGGCTGACCGTGCTGATGCTGACCCCGGCCCGCTCGGCGATCTGGGCGAGCCGCACCTGCATGGCGGTCACTTTAGCGTCGAGAGCGGCCGCGGAGGGGCGGGAGATTTTCAGGGATCTGGCGTTCAATGCCATGGATCCTGCAAATATTTGCAGGATCGTTGTCACGAAGAAACGGCCCTGTTAGCGTGACCCACCTCACAACCCCCTCCTGAAGGGATCAACCTGGATGCGCAATCTCGCTCGGATCTTCGTCCCGCTCCTCCTCGCGGTGAGTCTCACTGCCTGTGGCGGTTCGGACTCCTCCACCCCCACCACCACCGGCGGCGAGGAGTCCGAGAGCTCCTCGGCCGAACCGTCACCCTCCGACTCCACGGCCGTCCCCGAGCGGGGCGACGCCGACCTGGTCATCTGGACCGACGCCCTCAAGATCGACGCCGTCAAGGAGGTGGCCGACGCCTTCGGCGAGGCCAACGGCATCAGCGTCGAGGTCCAGGCGATCTCCTCGGACCTCCAGACCAACTTCGTCACCGCCAACTCGGCCGGCAACGGCCCCGACGTCGTCGTCGGCGCCCACGACTGGATCGGCAACCTGGTCCAGAACGGCGCCATCGAGCCGCTCCAGCTCACCCCCGACCAGCTGTCCGGGTACTCACCCAAGGCCGTGGACGCCGCGACGTTCGACTCCCAGCTGTACGGCGTGCCGTACGGCATCGAGGCGCTCGCGCTCTACCGCAACACCGACGTCGCGCCCGACGAGCCGAAGACCTTCGACGACGCGGTCGCGGCTGGCCAGGCGGCGGTCAAGGCCGGCAAGGTCGACTCGGCCCTCAACCTCCCGGTCGGCGAGCTCGGCGACGCCTACCACATGGAGCCGATCCTGACCTCGTGGGGCGGCTACATCTTCGGCGCCGGCTCCGACGGCGGCTACGACCCCGAGGACGTCGGCATCGGCAAGGACAGGCTCGATCGCCGCCGGCAAGGAGATCTCCTCCCTCGCCAAGGCGAAGGTGCTGCGCCCGTCCATCACCGGTGACAACTCCATCGCCCTGTTCACGAGCGGCAAGGCGGCGTTCCTGGTCTCCGGCCCGTGGGCCCTGCCCGACATCCAGAAGAGCGGCATCAAGTACGCCATCCAGCCGGTGCCCGGCTTCGCGGGCGAGGACCCTGCGCAGCCCTTCATGGGAGCGCAGACCTTCATGGTGGCCTCGGGCGCGCAGAACGCGGCCTTCGCCCAGGAGTTCGTGACCAACGGCGTCAACAACGAGGAAGCCATGATGACCCTCTTCGAGGGCACCAAGCTGCCTCCGGCCATGACCGCCGTCCAGGAGCAGGTCACCGACCCCGACCTGAAGGTCTTCACCGACGCCGCCAACGAGGCCGGTCCGATGCCGGCCATCCCCGCGATGGCCAGCGTCTGGGAACCGCTCGGCAAGGCCTACGCCGCGATCGTCGGCGGCGCCGACCCGACCAAGACCATGCAGGACGCCGGCAAGACCATCAACGAAGCGATCGCCGCCTCCTCGGGCGGCTGACCGCCCGGACCCAGGGTCAGACCCCCGGTGAGCGGACGGCACCTCAGCCGGCCACTCACCGGGGGCGGGACCCACCCACACCTCCGCGCTCTCCTCTACTGACGCGCCTGAACGACCCGAGGCGCCGGGCCGATCTCCCACGTCCCCCTTCCACCTGGAGGCCCTCGTGGTCACATCCACCGATCCACATCCCGACGAAGACGTCGTCCAGAGCGAGGACCACCAGCACTGGGGCGGCACCTCCCGCCACGTGTGGCCCATCGTCATCAAGGTGCTGTTCCTCGGCACCGCCATCGCCCTGGCCATCTCCATCAGCCCGATGCTCGTGACCGCGGAGAGCTGGCTGTTCCTGGCCGCGGTCTGGGCCATCGTCGCGGTGCTGCTGGCCACCTACGCCACCCAGCGGGCCCAGCCGTTCAAGTACCTGGTGCCCGGCCTGCTCATGCTCGCGCTGTTCGTGATCTACCCGATCATCCTGACCGCCCAGACCTCGTTCACGAACTACGGCGACGGCACCCGTTCGACCAAGGAAGAGGCGGTCGCCCAGATCGTCGGCTCGTCGGTCGTGCAGACCCCGGACGCGCCGCGCTACAACCTCTCGGTCGGCACCACGGGCTCGGTGGCCACCGGACCGTTCACCTTCTTCCTGGTCAGCCAGGAGGACGGCACCCTCTACAAGGGCACCGAGGAGGGCCTCGAGGAGCTCGACGAAGGCGACGTCACGGTCGAGAACGACAAGATCACCGCCGCCGACGGCTACACGATGCTGGACGCCAAGCAGATCAACGCGGCCGGTGCCGCCATCGAGGAGCTCACCGTGCCGACCGAGGACGGCGCGATCCGTGCCCTCGGCATCACGACGGCCTTCGAAGGGACCACCACCCTGGAGTACGACGCGGAGGCCGACACGATCACCGATGTCACCACCGGCACGGTCTACACCGTGCAGCAGCAGGGCGACCGCGAGTTCTACGTCGACGACGCCGGCAACCGCGTGTCCGACCAGTCCTGGAAGGCGAACGTCGGGCTGGACAACTACAAGAAGCTGCTCACCAACCCCGAGATCCGCAGCGACTTCGTCAGCATCTTCATCTGGACGTTCCTCTTCGCGACGCTGTCGGTGGCCACGACGTTCGTCCTCGGTCTGCTGCTGGCGATCACCCTCAACGACCCGAGGATGCGTGGCCAGAAGGTCTACCGGGCCGTCCTGATCATGCCGTACGCCATTCCGGGCTTCATCTCGCTGCTGGTGTGGTCCAGCTTCTTCAACCGCGACTTCGGCCTCATCAACGACGTCACGGGGTTGAACATCAACTGGTTCGGCGAGGTCTGGAACGCCCGGGCAGCCGTGCTGATCACGAACCTGTGGATGGGTTTCCCCTACATGTTCCTGGTGTGCACGGGTGCTCTCCAGGCGATCCCGTCGGAGCTGCGCGAGGCCGCCAAGATCGACGGCGCCAGCGGCTTCAAGCACCTGACCCGCATCATCTTCCCGCTGATGCTGGTGAGCGTGGCCCCGCTGCTGGTCGCGTCGTTCGCCTTCAACTTCAACAACTACAACGCCATCTACCTGCTCACCGAGGGCGGACCCTTCTCGCCGGACAACCCGACCGCAGGCGGCACCGACATCCTGATCAGCTACACCATGCGGTTGGCCTTCGGCGCCGGCGGGGCGCAGATCGGCTTCGCCTCGGCGGTGTCGGTCGTGCTGTTCGTCATCACCGGCGTGATCGCCGCCCTGCAGTTCCGCGCCACGAAGAAACTGGAAGAGATGAACTGACATGAGCCAACAGGTCATCGCGCCCGGCGAGCCGCTCGTCGCCGAGCCCAAGCGCCGCAAGAAGATCCGCGAGAAGGCCCCGAAGGGGCGATGGTTCCAAGAGGTCGGCTGGCGTCACATCGTGGGCGTCATCGCCTGCCTCTGGGCCCTGTTCCCGATCTCCTACATCGTCTCGGCCGCACTGAACCCTCTCGGCAACGTGGTCACCACCGGGATGATCCCCCGGACGTTCAGCACCGAGAACTTCGAGAAGCTGTTCAACACCCCGTCGATCCAGTACGAGCGCTGGTACGCCAACACGATGGTCGTCTGCGTGGCCGTGACGTTCATCCAGATCTTCTTCAGCGCGCTCGCCGCGTTCGCCTTCTCGCGGATGCGGTTCACGGGTCGCCGCGGCGGTCTGCTCGCCCTGCTGCTGATCCAGCTGTTCCCGCAGTACCTCGCGGCGGTCGCGCTCTACCTGATGTTCACCGAGATCGGCGACGCGGTCCCGGCCATGGGCCTGAACACCCTGCTCGGCTACATCATCGTGCTGTGCGGCAACTCGCTCGGCCAGGTGTGGCTGATCAAGGGCTTCTTCGACACCCTGCCGATGTCCCTCGACGAGGCGGCCAAGGTCGACGGCGCGAGCCACGTGCAGACGTTCTTCCGGATCATCCTGCCGCTCGTGACGCCGATCCTGGCCGTGTGCAGCCTGCTGGTCTTCGTGTCGGTCATCGGCGAGTTCCTGCTGGCCTCGATCTTCCTGACCGACGGCAGCAAGAAGACGCTCGCCACCGGGCTCTACGGCCTCATCGACGGTGACCGCTCCAACAACCTCGGCGTCTTCTGCGCCGGGGCGCTGCTCATCGCCATCCCCGTGATCCTGCTGTTCATGTTCCTCCAGCGCTTCATCGTGGGCGGCATGACCGCAGGCGGCGTCAAGGGGTGACGTCGACGGTGCAGGGGCGGGACCCGCACCACGACGGGTCCCCGCTCTACCGACCCGAGCCACCCGTGCTCGGAGCGCGCATCCCGCTCCGGGTACGGGTGCCCCACCTGGCCGACGGTCGACCGCAGGCCGACCACGTGGTGCTCCGCTCGGTCCGCGACGGCGAGCCGTACGTCGTCGAGGCCGAGCAGGACGGCGTCGACGAGGCGGGCACGTGGTGGCGCGCCGACCTCCACGTGCACAACCCGATGACGTCCTACCGGTTCCTGCTCACCGACGGCCGGTCCCGCTTCCGCTGGCTCAACGCCGCGGGCGTGCACGAGCGGGACGTCACCGACGCGGCCGACTTCCGCATCAGCACCGAGCACCAGCTGCCCGACTGGGTCGCCGACCAGGTCGGCTACCAGGTCTTCCCCGACCGGTTCGAGCGCACCGAGACCGGCGTGCCCGTGCCCTCGTGGGCCCTGCCGGCCGCGTGGGACGACCCGGTCGTGCACCAGGGGCCCGACGTGCCGTTCCAGCTGTACGGCGGCACGCTCGACGGGATCGCCCGTCGACTGGGCCACCTGGGGGACCTCGGCGCGACCCTGCTCTACCTGACGCCTGTCTTCGAGGCGTGGTCCAACCACCGCTACGACGCCGTCTCGTTCGAGCGCGTCGACCCGCTGCTCGGTGGAGACGCCGCCCTGGTCCGGCTGCTCGAGGCGGCCCACGCGGTCGGCATCCGGGTGGTCGGCGACCTGACCACCAACCACACCGGCGACCACCACGACTGGTTCGAGCTCGCCCGTGCCGACCCCACCAGCGCCGAGCGTGGCTTCTACCGGTTCGGCGCCGGTGACGACGCGGACACCTACGTCTCGTGGCTCGACATCGCGTCCCTGCCCAAGCTCGACCACTCCAGCGTCGAGCTGGCCAGCCGCCTGTACGACGGCCCCGACTCGGTCGTGGCGCGCTGGCTGCGCGAGGGCTTCGACGGCTGGCGGGTCGACGTCGCCAACATGACGGGGCGCCTCGGCCCCGACGACCTCGCCCACCAGGTGGCACGCGCGGTGCGGCGCACCATCGCCGACGTCCGCGCCGACGGCTGGCTGCTCGCGGAGCACGGCCACGACGCCAGCCTCGATCTCGACGGCGCCGGCTGGCACGGCACGATGGACTACGCCGGCTTCACCCGGCCGGTCTGGTGCTGGCTCAACGGCGGTTCGCCCACCCATCGGGTCGAACCGCCCGGCCTGCCGCACGGCCTGAGCTACCTCGGGCTCCCCATCGACATCCCGGTCCTCCCGGCCGAGGCGGCGGTCGCGACGATGCGCGAGATGCACGCGGCGATGCCGTGGCAGTCGCTCGTCGGCTCGACCATGCACCTCGACTCCCACGACGTGCCGCGGTTCCGCACCGTCACCGGCGGCGGCACCGACGGCTGGACCGACACCCGTGGCCGGGGTCGGGACCGGCACCTCGTCGGCGTTGCCCTGCAGATGACGATGCCGGGCGTGCCGGTGGTCTTCATGGGTGACGAGATCGGGCTGACGGGCGTCGACGGCGAGCACGCCCGCACCCCCTTCCCGTGGGGTCGCCCGGACGAGTGGGACCACGCCACGCTGGCGGCGTACCGCACCTGGATCGCCGTACGGCGCGAGCACGTCGCGCTCCGTCGGGGCGGGCTGCGATGGCTCCATGCCGACGGCGACTCGATCACCTACGTCCGCGAGCATCCCGAGCAGACCGTGCTGGTCCACCTGACGCGGGCGCAGACCGCCCCGACGTCGGTACCCCTCGCGGCCCTCGGCCCGGACGTCCGGGGCTTCACCGCGATCGCCGGCGCGCAGCCGCGGGTCGAGGGCGACCACGTCGTGCTGCCCGGCGACGGACCCGCAGCCCTCGCCGCCGTCGTGGGCTAGGCGCTGTCACGTCCCGACGCGTCGTCGGGCAGCATCGACCCCATGTCCCCGCTCTTCTCGGTGTCGCGCACGCTGGCCGCACCCCCGGACGAGGTGTGGCGACTGCTGGTCGAGGTCGAGAACTGGCCGCGCTGGGGGCCGACGGTCAGCCAGGTCCGGCTCGACCACAGCGGCGGCCGCATCCACGAGGGCAGCACCGGGATGGTGGTGCCGCCGATCGGCGTCCCGCTGCCGTTCCGCATCACGGACTTCGTCGAGGGCCACCGCTGGTCCTGGCGGGTGGCAGGGGTGCCGGCGACCTCGCACCGGGTCGAGGCCGTCGGGGCGGGTGCGCGGGTGACCTTCGGGGTGCCGTGGTGGGCGCCGGCGTACCTCGCGGTCTGCGAGCTCGCCCTGCGACGCCTGGAACGACTGACCCAGCCCGGCGACTAGGGTCGTCACGTGACGGATCGAGTAGCGGTGTACATCGACTTCGACAACGTGGTCATCTCCCGTTACGACAACCTCCACGGCGACGGCGCCTGGCGCAAGGACGAGGCCCGCCACCACCGGCCCGACCTGACCTCCGCCGACCCGGTCGACGTGAAGCTCGCGCAGGCCGAGGTCGACCTCGGCGCGATCATCGACTACGCCGCGTCGTTCGGGGTCGTCGCGATGACCCGGGCGTACGCCGACTGGTCCGTGCCCGCGAACGCCGCCTACAAGAAGGCGCTCGTCGACCGCGCGGTCGACCTGGTCCAGCTGTTCGCGGCGGCCGGCACCAAGAACGGCGCCGACATCCGGCTCGCCGTCGACGCCGTCGAGGACCTGTCCAACCACCGCGACATCACCCACGTCACCCTCGTCGCCGGCGACTCCGACTACGTGCCGCTCGCCCAGCGCTGCAAGCGGCTGGGCCGGTTCGTGGTCGGCATCGGCGTCGCGGGCTCGACCAGCCGGGCGCTGGTCAACGCCTGCGACGAGTTCCAGAGCTACGAGGCGCTGCCCGGCCTCAACCCGGCTCGGCTCCAGCCACCGGCCGAGGCCGCCAAGAAGGCCACCGCCCAAGAAGTCCACGGCCAAGAAGTCCGCCGCCAAGAAGACGACCACGCCAGAGCCCGTCGCCCCGGTCGAGTCCACCGAGCCGGTCGAGCAGACCGACGCCACGGCCCTGCTGGTCCGCGCGGCCCGCGTGGGCCTGCAGAAGAGCGACGACGAGTGGGTGCACAGCTCGAGCGTGAAGAGCCAGATGCAGCGGATGGCTCCGGAGTTCAAGGAGAAGGCGCTGGGCTACACGTCGTTCCGCGCCTTCGTCGAGTCGCGCGCCGACATCCTGGAGACCAAGCAGCTCGAGAACGGCCAGCTGCTCGTCCGCCTCAAGTAGCCGACAGGTTGCCGACCAGCGCCTCCCACGTGCGGTCGATGTCGGCGTCGGTGGTCCGCCATCCACCGGTGGCCAGCCGCAGCGCGGCGCGACCCTCGACCTTGGTGTGCGAGAGGTACGCCGTCCCCGACGCGTTGATCGCCTCCATCAGCGCCATCGTCCGACTCGTCGTCGCCGACCACGCGGAACACCACCAGCCCGAGCACCGGCTCGGTGACGATCTCGAAGCGGTCGTCGGCCCGCACGAGCCCGGCGAACCGCTGGGCCTGCGCGACCCCGGTCTCGATGTGCGCCCGCAACCCGGACAGCCCGTACGTCCGCAGCACGGTCCAGAGCTTCAGTGCGCGGAACCGGCGGCCCAGCTGCGGATGCCAGTCGCGGTAGTCGACCACCGCGCCGGACTCGCTCGCCGGGTTGCGCAGGTACTCCGGGAGGATCGACAGCGCCCCGAGCAGGGCGGCGCGATCGCGCACCCAGAACGCGCTGCAGTCGAACGTCGTCAGCAGCCACTTGTGCGGGTTGGTGACGTAGGAGTCCGCGTGCTCGACGCCGTCGTGGATCCAGCGGTGCTCGGGACAGACCGCGGCGACCCCCGCCCACGCGGCGTCCACGTGCAGCCAGGCACCGTGCTCCTGGGCGACGAGGGCGATGGCGGCCGTCGGGTCGATCGCGCCCGTGGACGTCGTCCCCACCGCCGACTGCACCAGCACCGGCCGGATGCCGGCCGCGACGTCGGTGGCCATCGCGTCGCGCAGGGCGTCGACGTCCATGGCCTGCGTCTCGGGGTCGACGGCGATCGATCGGACGGCGCCCTCGCCGAGGCCGCTCATCATCGCGGCCTTGAGCAGCGACGAGTGCGCCTGGGTGGAGCCGTAGATCGCGAAGGCCCCGGACCGTACGCCGTCCCGCCGGGCCGCGCCGTCCGTGGCGCGGTGCAACGCGGCCAGGACGGCGGTGAACGTCGCGGTCGAGGCGGTGTCCTGGATGACGCCCCCGCCCAGGCCGTCCCGGGCGAACGAGTCGGGCAGGCCGAGCGCCTGGCGGAGCTGGTCGAGGACGACCTGCTCGAGCTCGGTCGCGGCCGGGCTGGTCGCCCACAACATCCCCTGCGCGCCGATGCCGCTGGAGAGCAGGTCACCCAGCACGCCGGCGGGGGAGGAGTTCGCCGGGAAGTACGCGAAGAAGCGTGGGTGCTGCCAGTGCGTGAGGCCGGGGACGAGGTGCTCGTCGAGGTCCGCCAGCACGGCCTCGAGCGGCTCCGGCTGCTCCGGCAGCGCCGTCGGCAGGGACGCCGTCACGTCGCCCGGCTGCACCTGGGCCAGCACGGGCAGGTCGTCGACGGACTCCCAGTAGTCCGCGATCCAGTCCACGACCCGGTGGCCCTGCTCGCGGAACTCGTCCGGCGTCAGGTGCGGCGCGCTCATGGTGCGCAGGCTAGTCGGCCGGTCCAGCTGGTGGCGTTTGGTCCCAAACGCCGCCAAAGGAGGCTTCCGGGATGGCGTTCGTGCCCATTCGCATCACCAATTCGTCGCCGTCCTCGCCGACGACCACGAGCCCGAGCCGCTCGTACAGCGCCCGCGCCCGTGGGTTGTCCTTCTCGACGGACAGCCCGAACGCGCGGCCCGACGCGGCCGCCTCGGCCATCAGGTCGCGGACGACGCGGGTGCCGAGGCCGCGACCCTGGTGCGCCGGCAGCAGCTGGAGCCCGGAGAGCTCGACGAGCCCATCGGTGCGCACGACCCGGAGCCGGCCGACATCGACGCCGTACGCCGTGACGACCGACGTGGTGCTGTCCGGGACCTCGCCGCGCACCTGCTCGAGCGTCCACTCGCGGAAGCCGGCGCGGTACTCCGCCCGGTCGAGGTCGGCGGGGAAGCGGCCCTGGTCCTCGGTCGCCGCCATCGCGGCGTCGGTGAGGAAGTCGACGTCGGCCTCGGTGGCCGGTCTGGTCGCCACGCGCTCGTGGGGCAGCAGCGAGTAGACGCGGGAGTCGAACCGTCGCCCGCTGTCCGGGTACACCGCCGACTCGCGCTCGGTGCCCTCGTAGCTGAACCCGGCACGCTCGGCGAGGGCGACCGAGCCTGCGTTCGCCGGGTCCGCGCGGAGGAAGACCCGCATCAGGCCGTGCTCGCGGAAGCCCCAGTCGGCGGCCAGCAGCACGGCCCGGGTGGCCAGGCCCCGGCCGCGCGCCGATGCGCGCAGGAAGTACGACAGCTCACCGATCGCGGTCTCGACGAAGTGCAGGTTGACCCCGCCGACGACGTGCCCGTCGACCACCACCCGGAACACCCCGCCCCACCCGTCGGCCCAGGCTCGCTCGGACCGCTCGATGTTGGCCAGCGCCTCGTCGAGGTCCGGCAGGTCGCGCTCCCACAGCATCCAGTGCCGGATGTCGGGCTCGGTGTAGACCTCGAGGATGTCGGCCGCGTCCTCGGGCACGGCGCGCCGCAGGGTGAGGTCGCCGTCGACGAGCCGGTCCCCGGTCACGTCCCCAGCCTGCCGTCCGAGGGGGACGACGTCACCCGAGTTCCGTCTTATGCTGACGACTCGCGTCGGTCTTCTTCCGGGAGGGATCTGTCATGGCGAGGTTGTTGCGCACGTCCGGGATCGGCGCAGCAGGAGTGCTGGCCGCTGCGTTGGTGGTCGCGGTGCCGACGCCCAGCCAGGCCACGCCCGTGACCACGTGCGGGGAGACGCTGACCGGCCCGGGCACCTACGAGCTGACGGGCGACCTGTTCTGCGGTGGAGCCGGCGCCGCCATCACGCTCACCGGCGCCGACGTCCACCTCGAGCTCGGCGGTCACACGCTGTGGGGTGACCTGACCGTCGACGGCCGGGGCATCAGCGCGCAGACGGCTACGGGTTTCTCGATCACCAACGGGTCCGTGAACGGCTTCTACCGTGCCGTCACGACCTTTCGGCAGCGATGACGGTCGCGTCGCCGGCATCAGCGTCAGAGGTGAGGGTGAGGCGTACTCGCTCGCGGGGATCGTCCTGCGAGAGACCACCGACACCGTGGTCGAGGACAACGTGGTCCGCCGCACCAGGACCGCGTTCGACATCCGGGACTTCGTCGACCGCAACACCCTTCGCCGCAACACCGCCGTGGGCAACACGTTGGGCCTGGAGCTGGGCGAGGACGCGTTCGACAACACGGTCGAGGACAACGTCTTCCGCGACAGCCTCGACGACAACGTCCAGATCGGCGACCACTCCGAGCGCAACCGCATCGCGGGCAACCTGATCACAGGGGGCGGGAGCGAGGGGCTCGATGTCCGCAACATCCGCGCCGTCGACAACCTGTTCGTGGGCAACCAGATCCGTGGCAACGACGGCCACGGAATCAATCTTCCCAAGAGCGAGGCGGGGAACGTGTTCCGTGCCAACGTCGTGCTCGGCAACGGTGGGCTGACCGGTGGCTTCGACATCTTCGACGAGTGGCTGCCCGACGAGTGCCTCCACACCTGGGAGGACAACGTCTTCGAGACCGACAACGAGGGTGACGGACCCTCCGCCGGGTGCATCCGGGGCCGCACCCTCGCTCCGTTCACGGTGACCACAACGGTGCTCCCCACCGCCCAGGTCGGTGTGCCGTACTCCGCCGGTCTCAACGCAACCGGCGGGCTGACGCCCTACACCTGGTCGGTGACCGACGGCGTGCTCCCCGGCGGCCTGGCACTCGCGCCGTCCGGGACGATCTCGGGAACCCCGACCGGGCCCGGGTCCGCGACCTTCGTCGTGACAGCGCTCGACGACTACCTGCCGTCCCACCTCGCCTCGCGCAGCCTGACGCTCAACGTCGGGCCCGTCGTTGCCCCGCCGCCTCCGCCCCCTCCCGTACCGACCCCCACGTGCGCCGGACGTCCGGCGACCATCGTCGGGACGGTCGGGGCCGACGACCCTGGTCGGCACCACGGGCGACGACGTGATCGTGGCCGGGGCAGGCGCCGACCGCGTCGCGGGGCGTGGTGGCGACGACGTGGTCTGCGGCGGGAATGGCCCCGACCGGCTGCACGGCGGCGGAGGCGCTGACCGGCTCGTCGGCGGCGAGGGCCGCGACCGAGTGCGCGGGAACGGCGGCCGCGACCGGCTCAGGGGTGACGCGGGCCGCGACGTGCTGGCCGGCGGTGCGGACGACGACCGGCTGACCGGCGGACGGGGGCGCGACAACTGCAGCGGCGGCGCCGGCACCGACGCGACGTCCGGGTGTGAGGTGCTCGCGACGAGTCGTTGGTCAGGTCGGTTCGTCCCGGGGCAGACCGGGCGGTAG